>NZ_BAAHAC010000003.1:0-537650 GCF_054777875.1 Spirosoma koreense | reverse complement strand
ATGCAACCGGTGACGGGGTTGAGCGTCAGATCGAAGAAGTTGGTGATGTCGCCGGTGATGTCGGTGAGCAGGTTGCCCGTCAGCAGGTCGGCGTTGGAGAGGCAGATGCCGAAGGCCATCTTGTTGGCGGCAGTGTTGCCCCGAATGGGTACGGCGCCGTTGTTGCCGATGACGAAGGTCATCGAGAAGGGGGCACCTACCCCGCCGACGATGGGGGCGGGCAGTAAGTTGGTGCTGATGACGGCAGGGTCACCTCCGGGCTGGGCCAGACTCATCAGGCTCACCAGCATTAACAAACTCGCTAGTACAAATTTAAATCTGTTCATAATCTTAGTATGGGTTATCCCTGTAGCAACGCTTTTTCGGGCGCTGCTACAGGGGACTTTATGAAAACAGGTACTAATTTTTACTGGAAGAAATCGATCTTATCGGCATCGGCGTTGTTGTCGCTCCGACTTTCACCACCACTACCGCCGATGATAACGGTACTGATCGTTAGCGTACCGCTTGTGGCACCAGGTGTCAGAGTACCGTCCAGACCAAACGTGAGCTGGCCACCAGCCGGAATCACCTGGGTAGTTTTCAGGATGTAGAAGTTCGCATTCGAAACGCCGTCGAAAGTCCAGGCGCTGTTGTTTACCGGGCGGCCGCCGACCGAAGTAGCGGTTGGGTTGAAGGTCAGGGCCGTTTTAGGATCTTTACTGACCCGAAGCGTAACCGTACCTACTGTCGAAACACCCAGTAATTCGAAGACATCGACCACCACCGTAATGGGTTTCGTGCCGTTGACGGTTGAGGGACGAGCGAAGATGACCGGCGTCAGGTCGGGACCCAGCGACGCAAACGTATACGCCACAAACGTACCCGGTACAATGGTGGCATCGCTCGTGATCGATCCGGCCGTTAGTCCGCTCGCTCCCCCCAGCACCGACGTAACATCGACCGTAGATGGAATAGCCACCCACTGCGTTCCGTTCCAGCCGGCAATGGTCAGGCGGCTTAGCTGGCTGGATGTCAGGGTCGTTATATCACTCAACGCGCTCCAGGTCAGAGTGATTTTCGTGGCATTGGACCCGTCGATGTCCCAGTATTCTTTGGTGCTGACCACGCCTATTTCGGGTGCCATCGAGAACGTATCGAACGGCCCACCTGACGGCAGTACGGGATAGTTTCCTCCGCCGAGTTGCGAGGTTATGGCCGTGTTAGGATCGGTAAAGAAGTACGCACCCATCGTGCCATCGGCGGCCGCAGCAAACGGACCGAAGTGGCCGTTATCACCGGTGGGGAAGATGAACTGACTCGTACCGAACTTGCGTACGTAACCATCGACGTGGTTGGCATCGTTGGCGCCCGTAGTGGTAGTGGCCGTCGTGGCGAAGTTGAGAATACCGAAGGGGGCCGTCCGTAAGGTGCCGATGATACCGGGCTGGGTACCCCCACCACCGGTGAGGAAGTTATGATTGCCGAAGAAGGTCATCTCGGCCCCATTGAAAATGGTGGTATTACCCTGAGATCCTTCCTGAGCCTGGGCCGTTAGGGCCAGGCAAAGCATTCCGACAAATAGCAGGGGAATGCTGACCCATCTCCGCATCTGGCGGGCGGGAGTGAAGTATGGTTTATTCATTATAAATGGCTTGTTTTGAGATTCATGTGAGGTGATTTTGAGCCAACATAGGATAGTGGCAAAATCTACACATAGGATTATTTTTTAACTGATCGAACAATAATGAACGATTCGTTTAGAGGTCAGCTCAAATACTTCCAGCCTGACGGGCTATATAGCCTTCGCGTTGGGGGAAATTCAGGACGGTCAATAGGCTATTTTAGCTCCATTCACATGGCTAAGTAGTAGCCTTCCCGAAACCTTATTCATCAGAATGGATCTTCCAAGTATAGTGCTGAAACGTGACTGACATTATCTAACCCTTGTTCCAGTAAATTCGCCTGACAGTATTGTCATACTGCCCACATTCACATTGGCTCTTAGCTCATAAAAATCGCCAATAACGGCTACATCAATCGCTGTAATACTTAAGCCATATGGGCCCCCAACAGCATAACCTTGGCCAACATTTGAAAGAAATACCCCATTTTTAAAGATGGCGATACTAGATGCAGTTGCGACTGTTTGATTCCAAACATAGTTTCCACTAAAAATATAGGTACCTGGTCTTTGGACGACAAATCGACTGGTTGCCAGGTTAAATAAATTATCCTGATCAAGCGGTTTAGTATCGTTTGTTACCACAGCAAAAAATGCATTATTATTAGCAGGGGCAGTTATGGTTTGGCTGGTGGTTTTTTTTGCCCTAAAAGCAGAGGTTGCCGATTCCCAGTGTGACGCGCCATTTGCATCTGAGGTCAAGATTTTACCGTCGCCCTCGGTGCCGTCTTTAATAGTTACCTGTCCGGTCGTTTTATCGATCGAGGTTTTCCGGCCAGTTGTGGAGGCTTCGATTTCTAAGTTATTATTGGCCCCGATGGTCGTGGGGTTAGTCCCGATTTTCACCTGCGCCATCGCCGATGAAGAGACAAATAGGGCAGCGGCTGTAGCGGCTACCAGAAATGTAGAGGATGCTCGTTTCATGATCGTCATAATTAATTGATTTACTCGATTTGTTTTTAAAGACGTGTAACATGATTTTGAGCCAACATAGGATAGTGGCAAAATCTGCACATAGGATTATTTTTTAACTGATCGAGCAATGTTGGGGGCTCGTAAGTGATTGGAGCTATTCGTATAGTCCTTAGTTAGAAACCTTACTCACTTGAAGAAAGGTACCGCTGCCTGAGTTAAGAACATCATTGGCGAAGTTGCCCTTAGCCCGCACATCGACTACGTCGCCAGCAGCAAGTTTTAAAATGCGGGTGGTCGTTACGGTATAGCCTTCACCTGCATTTATATTTGAATCCCATAAATTACCTTCTCTCCGTGCACCGTTTACATATATATAACCGGATATCGAGTTTGTTGGAACAGGTGAGCCTGCCCGTTGAATACCGACCGAGAATAAGTAAAAGCCTGCAGTTGGGATAGTCAATTGGTCTGTTGCCAAATTAAAACTGTTGTTTTTGTCGAAAACAGCAGCACCATAGTTTATTTTAGTATCGGGTACTCCTGCACCTGTCGGAATGGATGTGGTCGCAGTGGCAACTACACTGAACAGTACATCTACATCCTGTGTCGGTTTCTGCCAGCTTCCCCCCCCGTTGGCATCGGAGGTAAATACTTTACCGGTTCCTTCCGTGCCATCGGCAATGGTAACCTGCCCCGTGGTTTTATCGACCGAGGTTTTGCGGCCGGATGTAGCTGCTTCGACTTCTAAGTTACTACTAGCCCCAATGGTTGTGGGATTGGTACCGATTTTCACCTGCGCCATCGCCGATGAAGAGACAAACAGAGCAGCGGCAACAGCGGCTGTTAAAAAGGTGGAGGATACGCGTTTCATGACTTTCATGGTCTTTTTTTGTTTTGAATTGATTTGGACTTTTTGTGAATCGATTTGTTGCATGATTACAAGTTTTATTTGACATAAGATCAGACGACAGTTACGTTTTCGGTCACGACCCGGAATCGGAAGTCTACTCACTTCGTCAATAGCCTACAGCTCTACAAAACCCTGTTAACCAGCGTTTACGCAAACGTAGACAGGATTTTCCGGATTAGTTGTCGAGGTAGTTCTACTCAGTTTGTAGAAACATTTCTACAAACTCTACGGATACTTTTTTCGGACTGCCGACGATTTCGTCTGCTTTTTCAGGGTATCACGACCGGGCTGACGTTCCTTCGAGTACAGCGGTCAGGCTGGCACCTGTTGATTAGCATTGCCTACGGGGTATGACCACTTCGGGACGGTCGGCCACTGTACTTTATATACGCCAGTTGAGGTGCCACAACGGCCGATTTATCCGGTGAGAAAAACGCAACGCGTACGCACCATCCCGCGCTTAGCTTTAGCCGGCCTCCAAAACCGAACCCACCGGGCTACATCTGACTAGCTTATAAGTAGCATTTTCTGCCTTTCCGACCGTCAGAACCGGTCCGCGATGCCTTTGTAGAAATCATTCTACAAACTGGATAGAATTCATTCGCCAACAGCCATCAGGCTAACTGCTTAAGTTTGAGCGGTAACACCTGGTAAGTTTTTCGCCGTTGAGAGGCCTTCGATGTCCGGGGGTCCGGCTGGTTTATCCGCCGACGGTATTCTGCTATCCATCCACCGTAACCTGTTGCCTGACTATTCATGAACGACAAACATTCTGATGAGGAACTGATCCGCCAGCACTTGTCCGGCCAATCCTCGCCCTGCCTGGAAGCACTGTATAGCCGGTATGCCGATAAGGTCTACCGACAGTGTCTGAGTTTGACCCACGACACTGAAAAAGCGCGTGACCTGACCCACGACATTTTTATCAAGGTGTTCGACAAGCTGGGCCATTTCCAGTACCGCTCCCGTTTTTCGAGCTGGCTTTTTTCCATCACCCACAACTATTGCATGGATCAACTGCGGGGCGCGCAGCGGTTCAATCCGCTCAGTTTCGATGACCGACTGACCGGCTCGCTGGCCGATTCGCAGGAGGCTCAGGAATACGAAGAGCAGTTGCAGCGACGCGAACGGGCGCTGTTGCAGGTTTCGGTCTGGGAGCAGACCTTCTTACGACTGAAGTATGAGGAGGGGCTGAGTCTGAAGCAGCTGGCAGAGATGTTCGACTTGCGGGTCGATGTGGTGAAGATGCGCCTGAAACGCAGTCGCGACCGGGTGCAGCGGGTATATTACAGCGCCCAAACCAATCTTTAGGGATGCTGCAAACACGGGCTTGTTCATTTGTTTAAGCAAACGCAGGGGTTTTGCATGGCGCCATGCAAAACCCCTGCAAACAATCGACACGCACGCGATCAGACCGTCCTGCAGGGGCATACCCGAATACATACCATTCGGTTTGCCGTTTTAAGAATGTCCACAGTGGCACGCAGATTACCGAGAAGTATTTATTATCGGACATGTAGTAACACGGATTTCCACACACGTTACTACATGTCGGCGCTACACGTTATTCGTGCTTTTCAGTGCCCAATACACCAGCGCGGGCTGGAAAAGCAGCCGGACGAACCGTTTCTGGTCGGTATCCAGACCGAATGCGCTCCGTTCATGCACGTATTGAGAAATATTTCCCGGAAAAACCGCCGTGAAGAAAGCCGCAGCTACCTTACCCAGCGCCTGCTCATGCGCTTCGTCGGTCAGCACCAGGCTACTGCCCAGGGCAATTTCGGCAAAACCCGAATAAACGACCGTATCGTCGATCGGTAACGGCACCCAATCCGGCACCTGGGCTCTGAACGCTTTCCGGGCAAAGGTCAGGTGACTGACTCCGGCAAAAATGAGCGACCCTCCCAGTAAAATCCGGGCCGCTTTCGTTAATGTTTTATCCTTCATAAGGTGGTTTGGCAGGGTTTTGAGGAATTCCCCCTGGGTAGAATAACCGACTTAGTTCGGTTAAGGTTTTGGCTCCTGGCCGACGTTTAGAGCGTATAGCAAACGAACACCCCGAGCCTGAGGTTTCAATTGGGGCGATTCTGTGTCTACATCCGATCGGGGCTGCCGGTACGATACCCATTACTTTGTGCGCGTCGGGCGTCTTAATCACATGTTTACAAAACTCATCGACTGGCTTACTATTCCGTTCTGTCTGATCCTGGTCTGCATAGCCAGCGCCATCAGCCTGTTCCAGGAGGAAAAAATCGATACCACGGCCCGTGGGCGGAATAAACCGTAGGATACGGAGAAACACAGGCGCTGATTAGCAACCGTTTTTTGTCATCCTGGCCATGCAAGGATGACAAAAGCACTCATTTGGAAACAGGTTTCGGACAAAGGCCAACCTACGCCGGTGTAACCACTTAATTCCAGCGACTACTGTTACTCCGCTCATTTTCTGCGTCTACCTGTGCAGGTAATGGGGGTAAGCCCCCTTGATGGTTATTCGTTGTGGTTGAACGAAAGCAGGTGGCCCTTGGTCGCCTGCTTTTTCTTCTTTACCCCATCTGGATTTTCGGTAAATGCGTTTAAGGAAACGACTCTGACCGGGCCAATTTATAACCCTCAACCAGTTACAACGTGTAACCAATCACTGCTCGTAGAATTCATTCTACAAACCATGTCGATATCATTCGACACAGAAATTGCGATCTCTTCCCTAGGTTTGTCTCGTAGTAGTTACATCTAGTTTTTACTCACAAACAAGCTGTTTATCAACAGAATCAGCTTGCTTATGGATAGGCTGTATCTGAACCCTAATAGGTCAAAAAAGCGCTGAGAACCGTCAAAAGCTAACTCCAATTCTCCCTCGCTCCTCAAACGATCAACTTTTACTGAATCTGCATTTAAACCAAAATAGGATCATGAACAAATCTTTATTATCAAAAACTCTCCTGGCTACGGCGACCATCGTTGCTCTTTTTTCAGCTTCATCCTCCGTTTTTGCCCAGGTAAAAATCGGTACCAACCCCACTATCATTGGGGCCAATAATAACTTAGAAGTCGAAGCCTCCACGACCGGGCGCAAAACCACGGTCGATAAAACCACGGGACAGGTCACTATTGCCGATGGAACCCAGGGAACCGGAAAAGTATTTACCTCTGACGCCGTTGGTGGAGGGAGCTGGCAAAATGTAAAACTCACCGCCTTTGCGGGTGCAGTCACGCAGGTACGCCAGACCATGACTACATCGTCTTTACCATCCATCTATACGCCTGTTGTCTTTCAAGCGGAAACAACCGACCCAACCAACGCCTTCACGCCATCGACTGGAACGTTTGTCGCACCGGTTACTGGGCTTTATCAGGTGTTTGGGTCAACCCAATTCGACAACAATGCAATCAGCGCAACGCCACCTGCCTTTTCTCAGACTTGTCTGAAAATTCTGGTCAATGGCACTACCAATGTGGCGCAGGCCTGCTCGCAGATAAATGCCGTGACGAGTTCAGCCTCCGTGTCTAATCTGGTCCTGTTGAATGCTGGGGATGCCGTTGTACTAACGGCGGCTGCCACGGCAGGAGCAAGCACCACGTTTCAAGTGGTAGTATCCTCGTTCTATGCGTATAAAATTTCGGACTAACCATACTCCCAGTGTTATAAGCATGACGGAGGTGGACCAGCTACAGTTGCGTTAGTCAGGATACCTACCTGTCATTGCTGGACTGGCAGTAATTGAACTAGCTTATGAAAGAGCCATCAATGACTGACCGGTATGAAAATGTATAATCCTATGTGAAGATTTTACGGCTATTCTATGTTGGCCCAAAATCATGTCAAACGTCTTTAACAACAAGTCATCTATTATGAATAAATCATACCACAGACGGTGGGGTTGGCTGAGTATACCCTTTATGATGGTATTGCTCATCCTGGCCCTAACGGCCCAGGCTCAGGAAGGTAGCCAGGGTAACACCACCATTTTCAATGGGGCCGAGATGACCTTCTTCGGCAATCATAACTTCCTCACCGGTGGTGGGGGTGCCCAGCCCGGTATCATCGGCACCTTACGGACGGCCCCTTTCGGTATTCTCAACTTCGCCACGACGGCCACTACTCATACCGGCGCCAACGATGCCAACTATGTCGATGGCTATGTGCGCAAGTTCGGTACGGGTCAGTTCATCTTCCCCACCGGTGATAATGCCCACTTCGGGCCTTTTGCCGCGACCGCCGATGGCACGATGGGTGCCTACTTTTTCATCGATCCCACCAGCGCGGTGACCTCCAGCCTGGCTGGGGGAAATTATCCCGTGCTGCCCACGGGCGGGCCATTCCCCTCGGCTACCAAAGCCACTTCGCTTTCGGCGGTGAGCACGAAGGAGTACTGGGACATCGACGGAACCAATGCCACCAAAATTACCCTGACCTGGAGCAGCCCCAGCGGGGTGGGTAGCCTGACGGGCAACGACCTCAGCAAGCTCACCATTGCCGGCTGGAACGGTACCCAATGGGTCGCCATTCCCTCGACCGTCGACGTAACTTCGATTTTAGGCGGAGCCAGTGCTCTAACGGCGGGTTCGATTACCACGACAGACCCCCTCGTCCCCAACACCTATACGGCGTATACATTGGGTAGTCTGGTTGACTGTACGGCTAATGCTGGTTCGCTAATCCGGATCTAGTTTTTGAGGTATTTCCAGCTGATTTAGCACACATCTTTACTGTACATCAATGAAAAATAAACGTCATTTATATAGTTACCTGATCTATGGACTGTTGTTTTTACTCACGCTGAGTGTTAAGCAGTTGCAGGCGCAGGCTGTCTGGTCTACGTTCACGTTTAATAGTGCCGTAACCAGCATGACGGCCAATCTGAATGGAACGCTGGCAACCGTCGATGCCGTGGCTGCCACAACCTTTGGCGATCGAATCGAGACGTGGGCGACAGGACCCTACAGTGGTCAATCGATTCACGATCCTCAGGTCAATGCCAATGGTAGTGGTACCAATGCGACCTCCTTCGATGTAAACTTTCCGGCCGGGACCAATACGACCAATGTGATTCTAATGCTCAATGACCTGACCCCGGCCGCTGATGGTAGCGTTACCTACGAATTGTACGCCTACTCACAAAGTGGAGCTGGTCTGAATATTAGTAACTGGAGTGTCACCCAGGCCCAGTTGGGTGTAATGAATTGTGCCAATGGAACTAGTGTCCTGTTTGGTCCCCTGCCGCAACAGATGCGGTTTGCCCCGGCTCCCAATCCTGGCGTCTGTCAAAGCTCTAGTATGGCCTTGATCATTACCATACCGACGCCGGATGTCGGATTGATTCAGGTAAGGAAATTACAAGCCCTGCCAGATGCTGCCACGATGAGTCTTGGCCGTACCTGTACCAACTGTAGTGCCTGTGTAGCCCCTGGCACACCGATCTTGTTCAGCAACGCCGGTAATAATACGACAGCGGGTTACACGACCCAATATGCCCTGACCGATGCGAGTGGTACCATTCTGTCGACGGTTACTTCCCTCTCGGTTGCCGCCCCGGCCGTAACGGGGTCTTACAATATTTATGCCGTCAACTATAACTCAGTCGGTACCGCCCCTACACTTACGCCTGGCGTCAACATTACGGCAATTGGAGGAACCTGTTCGGCCAGCAGTACCCCACTCAGCTTTTCAGTCTGTGGCAGTCCGCCAACGGTGACCGTATCGGGTCAGCTCTGGAACGATGCCGATGGCAATGTGGCCCTAAACGGCTCGGAGGCAGGTGTCAATCTTCCGCTCTATGTCAACCTGATCGATGCCACCGGTACGGTAGTCGGCTCGACCACCATCTCCGCCAGTGGCACTTATACCCTGACAGCGCCAGCAAGCACCACCGGCCTCAAGCTGGTGCTGACCAACAGCCCGACAGCCAGCACGCCCGGCCCCCTGCCCACCGGCTGGGTCAACACCGGTGAGACGGCTGGCAGCGGCAACACCGCTCCCCAATCCTCCACTCTGGGGGTAATTGAACTGACGACGGGCAGCAGCCCAGTGACGGGTTCGAACTTCGGCATTGAACAGTTGCCTACCGCCGGTAGCGGCTCAGCGACGGCCTCCAACGCTGGTGGCAGCAGTCCGGTGACAGTTCCACCTGGTGCCTTCACCAGCACCAGTGCCAGCACCGACACAGCTCCGGGGAGCGTGACGGCTATTCGCATCACGGCTTTCCCGGCCAACGTTACCAGCCTGACGATCAACGGAGCGGTATACACGTCGCTGCCGCTGGGCGGTATTGTCGTACCAACGGATGGCAGTGGTGCCCCGACGGTACCGGTTCTGGTCGATCCGACCAATGATGGCAGTCCGGTGAGCATTCCCTTCGTGGCCATCGACAACGCCGGTCAGGAATCGGCCAATACCGGTACGGCCACGTTGAACGCTCTTGCGGTGCCCCCCGTGGCCAGTAACGACGTGGCCTCGACCAGCAGCGGCACACCGGTAGGCATCAATGTGCTGAGCAACGACACCCCCGGCGGTTCGGCGCTGGACCCGACGAGCGTCAGGCTGATCGATCCGGCCACCTCGCTACCCGTTACGTCCCTGACCATCGCCGGTGAAGGCAGCTATGCGGTCGATCCGGTTACGGGCGTGGTTACGTTTACCCCTCTGCCTACGTTCTCCGGCGTAGCGACAGCCGTATCGTATACCGTTAAGGGTGTCGATGGACAGACCTCCAATACGGCAACCATTACCGTGACGGTCACCCCGACCAGTACACCTAACCCCGACGTCAACACTACCTATGTAGGTATACCAGTACCGGGTAATGTGAGCACCAACGACAAAGTACCCGCGGGGACGACCTATGGAACCCCTACCGCATCGGCCGGTAACCCCACCGGGGGCACCCTTACGATCAATCCGGATGGCACCTACAGCTTTACGGGGACGACCCCAGGCAGTTATACCTATACGGTGCCAGTCTGCGCACCCGGCCAAACCACGGGTTGCCCCACCGAACCCCTGGTGATCACCGTTCTCCCCTATCCGCCAGCGGTCAGCTCACCCGCTCCGCCGGTTGCTCTGGTCGATATTGCCAGCGTGAAAGGCGATCCGACAACCCCAGCGAGCGTGACCGTCGATGTGCGGGCCAACGACCGGCCAGAAACGGCCAGCGGAACGTTAGATCCACCCACGATCGTGAGTCCGCCCACCCACGGCACAGCCACAGTCGGCCCCGATGGGAACATCATCTACACACCCGATCCGGGCTATTACGGTGACGATGTGCTGACCTACCAGGTGTGCGACGCGGCCACGAGCCTGTGTACGACGGCTCAGGAAGTGATCCACGTGCTGCCCCCGAGCAGCCCCAACACGACCCTGGCGGCCGACGACTATGTGACCACAACCTACAACACACCGGTAAGCGGCAGTGTGAAAGGGAACGATACGGACCCCGAAGGCAACACCCAGACCATTACGCCCGGCACGATGACGACACCCGCGGGTTCGCTGACGCTCAATGCCGATGGCAGTTATCAGTTCGTGCCCACCCCGGGGTATTCGGGTCCGGTGAATTTCCCGTACACCACCTGCGACAACGGTACGCCCCAGGCCTGCGCCAGTGCGACGCTGTACATCCTGGTGGCTCCGCCTGCACCGGATCTGACGCCGGTTATTTACGCCCGGCCGTCGACGGTCAGCGGCACGACCAATATCACGTACGTAGTCGATGTTTTCGAGTTGAACGGCATCGCAACCAGCGGACCGATCACCGTCAAGATCAGCAAAGACCCGAGCGTGACGATGAACTTCACCCCCTCCGCCACCACCGTTGGTGGCCGGTCGGTGCAGAACAGCGTCTGGAGCCTCAGTGGTCCTTCCGGCGGGTTCTACACCCTGACGACGAATCAGGTGATTGCGGGCGGGGGCGTGTTGAGCTTCGGGTTGGAAGGCACGCTGACGCCGGGCGCAACGACCGGTACGCTGACGGTCTCGACGGTGATCGTGGCCGGTAGTGGCAATGAAGTCATCATCGACAACAACAACGATGCGGACAAGATCGACTACTTCCAGCAGTAGATCCGAGTAGTTACCTGCGGCTATCGCTGTGAAAAGATTCTACGGACCCTTATCACGGCGATAGCCGCTATGATTCATTTTTCCTTAACCGGCCATGAGGCCCGTATTTAACAACGGGTTACCCAACCACCGCACCGGCAATATGGCCGCCCTACCATTACCCACCGACAACGTATTTACCCTACTAAACAGACACATGAGACTTGAAAAGAAACGGAATCGATCGAGTACCAAACGGCGCATCATTGGCGCATTGCAGGCTGTCATTGCCGAAAAGGGCCTTACCGGGATTACTATCAGCGAGGTCGCTTTGCGGGCGCAGGTCAGCAAGGTGCTGGTCTACCGCTACTTCGGCAATGTAGAAGGGCTGCTGGACTATTACATCCATCAGGGGCCGATCTATCCATCTTTGTATTCCCATGAGCCGGATAACCGTTTATTTCTTCCGCCCGGAGACGAACTGAACCTGTGGTCCAGTCGGATAACCCAGTTGTTTCGGGGACTGCGGTGCTCGAAAGGCGACCGGGAACTGTTGAAAGCAGCCCTGACCGACGGAGACGAGCTGACCACGCGACTCAGGCAGGCTCAGAATGCTCAGTTAAACGAATTTGTCGACCACCTTTTGCAGCGTGTGCACTTCCCGGGGCAAGACCCACAGGCTACGATGGCCATTCTGCTGGGTGGTTTGTCTTATCTGACGATTCTGGCCCATGCAGACCGGCCCATGCTGGGTATAGACCTGCGAAGCGAAGCGGGATGGCACCGGATCGAGATAGCGCTGAAAAGCCTTTTTCAGGCCATCCAAAAGTCCCGCACGACGCCAGGAAGCCACTGGGAAGCTTCCCTCCTGGATCAGCTCAATGCTGAGAACCTGCCCAACTCGTATACAGGTAAACGGTAGCTGGCAGAACTTACCAAAGGCTATACATATTTTTTGATAGTGTAAATAACACAGTAACGAATTTAGGCATTCCCGACACAGTAAACCCAGTAAGTAACCGAATAATATATATACAATTTATCCCATGCACATATTGATACATTTTGTTACTTTTCAGTCCAATGGCTTTTGTTATCGCTTTGGCACCACCGGCCCTTGAACCGTAACTTAATCTAACCTCACATGAACTTGATCCTCGCAGATGCTCATCCGATGATCCGGCGGAGCCTGCAATTCCAGTTGGCGGCCTTTCTGCCCCAGGCTATCCCTATCCTCTGCGACTCGTTTCCGGCCGTTGTCGACGCGCTGAAACGACAGCCAGCCGACCTGGTAGTGCTCGATCTTCTGCTGGCTGGTACAGATTACCGCCAGACGATTCAGTTGATCAGATCCCTCAACCCCACAGGCCGGATTTTGATCTTTTCCGGTTTGGATGAACAATGCTATGCCCTGCCCGCCCTACAGGCAGGTGCCGCCGGGTACTTGTCGAAACTAGCCCCGGAATCCGAATTCGAGCAAGCCATTCAGACACTGATGAATCAGGAACGTTACGTCAGCCCAGCCGTCGGAAGAAGCCTGGTAAACAACCTCGGCCGGACCGGGTTTCTGCCGGGCGAGAACCCGCTGGAAACTTTATCGCCCGGCGAACAGAAAGTGTTGCATTTATTACGGGAAGGAAAATGGACGAAGGAAATAGCGGCCAGTCTGCACCTCAAGCAAAACACCGTCAGCACGGTAAAAAAACGCATCTTCGAAAAACTGGCCGTCGAGAGTATGGTCGAACTGCTCCATAAAGTAGACGTTTATTCGAACTAGGCCCAAACGGCGAGGTATGCTAACAAAGCACCCAGTTGGTCCCGCTATTTTCGGTAAGCGGGACCAACTGGGTGCTTTATGGATTAAACCGGGCAGGAAAGCGTTCTTCAGGGATAAGCAAATTTCCCCTATTTCTTGGCCGGTTTCTTAAAAATAGCCTCATCCACCGGGGGATTAATGGTAACCTTTTCCGTAGTGAACGTCAGATTACCCGCCTGCGGGGTTGCCATTTCCATTGTGTTCGCAAATTTGATCCCGTCCTTGTCTTTGTAGTCGGAGAGCATAATTTCACCCGGCTGGCCGTTCATTGTCGAACTAACCTTGCTGACCAGATAGGTGCTGGTGTCCAGATACTCATCGAAAGCCTGGCCAGCTTTGGTCGTTATTTTCAGGTGGTACGTATCCTTGCCGTCTACCTTTTCTTTACCGACCAGCTCGACCTGATTGCCTTTCTCTTTGTAGTTGACCAGCGGCCCGAACGGATCGAGCTGCCCCAGTTGCTGCTTCAGTTGGTCGGCGGGCATCTCTTCCGGATCGCCCGTGCCGCCCATCATGGCTGGTCGAACCATCCAGCCCGAGGTTCCGTCGACTACCATAATCATGGAATTGCCCATCACCAACGACTCCGTGCGCAGGGCTTTACCGACCAGCACCGTCGACTTGGTCGGGATGTCCATTCCCTGCAACGACAGCGACCGTTCGGTATACAGGGTTTTCACGCTGTTCAGTTTGTCGATGCCGCCCAGGGCCGCTACGTGTTTGTCGACGATCTCATCCAGGGTTTGGGCGTAAGCACCCGCCGAGACACAAAGGGCCAGCGCAGCGGCCAGGATCTTATTGGTTTTCATTCTTTAACGTGATTATTGGTTAAGTAAACAAAATGAGAACTTATTGACGCGACTGGCCACCGGGTGTGCCACCGCCGGTTGGTGCCTGGCCGCTTCCCTCGCTCTTCACGTCGTCGTTATTGACCGACTTGGCTTTCCGACGAGGGGCGTCCATGGTCATCTTGCCGATTTTAAGCGTGAACGTCAGGCGAACACCGCGGTTGTACAGATACACATCGTTGACCTGACTGAACAGGGGCGAATTCAGGACAGTGTGAATGTTGAAGCGGTTGCTGAGGAAGTTCTCGGCCGCTAAACCCACACTGGCTTTTTTGTTTTTGAATTCCTTCTTAACCCCTACCGTGTAGAAGCCGAAGCCGCCCTGGCGTCCCTGCAGTTGCACCTGCGTACCCTGCAAAAATCCGAATGCCTGTGCACCCCAGCCATTTTTGAAGGTCGCGTTCATGAACGTACCCCCACTCACGTTCATCCCGCTGTTGGTCAGCGTCGTCGAAACCCCATCGGTGCCCATGGTCTGCCCGGTCAGGCTGGAATAGAACGCATTCAGGAACAGGCCGATGTTGATCTTCGAGGTGGCGGCTACGTTGGCAAACAGGTTGGTTCCGTAGGTGTGCTGACGACCGATGTTCTGGTACGTCGTAACGATCGCTCCCGGAATCGTGTCCGAAGGCTGGCTCACCTGGGTGATGGCGTTGTTGGTTACACGACCAAAGAAGGTGGCGTTGACAAACGTCTTGCCGATGGTTTTGCTCACGCCCAGTTCGAAGTTGTTCGTCAATTCAGGGCGCAGGCTGGGGTTCCCCACGGTAATGTTCTGCGGGTTGGCCGCGTTGAAGTTGGGGTTCAGCTGTTGCAGACCAGGCCGCTGAATCCGGCGGTTGAAACCGAGCTTCAGGGTCGTTCCTTTAAAGGTCTTCGACGCATTCACGCTGGGCACCAGCACCCCGTAGTCACCGACGCCCAGGTTGCCGCCCTCCCGCGTGCTGGCATCGATGAACGTGTGCTCATACCGCAGCCCGCCTTTGAAGGTGTAGCGATTTTTGGTGGTATAGGTATACGACGAATAACCGGCGGCAATGTTCTGGTGGTAGGTCAGCTCGCCCAGGGTGTTATTGATTTCGGTTGTAAACTGCCCCGACGGGCCCGCCAGCAGGTATTTGTAATCGCTGTTGACCTGCCGGAAGATGGCTTTCCCCCCAAACTCCAGCAGCTGATTTTTCTTGATCGGGGTCTGGTAATCAGTTTGCAGCGTAAACTCCTGATTGACGTTTTTATTCAGGTTCCGCTGCCGACCGGTCAGCTCCCGAACCCCGCTCAGCAGGTCGGCGTCGAAATTATTGGTCAGGTCGTTGCGGCTGTACAGGGTCGAGATGCTCCACTCCTGCTGCGGTTTGAACGTGTGCAGGTAATCGATGTTGGCATCGACCGTTCCCGACAGATTCTTGGTATCTACGTTCCGATAGGCCGTCGAACCGAGTGTCCCGTTGGTAAACAGTTGCGTCACCAGGTCCTGCTGATTCGTCATATTGCGCACCCCGTAGCGTACGCCGGCCGTCAGGCTCTGGTTCTTGGCCAGGTCGTAATCAAACCCCAGGTTATACTGTCCGAACAAGCCCGAACTATGGCCGTCGCCACTCTGGCGGGTTAGGGTCGATACCCCATTGACCAGGCTGGTCTGATCGAGGTTGGTTTTGGTGATGGTGTTGTACATCCCACGCCCGAAGCCACCTAGCGTAAAGCCCGCTTTACCTTTGCGGTAATTGCCATTGAGCGAAAGCATGGACCCCCGGTTACCGACGCCCGAGTCGATATTGAGGTTCAGGCCTTGCAGGCTATTCTTTTTGGTGATGATGTTGATGATCCCGCCCGATCCTTCCGCATCGTATTTGGCCGAAGGACTGGTGATGACCTCCACGGTTTTGATCTGGTCGGCCGGAATCTGCTTCAGGGCGTCCGCTACGCTGCTGGCTACGATGGTAGAGGGTTTGTTGTTGATCAGTACCCGGATATTCTGACTGCCCCGCAGCGAGACGTTCCCGTCCAGATCGACCGTCAGCATCGGCACTTTCCGTAGAATATCCGTGGCGTCTCCACCTTTAGCCGTTATGTCTTTATCGGCATTGTAAACCAGTCGGTCTACTTTTTCTTCGACCAGGGCCGCCTGCCCGACCACCGTGACTTCTTCGAGGGTTTTGGTGTTGGTCGACAGTTTGATGACGCCCAGGTCGAGCGCTTGTCCGTTGGCGAGGCTAAGGTTGCCGATGGTTTTGTTGCGGAAACCGACGAAGCTGACCAGGACCTGGTAGTCACCGGCCACCAGCTTGGTCAGGGCAAATTTTCCTTTTTCATCGGCCACCGTACCATCGATGGCTTTGCCGGTTGTTTTGTTATAGAGCGCAATGCTGGCAAACTCGACGGCTTTTGCCTGAGTGGAGTCGACAACTGTGCCGGTGATTTTTGCCGTGCCTTTCGGACTTTGGTCGCCAGCGGTTCCAGGCAGGGCTTTGGGCTGCGAGGAGCCGCCCCCCATCGGGAACTGAGCCTGCGCGGGCGAGAGGCCGCTGATGAGCAAAGAAAGAGTGGCAATAAGGTAGAGGTTCGTTTTCATAGCTGTATGCTGATGCTACAAAGGTGAACCCGGAATCGGACGCCCAAAAATAAAAAGGGATGAAGCCCATATTCGTCAGGATAGACATCGGTTTCGGGCTGACGAACGAACAGAGGGGGCTTCTTCTGGCCGCTGGTGGGTTCTATCCACAGTTTTGCCAGGATATGATCGAATCAGCTTCCGAAAATTGCGGGCAAACGACCGGTCGACCACGGGCCTGAACGTGGGGTGGTGCCAAAACAGGCCGGCCCGCCCGCGGGCATCCGGCGGTTACAGGTTTTTCTTTTTCGTGCGCAGCTCCCTGACGTCGAAATCGAACGGCAGGTTGTTCATGCACTTAAAATGCTTCATGGGGCAACTGCCCGAGCTGATCGCCGAGCAGGGACGGCATCCTAAGCCGGGGTTTTCGAGCCGGACGTGCGGGGTTTTGTAGGGGTAAAATCCGAACTGAGGAGTGGTGCTTCCCCAGATGGAGTACACTTTTTTGCGGAACGCAGCGGCCACGTGCATCAGCCCCGTGTCGTGGCTGAAAACGATCCGCGCCCGTTTGATCAGCGAGGCCGACTGATTGATGTTGTAGTGGCCGCAGGCATTGTATATCTGCCGTTCGCCGAGCGCCTGCACGATCGCTTCGCCCGCCTTTCGATCCTCAGTATCGCCCAGCAGCACGATCGGGTAGTTGATTTTCCGGCATAGCTCGATCATGCGCCGAACGGGTAACCGACGGGTCAGGCTTTGCCCACCGATGGCATAGGCCACGTAATCCTGCTGATGAGTGTCGGGCAGCCAGTCGGTTTCGACCTCGTCGCGGTACGGAATGAAATAATCCAGTCCCCGCCCGTCGTTCTCGATGCCCAGCGGTTGCACCACGGCCAGGTACCGGTCCACAATGTGCTGGTCGGGCAGCGCATTCACTTTCCAGAACACATACAGCCATTGCCGGAACGGCTGTCGTTCCAGGCTATAAGACCGCACGCCCAGCGCAGCTTTGATCAGCCGCGTCGTGAAGGTGTTTTGTAGATCGACCACATAGTCGAACTGTTCGGCGCGCAGTTGTCGGATCAGGCTGTATACGCTCCCGTCGAGGTAATGAGATGCGGTCAGGTAGGGGTTGTACGCCGTCAGGGTCTGATAAACTTTCTGGGTAGCGTAATGCACTTCGGCATTCGGCAGCTGGTTCTTCAGGCAGCGCACAACGGGCGTCGTCAGCACAACGTCGCCGATGGAGGCAAACTGCAGAACCAGAATTTTTACCGAACGTGCCATACGACAGTCATTTTTGCAAAACTATTGCATTTACGGAAAGCCCGCAAACTATTTCATCAGTACATCCACCGGGTTTCACCGACTTTGAGCCAAAGGTATCAATCCTGCCACCAGCGCGGCTGATTGGGGGTCCGGTATTGGTCGTTGACGCAGACCACACAGGTGGCCAGCGGATTGAGTACGACCACGTCTTTGGTCGGTACCGGGGCCCCGACGGCGTTGCTCCGATCGACCAGCAGGTGTCCTACCGATACGCCCACTGCGCCAAAATATCCATACGCTTTCAGGTTGCTATTGCTGACTGCGTGAATATTCCCTCCGATACTGGCCGGAGCGGCATCGAATAGCCCGCCCGAGTTGGACACCTGCTGATTCGCCGATTTGAAAAATTCGTATACCCCCTTACTCAGGGCCTGCTGTGTCACCTCCAGGTAATACCGCGATCCGGCGTCGTAGGGGACCCGCTGGATGAACCGGCGACTGATCGAATTGCCGTTGATGTTTATGTCGGACGTTATGTTGATGCAGTTGATATAGCAGTGGGTAATGTCCCAGCAGCGGCTACAGCACGGAATGCCGATGTTGTAACTCTGGTTAAGTACCGGGGTCGTCTGGCAGGCGTAGGTAAATTCGTAGTGGGTCCATTCCCAACGGTAGAAATCGCCGGGCGACTCAGGGTCTTTGGTATCGATATAAACGTCCCAACCGTTGGCTTTGCCATTATCCGACGCCTGCGCATCATACCGGTACTCGGAATAAACCCGGCCGATCGGGGGCGACGTTTTGAGTGTTTCCGCATCCGATTCGTACTGTTCGCCGTTCTGGGTTCGAATGGTCAGTTTATACGTTCGGCCCGCAACGCCCTGTATACCGGCCGTACTGGTCTGGTAGACGCCCCCCTGCTCTTTCAGAACTTCCCGATTGCCCAGGTTGTCAGAAATAATCACCGTGGCGCCTGTTTCGAGCAGATTCAGGCTTTTGTAGGAATAATCGGCCGTGCGGGTCAGCTTCACCGAATAAGGGCCCGGCTGATCGGTGATCATGCCTTCCACAATCAGCGAAGGGGTTATACTGACCGGGTCGGGCTGAAATTCCGTGACGCAGGAAACCACCAGCAGCCCATACACCAGCAGTTGCGCATAAATCAGCACCCGGAGTCTCATCAGAATTTGAAGTTATAGGTCAGGGATGGAAACATCGTCCCGAAAATGGACAGTTTATAAGCATCGGTTCCCGAAGCGGGGCTGAGCTTGTAAAAAACAGAGTACGCATTTTTGTGCGCATAGACATTATAGATCGAGAAAATCCAACTGCTCTGGTTGCGCTTTTTCTTCAGTGGATTTTGCTCGAAGGTCATCGAAAAATCGAGCCGATGGTAATCCGGAACCCGCTGCTGGTTGCGGTCGAGGTAAATTGGCACGAGCACTCCGGCTACCCGGGCAATGGCCGCGGGCTGGGTCGTCGGGCGGCCGGTGCTGTAGGTAAAGTTCAGCGACATACTGAACCAGTTAGTCGGGCGGTGGGTAGCCAGCACGTTCAGCGTGTGCGGTTTGTCGTAATTGGCCGGATACGGGTTGCCGTTATTCACCCGCTCATCGGCGTAGGGGCTATTCATCGTCAGGAACGTGCGGGCGTAGGTATAGCTGATGAAACCGGTCCAGCGGCCCTTGTTTTTGCGCAGTAATCCCTCGAAGCCGTACGCCTGACCGCTGCCCTGCACGATCTGGGTTTCGACGGCCGGCGCCAGCTGCAGTTCGGCCCCGTCGCGGTAATCGATGGCGTTGGTCAGGGTTTTGTAGTACACCTCACCCGAGGCTTCGATGGCATTGTCGGCCGTATTCAGAAAATACCCCAGCGACCACTGATCGGCGATGGTCGGTTTCGTATACATGTCGCTCAGGTGCCAGCGCGAAGTCGGCAGCGCAGCGGTGGTATTGGTCACCTGCTGAATGTACTGCCGCAGCCGGCTGTATCCCGCCTTGATCGCCCGCCCCTCGCCTACCGACCAGCGAACGGCCAGCCGGGGTTCGAGCCCACCGGCCGAGTGGTAGATTCGGCCCGCCCCGTAGGTCTGCGTCGAGGTGACGGTTTCGTCCTGGCGAGGTCCGTTCTCCTGGTAAGTACGGACGCTGGCGGGTCCCCGGTTCAGCAGGGTCGAATAGCGCAGGCCTGCGATCAGCGAAACGTCGGCGTTCAGTTTCCACTCATCCTGCACGTAAGCCGCTAGTTCGTAGGCGCGTTCTCGAGCCAGCTCGACCGGCAACACATTCGAGAGCGGGCCCGGCGTCCGGGTATTGGGTTGGATCAGGTAGTCGATCAGACTCAGCCCCCCCTGCCATTGGTGTACCTCACCGGGCGTATAGGTCAGATCGGACTTGATCTGCCGATGCCAGACACCCGATTCGAGCTGAAACGCGTTGGCCGAATCCGCCGAAGACAGATCGGCCCGGTAGCGACTCAGAATAACCGAGGTTGCCAGGTTCAGTTGCCGGCTCATGAAGTAGTTCCAGCGTACGGCGCCGTTTAGGGTCTGGTAATTGAACTTCGTCGAGGAAGCATTGATCTCCTGACCCGACAGCGAGTCAGACGCCAGCTTGAATACGTCGGTGCTCAGGTAGCCGGTAAACGTCAGGGTATGTTTTTCGTTAGGCTGGTACTTGAGCTTGGTAGTCAGGTCGTAGAAGTTGGCCGTCGTTCCCCGCAGATTCGGTGGGGCCAGTTTAAAGAGAAAATCATTGAACGACCCGCGGACGGCTGCCAGCACCGAAAGCTTGTTTTTGATGATCGGCCCTTCGACGCCCAACCGGCTCGAAATGATGCCGATGCCCCCGTTGACACCCCATTTTTCGGCATCGGGTTCTTTGATCTTCACGTCCAGTACCGACGATGCCCGCCCACCATAAGCCGCCGATACGCCCCCCCGGTTGAGCGTCACATCGCGCACGACATCGGGATTGAACACCGAGAAAAAGCCCATCAGGTGACTTGGGTTGAAGACCGGTGCATCGTCGAACAGAATCAGGTTCTGGTCGGCACTCCCTCCACGCACGTTGAAGCCCGGTGCGCCTTCGCCAACGGTGGTTACCCCCGGCAGCAAGAGTAAACTCCGGATGACATCGATCTCGCCCAGCAAGGGCGGAATGCGCCGGATACTCCGAATTGTCAGTTGCGACACACCAATTTCTACTTTGCGGACATTGCGGTCCGGCGCTTCGCTCGTCACGACGACTTCTTCCAAATCCTTGGCGTCATCTTCCATGGTTATTTCCCGGAACAACATCCCGTTGAGGGTGATGGTATCCTGCCGGGGCCGGTAACCCACGTGTGTGAAGCGGAGAATGTACTTACCGGGCCGTAACTGTACGATGTAAAACCCGTCTTTGGCCGTCACATAGCCTTTCGATACGTCGAGCGCAACGATGTTGACGCCCTGAATCGGCTGACCGGTTTTAGCATCCCGCACATATCCCGTAGCCGAGAAGGTAACCGCCGGTGCGTTTGCGTTGGGTCTTTGCTGGGCCAGTGCCCCGTTGAGCAGACAAAAAGTAAGCCACAGTAAACCTGTAAAACGCATAGAGCCGGGTTTAGGAAACGCAGAGTCGACGACAGTACCGAATGCGGTTGCCTGTCAACGGTATAAAGGAATTAACAGATCGATTTACCCTATTTTTACGCAGATTAATCGACAATTAATCCTGCTTTTATCCTATTTTACGAATACTTTCCCGACGTTGCTGTAAGTACGCGCTCATCTCGTCCAACGTCAGGGCATTAAAGGTCATGGCTTTGGTCAGACCCCCTTTTCGGCCGACAGCTACCCCGTAGTGCATGTCCAGCAGACCGGCCAGATCATGCGCATCGGGGTTGATGCTCAGCATGACGCCCTGCTGCATGGCGTAGTCGATCCAATGCCAGTCGATGTCGAGCCGGTAGGGGCTGGCGTTGATTTCGATAACGACCTGATGCTCCGCACAGGCGTCGATGATGGCCCGGTGATCGATCGGATACCCTTCGCGGGCCAGCAGCAGCCGACCGGTGGGATGACCTAAAATCGTCGTGTATGGGTTTTCGATCGCTTTGAGCAGACGGGTAGTAGCTTTTTCAATCGACATCGTCAGGGTCTGGTGTACCGAGGCTACGACATAATCGAAGGAAGCCAGCGTCGCGTCGTCGTAATCCAGCGATCCATCACTCAAAATATCGGATTCTATTCCTTTGAAGATGCGGAAGTCTGGCCCAAAACCGGCGTTGAGTGCATCGATTTCCGCCTGCTGCTGCGCAACCCGGTCGATGTCGAGGCCACCGGCGTAGGATGCGGTTTTCGAATGATCGGCGATCCCAAAATACGACAGCCCCAGCTCGCGGCAGTAAGCCGCCATGTCGGCCACCGACTGCTTGCCGTCCGACCAGGTGCTGTGGTTATGCAGGGTACCACGCAGATCTTCCCACCGTACGAGTTCGTCGTTCTGATGGCGACTGGCCCAGCGGAAGGCAAACTCGCTCTCCCGCATTTCCGGTACGATATAAGGCAATCCGGCCCGCGCATAGATCGCCTGTTCGACCTCAACGGTTGCTGCTTCGGTCGCTTCCGAAATAGCGCTGGAATAGGCTACCTGCAACAACGACGCCCCACCCGTTCCCACCTGCTGCATATGGACATCGGTGGCGGTCTGAATAAACAGTTGCCGGTTCATCTGATCGGCTGGGTATAAGGCCAGCTCCACCCCTACGTCGAAACCCCGAAGCCGTCCCCGCCATACAAACGGTGAGGACGCCTGCTCATGCTGCTCCAGGTCAGGGAGGTTTTTCAGCGTTAGCATGGCCGAAACCGGATCGCTGGTTTGTACGAGCAACTGCACGGTATCCACCTCCTGCGCTTTCCGGCGCACCTGACCGCTGATTTCCACCCGTTCGAAAAGGGGCGCCAGTTGATCATAGAGCAGGTTAGCCATCATGGCCGCTTTGTCCATCCGGACTTTTCCCTGCTGCTCCTGCAGAAACTCCAGCGCAGCCAGAATTTTCTCCTGCGTGCTCGCTCCGAACCCTTTAATTTTCGCTATCTCGCCGTTCTCACCCGCCTGCTGCAGATCACGCAGGTTGTCGATGCCGAGTTCGCGCCAAAGGGTTCGTACTTTCCTCACGCCCAGCCCTTTGATCCGAAACATATCCAGCACGCCCGACGGCGTTTGCGCCAGCAGGTCATCGAGGTCTGTCAGGCGACCGGTTTCGGCAATCTCCCGAATTTTCTGCGCGACGGATTTGCCCACGCCCGGCAGTTTCACCAGCTCATCGACCGGCAGATTGGCCAGATCGGCCGTGGATTTATCCAGATTGAACGCTGCAGACTGGTAGGAACGGACCTTGAACTGGTCGCGGTCGTGAAGTTCCATTAACCGGCCCGTGAGTTCGAGCAGGTCAACGATTTCGGAATTGGTCATAGAAAAACGGCAATTTACGCTGCAAGTTAGGGATTCGGTCAGATTTCAGAAGGGCTCGGGAAGCGGTCGCTATAGCTTTGTTTCATCGGCGCAGGAAATTTCCTGCTTCACTTCAAACACGCGACAACGCTCATGGAACCGAATTCAATTAACTCCAAGTACGATCCTTTTTTGTGGAAACGTGCGAAAGCCCGCGTCGGTTTTCGGATACACCTCCGCTCCTATCTGATCGTCAACGCCGGTTTATGGCTTATCTGGGCCTTCAGCAACCTGGCTATTCATTCGTTCAATCACTTTGGCTATTTTTTTCCCTGGCCCATTTTTCCGATGATCGGCTGGGGGATCGGGTTGGCGTCGCATTATTTCCATGTGTATCAAAGTAACAGCGAACGCTCGATGATCGAAGAAGAATACCAGAAGCTGGTCAATTACGGCAAATAAGCATCGTTCCTGAAACGATCATGAAGACAAATCAACGGGCAATCCTGATTGGGTGTGGCATCGCGGGTCCGGCCATGGCTCTGTTTCTGAAACGAATTGGCGTGGAGGCTACTATTTACGAAGCCCAGCCGCACTTCCGGGACGAGACGGGCGCTTTTCTGGGCATCACGCCAAATGGCCTGAATGTGCTGAAGGAATTTATGCCGCTGGAAACCCTGCTGACCGATTTCACGCCCGGTAAAATGACTTTTTATAACGCTAAGAATAAAAACATCGGTGAGTTGGACAATGCCCATCAGCTAGCTTCGTACGGCGCCCAGACGGTTCAGTTAAAACGGGGTTGGCTGACCAGGTCGATCCGTACGGTGGCCCTCGACCATGGGATTACGATCGAAACAGGAAAGAAGTTGAACGCCATTTCGCAGGATTCCACATTGGCAACCGCTTTTTTCGAGGACGGTACCAGCGCCACGGCCGATTTCATTATTGGCTGCGATGGGATTCACTCCGTCACCCGGAAGTCTATTTTTTCCGACGCGCCCCGCCTAACGTATACCGGACTGCTTTCGACCGGCGGGTTCAGTCGGCTCGACAACGTTCAGGATTTGACCGGCTCGATTCGGATGACCTTCGGCGAACGCTCGTTTTTTGCCTATGCCGTTTCCAATAAGGGCGAAATCTGGTGGTTCAACAACCTCGCTCAACCCCGGGAAGCCGCCCGGAATGAGCTCAGCAAACTGGAACTGGATCAACTGAAACAAACCCTGCTGGCGTTACACAAAAACGACCCGGCTCCCATAGCCGACATCATACAATCGGCCACCAGCGTCGACGTTTATCCTGTTTATGACATCCCGTTTCTGAAAAAATGGCATACAGGACGGGTTTGTCTGATTGGCGATGCCGCCCATGCCACCGCGCCCCATATTGGGCAGGGTGCCTCGCTGGCGCTGGAAGATACGATTGTGCTGGCCCAGTGCCTTCGGGATTGTGCTACGATCGAACAGGCCTTTGCAACGTTTCAGTCCCTACGCCAGGCAAGAGCCCAGCGGATTGTCCGGGAAGCCCGCAAAGTCGGTGATGCCAAAACCGTTCCGAACAAATTTCAGCAGTTTTTCCGGGATCTACTGCTCCCCTATTTTGTCAGGTTCGAAGCCAGGAAAATGGACTGGGTGTATGCCTATAAAGTAAACTGGCAAGAAAAAGTAGCCTGATAGTCAATCCTTACCGGCCGATCACCAGATCGTATTTGGTTAGCAGGCCGGGCAGGTTATGCAGCGAGAACCGGGCTTTTTTTACTTTATTTTCTTCCGGATTCAGTTCCAGATTGAACGAACTGGAGAAATCGACCTGGGTCAGGTTATTGGCCTCAAATCTGGCCAGTTCCAGGTTGCAGTTTTTGAAGGTGGTTCCCGTCAGATCGCACTTGAGAAAGTGAACTTCCTTCAGCGAGCAGTCGATAAAGTGCGCCTTCTTCAGTTTCCGGTCCAGGAAAACGGCATTATCCAGTTGACATTCCTCAAAATCGACGTGGAAACCAAACGGGTTGCAAGGCCCAAAATCGACCTGAGCCAGTTGGCAGCCGATAAACCGGACATCGTAGAGTTTGGTATCGCTCAGCTCCGCCCTCGTCAGGTTGCAGGCCTCAAACCGGCAGTCGATAAAATTCGAACCCGTCAGCGCCGTGCGCGACAAATCCAGTTTTTTGAAGACACACTGCTCAAACGTCTGGCCCGCCCACTGGCCGGGCAGGGTGACGGGCTGATCGAAGACCTGATCGTAGTATTCCATGGACAATTACTTACACCGCTACAGGCGCTTTAATAGCCGGATAGGGAGTGTAATTTTCCAGGGTAAAATCCTCGTACGTAAAGTCAAAAACCGACTTCACATTCGGGTTCAGCCGCATGGCCGGCAGTGGCCGTGGTTCGCGGGAAAGCTGGGTTTCGACCTGATCCAGGTGGTTCAGGTACAGGTGGGTGTCGCCACCGGTCCAGATAAATTCGTGAGCAGTGTAGCCGCATTCCTGCGCGATCATCATGGTCAGCAGCGCATAGCTGGCGATGTTGAACGGCACGCCCAGAAACACATCGGCGCTCCGCTGGTAAAGCTGACAGGACAGTTTCCCATCGGCCACGTAAAACTGCATCAGCAAATGGCAGGGCGGCAGGGCCATACTGGGAACATCGGCCGGATTCCAGGCCGAAATAATCATCCGACGCGAATCGGGTGAGTTTTTGAGTTGCTTCAGAACGTCGCTAAGCTGATCGATCACCCGTCCGTCGGGGGCGGCCCAACTCCGCCATTGTTTGCCGTATACCGGTCCCAGGTCACCGTTTTCGTCCGCCCATTCGTCCCAGATCGACACACCATTGTCTTTCAGGTACCTGATGTTCGTATCCCCCTTGATGAACCACAGCAGCTCGTGAATGATGGACCGGGTATGCACTTTTTTGGTGGTCAGCAGCGGAAAGCCGTCCTCCAGGTTGAAGCGCATCTGATAACCAAAGACGCTGATGGTACCGGTGCCGGTCCGGTCGGTTTTGCGGGTGCCGTGCTGAAGAATGTGGCGAAGCAGGTCGTGATACTGTTGCATAAACAAAAGTCGTAAGTCGACGGCCATAAGTCAACCCGAACCGGAAAATAACCCGGGATTTAAAACAAGCGGTGCCCCGGTTCAGAACCGGGGCACCGCCCTACCATGTATTCCTGAACGGTTACCCTAACTCATACGAATAGGTAATTTCTGCCGACGGCCGCAGCTGAGCCGTCGCCGAACAATATTTATCCATCGAGAGATCGATGGCCCGCTGTAGTTTGTCGGGATCGATTTGCCCTTTGAGAAGGTAGGTAATATGAATTTTTTTGAACGGCGCGGGCATCGCTCCTTTCACGCGCAGCCCGTCTACTTTCAGCCGGAAATCGTCGATGACCTGCTTCTGTTTCTGCAAAATCAAAATAATGTCGATAGCCGTACAGCCCGCCAGGCCCATAAGGAGCATTTCCATCGGGCGTGCGCCGGCATTATGGCCGCCGATGTCGGTGGCGCCGTCGATGTGTTGGGTGACGCCCGATTGGCCAATGGCTTCAAAATGAAACGCATCGTCGACGCGTACGAGTTCAACCTGCATGGTGTTAAATTCCGGTAATACGTCAACCGGTTGTGAATCAAGCATTGTGTTTTTTGCGTTTATCAGGTAAAATGGGTAGCTTCACCAGCTTAAAGTACATAAAATCATGTCCGAAAAATTCACCGACGATCTCTTCGACCTGAAAAACGACCGACGGTTGAGCGTGTATCTCTATCGGGCGGGCTTTGGGGCCTGGCTGCTCTACATCGTGTCGGGCGCGCGGTTTATGGAATCGGTGCGTATTTACCGAACAGATTTCGGTGTGTTCTCGTTCTTTCTGATGGTCATGGGGCTCTCGGCTTCTATGATTTACGACTACTATCACCATCCCGTGGAGTTCGCTCAAAAAAGAAAATGGCTGGCTATTAGCTACTTGATCCTGGCTGGCTTGGTTTATGTCTTTATTCTACGCAACGAGCCAGTTCATCTCGAACAGGTCTTCAAACAAGGTTTATTCTAACCTCCATCCTGGTTCAGGGTCTGTCTTCAGGCTCATAGGTTTCGAATATACTTCTGCCCTCCCAGGTAGCGCATCTGCCGGGCAATCTGGCGGGTTCGGCGCTGTACGTAACTGGAGGGGTTAGCAATAGAGAACAGCCGTGGATTGGGCAGCACAGCCGCCATGCGGGCCGCTTCGTTTCGCGAAAGCGTTTTGGCCGAATGTCCATAATAACGCTGGGAAGCCGCTTCGACCCCAAACGTCATCGGCCCGGTTTCGGCCACGTTCAGGTACACTTCCAGAATGCGCTTTTTGCCCCAGATCAGCTCGATCAGGACCGTAAAGTATACTTCCAGTCCCTTCCTGACGTAGCTACGACCGTTCCACAGGAATACGTTTTTGGCTACCTGCTGCGAGATGGTGCTGGCTCCGCGGGGTCGTTTCCGGGTTTCATTTTCTTTGATCGCATCCTGAATCTCATCAAAATCGAAGCCCCAGTGAGTCGGGAAAGCCTGATCTTCAGAGGATACGACGGCCAGCGCTACCTCCGGGCTGATGTCGTCGTATGACTGCCACTTTTTGTAGACATGACTGCTTTCATTCGTTCCGAAGGTGTCGATCCAGCGGGAAACTACCAGTGGGGTTACCCAGACGGGCACATACTTCAGCACGATTACCGAGCCCAGGGAGCCGAAAAACAGCCAGAGAAAAAGGCGAAGACAAATGCGGTAAATTCGATCCAGCACGGGCCGCTCCCGCATATACCGACGAACCCGCGCCCAACGCGACGAACCCATTTCGCGCGATGACCGGGACGGGCTAAAGCGACGCTCGGTTTTAGGGTCGCCCGGCATCGAGGCACTCGCAGCCTTGGGTCGGGGTTGCCGGGGTGTATTACGAAGCGGATTGCCGGATGGGTACGAAGTCATAAAACCAGAGCTATGACGCGAAAATAAGCGTAAACCGGGTTTTCACCCGCATTTCGACTCAATCTAACCGTAATCTTATTTCGAAATGCGGGTGAAAACCCGCTCTAGTCCACAAACAGAGTAGCCGCTACCCGATCCGCAAAGAGTTTCCCCGCTTCCGACAAGCGAATATGAGTTCCGTCGTTTGTCAGCCATCCTGCCGCATACATTGCCTTCAGATCCATCGCCTGGGTTCGGGTAAAATCGTCGCCCAGCAGCGTATTCAGTTCAGCCAGCGAGCAGCCCCACTGCGTTCGTAACCCCGTCAGCAGGTATTCATTTACCTGATCGGCCGTGGTCAGCTGTTCGACCGTAACCGGTAGGTTTTCCTGCCGGATATCAGCGATATAACGCGCATTGTTCGCAATATTGTATTGCCGCGAATACCCATTGTACGAATGGGCGCTGGGACCTATGCCCAGGTAAGGTCGGCGTTGCCAATAGGCGGTATTGTGCCGGGCATACTGACCGGGCCGCGCAAAATTCGATATTTCATAATGCTCATAACCGGCTCCCGTCAATACCTTCGTCAGGGCTTCGAACTGTCCGGCCGCCAGGGCTTCGTCGGCGGGTGGCAGTTTGCCTTTTTGCTGCCAGCGTCCAAAAGCGGTATCGGGCTCGATGGTCAGCGCGTAGGCCGACAGGTGCGGTACACCGAGCGCGAGTACGTTTTGCAGATCGGCCAGCCAGCGGCTTTCATCCCGGTTCGGAATGCCGTAGATCAAATCCACGCTGAGGTTTTCGAAACCCGCTTCCCGCGCCAGCCTGACGCAGCTTTCCGCTTCAACGGCCGTATGCGCCCGGTTCATCCAGCGCAGGGTCGCTTCATCGAAGGTCTGAATCCCAATACTTAGCCGGTTGACGTACCGACGCAGCATCCGAAGTTTTTCGGCCGACAGATCATCGGGATTGGCTTCCAGCGTGATTTCGGCCGTAGGCGATACAGCAAACTGCGTCCGAATCGTTTCGAACACTCGCGCCAATTCGGCTTCGGTCAATAACGAAGGCGTGCCCCCACCGAAGTAGATGGTTTCGAGCGGCTGATCGGGCAGGTAGTTTTTCTGCAACTGGATCTCTGCGCAAAGCGCATCGACCAGCGCCGATTTCTGGCCCAGGCTGGTGCTGAAGTGAAAGTCGCAGTAGTGACAGGCCTGCTTGCAGAACGGTATGTGCAGATAAAGATGCATCTGCCCAAATGACAATAAAGCCGGGCGTTGGGTTCACCGGAAAGCCACAATTCAACGGTGGTCCGTCTGGTTCGCTGCTAGCCTCAACCTACTTTCTTCTCCAGCACAATGGCCAGTCCGTGGCTGCCCTGTACGGTGCCAATGATGTCGAAGCCGAACCGCAGATTCAGCAAAAGCATCGACCGCCACTGGTTATAGGTTTGGGTACGGACCGTGTGATATCCGTGCTGGCGACACCAGTCATGTTGCTGACGCATTAGTTCGGAAGCAATACCCTGTCCCCGGGCATTTGGATGCACGGCTCCCAGCCAGCTATAAAAATGACCGGGTTTGCGTTCGTAGCCTAGTTTGCAGCCAACCACCTGTCCACCGGCAACTGCCAGCAGGGTTTGCAGGCCTGAATGCGCCTGTTGATACGTGAGTTGATTCAGTAAACCGGAGCGGGATTGATTCGAAAATACGCTGGAGAGCAGGTCAAGCAGGGCTGTCGACCAGGGCTCCGGTGGCAAATCCGGGTAAGATTGGTACTGTAGTTCCATGTCGCAAAGATGGCAAAGATGGAACGTCCGCAGTCGGCTAGCTTGTCAATCGGGGCATTTTTTGCAGCGCTTGCCCTTTTTATACTTTTTGCAGCACTTTTTCAGCACGCATTCATACCCCGCAAAAGGGTTCGTCTGCGTTATTGGCTTAGCATCACTGAGCGAAACCGTGTGTTCAAAAGCGACAAATTCGGCTGTCATTTACTTATAGTCGTTTACGACAGCAAAAATACGCTTGTTTAGATTTATTACAAATAAAAATCGGTTAAAATTAGTTACTGCTAGTAAGCCGTTAACAAACGACCTCTGCTGGTTTCTGCTAAGAGCGTAAGTGGTCAGTAAATCGGTCGTGACCACTTACGCTACTCTTCGTTACGGGTTAATTTCACCGGTCATATACAGTTGCACCTGTCCCGAAATATCGACCCGGACGGGGTCTGTGCTTTCGTTGAGTTTGCAACGCAGGTATCCGCCCCGTTTCGAAAGCTGACGGGCGGTGAGTTCAGTTTTGCCCAGCCGCTCGGCCCAGTACGGCACCAGCGTGGTGTGCGCCGAACCCGTAACAGGATCTTCATCGATGCCGGCCTGTGGTCCGAAAAAGCGGGAAACAAAATCAACGCTTTCGGTTGCTCCGTTCTCAGCCCGATTTGGATCCCCCGGAGCCGTAACGATGACGCCCCGTGCCGGTACGGTGTTCATCTCTCTGAAATCGGGTGCCAACGCTTCGATCTGCGCCTGGGTTTCGTATACCAGCATGTAATCGGTTTTACCTTTATAGACGGCTACGGGTTTTTCGCGCACGCTGGTGATCAGCGCAGGCGGTTGGAGCGTGGCCTTATGCACGATGTCAGCCGGAAAGTCGAGGGTTAACCACCCGTTTTCGCCCCGACAGACCTTCAGCTGGCCGCTGCGGGAGTCGAAGAAAATCTGATCGATTTCGCCCTGTTCAGCCAGTTTTTCTTCCAGAAAGAATATAACATAAGCGGTGGCGAGTGTTGCATGCCCGCACAGGTCGATTTCCAGAGTAGGCGTAAACCACCGAATGTGGTAGTTCGCGTCGCCGTCAGTTTTTACGTAGAAAGCCGTTTCGGCCAGGTTATTTTCGGATGCGATCTGCTGCATCTGTTCATCGGGCAGCCAGTCGGTCAAGGGAATGACAGCCGCCGGATTGCCCGCGAACAGTCGATCGGTAAAGGCATCTAGTTGGTAAATACGCATAGGTGTTAACAAGTGCTCGGCACATTTAGGTAGTTAGGAATAGCATTCGTTCAGTAGCAGCGCGTCGAAAGTAGCCGCCGAAAAGGCCGTCAGCGCGGGCAGTTTAAGGGTGGCAATGGCAAACTTCGGATCATCGTATTCGAAAGCGCCCGGTACGGCTACGGTACGCATACCAGCCGCATAAGCGGATTTCAGGCCATTTCCCGAATCTTCGAAGGCCAGGCAGTTTGCCGGTAACACGTCCAGTTTGCGGGCCGTACCCAGGTATACATCCGGAGCCGGTTTATTGCGGGCTTCCAGCGTAGCCGAGTGCCAAAGCGTCAGGGCATCGCGAATACCCAGGCGGGTCAGTACCACTTCGATCAGACTCATGGGCGACGCCGAAGCAATTGCCGTTGGAATACCGCGTCCGACAAAAAAGTCGAGTGTATCCAGCGCGCCCGGCATGGGTTCGGCCAGTTGCGCAATCCGTTCATGAACGCCCTCGGTGATGGCATCGGCCAACGCTTCATGACTACGCCCCGCGGCCTGTTGTTCGGACCAGGGGGCGCGCACAAACCAGTACCGGACAACGTCCAGAATAGGCAAACCCGTCGTCTGCTTGCATTGTTCGTCGGTCAGATGAAGGCCCACGGAATCGAACACGTCACGCTCCATGGCTCGCCAGTGGGGTTCCGAATCCACCAGCAGCCCATCCATATCAAATATTGCAGCCTGTATCAAAATGAGTCGTCAGTAAGTAGTAAACAGTAGCGGCCAGGGCATCGATGGGGTCATTTTCACAGCCAGTCGGGCGTTTCAGACGTCGGCCTGCCGGAAGGGGTTTACGTCAATTTTATCCCAGACACCCTGCACAATGTACGGATCGGTTTTTAGATACGTAGCCAGTTGGTCTTCGGTTTGCAGCTCAAGCAAGAGCATCGACCCGATCATGTTGCCAGCGGAATCAAGCAGGGCTCCACCGAGAATAAATTGTCCTTCGGCCTTCAACTGGCGGACATAATCGAAGTGAGCCGGGCGGACCCGCATCCGCCGGTCGAGCGCATCGGCATCCGTATGATCGTACGCGTGAATGATGTAACGCATGAACTTGCGTGGTTTTTCGTTTGGCAAGATACCATCTTCGCTAAAATAATTCTAATCATAGCGGGTGCATATTGATCGGCGAACATCGATTCACTTACTTTTCAGCCAGTTGGTCATCAGAAGATCCTTAAAATCATTTTGCTACCAAAATTCCAAAATTGATAAATTAATAGTAAAAATTTCACCTAAATAGTCAATTGTTTTTATTCGGTAGTTTAGGTCTGATTTAAAGTGATAAGCTAGCTGCCACGCAGCCAACTAGTTTGAAAATAGGGGCAGTTTCCCATATACTAACTTTTAGCACAGCCCCGAATCCGTCCGATGAGCTGTCACGTACATGAGTCAATCGTCTCTATGGATCATTTCCGGCTGAATCGGGCGTAGCCCGCCGTTGGTAGTCGCCGATAAGCGGCTCACTCCCCATTCGTTTCCTGCCTGGATGATTAAAACTTAATCTTTATTAAAGCAATGAAACGCTTCTGCTTTCTATCCGCCTGCCTCTATATCGGGTTGTCATCGGCAATAGCCCAGACTGCCACCAGCCTCTCGCAGGCCATTCGCTACATCAAACTGGCGAACACCTTGCGGGAAGTCGATAAATCGCAGGAATCGATCAGCTTGCTACAGCGAGCCATGCCCGCCGTCCGGACCAAACACGCGTACTGGGAAGCCGTCACCAACGAACTGCTGGGCCTTTCGTACAAAGATCTGAAAGACACGACCACCGCCCTGCAGTATCTGGATCGGGCGCGCACTCAGTATACCAATCTCAAGTATGTGGCCAGCGGCTGGGGAGTCAATGAAATCATCCGGGATTTATCCAGTAAGAATGTGTATGCCGGTATTCAGATCGGCCGATCGGGGGTGAAAGTGGCTATTTTCAAAACCCAGTACGAGACAGATTTTTACGAAAAAGACATCAAAACGACCTTCGAGATTCCCAGCAGCGGCTTGCTGGCCGATGCTTCCAAATCCGTCAGCGGTGGCCAGGATGCCCTTCGCGTAGGCCTGGATTCGGTCAGGCGGTACAATGTGCCGGCCGAACGGACCTTCATCATCTTCAATAGTGACCTCGAACAGAGCGTCGGGCGTACGCCCGAAAGTCGTCAGGCCCTTTTCCATCAATTGTCGCGGGTGTTGCCCAATCCCAACATCCGCATCGATACTACCCTGACGCCCATGCGCGAAGCCGAGCTCTTCACGATTGGCGCCATTCCGCGAAAAGTATGGCCAACTACCTCGGCGCTGAATCTGGGAAGCGTCAGCACGATGGGTGGCTATTTCGACCAGGATGCCAGCCGCCGGAACTTCACCCATGCCGACAAAGATTTTCATGAAATCAGCCTGCCCGTTGGGACCACCACCCTGGTCGAACGCATCGAAGGCAACCGGTCGCTCAGTATGGATGCCTTCAAGCGCGAAGCTCAGCGGGTCGTCAAAGCCATCGCCGATTCGGCATTGGCCTCTCGGTTGGGTAGCCGCGAATCTGGCTTTAAACAGCGCCGAACGGTGGGAGTTGGGGGCGATATTGCTCTGGCGCTGGTGACGTATTTGCACCCGGAAAAAGCCGATGTTACCGCCGTACCGATTCTGGCCGCCGATGTGGAGCAGTTCAAACGGCTGGCACTGGAGGATACGAAAGCCCTGTTTCAGCCCAATCTCCAGGCCATACCCAGCTCCGGCGTCCGGAATCTGGCTGCCAGAGACATCAACACGGTTCAGAGTCGGCTCAATGAGAAGCAGTTGATTGCCGGAGTGTTGTGGCTCGACGCGCTGATGAAAGCTTACAACGCCAATTCGACGCCCAGGCGGTTTGTCTTTATCCGCAATGCCGATATCGGCTGGGTGACGGGTAAATTCCTGGAAACGATCAATTTCGAGTACGAATCGACGATTGCCAAAGGCGCCATGTATACCCGATAAATGCGAAGCGGGCAGGTTTTCCGACCTGCCCGCTTCGTTCTTTAGTAAAACAGCCCCCAGTCGTCTGGGGCGTCATTATCTCTATCAAAGCTATTGACCCATTCGACGAACAGCAGCCGAAACTGCTCGATTTCGTCGCGCAGCACGTTCAGATACGCCGTCGTAGCCAGTTTCTCGGCCTTACAGTAGGAAGTCTGAGCGAGTAGTTCACGGGCGTGCATCTTGATGATGACGGCATTTTCCATCCGCAGTGTATACAAATCTCCCCCTTCGGCCCCAACGATTTTCGGAGCCAGCATCATGGCATTGGCCAGCATCTGTTCATGCATCATCAGCACGTCCTCTTCCTTATTGATGGTTTCTACAATAGCCTGCGTCAATTCCATCAGTTCATTGGCTTTCCGTAGAATGGGCAGGTTCTTGATCCGTCGGTTTTCAGCCTCCATTTCGGCGCGGGCTTCCTCGGGGTCATAGTCTTCATCGAAACCATCCCAGTCCATAAAGCTATCGTCGTCGTCTTCGTCGTCAAAGTTCATTGCAGAATGGGCATCGGGGTTGAATAAGAATGCCAAAGTAACACAAACGATTCCCAAAAACAAACCAATTTGGTCGAAAAATACCCATTAGCATACGGCTCCAGTCCGGCTAGCCTACTGCCAATCGAGGCTCCTCTTTGCGCTGAATTGGGAGGTCTTTATGAATCGTCAAACCCGTTTTATCCGGCTTATTCAAATCAATATGCTACGTCATGGCGTTCTCTTCCTAAATGCCACTTTCGTTTATTCATCATGCTAATCTACCTTAGAAAGGCCTTTATGTCTGCCAGTTGCTGTTTCCTGATGTCGACTCAGGTCAGTGCCCAGCTTACGGTTACCTATCCGGTGAGTCGGATGGTCGTCCAGCGCAACAACGCTAACCTGGCCACGGTCCAGATTGCAGGCAGCTATGCAGAGCCCCTCGATGCTGTCGAAGCGCGGGTGGTGGCACGGGTCTCGGGTCAGGGCGTGTCTACTGGCTGGGCGACGCTTCAGGCTCGTCCAACCCAGGGGCAGTTTACCGGAACCCTTCAGGTGCGGGGCGGCTGGTACCGGATCGAAGTGCGGGGCTTACGAAACCGGCAGGTGGTGGCCGTAGATTCGGTAGATCGGTTTGGCGTGGGTGAGGTTTTTGCCATCGTAGGGCATTCCAACGCGCAGGGATCGGGTTGTAACGTGAACGGAACGAACGGCTGCCCGTCGATGCCCGGTGCTACCGACGATCGGGTGACGGTGGTAGCGCTCGACCAGGAGTCGCCCGATTTTCAGCAGTACCTGGCCACCGCCGATGCCCGCTATTTGCCCAGTTTAGTGTTTAGCCAGCTCCAGCAATTCAACGGCATGGCGCCTTTTGCTAAAATGGCGTGGTTCTGGGGGCACATGGGCGATGTGCTCGTTCGGCGCATCAACGTGCCGGTGCTGCTCTTCAACGCGGGCTTCGGCGGCAGCAACATGGAGCATAACTACAACTCGGCCTACGATATTCCGTTTACGCACAGCTTCGTCCGCTACAGCCTCCGCATGCCCTACGTCAACCTGCGGAATCTAATGCAGTTATACGTTCCATCGACCGGCATTCGTGCGATTTTATTGAATCATGGCGAAAATGACCGCGCCAACCCGACCGAGCTTATTCTGAAACATCATCTGGGGGTTATCGACAAATCCCGCCAGGAGTTCAACAAGCCCGACCTGGCCTGGATCGTTGCCCGTTCTTCATTCATGCATGGCCCTGCCGAGAACGTCCGGGCAGCTCAGCAACAGGTGATCGACAAACCCGGTTATCGTACTTTCGCGGGACCTGACCTGGATATCATCACTTCCGTAGCCGACCGGCCCGACGGAGCGCATTACTCGCCCGCTGGCCAGGCAAAAGCAGGGGAACTGTGGGCCAACGCCATCACCGACGCCGTGCTTCGGAGCATTACCCCCTACGAGTCGCGCCCGCAACCACTGCTTCGGATTGCCTGCACCGACGATCAGCAGCTTATGCTCACTCAGCCCGATGGGGCCAGCTACAGCTGGAACACCGGCGATACAACCCAACGGCTTAGGGTCGGAACGGGAACCTATTCGGCCCGTCTGCAGACCCAACAGCGGGAAACCTTTTTCCCTCCGGTCGTCTCTATAGTCAATGAACCCGTATTTCCGTGGCGCACCCGCTCTCCGTCTCCTGCCCTGCCAGCCGACGCATCCGCAGCCTGTCTGTTTCAGGTGCACAACCGCGTATACGACTGTTTACCAGAGCTGTAGGCGAATACCGAACGACGGTTCCGGATAGCGATCAGCGGACCGATAAGGGTCAAAAATAAGCATTGCCTTGTCGGTAGCGCGCATCATTTTTCGAGAAAACAAACGGGTAGATCAAACAAAAATGGGGGTAACCCGTATATTTGTTGGGTTTACTGCCCAGAGAAAACGCTCTGGTTTCCCCCACTGTATCGAATGACGTATTGTTTAGGAATTAAGGTCGCGTCGGGTTTGGTTGCCATTGCCGACAGGCGATTGACCTCCGGTACCGAGGTTTCATCAAACCGTAAAATTTCGGTTCATGAAGTCGAAAATCACTCACTCTTTATCATGACGTCGGGTCTGCGCTCCGTACGGGACAAGGCCATCACCTATTTCAGAGAAGTACTCACCGAGCGCGATCGTTCTTTCAATAAATTGTACAAAGCCGTCAACGCTTTTGGGGAACAGGTGAAGCGGGTGGCCCAGGAAGATAAAGCCTCGATTATCGCCAGCGGCTTAAATTTCAACCTCAACGCCATCGTTGGCGGGCAGTTGGAAGATGATGAAGAACATAAGCTGTTTATGCTTTACCCCGAGGGCAACTGGGTGGAAGTGGATCAGGGGTCTCCGTTTAAGATCATTGGCAACTCCGGCTATGGTAAACCGCTGCTATTCAGAAATTTATCGTACGAAACAAGCCTGCCCGATGCGCTGAAGATCGGCTTTCTGGCGTTCGACGCCACCCGGGTCAGCGCCAACGATGTCGATTACCCACTGGATGTGGTCATCTACCCGAAAGACAGTTTTCACATGACCGAGTACCGGCTTGAAAAAGAAGACATGGACGAGGTCTCGCACCAGTGGAGTGCCCTGCTCAGCAATTCGGTCCGTAAATTGCCCTCCTACTGGATGGACCCCATCTTCGAAAAAGTCCGCTCCGTTAAAAACGTATAAAGCAGGGATGAGTGAAGAGCGATGAATGAAACAGTATCAGGCTTATTTTTCATTCATCACTATTCACTCATCACTCTTCACTCTATTTCGCTATGCACCTCCACGTTCGGCATGAATCCGAGTACACTTACGACATTCCTGTTGCACTGGGCCCGCAAACGCTTTATTTATACCCACGAACCTATCCCTACCAGCGGCTGCTGGACTACACCCTCATCATTGACCCGACGCCGGCCAAAATTGTCCGGAATATCGATGTAGAAGGCAACGTTCAGCAACTGGTGTATTTTAGCCGGCCGACGAACCGACTGCGGGTAACGGCCGAAATCCAGCTTCAGTCGGAGGAATTCAACTCGTTCGACTTTGTTTTATTTCCCTTTGAAGCCCAGCGCGTTCCATTTCAATACCCGAAAGCCGAGCAGGAATTGCTACAGCCTTATCTGCAGCGCGTAGGCGTATCGGATCGGGTCGAACAGTGGGCCCGGCAGATTGCGGCCGACGCAGGCTGGCAGACGACGGGCTTTTTGATGAATCTGAACCAGACGATCCGGCAGTTTACCTACGAAATCCGGGAACTGGGCGCGCCGTTTCCGCCCGAACAAACCCTGACGCTCGCCAGGGGCTCCTGCCGCGATTATACGACCCTGTTCATGGCTGCCTGCCGCAGTCTGGGCATAGCCGCCCGCTTTGTCAGTGGGTACCTGTTCGGAAATCCGCAGCAGGAACACCAGCTCCACGCCTGGGCCGAAGTTTATTTGCCGGGGGCTGGCTGGCGGGGTTTCGACCCCACGGAGGGTTCGGTCGTGGTCAATCGGCACATCTTTCTGACTTCGACGGCCCAACCCGAGCTGGCCGCTCCCATCAGGGGAACATTCAGCGGGCAGGCCAACTCAGTGCTCCGTTCAGAACTGGTGTTTGTCTGAGCAAAGGGCCTGGGGCGGAGGGGGACTGTCGACAGGATTAGTTTTTTCTAATCCTCTTGCCCCCTGCCCCCGGCTCGTTATCTTTGCGTACTTATCAGCATACCTACAGTGGCATTAATCAAGTCTATTTCCGGGATTAGAGGAACGATTGGCGGGCGTAGCGGGGACGGACTGACGCCCCTGGACGTAGTCAAATTTACAGCCGCGTTTGGGCAGTGGTTACGACAACGAAACCCTGATCGAAAAACCGTGGTCATTGGGCGCGATGGTCGGCTATCGGGCGATATGGTTTCAAAACTGGTAGCCGCCACTTTACAGGGCCTCGGCCTGGATGTGCTGGACCTGCGGCTATCGACCACTCCAACCGTCGAGCTGGCCGTACCAGGCGAAAAAGCAGCGGGGGGTATCATCCTCACCGCCAGCCACAATCCGGTCCAGTGGAATGCCCTCAAACTGCTCAACGAAAACGGCGAGTTTATTTCAGGCCAGGACGGAGCGGAGGTACTGGCCATTGCCGAAGCGGAGTCGTTCGATTTCGCCGACGTTCGGAAACTGGGGCAATACCGGGTCGATACGAGCTGGCTGCAAAAACACATCGAGCAGATTCTGACCTTACCCCTGGTAGACCGCGATGCAATTGTCGCCCGCAATTTCCGGCTGGTGGTCGATGCCGTCAACTCAACGGGTGGCCTGGCAGTACCGATGCTGCTGGAAGCACTCGGCGTCGAGCAGGTGACCAAACTCCATTGCGAACCAACGGGTAATTTTGCCCACAATCCAGAGCCCCTTCCAGAGAACCTGCGCGACATCATTAAAGAAATGACCAAGGGTAATGCCGATTTGGGGATTGTCGTAGACCCCGACGTCGACCGGCTGGCGCTGATTTGTGAGGATGGATCGCCGTTTGGTGAAGAATACACGCTCGTTTCCGTAGCTGATTACGTGCTCAAAAGCCGGGCGGCTCAGGGCGAAGCCGCCGGGAATACCGTATCGAACATGTCGAGTACGGTAGCGCTACGGGATGTAACCCGCAAATATGGTGGGCAGCATTTTGCCTCGGCCGTGGGCGAAGTCAATGTGGTCGAGATGATGAAAGAGCAGGAAGCCGTTATCGGTGGCGAAGGCAACGGCGGGATCATTTACCCCGACCTGCACTACGGTCGCGACGCGCTGGTGGGCATCGCTTTGTTTCTGAGCCATTTGGCCAGATCCGGTAAATCGGCGTCGATGCTTCGGCGCACCTACCCGAATTATTACATTTCAAAAAATAAGATCGAACTGACCCCCGATATCAACGTCGACGCCGTGCTGGACCGGATTCAGGCTAAGTACGCCCGCAATCCGATCAATACGATCGATGGGGTCAAGATCGAGTTCGATAAAGAGTGGGTGCACCTCCGCAAATCGAATACCGAACCCATTATCCGGATTTATTCGGAGTCCGACACGCTCGCGACAGCCGATCACCTGGCCGGAAAAATCATCAACGACATTCGGGAAGTGATCGCGGAGAAACGATAAAGGAGAAAGGCAGAGGGCCTGGAGCATCGGGTAAGGAATGAGATGTGTATACTCATTTTTTACCCATTGCCCCAGGCCCTCTACCTTTTCCTCCTCTACCGATTGGTCGAGCTTGTGTTCACCTGCTCGTCCTCATAATCTGTTCGGCTGGTGGTCAGCAAGGGATCGGTCGTCGTCTCGGTTTTACCGAGGTTTTCAATTTCCACATCGGTGTTGCGCACCGTATCCCGAACGGTTTCAAGCCGTTCGTTCACTTCTTTGCCCACTGAAATTTCTTCCACGACGTTGGCCGTTTTCGACACTACGGGCACTTCCGCATGCTCGGTCAGTTCGATCTGTCCTTCCTGGAAGGCATTCAGGTCCGCGGCCGTTGCAGGCCGATTGACGGGTGTACGCTGAACCGTCACCCGCTCTTCGCGCAGACGCAGGCTTTCCTCGACCGGCCGCTCAACGATACGGCTACGCACCCGGACGCCCCCAGTCTGTACATCCCGCTTGCCAACTTCCAGGTTTTCCTGAATCACCTTGATAGTCTGGTCCGTATCGGGTGTCAGACTGCGATTCGTCACATCGGTGTCGGCATAAGCCGTTCCGCTTCCTGTGAGGGTGTCAGCAGCTGACGCGGTATTGCCATAGCCATATTCCGCGGCCCGTTCGTCAATGTCAACGGCCCCTTTATCGTCCAGAATACTGGCAGCCCGCTCGGCCTCGTCCGATGTTTGAGCATGTACCGTTACAATTGAGCCCCGGCGCCCCACTTCACTATGTTTTCTGTAGTCATCATCGTCATCATCGCCAAACAGTGATTTAAAGAAACCACCGATGCCATCCTCTGAATTTCGATGTTCTTCCGTTACGCCGTCGGTTCGCGTGGTCGTCGTGTCATAGGTATCAGCCGAGTTGGCTGCGTTCGCGACGGACACATCCACATTACTCCGCGAGAAGCCTTCGCTTATTAACTGATCTACGGCTTTTTGCGCTTCCGATGCGCTGTCGAAAATACCAACTACTGTCTGTTGTGCCATGAGCTTTACTGGTTTGATCGTTGAGAATTGGTTTTGTTGATTAATCTATAACGAAGGCCTTTCATAGGGCCGAGCGTTCGGGATGAGGACCGCTCCGATCGACGGTCACTTCTTCTTTCCGGAGTATTACCTCCTGGGTTTCCTGCTCGTTGAAGTGTCGTTTGGTTACGTGCACTTCCTCCACCAGCAAGAGCTTTTTTTCGGTCACCAGCACTTCCCGCAATACCGGAATGATCATTGTCTCTCCTTCGTAGCGTACGGCAGGGGCGGTTTCGACATACTGGTAAACCGCCACGTGTTCGACAGTCACTTCTTCCCGAAAGACGGGTATATCGACCGTCTGCGCTTCTTCGATTATGTGCTTGGCAATGCGGACGACTCCGGTCTCGATAAGCTGCTTGTGGATGTGTAGATGCTCCTCGATAACAGGAATAATGATCGGCTCTGTCGACAGGGTTACCTTCCCGGATTCATCGCTTCTACTTGCCTGACTGGACTCGTTGCTCATCATTTTTGAAATTCACAGAACAATGGGAATGCTGCGTGTTGTGTGTTGTATAAGCAGGTTCATACTATATTTGTTCTATAATATTTGTAGAAATTATTTTTAAGTAACTGCCCCCTTGCGGGTAATTCAACTAGTCGGCTAATCAGGACAACGATCAGCCTAAATAAGCAGGACGCTCCCCTTCTGCCCACCGACGACCCCTATCCTGGGGAATAAAATACCCACTCTGATGTATTTTAAAACTTATTCGTTTTTATTCGGTTAAAATAAGCGCCTATGAATCAGCATCCTGACGGAAAACGTCTTTCATCTGGCATATTTTTTTAAGAGAAAACAGACACAGGACATTTAAAACCTACTACGACAATGAGTTTTCTAAGAGGAGTACTAGCAGGATTGGCAATCGGTTATTTGACAGCCCCCCGGAGTGGAAAAGAAACCCGTGAAAAATTGACGAAGACCGCCAATGACTTGCAAAGCCAGTGGGAAGAAGGGGTCGACCAGGTAAAATCACAGGTTGACCGGCTGGTCGGTAATGCCCAGGCGAAAGCGGATCAACTAAAGAACCAGGCAGAAAACAAGTTTGATCAATATAAAGGGCAGGCCGAAGACAAGTACGATCAATATCAGGGAGAAGCCAACTATAAAAAGAGTCAAGCAAAGGCAGCTTATAACGACAAAGTCGAAGATGCCGCCGACGCCACAAAATCGGGTATTAACAGCGCTGAAGAAGCCCTGAAACTTAACTAAGTCAGTTAGTATTCCAGGGTATAAAAAAAGGACCAGGGTCTGAAGCCCTGGTCCTTTTTTTATACCCTATTCCCACTCGATGGTAGCAGGGGGCTTCGACGAAATGTCGTAAACTACCCGGTTAACCCCTTTGACGCGATTGATAATTTCGTTCGATATGTTGGCGAGGAATTCATACGGTAGATGCGCCCAGTCGGCGGTCATTCCGTCGACGCTCGTTACGGCCCGAAGGGCAACCACGCGTTCGTACGTCCGTTCGTCGCCCATGACGCCAACCGACTGCACGGGCAGAAGCATGGCCCCGGCCTGCCAGACCTTATCGTACAAGCCCTCGCGCTTCAGACCGTCGATGAACAGCGCATCGACCTCCTGCAATATCTGCACTTTTTCGGGGGTGATGTCGCCCAGAATCCGGATGGCTAAGCCCGGGCCGGGGAACGGGTGGCGTCCCAGAATGGCTTCGGGCAGGCCCAGCGTTCGGCCGACCAACCGTACTTCGTCTTTGAACAGGGTATTGAGCGGCTCAACGATTTTCAGCTTCATAAAATCGGGCAGCCCTCCCACGTTGTGGTGCGACTTGATCGTGGCCGACGGGCCTTTGACAGATACCGACTCGATCACATCGGGATAAATGGTCCCCTGCCCCAGCCACGATACGCCTTCGATCAGGTGGGCTTCGTGGTCGAACACATCGATAAAGGTTTTACCGATGGCTTTCCGTTTGGCTTCGGGATCGGTCAGCCCGGCCAGAGCGGTATAGAACTGGTCTTTCGCGTCAACGCCTTTGACGTTCAGTCCCAGGGTTTTGTACGATTCAAGAACGCCCGAAAACTCATCTTTCCGCAATACCCCGTTGTCGACAAAGATGCAGTACAGGTTCTGGCCGATAGCCTGGTGAATGAGCATGGCCGCAACCGACGAGTCGACCCCACCGGAGAGGCCCAGCACGACCTTATCGTTACCAAGTTTTTGCTTCAGTTGCGCTACGGTTGTTTCGACGAACGACTCGGACGTCCAGTCCTGGGCACACCCGCAAATGTCGACCACGAAATTGTGCAGCAGGGTTTTCCCCTGTAGCGAGTGGGTTACTTCGGGGTGGAACTGAATGCCGTAGGTCGGTTCGTTTTCAACCTGAAAAGCTGCCACCCGGACCGTATCGGTCGATGCGATGATGGTGAAGTTCTCCGGTACGCTCGTAATGGTGTCTGCGTGCGACATCCACACCTGCGAGTGCTGGTCTATGCCTTTAAGCAACGGGTTTTCACCGTTTACCGTACCAAGTTTGGCGCGGCCATATTCGCGGATGGCCGATGCCTGTACTTCTCCTCCGCTGGTATGCGCCAGCAGTTGGGCACCGTAGCAAACCCCCAAAATGGGCAGTTTATGCCGAAAAGCAGCTAAATGAACTTCGGGAGCGTCGGCGTCGCGTACGGATGATGGACTGCCGGACAGAATAATGCCCTTGACGTCGGAGGTGATAACAGGAAGATGATTGTACGGATGAATTTCGCAGTAAACGTTCAGTTCGCGCACCCGGCGGGCAATGAGTTGGGTATATTGCGAACCAAAATCCAGAATCAGAATTTGTTCGGTGGCCATGTATGGGTCTCTAAAATGCAAAGTTAGGGCATTTTAGCGGCACCGCCAATACGGAATGATTGAGAAAATGGCCGCAGCCCTGAAATGAATGATCCCTACGTAGGCTCGATTCGTATAGTCAATTCTGTTTATAAACGAGCCCCTGCCAGCCAGCAATATAGTACATTTAGACTATATCGGTCCTCACAGCCAACAATGAACAGCCACGGCGAGTTAACAGAAAATTACCTACTCTCGTAAAATGCCTACTATTCTGTTCGAACTCGCTGTCATTCAGAACCTGCATCCCCGCCAGGGGACGGTATCGATGGTTGCTGCTTTTCTCCGGATGGAGGTGCTGCTGGCCGAAATGATGCAAACGGCGGATGATACACGACCGTATATAGCCACTTGGACCATGCTGACCCGCTACGGCCGGCCCGAACTACAGGCCCTGATGTTTTATTCGAAATACAAACAGACGGACCCCATGGCCCTGGCAAAATACGCGGAAGTATTTCGGCGGCTGCAATTCTCTATCGTTCAGGCAGTAAAAATGTTGCCGTAGGCTCCCGACGGATACCTGTTTCGAGGAAACCGGCCGCCTTTTCTCGAAGGCTAGAAAGCTTCGGAAATATTCACGTAGAAGCCGTGGGTATGATTACCGACAGCGGCATCGAAGCGTACATTCACGTGTTCTTTGCGGCTGATCAGGTACCGTAGCCCCAGCCCACCCGTCGGTTTGAGATCACCGACGGTAAACTCCCTGGGTTTATGCGCCACGTCGCCCACGCCCGCAAAGAGCACCCCACCGAACCGGCCAAAAAATCGCTGCCGTACTTCTGCCTGAAGAATCAGGGCATCGTTGTCGCGATAGCGACCGTTGTAATACCCGCGCAACAGCGACGATCCACCCAGCGTGGCAGCCTGCTTGAAGGGCACTTCACCCATATTCAGATTGATGTACACCTGCCCAGCCAGCACCGTATTGGGTGAAAGGGACTGGTAATGCCGAATATCGAAAAGGTAATTAGTGAAGGTGAACTCGCTGCCCAGCCACCCCCGGTAGTCCATCAGCGAGACATCGGCGTACCAGCCACTGACGGGCGAATAAATGTTATCGCGGGTATCGACCACACTGGCCAGGCCTACCCCATTCACGACACTGCCCAAACCGCCGATCAGAGTCTGAGCAGGTAAGGCCCGGTCGGAGGAGCGGGTGATATCGAACGTTTTGAAATACTGCTGCTGAAGACCCACAAACCAGCCGGGCTTTACCCGGCGCAGAAACCGGTTGTAGGCCCGTAGGCTCTTGTACGAAACCAACTCCTGCTGGTCGTCGGTCGTGGCGGGACCGATACCATAATACAGTTCCGGAAACTTCGTGTAAAGCAACATACCCCGAATCAGGTATTTTTCGTGCTTCGTGAAAATGGTATACGTCGGCTCGACCACGGTCTGGGCATTCTGCGTATGAAGGACGGCAAAATCGACGTTCGACGTGCGCGCCGTGCTGTCGGTTCGGAACAGGCACACCCCCAGCGCCCCATAGGCAATGTGGGTTTCGGGCGTATAAAACACGATCGGCAGGGGGATAAGCTGGAAACGGTGTTCTTTTTTGGCCGTATCCGCAACCGGCAGTACGGTCTCAGGTAGCCCCGTCGCCCCTGCCTGGTCCGGGCTCAGAGCCCAAAGCCAAAACAGCCCCATCCAACCGAAATAGCTGCGTTTCATACCTGTATGTACGTATAAAGAATAAAAAAGTATTACCAGTAAAGTGGCCGATTCGATTCGTTCATCCGCAAAAACGAATGGTACACTAAACTCAGGAAAGCTATTTTGGTTTTTTTAGGGTTAACTACCCAACGATCCTGTATCAATTTAGCGCGAAGTCGAACGAGTTGATCACCTCGATACTTTACTCTTTCGTACCTTTGCGGCCTTTTCCGTTGCTTTATGTCTGTTCTTACCCCTAATCCAGTTAACGAAGTCATCTGGAGTGCGGCCTGGCGGTCGACTGCTTTTCGCCGAAAATTCATCGTCAGCGTGGTTTGTCTACTGGCCTTATTGGGCGCCTTTCCGATCTTTTTTCAAATCATCGAACAACACAGTGGTCCGGTGCTGGCAGACTGGGTGCTGACCCGGATTCCCCCCGTCGATGTATCGCTGATTATTTTTCTGGTCATCTGGGCATCCGCGCTGCTGCTTGTGGTTAGGGTCCGGCGCAGCCCGGCCATTTACATGATGTTTGTGTACAGTTACGTACTCATCAGCCTGTCGCGCATGATCAGCATCAATCTGTTCCCGCTCAATCCGCCAATTGGCCTCATTCCGATGGTCGATCCGATAACGAACGCATTCTACGGGAAGGTTTATATCACGAAAGATCTGTTCTACTCAGGCCATACATCCACCATCTTTCTGATCTTTTTGTGTCTGCGTCGGCGCTGGGACCGGCTGTTGGTGCTGGTTGGCTCGCTGATCGTAGGGGCGTTGCTGCTTGTGCAGCACGTACATTACACCATCGATGTGATGGGCGCCTTTGTGTTTACGTATCCGTTCTACCGCCTGGGCAAGTGGCTCGGTCTCAGCGGCTGGAATAATAGGGCTCTCCAGGAATAAGCCGACAGGTCTTTCAGCAATTCTGCTGAATACTGGTCAGAAGGCCTCGCCCAACTGGAAATACAACCCATTCGATACGCTCTGCCCGATTCCCCAGCCGTAATCGATGCGCAGATTCAGGCGCTCCTTCCGGTCCAGGGCCACGCGGGCTCCTGCGCCGAAGGAGTACTTTAAATCTTCGAAATTTAGGTTCTGCACCCGGCTGGCTACATTTCCGATGCCAACGAAGCCAACGGCCCCCAACCGCCAGAACAAAGGCACCCGGTACTCGGCCTGAATAACGACCTGATTTTTACTGCGGTACCGGCCATCGTAAAACCCACGCATGCTGTTCGACCCTCCGAAGCTGGCCAGACTACGCAACGGCACCTGGCCGGCATTGAAAAAACCGTAGGCCTGAATAGCCAGTACCTGATCGCGGTAGGTCCGCAAAAACCGCCGGAAGTCGATCACGTAATTGGTATACCGGAAGTCCGATCCGAAAAGGGGGGCAAAGTGGTTGAAATACACCTGCAGGAAGGCCCCCCGGTCGGGCGCAAAGGCGTTGTTGCGCGAATCGTAGGTCAGGCTCAGCCCCGCCCCCGACACATGGTACGGAAAGCGGCCCGGCACATCCAGCCGGTCGAAGAGCCCCCCCGGCTGGTAATCGACAGATAATAATCGCTGATATTCGTAGAGCAGGCCCGCAAAAAAACGCTCCTGAAGTTTTCGTTGAAAATGCAGGTATACGTAATATTGCTGAAAGGTATAGGCCTCTTCGCCCTTGTCCGGCGCTTCTTTTCCCAGGCCCCAGAATTTATCGGGAAAATTGCTGTACGACAACTGATAGTTTAGAATATAGCGTTCGCCGGGAAAGTACGTGGTGCCGTTGATCGCGGCAATAAATTGTTTTCGCAGTGAGTATAAAGCAAGTCCCTGTGCGTTAGAAGTACGAGTTACGGTATCGGACCGGTTGAATCGAAAGGTGTACGAACCTGCCACGCCAAAAGACCAGTCTGTCTCGATGGAACGGGCTATCAGCGGCAAAATCAGCGTGTTGCGCGCCCGGATGGCAGGGTTAAGCTCAGCCTCCCGGGGTAACGGAATACTGTCTGACTGAGCCAAGGCAGACGTAGTAAGCCCAATTAAACTACTGACTAACAGGAGTATTAACCGTTGATCAAATAAAGCAGCCACCGAAACTGAAATAACCGTTAATTAAAGTCGGATTAATTAAATCAATTAAAAGTAATCCTAAAATTGTAAATTTCGTAGATTTGGGGCGTAAACAAACCATTATGGTTGTATCTGTCCAATGGAAGGCAGCCAGCGGTTGGCACTGAACCCGGAACCTCCGAACTGTAAACCACCGATATGAGCAAAATCGATTTACCGCCCTTTACGCTGGGCGAAACCATTACCCCCGAACAACGCCAGTTCTTTAACAAAAATGGCGTGATTGTTTTCCGTAATTTTATTCATCCTGAAACGGTAAAGTTATTCATTAGTGAAGTTGAGCGGATCGAGAAAGAATGGCTCGCTGAAGGCCGCGACAAAGTAAACGGTGTTCCCCTGAAATTCGGTCAGGACGAAGCCGGAAATGCCATGATTCAGCGGATGTGCTTCCTCTCGCAGCACAGCACCGCCCTCCACGAGTTCCTTCAGGACCCCCGCCTGCAGGCCGTTGTCGACTTGCTCCAGCCGTACGAAGGTCGTATTGCTGAAGTTGAAAAAGATGGGCTTATTCTCAACCACTACGTTCGCACTCCCAACAGCAAATTCTCCCAGATGGGCTGGCATACCGACAGCCCGCGCGACATTTTCCTCGGGCAGCGCATCATGCCGATGCTGAATGTGGGCATTCACCTGAATTCGACCCCGTACGAAAACGGGGGCCTGCGCGTCATTCCGGGTACGCACAAGCAGGGTATTCTTAAAATGCTGTTCCGCAAGAAATACTTCGTTGATAACGAACCCGATAAACACGAAATCGGCTTCGATATCAACGCAGGCGACCTGTCAGTACACGATGGGCGGCTCTGGCACCGGGCGCAGCAGTCTCCGCACGTGGGCGAAGCCAGCCGTCGGCGCGTCATGTATGTTCCGGTCGTTACGGGCAAATACATGCCCAAACACGAAAACAGCAAAACGCCGTTCTATCATCGGTTTATCTCGAAAGTAAATATTTAAGCCAATATCGATAGTCGGCAGTTGATAGTGTATAGTTGGAACAGAAGCTCCACTATACACTATCAACTGCCGACTATCGATTTTTTATCCGTATGGCCTACGCCCTCATCACCGGTGCCAGCAAAGGCATTGGTTTAGCCATTGCCACCGAACTCGCCCGCCAGAAATTTGATCTGTTGCTGGTCGCCCGGTCAGCCACCTTACTAGCCGAATCGGCTCAGCAACTGTCGTCCATGTACGGCATCAAAACCGACGTGCTGGCCATCGACCTGGCCGAAGCGGGGGCCGCCCAACGGATTTTCGACTGGTGCGCGCAAAAAAAATACGCGGTCCGGGCGTTGGTCAACAACGCGGGCTACGGCCTGAGCGGGCCTTTTGAGAAACATTCGCTGGCTGAACACACCAACATGATGGCCGTTAACATGACGGCGCTCGTGGAGTTAACGTATCTCTTTCTGCCCCAGCTTCGGCAACAACCCAGCGCTTATATCCTGAACATCGGCAGTTCGGCGGCTTATCAGGCGGTGCCGGGTCTGAGTCTGTACTCTGCATCGAAAGTGTTCGTGCTTCAGTTCAGCCGGGGGCTTCATCAGGAGCTGAAAAAATCATCGGTATCGGTCACCTGCGTTTGCCCCGGTGCTACTGACACGGGGTTTGTCGACCGGGCGCAGATTGGTGAGAAAGGGCGCAAAGCCGCCGAGAAAGTAAATATGACGCCCGAAGAAGTCGCCAAACAGGCTGTAGGCGCTATGCTGGCCGGAAAAACCGAAGTAGTAACGGGCCTGCTCAACAAAGCCGGCAAACTGATGGCCTGGCTTCTTCCGAAAGGGCTGGTCGAACAAACCGCCGGGAGTATTTACGAATAGCACACACAAACCTAAAGGGCAACTCACCTGATCATCGAAAAAGGTAGTCGTCAATAAAGCGCCGTATGGGGTACCCCATACGGCGCTTATACGTAGTTGGCCAAAGATAAATCTGATGTTATTATAGGGTGGGAGTTAGCCATTAATCAGCAGCACTTTTTGTACTTGCCCAATGAATGGCACTTTATTTGTCTCGTTCTGGTTGTACCCATATAACTTTCTAAAGACGTTGGATGCGAACCTTATACTAAAGCCTTGTTTCCTTGCCTGCCGACGTCCAGCTAACACATGCAATTTTCTGATTTAGAATTAATTGACCCTATCCTGAAGGCACTGTCCGAAGAAGGATATACCACCCCAACCCCCATTCAGCAACAAGCCATACCGATTCTGTTAAGCCGCCGGGATTTGCTGGGTTGCGCCCAGACCGGCACCGGCAAAACGGCCGCCTTCGCCATCCCGATTCTGCAATTGATGAGTGCAGAGCGTAGCCAGAACCCCAAAGCCCCCCGTCGCATTAAAACCCTGATTCTGACGCCCACCCGCGAACTGGCTATCCAGATCGACGAAAGCTTTGCCGCCTACGGCCGTCATCTTCAGCTGCGTCATACGGTTATTTTCGGTGGGGTTTCGCAACATGCCCAGGTCAACACGCTCAAAGCGGGTATTGATGTGCTGATTGCCACCCCTGGCCGGCTGCTCGACCTGATGAACCAGGGATTTGTCTCGCTGCGCGATGTTCAGTTTTTCGTGCTCGATGAAGCCGACCGCATGCTCGATATGGGCTTTATTCACGATGTGAAGAAGGTCATCGCCAAATTACCCGACCGTCGACAGTCGCTGTTTTTCTCGGCTACCATGCCGCCCGACGTAGCCAAATTGGCCGATACGATTCTGCGTAATCCGGCAAAAGTCGAAGTTACGCCCGTTTCGTCGACCGCCGACACAATTGATCAGGCCCTGTATTTTGTCGGAAAAGATGACAAGCGCAAACTGCTCGTTCATATTCTGGAGGATACCAGCATTCGCTCGGCGCTGGTCTTTGCCCGTACCAAACACGGCGCTGACCGGGTCGTTAAAGACCTGCTGCGGGCGGGCATCGGTGCCGAAGCTATCCACGGCAACAAGTCGCAGAACGCGCGCCAGCGGGCTCTCTCGAATTTTAAAAGCCGCGAAACCCGCGTCCTTGTCGCCACGGATATTGCCGCACGGGGCATCGATGTCGATGAGCTTTCGCACGTTATCAATTACGAATTGCCGAACATTCCCGAAACCTACGTGCACCGCATTGGCCGAACAGGCCGCGCCGGTAACGATGGTATTGCGCTTTCGTTCTGCGATGCTGAAGAACTCGCTTATCTGAAAGATATTCATAAGCTCATCGGTAAAACGGTTCCCGTCATTACCGACCACCCTTATGTACTCGACGTGAATACCGCCGTTGTTACTCCAGCTCCTGCACAGTCGCGAAATCGTCAGGGCAACGCGAATGGTGGCCAGCGTCAGCAACACGGCCGAGGCCGGACCAATGGTTCGTCGCAGACGAGTCAGCCCAACAGGTCGAATTCGAACGAACGCCGGCCCAACAGCAGCACCGACCCACGTAACGAAAACCGGGGGCAGTCCCGCCAAAACGAACGCAATGGTCAGCGCCACTCCAGCGGGCCGAAACAACCTTCGGCTACCGACAACCGCGAACAACGCCCCGGCAGAGGCAGCGGCAATAGCCGGTATCTGGATTTTAGCTCGGATAAAAATTATTAGATCAGGTCAATTGACCTAAATGTTCGACACGCAAAAGTCCCGGATTTCATTCGGGACTTTTGCGTGTCGATGCTTATACTTGCATCCGAAAGTCTACCCCAATTTAAATTAGTGCCATGGATCGGTATAGCAGTTTAGTCGCTTTTAACAGCTGGGCAAACCAGCGGATGCTGACGCAGGCAGCAATGTTGTCGGCAGCAGAATTCAACAAAGAACTAGGGGGCAGTTTTCCTTCGATCCGGCTAACCACTACGCATCTGCTCATCTCCGACTGGCTATGGCTGAACCGCTGGCAGGGCAACCCGATTGTTCCGATCCCTTCGGACTGGGATACCACGACAGCCGACTCCATCGAAGCCCTCTGGATCCCCATTCAGTACGCAATGGAGCAGCGCATCCAGACGCTGCTTGCGGGCGGAGACGAGCAGGTAATTATCTTCACCACCCTGAAAGGGTCGACGTTTGAGTTGCCACTCTGGCAAACGATCAACCATGTTGTCAATCACGGTACGTATCATCGGGGGCAACTAGCGAATATGGTTCGCATGCAGGGGCACACGCCAGTCAATACCGATATGTTTCTGTTTTTTGCCGAAGCCTGAAGGTAGCACGGCAAGGCTGACGCTCCTGGTTCAACCCGCTTATCGATACCCCAGTCTCACCGGCACGGGCTGTCGGTGGTATCGACGGGTTTAAGCTTTGATTCTTACGGGAAGGTCTGGTAGCTTTTCCAACAAAATCGCTTTTACGTATCGCGTAGTTCTGTTGTACTACCTCCTACCCTATGAAACGATTGCTTTTTCCAGTGACCACACTGGCGATACTGGCCCTGGGCTGGTCGCAGCTGGCGCAGAACCCGACCGACGACAAGCCCAACGACAATACCAACTGGGGTGAATACCTCGGCGGGCCCGACCGGAATCACTACTCGGCGCTGACGCAGATTACCCCAGCAAATGTTAAAAACCTGCAGGTTGCCTGGCGATATTCCACCCCCGACAGTGGCCAGATACAAACCAACCCTATTATTGTCGATGGGGTTCTATACGGCGTTACGCCCTCCGTTCAGGCCTTTGCGCTCGACGCGGCCACGGGAAAGGAGCTTTGGCGGTTTGGCGGGGTAAAAAAAGCCGGAGCCAACACCAGCCGGGGGGTTACCTTCTGGGCTCCTCAACCTGGTGTATCCACCGATGCACCCCGAATTTTGCATTCGATGGGGTCGCTGCTGTACGCGCTCGACGCCAAAACCGGTCAGCCCATTTCCAGTTTCGGCCAGGATGGTCACATCGACCTGCACGATGGTCTGGGTGAGCAGGCTAAAGATAAGTTCGTGATCTCGAACACACCCGGTACCATTTTCGGCGATTTGATTATCATGCCCGTTCGGTTGTCGGAAGAAGCCGATGCCGCGCCGGGTTACATCCGTGCGTTCAATGTGCGCACGGGAAAACTGGCCTGGACCTTTCACACGATTCCAAATCCGGGCGAATACGGCTACGACACCTGGCCGAAAGAAGCGTACAAAAATTTCGACGTTGGAGGGGCCAACAACTGGTCGGGGATGGCCATCGATCGAACGCGCGGGATTCTGTACGTCCCGACGGGATCGCCCTCCTACGACTTCTACGGCGGCAACCGCAAGGGCCAGAATCTGTTCGCCAACTGCGTGCTGGCGCTCGATGCCCGTACGGGCAAGCGACTCTGGCATTTTCAGGCTGTTCACCACGACCTCTGGGACCGTGATTTTCCGGCCCCACCCAACCTGATTACCGTGACACAGAACGGCAAAAAAATCGACGCGGTAGCGCAGGTGACCAAAACGGGTTACGTATTTGTTTTTGACCGCGTAACCGGCAAACCGCTGTTTCCGATCAAGGAAGTAGCCATTCCGAAGTCGGCCATGCCTGGCGAATCGACCTGGCCTACACAACCGGTTCCGCAGAAGCCAGCGCCTTTTGTGCGACAGCTCATGACCGAGGCCGATATCAACCCCAATTCGGTAGACCGGGACTCGCTCCAGAAGCTGTTCCGAACCGTCGGCAAGCGGTCGTACGAACCCATGACCGACAAAGGCTGGGCACTGATGATTCCCGGCACCGACGGTGGTGCGGAGTGGGGTGGCGCGGCCGCCGATCCAGACGGGATTCTATACGTCAACGCCAACGATATTCCCTGGCTGTATAAGCTCATCGACACGCCTAAACAAGACGAACTGGCGCACCTGAGCCCCGGCCAGCGGGTGTATACCCAAAACTGCCTGAGCTGCCACGGCCCCGAACGAAAGGGCAACCCCCGCAGTGGGTATCCGTCGCTGGTCAACATCGGCCAGCGACGTGACCGGCCGTATGTGCTGCAAACCGTCAGCAACGGACGCGGCATGATGCCGGGCTTCACGACACTTTCGGCAGAAGAAAAAAATGCGCTGATCGCTTTTCTGTTCGATGACGAAAAACAGGAAGCATCCGGTCAAGTGGCCGTCGGCACGAAGGCTAAACGACCGTATCTGCCCTATAAAATAACGGGGTACAATCGCTTTCAGGACAGCGAGGGATACCCGGCCATCAAGCCACCCTGGGGTACGCTTAGCGCCATCGACCTCAACACCGGCGAATATCTCTGGAAAATTCCGCTCGGCGAAGAAAAGGCATTCAAAGCCAAAGGCATTGCCAACACCGGTACCGAGAACTACGGGGGACCGGTCAGTACGGCCAGTGGGCTGCTCTTTATCGGCGGCTCTCGTGACGAAAAATTCCGGGCTTTCGACAAGAAAACCGGTAAACTCCTCTGGGAAACCGACCTCCCGGCTGCCGGCTTTGCCACACCCGCTACCTATCAGATCGGCGGTAAGCAGTACGTGGTAATTGCCTGTGGGGGCGGAAAAGTGGGTGTAAAGAAAGGAAACCAATACGTCGCTTTTGCTCTACCCTGATCATGAAAACACTTTTCTACATTGGTATTATTGGCCTATTGGGATTCGAAGTCGCGAATGTCTACTTTATCATGCCTATGCCCGGCAGCCAGCGCATGAACAGCCTCGACCTGGCTTATTTCCTGTACAGTTGGCGGTGGGGGTTTCGGCTTCTTTTCGGAGCGCTTATACTGATCGGCGCGCTTCGTGCCTTCCAGGGGTCGAAATGGCCGGCGCTGGTAGCGCTCGTGCTGGTAGCGGTGGTTAGTTACGCCTTTAATTTCCGAATGGCCGCCGATCACATGTTCTACCAGCCAGGCTCTCTACAGCTCAAAGGAGCACCGGAAAACACCGTCAAGCCGGACCGCGAAGTGCTGGGCATCGAAGTAAATGGGCAGGCGAAAGCCTACCCGATTCAGTATATTGGCTACCACCATCAGGTTCTGGACACGCTCGGCGGGCAGCCCATCATGGTAACCTATTGCACCGTTTGCCGCACCGGACGTGCATTTCGCCCGGTTGTAAACGGCCATTCCGAGCGCTTCCGGCTGGTGGGGATGGATCATTTCAATGCCATGTTTGAGGATGCTACGACGGGCAGCTGGTGGCGGCAGGCAAACGGTGAAGCCATTGCCGGCCAACTGAAAGGCGATACACTCCCCGAAGTTTTCAGTGAACAGATGACTCTGAAACAGTGGCTGACGCTTCATCCCAACAGCCTGGTCATGCAGCCCGATACAACGTTTAATGAACGGTATGCAAAGATGAGCGCCTACGAACGGGGCAAAGGGGGCAGCGATCTGACCCAGACCGACAGCCTGTCCTGGCAAGATAAATCGTGGGTGGTGGGAATCAACGTAAACAACCACGCTAAAGCCTACGATTGGAACCGGTTGAAACGCGAACGACTGATTCATGACACGCTGGCCGATCGCCCCATCCTGCTGGTCCTGGCTCCCGACAACCGGAGTTTTTTTGCGTATCAGCGCTCCGCACCTACGGCCCGTTTCCAGTTGCACCGGGATACGCTCAGGTATGGGCCGGAAGCCTACGCTTTGTCTGGAAAAGCCCTGGGTACACAGCTCAGTCTGGTCCGCCTACCGGCGCATCAGGAGTTCTGGCACAGCTGGCGAACGTTTCATCCGGGTACCGGGCGCTACTAATTTTAAACCAAGGGGTTCTTCATCGGCTTAAGTATACACCAACATCCAGCGCCGATGGCTCTTCGTTTACTCACTCTGTTTATAGTATTGCCTATTATTGGGCTTGCTCAGCCAAATCGGATCATCGATCGGAACACGATTGGCTGGTATGTTTACAACGGCGATCATAGCCTGAATCAGCGCTGGGCGCTGCATACCGAATACCAGTGGCGCCGGATCGACTGGATACAGGCCTGGCAACAGTCGCTGGCCCGGCTAGGCCTGACCTATAAACTTACCGACCGGATCAAGCTGAGTGGTGGCTACACGCTGTTCACTACCTATCCCTACGGCGATTACCCCGTTGCCGATGCGGGCGTGCCTACGCTCGAGCATCGGCTCTACGAAGATGTTCAGTTGAAGGACAAGCTGGGGATCGTCAAGCTCAGCCATCGGTTTCGGCTCGAACAGCGCTGGCTCAGTATTGGTGCCGATGCCAATCCGCGGCAGATTGAAGCGTGGGAATACCAGCACCGGGTGCGGTATCAGCTTTCGGGAGAAATTCCATTACAGGGGCCGACCCTCGACGATGGCGAGTTTTACCTTAACTTTTTCGATGAACTTTTCATAGGGTTTGGCCGGAACGTCGGGCAGAATGTATTTAATCAGAACCGAATTTCGGGCGGACTAGGGTATCAGCTTCGGGATTCTTTCGCGCTGGAACTGAACTACCTCAATCAGATTACTCAACACCCGGAAGTCGATCCGGCAACGGGCAAGCCTGTTTTCGAACTTAACAACGGCTTCCGGCTGAATGTGCGGTACGACCTGAATTTCGCCAAAAAATAACGGGCTTATACCAGCGTATAAGCCCGTTGTCAATGTCTTTCAGCGCTCTGCCCCCTTCAGATAAATCCGTAATTATCCTATATGAAGAGAGATTCCATCGCTCACCGAGCCGATTTTCAAAGTCAGACCTTTTACACTCCCCAGGTTGCGTAGGTAAGGCGTACGATACGCTTTTTTACTGGTAGCGGCAGTTTTCTTTATAGAATCGATCATCGCTTATACTTTTTTAATTATTAACTCAAGTTGTGGACGTTATATTTTATAATTTGACTCTCAATTTTCATTAAAGTCACTTAATAAGCACTGGTTGTTGAAAATTCAGGGCATTTTGCATCGTTACACCGTCCTTCTCCGCATACACATTTCTTCCAGAAGCAGATTCCATTAAGCGGAGTATGTATTAAACTACCCACTTGACCATCTGTTTTTCTTTACTTATATAAATCCTATTTTTGCTATTGATTAGCCAATTGGTTTCATTAAATGCTATGAAAAGCAAAGCGGGTCGGTTTTATGTATTGCTTCTGGTCGGCGCTTTTCTACTCATGCAGGGCTGCCACCACGTCGAAAAACCGGCGGCAATTGTCCAACTGGCCGATCAGCTTCCGGAACCGGTCGATTACAACCTGCATGTCAAACCCATTCTGTCGGACAAATGCTTTTTTTGCCACGGTCCCGATAAGAACAGCCAGAAAGCGGGCCTGGAGCTGGCAACGCGCGAAGGAGCACTGGCTGCCCTGAAAAAAGCAAAAGGCAAACACGCCATCGTGCCAGGCGACCTGGCTGGTAGTGAGGTATACCACCGCATCATCACCGCCGATGAGCACGACATGATGCCGCCCAAAGCCTCCAATCGCGTGCTGACGAATTATGAAAAAGCCGTCCTGATCAAGTGGATCGAGCAGGGAGCCGAATACAAACCACACTGGGCGCTGATGAAACCACAAAAATCGGTACTCCCCACGGTAAGTAACAAGCGGTGGCCGCAAAACGAGATCGACTATTTTACGTTGCGTAAAATGGAAGAAAAAGGCCTTAGCCCATCGCCCCAAGCCGACAAAGAAACGCTTTTGCGCCGGGTTTCGCTCGACCTGACCGGCCTACCACCCACACCCGAGGAAACCGACGCCTTCCTAACCGACTCATCACCGAACGCATACGAGAAAGTTGTCGACCGGTTGCTACGATCTCCGCACTACGGCGAGAAAATGGCGGTCGACTGGCTGGACCTGGCGCGTTATGCTGACACGCACGGCTATACGGTCGATCGTTACCGACCGATGTGGCCCTGGCGCGACTGGGTCATTCGATCGTTCAACCAGAACCGTCCGTTCGATCAGTTCATTACCTGGCAGCTCGCGGGCGACCTGCTGCCCAACCCCACACGCGAACAGCGCCTGGCAACCGGTTTCAACCGCAACCATTCGCAAAATATGGAGGGCGGGATTATCAACGAAGAATTTCGGGTCGAATACGTGGCCGACCGCACCAATACCCTCGGTACGGCTATGCTGGGCATGACGGTGGAATGCGCCCGCTGTCATGATCATAAGTTCGATCCCATTTCGCAGAAAGATTATTACAGCCTGTTTGCCTTTTTCAACAACGTCGATGAAGCCGGGCAGATTTCCTGGGACGATGCTATGCCTGTGCCCACCCTGCTGCTCACCGAAAAAAAACAGGATAGCCTGCTGACCTTTATCGATACAGCCATCAAACGAACAGAAAATGATCTGGGCCAGCTAAAACAGGCTGAACAACAGCCGTTTGCCCGGTGGCAGACTACCAACGATCAAACGACTTCACTCGATCTGGCGCGGGGCTTACAGGCCCGGTTCACGTTCGATAAACTGGTCAAGGGCACGTTTGTAAGCGACGTTTCGGTTGCCGACAAAGGCACCGTGGTGGAACCCGTGCTGGCACCAGGTAAATTCGGGCAAGCCTTCCGCTCCAACGGCGACGATATTCTGAGTCTGGGCAAAGTCGGTATTTTTCACCGGGCCCAGCCGTTTTCAATCGGTGTCTGGGTCAATATCCCGAAAGACCTGAACAAAGGGGTTATTCTGCACAAAGGGCAGGGCGACATTCTGTATAATTTTCGGGGCTATTTTCTGAACCTGCGCGACGGAAAAGCCGAACTGCTGATGGCACATACCTGGCCTTACAACAGCATCATCCGGGTCAGTCGGCAACGCCTACCGAAGCAGAAATGGATTCAATTGACCATGACCTACGACGGGTCAAGCCAGGCGACCGGGCTAAAGCTGTACATCGATGGGCGGGAAGCAGCAATGACTACCGAACGAGACAACCTGTTTAAGGACATTGTCTTTCTCAAAGGCAAACACCTGAGTAAAGACCAGCCCGGTTTGCAGGTGGGGGCCGATATGCGGGGAGCGGGCTTTAAAAATGGGCTGGTCGATGAACTGGTGGTTTACACCCGCGAACTTACCGCACCCGAAGTGGCCGTATTGGCTCGGGCAGCGAGTCCAGCTCAGCCCTCTTCTACGGCCCCGTCGGACCCCCAGGGGCTATTTTCGTACTACCTGGCTACGCATTCGGCCGCCTACCAGCAAAAGCGGACCGAATTACAGAAACTACGAACGGAGCGAAATCAGGTTATTGAAGCCATTCCGGAGATCATGGTGATGGAGGAGATGCGAACACCCCGGCCGACGTACCTGCTCAGGCGGGGGGTGTACGACGCTCACGGCGACCGCGTACAGCCTAACGTACCGGCCAGCGTTCTTCCGTTCTCACCCGAGTTTCCGCGCAATCGGCTGGGGCTGGCCCGGTGGCTGTTGCACCCAGACAACCCGCTTACGGCCCGCGTCGCCGTGAACCGCTACTGGCAGACCTATTTCGGAACGGGGCTTCAGAAAGCGTCGAACAACTTTGGTAACCAGGGTGGCTTGCCGACGCATCCGGAACTACTCGACTGGCTGGCGATCAAGTTTCGGGAAACGGGCTGGAACATCAAAGCCATGCAGAAGCTTATCGTTCTGTCGGCTACCTACCGGCAATCGTCGCGCCCGACTCGCGTGGGTTTGCAGAAAGACCCCGAAAATACCTGGCTGGCCCGTGGCCCCATGATGCGCCTGACGGCCGAAATGATCCGGGACAACGCCTTGGCTGCCAGTGGACTTTTATCGGAAAAACTGGGTGGCCCCAGCGTGAAGCCCTACCAGCCCGACGGCCTGTGGGCGGTCAATGGAGCGGTTTATGAGCAGGACAAAGGCGAAGGTCTGTACCGGCGGAGTCTGTACACGTTCTGGCGCCGGACAAACCCGCCCCCGTCGATGAACACCTTCGATGCACCCTCCCGGAGCTATTGCGTAGTGCAGCGGCAGAAAACCAGCACTCCCCTACAGGCGCTGGTGCTGCTGAACGACCCGCAGTTTGTTGAAGCCGCACGGGTCGTTGCCGAACGGTCGCTGACCCAGCGAACGACATTACCCGACCAGATGACGCGGTTGTTTCGTCTGCTGACGAGTCGGAAGCCAATGGATAAAGAACTAGCGATTCTAATTCGGCTGTACGACCAGGAACACCAGAAATTCAAAAACAATCCGGCCAAGGCAACCGGCTGGCTACAAACAGGCGAGTCTCGATCGACCACGGTACCGGATCGGGCAGCGCTGGCGGCCGGTACCGTGGTAGCCAGTACGGTTATGAATTCGGAAGCCTTCGTTACAAAACATTGACGGGTTAATGGTCATTTGGTTTCATTATCCGTCATTAATTGGTCATTCGTTGGTATTGGTAGAAAAATCTCACGGACAGGCAGTTACAACTTAAGACAAAGCATGACAACAATTGACTATAAACTGACTAAAACTAACCACCAATGACCATTTAATAACCACGCATGACCCTAAAATTGACCCCATCCCCATGAACGAGAAACTGACGCAACACCTGGCCGATACGTTTAACCGGCGGTCGTTTCTGACCAAAGCATCTATTGGCTTAGGTACGCTGGCGCTGGGGTCACTGCTCCCCCGGAATCTGTTTTCCAATCCGGCTCCGACCTCCGAGTTGCTGGTGCCGCACCGGGCTCCGCGGGCCAAACGGATCGTATATCTGTGCCAGAGCGGAGGACCGTCGCAGCTGGAACTATTCGATTACAAGCCGTTTCTGGAAACCATGCATGGCAAAGACCTGCCCGATTCGGTCCGGAAAGGGCAACGGCTAACGGGGATGAGCGCTCAGCAGTCGGCCCTGCCGTTGGTGAGTTCGCCCTATCGATTTGCTCAGTACGGAAAAAGCGGAGCCTGGGTGAGTGAGCTAATGCCACATACGAGCCGGGTGGCCGATGAACTGTGTTTCATCAAATCCATGTACACCGAGCAGATCAACCACGACCCGGCGTTGACATTTTTTCAGACGGGCAATCAGTTGGCCGGGCGGCCCAGCATCGGTTCGTGGATCAGTTACGGGCTGGGTTCGGCCAACGAAAACCTGCCCGCATTCATTGTACTGGTATCGAAGGACGCCCCCCAGGACCAGCCGCTCTATGCCCGCCTTTGGGGCAACGGGTTTCTGCCTTCGCGCCATCAGGGCGTACAGTTTCGCTCCGGCGCCGACCCAGTGCTGTATCTGAATAATCCGGGGAGCTATTCCACCGCCGACCGCCGGTCGATGCTCGATGCGCTGAAGGATCTGAATCAGACGCAGGAAGAACTATACGGCGATCCGGAGGTGGCCAACCACATTGCGCAGTACGAAATGGCCTTCCGGATGCAAACCTCCGTGCCGGAAGTCAACGATCTGTCCGACGAGCCCGACTGGGTATTCGACCTCTACGGCTCCGAAGCCCGCAACCCCGGCACGTTCGCGGCTAACTGCCTGATGGCCCGGCGACTGCTGGAACGCGACGTCAAGTTCGTGCAGCTTTATCACCAGGGCTGGGACCAGCACGGCGACCTGCCCAAAGGGCTTTCGCGCCAGTGCAAAGCTACCGATCAGCCGTCGGCAGCTCTGGTACAGGACCTCAAACAGCGCGGTCTGCTGGACGACACCGTCGTGGTATGGGGGGGCGAGTTCGGCCGGACGAACTATTCGCAGGGTAAACTGACCAAAGACAATTACGGGCGTGATCACCATCCGCGTTGCTTCACGATCTGGATGGCGGGCGGAGGCATCAAACCGGGTATCACCTACGGCGAAACCGACGAGTTTGGCTACAACATCGCCCATAACCCGGTGCACGTGCACGATTTTCAGGCCACGCTGCTGCACCTGATGGGGATCGACCACGAAAAACTCACCTACGAATTTCAGGGCCGACGCTTCCGGCTCACGGATGTAGAAGGTAAACTGGTCAACGGTATTCTGGCCTGACACTACTGAATGGACCTGGCGTATCGAGCAAGCCCGATTTTTGGGCCAGCTCGGTACGATATTGGGCTCAACCCGCTATATTCGATCATATTTTCTTAGATAATTAGTTAAGGTTAGCTAACTCGTTCTCTTGTCTACTCAGCGAACCATATTTACCGATTACGGTCTGCTTCTTGAAGCGCTGCCCCACGCCGTACTTCACTTAAATCCGCAGGGGTTGATCACATTTGCCAATCGGGCTGCGGTACAACTCATTCGGTCGACCCTGGACGAGCTGATCGACCAACCTTTTTCCATTTTTTATGATGCGCCTGGCGGCATCATCAAAGCCGATTACGAGTTAAGCATGGCCGTTAAAAATGGGCAGTTCACGACGGAAGGGTGGCGAATCCGGAAGGATAAGACCAAGTTCTGGGGCGACATGACCCTGACCCGCATTCAGGATGAGCAGAGTACCCTGACGGGCTTCAGTTGCCTGTTGCAGGACAATTCGGGCCGGAAACAGCAGGAGCTTGAGCTGCTGAAGCGGGAAGAGCGCTTCCGGCTGATGGTCGAGGGCATCCGGGATTATGCCATTTTTATGCTCGATCCAGCAGGGCACATCATTTCCTGGAATGAAGGGGCCAGGCGCATCAAAGGCTATTCGGAGGCCGAAATCATCGGGAAGCATTTCTCGACTTTTTATACCGCCGAAGACCTGGCCAGTCAGAAACCAGCCCGCGAGCTGGTAATTGCCCGACAAACCGGCAAGTATGAGGAAGAAGGCTGGCGGGTCAAAAAAAACGGCTCGGTTTTCTGGGCCAATATTGTCATAACGGCCCTTTTCAACGAACAGAATCAGTTGATAGGCTTTTCTAAAGTGACCCGCGACCTGACCGAACGGAAGGAAGCCGACGAAACGCTTCGGCAGAGCGAAGAGCAGTACCGCTCGCTGGTGGAGCAGGTGGCAGATTATGGCATTTTCATGATGGATGAAAAAGGACGGGTCATTAACTGGAACGAAGGTGCCCGACGGATTAACGGCTACAGTGCCGATGAGATTATCGGCAAGTACTTTTCTATCTTTTATTCCGAAGAAGACATCCTCAGTGGAAAACCCACGCGTGAACTGAAAATAGCGCAGGCAATGGGAAAATACGAAGAAGAAGGCTGGCGTATCCGGAAAGACGGTAGCCCGTTCTGGGCCAATGTGGTCATTACGGCGCTTTATAATCCGAAGGGAATTCATATCGGCTTTTCTAAAGTAACCCGTGATCTGACCGAACGCAAACGGGCCGAACAAAGCCTGCGCGACAGCAATGACCGCTACCGGCGACTGGCCACCGAGTTACAGCACCTCAACGATGAACTGGTCATCGCCAATCAGGAACTGCAACAGTTCACTTCTGTCGTATCGCATGATTTACAGGAACCCATCCGGACTATGAAAAGCTACCTGCTGCTCATCGATCGGGAAATCGGCCCTGAACTGGGGGATGCCCCCAGAACATACATTGCCAAAACCATTCTGGCAGCGACGCGCATGAAGGAGCTCATCGAACACCTGCTCCGTTATTCGCAGATCAGTAAGCAGGAATTACGATTCGAAAAACTGTCGGTCCAGGGGTTAGTGGAGGAGGTTTTGCAGAACCTTCGTTCCTCCCTCGAGGACAGCCAGGCGCACATCGACCTCGACCTGCAACTGGATACCGTATACGGAAACCGGCTGCAGTTAGTCCAGTTATTGCAGAACCTGATCAGCAATGCCATTAAGTTTACGGCAGGCCGGACGCCCAGCATACAGCTTCATGCCCGGCTCGACAGCGACCAGGTTCGGTTCGGCGTTACGGACAATGGCATTGGGATTGCGAAAGCGGATCAGACCAAAATCTTCGAGGTGTTCAGGCGGTTGCATACCGTTCAGGAGTACGCTGGTACCGGTATCGGGCTGGCGATCTGTAAAAAAATCATTGAACGGCATGGCGGTCAGATCTGGGTAGAATCTGAACTGAACCAGGGAACCACGTTTTGTTTTACTCTTCACCAGGCTGAGAAACAGCTGCCTTATGAAAAAATATAAGCTCGTCATTGTAGAAAACGATGAAGATGAACGGCTGTTTATGAAAAGCGGTATCGAACAGACGGGCTTGTTCGAGATTGTCGCTCAGGCCGAACATGGACGCCAGGTTCTCGAATGGCTGACAGCCCACCTCAGTGATTTGCCCGACCTGATATTGTCGGATTTGAATATGCCGGTCAAGAATGGGTATGAGCTCCTGGAAGCACTGCAGGAGGAAAGCCGATTCGCCCATCTACCGGTTGTGATCACCTCAACCTCGGCTACACCGTCGACAATCGAGAAATGTTTAACGTTGGGAGCCGCCGATTACCTCATCAAGCCCGACACGTTTCTTGACTATGAGCCCTATGGGCAGGAACTATACAAGCGTATCGAACAGAAGCAACTGGTGAAATAATACCCGTTATCAACTGCCATTTTTTGTCATGCCGACCGTAGGGAGGGATCTTAATGCCTCCCGACTCTCGAGTTAGGAAACGTTAAGATCCCTCCCTACGGCCGGCATGACAAAAAGCCATAAGCCATTAATAACAGAGCCGTTATTCGAAAAGCCTCCCGCCATTCGCTTTCAAATAACGCCAGGTGGCTCAGCTCCGTGGGTCAACTCTATTCATCTTCAGGCAGTACTACATCGCTGGCGCGTTCGGGTGGGCTGACGGTCAGGTGTTCGACTTTGCCGTTTACGACCCGTCCTTCTACGGTCGTGTTGTAGGGTGCATGGAGCTTAAACGAGACATTCCAGGTTTTGGGCCAGGCGGGCAGTAGCCGAATGGTTTTTCCATCGGTCTGCATCAGCATTTCCTGCAGGCCAATCATGGCCGATCCACCCCAGTTATGATCCGGCGTCCAGTCGAAACCCGGCCCCCAGAACGTCGGAAACCGGTGGGTCGAATTGGCAAATTTCAGCGTCGTCAGGCGGGTGGCTTCGTCGGTAAGGCCCAGGCGGGCAGCAAAGATATTGTGCTGCCGCCAGCCCACATGACTTCGGTATTTCACCACCAGCGTATCGTAGTTCCAGGTGTTGAGTGCAACCTCCAGGCCGGGTTTCCCTAGGCCATACAACCCCCACGGATAGACCGGGTAAAGCTGGGGTGCTTCGGTATTCTGGATGCGTGCCCAGGCCTGGGCCGGTGCCAGGGTTTTGTGCCCCTCGTACTCGCCAAACGGCAGCGGAGGGACTCGCAGGAGCATGGTACTCCATTTTTCCCGCTGGCTTTTGTTCAGGTAAGTATCCGGCAGTGCCAGCAGCCGGTTCAGGATCACCTTCAGCGCCGAAATGACCGTGGTCGAGTTGTAGGTCATCTTATAGGTTTCGGCGGCTGAACTCGGATACAGCACATAATGTCCCTGCTCGTCGAAGGGCCGGGCTCCCCGTTTTTTGGCCAGTTGCTGGTAGTGCTCATCGTAAAACGTCAGACAGCTCTCGATAAACGGCACGTAGGCGCTGATATTCCGATTTTCGTAGCGCTCGGTTTCCAGCATCATCAGGCAGAACTCGAAGACCGTCTCCCACTCGTATTCCAGCCAGGCGTTGTATTCCATACCGGGGTCGTAGCCATCAGGGCGTTTCGTGCCGTATTCGAAAATGTTGGGCAGGCCAAAGTTCTCGATCTGCTCCGTAAAACAGGCGCCGGCATGCTGCCAGTATACCCGACTCCGCAGTTCGGCGTTTTTCTGCGAACGAAGGTAAAAGTCGAATTGTGGTTTCAGCATGTCGAAGTCGCCGGTTTTCAGCATCGGATAATAAACCAGCCGCTGGTTCTGGGCGGTCATGGTACCCCCACCCCAGAGCCGGAAGTCGGGCGAATACGGATAGGTTTTATTGACGGATGCAGGGTCGAAGGTAAACAGCCCGCCGTTGAATTTCGTCGGCCATTTTCCGTACGCATTGCAGCCGAGTTGATACCGAAACAGCTGGTAATTCCGCGAAATCATAGCCCCAGTTGTGTCGTCGCTATCGATGCGGATGTAGCTCCGGTTCCAGAACTGCTGCCACCAGTTCTGGCTTTTCTGGCGGGCTGTTTTGCGAGCCCGGTCGGCTTCGCTGAGCAACGCCCTTAGTCCCGATTTCCAGTCATCGAGTGAATTAGTCTGCTCAACATGCAGACCAATCTCAAGCGTTTGCGTACGCACCGGCGCAGGCGTAACCAGTTTCCAGGATTTATAGCGGGCGTTGGCGTAGGTACCGGTATCCGTTCCGGCGGGTTTCATTTTGGCCCCTCTGAGCAGCCCACCAAACGTGTTGTTTTTTAGTGGATCGAAGAGGCTATCTTTTACTGAATCCATGCCCTCCAGCCGGACCGTATAGTCGAAAGCGGTTTCTTCGTCGCTACGATTCCGGTGGTAAAACAGGATATCGCTCCCCTGAAAATCGATGGCATCTTTTCGGGTGACAACGTCGAATTTCGACGATACTTTGTACGAATTCGCCCGGAGTTCCGGCCCTTTCACCACGTGGTCTTCGTGACGCCACGATTCGTAGGCGGCCGTCAGACTAACGGGTTTAGCACTCTGTAGCTCTACGTGTACCACCGGCCGGAATACGTCGACCCACAGGTTTATCTGCGCCTTACCTCCGCTAATGGTTACGCCCCCCTCCCTTAGCTTAAGCTCCTGCCTGAAATCGGCCCCGTTGAACGGATTAGGCGACAGCGTAAGCCGTACCCGCCCAAGCTTAAGCATGGCGTTGTTCTCGTCGAAGGTGCCGCTGCGGGCCAGGTAAACCAGCACGTCGCCTTTTTCGACCCAGACGTTCAAGCCGATGTCTCCGCCCCCGCAGGGCATGGACTCCGACGAATGTTTACTCGGGCTCGTCCAGACGACATCGTAAGCACTGATCGGGTGCGGCTGTGCCACACCCGACCGGCTGACCAGGAGCATCAACAGAGCCCAGAAACAAATTTTCATAAGCAGGACATAATGGAGCGCAAAAGTAGCCCCAAATGGCATTACGCTCCACCCCAGTTTCGGCCACTATCCTGATCGATAAACAGCGTGGCATGGGGGTGCTGGCGTAAAATGGTCGAGGGGTAGCGTTCAGAAACGGCATCGGTCAGCGTGTGGTTAATGGCCTCGGCTTTGTGCGCGGCCGGTACCATACAGAACACCCAGGGGGCGCTGACCAGCGCCGGAATGGTCAGCGTAAGCGCATATTCGGGCACCTGCTCCAGGGTAGCAAAACAGCCGTCGTGTACCTGTTGCTGGCGACTCGTCAGGTCTAAATCGATCTTTTTAACCAGCACGAGATCATTAAAATCGGCTACGTGGGGGTCGTTGAAGGCGATATGGCAGTTCTCACCGATCCCCATGCACACAATATCGGCGGGGTACTCCCTTAGCAGCGATTCATAGCGACGGCATTCCCCGACTGGGTCGTTGTTTCCATCGATGTAATAAACCGCCTTTAGCGGCACTCTGGCGAAGAGCCGGTCTTTAAGAAAATTCCCGAAGCGCTGGGGAGCCTCGTCAGGCAAACCGATGTATTCGTCCATGTGAAACGCATTGATCCGCTCCCAGGCGATGTTGGGCTGCTGGGACAGTGCTTCCAGAAACTCGTTCTGCGACGGAGCTGCGGCAAAAATCAGGTTCACCGTATCCTGTGTCTGCAGCAATGCCCGGATTCGGTCGGCCGCCAGCGTAGCTGCCTGCTCGCCCAGCTCCCGCCGATTTTCATACAGGTTAACGGTAAGCTGATCGACAGTGAATGTCCGGAGAGGAGAACGGGTTATGGTCATAACCAAATAAATTATAGCTTTTGAATTGTCTGGTCGATCGCTGTATTTTCCTGCGTCAAGTCCTCGCTGGTATAAACAATGCGGCCTTCCACCATCGTCAGGCTGATGGTGAACTCCGAATCGAATAAAATAATATCTGCATCTTTTCCCGGCGCCAGCGAGCCCTTTCGGTGATCGACACCCATGATCCGGGCGGGGGTGGCACTCGCCATCCGGACGGCTTCCGGCACCGACACGTCGGCCAGGTGGACCATGTTACGGACCAGCCGATTCGTGGTAGCGACACTGCCCGCAAACGACGTTCGGTCGGGCAGTTTGGCCACGCCATCTTCAACAATGACGGGCAGTCCATTTTTCAGGGAGCCCAGCGTACTTTCGCCTTCGGGCATCCCGGCGGCCCGCATGGCGTCGGTAATCAGTGCGATCCGGTCGGCTCCTTTCACTTTATAAATCAGTTTCAGCAGCGGAGCAGGCAGGTGAATGCCATCGCCGATCGCTTCCACATCGAGGTCCAGTAGCAGCGCACTCTCGATGACGCCCGCGTACCGAAAGGCATTTCGTCGGGTGACGCCCGACATGGCCGAATACAGATGAGTGACCAGCGAATAACCGTTTTCATAAGCGGTCAGCACGTCGTCGTAGAAGGCGTCGGAATGAGCGATGGCGGCCAGAATTCCCCGCTGGCGCAGTCGCTGCCCGAAGGCAATGGCTCCGTCCAGTTCAGGAGCGACACTCCAGCGCACAATCGATGACGAATACGCCAGAATCTCTTCATACTCCTGCGGATCGGGGTTTCGGATATACCGCGGGTCCTGCGCTCCTCGCTGGCTTAACGCAAAGTAAGGTCCTTCCAGATGCATCCCCAGAAAAGCCGCGCCCTGGGTATTCCGGGTCTTCGCCCGGTCGTAAGCATCCAGGGTTTGCAGCAGGTCTTCTTTCTCAGCGGTGAGCGTGGTCGGTACCAGCGCCGTGGTACCGTAACGGGCGTGCAGTTCAGCGATACCCAGAAAGGCTTCTTCGGTGCCATCCATAAAGTCGAAGCCGCCCCCGCCATGCACGTGAATATCGATGAAACCCGGCGACACATATTGCCCTTTCGCATCGATCTCGACCGCATCGGGCACCGGAACGGCCCCTTCGTGAATACCCGCAATTTTGCCATCCTCAACGACCAGGGTAGCGCCCCGAAGCGTACGGTAAGGGGTCAGGAGGATGCCATTTTGTATTCTATAGCGCATCAGAATCGCCAGCGTTTGATGGTATGGCCGTACAGGGCGTAATAAACCAGGTACAGGTAACAGGGGAAAAGCACCCAATACGCCGTCCGCACGTCGAACCGATCGGCCACGTAACCGTAAAGAACGGGCATGATAGCATTTCCGCAAAGCCCCATGATCAGAATAGAGGCCCCTATTTTTGTGAAGCGCCCCAGTCCGTCCAGCGCCAGTGGCCAGAGTCCGGCCCAGACCAGCGAATTGGCCAGCCCGAGCAGCACCACGAACCAGATCGAGACGTCGGCGGTATGCCCAAGAAACGTAACCGTTCCCTGCGTGGCAATAATCAGCAGGGTAAAGACCGTTCCCAGCAGGGTACAGACTCGCAGCGCGTTGACCTGGCTGATAAACCGGGGAATGGTCGCGATCCCGATCAGGTAGCCTATGATGGTGCAGGTCAGCGTGTACGACGGAAACGTTTTGGCTTTGAGCAGATCGATGCCCATCGAGTTGGCGTAGCCAATCACGGTATCGATGGCGATGACCTGCGTACCGACGTGCATGAAAATAGCCAGCGCGCCCAGCATCAGGTGCGGAAACTGAAGAATGCTGGTTTTTCCGGCATTGGCCGTCGCCACCTCGGCGCTTTCATGCTCGGTATTGATCTCGGGCAGGGGCGATCGGTACACCAGAAAGCCCAGCACCAGCAGGAACGTTCCCAGCACGGCATATGGCGGAATGACCCGCCGAACCAGCTCATCCAGTGCAGCACCCCGCTCGATCGAACTCATGGTTTTCAATTGAGCGAACAGGTCTGTATCGGTGGGGCGCAGAATAACGGCCGCAAAGACAAGCGGTGACAGAATCCCGGCGGCTTTGTTGCAGATGCCCATCAGGCTGATCCGCTGAGCCGCCCGCTCTTTTGGCCCCAGGATGGTGATGTAGGGGTTGGTAGCGGTTTGCAGGATGGCCAGACCGATGCCGATCGTAAAAAGCCCCAGCAGGAAAATCCCGTAAGTACGGCTCAGGGCCGCCGGAATAAATAAAAAGGCCCCCAGCGCCATCGCCCAGAAACCCACCATCATGCCTTTCTTGAAACCGACGGCCTTCAGCAGGTACGACGCCGGCACCGACATGATGAAATAGGCAATGTAAAAAGCAAAGGCAACCAGATAGGCCTGAAAACTGGTCAGTTCGCAGGCAATTTTAAAATACGGAATCAGGATGGAATTGACCCACGAAATGAAGCCGAAGATGAAAAACATCAGCCCCACCAGGCCAATCGACAGGGTGGTTTCGCGCCGGGTCAGGCCATGTATGTCAACCGCAAGTGTGCTCATCGGATGTCAGACCGTTGGTTCCCAGCCTTTTTCGTACTCGCGCTGCCAGAATTTCATGGCGGCTTTGTTGTTCAGGATATGGCCGTTGGTCGGGTCAATGTCCAGCGCGTCGCCCGAGCGCAGGGCAATGTTCCCCAGTTGACAGAGCAGCGTACTCTGATGTCCACCAACAATACCCGACGCCAGCGGTGTATTTTTTCGGATCGCATCGGCGAAGTTCTGCAGGTGGGTAGCGTCCAGGACCTGAGAGGGGTTCATTTTGTTGCGCGGGTCGATCGGCAGGTCGTTTTTGACCTCTTTGATAACTTTGTTGTCGAGGCCGAAAATTGTGTACGCATTCCCTCCCCCGTATTGCAACGATCCCTTCTCCCCATAGAACGTCACGCCCACGTCGCTGCCTTCCACGGTCCGTCCGTTACAGCTGCGCCCTTCCCAGGTCATAGCCGTATTGTTCGGGAACGTCAGGTTGATCACCTGCGTATCGGGCGTTTCCCAGTCATCTTTATACCGATAGCGGCCACCCAGGGAGGTCACTTTATTGGGGTACTCCACGCCCAGGCCCCAGCGCATCAGGTCCAGCATGTGGGTGCCGTTGTTGAGTGCTTCGCCGGTGCCCCAGTGCCAGAACCAGTGCCAGTTGTAATGAATAAGGTTGTCTTTGAACGGGCGTCGGGGAGCGGGTCCCTGCCATAGATCGTAGTTTAGCCAGGTAGGTACAGGCCCGGCTTTGCCCACCCCGATCGTTGCCCGGTTATTGGTATACCAGCCTTTGGCGAAATACGGTCGACCGATGGCTCCGTCCTGGATGTCCTGAATCGCCTGCTTTACGTTGGGCCACGACCGGCGCTGGTTGCCCATCTGAATGACGTTTTTGTACTTAGCAGCTGCTGCTACCAGCAACTCACCTTCGTGTGGGTTATGGCTACAGGGCTTTTCGAGGTAAACGTGTTTTCCGGCTTTAGAAGCCAGAATGGCTGCGGGTGCATGCCAGTGATCGGGCGCTGCAATAACCAGCGCATCGAGATCCTTGTCTTCGAGTGCTTTTCTAAAGTCGGGATTGTTTTTCGGTTTCGTTGCCTGAAGACCCGCTACGGTGGTGATGGCTTTTTCGGCCGCCCGCGTATCGACATCGCAGATGGTGGCCACTTCGAAATTAGGTTGCAGGGCATAATTGCTCGCCAGGGCCAGCCCACGGCTGTTGACGCCCATGACCCCGACTCGTATTTTTTCGTTCGAGCCCAGTATCCGGCCGTAGCTCTGCGGACTGAAACCCGGCAAAATGCCGCCCACCGACAGCGTAGCGGCTCCGGCTACTGTTTTTTTGATAAATACGCGACGAGTACTAGCAACCGACTCGTTCTTAAGCTGTTTCATGGCAAACGGTTGAGGAAGATTAGGTTTATATTTTTTCGACAGGATTTATTAGTTAAAGCGGTTTAGCATTTTGAAAAATGCATCGTCTCGGCATTGATAGAATACATATCAAATTGAAAACCCTAAACAGCTCCGTTAAAAGAAATCCTGTCGAAAAAAACTTTATTCGTTCTGGCAATTCCAGGCAGAGAAGCCTTTTTGGGCTGCCAACTACTCAATCAAATTAAATCAGAGAATCCAAAAAGACAATTGCCCAACAGACGTCAGCTAGTGTCTGTTGGGCAATTTACAACGGGTGAGCGTAAACCGCCCTACCGTTTCTTCTTTCCTGAATAATTTCTTGAAAATTGGGGTTTACCCGTTTTTTCTTTCTTCGGACTACCCAGCAACCGTTCGACCAGATCGGGCCGGTTGAGTTTGTTGAGCCGGTTCCGAATCCAGTCTTTATGTTCGGATTTGTACCAGAAAAAGTAGCGGTTCTGCGCCTGCTTTTCCTCCCGGGTCTTCGCCGTTTTGACGGGTTTCAGCGTATACGGATGCACCCCTGAGTAGTAGATCACTTCGGCGACAGTCATGGGTGTCGGGGTGAAATCCTGAACCTGTTCGAGCTGGAAGCCCATATCTTTGGTTTCGGCGGCCAGATTGGCCATGTCCTGCTCTTCGCAGCCAGGGTGCGACGAAATAAAGTACGGAATCAGCGGCTGTTTGAGGTTGTGCTTCTCCTGAATCTGGTCGTATTTTTTCTTGAACAGCTTGAAATATTTGAACGACGGCTTCCGCATGATTCGCAGCGTATCGTCGGCTGTATGCTCGGGCGCTACTTTCAACCGCCCCGATACGTGGCGCGTTGTCAGCTGCTCCATGTATTCGTCGTGGTTGCCATCGGCATTGTTTTTGTTGAAATCGTCGACCAGCAGATCGTAGCGCACACCCGAGCCGACAAACGCTTTTTTAATCGCCGGATTGGCATCGACCTTCCGGTATAGTTCCGTGAGTGGCTTGTGCGAGGTATCGAGGTTCGAGCAGATGACCGGGTGAATGCAGCTGGGGCTCTGGCAACGGGCGCAGATCGACTCGTCTTTGCCCTTCATCTTGTACATATTCGCCGACGGGCCGCCCAGATCCGAAATATAGCCCTTGAACTCAGGGTGTTTCGTGATTTCGTCCACTTCTTTCAGCACCGATTTTTCACTGCGCGAGGCAATGAACTTACCCTGGTGTGCCGAAATGGTGCAAAAGCTACAGCCGCCAAAACAGCCCCGGTGCATGTTGACCGAGAACTTGATCATCTCATAAGCCGGAATCGGTCCCCGTTTTTTGTATTTAGGGTGCGGCAGGCGGGTATACGGAAGGTCAAACGATTTGTCGATCTCGGCTTCATCCATCGTCTTGAACGGCGGATTGATGACCAGCACCTGATCGCCGACGCGCTGGGTGATGCGATTGGCCTGCCACTTGTTCGACTCGACTTCGACAATCTTGAAGTTGGCCGCGTACTTGATTTTATCCTCCAGACAAACCTCGTGGCTGGCCAGCTCTATCGTATCCCAGTTGTTGTAATCACGGAGTTCGGTGCTGGCGTCGTGCAGGTAGGCCACCTGGTTGATGTTGCGCATCGACGAGAACGGCACGTTTTTGCGCGCCAGCTTCAGAATTTCGCGCAGGGGTTGTTCCCCCATACCATAAACCAGCATGTCGGCTCCGGCATCGACCAGAATGGAGGGCAGTAGCTTATCCTGCCAGTAATCGTAATGGGTTACCCGACGCAATGAAGCCTCGATACCGCCCAGCAGGACCGGCACATCGGGGTAAAGGGTTTTTAAAATATTCGTGTAAACGATAGTGGCGTAGTCGGGTCGAAACCCGGCTTCGCCACCCGGCGTGTAGGAATCGTTGGAACGAAGGCGCAGGTTGGCCGTGTAATGATTCACCATCGAATCCATACAGCCGGCCGTAACCCCGAAAAAATATTTTGGTTTACCGAATTTTTTGAAGTCGCGCAGATCGTCTTTCCAGTTGGGCTGGGCGATAACGGCCACACGAAACCCTTCGCTCTCCATGATCCGTCCGATAACAGCGGTTCCAAAAGCCGGGTGATCGACATAGGCGTCACCGGATACCAGCACGATATCCACTTCGTCCCAGCCTCTTTTCTCGACTTCTTTCATCGTCAGCGGCAACCAGTCTGTCAGGGGTCTTTCGATCATGAGTTTATAAACCTGTTCATCTGGAAAACACGGAAACGGCGAAATAATTCACTTCTGAACCCTCATTTCCTGCCAAAGATGACACCGGCCCATGGGTTCGTCCGTCTCAAGGGAATGAATCGTTTCGTCCTCCCTTCACCCGGCTTTCATTGGTGCAGCCTGACGTATTTCTTGCTTGTCGTAATCGTGGAGAGCATCCCGGTCATGGCACAAAAGCAAGCTACGGTCAGCGACCCCGACCCCACCCGCTGGATCAGGTATAGCCAGACTTATTTCAAAATACCTATTGCCGAGAACGGGATTTATCGAATCACGACGGTGGAACTTCAGCAAGCCGGTATCTCTACTGACCAACTCAATCCAGCCACGGTGCAGCTATTTCATCGGGGTGTCGAACAGGCGATTTATGTGGCCGGTGAAACCGACGGGCGATTTGATACGGGCGATTTCATCGAGTTCTACGGGCGCCGGAACGACGGGGCGCCGGATTCGCTGTTATACCGCCCCACATCGGCTCAGCCTCATGCTTATTACAGCCTGTTCAACGACACAACAGCATATTTTCTCACCTGGCGACTCGACGGTCTGCCGGGCCGACGCATGAGCGGATACACCGACACGACCTACGCTGATCTTACACCCGACGCCTATCATTGGGCCGACGAGCTGCGATTATTCACGGAAAACTACCCTGGCTGGGCCGCGGGAATCCCTCCCAAAATCGAATACAGCTACTACGAAGCCGGGGAAGGCTATACCGGGAGTATGCAGCAGAAGGCCAAACCATACACGATGTCGTTTATGCTGACCGACGCCGTCCGGAGCGGCCCCAGCCCCAAAATTGATCTGCTGCTGGCGGGCCGTGAGTTCACGAATCACCGGGTTACCTGCCTGGCCGGTGCTGCTTCCGGCTCTCAACATCCGCTTGACTCGGTCCGCTTTTCGGTCTACGACAATGCTCGTATTCAGACCGGTATATCCTGGAGCGATGTCGGCACCAACGGGCAACTGCTGGTATCGACGGTTTCGACAGGCGAGGCTTCGGCGACGGATGCTTACTCCGTTTCGTACGTCCGGCTTCGGTACCCTCAGCGATTTACCGTCAACGGTCTAATGATGCAGACGTTTCAGTTGGCTCCTAATCCGGTGGGTCGTTCGCTTATCGAACTGACGGCGGTACCGGCCAACACCCGCTTCTGGAATATTTCCGACCCGAGCGCTCCGCAACTGATTGGGGCAACCCAGCGTTCCGGTACGGCCCGGCTCATTGTGCACGGTACCGACATCGCCCGTACCCTTCTCAGCGTGAATACCCCGAAATCAGTGGCAGCCATCCGACCCGTCCGGTTCACCGATTGGACAGCCCGAAAACCAACGTATCTGATTATTAGTCACGAACGGTTGATGCGACCGGTTGGCACGGTCAACGCCGTTCAGGAATATGCCCGATACCGGGCGTCGGCAGCCGGCGGTAGTCACGATACGCTGACGGTCACCATGCAGCAGTTGATCGACCAGTATAGTTACGGCGAACGACATCCGCTGGCGATCCGGCGATTTCTGGATCAGTTGCTCCGGCAATCCAGGGGATCATTGCAGTACCTGCTACTGGTCGGACGGGGCCGAAGCACGCCCGGCATCCGGCGTGACCCGGCTCAGGCAACCCTCGATCTGGTCATGACTGCTGGCTTTCCCGGCTCCGATCTGCTTTTTTCAGCCGGTCTGAATGGGCAGCCTGTCGATGTGCCCGCCGTTCCAACCGGCCGCATCAACGCTAGTTCGCCGGAAGAGGTATTGCACTATCTGGCAAAAGTAAAGGAATACGAAAGCCTGCCGCCGAGTGCGCTCTGGCGTAAAAACCTGCTCCACCTGAGCGGGGGCGAAACCCCCGACGAGAGGAGTCTGTTCCGTCAGTTGGTCGACGATTACCGGAATCTGGCGGCTGCCCCGGCGCTGGGAGCCCAGGTAACGACGCTTGCCAAAACCACGGACAAACCGGTCGAGGCCATCGACGTAGTCAAATCCGTCAACGAAGGGATCGGGCTGATCACATTTTTCGGCCACTCGGGGCTGGACGTCACCGATCTGGACATTGGCTTTTGCTCGAACGATGCGCTGGGGTATCAAAATGTAGGTAAATACCCGCTGCTGCTGGTCAACGGTTGTGCCATCGGCAATTTCTTTTACGGTCGCCCGACGCTCTCGACCGACTGGGTTCTGACACCCAACCGCGGGGCAATTGCGGCCCTTGCACACAGCCACCTCGGCTATCCGGACGTGCTGCATCAATACAGTACGGTGTTGTATAATCTGCTGGCCGACAGTAGCCAGCTAGCCAAATCCATCGGGCATCTTCAGCAGGAAACCATCCGGCGTTTGTTAGCGCAGTCGTCGGACGGACGGGTGCTGGCGAACTGTCAGCAGATGGTGTTGCAGGGTGATCCGGCCATTCGCCTGTTTCCCTTCAGCACGCCCGACTATGGGCTAACCGCGGGTGGAGTAAGCATTCAAAGCGCAGATAACCAGCCGCTGACAATCCAGAGTGATTCGGTGATGATCCGGGCAGTCGTGCAAAACGCCGGGCAGTATCGAACTGATCCGCTGCCGGTTCGGGTCCGTCGGTTTGTAAATGGGCACGAGTCTGGTGTTTTCAACCCAGTGTTCGTTAAATCAGTGGCGTATAGCGATACGCTCACGCTGACCGTTCCGAACCAATCCGAAGCCGATGGGCAAAACCAGTTCGAGGTGACGGTCAACCCAGTCGATTCTCCAGATACCCAACCGGAAATAAATCACACGAATAACCAGGTTACCGTCGAACTGATCCTGGCGAGCCCCAAACCAGTCCTGATCTACCCAGCACCAGGCAGCGTCGTTACGACCCGATCTGTGCGATTAACCGCACAATACGCTTCCCGAATAGTGCACCCGTTTGACCTCGAACTCGACAGTACGGCCCGGTTCGACAGCCCGATACGCTGGAAGCAGCGTGTCGAGGGGTCGCCCGTTGTCAGCTACCAAACAACCCTGCCCGAGCGTCCCAGCACAACCTATTACTGGCGAATCAGGCTGGCCGATTCCGTAAACAGCGCAACTACATGGGTGACGGGTTTCTTTCGTTATGAGCCGGGTTCGGCTGAAAAAGGCTTACCCGAAGGCCAGATTCGGTTAGCGGCCGACCTACCTTCCGATCTTCGGCAGGGCGATATCTTGCGGCTTCCCATTGACTTTGCCAACCTGAGCCCCTACCCTTTTGCGGATTCGCTGGTGGTTTGGCAAACGCTCTATGCCGAGGGATTGACCAACCCGCAGGTAAAGCAGTGGCGGCTGAAGGCGCCCGCCGGTAGTGACACGGTCCGGTTTTTCACGCAGATTCCCACAACGGCCCTGCCCGGCCTGAACCGACTGCTACTGACCGTCAATCCACGTCTGCAACCCGAATATTCGTTCCTGAACAATACACTCGATCTGTTACTGCCGGTACAACCCGATTTGTTCGGCCCTATTCTGGAAGTAGCCTTCGATGGGGCACGAATAACGGACGATGCCGTGGTCTCGGCGCAGCCGGTGATCGACATTCTGGTTGCTGATGATAACCGGTCACTGGTCCGGCGCGACACCACCGGCCTGGCTTTGTATCTGCAACGACCTGGCCGAACGGCATCTTACGAGCGGCTGAACTGGCGCGGTGCGACGATGCAGGCGGGTATCGACAATGTATTTCGGGTGCGTTACCCAGCCCCGATTCTGTCAGAAGGTACTTATCAGTTGTTGATTACCGCCCAGGATGCTATCGGCAATGCAGCCGCTCCGTATCAGGTACGCTTTCAGGTCGTCAGGCAACGCCAACTGGCAGACCTATTGGTTTCGCCAAACCCTTCCCGGAGCGAGTTCCGCTTCTCCTTTACCTTAACCGGCGATCGCCCGCCCGAAGCATTGACCATAACCCTAACCGATCTGAACGGTCGCGTAATCCGGCACCTGAAACAATCGGTCCGCATCGGGCAGAACGTGTGGACCTGGGACGGACGCACGGACGCCGGTGAATTTGCACCCGCCGGTGCCTACATTTATCAACTCACTATAGAGGATGGCGAGACCTGGGGAATTTCAGGTAAACGACCCGAACGGTTAAGCGGTCGCATCATTCGCCTACCCTGATGAGGCCACCTACCGACATGCAGCCGAAAATGACCGGAACGGCACTACCTCACCGCGACCTACCAGCCCTGACGGGTTTACGCGCGCTGGCGGCTTATCTGGTGTTTCTTCACCATGCCAACCCCGCCCCGACCGGTTCGTTTGCCCATCGACTTTTCGACCAGGGCTACCTTGGCGTTTCTATCTTTTTTGTGCTCAGTGGTTTTCTGATCTACCATCGGTATGCGGACGTTTTCCTCGAACAGAAAAGCTGGTCATGGCGAATTTATCTGCAAAATCGCTTTGCCCGAATTTATCCGCTGTACGCCCTGATCCTGCTGGTTACGGTAGGTCACGCGTTTTACGTGGGTCGGCCGCCGTCGGCACCGGTCCTGTTTCTAAACCTAAGCCTGCTAAAAGGCTTTTTCAATGTTTACAAATTCAGCGGTATCCCACAAAGCTGGAGCCTGACCGTCGAAGTTTGTTTCTATGCTTTGGCCCCCCTTCTGTTTCGGCTGCTCCACCGGCTGGGTACGCTTCGACTGACGGCTGGATTACTAGGCATGGGTCTGATTTTGTGGGCGACCGTTGGGCAACTGGCCGGCCATGGCTTCTTCGGAAACCTGCCATTCGTGCTGTTTTATACGTTTTTTGGGCGAAGTTTTGAATTTGTGCTCGGTATGCACCTGGCCCGACGCTGGCAATCGAAGCAGTTATCCGGCTTTCGGCTAAGTTCGCTTTGGGGTGGCCTGACCGTGTTGGCCTGTGTACTATGGCAGGCCAGCGTGGTGGTACTGACCCGCGACCAGATACACCTGATTTGGAGTGAAGTAGTGGCTTATAATTTTTTCCTGCCCATCGGTATCAGCTTCGTTTTAGGGGGTCTGCTGGATCAGAAATCCGTCTGGCGGTCGACCCTGGCGATACCTCTCCTGCTGGCTCTGGGCCGGAGTTCGTACGCTTTCTACCTGATTCATGTGGGAGTCATAGCCACCGCCTGCCGCAACCTGGGCATAAACCATACGGGCTTTCTCTTCGGGGTACTGGTGCTGATCGCTTACGGCCTGTATCAGTTCATTGAAAAACCCACGCACCGTTGGCTACGCGCTTCCTGAAAACAAATAAAATACGGTCTGGTAGAAGCTCCGCATCACTCAGTCCCAGCATTCCATAATCAGCAGGTCGCCGGTCCGGGCTTCGATGCGCACAAACCCATTCGCAGCCGCTTCGTTACTGCTGCTGGTAAAATAACCCAGCTTCAGCGTAGCATCCTGCAGGTTGTATTTCAGCCCCTCCGACGTGAAGCCGGTCACGGTACCGACCGGTATGAGCGAGATGGGCGTTCCGGCCTCGTACCATTTTTCGAACCGCTCCGTCAACGGAAACAACCGGGAATGATCGTCGATCATCACGATCCGGATGCGGTCTTTGTAGCGCACGATATTGGTCATGTTCGTCAGGGTATGATCGGCCCGGCGGCCGGTGGCCCAGACGATGTTGACCGCCGGAAACCCCCGTTCGATCAGAAATTCGATTCCTTTGTCGAGGTCGGTTTTGTTCTGATCGGGCGCGTGAACGATCTCCAGCGGGTATTGCCGCTCCCGAATGGCCTCCAGGTCCAGCGTCCGGTCGAAATCGCCGAGCAACACATCGACTTTGATGCCCAGTTCGAGCACCCGCCAGATGGCACTGTCGAGCACGACGACCATGGGGTTCCACTCCAGCAGTTGCCCCAGCAGGTCGGGCTGGCAGGCTTCGCCGTTGGCAATGAGCAAAGCGGGTTCCTGCTTGTCGCGAACGATGTGATGAGATGACATAGTCGGACAAAGATATAGCGGCAAGTCAATCAATCCTGCTTATTTTTGTAGCCTTTACCGTCTCGACTGCCCATTCCGTTGCAACGTGTACTTCGTTTTCTGACGCTTCCCCGTGTTGTGGGGCTCTATATATTTCTTTTCTGCCTGGTGGCTGTGCAGAACTACCTGCTGGGCTACGGTAATTACAACAATTACCTGATGTTTGCCCAGCCGTTTCATAACCTACTGCTGGACAAGAGCATATACGGCCTGCACCCCGAGCTGTACAACGATGATTACAAATATAGCCCCACCTTCGCCTGGCTGATGGGGCCGTTTTATTACCTGCCCGTCTGGTTCGGGGTAATTCTCTGGAACCTGCTCAACACGCTGGTGCTGCTGGCGGGCGTCTGGTTTTATTTGTCGGATGAAAAAGAGCCGGCCAGACAACGGCAGATTGCCCTGCTGATCATCATTCTGGAAGCGCTGATAACGGCGCAGAACCTGCAAAGCAATAACCTCATCGTCGGGGCGATGCTGCTGGGGCTGTATCACCTGCGCAACGAGCGGGTCTGGCAGGCAGCTTTCTTCTTCGTTCTCTGCGCTTTTATCAAGTTCTACGGCGTGGCGGCTGCGGGTTTCTTTTTGTTCTATCCGAAAAAGCCGCAATTTATCCTGGCGATGATCGTCTGGACGGTTCTGTTCGCGGCCATGCCCCTCACCCTGATTCCTGTTGACCACCTGGTAGCCGAATATGAGGAATGGTTCCGGCTGGTTGTCGAGGTGAAACTGGGCCTGCAGGTGTCCGTAATGGGCATTGCCGAATCCTGGTTTGGCATGGAAAAGACCGACGCGAATTATCGCATCATCGAAGCCTTCGGGGCCACGCTGTTTCTGCTGCCGTTCCTGCGATTTGGTCTGTGGCAGGACCGGCTGTTTCAGCGACGCATGATCGCTTACTTTTTCCTGTTCATGATCGTGTTCAACAAAATGGCCGAGTCGCCCACCTACGTCATGGCCGTTACGGGCGTAGCGCTGTGGTGGGTAACCCTGCAGACCCCGACGTCACTCGACCGGATTTTGCTGACCTTAGTGATTGTCTTTACATCGCTGTCGCCAACCGATATTTTTCCGGCCTACGTTCAGAAGTATTTCTTTCAGCCCTACAACATCAAAGCCGTACCGTGTCTGCTGGTCTGGGCGCGGGTACAGTACCAGATCTGGACCCAGCCCCGCACGGTACAGCCGCAGCTACAGACTATCTCGTAAAATTTTCTCGATGTCGGCGGGGCTATCGACGGTTGGCGTCTGGTAGCTTGTCCGCACCAGCTTGATCCGATACCCCGCTTCGAGCCAGCGCAGTTGCTCCAGCGATTCGGCCTGTTCGAGGGGCGAAGGCGGTAGTTGGGTAATGGCATTCAGGATGTCGGCCCGGTAGGCATAGAGGCCGACGTGCCGGTGAAATTCGTGGTGTTTGTGCCACTCTTCCGGGGCCACACCCTGCACGTACGGAATAGCCGCCCGGCTAAAATAAAGGGCTTCATCCTGCGCATTGATGATGATCTTCGCTTCCTTCGGATCGTGCAGCAACTCCCCCGAATCGACCGACGCCATCTGCGTAGCCAGCTCAACGGTACCGTCGAGGATAGCCGCCAGTTCGTCGATCTGGGCCGGGTCGATGAAGGGCTCGTCGCCCTGGATGTTGATCACGTAGTTTACCGAATCTGAATCCGCCAGTACGACACCCTCGGCTACGAGTCGGTCGTAGGCTTCCCAGCATCGATCGGTGCCGCTCGGGTGATCCGTACGGGTCATAACGACGTCTTCTCCCAGTCGACGGACCGCTTCGGCAATGCGCTCATCATCGGTTGCCACCACGACTTTGTCCAGCGAAGCGGCCTGCCTGGCCTGCTCCAGAACACGCTGAATCATGGATTTTCCGGCAATGTCGGCCAACGGCTTTCCCGGAAAGCGGGTCGACCCATAGCGGGCCGGAATAATGCCAATAATCATACGGGTAAGATTTGTACTTTAGGTTCTGGACCAGCAGCGCCCACAATCCAGTAGGTCGGTTCGATGGCCTGGCGTTGCTGGTAATACTGGTCGTAGACGGGTCGGTAACGGAGTCGTTCGGCCATGACCGTATCGAACTGACCCAGTAGGCCCAGCATCAGTTCGCACCCTTCGCGCACGGCAAACTGGCCGCTCTGGCTGCCCGTGATGTAGTCGGCATAGCCGTTCTGAATGACGTAGTTGGTAAACAGCGGATTAGCGTTCCGGCGAACCATAATGCGCACGCCCGCGATTTCGGCGACCGACAGATCGAGGGCGTCGTCGAAAAAGAAAGCGACTTCCTGCGGTTGCAGGTTGTGTCGATCCAGCAAATGAGCCAGCACTTCGACTTTATTTTTGGCCTGGGAGTAGCAGGCGTGAAAATGCTCCCGCTGCACCAGCCCGTCGGCCAGGATGTTCGTTACGCCCGTGATAATCGCCACAACGGGTAATTGCCGGTTATGGTGCAGCCAGAAGCCGAAGCGCAGCAGGTTCGTCCCCATCGAGTCGACTTCGCTGAACGAGCTGCTGCCCGACCCGGTCTTGACACCGTCGTTGAAAACGCCATCCCAGTCGAAAACGATGGCCCGCACGGTGCGAAGCTTTTCGGTCAGCGCATCTACCGGCGTGACAAACTGCCCGCCCAGCGCGGTGAAGGTTGATTCAATAGTAGCCATGTCAGGAAGTGAAGAATGAAGAGTGAAAAGTGAAGAATAGGCTGGCGCAAGTTATTCTTCACTTTTCACTCTTCATTCTTCACTAATTACACTAGTTCAGGTAGCGTATTTCTGTATTTTACTTCGACCGCGTGGAGTTCGAGGAGCGGTTTGAGGAAGTCTTCCAGGTAGCGGATGTCGAGCTGACTGGCGGCATCGCAGAGCGCTTCCGAGGGACAAGTGTGGGTTTCAACGAACAGACCGTCGACACCTGCAGCCACGCCCGCACGCGCCAACACCGGCAGGTATTCGCGGGCACCACCTTTGGCATCGGCGGAGGGGATCCCATACTTGCGGATGGCGTGGGTTACGTCGAAGACAACCGGGTAATTCGTCCGGGCCATGTGGTAGAACGAACGGGGATCGACCACCAGGTCGTTGTAGCCAAAGGTGTATCCTCGTTCGGTCAGGATGATCCGGTCATTGCCCGAATCCTCGACTTTCCGGACCGGATGTTTCATGTTTTCCGGCGCCAGAAACTGACCGTGCTTGATGTTGACGACCCGCCCGGTTTCGGCAGCAGCCACCACCAGCATGGTCTGCATGCACAGGTAAGCCGGAATTTGAATCACGTCGACGACTTCGGCCGCGGGGGCACATTGGTCGGGATAGTGTACGTCGGTCAGGAGCGGAAAGCCGAACTGCTCTTTCACTTTGGCCAGGATCTTGAGGCCTTTTTCGAGACCGGGGCCGTTGTAGTAGTTCAGGCTGGAGCGGTTGTCCTTCTGAAACGAGGATTTATAGATGATTTTGATGCCGACGCGCTCCTGGATTTCGCGGAGCTGTTCGGCCACACTCATCATGATTTTTTCGTCTTCAATGACGCAGGGCCCGCTGATGAGAAACAACTCATCCGACCCGCATTCGATGTCGCCAACGCGAACGATTTTTTGAGACATTGGTCTTTTGTTTTTTAAGTGAACTGGCCGTCATCCTTCCGAGTGATCAGAAAGGAATTCAGCAGAATAAGGCCGGCACCCACCATGACCGACACATCAGCCATGTTGAAAATACCGGTTTGAAAGAACCCCAGCTGGATGTGCAGAAAATCCGTCACCGAGCCATAGGCGATCCGGTCGATCAGGTTGCCAACCCCGCCACCGATGATGAAACTCGCCCCCAAAACAAACAGCCGGGGTAAGTTGAACCGAAGCAGTAGGTAAGCAAACCCCAGAACAATCGCCATGATTGGGAGAATCAGCAGGAGCGTATTTTTTACGAACGGCGGCCATGCATCGCCCAGACTCAGAAACGCTCCGCTGTTCTCGATCTTGGTAACGGTGAGGTGATTCTGCCAGAGCCGGATATTTTCGCCATATGATACTCGCTCGCGCACGATCGTTTTAGATACCTGATCGCACCCGATATTCACCGATACCGTGAGCAGGATGAGTATGATTCTCAGGGCGTTTTTCATAGGGTCTACTTTCAGGAATCCAATCTACTCGACAAATGTAATCCTCATCGCCTTTTCCGTTAAAACGATGAAGTGATGGGGAGTAACTGAATCCAAAAAGTTCGCCAGGAAACGACTGAGCACAGCAATTTTATTTTCAATACGCTCATCATCTAACCGCATGAGTACAACACCACAGTGTGAGAGCTGGTTTTTAAAAACCAGTTCGCCGAAGTCTTTATCATTGGAAATGACGACTCTGTTTTCATGGACAGCGTGTGCCAAAACCTGCCAGTCACTCCAACCTGGCGATTGCTCACCAACGGAATACACATCATAGCCTTGTTCACGCAGCCACTTGCCCACCGAAGGTCCAGTACACTCATCGACCAGCCATTTCATCAGGCTGCCAGCGGAACCAGCGTACTACTTTCGAGCATTTTACTGGCATAGGCCAGGCAGGCAAGAATATCTGCTTCGACTATATAAGGATACTCCGCCAGAATTTCTTCATGCGTTGCCCCCTTAGCCAGCAGGCCTACAATAAATTGAACCGACAACCGGGTTCCGGCTATTACAGGTTTACCTGTCAGCACACCAGGATTTGACGTAATTCGGTGTTTCGTTTCCATATATCTATCATTTACAACCGCCGGAACAGATCTTTTAGCAGGTCGATAGTAATGACTTCCTGCCAGTTGTCGCCGATGGCGTGCAGCCACATGTGTGGCAGATTGTACGACACGTGCGCCATCTGCGTAATGATATCGTCGCTCCAGTCTTTCGACAAGCCCTGCGGCAGATCGATCTGGTGATAAGCGACCATCTCCTTAAACTCAGCTACCCCCTGCGGATAATAATCTTCGAGGTGGTTCATGATCAGGCAGTTGGCGTAGCAGTGACGCGTTCCCAATATTTTCGACAGCCCGTAGCTCAGCGCGTGACAAACCCCTACTTCCGAATACGTCAGGCTCAGGCCGCCCATCAGCGAGGCCACCATCAGTTTATCGTCGTTCTCCGGTGTCTGTCCCGAATTTTCGCCCAGGTACACTTCCCGGCAGAGTTTCATGGCCTGCTCGGCATACGCGTGCGAGTAGGCATTGTTCATCCGCCCATTCTCCGACTCGACGCAGTGAATGTAGGTATCCATGCCGGTATAGAACCACCAGTTGCGCGGCACCGTCGCGATCAGCTCGGGGTCGAGAACGACCTGGTTAAACACTGTCCATTCGCATTTCAGACCTAGTTTTTTGACGGGTCCGGTCAGCACCGCTGTCATCGACACTTCAGCTCCCGTTCCAGAAATAGTCGGTACGCCGACGTGGTAAATGCCCGGCTTTTTGATCAGGTTCAGGCCCTGATACAGCGTCGACGAACCTTCGTTGGTGACCATCAGCGACAGCGCTTTGGCAATATCCATGATGCTGCCGCCCCCGATGCCCACGATGCCCGATGGCAGGCCTTTCTTCGCCAGAATTTCGTCGCGCAATTGATCGATCTGATCCGTCGTGGGCTCGTGTTCTTCCACGCTGATGTAATACGTCAGGTCTTCCGGATGGGCCGGAACCCGCTCTTCGAGGGGCTTGCCTTTGAAATAATTATCGACCAGGAAAACAAAATAGCCTTCGTTGTCGGTCCGGCGCGGAGCCAGAATTTCATCGAGCTGCGAGAAGCTACCCCGTCCGAAAACGGTTTTCTCGATTCCTTTAAAATTTTTATGCGTGGTTTGTGTTGGTGTCGCTACCATGTTGTTGTTAAGCTATATTGGCTGAAAATACTGTCTTTAGTGGCAATGGTCAGATTTTCAGCCAGAGCCTGTGAAATAATCAGCCGATCAAACGGGTCCTTATGATGATTCGGTAGCTGCTGAAGCTGTAATAGATGGGTTAATTCCACCGGGATAACCCAAAATTGATTACGTTCCAGAAAGCTAAAAAATTCCGGCAGCGATGTACCGATATCCAGTTTTCTTAAATTTACTTTGATGGTGATCTCCCATAAACTGGCGATACTTACGTAACACTCATTCGTAGCCTTCTGAATGACCTCTTTAAGGTGTTCAGGCAGCGATTCGTCACCGCCATAGAACCAAAGTAGTGTGTGCGTATCCAATAACAGACGCATTACATGTACTCGTTAAAATCGTCCAGGGGTGCATCAAAATCGCTCGCGAGCCTTACTTTTCCTTTCGCATAGCCAAACTCCCGCTCCACAAGCGTTTTATCCGACTGCTTTTTTGTTCGCAGAAAAGCAACGAAATCTTCCACTTCCTGCCGCAGTTCGGGAGGTAAGGCGGTTATCTCAGAAAGCAAGGCTGTTGTCGACATACCAATAGACTATTACGCTTCGATCAGGGTCGCTTTGCGAACGGCGGCTTCGATGTTCGCAGCCAGTTTATCGACTTCCTCTGCCGTCCACGAGGCCCGGATACCGAAGGAAATCAGTCGGCCGATAACCGCCTGCGCGTTCGGAATATCGAGGTTTTTGTAATCCTGCGGGGCACCGAATTTCTGGATCGGCAGCGCCGACGCCGTCCGCATTTCCTTGATATGATCCCACTGGTTGATGAAATGGTACATGTTCGTGTACCAGTAATTGAAGCCACCAACACCAGCCGCGTTCAGTTCAGCTACGGTGCGCTGGGCAGCGTCGGTATCGGCCATCAGGATATTCAGGAACGTCGCCGAATCCCCGTCAGCGTCTGGAATGCGGGCGAACGACACACCAGGCACGTTGGCCAGCGCCGACATCAGTTTGGTTTTGTGGGCGTTGTTGCTTTTGATTATCTCGGGCACCCGGCGCGTCTGCACCAGGCCAACGGCCGCGTGGAGTTCACTGATCCGGTAGTTGAAGCCCAGAATCGGGTGTTGTTCCATGCCCCGGTTCGTGCCGACGTGGTCGTGGCCGTGATCGGAATACGAATCCGCATGTTTATAAGCCGTCTCGTCGTTGGTCACCATGATACCCCCTTCGCCCGCCGTTGCGATCTTGAAGAAGTCGAACGAGTAGGCGCCGGTTTTTCCCCAGAGCCCCGTCGATGTGCCTTTGTAAGAAGCCCCCATTGCCTGCCCGGCGTCTTCGACCAGCACCAGGTTATGTTCGTTGACGACCGCCATGATCGCGTCCATGTCGGCCATCTGTCCGCACATGTGCACCAGACAAACCGCTTTTGTTTTCGGTGTAATGGCTTTGCGAATGCCGTCGGCACTCAGGCAAAGCGTCTCGTCGATATCCGCGAAAACGGGCAGCGCTCCGACCATCAGCACCGATTCGACCGTAGCGATGTAGGTGAACGGCGGTACAATGACTTCGTCGCCCGCACCGATACCGGCGGCTGCCAGCGCACACAATACGGCGGTCGATCCGCTCGACACGGCATGGGCATATTTGGCCCCAACGATTTTAGCGACTTCAGCCTCGAACTCGCGGGCTTTGTAAATATTATTGCGTTGCGCTTCGTGATTGTAGCGAAACAGGATGCCGGTCTCAAGCACATCGTTGATTTCCTTGCGCTCGGCCGCTCCGAAAAATTCCATTCCAGGCATAACCTAATCCGTTTTTTGCAAAAGTACGGTATTTAAAAAAGAATGTCGTAAACCAATCAATAGGGAGTCCGTTTTTCCAGCGCTATCCATTCCTGAAAGACCGCGTCGGCTTCGTCGCGCAGGAGCTGGTGCATGGGAATGTGGCGCTGGTCGCGGGCTTTGTCCAGCTCTTCATAAATAAACTGGTCGTCGAAACCCGCCCCGGCGGCATCGGTGTGAAACGCTCCGTAGACGATCCGGCTGGGTCGTGCCCAATAAATGGCTCCCAAACACATTGGGCAGGGTTCGCAGGAGGCATACAGCGTGCAGCCTTCCAGCTGAAATGTACCCAGATTCCGGCAGGCATCGCGGATGGCGACGACTTCAGCGTGGGCCGTCGGGTCGTTGGTGGAAGTCACCTGATTGCAGCCCCGACCCACGATCTCACCATTGCGGACAACAACCGAGCCAAACGGCCCACCCTGTCCGGTTGTCATGCCTTCGCGCGCTAATTGGATAGCCTCGCGCAGGAAAAATTCATCCTGATTCGTCATGCGGTTTCGCAAAAGAACGTTTGACTTAAGTAATCACGGAATATCAAATTTAGTTTCTAAACACAGAGCGGTCCGCCGGTGCGGCACAGAGAACACGGAGGTTTCCGCTTTTCATGCTCAGTTAATTAATTCTCTGTGTTCTCTGTGCCGCACTGGCGGACCGCTCTGTGTTTAAATCTTTTGTAAAAAAACGCCCGACTCAGAACTGAATCGGGCGTTGTGAACGGCTCGTCGATCGACGCAGCTTACTTAAAAGCCAGGGTTGTTTGGCAACAGGTTCGGATTGACATCCGACTCCTGCTTGGGCACCGGGAAGAGCAGTTGTTTTTCGGTAAAGGTGGCTCCAAACACGGTTTTATGCCCGATGAAGTCATCCCAGTTGCCGGTTACGTCGTTGTGCACTTTGCGCGTACGGAGCATATCGAACCACATCTTGTTCTCGAAACACAGTTCGAAATAGCGCTGCAGCCACACCTCCTGTTCGAAAGCCGTCTGGCTCAACGCACCGATGGGAGCCAGATTGGCCCGCGCCCGGATTTGGTTGACGTAGCTGACCGCGTTCGCGTTCGGTGACCCATCGGCCCGGTTCGAGGCTTCGGCATACATGAGGTACACATCTGCCAGCCGGTACAGCGTGTAGTTCAGATCAGACTTGGCCGTGTTCGTCACCGCGTTGACGTCAAACCACTTGTAGATGTAGGTATTCTTGAAGGTTACCGTCTGCCCGGTTTTTATATTAGGGTAGTTGGTAAAGAAGAACTGTTTCTCCTGCACCCGCTTATCGCCCGCGGGAAACGACTTGATGAACTGGGGCGTCGGATATACCGATCCGTATTCATCCGAATACTTCGAAATACCCGAGTAGTTCGGGATCGTCAGCGACGTGAGCGGATTAGTCGACGGGACGCTGGCGGCATACTGCACCTGGAAGATGAACTCACCCGTGTTTTTGTTGGCCGGGTTGATCATGTCCGTATAATTTGGGAACAGCGTATAGCCGCCTTTCTGAATCACGTTCAGCGAGCGCTTAGCCGACTCAGCATAATACTGCGATCCGCCGTTGATGGCTGCTCCGGCATAAGTCAGGTATACGTCGGCCAGCAGCGACTCTACCATACCCATCGACACCTTACCGGTATTGTCCTGCCAGGGCAGCGTAGAGGCTTCGGCCAGCAGCAGGTCGGGAATGATGATCTTGTCGTAGATGTCCTTGGCAGGGGTACGCGGCAGGTTCAGGTTCAGATCTGTCGGCACCGTGGTTACACTGGGAACGGCCCCGTACAGCCGCACCAGAAAGAAATAATACAGCGCCCGCAGGGTGTGCGCTTCGGCCAGCATGTTCGTTTTCTGCGCATCGGTCAGACCACTGGCACTGATACCCGGTATACTCTGGATGGCCAGATTACAGGCCCCCACGCCCAGGTACATTTGCTGCCACCACGTATCGACGTAAAACGACGTGTTGTTATAACTCAGGTTTTCGAAGTTGATAAACCCGGTTTGGCCCAGATCGCTATTGGCCTTGCCGGTCATGAACTCCAGCAGATTCCAGGTATTACCGCCGTACGACGACGACTGGCCCGCCAGCAGGCCCTGCAAATTGGCGTAGCCCGCGTTGGCATACGCTCTGGCGACTTTAACGCTCGATACGTTCGAGGAAGGAGTGATAAACCCGGTCGGATTCTCCTTCAAAAAGTCTTTACAGCCACTCATCGCCAGCAGTGACGATGCCAGGGCTATATGTTTGAGAACTTTCATAGTGTTCGGAATTACAAATTAAAAAGTAAGGTTTACACCCAGGTTCCAGACACGCGGGCGTGGATACGAGAAGAAGTCGAGGTTTTGGGAGAACGAGCTGTTGGCTCCGTAACCCGCATTGAAGGTATCGACTTCGGGGTCATAGCCCGAATACTTCGTGATGACGAACAGATTCTGGACGCTGGCGTAAATACGCAGGCGGTTGATCTTCAGGCGTTGCAACGTGGCGTTGGGCAGCGAATAACCCAGCATAAAGTTCTGGCCGCGGATAAACGAGCCATCTTCTACCCACCAGGTATCGAAATGTGAATCCTGCGCAAACTTGTAGTTACGTACCTGTGAGATCATCGTGTTCTGGTGATCGGGCGTCCAGGCGTCGAGCACCGTAGCCAGGCTGTTGGCGATGGTCTGGCGGTCTTCGGTCGAGTGCTTGAACGTAGCGGCCGTGTTGATGCCCTGCACGAAGCGGATATCGAAGGTGAAGTCCCAGTTTCTGAACTTGATCGAGTTGCTGAACGTACCCGTCCATTTCGGCGTCGTCCGGCCAATGATGCTGTAATAATTGCTGCCGTCGGGGTTGTAGATGTACTTCCGATCGCCCGGCTTCAGGTTATGCTGAGCCGCCAGATCGGCCTCGTCGCTGCTGTAAGTACCCAGGCGCGTCATACCGTACAGCGACCCGATGGATTCGCCAACCCGCAGAATGTTGGTTTGCCCCAGGAAGTTGGGACCGGGGAAAATATCCGCGTTGCCGTTGTTGAGTTTCAGAATCGTGTTGTGGTTCGAAGCAAAAATGAAGTTGGTCGACCAGGTGAAATTTTCCTTCTGGATGTTCACCGTGTTCAGGGCCACCTCGATACCGGCGTTCCGCACTGACCCTACGTTCTGATACACGTTGGCGCTCCGCTCGCCCGCCGACCACGGGATGGGTGCCTGCAGCAGGAGGTCTTTGGTAACGCGGTTGTAGTAATCGACGGTCAGGTTGATGCTGTTGCCAATGCCTAACTCGACGCCAGCGTCGAACTGCTGCGATTTTTCCCACTTCAGGTTTGGGTTACCCAGGTAGCTGGGTAACAGGGTCGATTGTAGAGCTCCACCCAGTACCGTCGTATTCGGCTGGATCTGCGCAATAGACTGGTACTGACCGATTTCCTGGTTACCCGACAGCCCGTAACTAGCCCGCACTTTCAGGTTGCTGATGGTTTTGTTGCCTTTCAGGAAGCTTTCTTCCGACATACGCCATGCAGCACCCACCGACGGGAAGAACGCAAATTTGTTGTTGGCCCCAAACTTGGACGAGCCATCGTAGCGGCCCGTGGCCGTGAATAGGTATTTCTCGTTCAGGTTGTAGGTCAACCGGGCAAAATACGAGTTCATAGCCCACCGATAATCGGACGACGTCGACGAGCTTTTTACCGAGCCCGACCCCAGCGTGTGCCACTGGAAAATATCGTCGATGAAGTTCTGGGTTTCTACGTAATCCGTTTCCTGATTATACTGTTGCCAGGACGCTCCCAGCAGGGCCGTAAAATGCTGGCGGCTGTTGATCGTCTTGTTCCAGGTGAGGTAGTTTTCCGATTGCCAGTAGTTGTTGGTGTACCCCCGGATGCTGGCCACCCCACCCTGGTCGGCGGATAAGTGAGCCAGGTTCTGCGACGAGAAGAAGTTGTTTTTCTGCCAGTTCAGGGTAGTTCCTAAGTCGGTTCTGAAATCGAGGTCTTTGGTGATGTGGAACAGCAGATACGCATTTCCCAGCCCCTGCAACGTGTTGTTGATCGTATAGCGGTTGTTGGCGATATTGACCGGGTTCGGACCACCTTCCAGTCCGGCAATGTCGTTATTGCCCGCCCAGGTTCCGTCCGGGTATTTAACCGGTACGATGGGCACTTCTTCGGATACCATCCGCGGCACGTTCAGCCCGCCGTTGCCGTCAGAAACCAGCCGTTGCTGGCTGCTGATCAGGTTAATAGCCCCCCCAACTTTCAGCCAGTTATTGACATTGTTATCCATCGTGAACCGGCCGGAGTACCGCTTGAAATTCGAATTGATCATCAGACCGTTCTGGTTCAGATACCCCAGCGACAGGCTGTACAGGGTTTTGTCGTTACCTCCCTGAAAATTAAGCTGGTGCGTCTGCGAAAAAGCGGGTTTGTAGACTTCTTTCTCCCAGTTGGTATTGTACAGCGGCTTGTCGTTCTGGTCGAACAGCAGCGGAAAATTCGTGTGATTGAGTGCCGCCGGTGGCGTCCAGGTTCCACCCGCCGGGTCGAACTTGGTTCCATTGGCAAACGCCTGGTTGTAAACCTGCACAAATTGATCTGAATTCAGGGTTTTGACGTGGCGGTATAAATCGCTGACGTTCACGTTGCCCTCATACGTCACGCGTGTGCCGCCCACCCGACCTCGTTTGGTCGAAATGATAATGACTCCATTGGCACCACGAGCCCCGTAAATAGCCGTCGACGAGGCATCTTTCAGCACTTCCAGCGAAGCGATATCGTTCGGGTTGATCGAGTTGCCGTCCACCCCGATAACCCCATCGACAACATACAAGGGGTCGAGGCTGGAGTTGATCGAGCCCAGACCGCGCACCCGCACTTTGGCGGCCGCTCCCGGTGCGTTGCTGTTCACACTGACCTCAACCCCGGCAATTTTGCCCTGTAAGGCCTGCGACACGTTAGGAACGGGCTTGTCCATCAGCTCTTCGCCTTTGATGGTCGCCACGGCCCCGGTCAGGTCGGATTTCTTGACACTACCATACCCAATAACGACGACCTCACCCAGCGACTTCGAATCCGGCGCCATGGTGATATCGATCGCTGTGCGATTGCCAACGGCCACTTCCTGGCTTAGGTAGCCCACGAAGCTGAAGACCAGCACCGCCGACGCGTTAGGAACCGTAATCTGGTAATTTCCGTCCGTATCGGTGGTCGTCCCGGTATTCGACCCTTTAATTACTACGTTTACCCCGGGTATGGACGATTTGGAGTCGGAGTCCATAATTCGCCCACGAACGACAATGTCAGCCACCGACCGGGGGGCACCGGTACCTGCCACTGAGGCAAACGAACCAACCAGAAATCCATACAGCAGGAAAATCCTGAAAAGCCTGCTGAATGTCCGCATAGGAATTTGTACAGCGTTTTTCATTTAGTTTGATTAGGTTAAAAAATTTACTTACTACACATTTTACATTGAACGGTTACTGATTTTTCCGGCAGAAGCCACTGCCAGCTACGTTTATTGTCAGACATACCAGTAGGTTATCTGGCCAGGTCTATAGGCACGAATAGCTTCTTAAAATCAGGGCTATACTTCGGAAATCATTTGTAAAACCCTGACAGAACACCACTCATTACTTAGCAGAATTACCAGTCTATTGCAAAAAACAATTCGTACCTGGATACGGTATCGAATTAAGTAATATTGGCAAAACTACTTAGCCTAAAACCCAGCCATTATTTACCTTATTTACCTGACAAAAAAAGGGTGTTTTCGAAGTTAAAGAGTATATGTTTTAAATCTTACTTGTCCTTCCGGCAAATTTTAAATTATTTTTTTAATGCCCATCTGGTAAAGCATTTACCCATAATGAGACTTATTTTTTTAACAGTCAACCCCTTTATCTATTCATTTATTTACCTATCAATGTAGTTTCTTTAGTAACAACTTACCCTTTGTTATATAATTGATTTACAGCACTATATCAAGTATACAATAAAAATCTATTTTGAATATACTTAAATCTTATACGAGTACTTATTACTATTTTTTTAATTTGATTTTGAGTATACCAGTAAAAATTAATATGGGCTATATAATTAAAAATGTATTAAAAATATGAGCGCATTTTATTTTATATATGAATTTTGTTTCATAATATTTCAAAAATCTCTAACAGAATAATTATTAAAAAAAGCTTAATTATAGATTAAGCTTTTTTTAATCTCTTCCAGGCAAATAAATACAGTGATACTACTGAATATAAGATAGCCTGAATACTAAAAAGCACATTGTATGGCCATGTATAGAAAACGGCTAATAACAGAGAGGAAGATTATAAATTCGATGAGGTCAAATAGATTGACACAGACGTTGATCAAGAGGGAACTTAGATTTGGTGAACGGCACCGGGCTACTTGAATATAGAGAAGCCTCCCCTACTCGGCTATGGCTTTACCACGGGGTCAATGTGGAACTGTCAGGCTTCTTGAATCCTGTTAACGCACGAGTGCACCCCTCTTCACTTCTAAATATTACTTAAAATATACAATTTCATTTTTCATGACAGGTTATCAATACAGACAGTACTATAAAAGCGATTAGGGAAAGTGCATCGATCGTCTCTAGTAGCATTAGAGATGAAGCTTTGTACGACCATTGCACGCCTGGAGGAGCTGACCACCTGTACGCAGGTTCATCCAAAGAGCCAGCACAGTCATTGCAAAGGATCAGAGTTATTTTAGGGTAGTTGTCCTATATCGGATAGCTTCGTCAGCGTTCTAATACGTCAGGATATGGTTAGGCTGCGTTTATTCAGTTATGTACAGCTACTGGCTATAGGTGTGGTCAGTAGCTGTAATCAACCTCAGATTGACTTCCCCGAACGTGCATCCGCGATCGAAGGAGTTTACCTGGCTGATACGTACTATAATAAAACTGGCGTCACGGGCATATACCCTATCCAGGGACACACAATGACCTTGAAATTAAGTAGGATAAGCAGTGATTCAGTACAGGTTGAGATAGAATCCACTCCCAATGGAGACTACTCACCTGGTGGCAACCGCTCATTTAAAAAAGTATTGGTGAATCAGGAGTTTGATGCTAAAATTGTTAACAATAAGCAAGAAACTTGTCTTATCTACAGTATAGATTTGCCGAAAGCTTCAAATTCTGACAGTGGTGAACGCTTAAGAAGGTTATGCAAAATCAGCGGTATCTACTACTATTTCACCGCTCCTGTCAGTAAGTCTGAAGCTATTGTTTATTTTGCTGTCAAGTAGCGGTCTTTAATAGCGCTGAAATGAGCTTATTTCCCTATAGTATTGGTTAACAGTCGCATTTTGAAGAGCTTGGGCTGGAGCGATCTAGTCTAAAACTGGTTATCAATCTACCGGTTTTAGACTAGATCACTCCAGCCCATATTACAGAGCCGCTACATAGCGACTCACGGCTAGCTGGGCAGCCTGGTTTTTCTGAAACGTTTCGGGGGCCAGGGCGTCGCGCAGGGATTCGTAGAGGTACATCACTTCCCACAGACTGCTCACCAATACATCCCGATCCGGGGTGGCTACGGTTTTGCGCAGTTGTAGCAATTCAGCCACCCCGAATGTCGTTTCGGCCCGGCGTACACCCCGTGGCAGGCTCGCATTCTTCAAATGCAGCATGGGTCCGAGTACGGCGTTCCGGACGTAAGCCAGAAAATCGATCGCTTCGAAGTACTCCCCCCGCCCTACTTTCAGGGCTGCGTAGTGAGACCAGATCCAAAAACGATCTTCGACCCACTGAAAATCGAAGGGCGGGTACTGCGCCGTCGATTGTTGAATGATGTTCGTGAGTATACCGTCCCGTTCCCATAGCACAATCGGATCTTCCACCCGATGATGAAATTCGTCAGGCGTCAGGAATTTAATGTCGACGTGCAACAGCGACGGTTCGTAAAGGGCAATCAGCAGGCGTGGCTCGCCCACGTGGTCGCCCCGAAATGAAGCCAGCAGGGTTCCCAACTGTGCGGCATAGGCCTGCATCGGAGCCAGATCGGGCGCGATTTTTCGGTTCGTTACCAGTACCAGGTCCAGATCGGAATAGGCATCGATTTCGCCGGATGCCCAGGAGCCCCCTGCGGCCAGCCCAACGGCATCGGTGTCCTGCTGGATAAACTCAATAGCTTTTGTGAGGAATACGCGAAAGGGTTGTAAATGAGATTGCATCACTACGTTGCGATTGGTAAATTACCGCAGAACGACGGCACTCATTGATTAGTTCAGCCAACGGGCCACTTTCCCAGTGGTCTGGCTCCCCGCTTATCGAACGGGTATGACCAGCCCTACACCCGCCGGTCCTGCCGAAAGTAGCAGTCGCTCCTGTCGGTCGCCCCGCTTTTTGAACACAAAATAATTGACCAGATCGAACGCCAGCAGAAAACCACCCTGCACCATAATGGATTTTCCGTAGCCCCGCAGTTGATCCGCTTTGTCCGGATGAGAGTTGGCCCGTTCCTGCAGGTAAGCTCCTCCCAGCACATAAGCGACGTCCAGCCCTGCATTGATCAGCAGCAGCTGCTTCATGTTTTCGTGCTTCCGGACGGCATCGGCCAGCGTTTCGACATCGGCAGTCTGCCCGCGGGAACCGAGCAGGCCAATACCGGCAATCCCCAGATTGACCAGGTTCCAGTAGACATTCATCCGGTGAAAATACTTCGTTTCGCCTGTCGTCTGCCCAGCCGCTACCGTACCGATGGCAATATTGGCTAGGGCATACCCACCGAGCGCCAGCCCGAGAGTTTTCTGATGACGAATGCGCTGTTCGCTAAATGCCCGCAGCTCGGGCGAGGGTACTGTCCGTTGGGCCAGAACGGGGTTTCCAAGCAGCAGGGACCCGGCTGCCAGCGCAAGCTGTCGGAGTGGAAGCATGACGAGTGATTTTGGGTATGAACCCGAATTGTAGCCCGATGGTTACAGGCCCAGAGCTTTCCGTGCGGCCGAGTCGTTGATGTTGGCCAGTTCCCGGATATCGGGAGCCGTCAGGAGCTGAACGGAATTTTGTTGCAGAAGCTGGCGGGGCGAGTAAGCCCCCTGGGCGACGGCCTGCTGGATGATCGGCCCGAAAACGGGTTCGTAAATGCCCAGCAGCGGTTCGGGTAGCTGTCCATCCGAATCATAAAACACCGTTGCCTGTTTAGCGGGGTTTCGGGCGTTCACCAGCGCATCGAGCGAGCGAGTCGTCAGCAGCGGCATGTCGCAGGCCACCACGAACCAGGCAGCCTCCGGATTATACTGAAAAGCCGATAAAATTCCGTTGAGTGGACCGGGCAGGTCGTAGGCGTCGACGATACGGAGCTGGTCTGTATTGTTCAAGTCCTGATTCTGCGTAGCGTTTACCGACCAGAACACAAGACTACAGTACGGCTTCAGCAACTCCGTCAGGTGGTCGCGTTGCGATTTTCCGTGGTAGACTAGTTGCGATTTATCCTGTCCCATCCGGGTGCTCCGGCCACCCATCAGAACCAGCCCATTCAGTGGCTCAGTCACGTCGAAAGTCCCGTTTACCGCCCGTTTTTTCCATCAGCTTCGTTTCCCGGATGACGATATCATGCGAAAATGCTTTGCACATGTCGTAGATAGTCAGTGCCGCTACCGACGCGCCGACCAGCGCTTCCATTTCTACTCCCGTCTTGCCCTCGGTCGAGACCAGGCAATCGACAATAGCGTCGGTGCCGTCGGTGGTGATGGTGATCTGGCAATTGTCCAGCCCCAGCGAGTGGCAGAGCGGAATCAGATCGTCGGTGCGTTTGGCGGCCATCGTACCGGCAATGATGGCCGTCTGAAACACCGGGCCTTTTTTCGTATTGATCTCCGTGCCGGTCAGGTGCTGCATAATCTCAGGGCCGAGCGATACGACAGAGCGGGCGCGGGCCGTTCGGCGCGTAACGGTTTTGCCCCCTACGTCGACCATCGCCGGGTTGCCTTCTGCATTCAGGTGCGAAAACGAGCTCATAAATTGAGGAGTAAGACGGGTGGAAACCCGCCAGTTTAACATTCGCGGGTTTCCACCCGCGCTACCTAACGCTTGGTCAGTAAAACAACATTCTCGACATGGTGCGTATGCGGAAACATATCCACCGGCTGCACGTCGGTTACAGTATAGCCTTCATCCAGAATACCCAGATCGCGGGCTTGGGTAGCCGTATTGCAGCTTACGTACACGATCCGCTCGGGAGCCGCCCGCAGCAGTTGACGGGTTACGGCTTCGTCCATTCCGGCGCGGGGCGGATCCGTAATGACGACCTCCGGCCGACCGTGCTGATCGAAAAAACCGTCGGTCAGAATGTCGCGCATGTCGCCTGCCACGAAAGTTGTGTTCGTAATTCCGTTCACGTCGGCATTGATGCGTGCATCGGCTACCGACGCTTCGACGTACTCGACGCCCACGACCTGCGCAGCCCGACGTGCGACAAACAGCGCAATTGTACCCGTGCCGGTATACAGGTCATATACCCGCTCGCTACCCGTCAGTCCGGCCCAGTCGCGGGCCACCTTGTACAGGTTGTAAGCCTGCTGGGCATTGGTCTGGTAGAACGATTTCGGGCCGACCCGGAAAGTCAGCTCTTCCATCGTTTCTTCAATATACGGTTTGCCGCTCCAGTGGATCACCTCCTGATCCTGATAGCTGTCGTTCTTTTTCGTATTCAGAATGTAGTTCAGCGAAGTGATCTGCGGAAACTGCTGTTGCAGATACGTCAGAAGCCCATTCAGCAACTCGGGGTTGTCCTGCGCGACCTGCAACGTTACCATGACCTGCTGCGTAGTATCGGCAGTGCGGATGATCAGTGTCCGCAAAAAACCCGTATGGACTTTAAGATTATACAACGTCAGATCGTGCTGAAGCACATAGTCGTCGACCGCCAGCCGGATGGCGTTGGACGGATCGGGCTGAAGGTAGCAGTGGCGAATGGGCAGCACCTTGTCGAAGCGCCCCGGCACGTGAAACCCAACCGCACGCGGGTCCATTGGCTGATCCGTGCGTACTTCGGCCTGCGTCAGCCACCGTCCTTCGGCACAGGTAAACTCCAGCTTATTTCGGTAATATTGGGTCGGATGCGCCGGCAGGATCGGCCGGATGGCGGGCAGGGCCACTTTGCCGATGCGCGTCAGGTGATCAATCACCTGCTGGTGTTTAAATCCCAGCTGCTCGCCGTACTGGATATGCTGCCACTTACAGCCGCCACACGTGCCAAAATGCTCGCAGAACGGCTCGGTTCGCACGGTCGACCATTCGTGAATGTGTTCGGCAACGGCTTCGCGGTATTGTTTTTTGCGATTCGTAATGCGCAGATCGACGACATCGCCCGGTGCTACGCCCGGTCCACCCGTTGGATTTTCTACAAAAATAACCCCCTCGTCGGTGCGTACGATGCACTTTCCTTCGGCAGCCACCGCATCAATTCGAACGCTTGCCAACCGTTCGGGGGGTTTATGACTCTTTCTACGCATAAATAAGTCCTGAAAAACTGCTAATTTAAGCAGCTATTTTCGGACGGTCTTAATTCCGAACTGTTTCTGTGTATGGTAAATGTGTACCGTTTGTGGTGGTTTCCCCAAGTATTGACTGGCCTGTTGCTGGTTATGAGCCACTTGGCTAATGCCACGCACATCGTTGGGGGTGAGCTGGAACTTCGCTATCTGGGAGCCCAAAGTGCCTACTCTCATCGCATCAATCTGAATTTGTATTTCGACAACGTCAATGGCGACCCCGGCGCCGACGATGGGCTGGTGACGGTGGGAATTTTTGCGAAGCGCACGAATCAGTTGATCGGCTACGTACCGCTCAACCGGCTCAGCACCGAAAACATCGCTTATACCCGACCGGCCTGCGCCATCGGTAACCTGAGCACGCGCCTGATCCGGCACAGCGTCGATCTGACCCTCGACCCGAATATTTTCAACGATGCCGGGGGATACTATATATCCTGGGAGCGGTGTTGCCGCAATGGCACCATCGTCAACATCATTAATCCGGGGGCTGCGGGTTCTACCTTTTATCTGGAGTTTCCAGCCATCGCCAATGGTAGTAATCGGGTGTATAATTCTTCCCCGGTCTTTACGATTCCCAAAGGTGATTATGCCTGCATCGGCCAGCCGTTTACCCTCGATTTCAGCGCGAAAGATGCCGATGGCGATAGTCTGGTTTATTCGGTCGTAACCCCATACAATGGGTACAGCACCACGGGCAATCCGAACCCGGGCGCCTTAAACCGCCCCACCCCGCCATTCTTCAATCCGGGGCCATATCCGCCGGTTCAATGGAGCAATGGTATTTCGCTGGCGAACGAGATTCCCGGTCCGGCGCCATTGCGGGTCAACCCCACCACGGGTCTGCTCAGCGTAACCCCGGACCGGGCGGGCTTGTTCGTTTTTTCCGTCGACGTCAGCGAATACCGGGCGGGCAAAGTCATCGGCCGGGTCCGGCGCGACTACCAGGTGCTGGTCGTCGATTGTCAGAAAAATAACGCCCCCCAGTTGCTGTTCAAACCGGAGGGGCAGAAAAATTTTTATCAGGAAGGCACCGTGCTGACGATTGCCGAAAAAGACACCAACTGCCTGACCCTCTACGTAACCGACATCAACCCTAACCAACGAATTACCATCACGAACATGAGCGGTTCGCTGCCTGGACTGACCCTTGCTCCGGGTGAGCTCATCAACCGCACCGGACACGACACGCTACAAACCAAATTCTGTTTTGGCCGGTGCGTAGGCGGCAACGGCACCCCCATTACGCTGATGGTCCGGGCCACGGACGACGGTTGTCCGCAGGGGCTGAGCGACACGCTCACCGTCCGGCTGAACATCATTCCTTCGCCCAATAACAAACCCATTGCCGGAACCGACCTGCCGAACAACAAAGGTAAAGTCACAGTTGGCTCGTCGCTGACGTTTAATGCCTTCGGTACCGATATCGACAATGACAATGTGACGATCCAGGCAGTTGGGCGCGGGTTCACGCTGGCGCAGGCGGGCATGAGTTTCGGATCGGCTTCGGGCGTGGGTAAGGTCTCGCAGCCATTTACCTGGAAACCCACCTGTACGCAGGCGACCCAGACGTCATATCTGGTCGATTTTATCGTTACCGATACCCGTTGCAACCGAAACCTGCGCGATACCGTCACCGTCGATCTGGCGGCCATTGGCCTACCAAGCCAGCCCCCCAGCATACGGACGACGCTTGCGCAGGCCGTTGTCGAACTGACCGTCAGCCCATCCGATTCAGCTGGTTTTTCTACGTTCGATGTACTGGGCAATGATCCTGACCGCGACACGCTTCGGCTGTCGGGAACGGGCCGGGGCTTCGATGTGGCGGCTGCAGGCATGAATTTCTCGAACAAGACCGGCTTACCTACCCTGCAGTCGCCCTTTAGCTGGCGACCTACCTGCGAGCTGATGGCGGGGCGAACCGAGGCTACGTTCGTCGTGGATTTCGTCGTCGACGACCGCTCCTGCCAGCCGCATCACCTCGATACGACGACGGTTACCTTCCACGTCAAGAGCCCGGTCTGGACCGGTGAGATCAAGGTGCCCAACGTGTTTACGCCCAACGGCGACGGTATCAACGACTATTTTGCGGTGAAAGATTTACCAACCGACTCCTGCAATGAACGGTTCAAATCGGTAGAGATTACCAATCGCTGGGGGCAGCCCATCTTCAAATCGACAGACCCGCGGTTCCGATGGTACGGCAACAACTCGCCTGCTGGTACGTATTATTACCTGCTGCTGACCACAAGCCAAACCTTCAAGGGACCGGTAACGCTGATGAGGTAAACGGAGTGGATAGTCGACAGGAATTAGTTGATAGTGCTGGCGTCGAGGGCAGTGGTCCTGGTTAGTCACCTAGTTGCTGACCACTATTCTACTAGATCAGCCATACGTTATCCCGCCGGATAAAGTAGAGTTCGTTATGCCAGAGTACACGCAGGTAGATATCTTTACTACCCAGGATATTGACCTTATGACCCCGGCCGATAACGTCGACCACAGGGGCAGCTGCCGACGGATCGGTCCGCAGCAACACCCGATCCTGGCTGGTAATACCAGACTGAACGCCTTCGGGTAAGTTCGTAAAAATCAGCAGGAGCAGCAGGTATACAAACACAATCCACTTTTGGCGGCCAGGCACTTCTTCGTTGCGCATCCGTTTCAGTATCAGCACGATAAAGACGTAGCCCGCCGGAATTAGCAGAAACAGGAGAAAATACACTCCGTATTTTCGGTAAAACAGATAAAAGTAATTCAGATCGTCGGTTTCGTACCCGCTGAGGTTGTTGGCCCGGGCAATGTCATTCATCCGGCGGAGGATGACATCGTCGGGATGGCGTTCGAAATAAACGCCTAAATAATAAAGCTGTCGGGGTATATTATTCGACCGTTCATTGGCGCTGGCTAGTTTCAGGAGCATGGCATCCGTAGCGGTATGCCCTTCGGCCAGGGCGGTTTCATACAGGCGGGCAGCGCCGATCTGATCACCCGAGGCAAACAGAGAATCGGCCTGACGCAATGAATCCGCCAAGGTCGTCTGTGCCAGCACATTAGCAGGTGCCAGCCAAAAAAATAGACTTATTTTAAGGAAAAGTCCTTGCAGCGAACGAAATAAGGCCATAATTTTGCACCACAATAACAAACGGACCGCTAGATTCAGCGGCAGACCGTTTACCGATTTGGTAGCTCAGCTGGTAGAGCAATACACTTTTAATGTATGGGTCCTGGGTTCGAATCCCAGCCGAATCACAAACAGCGAAGGGAAGAAAGAACGGGAACTGAATTAGTTCTTTTCTTTCTTCCCTTCGCTGTTTTCCGGATGCTGTTAAAACGGCAGATCGTTGCTTTCTTCGTCGAAAGCAGAATTGAACGACACGGCAGCGGGCTGGCTTTGCTGAGCCGGACGCGACTGTGGCTGCTGGGCTGAAGCCGGACGGGCAGCAGGGGCCGAGTAAGGGGCACTGCCGTCACCTTCCGCTAATTCGATGCGAAACGCCCGCAATTCGGTGTACCAGCGATCATTGTATTCACGTGATTCGGCGCTGAACGTAGCTTTCAGCGTATCGCCGTCGGCAAACTGTTTGAGGTCATTCACTTTTTCGCCCCAGGCGGTCATACATACTTTTTTAGGGTATTGACTTTCAAGGGTTTCGATAACAAATTCCTGTTTACTCCAGGGACCGTTTTTACCTTGCCCCGATACTTCAGGCAATACTTTAATGAGTTTTCCGACTATTTCGAGTGCCATCTTAGCTGGTCTTTTTCGATAAATTACTAGTATAAAAGTACGAAATTTCCGTCAGTTCTGGGGTGAGTGACCCGAAAAAAAGTAAAAGTTTCGGGCGCGGTTTGGCAAACGAAGCGGAAGCGGCTATATTTGCACCCGCAATCAGCTGATTGGCCACGTGGTGAAACTGGTAGACACGCCATCTTGAGGGGGTGGTGCTTCACGGCATGGGAGTTCGAGTCTCCCCGTGGTCACATAAACGACTGAATATAAAGCACTTACATTAAAAAGTAAGTGCTTATTTTTTTGTATCGAAACAAGTTGCGGGCAGCTCCTGATTCAGGACTTATCCAGGTACACCGTCCCGATGATCGCTTCGTTTTTGGTTAGGCTTTTCAATTCTTTTGCCCGTCCCTCCCCGTATGCTCCCCTCGCCTATTTTGGTCGTATACTTTTCCGTTTAGGTTGATTTTTGCGGCTAACAATAGGAGTAACGCTTCTTAAAATAGCCGCTAAAGGACACATTTTCACCCGAATACAACAAGAGTGGTAAAGAATGTAACGAGAGTGTTAGCAAGGTAGAAATCATAATACGTATTTGCCGCAGCCGCAGGCAATCTTGAAAGTAGGCCACCGATCACTCTCCTCTCATGAAAAAACACTACTCATTTTTAGCGTTTGCACTTCTGCCAATCTTGTTCGCACTGACTTCGCCGTTGAAAGCCGTAGCTCAGAACGGACCCACCTGTACTACCTATGCCAACCGAACGACAGACAACGGCTTGGAAAATAATACCATCCTTGGCCTGTTTGCCTTGTCAGGCCCAGTCAGTACGTCGGTCTACGCAGCCACTAACCGCGGCCTAGGCATCTCGACCGATGGTGGAAACTCGTTTGTTACCCGATTGATACCTGACGGGTTAGGAAGCAATACGGTCAATGACGTGTTCGTCCTGAACAACACGATTTATGCCGCCACCGATGGTGGGTTGAGCATCTCGACAAATGGCGGAACTTCCTTCACGAACGTTTCTACCAGCAGCGGCCTGGGCAACATATCGGTCAAGGCCGTTTATGCCCTGTCTGGACCGAGCAGCACGACCGTTTATGCCGCTACCGCTGGCGGATTGAGTATCTCGACAAACGGTGGAGCCTCTTTTACCAACCGGACCACCAGCAGCGGGCTGGGAAGCAATGCGGTGAATGATGTTTTTGTTCTGTCGGGGCCGAGCAGCACGACGATCTATGCTGCAACAACGGGCGGGCTGGGTACATCGACCAATGGGGGTACCTCCTTTACCAACCGAACCACCAGCAACGGACTGGGTAGCTCCTCGACACGGGGCGTTTACGTAACCGGCGGATCTATATACGTAACGACATCGGCTGGCTTAAGCATATCGACCAATGGAGGTACCTCGTTCTCCAACCGCACTCAGGCGAATAGTGGCCTGGGCAACGTGCCGGGAAATCCGGCCAACAAGGTGTTTGTGCTGGGCAGTACGGTCTACGTAGCGGTGCAGGGCGGGCTGAGTATTTCGACCGATGGCGGCACTACCTTTACGAATTACACGACTAACAATGGTTTGGGGAACAACTACGTGAGCGACGTATACGTGGCCGATGACATCATTTATGCCGCCACGAATGGCGGTGTTTCGTTCTGTGACAATACCATCCCGCTCGTCATGAATCTGATGGTTTCTCCAAATCCGGTTTGTCTGGGAAACTCCTACACCATTACTGCTGATATCAGCAATTTATCCGGTAGCTACAGTTATACGCTCATCACAGAAAGTGGCGCCAATTCGCTGACCGGTGTCAGTAGTAACCCGGCTTTTAGCCAGACTCTGACAGCTGCCACCACCGGCTTCCAGACCTTTACCCTGACAACCAGTGCCAACGGAAAGACATCCTGGAGTTCGGGAAATCAAACGATCAGTGCTTCTCCTGTCGCCGGTTTAATCAACAACGGGCCACTAACTTGTACCCTGACATCAGTCACGCTAACAGCATCGGGGGGCGACTCGTACCGATTCACCGATTCGAATGGAATAGAGATCGGTACGTCGAACGCGACGAACACGCGTGTGGTGAGTAGCGCCGGTGAATATACGGTGCAGGTATTCAATTCATCAGGCTGTAGCAGCACGACCACCACGACGGTAACGAGTAACACCGCTTCGGGGCAGGTATCGCGTCTGTACGTGAAGGCAAGTGCTACGGGAGCCAATACCGGTTTAAGCTGGCAGGATGCCTTCCCGGACCTCCAGTCGGCACTCAACTACGTCTGCGCGGTAAATCTAACGGAGATATGGGTTGCCGGAGGGGTCTATAAGCCAACCAAAACGACGACCCGCACGATCAGTTTCGCCCTGAAAAACGGGGTGGCCATTTATGGAGGTTTTCTGGGAACGGAGACGGCCCTGAACCAACGGCCCTCCATCAGCCTGACCACGCCCAGCAGCAGCACCCTGTCGGGTGATGTGGACGGCAACGGCACCGCGGTTAACAACAGTTATCATGTGATCAATAACCCGCCGGGGTTGACCAGTACCGCCCTGCTGGATGGGTTTGTCATTGCAGGAGGGAATGCCAACGGAACAACCACTAACAACAGTGGCGGAGGTATGTACAACGACGGAACGGGGAGTACCTGCACACCACTCATTCGCAACTGTCTATTTTTAACCAATGCGGCATCCAGTCAGGGAGGAGCGGTGTATAACAACAATGCCGTACCTCAATTTATCAACTGTTATTTTCTTACCAACACGGCTACCGCGCGCGGAGGTGGCATTTATAACATCAGCAACAGCAGCCCAGTATTTACGAACTGTGTGTTTCAAAGCAATACCGGCGGATCGACGGGAGGAGGTGCGGTTTACAACGATGCCAGCGGCACTGGACCTGTCGACCCCGTATTTATCAACTGTCTGTTTACCAGCAATTCAGCGACCGACGGAGGAGCCGTTTATAACAACGCCAGCAGCAATTTCGTCAATCCCCGGTTTGTGAACTGCTCCTTTCAAAGCAACTCGGCCAGTAGTCAGGGAGGAGTTGTATACAACAATGCGGCTGCCAATTTTGCGGTCAATCCACTATTGACAAACTGCTCCTTCCAAAGTAACTCGGCCAGTAGCCAGGGCAGCGTTATTTACAGCATTAAGGTCAATACCGGAAATGTCGTCGTTACGCTGGCTAACTGCGTGTTTTTTGGCAATGGTGGGATAAAAACACTTTTAAATTCCGGAGGAACGACTGTGTCAGCCAGCTATAGTTTGTTTGAGACCGGCACAACGGGTTATACCAATGGAGGCAATAACCTGGTCGTCAGCGTCAGCCCCTTTGCCAGCACAACCGGAACTCAACTGGGTGTCGGCTCACCAGCCATCGATGCGGGTGACGACATCGCCTATCAGAATGCTTCCGGCCCGGACACCGATCTGGCCGGAAATATCCGAACCCAAAATGGGACGATCGACATGGGGGCGTACGAAAGTCCCCAACCGACTGATTTGACACCCATTATCTACGCCCGACCAACGACTGTTCGTGGAACCCAGGCCGTTTTTGTCGTTGTCGATTTGTTCGAAGTCAATTCGGTAGCAACCTCAGGACCGATTACTGTACGGTTGACTAAGGATCCTAAAGTGACGCTCTCTCTGGACGGAACACTTACGACCGTCGGCGGAAAACCCGTGCAGAACAATGTCTGGACCCTCAGTGGGCCGGCAGGAGGCTACTACACGCTGACCACCAATCAGGTGATTATGGCTGGCGAGATGCTTTCGTTTGGCTTGATTGGTACGCTGCAACCCGGTGCGACAAACGGCACATTGACGGCGACGGCCTCGCTTGTTGCAGGCAGCGGAGGAGAAACCTACGCGCTTAACAACACGGATGCCGACAAGATCGAGTATTTCCAGCAATAAAGGGGCTGCGATCTGAACCAGGCGACTTGCTTGCTTTTGAATACATTTAACCTGAAACCTGAATGGGAAAAGCGGTGCCGGAGTTAACCCGGCATCGCTTTCCTGCTTTATAGGAGAGGCCAATTAAGCGGTTAATCTGGCGAAGTGGCCATCTGCCGGCTTCGATAAGCCCCGGTTTAAAAAGCAGGAGCTCGTTTTCGTTCATGATTCTTACCTCCCCCAACCAACTTAAAGAACTTGTTATTCAATCGGCACAGGTATGCTGTCACCGCCACCAAGCGTACCTCGCCCAGCCTACCGATGTGCGTGTACAAAACCTTACCATCGCCGATATAACCCACTGGCCAGACCCGTTTTTGGCTTAGATCGCTCCTCCCATTGCCCGTCTGCTGGACATCATATCCTGTTTGTCAGTCAATTAATGCATACCCATTTAGGCTGAAAAATAGCTACGTCTGACTTGAATACTGGGATAAGTTATACCGTTTAGTCAATTTAATTATTCTAATAACTTTTTAACATTCTTTAACATACAGCTTGGCAATAATCGCTAACCCTGTGATTTTCATCATTTATCGGTTACGGGTACTCAATAGCTGATCAAAAAATAATTGACTGTGTATAAATACTTATCCAAGGCTTACTATAAGAGCTTACTATGTAAATATAATCTTTCTAAGATAAAACAATATTCTTATTATATAACTCATTATTCAAATTAGTTAACAACATCGTTAACGGCTAAACCTCTCAACAATGAAGAGCAAATCTAATGGCGTAATGCTCGTTACGGTTCTGTCGCTACTGCTTATTCTTTCTTGTAGCCGAGAGAGTACACTGTCTGTTCAACCTACGATGCCGTCGAGAACGACGGATCTGTTTCCCAGCCTGCAAAAAAAGCCCGATGCTGCGAGCTTTAACCATGACGAATATGGTCAATTGGTCTACCGACATTTGACTTACTATTCGGGCACCATAGACCCCCTGTCATTCGTACCTAACTTGCCCAAAGCCAAGAAGGATGCCTTCAACGCACAGTTTGACGCCCGACTCAAGGAGGTAAAACAAAAGGGCCTGAGTCACGACCAAATTATCGATCAACTAACTCAGGAAGGCACGTTTACGGGAAAGGAGGGCGAGCAGATCAAAAGGCATAATGCCGATCTGAAAGCGTTTTTAGCCAGCCAGCCCGATAAAAAGACGACCTGGGACTGGTTTGTCGCCAAAGAACAGGAGATCATCAACGATAAAACACTGTCTGAACCGGAGAAAAGCACCCTGTTGATTCAGCGGTCGATGATCAAGTACGTAGCCATGACGCAGTTCGATAAGCTGCCGCAGGCGGCCGTTTCGGATAAGTCAGGACGACTGGCCGCTACCCTGGACAATTGCGACTTCTGGGATAGAACCGCCTGTATCCTGGGCTATTTAAGTGGCGTAACGGGCATTGGATCGGCCTATGGGGGCTCATTGGGAATAGCCGCCCGCTCGGTCGAAGCAGCCACCAAGGCAACGGCTGTCGGGGCCGTTATCGGTGTTGTGCTGCGAGCTTTTGCCGCCTACCAGGGCTGTAATTGCACAGAGTCCCAATTAAACAGTTGCAGCCCACCCATCACGGCAACCTTCCCCTTCGAATGCTATATTCCTGGCACCCCCCTTCGTATTACCGCTTTAGGAGCGGGTGGGCCAACGTCGCAATATGACTTCGATGTGTTTTACAATAACGACGAGAACAATAAGCTTTATCATAATGCTGCCGGTAGCAACTACATCGATGTGCCAGGCGATAAAATCGTCAATACCGGTACTACCACGGTGGGGTTACGCATCAGCAGTTATTGCAACCAACAGCTTCAGTACTCGCCCGTTATCGGCTGGATCGACCTGAGTACGCTGGGCAAACCGTATTTTGCGATCTACGGAACGGATAACATGACCGTGGCCGACGTCAACAACGCTCCCTACTATAATTACCAAATCAACGGGGCCGTCGATGCTTTGGCACAAGCGGGTAATACCGTTAGTATCCAATGGGAGCTTATTCCATCGGGCTATCCGAATTATTCTGCAACAGGTCAGTTTACGGGCGGTTCAACGGGTAGTCTGTGTCAAATCCGCTGGGATAATCACGCCGGATATGCCACCCTTAAATGCACGGCGACGACCCACTGCAGCGCCAACGGTCAGGATACATCCATCGTACAATATTTCAATGTGCATATCAATTAGTCATTCATATTGACGATACGAGTGCCTACCCCCTTTTCTACAGGCAATCACCTGGTCTGTCAAAACCGGGTGATTGCCTGTAACCATGATTCGGATACAAGCTGAATAAGCGGAGAGTCGAAAGACGCCATAAATACGTGTTCCCTGATCGAGAGAAGTCCACGACGAAGCTGAAGATCCCCGACACCATGGCTAAGGGCTACTGTCACTTAGTGGTAACGCCGGTGAGCAAATGGGTCATTGCTGAAAATAATCCACCTTATCGGCATCGGTGTTGTTGTCATAGGCCGCTTCGGTAAAACCTATCGGCAGCACCGTCGAACTGACCGTGAGCACGCCCGTCGTGGCACCAGGTGTCAGTGTGCCGGCCAGCCCAAAACTCAGAACATCACCAGCCGCTACCGGCTGACTGGTGGTGAGCGTGTAGTAGCCCCCCGCCGGCCCACTCATCGTCCAGGCGTAATTTTGTACCGGTTTGCCGCCTACGGTTGTTGCCCGGGGATTCAGACTTAAACTGACGTTGGGATCTTTGCTGACCTTGACACTGAAAGCACCGCTGGTGGCTACCGAATTGAGCTCATACACATCCACCACCACCGTGAAGGGCTTGGTGCCCTGCACGCTCGATGGACGGGCGAACAGGCTCGGCGATAAGTCTGACAGGGCGGTAGCCGTCACCACATACAGGTTTTGGTTGCTCAGCACATTGCTAACCGTATGCAGGCTGACATTGACGGCACTGGCTTCGGTCACGGTCAGGGGTTCATTGGCAGCACTGGTATAAGCCAATTGCAGGGTAGACTCGAAGTAGCCGTTCAGCTCGGCCGGCAGGTAGCTGATGGCGGCCGTGCCGGAAAAGGGGGTCGATACCCCGAACTGATAGAGCCGGTTGATACTGGGATTGCCCGTCAAGGGCGTGGAGGTTCGCAGGATGCTGTTGTTGACCAGGGCCAAACTGGTCGAAGGCGTCAGGGCCAGTCCATCGAAACTCACCGGGGTAGCCTCCAGAATGGTCATCCCGTTGCTACCGAACGAGTGCTGGGCGCTGCTTTGTAAGCCCAGCAACATACATAAACTTGCCAGATAATATCGCATCGATCTATTTTAGAGTTTAGCGGTTAAACAGTTTTCTTCGGGCAACAGGCGCTTACTTAATGGCTTCTACATTGGCGCGCAGCGAGGAGGTTTCTTCGCCGAGCCTAACGGTTTCGGTTCGCAGGCGACCATTCTCGGCCTTGAGTCGATTTACGTCGTCGATCAAAGCCTGAATAGCAACCAGACTGACCCCATCTAAAATCAGCCTGGTTGATGGTTTTACCCTCTCCGACGGTTCCCAGCGCATCGTGCCCTAAGGCCGCAAAGAAGTCCTGAGCCATGGGTCCGTAGTGCCGGTGTTGACGGTATCCATGGTGGTTGAATAGGTGATTGAACTACCTAAGCCTATGAATTCCCGCACGACAAAGCCTTCGTCGTTCCTTACTGCCAAAGTGGTCGTATACCAGGAGGTAAGTTGGGGCTGTTTTAGGATATACAGAGGTAAGTTTTGAGCGAACGGTCGAAAGTGAACACCCCACCGGTTTCGACAAATTGGTTTCCCTTGCGAAAGTCTATTGGAATCAAGCTCAGTGGACGGGAGCAACACTCATCAGTTCAAGTTTCACACCACATCCCATTTCTGCTGCCAAGAGTACGAGCTGACCAGAATGCGACAAAATATACCTGTTTGCCTTGCTATGGAGATCGGAGCCTACCTGCATGCCTGTATGCTAAAGCCGTTACAGCGCCGTAACGGCAGATCGTTCAATGGCACTCACTGAAGCGTGCACTCCAGAATCCGATGACCGGCAATAGGAACGGGAATTACTCTGACCAGTTTAGCCTGGTGGGTAGCCAGGAAGTATTCGATCTGGTACCGACTTGCCTCATCGACGATGTAAAAGTGGGGGAAGCGTGCTTTGGTAAATTCAGAGGCTTTGACTACCCGAGTCTCGTTATACTTTTCCCGCATGGAGACAAACAGGTTATAATCGGTCGATGAATTCTTCAGGTTCCCCGGCGTGAGCACCGTTTTGCGGTGCATCAGATAATAAGCATTCGCCAGGTTGTAGTGCCAGATCGGCAGAAAGTAATCCGCCGATTCAAAAAAGACAGGATAGTGAGCTTCATTGGCCGGAAGATAGTCCAGAATACCGCTGGGAAAATGCACAATTTTTCGGTTCTGATAAAACATAAAAGCCACCAATAGCAGCACATACAGCGGCACCAGACGGACCAGTTTAGCCGAAATCCGGGCTCGCGGGGCCAATTGATAAAAGGCGAAGACCAACTGATACAACAGCAGCAGATGGCTCGGCCATTGATAGCGACTCAGAAAAACCGACAAATAGGTGTACGATACAATTACGGTCCCACCAGCGGTAGCCATCGCCACCCAACCCGTAAACAGGTAAAAGCTGAGTGCATCATTGCTAACAGCGGCCTGGTAGCCTTTTTTTAGTTGGGGAATAGCGATGTACACAAACAGCCCCAGCACCAGCGCCACCCGCAAAATGGGCAGAAAAACCAGTGCAGGTTGCTGCTCAAGCCGGGACGACAACCCAGGGATTATTTCCCCCACCGTTTTGAAAAAAGATAGTACCGTTGGTTCCGGAATCCAGGAATAAGGTTTTCCTGACAAAGACTGAATCTGAAAGTTATGATACCAGAGCACCAGCCATACGCTGTAAATCAGGAAATGCGAGCCTGCCACCCACCAGTAGGTCTGCCGTTTGGACCAGAAATACAGAACGGCAAAAAAACTCAGCGAAGCCGTTACATAAAAGGAACCAAAATTATGGGTCATCACCAGCAGCGCACCCGCCAGGAAATGCATGACCAGCAGACGGGGTTTATTTGGGTTCCTGATGAGCGGATGGGTAGCCATGAAGTAGAGGCAACTCATCAGCAGATACAGGGCGTAGGATCGGATCTGGGTGGAAAGCGTATAATTGAGGTAGGTCAGGCTGATAATGGCACTAAAGAGAATAAAATTGATCAGCGGTGAGCCAATCAGCCGCGTGGTATAGCGGTAAAACAAAGCAATAGTGGTGGCAAACAGCCCAATCGAGATAGCCTTTAAAAAGTATTCATTCAGGCTGATGCCGTGGGCCAGTGTCCAGACAAAGTTGAAATAGAGGGGCGGATTCGAATCAAGGCTGCTGACGATGGCGTCATTCATGTGAGCCCGCGATGGATCGGACAGGAGGATGTAACTAAGTACTTCGTCCATCCAAATCCAGCGTTGCTTAAAAAACAGGGAAGCGATTATACTGCCCGCAATGACCAAGCCGATAAGTACGCTAAATAAAAGGGTTTGGCGCCGAAGGCTTGCTGCAGAGGCATAAGCGTTAGGTATGACTTGGGTCATTTATGCAGAAAAGTTTCACGTTGTTGGACAAAAAAAAGAAAGAGTGAGCCAACGGGCAAGCGCTGGCTCACGAAGTTGAAACTACTAATTTTTCATAGCTTATTTACTAATCAGGCCCAACTTTAGGTGTCCTTTGAAGCTGGTTCACGGGCAGGGAACGGAGACCGGAATTTGTGTCGCCGAGCGTTCCTGAGCGGCCGCCCAGCCAAAAAAAATGGTTTCATGTCCCATACGGGGCCTACCGGTCAGGGCCTCCCGTCTGACCGCTTTCCGGATCAGATTCTGCGCCAAGTGCCAATCCTGTCGGGTAGCGGTCTACCTCGCATAAGTCCCGGCTTTTTATAACCATCATCCTAATCTACTTAGCCATAACCGCGCACTATGACACCCTTTCAGCCTAAATCGAATCTCTTTCTATATATTTTGTTACCTTTTTAAGCATCAAGCGTCTATAAGGTGATTTCCGGAACGTCAATCATGAAACCATCTTCAAAAACGGCTGACCCTGCCCATTTCGCCAGCTTATTTACGCAGTATGTTCAGCAGGTAAATAGCCAATATTCACTGCCTAAGTCGGTGTATGCACAATTAATAAATATCCCTAAAACCCAGCAGCGGCACGAACGTTAATCGGTGCTGGTGGGCAGCAACTCACTGCTGGAAATATTCGATCTTGTCCGCATCGATGTTGTTTTCCAGGTTAGTTTCGTTAGGCTGCAGGACAGTAGCGCTGATGCTCAATGAGCCGGTTGTCGTTCCGGGATTTAACAGCCCATTCAGACCAAACGACAGCAAACCACCGGCACTGATGACCTGATTGGTGGTGAGCGTATAAAAACCACCCGCAGGGCCGCTAAAACTCCAGGCTGAGTTCTGAACAGATTTTCCGCCAACGGAGGTCAGACTGTTATCAAAGTTCAGCGTCACTTTAGGGTCTTTCGTGAGTCGGACGGTGGTGGTGCCACTGGTGGCCACGGCGTTGATCTCATACACATCAACCACTACGCTGATCGCTGTCGTACTACGGACCGTCGAAGGGCGGGCGGTCAGGGCCGGGGTCAGATCGGGCGCGGTCGAGATGGCGTCAAATACCTTACTGAAAGTAATCGGGTAGGTTTGCCCGGCGCTCACTGAAAACGTAATGGTTAGCGAACTAGCCGAGGTCAGGACGTCCAGGCTGGCGAGGTTGCCCGTACCCGATGTCGTCGACACTACGCCCGTTCCACCGGCGATGCTCCAGGATGTAATCGAAGCCGACACTGTATTGATTGAAAACGACCCACTGTTGGTTATCGTCGCCGACCCGCTGATGGCGGGTTTAACCCCGTCGGTCGTTGTATTACCCAGGTTGGTGGCATCCAGCCAGTTGCTCAGGCGTGTTGCGTTCGTAGCTCCGCCCGTCCAGGATGTAAAAAGTCGTCCGTACTGGTCGGGCGAGGTGGTTGCCGTGCAGTACGATCCGCCCCCGTGCAGTTGCCCCACGATCCGCCGGTTGGTATCGAACAGCGGAGAGCCTGATGAGCCGCCTTCGGTTACCCCCTGATTGCCCCAGACAACCTGGATGTGCGTTGATCCTTGATTGACAATATAACTCGCTCCGGGAGTTACGTTTACCAGGCTCGTGTTGTTGGGGCTGAACGATATTTTTTTGATATCGGCACTGGGGTGATGTATTCCAAACGGCGTGTTAGGCACAGCGCTTTCCCAGTTCCAGCCCAGATAAGTTATGTTTTCCGACGGGGGTACCTGCTGGGTCAATTCCATCAGGGTAAAATCGGAGGCTGCATAAGCCGACCGGAAGTTAGCCCCCGTCAGAGTCAGGTAAACGTTATCGGCCGATGTAGGGGTGCAGGTTGGGCTCTCCCAGTGAAACCGAAATTGGGTGCTGGCCGCAGCGGCCAGTTCACCAGCCGACTGGACACCGTCTCCCGAAAAATCGTAGCAGTGAAAAGCCGTCAGCAGATAAGATCGGAAACTTTGTTGAGCCGTATTGACGATAGACCCCGTACAGGCGTAGGTGTAGGGGGTATAATTCGTCAACATCATACACACCCCGTCCGCTTCATTCTGATAAGCGGGATAACAGATGGTATTCAGCTCACACGACTGCGAGGTACCAAAGCCAAAACGGGGTGCAAATCGGTAATACTGAACTAGTTTGGCCACATGAACCCGACTCTGCCCGACTAGCTGATCCGACTCCTGCACTTCGACGAGAACGGAGGAGCCTTCCAGCAGGTCCGACCAGAAACCCGGCCCGTTCTGCCGGGCCGTTATGGGGCCGATCAGCTTAGTCTGGTCTTTGTTATAGATAAACAACCGGGCTCCTTCGGCTAACTGCAACTCATCGAACGTAACCGATAGCCCGAGCGCGTCCGGAATATTGAACTGATAGATCGACACCCGATAGCCAGGCTTATCCGACTTCACACCAGCCAGCAGCAGATCGACATTGGCTGGCACATCAACACCCAATCGGGCAGGTAAGCCTAATTTTGCCCGTTGCTGATCATCAACCAGTAACGGAGCCGTATCTACTCCCTGCAGCGTAGCAGTCGGCACGGTCGCATCAGGACCAAAAGCCCCCAATTGATTGATACTTTTTGGCCCGACGGTTAAATCGTAGGTATAAACCTGCGCTTGTATATTCGTAGCCAACAGCAATAAGACTAAACACGTTAAACTATTCGTAAACGATTTAAGCATACTTATAGGGAGAAGAAAAAGGTAAGAGAACGACCTTAAAAAATAGTCAGAAAGGCTACTTTAAACGCTTTCTAGTTAACACTATACTTAATTAACAAATAACGAATTAAGGTAATACAAAATAGATATACTCAATATTTCATTAGTTGAAAACAGGCTTCAATATAGTTCTAATATTGGAGAACTATAACAAAGTTTTTAATGCTGGTAATCCGAAAAAATCCCGTCCATCTTTCCTCAGTTACCGATCCTTTTACCCCCTCCTATTTACATACATTTACCTATCGGACCGGATATTATCCGGATCGGCGACCCATATTCAGTATACCGTTTACTAACTAAAACCAAACAATTGCCCTCGGCATAACTGTTTGATTTATAGAAGAAAGCTTACAGAAACCTGTCTCTGTCAGAACGCTGTTTCTAAACAGTTCTCCGTCTGAACTGCGCCATAAAGGTCAGCCGCCAGGCCCTTCGGTTACGCACTCAACGTCGATTTTTCGGATTAAAACGATTTAATCATGACACCAGATGCATACAATCATCGATACCATTGAGAGCCCCGACTGGGTAATTCAGGGCTGGCAAGTCAAGTTTATACTTTCAGAAAAACAGCTCCACCAAATTAGAAAATTATCCCGGGTCGAAAACTGGTACGAAGACCCCGTCATTGCCGCTACCGAAATGCATAAGCTTAACATCTGCTTTACCAGCATTCGGAAATTTTACGAAGTTTTTGGCACCTTACCGCAGATCGGGGATCGGCTCTTCAACGAAGACTCCGGAATGGTCGTTCAGGCCCGGTCCATCGACGGGTCGGTCGATACGATTACGTACGTACTCAGTGTTTAGCCTGACACGCCTGTTCATGTCCAAAAAGCATGGCAGACGCGCCGGCGATTGCGGGATACCGAATAAATTCGTGAATCATTCGTTTTATAAAGCAAGCTACTGATAATCAGTCAGGAATTTTTGTCCAGTACGACTATGCTGATGGCTGCCATAGCGCATGGATAGCGCGGCAGACTCCTGCCTGCGCATCATTTGGGTGCTCACTGTAGAGTACAACCCGGAACAGGTGGCAAAAAAAGTAGTCGCCTAAGTATCCAAAAGCCGATTTTTTTTAATAATATGCAACACTTTCCTACCCTGTCCGGTATAGATCAGCAAAAAAAACCATTATCATTCCATCCATCATTCCTCTGATGGGGTCTGTAATAGACCCGTTCACCAAAACCGGACGCTTTCTTTTTTGTCTACAGTACCATTGCATGGAAGTATTTAACTTTTCTGTATATAAGGTGTTGTAGACGTTACAACCTGATAAAACAACCCTTCAGGGGTTATGTGTTATGATTCGTATTATCTTCGATTGCGAGAGAATGAAGTACGTCAATACCGGACTGTACTATTATTGCCTCAATCTGGGAAGAACCCTTCAGCAAAACACGCAACAGGATCAATTGGCGGTGTTTATACCCCGCGACAGCCGATCGGCTTTCGATCCGTCGGTACCCAGCCTCACCCAGCATTCGCTTCAGAAATTTTTCATGCCGTCGGTCAGTCAGTATCAGATCTGGCACAGCACCTACCAAAGTACGCAATACCTGCCCCGCCGGAATGGCCGCACCAAAGTCGTGCTGACGATTCATGACCTGAACTTCCTGCACGAGGATAAGCCCGAATCGAAAAAAGCCCAATGTCTGGAACATGTCCAGCGAAATATCGACCGCAGTGATGCTATTGTCTGTATCTCTGAATTCACGAGAAAAGACGTCCTGAACCATTGCGATACGGCAGGCAAACCCGTTTACATGATTTATAACGGTACTAACGGATTGCATCAGCCGCTGCTAAAAGCTAAATCGTACCGGCCCCGGGTTCCGTTTCTGTTCAATATTGGCACCATTGCCCGGAAAAAGAACCAGCATCGGATTTTACCGCTGCTCCAGAGCAACCCCTCGCTAGAACTGGTTCTGGCCGGTCGGCACGAAGACAAGGATTACGCGCACTTCCTGCGCCAGCACGCGTCGGCGCTGAAGGTAGACGACCGGATGCACCTGGTCGATGAGATTACCGAATCCGAAAAATCCTGGTATTACCACAATTGTCAGGCGGTGGTCATGCCTTCGCTGGCCGAAGGTTTTTGTCTGCCGGTTACCGAAGCGATGTCTATTGGTAAACCGGTTTTTTTATCGACCCACACGGCTTTGCCTGAGATTGGAAAAGATTTTGCGTTCTATTTTCAGGATCTCGACAACATGCAGGAAGACTTTAGAGCCGGTATGCTTCGTTATAAGAAGGCGGGCAGCGAATTGAAAGAAGCGATGAAAGCCTACAGTGCTACATTCTGCTGGGAAGACTCGGCCCGAAAATACATTGACGTATATCGTTCATTAATGTGACGATTCTAGGTTTTGTACAACTTAACGAGCTGATTTACGTACATTCGTGCTGTATTTATCCACGTTGAATCCAACGAATGAAGATTTATAGACGGCTGATGGCTTACGCCAAGCCTTATGGAAAATTTATAGTACCGTTTTTTATCTTTACTATTATCGGGGTGTTTTTCAACGTGTTTCAGTTTGCGTTGATCATCCCCCTGCTTAATTTTCTGTTCGACCCAATCAGTACGGCTGCGTCGGCCAAATACGCAGCGATGCCCGCCTTCCGGTTGTCGCCTGAATACTTCAAAGACGCTTTTTACCACCTGATCTTCCATTTCAAAACCACTAACCCAGTTTATGCGCTCTATTTTCTGGCGGGCATGATCGTGGTTGCGGTAATCATGACTAACCTGTTCCGGTTTCTGGCGCAGCAGTGCCTGCTCGGTGCTCGAACCTTGTTGGTCAAGCGACTCCGGGAGGCTTTGTTCGATAAAATTAACCGGCTGCACCTGGGCTATTTTACGAAGGAACACAAAGGAGATTTGCTGTCCCGACTCAACGGCGACGTATACGCCATCGAAGGTGTAGCGGGCAGCTCCATCGAGGTGCTGTTCAAAGAGCCTTACATGCTTATTGGTTATTTCGTCGCGCTGTTTGCTATTTCCGTCAAGCTAACGCTCTTTACGCTGATCATTATTCCCATTTCGGCCATCGGCATTGCTGCGGTGACCAAAAAACTCAAGAAAGAAGCGCAGGATGTTCAGGCGTCGATGGGGCGTATGCTGACGCTAATGGACGAAACCTTGCTGGGCATGCGCATTATCCGCTCCTTCAACGCTACACAGTTCGTGGTCGGGCAGTTTAGCCGGGAGAATGACTTCTACCGGAAGGCTAGTCTGGAAGGATTCAAACGACGGGAGCTGGCTCCGGCTTTTTCTGAAGCGTCCGGAGTATTTGTGGTGGCCTGTATTCTGGTCTTTGGCGGCAGTCTGGTACTGAATAGCCAGAGCGATCTGCAGGCTAGCTCGTTCATTGCCTTTATTGCCATTTTCTCGCAGGTGATTCGCCCAGCCAAGGCGATGGTAGTTGCTTTTACCACCATTCAGCAGGGGCAGGCTGCCGGCGAACGGATTATCGAGTTGCTGGACAAACCCGTCGAGATCGAAGATAAACCCGACGCCAGGGTAATGGAGCCCTTCCGCCGGGACATCGTTTTCGATAACGTGAGTTTCCAGTACTCCGACAAGTCGGTGCTGAAAAATATTAGCTTCCGGATTACCAAAGGCCAGAAAATTGCCTTAGTGGGGCCTTCGGGCGTGGGTAAGTCGACCATCGCCGACCTGATTCCCCGCTTTTATGAAGCCACACGCGGCACCGTACTGATCGATGGCGTCGACGTGCGCGATTATACGATGGAGTCGCTGCGGGCGCAGATGAGCTTTGTGACCCAGGAAATCATTCTGTTCAACGATACTGTCTTCAACAACATCGCGCTCGGAAAACCCGATGCCCGGATGGAAGACGTAATCGAAGCGGCTAAAATTGCCAACGCCCACAACTTTATCATGGAAACCGAGGACGGCTACAATACCATCATCGGCGACCGGGGCATTCGCCTGAGCGGTGGGCAGCGGCAACGGCTCAGCATTGCCCGGGCGGTCTTCAAAAAGCCATCCATTCTCATCCTCGACGAAGCGACGTCGGCGCTGGACATCGAATCAGAAAAATCGGTGCAGGAAGCGCTGGACAATCTGATGGAAGGCCGAACTACGCTGGTCATTGCGCACCGCCTGAGCACGATCAAGGAAGCAGACGAGATCCTGATCATGGAAGGTGGGAAAATTATCGAGCGCGGCAACCACTACGAACTGATCAACACCGAAGACAGCGTCTACAAACGGCTGAACATGATGCACGAAATGCTTCAGTAAGCAGCATTTCGTGCCCGACAAACGTTGCGCTGGTAGCCTAGCCTTTCATAATGAAGTCGACCGCCTTGTCGACCTTGGCAATTACCTGCTCCCAGGTATAATTCTGTTCTACATACGCTTTGGCCTTTTGCGCCATTTCGCTGACGTCCTGGGTTAAAATCTGCCCCATAGCCCGCTCAAAATCAGGGTATTCTTTAAAGGAATAACCCGCCTGACTGGCCTCGATATGATCGGCCAGCACTTCGCAGTTCGCGTTGGCGATAACCGGGATCCCGTACGAAAAGCTTTCCAGCGTTACCATGGACAAGCTTTCGTAGAGCGAAGGCATGATCAGGACTTTAGCGCCTTTCAGCAGCGTCACTTTGACATCCTCCTCAACGAAGCCCATCGACACGATATCGGCATGCTCCGGAATCGGCATAAACGCCTGCCCAACCAGCACCAGCTTCAACGGGGAAGGATGCTGTTTTTTGTAGCGGATAAAATAATCGAACATGATCTTGCAGCCTTTCGCCGTATCGATCCGGCCGATGTAGATGACGTACGGGTCGTTGTTGCCGAGTATGTCGGTAGGGGTTTGCGCCGTAGTGGGTTCTTCGGGTTCTATGCCTACGCCCACAATTTCGGAATAAACGGCTTCATTGTGAAAAGTTCGGTTTACGAAGTTCTTTTCACTCAACGAGTTGTATAAGATCGCTCGGGGTACCGAAAACAGGTCTCTGAAAACCGGCAGATAAATCGGCGGTTCGTCGTGCGCCGTCGGAATCAGGATCGACTTCTGCGGGACAATCTTCAGGCCTTCAATCGTGGGGTAATAGAGGTAGGTAAAAAAGATCAGTGCGTCGTATTGCTCGTGGTTTTGCTCCAGGTATGTCAGTAACTCAGCCACGTAAGGCCCCTGACTTTTTGCCCACAACTGCTTGTAAAATTCAATTGTCTGCCCGCGCAGATTACGCCCCCAATTTTCGATAAAGGTCAGCCATTTACTTTGCTTGGGAAGCGTCCGTCGGAGTTTATGCGTGGCTTTGGACATGTTTTTATCGTCCCGCTCATGCACGGTCGGAAACCGCCGAACGGTAACTCCATTGATCTCGATAACGCCCGCCGGATAATGATTCGCCCATTTCTGGTACTCGATAGCGCAACTGGTGAGCACGTCGACCTCATAAACGGATTTCAATCGTTCTGCCAGCACCCGACAATGGTACTCGGCTCCCCCATTCACTTCCAATCCATACCGCTGAACAATAAACGCTATTTTTTTCATGTACTCAGTAAACAGTCAAATAAAGCAATTTGGTTAAATAACGACCGATCAGTTGAAGGTAGCATAGAACTCATTCTGCCTTTTCTGCCGTTCGATATCTTTGAAATGCAACAGACACATCCCTTCGTCGGTGTCCGGCAGGTAGTGGCAGTTCTGAAAACCAACCAGCTCTTCGTGCACTTTATACTGCCATTTCACGGTCTGATTGAGCGGAAAAATCCGGTACTGGTAATCCGGAAAATTGATCCGGTCGCCGGCGTCGATTTTCCAGTTCCACCGGGTAACGAACTCGGGCGTAATGCCCTTTACCAGGTTTATCCGGGGCACGGCAAAGCAGTCGGGTTCCGGAAACTGGCGTAACACATCTTTTAGCGTGCGAACCAGTTTTACCTGCGGAAGCTCGTCGGCGTCGATCTGAAACAGATATTGTCCCGTCGCCATGTCGAGCAGCGTATTCTTGAACGTTGCAAAATCGTTGTTCAGTTTTTCCCGCCGAATCGTCAGTCGATCCTCGTATTTATCCAGCACCCGGGCCACCCACGCATCGGGCCGAGTGGTATCCTGCAGAATCAGAATCTCATCCCGGCGCTCTTTGTGCATCAGCAGAAAGAGGATCAGCCGCTCCAGTTCCGTCGCTTCATCGCATACCGTGATCCCGTACGACAGCTTTATTTTCTTGGGAAACAATCGTTTAAACATACCTTAAAAGAGCGTGATAAGCTGGTTTTCGTAGGAGGTGGCATCCTGAATCCGAATGTGGTATCCGTGCCACGTAAAGGTAGGTGGCCCCATCGTCAGCAGTCGGGACAGCAGATTTTTCGGCTTCGTCAGTCGCTCATAGATCGCTTCATGAATATGCGCTACGTAGTCGAGCTGTATCGTACGGGCGTCGGCCGAGACCAGGACTCCATTTGCCTTCGGATCATTGAGCGGTTTTAGCTTTTGGTTCAGCGCAATAGCCGTACGCGGTTGCTCCTCACGCACATAAAGTTGGGGATCCAGATCCGTATAGATCACTGAAAACCAGGGCTCTACCGCTCGTAGCACAGCCATATCCGCATGCGTCAGCACCAGCCCGATGTCGTACTTTTTTTTCACCGGCGACGAAATCGGAAACCCCCATTTCCGGATAAAATTACGATTCGACTGGGCTTCGATCTGCCGGGTCCGGTGAATATACTCTTCGGAAAACCGGGATGTCTTGCTCACAAAATGATAACAGATGGCGTTCAGCGAAACGACCATCTCCAGTCCTTTCAATTGTAACCGCAGCCGCAGGTCATCATCTTCGCAGAACATCGGGTCAAAAAGCGCATCCATTCCGCCTATATCGAGGAGAATCTTTCTGGACACGCACAAAAATAAGACACCCTTCTCGTTCGGCACAAAGCTTCGGTTCTCCCGGCTGTTTTTTTGCTGCTCGGTTGCGGCAAAGTCGAACAGGGCTTTCCGCTGAAACGTGGTCACATCGGTTCCGAAATCACGAATGATCTTACCGACCCGCTCATCATCCGAAAAAACAGGCGGCTCTATTGTCGTGTACGAAATGACCCGCTCTTCCGACTGGACAGCAGCCAGGCTTTCAATAAATCCGGGGGCCAGTACCATGTCGTTGTGGGCAAAGATCACATAATCCGACGTGGCCAGCTCGGTGCATTTATTATACGTATCAGACAGGGTTCGCTCCTGGTCATCGTAATAATACCGCACCTGGTCATCCCGCAGCGAATCCAGCCACGAGTGAGTTTCATCGGTACTGTGATGGCTGACAAACACGATTTCCAGCCGTGGATACAGTAGTCGGGTCTGCTCGTAAAAATGCCGTGTATAAATCAGATTGTTCTTTAAGCCGACTAACAGGGAAAAGGTCATGCCGCGGTAGAAGCTATACGTCCGGTAAACATAACGCTTAAAAGGGTTTCAGCCTGTTGCCAATCGCTGCTTTTGTGGAGTTCGGGTTCGGAGAGTGCCGTTGCAGACACATTTTTTCTGGCAAACAACAGCCGTCTCAAACGCTCTATTCAGCTAAACCGAATTACATTTAGTTAATAAAAATCCAATTAATGGCCTTTATATAACTATTTTATTCGATAAATTGCCGAATAATAAATATCTTTAAGCAAGAAATCCTAGCCAAGCCAGCTGTCGTTTATATGAGACTTTCTCTACTTAATTTTCTTATGAATAAGAAATCATTCCTGCCTGGCCCTTGGACACTTATTTTTATGATAGCCGGCTCTATACTGTTTACGATCCTTAAATGGATCGGTAGCTTATTATTTGCCTGAAGGATGGCATAAACAAGGATCAGCGTTACGGGCAAGCAGCCCGCCAGACAGCCATTCCCGTTTTAGGTTTACGTACATTACTATAGGAGGTGCGCATCGCACCTCTTCTTTATGCGTATCATTCAATGCTGGCAGCCACCATCTTCGCTACGGCTTCGTTCAGGTGACTTGTGGTCGACTGACGTTTACCATCCTGACGTCGTCAGACTGATAAAAACGTCCAATTAAGCTACTGACGATTACTGACTCGACACAAAAACAAGCCTAATTCCCGTTAATTAGCAAAGGGGCGAACAACACAATGGATTTTCCGTTAGTTTAACCCTGCAAATTGTCAATCGGTCCTCAATGCGCTTTGTTACCCGTTTTTCGAGTTTTCTACCTGTTCTATTAATATTCTGTTTTTTCCATCTTTATTCGTACAGCCGCGTCTTCTCGCAACCGGTCAGTCCTACCGACTCACTAGGAGTACAACGAATTCTCAATCTGGTCGAAGCGTTTCAGGAGGGGCCGGCCGCTCGCTACGGCACGGTCGCGCTATCAGTCCGGCGCGTGCGTGATAGCCAGGAAATCATTGGTTATAAGGCTCGTCAGAGTCTACCTTCGGCTTCTACGCTCAAACTAATTACGACCGCTACGGCACTGGTGGTACTTAGTCCGAATTATACCTACACAACTACGCTGGAGTACGACGGGGTCGTTAAAGACAGCACCCTAACCGGTAATCTTTACATTCGCGGTACCGGCGATCCGTCGCTGGGTAGCTGGCGGTTTCCGGCTTATTACGATCTGCAGGCGCTGCTGAAAAGCTGGTCCGAAGCCGTCCAGACGGCGGGTATTCGCCGGATTCAGGGCACGGTCGTGGGCGACGCCAGCCTCTACACCGATCTGACCACGCCCGACACCTGGCCGTTCGGCGATCTGGGCAATTACTACGGGGCCAGCCTGAGCGCGCTCAACCTCAACGAAAACCTATACCGCGTTTTCTTCCGGCCGGGCAAGGCAATCGGCTCACCCGCCCATGTGCTGCGTACCGATCCGCTATTTTCCTATCTGACCTTCCGGAATACAGTAACTACCGATGCAGCCAACACCGGCGATCAGGTAACTATTTACGGGGCACCGTTTCAGAACCAGCAGTGGCTAACGGGAAAAGTACCGATGGGCGAACCAGCCAATGAGTTCAGCGTAAAAGGAGCCATACCAGATCCGGCTTATTTTGCCGCCTATGCCTTACAGAACCAGCTTATCCAGCAGAACATACCTGTCAGTAACGAACCTGTTTCGGTAGGTAGTGGATTACCCTCGGCTCTGCCATCGGCCGGAAAACGAACCGTGCTGAATCAGCATAAATCGCCTATTCTGGCCGAACTTGTCCAGCAAACCAATTTTCAAAGCCTCAACCTGTACGCCGAAGCCCTGTTACGCACCACCGCGCTGGCTCTTGACAAAAACGTCCGCTCGACCGAGACCAGCCTGGAGGTGCTTACTAAATTCTGGAAAAACAAAGGGGTTCGTCTCGATGGCTTTCGGATTCGGGACGGCAGTGGTCTGTCGGCCGTTGGGGCACTCACTGCCGACAACATGACCGGTATTCTGAGCGCTATGGGTCGCGAACAAACCTTTCCGGCTTTTTACGAAAGCATTCCCATAGTAGGCCAGACGGGCACCGTACGGAGCCTGGCCCGCGGCACTGCCGCATCGGGAAATGTTCGGGCCAAAAGCGGGTCAATCGAAGGGGTTCGTGCGTATGCGGGTTATTTTACCACCAGCGATGGCGAGCGCATGAGCTTTTGCGTGCTGGTCAATAAATTCACCCACGGTCAGAATCGGGTAGTCACCCACGAGCTGGAGAAGCTTTTCGTAGGCCTGGTTGGCCTGAAGGGTAAGTAAATTCGTTGATAAAGATGAGCTGGCTCATCGAACGACGCTGTATACGGTTTCCCACATACAGCGTTGCCTATTCGTCCCGGTGTTCGCATACAGTCACTACGTTGAACCAGTACTGGCCTATGGCTTTGGTCACCTCGCTCAGTCGCTGAAAGGTGGGCGGCTTGGTAATGAAGCTGTTGGCACCGTTGAAGTACGACGTTTCGATATCGTCTTTCGCGTCGGAGGTGGTCAGCACCACGATTGGAATGTGGCGGAACTGCTCATTGGCTTTTATTTCGCGCAGTGCTTCCCGACCGTCTTTACGTGGCATGTTCAAGTCCAGCAGAATTAGTTCTGGCAGCGGATGTACGGCTCCGGTATAGCGCCCTTTGTACTTCAGGAAATCCAGCAGATCTTCACCGTCTTCCGCAAACGAAATGCGGCTGGTTGGGTAATGCTGATGAAACGCTTCCTTCGTCAGATAACGATCGTCTTCGTCATCGTCAACCAACAGGATATGTATAGGCTTCTGCGGAAGTGGGTCGGTCATAATGTTGTACGGATTGACTTTCTGGCAAAACGACCACGAACGTCGTGCCTTGATTGGGTTGACTACGAGCTGTAATGTAGCCGTGGTGATACATAACAACGCGTTTACAAATGGCTAGTCCTATACCCGTTCCCTCAAAGGTACTTTTGCCATGCAATCGCTGAAAAACTTTAAAAATGTGATCCAGGTATTTTTCTTCGAAACCAATTCCATTATCCTCGACCGAAATTTCGACATAACGCTGCTCCGGAATAAGTCCGTCATACGCATCGCCCTCAACGAACCGCGCCTGGATGCGCAGCAGTGGCCGCACCGTTGGCCGAATGAATTTGAGTGCGTTTGAAATCAGATTATTGAACAGATGGTCCATCTGACTCGAAACGGCCTGAATCGTCGGCAAGCTGCCAATCTCGACCTGGACGTCGAGACCCTTGATTCGCAACTCCTGATCGTCGAGAATCCGCTGAACGATTTCGGTCAGTGGCACGGGTCTAAACTTCTCATGATGGCTGGAAATGCGCGAAAAATTCAGCAGATCCTTGATGAGTTTCGACATCCGCTCGGCTGAGTTCGAAATCTTACCCATAAACAGCATGCTGTCGGCATCGAAGAGATTGCCGTAGCGGTCGGTAATCAAGTTGGCGAACGACTGAATTTTACGCAGGGGCTCCTGCAAATCGTGACTGGCAACAAACGCAAACCGCTCCAATTCTTCGTTAGAAGCCTCCAGTTGCCGAATCTGCGACTTTAGCTTAGCCTCATAGTCGCGGAGCTGATCTTCGTTCTGCTGCCTACGAGTCAGCTCCTTCTCCAGCAATCGGTACGAAATAACCAGTACCAGAAACGTTAATAGCGACAGCGCGAAAATGATCAGGAAGGTATTCCGAAACGAACGGGAAGCCTGTTTATCCCGCGAATCCATCAGTGCCTGCTCCGATTCGGTCATCATGGCAACGTGGGTCCGGATCAGGTCCATCAGCCGCTTGCTTTCTCTATTGACGGAGAGGTTCTTTTTATCGGCAAGACTGATCTTAAGCCGGGCGTCCGTAAAAGCCAGCTTATCCTGAATCATCTTTTCGAGCAAAATCAGGTTCCGGCGTTGTGCGGCATTGTCTTTGGTTAGTTCCCGCAACCGATTCATCCGAGCCGGTAGTTCTTCAATCGCCGTTCGATACGGTTTCAGGTAGACCGTGTCGTTTGTGATCACATACCCTCTGGAGCCGGTCTCTACGTCCTTGATCAGCGATAGCACGTTCTGGAGCGCCCCGATGCCCTCATACGTCTTCCGCACTCGATTGGTGTCTTCTCCGTATTTGCTGTAACTATAAAACGATATGGTAAATCCGGACGCAATCAGTACCATAGCCGTAATGAACCCCAGCGTAATACGCCGGTTCATGAGTCGGGGGGCAGATTGATTCAAAAATTCCATAACGCCGGGTGTTCTGTCAGCTACTTCACAGGCTGTATTTTCTGAGGGGCCAAAAGCCACTCATCGACCGAACGAGTATCTGGTGTATTCTCCGGATTTACCTAGTCACGTACATCCAGCAAAGATAGAAAAAGAATAAGCAAAGGCCGGAAAAGCGGCTTCGTATTAAAGCAGAAGCCCGTATGTTTTATAATGTTTCGACCATTAAATTATGGTTTGTATAAATACAAACATCGGCCGCGATGTGGAGACTTTCCCGAACCATTTCTTCGGCCGACAGATCATTGGCATGTTTTTTCAGCGCCAGCGCTGCCGACTGAGCATACATCCCTCCCGAACCGATGGCCGCTACTTCATTATCAGGCTCGATGACATCGCCCGTGCCCGACACCAACAGCAGATCGTCTTTGGAAGCGACGATCAGCATCGCTTCCAGTTTACGCAGGTAACGATCGGTACGCCAGTCTTTTGCCAACTCGATGGCCGCCCGCTTCAGGTTACCGCCGTAGGCATTTAATTTTTCCTCGAACCGTTCGATGAGCGTGAATGCATCGGCCGTGGATCCGGCAAAACCAGCCAGTACCTTGCCGCCCATCAGGACGCGGACTTTACGGACATTACTCTTGGCAACGGTATTGCCCATCGTGGCCTGTCCGTCGGCACCGAGTGCCACATGACCGTTGTGCCGGATACCGACTACCGTTGTTGCGTGAATTATAGGTTGCATGAACTTGTGTTTATTGGGTGGTATAACGCAGGAATAGGCGTTTTGGGTTCAAGGGCAGAGGGGGAAGGGCATGGGGTGGTGGGGTTGTCAGGGGGTAGCGGGGAATAGCAGAGAGTGGCGGGGTTGTCAGGGTTTATCAGGGTTTGTCACATACGTAGTGCTTTAACAGACTCTTTTCCATACCATTTCCTGCTCTTCCCCGCCACCCTTACCCCCTGCCACACCTGCCACACCCCGCTCTTCCCCGCCACCCTTACCCCTATGCCCTTCCCCTACACCCCCTGCTCTTCCGCAAACGGAATCGACCGACTTACGCTTTCTTCGAGGGAGATAAATGTCTCGGTTCGCTGGATACCGCTTACTTTCTGAATTTTGTCGTGGAGAACTTCCCGCAGGTGTTGCGTGTCGCGGCAGACGATTTTAGCGAAAATGCTGTAAATGCCAGTGGTATAATGAATGTTGACGACCTCGGGAATTTTTTCCAGTTGCCTGGACACTTCTTCATACAGCGAACTTTTATCCAGATAAATACCCAGAAAAGCGCTGATGTCCCAGCCTAGTTTGGTATGGTCGATGACCAACTGCGACCCCCGAACTATGCCCATCTGCCGCAGTTTATTCATCCGGACATGGACCGTGCCGCCCGATACGAAGATCCGCTTCCCGATTTCGGTGTAAGCCATGTTGGCATCCTGCATCAATAAACTCAGGATTTTCAGATCCGTATTGTCAATTTCTAAATTTTTTTCGGTCATTTTTCCTGATTTTTTGACGAGTGCTAACAAAAGTAGCCAAATTTTAAATGAATTGTAAATTTTAAGAAATTTCTCTATGAAATTTGCAACGAACGGGCGATCTGTATTACCTTTGCATTGTCAAGTTGATCGAGCGGGGTCACACGCCGGTCTTCTTGGCTTTTTTCCTCACACTGTAGGATGTCGAAATTGGCAGACGTGCCCTCCTGTCTCGGGGGTGGTGATAAAGGATAAACGCAGCATAATGCCGCCCTCGTGGCGACTGGGGTTGACCACCAGAGTTGTACTGTAGCTAACTGCACCGTGGGCGGTTCGAGTCCCCCTCCTACAGCCTCTTTTGCCGCATCGGCGGTACGATTTTAGTTTGTTGATGAAGTGTAATTGAACACGCCGGCTCCCCGATGAGTCCGGCGTTTGTTTTTTTAGATCGATGGTATCCTTACGCCAACCCGGACTTTTTTGCTTACTTTTGCAGTTTATTCGGTAGGTTACTACCAGACAGCCTGTATCTAAAGACTCCTCCGTTTTCCGACGTGAAACATATCCGTAATTTTTGCATTATTGCCCACATCGACCACGGGAAAAGCACCCTGGCCGACCGATTGTTGGAATTTACCAAGACCGTAGGTGCCCGCGACATGCAGGCCCAATTGCTGGACGATATGGACCTGGAGCGAGAGCGCGGTATTACGATCAAGAGCCACGCCATCCAGATGAATTTCATCCATAAAGGTGAAACCTATACGCTGAACCTGATCGATACACCGGGCCACGTCGATTTTTCTTACGAAGTATCGCGTTCCATTGCCGCCTGCGAAGGTGCTTTACTACTCGTGGATGCCGCCCAGGGAATTGAAGCGCAGACTATTTCGAATCTGTATCTGGCCATGAACAATGACCTGGTCATCATTCCAGTCCTGAACAAGATCGATCTTCCCGGCGCAATGCCCGAAGAAGTAAAAGACGAAATGGTCGATCTGCTCGGTTGCGAACGCGACGATATTATTCCGGCCAGCGGAAAAGAAGGCATCGGCGTTCCCGAAATTCTGGCGGCCATCGTCGAGCGCATTCCGGCCCCCTCCGGCGACCCGAACGGCGAACTGAAGGCCCTTATTTTCGACTCTCATTTCAATTCATACCGGGGCATCGAGGTTATTTTCCGGGTCAAGAACGGGCGGATTCGCAAAGGGGACAGGGTCAAGTTCATGAATACCGGCAAAGAGTACATTGCCGATGAGGTTGGTACGCTGGGGCTGGAACAGGTGCCTAAACCGGTCATCGAATGTGGCGATGTAGGGTATCTGATCTCTGGGATTAAAGTGGCCAAGGAAGTGAAAGTCGGCGATACGATCACCGAGCTGGAACGCCCGGCCAAAGAAGCCATTCAGGGCTTTTCGGAAGTAAAGCCAATGGTCTTCGCCGGCATCTACCCCGTCGAAACGAGCGAGTTTGAAGACCTGCGCGATGCGATGGAAAAACTCCAGCTTAACGACGCAGCGCTGGTCTGGGAGCCCGAAACGTCGGCCGCCCTGGGCTTTGGCTTCCGTTGCGGCTTCCTGGGTATGCTACACATGGAAATCGTACAGGAACGGCTCGAACGTGAATTCGATATGACGGTGATCACGACCGTACCGTCGGTGCGGTTCGAGGTGATTACGACAAGAGATGAAACCCTGGTCGTTTCTGCCCCTGCCGAAATGCCTGACCCGAGTACGATCAGCTGGATCGAGGAGCCCTTCATTAAGGCGCAGATCATTTCTAAAGCCGAATACGTGGGAGCCATCATCGGCTTGTGTATGGACAAGCGTAGTATTCTTAAAAACCAGGTCTACCTAACGCAGGACCGGGTCGAGCTGCAATTCGAGATGCCATTGGCCGAAGTCGTGTTCGACTTTTTCGACAAGCTCAAGACCATTTCACGCGGGTATGCCTCGCTCGATTATGAATTCATCGGCAACCGCGAATCGACCATGGTGAAGCTCGACATCATGCTCAACGGCGACCGGGTGGATGCGCTCTCGGCCATCGTTCACCGCGACAAAGCCTACGAATGGGGTAAAAAGCTCTGCGAAAAGCTGCGTGAACTATTGCCTCGTCAGCAGTTTGAGATTGCTATTCAGGCGGCTATCGGTCAGAAGATCATTGCCCGCGAAACGGTAAAAGCACTGCGGAAAGACGTCCTGGCGAAGTGTTACGGCGGTGATATTTCCCGGAAACGCAAACTGCTCGAAAAGCAGAAAAAAGGGAAGAAACGCATGCGTCAGGTCGGAAACGTCGAAATTCCGCAGGAAGCATTCATGGCCGTGCTGAAGATTAATTAAAGCCTAGACAAAAACATTCGGGTGAAATCCTCCAAAGGGTGTTTTTAATACCGTAGAGTGTTAATGAGCGCTCTCGGCACTAATAATAAAGAAGGCCAGCTCGAAATCGAGTTGGCCTTTTTTATTGTGTTTGTCATATAGATGACGGTAAATCGGTTAGTTCTGGGGAAAAGAACCGGAAGGGCGGCCTCGGCAATTCATTGTTTTACAGAAGCAAGTACCTTAAACCTACTTGCTTCTGTAAAAAATCAAGTTGCTTTTACGCTTTGTTACCAGGGGATGCTTCCCTGTCAGGTTTCTAATACTCCTGATTATATTCCATGGAATATAATTGCATGGAATATAGTTTGAAGGCGACATTTGCAGTTGTACATCTTCACTGCCCTAACGGCGAGTAGAATCTTTTTACGTTTATGAAAATCGAAGACGAAATAAAGCAACAGCAGTTTGATAATGCCCAGCAGAAAGCAGCCATGAATATTATATTCACGGGTAACTGGCTGACTAACCGATACGCTGCTGCGCTTAAACCCCTGGATCTGTCTTTACAGCAGTTAAACGTCTTAACGATTTTAAAAGGGCAGCCACATCATAAAGCAACGGTCAATCTGATTCGGGAAAGGCTGATTGACAGAATGCCCAATGTCTCCCGGTTACTCAATAAATTAATGGAAAAGGGCCTGATTCAAAAAGACAGGAGTACGGCCGATCAACGGGTCGTTTACATCCAGTTGACTGACAAAGGCATCGAAACGGCAGATAAAGGCCGTTTACTTTTCCAATCCGTAGCCTACGATATAAGTCATGAACAAGCGACCCAGTTGAACGAGCTGCTTGACACCTTAAGAGGGCAAGGTTAAGATTTTACCAATTTATAATCCATGGATTATTATTCCCTGACTAACATAGTATGGAAACAACAACCATTATATTAAAAAACCGGCCGGTAGGCATGCCGAAAGAGGCCGATTTCGAACTGGTTACGCAAGACCTGCCCGCACTCGCAGAAGGCGAGCTGTTGCTCGAATCGGTATATATTTCGGTAGATCCCTACCTGAGGGGCAAAATGTCGGGCACCAAAAATCCGCGGTTTGAAATCGGGGAGCCAATAATCTCGAAACTAATTGCCAGGGTTGCGGAGTCCAGACATCCCCAGTTTATCCAGGGCGACTATGTGGCGCACTATCTTCCCTGGCAGGAACGTCAAATCTCCAGGGGCATCGGGTTATCAAAAATCGAACCCCACGGTGCGCCTTTGTCAGCTTATCTGGGCGTACTGGGCATTACCGGCTTATCGGCTTACCTGCCTTTGTTAGACTATGGGCAACCCAAACCGGGGGAAACGCTGGTAGTATCCGGGGCCGCCGGTGCCGTTGGAAGCATTGCTGGTCAGATCGGGAAGATTCTGGGCTGTCGGGTGGTTGGCATTGTGGGCAGCGACGAGAAAGCAGAACTAATAAAACAGAAGTTTGGCTTTGACGAAGCGGTTAATTACAACGATGCCAACAAGCTGAAAACCGCTATCGCTTCCGCATGTCCTACTGGCGTCGATATCTATTTTGACAATGTAGGTGGACCCGTTTCGGACGCTGTCATCGCCAACATCAACCCGTACGGGCGGATAGTCGTTTGTGGCGCTATTTCTAATTACAATGAGACAACGCCGACCCTAAGCCCCAGTCTACTCCCTTTAGTCGTGTATAAATTTTTGCGCATCCAGGGGTTTCTGATCGGCGATTTCTCCAGTCGTTTTCCACAAGCCATCAATCAGCTACAGGAATGGTTGCAGCAGGGAAAGATAACGTATTCAGAAACCATCTTACAGGGCTTTGAAAATCTTCCCAAAGCGTTTATCGGCTTGTTTAAGGGGTTGAATCAAGGCAAAATGATCGTTGAAATATAAGTGGCATCCGGCATCCGATGCATGTCAGACCGAATGAATACCCCCCTTCTTAAAATTGGGCGGGCTAAGACCGACTTCCTTCTTGGAGAGCCCTGGAAAATCGACCCACACTTGCCCCCCATCAATCTAGGGGGTGAGTATGATTTTACGGATAATGAGAGCCTGGAGACTGCTTTTGATTTAGAGGCTCTGCTAAACTTTTCCTTGCCTAGATCTTCTCGCCCGACCCGATCCGCCAAATGACGAAGATTATTAACCAGTAACCCTTACCAATAAGAAAAGCCAGTCCGGAAACGAGCTGGCTTTTCTTATTGGTAATTTAGTAATGGATATTTTACGGAAACTTCGGAAACTTGCTGAAATCCGGTTTACGCTTTTCCAGGAACGCGTCTTTACCTTCTTTGGCTTCTTCCGACAGGTAATACAGCAGCGTCGCGTCGCCCGCCAGTTGCTGAATTCCGGCCTGCCCATCCAGCTCCGCGTTGAAGGACGCTTTGAGCATGCGCAACGCGATGGGGCTTTTTTCCAGCATCTTCCGGCACCACCCGATCGTCACTTCTTCGAGTTGGTCCAGTGGCACTACTTTGTTTACCAGGCCCATATCCAGCGCTTCCTGTGCATCGTACTGATCGCACAGATACCAGATTTCGCGGGCTTTTTTCTGCCCGACAATCCGGGCCAGGTACGAAGCGCCGAACCCTCCGTCAAACGAACCGACTTTCGGACCTGTCTGACCAAACCGGGCGTTTTCGGCCGCAATGCTTAAATCGCACACGACGTGGAGAACATGACCACCGCCGATGGCGTACCCCGCTACCATCGCAACGACGGGTTTAGGGACACGCCGGATCTGCATCTGCAAATCGAGTACGTTTAAGCGAGGAACTTTGTCTTCGCCTATGTAGCCGCCATGTCCCCGCACGGACTGATCGCCACCGGAACAGAAGGCTTCGCCCCCTTCTCCCGTCAGAATAATGACACCTACGCGCTCATCCTGCCGGGCAATTTCCATCGCTTCCGACATCTCCCTGACGGTCAGGGGTGTAAACGCATTCCGCTTGTGTGGGCGGTTAATGCTGATTTTGGCAATACCGTCGTAATAACTGAAGAGAATTTCCTGGTATTCTTTAATGGGTTGCCAGGGGTAGTTGCTTTGCATATAAAGAGTGGGCAACTTATAATGAACAATGGATAATGAACAATGGATAACGAATCATGACGAGTGCGCTCATTATGCTCATTCTACATTGTTCATTATTCATTATACATTTTCCATTGCCTCATAATTAGTTTCGTGATAATGCACGTCCCAGGTGTGATCAGCCATCATGCGGACCGTGGCGAGGCAACGTTCGAACGGGAATTTGCGCCCCCACTCGGTTGGACCCACCATCGACAGCAGGTCCGTACCATTTTTGCGCTGGTAAAAATAATACGTGTGGCCAACCACCGGCTCGAAGCTCATCTGAGCGGCATAAATCCGTTCGGAGATCTCAACGCGGTGCCGTATGGCGGTAGCCTGTTCGGCCAGCAGCTGCATCTGTTTATACAACTGGCTGAGCTGCATATCGGTCTGCTCGCGCATAGCCGCAACGGCCCGACCCGTAATTTTTCCCTTGTCTTCAGGGCGAATGACCGCCCCACCCGCCGTGTGTGCATAGGCCAGCAGGCCCGGTGCGTCGGCAACTTTATCCGGCGAAATCGGATTGACAAAAACTTTCGCTTCTTCCATAACTATTTTTGGGGTAACCGCCCGGCAAACTCGTGGGTTCGCTGTCGTTGAATGACAAAAAATAACGCATCTTTACACCGGCAAGTCCGGTGAATTGCCACAAAAGTACGTCAAAAACCACTCTGAAACACGCATCTTCCATGGATAAGGCATCATTAACTCGGCACGACTTTTTTCGGATCGTTGGCACCAGTGTTGGCGCTATCCTGCTAACGCATTGTTCGGCAGGATGTTCTAAAGCGGATAGTGGCGACCCCACGCCGACTCCGGGCCAGAAAGTTGATTTTACTCTCAAGCTGGCCGACCAGACCAATGAAAATCTGCGAACCAAGGGTGGGTATGTGGTCGTTAACGACATTATTGTGGCGCAGACCAAAGACGGGAATTTTATTGCCGTGTCGGCCAATTGCACCCATCAGGGCACACTTTTACTTTACAAACCGAACGACAATCAATTCTATTGTCCCTTGCATCTGTCACGCTTCGATAGCACAGGAAAGGTATTGATGGGGCCCGCTACGCAATCGCTGGTTCAGTATACCGTCGTGGCCGACACCGCAGCGGGCACCGTACGCATTCATGCGTAAGGGTTAGATTTTTACAGCCTGCCGGGCCAGCAGCTTCCAGGTATTTTTCTGCTTGATCCAAACCAGCAGCACCGCCAGTTTGGCCTGCCCAGGCTTACCCTGATTGGCTGTTTCGGCCGAAAGCTTATGCCGAACCAGCGCGGTATTGTCCACAACCGTAATCGTCTGGTCTGTCAGATCGATGGTTTTGAAGTCCGACTCACCACTGACCAGCGCGTCGACAAACGCTTTCTTATCTTCGATTTTACCGTTCGAATGGCCGTAGCTCAACCCGTCGGCAGCCAGGTTTTCCAACGCTGTTTTATCGGGATCGATCATGAGCGTCCGCAGTTTCTCGACGGCCTGAGCAACGGCCTGTTCCTGCGCAAATCCATCGACGGTCAGTAAACTTCCGAGTAAAATCAGAGCGGATAAAATGGTTTTTTTTGACATAATTGATACATGAATTGGTGAAATTGACTTGCTTGTATAGCGCTCAAATCAGGCGTAACCTGTTAGTATAGCCCTTATTATTTCTTATCCAATCGGAGTTTGATGACTTCCGAACCTGCCAGCAAAAACGCACCGGTTCCGTACACTTCCCAGCTTTCGGCACTGAAATTTCGCTTCGGATCGGCACCGATGGGTTGTACCCACCCTACCCGACCTTCCGGCGATATCAGCATGTTCAAACCCGTCCAGGCTTTCTCCACGGCAGGCAAATAGGTCTTTTTATCCAGAATACCCTGATTGATTCCCCAGGCAATTGCGTAGCAATCGAAGCCGGAGCCACTGCCTTCCCCACCCGGATACGCTTCCGGATCGAGCAGGCTGGAACGCCACAAGCCATCGGCCTGCTGTAAGGCAATCAGGCGTTCGCTCATCTGTTTATATAACATCACGTACCAGTTTCGTGAAGGGTGGTTGGCGGGTAGTTCGCTCAGCAGTTGCACGAGACCACCCATCACCCAGCCGTTCCCCCGCGACCAGAATATTTTTTTGCCGTTACTTTCCCGTTTGCCTTCGCCGGTGGCATTCCAGAGGTAACTGGCGTCACGGGCAAACAGGTGTTCCTGCTCGTTGTAGAGCAGCTTGTAGGTTTGCCGAAATAGCGAATCGTTGAGGGTGTAGTACGACGGATCTTTCAGCGTTTTTCCCAGCTTGGCCAGCACCGGCGGGGCCATGAACAGGGCATCGCACCACCACCAGGTAATGCCATGATTCTGAATTTCGCGGCCGGGCACCCGACTCATTTTCTGTACAGTATCGATGGTTGGCTGAATCATCCGGCGGTCTTTCTTGAGCCGGTATAAGTTGATATACGTCTGGCAGATGGCAATATCGTCGGCATGGTCATAGCGAGAGCCGGGTTGCCAGCCGGTGCGCTCGCCCATAGCCATCAGTGAATCCAGAATCTCTTTAGATTTAGTCGTTTCGTAAGCGGCAAACACTCCCGAATAGAAAGCGCCGTTGGTCCAGTCTGTCGTTTTGTGTTTCGGATGTTTCAGTTGCCAGTCAACCGCCTTTTTCATGGCCGTTTTAATGTAATCAGGCGAAAAGATCGGCGGATCGACGGTCGTAAAACTTGCCTGCGTAAGTAGCAGACTACTGGTAATCAGCACACTACTTAAAAATACCTTCAGCATATCTGGCTTCCTGGTTATTACGTATAATCGGTCGGTAGAACCGATTCTTTACGCCAACAAGTGGTTCTGAACAGAAATCTACCCGTACGTCGTAGACTGTGAAATACCGACTCGCAAAAATTGTCGAGCGGTGTCGTATGCTTGTCTGCTCGCCATGATGCAATATTGTAGTTATATCCAGCTTATCCTTACTTCTGTTTTTTACCTGTGATTCTCGATCCTGCCAGCCCCGACCAGTGGCCTCTCCCTCAAACCCCGTACGAAGCCGATGCGCTGGCTTTTTGCCGATCATGGCTGAGTGGCCAGCCTCAATTTGTCCTGCATACATCGGGTTCGACGGGTACGCCGAAACCGATCCGGCTCACGCGGGCGCAGATGCAGGCCAGCGCGCACCTGACCGGGCGAACCCTCGGGTTGCAGGCGGGTGATGCTGCGCTGGTCTGTCTAAACATCCGCTACGTAGCGGGGGTTATGATGCTCGTCCGTGGGCTGGAGCTTGGCCTGTTCATGACCATCGTCGAACCGCTCAGTAACCCACTCGCAGATGCTGACTCAGCCACTACGACCTATTCCTTTACGGCGCTCGTTCCGCTGCAGCTGCAAACGATACTGGCATCGGGTGCTGATAAAGTGCCGATTCTGAACCAGATGAAGGCTATACTGGTCGGTGGGGCCGCCACCAGCCAGGCACTGGAACAGGAACTTCAGCGGATTACGGCGCCGATTTATGCGACATATGGCATGACTGAAACCGTCTCGCACATCGCCCTCCGCCGACTCAACGGCCCCCAGAAAGAAAACTTTTTTACGGCGCTCGACGGGGTAGTGCTCGGCACCGACGAGCGCGGTTGCCTGCATATCACCGCAGCCGCCACCGATTTTGAACGCATTCAGACGAACGATGTCGTCGATTTACTCGATCCGGTTCATTTTCGGTTGCTGGGACGGGCCGACCGAATCATTAACAGCGGGGGCATCAAAGTACAGCCGGAGCGGGTCGAGCAGGTGATTCAAACGGTTCTTGCTGAACAAAGGCAGCCATCCTCGGCATTGGTACCGCGCCTGTTCGTAACGGGCTGGCCCGACGAGCGACTGGGACAGCGGGTAATAGTGGTAGTAGAAGGGGCGCAGAAGGCCTGGACGGATGCGGAATGGGAAACGGTACAGGAAGCCATTCGACACCAACTCGGTGCTTATTCGGTGCCGAAAGAAGTTATCTACGTCGAGCCGTTTGCGGAGACATCTACCGGCAAAATCGATCAGCAAGCAACAATCGCCCGAATCCGTTAACTTTGGCAACAATTCACTGATTCTGTTTTTTTCGACAGGATTTACAGAATTAGCATGATTTCTTCTTTATAAAAGTTATGTAAATCCTGTCGAAAAAACCTGCCCGAACCGCAGCTTTATGTCTTTCAAACGTCTTCAGATTCGTTATCAAACAGCCCGGTCATTGCCGGCGCCGTACGCTTATTTCTACACCCTGACTATTCAACCAGTTGGCCAAAAAGCCTTACAGGTCGATCTGGCGATTACGTATCCTGACCGGGACGATATCGATGACGACGAACTGATTGCCGAAGGATACACCCGCGATGACAATTTTAGCTGGGCTGGTCAACTGCCCAAGCCGTGGGTGGAGAGCCTGTCGAAGCTGCTTACGAAAACCCGGTTTCAACCGCTGGATGAAGATGCCCTCGATGAAGACGACGATTTCTGGGATATGACGCTCGAAACCGAAAATGGCTCCCGTCAGGGCGCACCAGCCAACCCCGATGACTGGCAATACCTAATTCAGGAACTGATGCAGGCAGCTTACGAGTCGGTGGGCCGCGAGCGCCCCTTCGAGCTTACGTATCTGCATCTGAATGGCCAGCAGGGCGATCAGGAGCTGCGACTAACGGCTTCTTTCGTCGAGCGTACGGTAACCGTTCGAAATTTCCACGATCGGCGTGAACATACCCAGACGCTGCCCTGGACTGACCTCCAAAAGGTTATGAGCAACGTGTATGAACACGATTTCGACCCGGAGGCAGCGCAGCTCAAGCGGCCCCGGCGCGATGGGCACTGGCTCAATCTGGGTGGGGAAGAATGGTACGACGTCAGTAGTCTGCGGGCTCTGACTAAACTCTTCCGGGAGCTTTAATCAGGAGACGCCTGACCAGCGTAGGAATGCACACTGACTGGTCAGGCCGGCGAACGGGCGACGAGTTCTTTGCTGGACGGACTGTATTCCTTCTTGACTACACTGATCTGTCCGTTTGCTTCAATAAAAGCTTCGGCGACCTCATCCAGCGATTTGACATTCGCCTGCTGACGAATCGCCGATTCCAGATCGTCGTCGGTGAGCAAAGCCGCCCGCATCGCAGAGCGTTCTCTGACACCATTCCGGTAGATTAGTCGACTTTCGCCATTGATGAGCCGTCTGAAACCAGGGCTCTTTATGCTGATCCAGGCCAGTAGTCGGTGCAGCCCGACCAGCACCCCACAAGCAGCCGCCACGCCTACGAACGAACTTGCCCCGACAATGGCGCGGCTCAGCGTGGCGCCCAACAGCAACGTCAGAACCGTGTCGAAGGGGGTACGAATCCCAAAGGCTCGCCGGCCACTCAGGTGGATCATCACCAGCGCGACCATGAAAACCAGGGCCGCCCGCAAACTTATCTGAAGCGTGGTCAGGGTTTTGTCTTCGTGGAGTAAATCGCCAAACCATTGGTTCATCAGGTCGCTGGTGTCACCAATGAATCCTATAATCGTGTACATAAAAGGCAGGCTATGTTAAGAAATTGTTAAGTCATACCCCCTAAACGCGGGAAGGGTTGACTGGGTTTATTGACGGCCCGCACTTGTTAGCAAACTGCCAGCCAACCAGTTTCCGAACTACCTCGACCGACGTTTATAAGAGATCCGCTCCGGCCCGAAAGCGAATAGTCCACTGGGGTTAGTAGTACTCCTTAGTATTCCTTTGGCAGCTTTTTAATTAACAATTTCTGCTTAAACAGACTTATCAGCTTATCCGGCTGTCAGATATTCGTCTGTCCAAAGGCTGGCAATAGCGTTATGGCAAAAACAGGAGCAGATTTATTTATCGAGCGTTTAATCGAGTGGGGTGTCGACACCATCTTTGGCCTGCCCGGCGACGGCATCAATGGTCTTTTCGAATCCTTGCGAACCCACCGGGAACAGATTCGCTTCGTACAGGTGCGGCACGAAGAAGCGGCTGCTTTCATGGCGGCTGGTTACGCCAAATTCACCGGTAAGCTAGGCGTTTGCATGGCCACCTCTGGCTGCGGAGGGTTTCACCTGATGAATGGGTTGTATGATGCCAAATACGACGGGCAGCCCGTTCTGGCCATTACTGGTCATACTTACCATGATGTCAGCGGTTCGTATTACCAGCAGGATGCCGATCTGGTGAAGGTGTTTATGGACCTGGCGGCTTACAACGAGCGCATCATGGGTCCTGACCACGTTGTTGGCGCTGTCGATCAGGCCATTCGAACAGCACTGGCCCAACGCACGGTTTCGCACTTATCGTTCCCGAAAGACCTTCAGGACTGGACGGCCAGCGACGATACCCGCTCCATGCCGAACGTTCCGGGCCACACGAGTGTCGTACGGGTCAGCAGCGAACTGATGCCCACCCTGGCGCAGTTGCAACGGGCCGCCGAGGTGATCAATGCGGGCCAAAAAGTAGCTATTATGGTTGGACGGGGCTGCCTGAACGCGCGCGACGAAGTGATTCGGCTGGCTGATACGGTAGGTGGCCCCATTATCAAGGCCTTGCTGGGTAAAGCTGTCGTGCCCGACGACAATCCGTACACCACCGGGGGCATCGGCTTATTAGGCACGGCTCCATCGCAGGACGCGCTGGAAGAATGCGACACCTTTGTGATGATCGGAACGCATTTTCCCTACATCGAATACCTGCCCAAACCAGGTAAGACGCGAACAGTTCAGATCGACCTCGACCCAACTCATATCGGACTGCGGACTCCGGTAGAAGTGGGCCTGGTGGGCGATAGCAAAACGATTCTGACGGCGCTCTTGCCGCTGCTTCAGCCTAAAAAAGACCGAAGTTTCCTGGAAACGGCTCAGGAACGGATGCGATTCTGGCGCGAGCTGATGACCACGCGGGGTACGCAAACCGACATGCCGATGAAACCGCAGGTAATTCCGCACCTAATCAGCCCACTGCTGGACGCCAACGCCATCATTACCTGCGATTGCGGCAACAACACGACCTGGGCGGCCCGCCACATTGACCTGCGCGATGAGATGCAGTTTTCGACCTCGGGCCTGCTGGCTACCATGGGGTCCGGGCTACCGTATGCCATTGCGGCCTCGATCGCGTATCCGAATCGGCAGGTTGTGGCGCTGGTCGGCGACGGGGGATTTACGATGCTTATGGGCGAAATTGCTACGGCGGTTAAATACAAACTGCCCATCAAAGTATTCATCTTCCACAACAACTCATACGGACAGATCAAGTGGGAACAGATCGTGCTGGAAGGTAACCCTGAGTTCGGCGTCGAGCTTCAGTCGATTGATTTTGCGGCTTATGCCCGGGCCTGTGGGGCGACCGGCTTTACGATCGATGATCCGAAGGATGCCCCCGAAATAATTCGGCAGGCACTGGCGCACGATGGTCCCGTTATCGTCGACGCCATCGTGGACCAGAACGAGCCCCCAATGCCAGGTAAAATCACGACGACCCAAGCAATGGAATTTGCTAAATCTCTGGCCCGTGGCGAAAAAGATCGTAATGATATTATTAAAAATGTGCTTGGCAATCAGCTCAGCGAAGCCGTCGCCACCAAAGGGCGCAGTCTGCTAACGCTGATACCCGGCATAGGAAAGTAGCGACATAGCGCGGGTGGAAACCCGCGCTATGTCAATATCCCCTGTCGCCAGCCCTCCGTTGCGACCATGCCGCCTACCCGCAATTCATGGTGCAGACGAACAAAACCCGATTCGGTAAGTATCCGCTGCCAGTCGGCCAGTCGCCGTGTTTTGATACCAGCAGTCAGTCGAAAAAAGCGGATCATACTCCAGAGCAACGCTTTTTGCCACCCTTTGTCGGTATTGATGAAATCGGTCACCAGCCAAAGGCTACCGGGCTTCAGGCCGCGACGTATACAGGGAATAAGCTGACTCCGGAATACTGGCTCCGGAATAAGGTCCAGGAGAAAAGGCGTCAGGATGACGTCGAATTGTTCGGTTGGTAGCAGCGTAGTTTCGTCACCTACTCGAAATTCGACCGAGCCCGGCACCTGTTTTCGAAGTATTCGCCTGCTGGCCAGAGCAACCATGCGTGCCGATGTTTCCAGGTATAAAACGTGCTGGGGCCGGCATCGCTGCAGCACCTGCTCCAGCAATAATCCCGTACCACCGCCTACTATCAGGATAGACGCCCCAACAGGAATCCGATTCAGAAAGACGGTCTGGGCTTGTTGCAGTCGATTACCAAACACGACAAAGGCAAGTGCATCGTAAACCGGGGCAATCCAGTCGAAGTTCGTGGTGGTCACAGGAAAACGCCATTCGTGTCTCGTATAAACGAATATATTCACGAATTGTGCGAATTAGTGAGTCATCGACTGCCTGGAGAGCAGGTCTAAACAGAACAGCCACTCGTACGATGGCACGTAAGTCGTCGTACGAGTGGCTGTTCTGTTTAGGGATAGTGTTACCGTTACACGCGGGCGGCTACTTCCTGAGCAATCGACTTTTTACCGGCCGGGTCGATGGTCACGTTTTTGCCATAGAGCTGGATCGTGATTGATGTTGCCGAATAGTTCTGCACTGTCACGTCCTGCTGGGTCGTCGTCACCTGAATGAGCGCGTCGCGGAAGCGAATCTTGAACGCCAGCGACTGCCAGTTGTCCGGGCAGTAGGGGCTCAGAGCCAGCTGGTAGGCATCCGGTAAGGGTGGCAGAACGACCCAGCCCTCCGACTTCTCGATCAGATCCTTATGCTCATCCGGAATAAGCCGGGTCACGCGCATCCCGCCGAAGCCTTTGACCACGGCCAGCCAGGTACCCGCCATCGACGTGATGTGACAGCCATCTTCGGTATCGTTGTTGTAATCGTCAAGGTCGAGTCGGGCCGTACGCAGGTACATTTCATAAGCTTTTTCCTTCATGCCCAGCTTCGATGCCTGAATGGAGTGCACACAGGGCGAGAGCGACGACTCATGGACGGTCATGGGCTCGTAGAAATCGAAATTGCGCCGGAGCGTATCGACGTCGAACTCATGTTCGAAGAAATACAGCCCCTGCAACACGTCGGCTTGTTTGATGAAACAAGACCGCAGAATCCGGTCCCACGACCAGTGCTGATTGATGGGGCGCTGTCCTCTCGGAATATCCGAAACGGGCATTAGCTCTTTATCCAGAAAACCTTCCTGTTGCAGATAAACGCCCAGCGTCTCATCGTGCGGCAGGTACATTTTGTCGATGATTTCCCCGGCGGTAGCCAGCTCTTTTTTCTCCCGGAAGTGAATCCGGTCGATCAGTTCGGCGTATTTTTCCGGATTCAGCTTTTGTACCCGATAGACAGCTTCGGTCGTGTAGCGAAGCGTCCAGGCGGCAATGTAATTGCTGTACCAGTTGTTGTTGACGTTGTTTTCGTACTCGTTCGGTCCCGTCACACCCAGCATCACGTACTGCTCTTTCGCCTTCGACCAGGTAACCCGCTGGCTCCAGAACCGGCTGATGGCAATGAGTACTTCCAAACCATAGTCGACCAGGTATTGCTCGTCGCCGGTGTAGCGAACGTAGTCGTAAATGGCGTAAGCGATGGCCCCGTTCCGGTGGATTTCCTCGAAGGTAATTTCCCATTCGTTGTGGCATTCCTCCCCATTCATCGTTACCATCGGATAAAGCGCAGCCCCCGCCCGGAAACCCAGCTTCTGCGCGTTTTCGATGGCCTTACCGAGCTGCTTATACCGGTAAATCAGCAGGTTACGCGCCACCTTCTGGTCCGCCGTCGAGAGGTAGAACGGCAGACAGTAGGCTTCGGTATCCCAGTAGGTCGAGCCGCCGTATTTCTCCCCCGTAAACCCTTTTGGGCCGATGTTCAGTCGCTCATCTTCGCCCGTGTAGGTCTGGTTGAGCTGGAAAATATTGAACCGGATGCCCTGTTGAGCCGCAATGTCACCGTCGATAACAATATCGTTCATTTTCCACTTATCGGCCCAGGCCTGCTTCTGCTCGAACAGCATCTTATCGAAGCCCTTGCGCGTGATCCGCTGGATATAGTGGTGCGCTTCTTTAATGATCGTATCCGGATCGTAGTTGAGCGACGACAGGTTGACGGCATATTTATAAATGACCGTTTCCTGGCCCTGCCGACAATCGAGCGTGATGCGGTTGGCCACGTATTTTTCGTATTTAATCGGTTGCGACTGGTAGTTGACCAGCGTACCGTCCTGCTCGATGGCCACACACATCCCTGAAGCGACGTGGAAGCCGGTTTTTCGGGTCCGCAGTTCGATATACGCTTCGCCGTAGGCTGTTTCCTTACGCACCTCGTCCCAGAATGTTTCGTCGTAGTTGGCGTCACGGTTGCGGATGTCGCCGTCGATATAAGGGGTAATGGTAATTTTGGCATCGAAATTCAGCGGCTTGATGGCATACCGAATGGCCCCGGCTTCATCATCGACGATGGAGCAAAACCGAAGTGCATGCACCTGCAGTTCTTTCCCACTTTTCAGTCGGGCAATGAACGACCGTTCGAGGTAGCCTTCCTGCATGTTTAGCACCCGCCGAAAATCGCGCACCTCGCAGTGGTTGAGGTCGAGGGTTTCGTACTCGATGTCGATGTCGATACCGATCCAGTTGGCCGCATTGAGCACTTTGGCGAAGTAATTTGGGTAACCGTTTTTCCACCAGCCGACGCGGGTTTTGTCTGGGTAATAAACACCCGCTATGTAATTACCCAGCATGGTTTTGCCGGAATATTTTTCTTCAAACGAGCCCCGCCCACCCAGTCGGCCATTACCCAGCGACATAACGCTCTCGGTAATTTCATTGTAATCCCGGTGAAAACCGTCTTCAACAATCGTCCAGGGGTCGTGTTGTAAATAATGTTTCATTCAGTTCATAGGTTATAAGTATGTTTAAAAACTATATTCCAATCGGAATCAGGACTTTTTCTTAGCAGGTTTACAGTCTTTACAGAACTCATTCAGTTCGTTTAGTTCACGCACGATTTGTTCATGAATTTCCCTCGTCCGGGTTTCTGACTGCCCACTGTCGGTTATTTTAACGATCTCAGCAAGACGTTCCGAATAGTGGCGCTGGGTTTCATTCACCGCTTGCTGGTAAAAATTACCATCCGAGAACGCCCGCTTCTCTTCGTACATGCGTTTGCGAAATTGGCGGGTATATAGTTCAACCAGGTCGAAATCAAGTTGCGCCATTTCCAGCAGTCGGTCAACCAACGGCCCTTCGTCAATCCAGGAAGCCTTTCGATTAAAAATTGCGCGGGCAAACCGGTTGAAGTTTTTTGTGAACATAAACGCATAATTGCTCATCTGATAACTGAAATCCATCTGACAAGCCGCATAATACCGCTGGCTGTTTTTGGTGTTGGGGGTTTTAAGCTGAAAGTCATTCCTGGTCAGTTGGTAAGTTGGCGACCATTCGATGATGTCCTGAGCCAGTATGGGATGAATAAACAGAAGGCAAACTGCAAAAAATAAGATTCGAATCATTTATCAATCGAATTAGTACGAATCATCAAACGGCAAAGGTACCCATTTCCGCTTTTACCCGCATCGCCTGCTTCAGGTGCCGCTCGGTATGATCGACCAGCATCCGTAGCGCATCGCCCACCCGCATTTTAAGCCAGTTGCCAAATAAAGTCATGACCTTATCCTGGTTCCAGTCGAGGTAAACGGCTTTGTCCAGCAGGTTCCGGAGCAGCGTTTGTAGCTCCAGAAACTGCGCCATTACATCCGCCGGTACCAGATCGACAGCGGTTCGTGGGCGGACCAGACCCGGCGCAGGCAGTTTGATTTTCACCCGTGGATCGACCGCATACAGCATGGCTTTACCTACCCAGTCGCTCTCCAGTTTCTGGTCGGTGGGGTTGGTCTGAACCAGACCGATTTTTTCCACTTTATGCTGTAGGTTTCGAATATAGTACCGCTCGGCCAGGTTCAGGTGTTGCAAACACTCGATAATACTCCAGCGATCGGGAGTGGGTTTCCAGCGCAGTTGCTGATCCGATAAAGGCGCGAACTCCCGTTCGACGGTTTCCAGAACGGCCGAAAGGCGAGTTTGCAGGTCGTGGGCGGTGGTGAGCTTTTGCATTTTGTATGAACACAGAGGCAAGGTGAGCACAGAGAAAAATTTATTTGGGTTAACTGTGTACTCTCTGTGGTCTCGGTGCCTGTGTGTTGAAATACTAAAAATTACTGAGCCTGCATCTGGGCCTGCTGAAACTGTTCGATGTCACGCTTCGAATTCAGGTCGATCGCTCCGGCTTCGAACGGCACTTCCGTACAATCGTCGCGGTGACGGACAATGACCCACTGCAAGCCCTTATCGCCCTCTAACTGAAGCAGTTCAGCAATATAATCCCGACTAAAAATCGCAGGTACACCGATCTGCGTGCCGTATCGGCAGGCGACAATGCCCTTTCCTTCATCCTGCTGAACCTCGAGCATATGAAGCAATAAACCCAGCGACACCAGCGGCTGATCGATGTGCAGCACCAGTACGGATTCGATGTCTTTATGCGTCAGATACAGAGCCGCCAGTCCCGTTTTGAGTGACGACGCCTGCCCCGTCGACCAATTCGGGTTGTCGATCAGCGTGATGGGCAGCCCGTTCAGTTCGGGCACGATGCGGGAACGATGGGCCCCGAGCACCACCACCACCGGACCACGCTGTAGCGCCAGTGCGCTTTCGGTTATCCGGCGAATCAACGACTGGTCTTTGTAGGTCAATAACTGCTTTGGCTCACCACCCATTCGCGATGAATCGCCAGCGGCCAATATAATCGTTCCAATTTTCAAGTGACTTCTTTTTTGATGAAAGATAGCGGAAAGGAGCGTAGAATGAAAAGTGAAGAATGAAGAATAAAACCGAAGAAGTTATTTTTCACTTTGCTTTCTACACTCCTTTTCGGGCGTTGAACACTTCGACCGGATACCCAACTTCAACCAGCGACAACCCGTCGGCTGGAGCCGCCCGCCCGGCTTTTCGGCGATCACGGTCCAGGATAATCTGATCGAATTCGGCAACCGAAAGGCGATCCTGACCGACGGCCAGCAAGGTCCCGACAATAGCCCGAACCATGCCATGCAGAAATCGGTTTGCACGGATATGAAAGATCAGATCCCCATTCGATTTTTCTTCCCAATACGCCCGGTCGATTCGGCAATCGAAAGTTAGCACATCGGTCTTCACTTTACTAAAGCTCTCGAAATCAGTATGCTGCAACAGGCAACGGGCGGCTTCGTTCATTCGCACTACATCCAGGTGGGGCGTAAATACATAGACCAACCTTTCCCGAAACGGATCTTTCCGCCGGCTGATCTGGTATTGATAGTAGCGGAATGTAGCGGTGTAACGGGCGTGGTCGTCAGATCGAACAGGAAAGCAGTCGTACACGGCAATATCGGGGGGCATCAAACTATTGAGCGACCGGAGTAAGTGCGCTGGTATCGTGGCCTCGGTCTCGAAATGAGCATATTGCTCCCGCGCGTGAACACCTGCATCGGTTCGCCCACTTCCCACGATGGTAATTGGCTGTCGCAATACCGTCGTCAGTGCCGTTTCAAGAACCTCTTGTACGCTCAGCCCGTTGGGTTGCCGTTGCCAGCCGTGGTAGTTTGTACCCCGGTAAGCCAGTTGGAGAAAATACCGCATAATACGGGCAAAAGTACGGCTTCGGTATCATTCAAAACACGAGACGAGGCTTCGGCCTCAGGAAAAAAGGGGGCCGTTTTCAATGCCTTCATCCAAAAAAGAAAGGAGCGAACACGGGTCGATACCGAACACCAACAAATACCCATCTCACAATTATTTCATTGTCAGGATATTAACCTTTTTGTATTCCTACCGGCCCACTACGCGCTTTCCGGTAAGTGCACCAGCCGACGATTAGCTACTGCCAGTTGGTAGGTATAGATTTATATGCGTTCGATCTCGAACCGAAGCTCGTCGACCAATTGCCGTAACCGATCGGTATTGGCAACGGGCGGGGGCAATTGCTGGCTCATAAACGCGCAGATTTCCCAGACTTCCACGACTTCCTTCAGCGGAACTTCGCGGTTAGGAACCTCCGGCCGATCGGCGGTCAGCAACAGTATGCCTTTCACTTTCACCTGATTGTAGACCCGGCGGCACCAGATACCTGACCCGTCGGGTCGTTGCGACTGGAGCAATAATATATACAGTTTGCCATCGGCAATGTCGAACCAGTTACGCACAAATTTCCCGACGAGTAAGGCCCCAGGAAATGAAAAATCATCCCCGGCTTCGAAGGCCCGGTAATGCCCTTCGGACAAGGTCGGCAGTTGCATCGCCGGTAGCCGGTTCAGGAAATCGGGCTGCTGATGCCGCTGGCTATATTCGGTAAACTGATGCTGCATCACTACCGGGATCGCTGGAGCTGTCGATTGTGCCACCGGGTTGACCCGAACCGACGGGGTCGGTTCTTCGTACACGTTGTTGAAGGTGAGCGATTCGGGCTGACGCTTAGGTGGTGTCGGGGTTACCGGACGGGCATCCGACGCTCCACCAAACAGTCGGTCGACCGACGACCGTTCGATCGATCCGGCGTCGGGTGGAAACGAACTTGGTTGCGGGCGCTCCTGCCCCGGCCGGACTGGCGAGGTAATGACGGGCGGCAGGGGCGTTTCGGCACTACGGCGCACTTCCTCCTGGGTTCTGTAGTATTTATTCAGCACCGACGAAAGGGGCTGAGGTTCAGGCACAGGATCGGCGGGTTGAGCAAATATGTCCGGGAAATCAGGGTGTTGAAAAGGGTCGTCATCTGTGGTCAGCTTGCCATCCGATCGAATCGACGGCCCGCTGTCGATATGCCGTTCGGTTCGGCTACCGTACGCATCCGACACCTTGTTCGACTGCCCAAGCGGAATACTCAGACTGGGTGTTTCGCGTAATTTGCGCAAATCCTGACGAGTAAGCAGTTCGACCGTCGTGTTGAACGCTTTGGCAATAGCCTGAATATTTTGCTGGTTCGGGTTGGCGCGCCCCTCTTCGTAGGCCCCTAACAACGAACGCTTTATGTTTATCTTACGGGAAAACTGCTCCTGTGTCAGACCGTTCAGCTTACGCAGGTAGCGGATGTTATCACTGACGAGTGTCATCCGGTAGTGGGTTTGTAAAGTTTCAGCTAAGATAGACGATTCACGGTTTAAATGCCAACACCCATGGATTCACGCATTTTTTGTACTTTTACCTGAATAAACTAGCTTCTATGAGTACCTCCGTTCGTTCTCACTTCGCAGATGCAGCCGTTTCACAGGATATGCAGGCAATTTTTGATAGTCAGCGTCAGTACGCTCCCCAGATGGCGCTGACAACTGCCCAGCAGCGTGTAGACCAGATCAGGCGATTGCAAAACTGGATTTCGGCGAACGAGACGGCTATTCAACAGGCGCTCTACGACGATTTTCGGAAACCAGCCGCCGAAGTAATGGTGGGGGAACTAATGCCGCTTCTGGCCGAAATCAGGCATACGGTCCGTTACCTCAGCCAATGGATGAAACCCCAGCGGTTGCCTACCGCGCTGGCTCTGACAGGAACGAAAAGCTACATACGCCACGAACCCAAGGGGAATGTGCTGATCATGGCTCCCTGGAATTACCCGTTCGTCCTGCTCGTACGTCCGCTGGTATCGGCTCTGGCTGCGGGCAACGTCGTGATCCTGAAACCATCGGAGCTGACTCCGCATACCGCTCACCTGGTGAGCCGGATGATTGCCGAGCTGTTCCCCACCAACGAAGTCGCAGTGGTGGAGGGCGATGCCAGCACTGCCCGGGCGCTGCTGGAACTACCCTTCAACCATATTTTTTTTACGGGCAGCCCGGCCGTCGGGCGGCAGGTGATGATGGCAGCCGCGAAGCATCTGGCCTCCGTTACGCTGGAATTAGGGGGAAAATCGCCCGCTATCGTGGATGCGTCGGCCAACGTGACGCAGGCAGCCGAGCAACTGGCCTGGGGGAAATATCTCAACAACGGACAAACCTGCATTGCCCCCGATTACCTGCTGGTTCATGAGTCGATCAAACAACCGTTCCTACAGGCATTTCGCGCTGCGCTATCAAGCATGTACGGTCCCGACAGCCGATCCATCGCAGACTCTACTAGTTATGCCCGCATCGTGAATAACCAGCATTTCGAACGGGTTAGGGGATTGGTATCCGATGCCGTTGCCAAAGGCGCAACGGTAGCCATTGGCGGGCAGATGGACGCCGGGCAGAATTTTGTGGAGCCGACGGTGCTGGACAACGTGACCGACGAGATGCGGGTGATGCAGGAAGAAATTTTCGGTCCGATCTTACCGATTCTGACATACACGCTCCTGGACGATGCGCTTTCCGTTGTAAATCAGCGCGAAAAACCACTGGCTCTGTACATTCATAGCCGCAATGCACAGCACACTCAATACATTCTCGACCGGACATCGGCGGGTGGTACCGTCATCAACGAAACGATGGTTCACTTTGGCAATGTCGAATTGCCCTTCGGTGGAGTCAATAACAGCGGGTTGGGCAAATCGAACGGGCACTTCGGGTTCCAGGAATTCTCTAACCCGCGCGGGGTGATGCAGCGCGACTTTGGTACGATGAAATTCATTTACCCGCCTTATACGGACCGGGTCCAGAAACTGATCAAATTCATTCTGAAGTACGTCTGATGGCGGATCGGCCGTCCTGGCCGGGTGTGCCTGAAACAGGTTTTTCACCCAACCAGAACGGGCGGTACTCCATCAGTACTCAAGTCCGGCGGGTAGGTTTTTAGCCTGCTCGATAAAATCAGTCAGTTGCTCGACCGTAGGCGGGCGCTGGGTGAGTTGCTTTTCAACGTTGATTTCCAGGATTTTGGCATGCAAATTTTCGGGCGATCGCCGGGCCAGTTCTTTGACCGTATCGACGCCTGCTTCTTCCAGCAGATCACTGTAGACGCCACCGATTCCAGCAATACGAGCCAGATCGGCGCGATTCGCCAAATCCAGAATGACGTGTACGTCGGCGTCTACCAGGGCGGCCAGTTTCTTGCGGTCGGCGGGGTTTCGGGCTGCTTCCAGAAGCGCATCACTTTGGGTTATCCCCTGGTTTTTCAGGGCATTGACCAGGACTTCGGTACTTCCTTTTAGTTCACTTACGGCTAGGCTCATTGAATGAATTGGGTTAGAAAATGAAACAACTGTAGCTAAGACCGCATTCTGTAGCAAAGTAACTTTTCAGGCCCGACAAGATTTTACCCGGACGTGTGAGCACATACAGACTGACACGTAAGTAGTTTCCATCACTCAACGGAGCGACCATTTTTTGCGTAAAACTTCGTATCATTGATACCGCATGTTACGAAGACATTTACTCACCGCCTTGTCGCTGTTTATGGTTGGCGCAGCGATGGCCCAATCACTGCCCATCCTGAGCCAAAACCCGGCGAGCCTTCGCTGGTACCGACTGACCACTCCGCATTTTCGGGTGCTTTACCCGCAGGGATTCGACTCAACCGCGCAACGCACCGCCAACCGACTCGAAAGCCTATACGAGCCGGCCAGTGCCTCGCTCGAAAAACAGCCCCGGCAGATTTCAGTTCTGCTACAGAACCAAACCACCAACAGCAATGGGTTTGTCACACTGTATCCACGCCATTCGGAGTTTTTCGCGGTCATGCCCCAGGATCCGGGTTTGCTGGGAACGTTTAACTGGCTCGATCTGCTGGCAGTACACGAATACCGGCACGTTGTGCAGAACGACAAAGCCTTGCAGGGGTACGGACGGGTGTTACATACGCTGCTGGGAAACGTTGGCCTGGGGTTTCCGCTACTGACTGTACCCGACTGGTTTGCCGAGGGCGACGCAGTCAGTAACGAAACCCTGCTGAGTGCCAGTGGCCGTGGTCGTATTCCGAATTTCGATCTGGGCATGCGAGCCAATCTTTTATCGGGACGACAGTTCGATTATGCCAAAGCGGTTTGTGGGTCCTATCGCGACAACGTTCCGGATCATTACGTGCTGGGGTATTTTTTGACCACTTACCTGAAGCGTACTTACGGCCCCGACGTCTGGAGCCGGGTTCTCGACCGCAACTACCGCCGGTTTCCGTGGCCGTTTGCTTTTTCTGCCAGCATCAAAGACACGACTCAGTTACGGACGGACGATCTGTACCACCGGGCGATGGCTGATATCACCGAGATGTGGCAGAAACAGCAACAGAGCCTGACGCTCACTCCGGTAACCTACTTTCCGGTTCGGGCCGAAAAGCAGCACACCCAACGGCCTGTCTTCACCAATTACCAGCACCCGCAGTTTCTGACCGATTCTACGGTATTGTGCGTAAAAAGTGGCCTGGGCGACACGCCCCGGCTGGTGATCCTGAAAAAAGGCAGTCCCGAAAAAACCATTTTCGTACAGGGTTTCCCGAATGACCCGGATCTGCTGTCGGCAACGGCCACGAAAGCCTGCTGGATCGAGTACGGCTACGATCCGCGCTGGGGTTCCCGTATTTATTCCAACATCCGGTTGCTCGACCTTAAGACCGGGAAGCTAACCCGCCTGACACACCGCGCCCGCTACACGGTAGCCTCTCTATCTCCTGACAATACGAAGCTGGCGGTTGTCGAAAACACGGATCGCTATAAAATCCGGCTTTTGATCCTCGACGCCCGAACCGGAAACCAGCTAACCGAAATTAGCAACCCCGACAATTCGTTTTTTCAGCACCCACGCTGGTACGAGGACAGTAAAACCCTGTTTGTCGTCGCCCTGAAAGACGAGCAGAAAACGATCCAGCAGATCAATACCGAAACGGGCATTCGGACAGACTTACTGCCGCGGGTGAATGAAAACATCAGCCATCCGCAACCCTGGGGAAAGTATGTTCTTTACAACTCGCCCCGGTCGGGAATCGACAATGTGTATGCCGTCGACATCCAGTCGAGGCAGGTGTTGCAGGTTACCTCACGCCCATTGGCCGCTTATCATGCAGCGGTTTCGCCGTCGGGCTCCCGGCTTGCGGTTGAGGAGTTTACGGCCGGTGGATACCGCGTTGCCGACATGCCGCTCGATCCATCCGGTTGGAAACCCGTAACAGAACCCGTTCGGGAGCAGCCTCTGCGCTACTTTGGCCCGCTGGCCCGGCTGGAACCGGGGGCGGCCCGGGGCCGGCAGATTCTGCTGACCGATTCCCTGACCATTACTCCTTACAGGCCTGCCCGGTTCCGCCGTTTAGCCCATGCCATCAATGTATACAGTTGGGGACCAACCATCAGCAGCACGGGTCAGGCGCTGTCCGTCGGGTTGAATTCGCAGGATTTGCTGAACACGACGCAGGTCAGCGTCGGCTACATGTATAACCAGTCGGAACAGGTCGGGAATGCCTATGCGCTGCTAAGCTACCAGGGGCTTTTTCCGGTTTTCGACCTTAGCTTTCAGTACGGCAATCGAAAAACTTCCCTGTATATCGACAGAGCCACTCCGTTCGACAGCCTGCGTACCGACCGTTGGCAGTATAGCCAGCTGACGGCAGGAGTTCGTTTGCCGTTTCAGCTGACAAACTCCAAATATGCCCAGGCCATCAATCTCTCGGGCTATTATAGTTACCAGCACGTCACTGGGTATGATCTGCCTTTTCGGTACATAACGGATGTGGGCGGTCGTGGTTCGTTGAATGTGATGACGTATGGATTCAGCTATTCCCGATTGTTACGGCAAAGCAAGCGCGACGTAGCGCCCCGCTGGGGGCAAACCCTTTCAGCCAACTTTCGAAATACTCCTTTTGGTGGACAATTGACCGCTGAGCAGTGGGGCATACAGGCTAATCTGTTTTTCCCCGGTCTGGCGAAGCATCACTCATTACGGCTCCGTGCCGGATATCAGGAGCAGGCGCAGGGAAATTATCAGTTTAGTGCGCTCATCTTTTATCCGCGCGGCCAGAACTACGTCAGCGAGGATCAATTACAGACGGGCAGTGTCGAATATCGGCTTCCGATAGCCGACCTACACTGGTCACTGGGTCGTTTACTGTATGTCCAGCGGATCAAAGCAGCCGGGTTTTATGATCAGGCCGATGGCAAAAGCCTTGCCGAAGTCCGCGATGGTGCCAACCGGTTACTGGGCTACCAAACTCAGCACCGTTCGTTTCAGACCACAGGACTCGATGTATCGTTTGTATTCAACACCCTGCGCCTGCGCACCTCCTTCGAAGCGGGTTTTCGGGGCATTTACAACCTCACGACCCGCCAGTGGCTGCTTCAGCCGCTGGTCATCGACATAGGTTTTTAATCGGGCCAGGGTATGAAGTTAATCGTCGGCCTGCTGGTATTGGTTTTTATCGCACAGAGCGAATGCAGAGCTCAATCTGCTTATTCGAAACCTGATACCATTCAGGCCATTCATCGCTTATTCGGGGCCAAACGGACTGCTTCCAGAACTTATCTGGGCATCGGTTTATCGGCCTCCCTGGTCGGCGCGGGCACGGCCTTTCTGGCGACAACGCTGGTTTCTACCATTCGGTCAGGGGCCGAAAAAAATACGGTTGTCCCGACCCTTATCGCTGGTGCTGGTATAGGCCTGGTGCCGGCTGGTATTGGCCTGGTCCGGCGCATCCGCTACAGTCGAAAGCGGGAGCGGGAAATCTTGAGGCAATATGAAGCGGGCGAACCGTTGCCCCGCTGGATTCTCCGGCGCTTAACGCCCCGCTTCGTTCACTCCTAGTTGTTTCCCTTCACCCTTGCCCCTAACCCCTACCCTTTATAGAACACCCATTTCGACAACTCCCGGAAGGACACTTTCTTGCCGTACATCAGAATTCCGACGCGGTAAATCCGGGCAGCAATCCAGGTCGTTCCAACAAAGCCTATTACCAGGAGCAGCATCGAGAGCGCCAGTTGCCAGCCTGGCACGCCAAAGGGTACCCGAACCATCATGACCACCGGTGAGGTAAATGGAATCATGGACGTCCAGAAGGCCAGTGGTCCATCGGGGTCCCGAACGGCAATCTGCGCAAAGGCGATGGCCGCAATGATGGGCATCATGATCGGAAACATAAACTGCTGGGTCTCGGTCTCGCTGTCGACGGCCGCGCCAACAGCCCCGAACAACGCGCTATAGAGTAGATATCCCCCCAGAAAATAGAATAGAAAACAGGCGACGATCAGCGAAATTGGCAGCGTTTCGATGGCGCTCATCACGTCGGCAACGGGGTTTTTCGCCGTCGCCATCTTCGACTGCACCTCTACCCCACCCGGCATTCCGTTCATGCGTGATGTCATAGCTGATTTAGCCGCTTCTTTCTGCCCCAGCACACTCGATCCAATGGTAATCAGACCTACCGTCAGAACAATCCAGAGCATAAATTGGGTCAGTCCAACCAGGGCCACCCCGATGATTTTTCCGAGCATCAGCTGAAATGGTTTTACCGACGAGATAATGACCTCTACGATCCGGTTGGTTTTTTCTTCCATTACGCCCCGCATGACCTGAGTGCCGTAGATGAGCACAGAAATGTAGATGAGCAGTGCACAGAATCCGCTGATGATGGTCGTAGCAATACCGTTGCTACTTTTTTCGCCGGTTTCGCTCATGCTGATGGTCTGAGCGTCGACGTTTACTTTAGCATCCTCAATAATTCGTTGGGTAATGCCCGCCTGTTCGAGTTTGATGGTCTCGATTTCTTTCGAGATGGCCCGCTCAATGTTGCTTTGCAGGGCCAGGCTGACGCTTTTCTCAGCGAAAATCTGCACGGTCTTGGGGTATTCGATAACGTCTTTTGGAATAAAGACCAGCGCATTGTAGCCCTGCTTGACAAAGGTTTTTTTTGCTTCCGCCAGCGATTCTTTCGGGAACGAATACAGGGTTTCATCGTCGTTTTTGAACTTACCAGCAAAGCGCCCGCTCTCGTCGACAACGACAATTTTCTTCTGGTTGATCGAGCTGACAGCCGCCCAGCCGATAATGGCGTAGAAACCAAAAATCAGCACCGGTCCGAGAATCGTCATGATAATGAACGACTTCTTCCGAACCCGGACCAGGTATTCCCGCCTGATGATGAGTAAAATGGTATTCATAGAATAGAGCCGACCGTCCTGGCCGGCGGGAAAAAGTGGGACGAGACTGGACAGGAACCCGCCAAAGAACAAGCAGACAAACTGCGTATGAGACAAATACAACCGACTCCACCGGTCGGCACTACGTTGTTGGCACTTCGCCCACCGTCTGAATAAAAATATCGTTCATGCTCGGAATATTCTCCCCGAATGACCGAACGTCGACCTGGTCGAGCAGGTGGCGAATGAGATCATTAACTGCCGCATCGGGTGGAATCCGGATATCGGTACGCAGAAAACCATCGTCCGTCGAGCGCGTGTACAGCACCTCAAAAGCGGGCAGCAGGTTCTCAAGCGTACCCTGGTACTCGACGTGGTACGTATGGGTTTTGAACTGCTCTTTGATGGCTCGCTTGGGCCCATCGAGCACTTTATGCGAGCGGTTGATGAGCGCGATATAATCGCAGAGTTCTTCCACCGATTCCATGCGGTGGGTCGAGAAAATAATGGTCTTCCCTTTATCGCGCAGTTCCAGAATTTCGTCTTTGATCAGGTTGGCATTGATGGGGTCGAAGCCGGAGAAAGGCTCATCCAGAATGATCAGGTCGGGTTCGTGCATGACCGTAGCGACGAACTGCACTTTCTGCTGCATTCCCTTAGACAGATCCTGAATCTGCTTGTTCCACCAGGTTTTAATATCGAACTTGACGAACCAGATTTTCAGCTTTTCCATCGCCTGCTTTTCGGTCAGGCCTTTGAGCTGAGCCAGATACAGCAACTGCTCGCCCACTTTCATTTTCTTGTAAAGGCCCCGTTCTTCGGGCAGGTATCCGATCCGTTTGATGTGATTCGGATTCAGGTGTTCGCCCCCCAGCAGCACTTCGCCCGAATCGGGTGCGGTAATCTGGTTGATAATCCGGATAAGCGAGGTTTTCCCGGCTCCGTTGGGGCCTAACAGACCGAAAATACAGCCCTGCGGTACAGCCAGGCTTACGTCGTCGAGGGCCCGGTGTTCGGCGTACTGTTTGACAATGTGGTGGGTTTCAAGAATATTCATGTAGTTCAGGTTCAGCCATCGACTGGATAATCGGGCGTTAAGCTACGCAGGTTGGCGGCATACCGGCAACAAGTTAGGGATGAACCGCTAATCGGCCATACAAACGGTTATAAAAAGGCCACAACCCGTCTGGATCGTGGCCTTTTTATACGTGCTGTAAGGTCTTGTTTCAGGCTTTTACGACAATCGTGTTAGCCCATTTATCACCGAAGCGCTTACCATCCGAACTGAATACCATCAACGCATCGACCAGGTTCAGCAATGGGATCAACAGCGGAATCTGGCGCGTAATGGCGGTTCCATAATCACCCAGCAGACTGGCTCCCGTAGACTCTTTGATTACCCGAATTCCCATTAGTTTTTTCCCGACACTTTGCCCACCCAGAAAATCACCCACGGCTGGCAGAGCATCTTTCGTAAGTAAATAGCCGATGGCAATAACGTAGCCAATGGTCGACAGACGATACGAAACCATCCAAAGTAGCCAGAAGGCTAAATTACCGACTATACCATCGATAAAAGCGGCAACAAATCGCTGTAAAGGGGTTGCTTTAACATACGTACTTACGGGCATATAGGTGGGTTCCAAAATCGTAAAGGTTTAGGATGAAACAAACAATAAATACATCCCGAACCTACGAAATCGAAACAGAACAACAACAAATTCCCGGCGAAACAGCCAACGGTTTATTAAACGGTAACCTCGTCCGGTTCAACCGGTTGCGTCCGGAACTCACCCTCCCATTTCGATATGACACAGGTGGCAACGGCGTTCCCGGCCACGCTCGTTGCCGAACGGCCCATGTCGAGTACCTGATCGATACCCAGAAGAAGCGCCAGCCCTTCGATGGGCAGGTTGAACAGCGACATGGTACCGGCAATGACTACCAGCGATGCCCGCGGTACGCCCGCAATACCCTTGGATGTGATCATCAGCGTGAGCATCATGGTAATCTGCTGCTCGACCGAAAGCGGAACGTGATACGCCTGCGCAATGAAGGCCGTTGCGAAGGTCATGTATAGCATCGACCCGTCGAGGTTGAACGAATACCCCAGTGGCAGCACAAAGGAAATGATTCGTTCTGAACAACCGAACCGGCGCAATGCCTCGATGGTCTGCGGAAATGATGCTTCTGAACTGGCAGTGCTGAACGACAGAATCACGGCCGAGCGAATTTCCTTCAGCAGAGCGATATACGGCACTCCAACTACCACACAAATAGCCGCCAGAACCACGAAAATAAAGAACAGAAGCCCGCCAAAGAAGCACAAAATCAGGTAGAGATAGCCCGACAGAATCCCCAGACCCTGCTGCGCAACAACGGCCGCAATAGCCCCCAGCACCCCGAACGGCGCAAAGGCCATTACATAACTGGTGATCTTGAACATGATGTGTGAGAGAGCGTCGAGGGCTTTGATCATGATTTTCCCCTGTGCGCCTACCGACCCGACAGCCACGCCGAAAAAGATGCTGAAGACGACGATCTGAAGAATTTCGTTGGTGGCCAGCGCTTCGATAAAACTCGTCGGAACGATGTGAGTAATAAACGTTTCGAAAGTCAGTTTCTTCGCTTCCACGCCTACATCGGTGCCTTTGGTGGGCAGCGGCAAACTCATGATTTCACCCGGCTTAAGGATGTTTACCACCAGCAAACCGACTACCAGCGACAGAATCGTGGCAAAATAAAAGTAGGCCAGCGTTTTCAGCCCGATTCGCCCTACCGTACCAAAATCACCAAGCTTTGCAATACCGACGACCAGAGTGGAAAATACGAGCGGCCCGATAATCATTTTGATGAGCCGCAGGAAAATTTTGGACAGAATGTTCAGATCGGTCCCCGAGAAGCCGGAAGTAGTTGCCGGGAAAAAATAACCAATTGCGATGCCAAGCACCATGCCCAGAAAAATACGTGTCGTCAGATTGGGAAGTTTCATGCAGTAGGAGTAATACGGTATTGAACAAATATAATAAGATTCCGGGCAGTTGAGAAAGCGTCATTCGGCGTGCTCAGGCCACGTGGCTGAGCAGTATTAACTAATATACTAAAATTGACTCTTTACATTTACTATTATTCTGTATAAATGTAACATTAGTTACTAAAACTAGGTATATTCATGGTAACCAGCCCAGCTACGGATGGCCAAAAATTCGTCGGTAAATGGGTCGTCGATAAACAAACTGAGCCCACAATATCGGGTAGAGTAGAAAGGCGGGTAGCCAAAACGGCGTTTGGAAATTTATCTCATCGACAATAAGCGTTTGCCCTGGCCCGGCATCAGTGGGTGTCCGCAGCAGGCGGTGACAATGGTGCCAGGCCGTCAGAAAGAACGGCAACCGGGTACCCTGGTCAATAAAATAAATTTCGTCGGGGGTACTTCGCTGGTCGATGATTTGACTGACCCAATCCTGCCGAAACAAAAAAAAATTAAGTCGGATGTGCACCACGTCACCCGGCAGGCAACCATCGAAACGAAGAACCCTGACCGGCGGAAACGGTGGGTTGAGGTGTTCGAATAAAGATCGGTTAAAACCAGTCCAGACCGTTGGCAGGGCTTGTTGAACACGGGTTTCCAGGCGCAGACGCATGATTGTTGGCAGAAGATGAAGCAAATCAAAAAGCGAAATTTTCACTTTTTTCAAAAAAATACTACCGTAAAATTGATAAATTCAGGAAAGTGGGCGAATTTAACTTCCCTTTTGTGGCTATTTATGAGCTGGATCAGGATTTGGTCCGCCTGGCTTATGCATCGAATTACCGGTTGGTTTTCTTGCTTGTACCTTGTGGGGTTACTCGGCTGGGTAATTCCGGCGGCTGCGAGTACGCCCGAACCTGAATACCTTTCCGTACGGAATGGGCTTCCTCAGGGGTTCGTCAATTCGATGCTTCAGGATCGGCGGGGTTTTATCTGGCTTTCCACGCGCGATGGCCTTTGTCGCTACGACGGGATTCGGTTTCGTATTTATACGCACGATCCACAACAGAAAACATCGCTCTCCTTCAGCAGCATCAACGAGATTCGGGAAGACAACCGGGGGCTGATCTGGGTTCGTACGGAAAATAACACGATTGATTGTTTCGATCCTGTTACGGAACAGGCAAAAAAAGTTTCTAACACCCGCTTCTTCCGTCAGGCGCTCGGCCGCGACCAGATTACGGGTATTTACCCGGATCGATCGGGGAATGTATGGGTTGCCACGCAGATCAATGGCTTTTTCCGACTGAATGCCAACGGAACGGTGTCGCACCGTTTTTGGGAGATGCATGGCGATACAGTTCAGCGGGTTTTCCATGCCTTGCTGCTCGACCGACAAAACCGGCTCTGGATGGCGGCCCGTGACGGGCTGTTCAGCTATGATCTGGCTTCCGGTAAATTTACTGGCTTCCGCCTGGCGCAGGGTTTGCCACAGAATGACGTTTTCAGCCTGCATGAGCGGGCAAATGGTGAGCTGATGCTGGGTTTTCCGGGGCGGTTTGCCATCTTCGATCCGGCCGAAGAACGCATTCGGAAGGTAGTTCCCCTGCCGGATAACGCTGCGGCCATTCCGCTATTTGCCCGCGATGCCCACGGCATCGACTATGTCAATCAAAGTCGATATACCGATCAGGGTGGATTAGTGTCTACCCTGCCAGCGAATAGTTCTGTTTACGCCAAACTCACAAAATTCGCTCCGCTGTCGCTGCTGATCGACCGAACCAATGTTCTCTGGATGGGTCTGAATGGCGACGGTGTCATAAAATATGACTTGAATAAGCAGATCTTTCAGACCTGGCCTTATGCCAGATCTTTCGAAAATGACTGGCTGACGCAGCAATACAACATTCCGCTCGAAGCTATACCACCCGCTATTCGCAATCAGCCGGACCTTAAAGTACACAATCAATTCGATCGCACTAATTCCCTTTGGATCAGCACCTTAACTACACCTCCCTATCGGTACGACGCTGGCCTGCACACTTTTCTGGAGATTCCGCCGAGAGGGATAGAAGCGCGTTGGTTGCCGCCGGGAGAAGGGTTTCGTCTGACCACGCTTACCGTAGGTAATCAGGGAGACATTTGGGGGCTGCTGGCTCCGCATAATCGGGCAGTGGTCCGTTACAATCCGGGCTTGCGCACCTTTATAGCCTTTCCGTTACCGCTGCCGGTCAATAATCCCTACGTCATTCAGGCCATGATTGTCGACGGCGGGCGGGTATATCTGGCGACCAAAAATCACGGCTTGTTACGGGCCGATCTGTCGACCCAACGCCTGATCCACTGGCAGGGCGGTGGCAGTGGTTCGCAATCATTACCCGACGAAGCCCTGTTATGCCTGGCTCAGGACCCCATTCGATATAATCACCTCTGGATTGGCACGTTCGGGCGGGGCCTGTGCCGACTCGACAAGCTAACGGGTGAGATTCAGCAGTTTACCATGAAGCAGGGGCTATCGAACAACGTCATCTACGCTATCCGTCCTGATCGGCAGGGCCACCTTTGGCTCAGCACAAACCGGGGGCTCTGCCAGTTCGATACCCGTTCGTACGAAGTCAGAAATTACACGGCCGAGGATGGGTTGCCCAGCGATGAGTTTATTTTACATCATGACGTGGCCCTGCCAGATGGTCGATTGATCTTCGGAGGCATCAATGGCTATACGATTTTCGATCCACGGCTTATTCAGGAAGACAAGTTTCAACCGAAAGCCGCTCTGACCGGGCTCCGGATCAACAACCAGTTGGTGACGGTTACGACACCCGATTCGCCGATTCGCCGAGATATCAACGAGACGCAGGAAATCATCCTGACGCACCAGCAGAACTTCATATCCATCGATTTTGCTGCCCTTGAATTCAATCAGAGTCGTAAGAATCAATACCGGTATAAACTCCTGGGGCTGGATATGGACTGGATTTACAGCGGAAATCAGGCCACCGCTACCTATACGAACCTGCCCCCTCAAACCTATACGTTTATCGTCAATGCGTCGAATACGTCGGGACGGTGGAGTCCGTACGTTCATCAGTTAAAAATTACCATTACGCCCCCCTGGTGGGCAACCTGGTGGGCGTATTTTGCGTATGCTCTGCTCTTGCTGGGCGTGCTGGTGGTATACCTTCGGGTACGGATTCGGCGGCTGCACCAAAAGAATCAGCTGGCGCTTCAGGAACAGGAAACGCTTCAGCTAAAGCATCTCGACGGAGTAAAAACACGTTTTTTCTCCAACATAACCCACGAGTTACGCACCCCATTAACACTGATTATCAGCCCATTAGAACAAATATTAACAGAAGCCAAAGATTCCCCTTTTCATGGCCGGCTGGCTATTGTATACCGTAATGCCAACCGGCTCTTACGGCTGATCAACGAACTGCTCGACCTGGCAAAGCTGGAAGCGGGCAGCCTGCCGATTACCACTTCTCCAGCCGATCTCTCCGAGTTTATCCAGCGGACGGTCATGGTCTTTTCCGAGGAAATGCAGCGCAAGCAGATTCAGGTGCAGATAAGCAATCGCCTGAACTCATCGAGTTATTGGTTCGACGCCGACAAGATTGAAAAAATACTGACCAATCTGCTGTCGAATGCACTGAAGTTCACCGATGAGAAAGGGTCTATTACGGTATCGACCGACGCTGAACCGATTATTTCAACCGCTCTGACGGCAAACCCGATCGACCTTTTCCGACTGACCGTACACAACACGGGCACGGGTATTCCCGACCACAATCTGCCGCACGTGTTCGATCGGTTTTACCAGGCTACCGCCCCGGCCGACAGTTCGGCCAGTGGTTCGGGAATTGGCCTTGCGCTGGTCAAAGAACTGGTTGAGATCATGCAGGGAACGATTACGGCTGAAAGCACCCGCGCCAAAGGAACCACGTTTACCGTAACATTGCCGCTCCAGCAGGCGCATGCCGACGTTTCTTCGGGTACTTCTACAGGCGACTCGTTGTCGGCTTCACCCGACGGGCAACTAGCTGGCGGACCGACGTCAGACAATGAAAATGCCCCACGGATTCTGCTGGTAGAGGATGACAACGATATTGCCGAGTTTGTGGTCAGTATCCTGCAGACAGAATGGCGCATCCAGCGGGTGAATAATGGCCAGGTTGGCGTAAGCGCAGCTATCTCGATTGTTCCTGACCTGATTATCAGCGATGTACTCATGCCTGAACTGGATGGTTATGAACTCTGTCGCCAGCTAAAAACAAATCCTATTACCAACCACATCCCGATCATCCTATTGACAGCAAAGGTGAACACGGAAAGCCGGCTGGAAGGGCTGTCGGTCGGGGCTGATGATTATATAGCCAAACCATTCCAGGTAGAGGAGTTGCGGGGTCGTGTTCGCAACCGGATCGAATACCAGCAACGCATCCGGCAGTTCTACCGAACGCAGTTTCTGCGGGAAGGCCATCTTCCATTAGCCAGTCAGGCTCCGGAGGATGAATTTATGAACCGGGTTTATTCGGTTCTTGAAGCGCGTCTCGATGACCAGACGTTCGGCGTTGAACCGCTGGCGCTGGCTATTGGTATGAGCCGCATGCACCTGAACCGAAAACTAAAAGCGATGACGGGGTTGACGCCCAACGAACTGATCCGGATCATTCGGTTGAAGCGGGCCGCCGAACTCCTGCTGACGGGTGCCTCCGTATCTGAAGTGGCCGACCGGGTTGGCTTCGATACACCCGCCTATTTCTCGAAGGTATTCAAAGAGCAATACCATCTGACTCCTTCCGAATACATTGAGAAAAACCGCCACGTAGTCGTCTAAATTGCTTTCTCAGGCTACTTTTATAATATTGTCTCCTGGTAGTTTATACTATAACAATACCCATAATTAGGCCTATATATATTGGTTAAAGTGACATATATACCCTTAGCTCTGTAATAAATACGTCATGTTACAAATTTTATAGTGCTTGTTACGAATGAACAAGTCCAGAGCAAACCTGCTGGTTAGTATTGTATCATCATTACTGAACCAACTACAAAAATTGCTCATGACTTACTTCTCTCTCCCAGTCCGCACCGCGCCAACTGAATGGCCACCACTTAAGCTTTATCTACGCGAATCAGGCCGCCAGGTTTTTTCGGTCGATGATCTGGTCTATTTACAGGCTCTGGCCAATTACAGCTGGCTAAACTGGGTGGATGGTCGGCGCATGCTCATGCCCCGCACGTTAAAATATTACTCGCCTAAACTGCCAACCGAATTATTTATTCGGTTACACCGCAACTGCGTCGTTAACCGCAAATTTGTCGAACGGCTCGAACGCACGGAAACCGGCGGTCTGGTTCATTTGTCGACCGGCGAAACCCTGCCCGTCTCCCGTCGGCGGTGGAGCCTGGTTCGCCGGCAATTATCAAATCACAAAGTGCATTTGAATTAGTCCTGATAGCCAACGCTTTCCAACTTACAATTTCAGCATAAAAAAAGCCACGAGCCTAAGCGCCTGTGGCTTTTTTTATGCTAATGCCCTATTTCTTTAACTATGATTTAAGTTGCAAAACTCGGTAATGCGTCCGTACTTGCTACGCTGTTTCCTACAGGCTTTTTATAGGTGGCGAATAATTTAGTACCTACATAAGGGCTGGTAAACAAGCTACTTAATGGGATCGCAGCCGGAAAGCACGGAATAGTTCTGGTAAAAGGGTAAGTAGAGGAAAGTAGATTGAAAGTGCCTCTTTATTTTTGTTACGAAACAAAAAAAGAATAGTATTTAACCAAGATATCAACCCGATTAAAGTATATGCTTAGCACAACCAACACACCCAAAGCAGATTCATTTCGGCACGTTAGTTACCTATGGGATGATGCCAAAGCGGCCCAGCTGGAAGGCGATGAAGTAGGTCTGCTGATCTACCGTTCCAATCTGTTAGGGGCTGATTTGCGCCTGACCAACTACGGCGGGGGAAACACATCCTGTAAGGTTATGGCCGAAGACCCACTAACGGGTGAACTGACCGAAGTGATGTGGGTGAAAGGGTCCGGGGGTGACATCGGTACGCTAAAGCGCAGTGGGCTGGCAGCCCTGTATCTGGATCGGTTACGGGCGTTGAAAAAGCGCTATCGGGGGCTCGCCTTCGAAGACGAAATGGTGGAGCTGTTCAACCACTCCATTTTTGATTTGGCCTCCAAGGCTCCCTCTATTGATACGCCCCTGCACGGCTTCCTGCCTTTTAAACATATCGATCACCTGCACCCCGACGCGGCCATTGCCATTGCGGCTGCCAAAGACGGTAAGCGCATCACCGAAGAGTTGTTCAACGGCCAGATTGGCTGGGTAGGCTGGCAAAAACCCGGCTTCGACCTAGGTCTTCAACTAGAGCAGTGCGTTAAAGAAAATCCGGGTATCCGGGGTATCATGCTCGGCTCGCATGGCCTGTTTACCTGGGGCGACACGGCCTACGAAAGCTATGTAAATACGCTGGAAGTCATCGAGCGGTGTGCCGAATACCTGGAAGAAAACTACGGCAAGAAAGGCCCTATTTTCGGTGGAGCAAAACGGGAAAGCCTCCCGCAGGCCGACCGGCTGGCGCAGGCCGCTGTGCTGGCTCCGGTGCTACGGGGACTGGCTTCCGGCCAAACCCGCATGATCGGCCATTTTACCGACGATGCGCGCGTACTCGAATACATCAATTCCAATGATCTGGACCGGCTGGCTCCTATGGGCACTTCCTGCCCCGATCACTTCTTACGGACCAAGATCAGTCCACTGGTGCTCGAGCTGAAACCCGATGAAGACCTGACCGACGTTGCTGCGCTGAAAGAAAAGCTGAAGCCTGCTTTCGCTGCGTACCGCGACATGTATACGGCGTATTATGAATCCTGCAAGCACCCCAACAGTCCGGCCATTCGTGATGCCAATCCGGTCGTTATTCTGTATCCAGGCGTTGGGATGTTCACCTTCGCTAAAGACAAGCAGACCGCGCGGGTAGCTGCCGAGTTCTACATCAACGCGATCAATGTAATGAAGGGGTCCGAAGCCATTTCGGAATACACCTCCCTGCCCCGCCAGGAAGCGTTCAATATCGAATACTGGCTACTCGAAGAAGCCAAACTGCAGCGGATGCCCAAGCCAAAACCGCTGACGGGCAAAGTGGCTCTTATTACGGGGAGTGCAGGCGGTATCGGTAAGGCGATAGCCAAAAAATTTGCCCAGGAAGGGGCCTGTGTCGTGTTGAACGACATCAATCAGGAACGGCTGGATGGTGCGAAAGAAGAATTTGTCGGCGCGTTCGGGAAAGATACGGCGGCCACTACAATGCTGAACGTTACGAACTGGGCCAGCATTGAGGAAGCCTACAAAGCAGCCTGCCTGGCCTTCGGGGGGGTCGATATCATCGTGAACAACGCCGGCATCAGCATTTCTAAACCCATTGCCGAACATTCCATCGAAGAATGGGACCGGCTATACGACATCCTGGTAAAAGGGCAATTCATGGTGACGAAGGCTGGTGTAGATGTCATGCGGAAGCAGGAGTTAGGGGGCGACGTGATCAACATCGTATCGAAAAACGCCCTGGTAGCTGGCCCCAACAATGCGGGGTATGGTTCAGCCAAAGCGGCTCAGCTTCATCTGAGTCGGTTGAATGCGGCCGAATTAGGACCGGATCATATTCGGGTGAATACAGTTAACCCCGACGCTGTCATTTCTGACTCGAACATCTGGGCGGGAGGCTGGGCCGAAGGACGGGCCAAAGCGTATGGCATCACGGTCGAGGAACTGCCTGCTTATTATGCCAAGCGGACCTTGTTGAACGAAATCATTCTTCCCGACGATATCGCTAATGCCTGTTTCGCTTTCGTGGGTGGCCTGCTCAACAAATCGACCGGCAACGTGCTGAACGTTGACGGCGGTGTGGCCATGGCCTTTGTCCGATAAACCGAAGAATGGATAATGAACAATGAATAATTGATAGTGACTTAACAGACTCTATTATCAATTATTCATTGTTCATTATCCATTTAAAACCCCTTACCTATGCAACTCGATCCTAATTCCATAGCCGATTTTAACCAGCGTCATCTGGAAGCGCACCAGCGTAAACTTTCTTTCTGGACGCAGGAGGTCGCCACGGCCGAACCGATCATTCAGAAGTTAATTGATTTTCAGATTGCGATTCCGAGCTGGGCGCTCGGAACCGGTGGCACCCGTTTCGGACGATTCCCTGGTGGTGGAGAGCCCCGAAGCCTCGAAGAGAAAATGGCCGACGTCGGACTGCTTCATGCCCTGAACCGCTCCAGTGGTGCTATTTCCCTGCATATTCCATGGGACATTCCAACCGATGCCGAAGCAGTCAAATCGCTCGCCAACAGCTACGGGCTGGCCTTCGATGCGGTCAACTCCAACACGTTCCAGGACCAGCCCGATCAGTCGCTGAGCTATAAGTTCGGGTCGCTGCAGCACGTCGATGCGGCCGTGCGTCAACAGGCGATCGATCATAATATCGAGGTCATTCGGCATGGCGAAGCCCTCGGCTCGAAAGCCCTCACGGTCTGGCTCTCGGACGGTTCGTGTTTTCCCGGTCAATTGAATTTCCGGAAAGCCTTCGGCCGTACCCTCGAAAGCCTGGGTGAAATTTATGCCGCCCTACCCAGCGACTGGAAGCTGTTTGTCGAGTATAAAGCCTTCGAACCAAACTTTTATTCGATGACCGTTGGCGATTGGGGTAGTAGTTTTCTGTATGCCAGCAAACTGGGTCCTAAAGCCTATACGCTGGTCGATCTGGGTCACCACCTGCCCAACGCCAATATCGAGCAGATTGTAGCGATCCTGCTGAATGAAGGCAAACTCGGTGGCTTTCACTTCAACGACTCCAAGTACGGCGACGATGACCTGACGGCGGGTAGCATCAAACCCTATCAATTGTTTCTTATCTTCAACGAGCTGGTCGACGGTATGGATGCGCGGGGCATGAATCACGCCACTAGCCTGGGCTGGATGATTGACGCCAGTCATAACGTCAAGGATCCTCTGGAAGATCTACTGCAATCGGTCGAAGCCATCCTGCTGGCCTACGCCCAGGCACTGCTGATCGACCGGCAGGCGCTGGAAGCAGCCCGCGAAGCCAACGACGTAGCGCTGGCCCAGGAAATTCTTCAGGAAGCTTTCCGGACCGACGTTCGGCCGCTGGTGGCCGAAGCTCGTCGGCGGGCGGGTGGTGCCTTGCAGCCCCTGGCGCTGTATCGCCAACTGAACGTCCGGCAGCAACTCGTCGACGAGCGGGGTACCAAAACCATTGCAACGGGACTTTGAGATCAAATGAATAATGGATAATAAATAATTGATAACGGTGAATCTGTACGGTTTTCAATTATCAATTATTCATTGTCCATTATTCATTGTCCATTATTCATTCATACTTTATGACGCCTGTCATCGCCATCTTCGATATCGGTAAAACAAATAAAAAGCTCTTTCTTTTCAATGAGCGCTACGACATTGTCTGGCAAAAAACAGAGCAGTTTGACGAAGGCGTTGATGACGACGGCTATCCCTGTGAGGATCTGTCGAAGCTGAGCCAGTGGATTCTTACCTCGCTGGCTCAGGTGCTGACACTTCCTGAATTTTCGGTCCGGGCCCTTAATTTTTCGACCTATGGAGCTAGCCTCGTCTACATCGATCAAGCCAGTCGACCCGTCGGTTTTCTGTATAGTTACCTCAAACCTTTTCCGACAAGCATCCGCACTCAATTTTACGAGCAATACGGCACCGAGGCTACCCTGGCCCTCGAAACGGCCTCGCCAGCTCTGGACAGCCTGAATTCGGGGCTGATGCTGTACCGGGTGAAGCACGACAAACCGCAGTTGTTCCAGCATATTCGGTATGCGCTGCACCTGCCGCAGTACGTGAGCTTTCTGATAACGGGGCAGGTCGTGTCTGACGTCACCAGCATCGGGTGTCACACGATGCTGTGGAATTTCGCTCAGCATCAATACCATGACTGGGTCGTATCGGAAGGGCTGGATCAGAAGTTAGGGCCGTTATCGACTTCCGATAGCGTACTTGAAACAACCTGGCAGGATCATCCCCTGAAAGTGGGGGTGGGTTTACATGACAGCTCGGCAGCGCTGATTCCGTACCTGACATCGTTCAAAGAGCCGTTTGTACTTATTTCAACCGGAACCTGGTGCATTAGTCTAAATCCGTTCAACAGCAGCCCATTGACGGTCGAGGAATTGCAGTACGACTGCCTTTGCTTTCTTCATTATAAAGGGCAACCTGTAAAGGCATCGCGGTTGTTTGCGGGTTATGAACACGAACAGCAGGTCAAGCGGCTGGCGGAGCATTTCCAGACCGAGCTAAGCTACTACCAAACCGTTGCCTTCGATCCTGAGCTGATTCAGCAACTCCGAAACCACCGGAGCGGGGGTAATTTTGAGGGAGTCAAAGCCCCGCCTTTGCAGGAATCGCTGTTCAGACACCGTAATCTGGCCGATTTCGGCACTTACGAAGAAGCCTATCACCAGTTGATTCTGGACATTATCGCTCAACAACTGGTTTCGACCAACCTGGTTCTGGCCGGTTCAACGACAAATCGTACAGCGGTCACCCGGATTTTTGTCGATGGGGGCTTCAGCAAAAATCCGATATACATGAATCTGCTGGCCGCTGCCTTCCCCGAACTGGAAGTTTTTGCTGCTTCTGTGGCGCAGGCTACGGCGCTGGGAGCTGCTTTAGCCATCCACCATCACTGGAATGAGCACCCGATTCCAACCGACTGCATCGCGTTGAAATACTACGCTCCATTGAAACAAATGGCGCTTTAAAGAACCAGGTCATTCAGCCAGGGAGGATTCCTGAAACCCTCGATGCCGGTCTCACCGGAAACTTTATTCTTCGACACCAGTTCAACAAAAACTTCGTAGCTGTCCGATCAGCTTCGCTAGTTTTTGTATGCCAACAATTCCCTGCTCAACGACCAGAACCCTCGACGCACACGAACGGCTGAATGACCTTTACGGTGTTCAGGAGATTTACGGGCGGGCAGACCCGATGCACGAACTGATCGGCACGATCTTATCGCACCGCACAACCCATGCCAACGAGGTCACTGCCTACCGTACGATGCGAGAGCGATATCCGACCTGGGAACAGGTGCGCGACGCTCCGCTACCCGACCTGATCGATGCGATTCAAACGGCGAACTACCCCGAAGTGAAAGCACCTTATATCCAGAATCTGCTGACGCATCTATTTCAGGAAACGGGTGCTGCCAACATCGATTTTCTGGCGGATCTATCTACCGAAGAAGCCATGCGATGGCTGACAGCGCTGCCCGGCATCGGCCTGAAAACGGCTACACTACTTTTGCTTTTTAATTTCCGTAAACCTGTCTTACCCGTGGATACGCATGTTCACCGGGTTACGCAGCGAGTCGGGTTGATCGGGCCAAAAGTCAGCGCCGAAAAGGCCCACGCTTTGTTGCTGGCCTGTTTACCCAGCGAGGCTGTGTTGCTGTTTAACTTCCACAAGCATTTTTACTGGCACGGTCAGCGCGTTTGCAGTTGGTACTCGCCCAAATGTGGCGAATGTGTATTAAAGACTATGTGCGACTTTTATCAGTCTGGCGGAACAGGGGTTTTAAGCAGCACCCCCAGCCGAAAGCGGCAATAAAAAAGCGGGACTGGCTAGTGCCAGTCCCGCTTTTCGTACAGAGCATACGGAAACGAACCCGCTTTACTTGCTCCGGTTACCATATTTACGCTCATAAAACGTCCGAGCCTGGCCAACCCAGTTGTCGCGCTCGATGCGGCCAGGAAAAAACTCGATAATCTCGTTCACCTTTTCGATATCTTCTGAGGAAAAATTGGCGACCTGCCGGAAGGTATAAATACCCAGTGTATGTAGTTTTCGCTCCAGAAATGGCCCTACGCCCACAATGTCTTTTAAATCATCGGCTTCCGTAGCGACGGCCCGGCCAATCCGGTCGAAGTTAAGTTCAGAAGCCCGGGCCGCAATCCGATTCAGGATAACGGTTTCGCGATCTTCGGTGGTCGATGTACTTGCCAGCATGGTTTCCTCAATGGGTGGAAACTCAAGGGTTGAACTGATCGGCGGCAGGGTTTGATCGATCGGAGGCAGTTCGACCACGGGCGCAGGTGTATCGTCGTGGGTGTAGGCAGGCAGGAGCGGATCGGCGGGCACAAAAAACTGAGGGGGTTCGACGGCCCGATCCTCATTGGCCGCTGCCGTAGCGCTGGCCGTTGGTATAACATCCACTCTGGAACGGAGCGGCGCTTTAGCGCTTCGGCACTCGTCGAGTTCATTTTTTTTGTCTGCCAGCGCCGAACGAAGCGAGCTGATACGTCCGGCTAGTACCAACCGGCCCAGCAACCAGCCAATGAAGGCAGCCAGCGCCAGTAGAAGCAGGATCTCGGTAATAGCCACCGGACGGCTAAAAGGATCTAATCCAAACATGATGGAATATCGTTTTAAAGAGAGAATAGCCCCGTATCGTCACCCGACGACTTACCGGGCAAAGTATTATTTCTTCCGGGCCAGTTCAGCAGCCTGACTTACCCACCGATCCCGTTCGATACGGCCGGGGAAAAACTCGATAATATCATTGACCTTGTCAATGTCTTCGGCGTTGAAATTGGCGATCTGGCGGAATGTATAGATCCCAATGGCATGTAGCTTTCGCTCCAGAAACGGTCCGATACCAACGATTTCCTTCAAGTCATCGGCTTCGGCAAACGTTGCCAGCCCGATACGGGCGAAGTCAACTTCGCCCGAACGGTTGCGAATCCGGTTCAGAATAATGGCTTCTTCGTTGTCGGCATCCGGTATAAGACGGGCGCGGTGGCAATCATCCACCGCCCGTTCTGTACCGGCCAGTTCCGTTTCGAGTTCACGGACGACGCGCCGGCGGGACACGTAACCAATAATAAAGCCCAGCACAGCCGACACAACCAGCATAATGGTTTGTTGCATTGGGGCATCGGGCAGGTTTAGGGGATTCAGTTCAAACATGACTCTAACGAATTAATACCGTTTATTTATTCTACGACCACAGTTACGCGCCGGTTGGCTTTTCGCCCCGAAAGGGTTTTATTGTCGGCCTTCGGCTCGGTTTCGCCCTTGGCACGAACCTCGATCTGATCCGAATTAATCCCCGATTTGACCAGCTTCTGCTTTACATCGTTTGCCCGGTCGCGGGATAAGCGCAGGTTGACGTCTTCAGGACCGGTATTATCCGTATGACCCGTTAACAGTAGTTTTTTTCCTTTGTTTGCCGCCAGAAATTTAACCGCTTCGTCGAAAAACTTCTTCGTTTCAGTGGTTTTGATGTAGCTGGCTTCTCCGAGCGCAAAATAAAGGTCGATCGGCTCAAAAACAGAAGTATATTTTTCCGCTTCAGCTAGTTCTTTTTCCGAAGTAGGCTCGTTGATCACTGCCAGTTTAGTCGCATCCGGCTTTGAAGCATCCAGTCCAGTGAAGGCGAAGTCGATGCCACCGTATAGCGAATCGCCTTTCGTAGTAAACGGCAGGTTACGCTCAACGCCCTTGGTCGTGATAGACGTAGCCGGTACTCCCTGTTGCACCAGATATTGCTTGAGGCCCTCGGCGCGGGCCAGACCCAGATTCGCAAAAGAGGTTTTATTCACTTCAGCGGGCGAATAGTATCCGACGAGTTCAAGCGTACGACCAGGGTTATCCTTCAGATACTTCACCAGTGATTCCAGCGAACCACCAAGGGTGTTCATGTTGGCATTCGCGCCTGAGGTAGCAAAACTAAAGTGACCGGGTAGTTCGAGCCGGAAGCGATTCCCATCGGCGATGGTGTATACATCTGCACCCGGTGGGGTTGTATACACCGCCGAATCGGTGCCTATCGGTGCGCTGTCATTGGGACACAGATTTTTAATGTTACAGACATGCCACCAGGTCGATCCGATCATCCAGAGAATGAGCAGGATGATCCAGGGAGTTTTATTCATCATGTGAATGGTTGTCGATTAAGATGAGCCTTCGTATCGATTTCCTACTTAAGACGCGAGTGGGCGAAAAGGTTTCTCAAAAATACAGGCAAGCCGTATAAATACAAGAGCCTTCCCCTGCCGGTTCAGTCATTTTACCAGGAAAGCGATCTGGTTAAATGCTGCTGACTTATAACGATTTATTGCATTCTCAGGCAACTTGAAATTTATCGATGAACCCTCAGTGATACTAAAATCACCTTCCTTCGCTTCAGCCCGATTTCTAAAAATTCGTTACTACCACGCCAGGGACACTGACTATCGGCTCCGTCAAAAAATACACGCGGCTGCGTTTAGCAAGGCCATCTGTGGCTAAATTGCAGTCGATACAACCTGTGGATTTTCTATAAAAACAGCGGACTCCTCCGACCGGCTTATGCTTATTGATTTGCGCAGTGACACCGTCACGCAACCCACGCCCGCCATGCGCGAGGCTATGTTTTCGGCTCCCCTCGGCGACGATGTGTTAGGCGACGATCCGACCGTCAATGCTCTCGAAACCAAAGCGGCCGCCTTGTTTGGTATGGAGGCCGCCCTATTTTGTGCATCCGGCACGATGACCAATCAACTGGCGATCCGGACCCACACCCGCCCTGGCGACGACGTTATCTGCGATTCGTTATCGCACGTGTATCAGTACGAAGGCGGGGGCATTTCGGTCAATTCGCTCGCTTCGGTCAGTCTGGCATACGGCGAGCGGGGCAAGCTGACGCCCAATCTGATACGGGATCATATTTATAACCCCGCCGATCCACACAAACCTATCTCCCGGCTGGTCGTCCTCGAAAATACGGTCAACAAAGGCGGAGGCTGTTATTACACGATCCCCGAAATATCGGCCATCCGGCAGCTTTGCAGCGACCAGGGGTTACTGCTTCACCTGGACGGTGCCCGTTTGTTCAACGCCCTGGTCGAAACAGGCGACCCTACGGAAGCCTACGGAAAATTATTCGATTCGATCAGCATCTGCCTGTCCAAAGGACTGGGCTGCCCGGTAGGGTCATTGCTGCTCGGCAAAGCAGATTTCATCCGGCAGGCCCGGCGCTTCCGCAAGCTGATGGGGGGTGGCTGGCGACAGGCCGGATTTCTGGCCGCTGCCGGGATTTACGCCCTCGACCACCACATCGACCGGTTGAAACAGGACCACGCCCGCGCCCGTAAAATCGGAGCCATGCTGGCTCAGTTAGCTGAAGTGGAAGAAATTCTGCCCATCGACACGAATATTGTGATTTTCCGTCTACCCGAAACCATCCTGGCTACCGATTATGTTCATCAGTTGGAGGCTAAAGGAATTCGCAGCGTTCCCTTTGGCAAACACCTGGTTCGGTTCGTTACCCACCTGGACCTGACGGATGAACACCTGACCGAGTTGGAAAAGCGATTGTAATGGCAACTATTGGCCAGCAGACGAAACTCGCCAACGGCTGCCCGAAGGAACACGATCGGCTAGTTTCTCCCTCACAAACGACTGTCGACGATTGACTTTTTAGTATGCATATTCAAACAAGACCATTACAAAAATCCGACTATCATGATCTGAAAGAGACCATGATTGAGGTTTACAGCGGTATCGGCGGAGATTACTGGCCTAAAAGCTCGATCACCAAGCTCCTCAATATTTTTCCGGAAGGGCAGTTTTGCGTTGAAGTCGACGGCAAAGTGGTCGCCAGCGCGCTGGCCATCCGGGTGAAATACGACGATTTCGGCGACAATCACACCTATTACGAGATTACGGGCGGGTATACCTTCAAAACCCATAATGACGAAGGCGATTACTTATACGGCATCGAGGTGTTTGTTCACCCCGACTACCGGGATCTGCGGCTCGGCCGGCGGCTTTACGATGCGCGTAAGGAGCTTTGCGAGCAGTTGAATCTGAAAGGAATTCTGGCCGGAGGCCGTATTCCCAACTACAATAAATACGCCGATGAGCTGACGCCCCGCGAGTACATCACGAAGGTGAAACAGAAGGAAATCTACGACCCGACGCTGACTTTCCAGTTATCGAATGATTTCCACGTTCGGAAGGTGTTACGCGGGTACTTACCTGGCGACTCGGAATCGAAAGAATACGCGACCCTGCTGGAGTGGATTAACATCTATTACGTCAAGGAAGCCGACAAAAAGCCGCATACCGACTCGATTATCCGCCTGGGAGTCATTCAGTGGCAGATGCGGCTGTTCAAGAACCTGAACTCTTTTCTAGAGCAGGTCGAGTTTTTCGTGAATGCTGTCAGCGACTACCGGGCCGACTTCATGGTGTTGCCGGAGTTTTTCAACACGCCCCTGATGGCCGATTTCAACGAGCTGCCCGAACCGGCAGCCATCCGCCGATTAGCCGAATTTACCCAGCCAGTACGCGAAAAGCTTTGCGAACTAGCCATTTCGTACAATGTTAACATTGTAGGCGGCAGCATGCCGCTGGTCGAAGATGGTAAACTTTACAACGTCGCTTATTTGTGCCGACGCGACGGTTCTTTTGAAGAATACCGCAAGATTCACATTACGCCCAACGAAGTGCGGCATTACGGCATGGTAGGCGGCCACGAAATTCGGGCATTTGATACTGACTGCGGCAAAATCGGCATGCTGATCTGCTACGATGTCGAATTCCCGGAACTAAGTCGGTTGCTGGCTCAGCAGGGTATACAAATCCTGTTCGTTCCGTTCCTGACCGATACGCAGAATGGGTACTCGCGGGTACGGCATTGCGCCCAGGCCCGCGCCATCGAGAACGAGTGCTACGTAGCCATCTCAGGCTGTGTCGGCAACCTGCCCCGGGTGCAGAATATGGACATCAACTATGCCCAATCGGCGGTATTTACGCCTTCCGACTTCCAGTTTCCGACCAATGCCGTGAAAGCCGAAGCCACTGCCAATACCGAAATGGTGCTGATTGCCGACGTCGATCTGAGTCTACTCAAAGAACTGCACGAGCACGGTTCGGTACAGGTTATGAAAGATCGCCGGACGGATCTGTATGACGTGACTCTGAAAAAGGCCGCTAAAAAAGCCCTTAAACAACACAAAGCTTCGCCCGACAACGATCCGGAAGTAGCACCGCCCGTCATTGTTGTTGCACATGAATAGATTGACAAACCTTTTTTCTGTCGTTCCGATGACAGGAGGAATCTTAAGGCATCCAAACCAAGAGTGGTGAAGCTTAAAGATTCCTCCTGTCGTCGGAATGACGAAATAGTACTCTTACACAGGCTTCCATTCAATAAAAGGGAAGTAGCAAACAACCTGTAGGAAAATAGGAAAGGTAATCCGGTTTGAATTTGGTAAGTTTGCTTTATGCAAAAGACCGAAAGCCTCGAAGAATTTTACCGGCACAACTTCAATGATCTGCCCGATGACCGGCAGACGGATATCGGGCAGGCCAACGTGTTTCGGCTGGAAGACTGCCTGGCGCCCAATGCCAGACCCGTTCCTTACAGTCGACGGGATTTTTACAAGATCACGCTGATCCGCGGCCACAATGTGTACCATTATGCGGACAAGAGCATCGAGATTCAGCAGCCGACGTTGTTGTTTTTCAATCCGCAGGTGCCGTACACCTGGCAAGCGCTGTCAGACGACACGAGCGGTTTTTTCTGCATTTTCCGCGAAACCTTCTTCCAGGGACGGTTTATTTCTGCCCTGACAGACCTGCCGCTGTTTCGACCGGGCGGTCAGTCAGCCTACCCCCTGAATACTGCTCAGGAAAGCGAAGTGAGCGCTCTTTTCGGAAAGATGCTGGCCGAAATCGCTTCTGACTACCCACTTAAATACGACCTGATGAGGAACTACGTGTCGGAGCTCATGCACTATGCGCTCAAACTACAGCCCTCCGACACCCTCTATCCACACACCGATGCCCGGGCGCGCCTAACGGCCGTTTTTACCGAATTGCTCGAACGGCAGTTTCCGATCGAATCACCCGCCCAGCGGTTTACGCTACGCTCGGCGAGCGATTTTGCCCAACAACTCTCGGTACATGTCAACCACCTTAACCGTTGCGTCCGCGACACGACGGGCAAAACCACGACCGACCATATCGCCATTCGCCTGGCCAGCGAAGCCAAAGCCCTGCTCAAACATACCGACTGGAACATCGCCGAGATCGGCTATAGCCTCGGCTTCGACGAACCGGCCCATTTCAATTACTTTTTCAAAAAACATACCGGCCTGACGCCCTCCGCCTTTCGGCATGTTTGAATTTGGTAAGTATCCGTTTGAATTTGGCAAGCCCCTCCCCTGCCCGCCAGCCTACCTTTGCTGCCGTTAAACAAGCAAACGTATGCATAATCAACAAGTATGGTTTATCACCGGAGCCTCCAAAGGCTTCGGGCTTGAACTGGTCGGACAGTTGCTGGAGCAGGGGCATCGGGTAGCTGCCACCTCGCGTGATATTGCCGAATTACGCCGGGCCGCCGATACGGTATCAACCGATTTCCTGCCAATGGCGGTCGACCTGACGACCGAGACCAGCGTGGCCAGAGCCATCCAGACCACTATAGAGCAGTTCGGACGAATCGATGTGGTCGTCAACAATGCTGGGTACGGGCAGTTGGGTAGTCTGGAAGAACTTACCGACGCCGAAGCCCGCGCTAATTTTGAGGTCAACGTGTTCGGCACGCTCAACGTAATCCGGCAGGTTATGCCGCAGTTGCGCAAACAGCAGTCCGGACACATCCTCAACCTGTCTTCCATAGCTGGTATTACGGGTGCTTTTCCCGGCTGGGGTATTTACTGCGCCACCAAGTTTGCCGTCGAGGGGTTGTCCGAATCGCTGGCCGCCGAGGTAGCTCCGTTCGGAATCAAAGTGACACTCGTTGAGCCGGGTTACTTCCGCACCGAGTTTCTGTCGTCGGGTTCACTGCGGGTGCCACAGGCTCAACTGGATGCGTATGCGCTGGTGCGCCAGTCCGAAGAAGCGCATCAGAACCAGATCAGAGGTAACCAGCCGGGCGATCCGGTGAAAGCCGCAGCTGCTATAATTCAGATTGCTGCCGAAACCAACCCGCCCCTTCACCTATTTCTGGGACAGGATGCGTATGACCTGGCTAAGCTGAAAATCAGGGCCTTACAGGACGACCTGACCCAGTGGAAAGCACTGACCGTGAGTACGGGTTTTACTGAACCGAATATGGCTGTCTGACCACCGCTGGCCTGCCGGAACCGTCGACGACCTTAGTCATCTGCTTTTCAGGAGCTGACGAAGAGCCCTTCCGTACGGGAGGGCTCTTTCATACCGAATCGGGTCGTCACTATTGCCGACCGGGACTGATACGCATGGCTCGTTGATAGCGGGCCGGAATGATATACAGCTCGATCAGTAAGCCGACCAATGCCCCGATTGTGTAACAAATCAAATCACTCCATACGAACGAAAAACCAAGCACTAGCGCTCCCAGGCGTGTAGCCCGCAGGTTGTCGATCCAGGGAACATGGTATAGCTGACTCAACTCGATACTGAACGAAAACAGCAGGGTAAGCAGCAAGATCGTTTTTGTCGACAATCGGTTCAACGTAAACGCCAGCCCGAAAAAGACCATTAGCGCCCATAATGCGTCTCCAACGTAGGCTTTCACAAAATCAATCTCACCAAACAAACGCCTGGATGCCAGGCCCATCAGCAACACGCCCAGTGTCAGTCCCCCGTAGAGCAATCGATTTCGATGGATAGCCAGCATGTTATTTTATATGCGCTTATGAATCCTTATCCGACTAGCAATGATATAAGCTGAACCGGGAAGTATAATACTTATAGTCAATTTGTAAAATATTCGCCATCCTCCTCAATGTATAAAGCGTTCAGGAAGTTAGACGGCTAGTATAATTTTGGTATGTTTCCCGGCAGCGGCTGTGGCAAGTGCAGCCGAAAGGTTGTTGAACCGATCTTGGGCCGAAATGATAAGACCGGGTTGCAAAAATCCACTTTCAATCAGGCGGATGGTTCGCCGGAAGTCGGCAGGATGCTGATAAATAATCGACGTCCGGATGTCGATGCCCTGTCGGGTTATACCAAACTCGGTGATGGCGCTGGGTTTGTCGGACAATCCAGCTACGACCACAAAGGCCCCCCGCGGAGCCGCTTCTATCGCCAGGGTCAAAGCCGGGGCAGCCCCGGCGCATTCGAAGACCGTGTGAACCCGCGCATTTTTCCAGATAACGGCAATTTGGTTTGCAGTAGTCTCAGCCGCCACCGGAATCGCCCCGAAAGCCGCAGCCTGATCGACCTTTTCCTGAACGCGGTCGTGTGCCCATACCGTATAGCCCATTTTTTGGGCCAGATGGGTCAGCAGCAACCCAATGGCTCCGAGCCCGATGACGGCGATGGTATCCCCTGGCCGGGCGGGCGACGTAAACAGGGTGTGCAGCGCTACTGCCGTCGGTTCAATTACCACCGCATTTTCGTCGCTGATCGAATTGGGAATTTTCCAGGCAAATGGGGCAGGCACCACCGTATAGTCGGCAAAGCAACCCGTTTCGAGCATACCGACAATCCGCTTGTCAGGGCAAATGTTCCCGCGCCCCTGCCAGCAGTACTCGCAATGCCCGCAAGGATAGTTCGGCTCGATAACCACCCGATCGCCAGGCTGATGTTCCCTGACTTGCTCTCCTACTTTGTCGACGTAGCCGATGCCTTCGTGCCCCATAATCAGCGGAAAAGACAAGTCAGGTCGATGCCCCAGAAATAGTGACACGTCGGATCCGCAGATGCCCACCAGCTTCATTTTCAGCCGTACCTCCCCCGGCCCAGGCTCCGGAATAGGCCGTTGCTGAAGCGCAACGGAGCGAGGGGCAGTCAAGACGCCTGCTACCATATGGGTTGATTCAGGTCGCATGAGAAATTTAGTTAAACCACTGCCGGCAAGTGCCCCTTCTTCGTCTCGACGGGTCGAAGCGCCGGTAGGGTCAGGTGAATAACCATCAGGCCAATCAGGTACGAAAAACTGGCAAAGATAAACATGGGTTTGTAGCCGAAAGCCGCTACAATATAGCCGGTGGCGGCCGCTACCACCATGCTGACCAACCCACCCAGAAACCCGCCCATACCGGCCACCGTAGCCACCGAGCCGCTGGGAAACAGTGTGGCCGACATGGCATACACGTTCGTCGACCAACCCTGATGGGCTGCCATGGCCAGCGCCAGTAAGGCCACCACCCCGGCAAAGCTGTGTACGGACGGAATGAGGTAAATCGGCGTAACGGAAAGCGCACAGATCAATAGAGTCAGCTTGCGCGCTTTGTTTTCGGTCCAGCCCCGTTTCATGAGAGTGGTGGCCAGCCATCCAAAGAAAATACTACCCAGATCAGAAATGAGGTAGATGATGAGAAAGGGAATTCCGAAGTTTTTCAGGTCCAGTTTCCGGTCGAGCTGGTTGTTGGTGATCAGGAAATCGGGAAGCCAGGTCAGGTAAAAGAACCAGACTGGATCGGCGAAGATTTTGCCGAAACAGAAAGCCCAGGTTTGGCGATACCGGCCCAGTTCGAACCACGAATACCGGGTCAGTTGCTCCGACTTATCCGACTCGGCCCGTCCTTCGGTAATGTACTGAAACTCGGCTTCCGACAGCGCTCCCGTCGATTCGGGCCGGGCATACTGGACCAGCCAGATCACCAGCATCAACACCCCCAGGACCGCCGAAATCAGAAAAGCTCCCCGCCAGCCAAACTGCTGCATCAGGATCGGAATCAGCAGGGCCGTCGTGATCACCCCCATGTTCGAGCCAGCGTTCAGGATACCCGTCGCTGTCGAGCGCTCCCGCTTTGGAAACCATTCGGCAATGGCTTTCATAGCCGACGGGAAGTTGGCCGCTTCGCCCAGGCCCAGCACCGCCCGCACGAACGCAAACTGCCCCGCCGTCGAAATAAATCCGGACACGATGCTGGCCGCACTCCAGACGGCCATCCCGATGGAGAAACCTTTTTTGGTACCCACCCGGTCGATCAGCCAGCCAATCAATAGAAAACCAATGGCATACGTTGCTTTAAAGGCCGAGTCGATCAGGCCCATCTGAATCCGGAACAGTTTCAGGTGCTCGTCGGTCAGTAGCGCGTTGGGCGCCAGCCCCAGGATTGTTTTCTTAAAACCCGCGTCGGTCATGACGAACGACAGCACCTGACGATCCACGTAGTTGATCGTGGTTGCCAGAAACAGCAGAGCTATAATCCGCCAGCGGTAATTGTTCATGAAAGCGACTGTACCACGACCAAAAAGCCGCGCTACTTGAAAGCATCTGAAAGCAGGAACCTACCCGTCTTATTTGTACAGCACGTTCGCCATTTCCAGCGGTCGGTCGGTGCTCAGGATGTCAGCTCCGTGCTGAACGAATGTTTTATAGACCGGGTCACCTTTGGCGGCCGCCTGCTTGTCGAGGTTACCCAGCGTACCGAGAATGGTCGCGATGCCTTTCTGGTGCAGAAACTGGTACAAGTCGGCGTCGGGCTCTTTTACACCTACAAACGCCACCATGCGGTTGTCGGGCACGCCCAGTTCGTGCAGTCGGTTGTATTCGTCCTGGTTGCGGATCGTGACCGATATCATCAGGTTCGGGTCGAGCTGGTGCAGTCTGGCCGCATCCTGCGCGTTGTAAGTGATAACGGCGACGTAGCGGTCGGCACCGGTTTTGTGCACCATGTCGACCACTTTGGCAAAGGACACGTTTCGCTTGACGTCGAGGGTAAAGGTCGCTTTATTTTTGCCCCAGCGCAGCACTTCTTCCAGGGTCGGGATTTTGTAGGGTGTCACGTTTCCCTGGTTGTCTTCCAGCCGATAAGCCCCCAACTCCGCGTACGTTTTGTCGATGAGTCTGCCCGTTCCGTTCGTGGTCCGGTCGAGGGTAGCATCGTGCATCATCACCATCACGCTGTCTTTGGTGAGATCGATATCGCATTCGATAATAGCCGGATGAGCCGACGAACCGATCTGTTGGGCCACGTACGCAAACGACTCGATGCAGTTTTCGGGATACCCTTTCAGATCGCCCCCGCCCCGGTGCACCGAAATCAGCGGGGCCTGGTTGGGTTTATAGTGGAAAAAATCAGCCGCTTTGCTCCCTGAAAGATTCGTAGTCGCTTGAGGAGCGCAGGCGGTCAGAAGCCCGTATACCCCGAGCAGGTAAACGTAGGTACGTATCATAATAAGCTAACCCGACCCGATAAAGCCGTTTTCTGAACTGTCCTTCAGGAACTGTTCGACGCCGGTGTCTTGTTGATAAACGTTACAAAGGTACGTTGAATCCAGCCTGCTTTCTACGCATCCGGGAGGTTAACATCCTCAACTTATTCAACAATTGCGGACGATGATTCCCTTTTCAATTCTTGACCTATCGCCTATTGTTGCGGGAAGCACCCCTACCCAGGCCTTACACAATACGCTCGATCTGGCCCAACACGCCGAACAACTGGGCTACAACCGGTTCTGGCTGGCCGAACACCACAACATGCCGGGCGTAGCCAGTGCGGCTACCTCAATCGTGATCGGCTACGTGGCCGGTGGCACAAAAACCATTCGCGTCGGGTCGGGCGGAATCATGCTCCCGAACCACTCGCCCCTGGTCATCGCCGAACAGTTCGGTACGCTTGAATCGCTCTACCCCGGCCGCATCGACCTGGGTCTGGGCCGCGCGCCCGGCTCCGATCAGATGACGGCCCGCGCCCTGCGCCGGAACACGACCGGACCCGACACCTTCCCGCAGGATGTGGTTGAATTACAGCAGTATTTTCAGCCCGACGATACGAATCAGTTTATTCAGGCAGTGCCGGGCAATGGTCTGAACATTCCGATCTGGATTCTAGGCTCCAGTTTGTTCGGAGCCCAGTTGGCCGCTATGCTCGGGTTGCCGTACGCGTTTGCGTCGCACTTTGCGCCCAAAGAATTGCTGAATGCCCTGCAGACATACCGAACCCGGTTTAAGCCCTCGGCGCAGCTAACGACCCCCTACGCGATGGTCGCCGTCAATGTCATTGCCGCCGATACGGACCGGGAAGCCGAACGGTTGTTCACCTCCATGAAGCAGCAGTTTCTGGCGATCAGCCGGGGCAAAGCGCGTCAGATGCAGCCGCCCGTCGAAAGTATGGACTCGCTCTGGTCTGAATTTGAGCAGTTCAATGTCGAGCAGGCATTGCGTTTCTCAGCGGTGGGTTCGCCTAAGACGGTTCAGCGCAAACTGGCGGAAATTCTTCAGCAAACGCAGGCCGACGAGCTGATCATCAGCGCGCCGATCTACGATCAGGAAGCCCGCAAGTACTCCCTGACCCTGACAGCGGAGGTCCGTGATGCGCTGGCCACAGAGGTTTCTCAAGCTGTAGCGGCCTAGGCTTTCTTCTGCTTTGTATAAATCTAGAAGGGACTAAGTAACCGGTTCAATCAGAAAGCTTTACCTTAATTGTGTTACGAATGCATCCTGTTTTAGTCTTATCTTCGCTCAAACAATAATCGTCATGGTACACGTGCCAAATCCAGTACTTCCTCAGACGTTCGAAGCATTCATGAATTGGGAACCCAATGATGGCTTCAAATATGAATGGAACAACGGGGATATCATTCGGTTTTCAGGCATGAAGAAGAGGCAGTACTTTATTTACGGCGGTTTGAATAAATTATTCGTTAAAAAAGACTACCACGAACAGGGGATGCTCATGGCTGAGCCGGATGTGATGCTGACAGCGATCCAAATGCGCCGACCAGATATTGCCTACTTCACTTACGAACAAACCCAGCGAGGCCGCCAAGGGGAAGACGTTATCCCGGCGTTTGTGATCGAGATTCTGTCGGAAACGGATCAGGCCTACCGAATCGAAGAAAAAATCGCTGAATACTTTAAAGCAGGCGTTCAGGTAGTCTGGAACATCTTTCCCGATCAGGAAGTCGTTTATGTGTATTCATCCCGGAAGCAGGTAGCCATTTGTCTCGGCGACGATATCTGTTCCGCAGTTCCCGTCTTACCAAATTTTCTGATCAGCGTTAATACGCTATTTGCCCAGTCGGAGTCCTAAGCGAAACGATATAGACTTAAACGAAGCGGGGGCGGTTTTTCAACCGCCCCCGCTTCGTTTATCAGATAACTACGTTGACGATCCGCTTCGGGACGACGACGACTTTCTTGGGTGCTTTGCCGTCGAGCCACTTCTGCACGATTTCGTCGGCCAGCACCTCGCGCTCGATCTCGGTGGGCGCCCGGTCGATGGCAAAACTGATGGTGGTGCGCACTTTCCCGTTGATCTGAATCGGATACTCGAACGCATCCTCGACCAGGTAATTCGGGTTGAAAACAGGAAACTTCGCTTTCGAGATCGTACCGGGTTCGTTGCCCAGAGCTGCCCACAGTTCTTCCGTAATGTGGGGCGCGTACGGCGACAGAATCAGCACCAGGTCCTGCAAAATCGCCCGCTTGTGGCAGTTCAGCGTACTCAACTCATTGACACAGACCATAAACGCACTTACCGACGTGTTGAACGAATAGGTTTCAATGTCGCTTTCTGCTTTCTGAATGGCTTTGTGCAGAATCTTCAGCTCAGCGGGTGTCGGTGCTTCGTCCGTTACGAGCCAGGTGTTTGTACCGGCATCCGATGCTCCGGCCACATTGTCTTTGTAGAACAACCGCCAGAACTTGCGAATGAAGCGATACACGCCGTCGATGCCGTTGGTGTTCCAGGGTTTGGCCTGATCCAGCGGTCCCAGGAACATTTCGTACAGCCTTAGTACGTCGGCGCCATATTTCTCGACGATAACGTCCGGGTTGACGACATTGAACTTAGCTTTTGACATTTTTTCCACTTCTGCCCCGACGATGTAACGACCATCCGGCTCCAAAATGAACTCGGCGGGAAGACCATCAGGGCTTTTGGCAAACCAACTACCCCATTCTCTGAAGGCTTCAATATTCAGTACGTCATTTTCAACGATGTTCACATCGACGTGCAAGGGCGTTACTTCTGTGCCGTTAATCTGATTCAGCGACACAAAAACCGGTGGTACTCCTTCAACACCGGTGCCTTTTACCCGGTACACAAAATTGCTCCGCCCCTGAATCATGCCCTGGTTGATGAGCTTTTTGAACGGCTCTTCCTGCGGCACGTAACCCCGATCTTTCAGGAATTTATTCCAGAAACGGCTGTAGAGCAGGTGGCCCGTAGCGTGTTCGGTGCCACCAATGTAGAGGTCTACGTTCTGCCAGTAGGCGATCGCCGGTTTGCTGGCGAACACGCCTTCATTGTTCGGGTCCATGTAGCGGTACCAGTACCACGACGAACCCGCCCAGCCGGGCATGGTGCTCAGTTCATACTCAAACTCACCCTTGTACTTCCAGCCTTCCGCGCGACCCAGCGGGGGTTCGCCGGTTTCCGTCGGCAGGTATTTGTCGATGGCGGGCAACTCCAGCGGCAGCGCGCTCTCATCGATCAGATACGGCAGACCGTCTTTGAAGTACACCGGCACTGGTTCGCCCCAGTAGCGCTGGCGACTGAACACGGCATCGCGCATGCGATAGTTGATTTTACCCCGGCCCAGACCGCCATCTTCCAGCCACGAAATCAGCGCGGGGGTCGCCTGCTGATAGGTCATGCCGTCGATGATGCCCGAGTTGATATAACGCCCTTCTTTGGTGTTGTCTGCCTGCTGGTCGATGTCCTTCTGCGCATCCAGGATCGGAATGATCGGCAGGCCGAAATGCCTCGCAAAGTTCCAGTCGCGCTGATCGCCGGACGGAACGGCCATGACCGCCCCGGTACCGTAGCCCGCCAGTACGTAATCGGCCAGGTAGATCGGTACTTTCTCGCCGTTCACCGGATTCAGGCAGTAGCTCCCCGTAAATACGCCCGACACCGCTTTGGTTTCGGCCATCCGGTCGCGCTCGGAACGCATTTTCGCGGCATTCACGTAAGCGTCTACGGCTTCGCGCTGTCCGGGCGTGGTCAGTTGCGGCACCAGCTCATGTTCCGGAGCCAGCACCATAAACGTAACTCCATAAATGGTGTCGACGCGGGTGGTGAAGACCTCGATCGTGGCCGGCGAGTTCTCGACCGCAAACTTCACGGATGCGCCCACGCTCTTGCCAATCCAGTTACGTTGCTGCTCTTTCAGCGACTCGGTCCAATCGATGGTATCCAGCCCGGTCAGCAGCCGGTCGGCGTAGGCCGTGATGCGCATCATCCACTGCCGCATCAGCTTCTGCTCGACCGGATAGCCACCCCGCTCCGATACACCGTCTTTCACCTCGTCGTTGGCCAGTACCGTACCGAGAGCCGCGCACCAGTTCACGACCGCATCGGCCAGATAGGTTAAGCGGTATTTCAGGGTGATTTCGTAAGATTCGCGCATCGACATGGCGTTCCACTCGGCGGCTGTGAAGGTCGGTGTATCCTCATCGCACACGGCATTTACGTCGGTCGTACCGTTAGTCGCAAATTTCTCCAGCAGGGTTTCGATGGGTTCGGCCCGGTCGGTGTCTTTGTTGTACCACGACCGGAACAGTTCCATGAAAATCCACTGCGTCCATTTATAATAGGCCGGATCAGACGTCCGGACTTCGCGGCTCCAGTCGAAGCTGAAACCAATGTTTTTTAGCTGTTCGATATACCGCTCACGGTTCTGCGCGGTTGTGATGGCCGGGTGCTGCCCCGTCTGAATGGCGTATTGTTCGGCGGGCAGTCCGAACGAGTCGAAACCCATCGGGTGCAGTACGTTGTAGCCCTTCAGACGCTTATACCGTGCCACGATGTCCGACGCAATATACCCCAGCGGGTGCCCCACGTGCAGACCAGCGCCCGACGGATACGGGAACATATCGAGGACGTAGTATTTGGGTTTGCCGGTTGCCTCCGCCTGCTGGGGTTCGTCGGGTTTATAGGTATGGTGGTCGTCCCAAAACTGTTGCCATTTTTTTTCAGTTTCGCGGTGGTTGTAGTCAGCCATGAGTCATTGATAATGGATAATGAACAATGGATAATGAATAATGAGTCGTGTAGTGTAAAAGCCGTTTAGCCAGCTCTTTTTATTCTACATTATTCATTTTTCATTATTCATTCTCTATTGAGATTGCAAAAATAGCCGTTTACAGAGACTTTTGCCTATCCGCACCATCGACGAACTCATAAGCCCCCAATGAATCTGTTCCGCTCGTCTGCCCGGCGTTCTTCGCAAACTACCCTTACGGCCGGCAACCAGCCAGTCAACTGGCTTTGGTTCAGCGTCTTAGCCATACTGGTTGCTGGACTGGGAAGCTGGGTGATCGGCGATTTTAGCCATCCGCTTTCCGATGGCAACGACACGGATCAGTTTGAATACGTCGGTTATTTCTTTACAAAAAACCTTTTGTTCAGTCCGTTTCCGCATCTCCGGCTGGTCAACACGCAAACCTTTTACCCGTATGGTACCAATCAGGTGTTTCTGGACTGGGGCTTCGAGCGCGACTACTGGTATCGACTCTGTTCTATTTTATTTGGTGGAGCGGGGCCTTACCTGCAGTCCTACTACCTCTATACATTGCTGGTAGCCGCTCTTGGCACGTTTGTGCTGCTGCAACCCCGCTTCGGTATTGCCAAATCTTTCGTAGCCGGGCTAGTCGTTTCTATTTTCAATTTTTACGCTCTCTGGAAATTTCCGGTACATATGAATGTCGGTGTAGGCCACTGGACGACGGTCTGCATGGTTGCCACGTACCGGCTGCTGTATGATGTGGTGCAGAAAAAAACCGTTTCGCTGCCCTACGTGCTATTCTGGATGTGGCTACACGCCCAGATTCTGGGGCAGGAACTGGGCTACGTCGCCGGGTTTGCCCTGACGTTTACGACGCTGACCGTTCCCGTTCTGGCCGTCGTGCTTTATCGCCAGCACAGCTCCGCTCTGGCTACCAGCCCCCTGACTAATGGCTTCACACTGGTTAGGGACTATATACAGAAGCAGTTCCGTCAACATAAAACGGGGGTTTTATGCTGGCTGCTACTGCTCCTGATCAGTTTGTATCTGTACCTGCCTCTAACCCTGCAAATCGCCTTTACGGCCTGGCAATTCGATTTTAACGCGGTACCCGAAATGCGGGCCTGGTCACATCCGGTACGCCTGTTGCTACCTTACCTTCCCCAACTGGATAGCTACTCGGTTCCGTATCAACGCTGGCTGCACGATACCTTCGAGAGCTACGGACAGGGCAGTCCGGGCCTGTACCTAACCCTGCTGGCCGGTATCGGTCTCTGGCATATTCGGCATCGGGTGACGCTGTGGTTGCCTATCGTGCTGATGCTGGTGCTTTGTTTGCTGTATCACCCGGTGGCTTTCCCGACGCTTAAGCTTTTTCCCTGGTTTAGCTTCAACCGACACGGTGGCCGGGCTACGCTGGTGTATCCGGTGCTGTTCTGTCTGCTGGCCTTATCGGTCCAGTGGCCGCGGTCGCAGCGGGGTCGGGCAGCTATGCTGTTTCTGCTCGGGCTGATGGGTGCGGAATGGACGACGGGCTATTACCAGCGGTTATTTTATTCAACGAGCGTCGTGTCGGATAGTGTACTGCGCTACTGCGCGGTCGTGCGGACTCAACCAGGCATAGCGGTACTCGACTGGCCATTTTGTACGGTCGGGGGCGACGGCGTCGGAGCGGCCGAAGGGCTTTGTCCATATTATGAGCAGCAGAATGCGGTGTTTACCTTCCGGCGATTCTACGACAAAAGCGGGGTCGGTCAATATTTCGGACGGCTCCATCCCAATCAGATTCAACCGTTTCTGCGCGACGGCTGGCCGCGGCTGTTAAAATCCGACCGTATCTTCACGGATCAGGACTGGTTGTTTCTGGACAATTTCCTGCGGAAAAACCACTTTGCGGGGATCAATCTATACCCTGATTTGTTATCTCCTCAGCAGGTCACTGCCTTTTACCGGCGCTATGGAACCCCGATTGCAGAAACCCGGTTCCCAGCCGCTGGACGGGTTGTTTTCCTCCCGCTTTCCGGAGAAAAATAGCCGGAAATCGACACGATGCGCAACAGCCATTTCGTTTTTTACGTATAGCTAAATACCGACCGACTTCCCCTGCGCATGGCGTGATCATCTACGATTTTCCTGTTTTCTACTCGTAGTTTTTGTACGTATTCTATGCGACGTTTTCTCAAGCTCGCGACGCTTTCCAACGTCGCCCTGATTGGTCTTGGCTTGTTCGGTTGCCAGTCCGACAGTAACATTGAACCGACCAGCCTGTCAACCGATTGCCTGGTCAAGGCCTCTTCCACCAGTGGCGTAGCCATTGCGGGCTCCTATATCATTACCTATAAACCGACCCAGACATTGCCAACGGCTTCGGGCGCTCGGGTGGCTGCCGCCGAAGCCGCGGCCAAACAGTTTCTGACGACGTATCAGATGGCGAATCCGCAGGTATCGGTGCTGGCATCGGGAGAGCAGACCACCTTTCTGGCGCAACTGACCGAGAGCGAGTCGAAAACATTACAGCAGGACCCATCCGTCGAGCTGGTCGAACCCGACCGGACTATGTCGATCTGCAACTGCGTCGACGTCACAACCTCATCGACGATTACCTGGAACGTCAAACAGACGGGGTATGGCCGCGGTGACCTGCAAACGGGCAAAACAGCCTGGATCATCGATACCGGCATTGATCTGGACCACCCAGACCTCAACGTGGATGCCAGCCGCAGTAAGTCGTTTATCAGCGGCAACGCATCCGCCGACGACGAAAACGGCCATGGAACCCATGTGGCTGGAATCATCGGAGCTAAAAACAACACCATTGGTGTAACGGGCATTGCTTCCGGGGCTACGCTGGTTTCGCTCCGGGTGCTCGACGATGAGGGCGATGGCCGGCTTTCGGGAATTATCCAGGCGGTCAATTATGTGACCCAGAACGGGAAAGCGGGCGATGTCGTGAATCTGAGCCTCGGTGGTGAAGGCACCTCGGCGACGCTCGAACGGGCCATAACGCAGGCGGCCAATGCAGGAATTCTGTTTGCCATTGCCGCCGGGAACGACGGCAAAAATGCCGACAGCTATTCGCCCGCACGGCTGAACCATGCCAACGTCTTTACCGTATCGGCGATGAACAACCAGAACCAATTTGCCTCCTTCTCGAATTACGGCAGCAGCGTGGATGTGTGCGCCTATGGCGTTCGGATTACGTCGACCTATAAAGAGGGTAAATATGCCACCTTAAGCGGCACCTCGATGGCGGCTCCCCACGTGGCGGGTCTGTTGTATATCCGCGGTAGCAACCTGCCAACGCACGGTGCCGTCACGGGTGATCCCGACGGGACGGCCGACCCAATGGCGGGAGAAGCCAGCCAGTAACCTAACCAACCACAGAATGTGTAAAGCGGGCGTCGGCTGAGTTCGACACCCGCTTTTGCCTTTTGACTCTCCTGGTTATCTTGCTTCATGAACAGCCTCGATCGACTTCGCCAGCGTTTCGACACTTTTATGACCCAGACCGATGACGACTGGGCGCTTTTCACCTCGATTGTCGAACCCGTTACGTATCGAAAAAATGAGTATCTGATTCAGGCCGGGCAGGTGGAACGCTACATCTATTACATCGACGAGGGACTGGTGCGCCTGTTTATGAATGAGGATGGGAAAGATATTTCGTTCGATTTTGTGTTTAGCAATGACTTCGTGTCGGCCTATTCGTCTTTTCTGACGGGTCAGCCCACGGTTTTCACTGTTCAGGCACTGACCGACGTGCAACTATTGCGCTTCAGCCATACAGACCTGCTGAAGTTATACGACGAGTCGCACCGGGCCGAGCGCATCGGGCGACTCATTGCCGAGCAGGCTTTCCTCCGGAAAACGCGCCGGGAAATACAGTTCCTGACCAGTAACGCCAGGCAGCGGTACGTTCAGTTGCTAAACCAGAACCCAGTTTTGGTGCAGACCATATCGGTTCGGCACCTGGCTTCGTACCTGGGAATCGAACCTGAAAGCCTCAGCCGTATCCGCCGGGAGGTTTGATTTCCTAACATTTGTTAGTGGATCGTCCCTGCGCCCGCCGGAACTTTGGCCCATCATTCAACAAATACAAACGATTATGGCTTTCTTTCTGGGTTTACTGAGTATCGGGGCGCTGCTATACGGAATTGGCCGGCTTACTCAAAGCACTTATCTGCTCAATCTTCATCACGATGCACTGCTGGCCGCTACGGCGATGTTTGTGCTGATTGGCCTGTCGCACCTGCGCAAACCCGAGCAACTGATATACATGGTACCTGAATTTCTGCCCAACGCCCGGCTGCTGGTGCTGGTATCGGGCGTTGGCGAACTTATACTCGGTCTTGGACTACTCACACCAGAAACCCGCGTTCCGGCAGCCTGGGGACTGATTCTGATGCTGATCGCTGTTTTTCCCGCCAACATCAACGTAGCCGTCAACAAGCTGCCGCCACCGGGTGGTCTGCCTGCTAAACCCTGGTACGTCTGGTCCAGGCTATTGTTCCAACCCGTCTACATTCTTTGGATCTGGTATGCCGCTTTGCCATAAGTTGCCTTGGCGAAGCCTGGATTAAAATCGTTGGCGCGGCTTATAGATTGACGTAGTTTGTGTCCATTTCTTGGATTCTTTCCTATATCCAGCTTATCTTTGTCGCACTTTTGTAACAGCCTGGGCGTTACTGGTCTGAAATTATCTGAAGGCAAGCGGCACACGTGAGTGCCGTTTTTCATAAGAAAATTAATCCATTAAGTCGATAGACATTATACCTTGTGCAAAAACCGATAATTTCCCCCACCGAACCGGCTACTGCTACGCTGTTGCCTTTGCAACCTGAGATCGACCTCAGCGGATTAACTGTCAGCCTCCAGGGTAAAAATGCTGCCGAGCAAGCCGATGCCTTACGAACGGCTTTCCCAACGGCCACTATCCAGACGGGTCAGTCGCAGCTCCTGCTCCGACGCCGGAATCGTACCGAAATCGCGATTTACGTGTTTGCCGCCCTGGCCCTCATGATCGTAGGTCATCTGCTCTTCAGCTATTTCACCTTCGACCGGCTGACCCTGATTGCCAACGCGGTCGACATTACACCCGACATTTTTTACTTCATCATGGCTGGGTTCGTAGCGCAGATGATCGACGGTGCGCTGGGTATGGCCTATGGCGTCACGGCCACTACCTTCCTGACGAGCGTTGGAATCAGCCCGGTTTTTGCTACGGCCAGCGTTCATAGTTCCGAAATTTTCACGAGTGGTGTATCGGGCTACATGCACCTCAAGTTCGGGAACGTCAACAGCCGGCTGTTTAAAATCGTCTTGATTCCGGGTGTCATTGGGGCTGCTCTGGGCGCATTTCTGATCACGAAGCTGGCGAATATGGAAGCAATCGCGAACTACCTGTCGCCGGCTATATCGGTCTATACCGCTATTCTGGGTATTTTGATTCTGAAGAAGGCGCTGGCTAAAAATCAGAAGAAAAAGCCCGTCCGGCAGATTGGTCTGCTGGCCTGGTTCGGTGGTTTCGTCGATGCCATCGGCGGGGGCGGCTGGGGCCCTATCGTCAACTCTACCCTGATTGCTGCCGGTCGGCACCCGCGCTACACGATCGGCTCAGTCAACCTGGCTGAATTTTTCGTTTCGTTTGCCTCATCGGTGGTCTTTGCGCTCTACGCTGGACTGGACAATTATGGCATGGTTATCCTGGGACTGATCCTGGGCGGTATGATTGCCGCGCCGATTGCGGCCCGCCTGGCACAAAAGCTACCGGTGAAAACCATGATGATTTTAGTCGGAATTGTGATCATCCTCGTAAGTTTGCGGAAGATTATTAAATTTTTCTGACAGGATTAACAGGAGGTATAGGATTGCTGCTGTTGTTGCTTTAAAATCCTGTATATCCTGTTAATCCTGTCGAAATAAGTCTATGAAAAAACAAACCAAAGCCATTCGTATCCAGACGGCCAAGTCGCTCAACCGCGAACACTCCGTTCCGCTTTACCTGACATCGAGTTTTGCGTTCGAAAGTGCCGAGCAGGGAAAAGCCTTGTTCGAAGAAACCGAAGAAGGTAATATTTATTCGCGTTTCTCCAACCCCAACGTGTCGGAGTTTGTCGAGAAGGTATGCATGCTCGAAAATGCGGAAGACGGGATTGCAACTGGCACCGGGATGGCTGCGGTCTTTGCGAGTATGGCGGGATTGCTCAAGTCGGGCGATCACCTGGTAGCTTGCCGGGCTCTCTTCGGATCTGCCCATCAGATCATCACGCAGATCCTGAGCAAGTGGGGTATTACCCATACGTATGTCGATGCGACGGCTACTGAAGCCGAGTGGGAAGCGGCCATCCAGCCTACCCCCGGAAAGCCGGTCGCCAAAATGGTGTATCTGGAAACCCCGTCAAACCCTGGCCTCGAACTAGTCGACCTGGACATGCTGGCCCGCTTGAAGCAGAAATACGGGTTTATTCTGAACGTCGACAACTGCTTTGCGACGCCCATTCTGCAAACACCCATCGATTTTGGCGCCGACCTGTCAGTCCATTCGGCCACGAAATACATGGACGGGCAGGGACGTGTACTGGGCGGCATTGTGGTCGGCCGGGCTGATCTGATTCAGCCGATCCGGTTCTTTGCACGGCATACCGGTCCGTCGCTGTCGCCGTTCAATGCCTGGGTTTTGTCGAAGAGCCTGGAGACGCTGGACTTGCGGATGGAACGTCACTGCCGCAACGCCCTGCAACTGGCCGAAGCGCTGGACGCCCATGCCGATGTAGAGCGTGTATTGTACCCGTTCCTTCCCTCCCATCCGCAATACGAGCTAGCCAAACGGCAGATGCACGCAGGTGGAGCTATCGTGACGATTGAACTGGAAGGCGGTTTTGAACGGGTGAAAGCGTTTTTTGATGCCTTAACGATTCCGACGCTTTCGTCCAACCTGGGTGACTCCCGCACCATCGTTACGAACCCCAACACGACCACGCACGCCAAGCTGAAACCCGACGAGAAAGCAGCTCTGGGTATTACTCCAGGCCTGATTCGCATTTCCGTAGGGCTCGAAGCCATCGAGGATCTGATCGAAGACTTTACCCAGGCCATTGAAAAATCGGCGGAGGCCATTAAGGAGAAAGTAGCCTGATGCCCAAGTCGCCTTTCTGAATCAGTGGCGACGCTGACTCTGAAAGGTAATGAACTGAATTACCATGAGACGTTTTATAAAGTAAAAACGGACGACAGAATGAACACGCTAACGGTTAATCTTCCCGACTCAGTCGAACCAAATCTGGCCCGTTGGGAGTTGGCCCGTTCTCTGTATGAGAAAGGGAGTATAACCCTAGAGGAAGCCGCTTCTTTAGCCGATCTGGCTCCGACCTATTTCAACATGAAGCTAAAAGGCATCCTGACGGGAGTTCCTCCTAAAACAGAGAGGCCCATCCGTAAAGGTCTGAACATTGAACGCATCCAGGAAATTGCAAAAGAGATGGATATACAAGAGTCGTGGGACGAGCTGGTGTCAATGATTGGTAAATGAGGTATTTTTTTGACACAAATATTGTCCTTGGGTTTGTCCGACGAAATGCTGTAGCCCAAGCTATTTCCGAAATTTTGGATTTAACCGACGATAATGAAATATTCGTTTCGGTAGTTTCAGAAGGGGAATTATGGTCAATAGCGCAGCAAAATAAGTGGGGACTTGTCCGCCAAAGCAGCTTAACAAACTTACTGGCAGAGTATCAACGGGCAGGTATAAATGACGATGCAATCATCCAGCGCTATGCGGATATAGATGCCTTCAGTCAGAACAAACTAGCTGGTTGGCCGATTTCCGTGTCGTCCCGTAATATGGTCAAAAACGACCTGTGGATTGCAGCTTCCGCTTCCTTATCGGGTTCTACACTCATCACAACTGATAAAGACTTCGATCATTTACATGGGCAGTTCGTTGACGTAATCTGGATTAATCCTGACCTATATAAATAACCAAAACATGACTGCTGCTCGTTACGTCGTTCTCGGATTGCTGCTACTGACTCATCTAACCAAGGGTCAGTCCGTAAAAAAACCGCTTCGGGTGGGCGTGGTTGGCCTGGTGCATTCCCACGTCCATGGGATTCTGAACAAGGTTTACAAGCAGACGGGCCAGACGGACATCGAGATCGTAGGCATTGCGGAACCGAACCGTGAGCTGGCCGAGCGATTCGCGAAACAACATGGCTATCCCATGAGCCTGGTCTATCCGACCGTTGCTGAGATGCTCGACAAAACCAAGCCCGAAGCCGTAACGGACTTTGGTCAGATTGTCGATCATAAGAAAACCGTGGAGCTTTGCGCCCCTCGCGGCATCCATGTCATGGTTGAAAAACCGCTGGCCACCAGTTTTGCCGATGCGAAGCAGATGGAAGCGCTCGCCAAGAAGCATAAGATTCAACTGCTGACTAACTACGAGACCACCTGGTATGGCAGCAACCACAAGGCGTATGCCATCGCGAACAAGGAGAAATCCATTGGCGACATACGAAAAATTGTGGTTCACGACGGTCACCAGGGTCCGAAGGAAATCAATGTCAATAAAGAGTTTCTGGATTGGCTGACCGACCCCATCACGAACGGTGCGGGCGCGCTGTTTGATTTCGGCTGTTACGGGGCTAACCTCTCGACCTGGCTCATGCATAACCAGCGTCCGCTCTCAGTCATGGCAGTTACGCAGCAGATCAAGCCCGACATCTACCCGAAAGTAGACGACGAAGCGACGATCATCGTAACCTATCCCAAAACTCAGACCATTATTCAGGCATCGTGGAACTGGCCGTTTGCCCGCAAAGACATGGAAGTCTACGGCCAGACAGGCTACGTCTTCACGGTTGATGGCAGCCGGATGCGCATTCGGCTGAAAGACGAAAAAAATGAGCAGACCGCCGAAGCAACCCAAACCGACGCACCCGCAGCCGACCCGTTTGCTTACCTGGCGAAACTCATTCACGGAGAAACTAAACCCGACGAATTAACGTCATTAGAGAACAACGTAATCGTCATGGAAATTCTGGACGCAGCCCGCCAGTCGGCCAAAACTGGCAAGGTGGTCGTGTTAAAATAAAGGTATCGCGGACTTCAATCCGTGAGTGACCCCGTAAAATACGGACTGAAGTCCGTGGTACAAATTATGATTGCCGAACCAACTTCCCACACGCTCGAAAGCCTGACCGGGCAACTACACGGTCTGAGCAATGTCGAGGCTTTACGTACTCTGGCCGACCTGTTTCCAGACGAGGTCATTTTTTCCACCAGCCTGGGTTACGAAGATCAGGTGATTACCGACCTGATTCTGGCCAACGACATTCCGATTAAAATTTTCACCCTCGATACAGGCCGGATGTTCTCGGAAACCTATTCGGTCTGGAAGAAAACCAACGACCGGTACGGCGCCAAAATCGAGACGTACTTCCCCCAGGCCGACGCGGTTGAAAAACTGATGACGGGCAAAGGACCGTACAGCATGTACGATTCCGTGGAGAACCGGAAGGAATGCTGTGGCATTCGCAAAGTCGAACCTCTGAACCGGGCCTTGAAAGGAAACAAAGTCTGGATCACGGGTATTCGGGCCGATCAATCGGCCAACCGGCAGAGCATGACGCAATTGGAGTGGGACGATGCGCATCAACTTTTCAAATTCCACCCGCTGATGAACTGGGATTTTGAGCAGGTAAAACAGTACGTCAAAGAGCATAACGTACCCTACAACCCACTGCACGACCGGGGTTTCGTAAGCATCGGCTGCCAGCCCTGCACCCGGGCTATTCAACCCGGCGAGGATTTCCGCGCCGGACGCTGGTGGTGGGAAGACAACTCGAAAAAAGAGTGCGGCCTGCATACACACGAAGAAGCGTTTAAGCCATAAATTAGTAGGCTGGACATAGATGAGTTCAGATCGTTAAGCCACTGTTCAATGATCTGCATGACGACAAAATGACAATGAAATTAGATTATCTAGATCAGCTCGAATCGGAGGCCATCCACATCATGCGGGAGGTAGCAGGCCAGTTCGAACGCCCGGCCCTGCTGTTTTCGGGCGGCAAGGATTCCATCACGCTGGTACACCTGGCGCTAAAAGCGTTTCGTCCTGGCAAATTTCCGTTTCCGCTCCTGCACGTCGATACAGGTCATAATTTTCAGGAAGCCCTCGACTATCGTGACAATCTGGCCGAACGGATTGGCGAAAAACTCATCGTCCGTTACGTAGAAGATACAATACGAGAGAAGAAACTGAAAGAGCCCACGGGCCGGAATGCAACCCGCAATGGCCTGCAGACCTTCACGTTGCTCGACGCTATCGAAGAGTTCGAATTCGATGCCTGCATCGGTGGGGCACGTCGGGATGAGGAAAAAGCGCGGGCCAAAGAGCGGGTCTTTTCGGTGCGCGATGAGTTCGGTTCCTGGGACCCCAAACGGCAGCGTCCGGAACTCTGGAATCTCTACAACGGTCGGATTCACAAAGGCGAGAATGTCCGGGTGTTCCCCATTTCGAACTGGACCGAGCTCGACGTCTGGAATTACATTCGCCGGGAAAAAATCGAGTTACCCAGCATCTACTTCGCCCATGAGCGTGAACTGCTGATCCGCGACGGTAAGCTGATGGCTACGGCGGGTGGGGTTATCAAACCCGAAGCCGACGATCAGATCGTCACCCGCCGGGTGCGTTTCCGTACGGTTGGCGACATTTCCTGCACGGCAGCCTCCGAATCGCAGGCCGATACACTGGACGCGGTCATCGACGAAATTCAGGCGACGCGCATCTCCGAACGGGGCGAAACCCGCATGGACGACCAGCTCTCCGAAGCCGCCATGGAAGACCGCAAGAAAGGTGGCTATTTTTGAGTAATGAATAATGTACAATGCAAAATGAACAATGCACAGTGGATACGACAAACGTTATCCATTTCCCATTATTCATTATACATTCAATAAATGGATCTTCTTCGTTTTATTACCGCCGGATCGGTTGACGACGGCAAAAGCACGCTCATCGGGCGGCTCCTTTACGACTCTAAATCTATTCTGGCCGATCAGCTCGAAGCCATCGAGCGGGCCAGCAAAAGCCGCGACGACGGCGAAATCGACCTGGCCCTGCTCACCGACGGCTTACGCTCGGAGCGCGAACAGGGGATTACCATCGATGTAGCCTATCGGTACTTCCAGACGCCGAAGCGCAAGTTTATCATTGTCGATGCACCCGGACACATTCAGTACACCCGCAACATGGTGACCGGGGCCTCGAACTGCCAGTTGGCCATCGTGCTGGTCGATGCCCGCCACGGGGTGGTTGAGCAAACTCGTCGGCATTCGCTCATTGCGTCGTTGCTGGGGATTCCGCACATCGTGGTGGCGGTCAATAAAATGGACCTGGTTGGGCACTCGCAGGATGTCTTTTCGGATATCTGCATTCATTACGCCGAACTGGCCAAGAAGCTGAACGTCCATCAGGTAACCTACATTCCGATGAGCGCGCTCAATGGCGACAACGTCGTCGACCGCTCGGCGACCATGCCCTGGTACGATGGGCCTACCCTACTCGAACATCTCGAAACGGTAGCCATCAACGATGACGTCGACGGCGTCACCGAAGAGCATCATCCGGCGCGATTCCCCGTCCAGTACGTCATTCGTCCGCAAACTGCCGAACTGCACGATTATCGCGGGTACGCGGGCAAAATTACCAGCGGTCTGTTTCGTAAAGGCGATACGATCACGGTGCTTCCTTCGGGCGAAACCTCAACCATCGACGCTATCGAGATCGCAGAAAAACACCTGAACGAAGCCGCAACGCCCATGTCCGTTGTCATGCATCTAGCGACCGATGTCGATATCAGCCGGGGCGATCTGATCGTGCGTTCCAACAACCGCCCCATTAGCAGCCAGACTGTGGAAGCCATGCTGTGCTGGATGGACGCCAAAGAGTTTAAAGCCGGAAATAAGTATATTCTGCATGTAGGGACGTTCCGGACACGCTGCTCGGTGCGGGAAATCGCCTACCAGTTGAACGTCAACACCTACGAAGAAACGGAAGGCGTCGACAGCCTGAAATTAAACGATCTGGCGAAAGTTGTACTGCGTACGGCGCAACCCATTAGCTTCGATCCGTACCAGAAAAACCGGGCAACCGGTGGGGCTATCCTGATCGATGAAACCTCGAACGTTACGGTCGGCGCATTGATGCTGATCGGCGAAGCTTAGTATTTCGCTCTTGTCCGAAACATAAAACCCAGTGATCAGCCGCAAAATGTTTGGCTTGTCACTGGGTTTTGTCTTTGGCGTTTCGGTCTTAATCTTTCGACTGGAGAACTTTATAGCCGACATCTTTACCAGCCAGCGCTCCTTCGAACAATTTATAATGCTCCGCCCCCTGTTTAGGGCCATACATCTTTTTGATGAGCGATTCGATATAGTAATCTGCGCCTTTGATCAGTGGGTCCATGATGAACAGATACGTATACGACCCATTGGCGCTGGCCTGAGCCGGATGCATCACCCGAGTCTGCCGAAAAACGCGTTGCTCGGCAGCCGGAAGTTTGCTGGCTCCCGGCCAGAAAATGTCATGAACAAAATGTTCGTACTGTTTCCGCTTATCGGCCTTGACAGAGTAAGCCCATACCCAAACCTCTTCACCGGGTTTAGCCATCATACGGGCAGTGGGCTTACTCTGCCCAAAACAGCAGGAGCCGATCAACAGGATCAACAATAGAGTTTGTGTGGTTTTCATGATAAAGTTTAGGTTAAGAAAAGGTACTGACCCCAGGGTTGTCGGAACCTGAATATGGCTCGTTTATCCCCTGAGGTCAGCACGGTGGGACTGATTACATAAGCAGTTGACTGTCAATTCAATCAACTGAACATCTGAAATGGCGTGGATAGAATCGGGTGAATTCGACAAAGCTCATCAATTCCGCAGGTATGCACCATCCCCCAATCGGGGGATTTTTCGGTTCGCTATTTTCCGTTTTTTTGTAGAACTGATCCGACCCATCTATCTGGCTGACCGCGGCTCATGCGCCATCTATACTTATGCCTGCTTTTTTTCCTGCTTTCCGGCAGCGTCTGGGCACAGCCTTGCCTGCGCATGGATCGGCTGTTTGAGCATGCGTACCTGTCAAGCTGCCTGACGATCTATACCGACTCGACCAACGCCCTTTCGATTCATCAGCTGGATTTGAACAGGTTCCATCCGGCTCACACCAGCTACCCAAATTTCGGAACCGACGGCCTGAGTCACTGGCTTACGTTTACCTGCCAGAACAACTCAGCCGGCGCCCGGCAATTTGTCGTTGATATCGACATCGTGTATGCCGACGAAATGAGTTTTTACGTCCAGCGCGGGCAAAAAATCGTCCGCGCAATTGAACATGATAGTTGGCGCGTTCCGATCTGGCAGCGGGCCTTACCCTCCCGTTATTTTGCATTTCCACTCGATTTAGGACCGTATGAATCGGTACGCATATACATCCGGGCGCAGGAACATAGCGGCACGTTGATTACACCGGTACGCATCTCGGAGAAAGCGGCCTACGAAATACGCACGTCGACCGACACGCTTCTCTTTCTCATTCCGGCAGCCGCCCTATTGGTATTGGCCCTGGCCAGCTTTGTCCTGTTCCTATTCTCGTCCCGGCTGCTCTGGCTATTCTACGCCGGCCATGCACTGGGCACCGTCATTTACAACCTGAACATCGAAGGGTTTCTGGCCCATTATGCCGTTGCGCCGTTCAACCAGATCAAGGGGTACGCGGTTGGGGTTGCTTTCGGCTGGGTCGCGAACCTGCTGTTTACCAGGCAATATGTGTACAAGCGGTTGCCCAAACCGACACCCTGGCTGATCCAGGCAAACTACGTCGTTATAGCCATCCAGTCCGCCTGGTTTGGCTATTTACTGATCACTCCCTTCCAGGATCATTCGGCCGACATAGCGTTACTACTGACGGGCTTAACGGCCAGCTTCATATTCTTTAGTTTACTGGTTAGCCTCGCCCGTGGCAGTCAGGAAGCACGCTTTTATTTGATCGCCATAACCCCTTTGCTGATCATTATTCTCCTGCGGGTTTTAGATAGCGCCGATCTGATCGAAACGCAGGATTGGCACTATTACGCCCGGTACTATGCGCCTTTGTTCGAGATTATCGTGCTGGGTGTGGGTGCCGTCAGGCAACTGATCGACGAGCGGGCCGAAACCCTGACTCAGTTGGATAAAGCCCAGAAAGAAGTGATTGCCGCTCAGGAAACCGAGCGCCGTCGGCTGGCCGCCGATCTGCACGACGACATTGGAACCAGTCTGGTGGCCCTGCGCGGCAAACTGGGCCAGAATTCCGACGCCGAGCATCTGCTGGACAAAATCATCACCGACGTACGGATGGTTTCGCACAATCTGCTTCCCCTCGACCTGCACGATCTGGGATTGCCCGACGCGCTGGCTGAGGTGGCCCGGCGGCTGGAAACCGCATCAGGCATTCGGTTCCTATTCTTGTGCTCAGATGGCGTGGTCCCGCTCAGTTCATCGGCTGATCTGATTGTGTACCGCACCGTTCAGAGTTTGATGCAGAACATTGTTCGGCACAGCCGGGCCAGCGAGGCCGTCATTCAACTGGTTTATTACGAACAACACCTGAACATTACCGTCGAAGACAATGGGCGCGGTATGGACACTCAGCCAGTAAAAAATAGCCGGGGGATTGGGTTAAAAAATGTACATTCGAGAATAAGAAGTCTGAACGGTTCGGTGGCCATCGATAGCGGCCCGGCGGGTACGACCATCCGTTTAGATATACCCTATCCTCCCAAATCCAATGAAGAATCTACCGGAAATTCGCCTGCTGCTGGTTGACGACCACGCCCTGTTCAGTGATGGGTTAGTCTTACAGCTTGATACCCCTCAGTCGTCGGTAACCGTCGTCGGACAGGTTTTCCAGGGCGACGAGGTGCTACCGGCCATCAGCCAGTATCAGCCCGATGTGGTGCTACTGGATATCAATCTTCCGCAGGTCAATGGCATTGAGTGCGCACGACAGATTATCGATTCCTATCCCGATGTACGTATCATCATGCTGACGATGTACGATTACCAGAAGTTGATCGACGAATGCCGCAGCATTGGCGTGTCGGGGTATCTGCTGAAAAGCGAGCGGGCCGAAACCATTCTGCGCGTCATCGAGCGGGTCTACGCTGGCGAAACTCATTTTCCGGCTCTACCAGCCCGACCGCACTTCGAGAACAACGTCTTCATCAGCCACTACAAACTCACCCCGACCGAGGTGAAAATCATCAGTCTGATCCATCAGGGGTTGTCGAGTCAGCAGATTGCCGACCAGTTGTTTATCAGCTTCGAAACCGTCAAATCGCACCGGAAAAATATTTACCGGAAGCTGAATATTTCGAGCCTGGCCGAACTGATCAACTTTGCCAATGAATACGCTTTATAATCCGGGTACACGGCCGTTTTTCTTTGCAGCGCCGATCGGGACAGTCGACACTACACACAGCCGGCCCGACTCAGGGATCACTAAAACAAAAAACACCGGGCGCCCGGTGTTTTTTGTTAGAATCTCCTAGTCTCTATAACTGTTCTAGAATACGCTCCATCGACACCTCCTGCCCGATGCGTGCTTTCAGCTCACTGATTGGAATCCGGATCTGTTCGGTTGTATCGCGGTAGCGGATCGTAACCGTATCATCCTCGAGGGTCTGGTAATCGACGGCAATGCAGAAAGGTGTACCGATCAGGTCCTGCCGGGTATAGCGTTTGCCGATGGCATCGCGCTCTTCGTAGATTACCCGGAACTCCGACCGCAGGCTTTTGACAATAGCCTCCGCTTTTTCGGGAAGTCCATCCTTGCGCACCAGCGGGAACACGGCTACCTTCACAGGAGCCAGAGCCGGGTGCAGCTTCAGGTACGTCCGCTCTTTCTGCTGATCACCCTCGCCTACGGTTTCCTTTGTAAAGGCATTGCAGAACGTAGCCAGGAAAAGCCGATCTGCGCCCACCGAGGTTTCGACCACGTACGGAATGTAGTTGCCGTAGGGTTTGCCGGTGGCTTCGTCGATGTCGTTATCGAAATACTGTTGTTTCTTTTTACTCAGCTCCTGGTGCGACTTCAGATCGAAATCGGTGCGCGAGTGAATCCCTTCCATTTCGCGGAAACCGAACGGAAATTCGTACTCGATATCCACGGCGGCATTGGCATAGTGCGCCAATTTTTCGTGGATGTGGAACTTGAGTTTTTTGGCCGGTAAGCCCAGCGCCTGGTGGAACTTCATCCGGGTGTCGCGCCACCGTTCATACCAGGCCATTTCGGTACCAGGCCGCACGAAAAACTGCATTTCCATCTGCTCGAATTCGCGCATCCGGAAGGTAAACTGCCGGGCCACGATCTCATTCCGAAAGGCTTTCCCGATCTGCGCAATCCCGAACGGAACCTTCATCCGGCCGGTTTTCTGCACATTCAGGAAGTTGACGAAAATGCCCTGCGCCGTTTCCGGACGGAGGTAAATCAGGCTGGCGTCTTCGGCCACCGAACCGACCTGGGTCGAGAACATCAGGTTGAACTGGCGTACTTCCGTCCAGTTGGCCGTTCCCGAAACCGGGTCTTTGATGCCTTCTTCGATGATCAGGTTTCGAAGTCCTTCCATATCATCGGCACTTTGCAAGCGGCCCAGTTCGTTGCGCAGCGCCTGACCGCGTGCTTCATCCCCCGCTTTTTCGTATTCTTCGGCTTTCAGCTCGATGAGCTGATCGGCCCGGTAGCGTTTCTTCGAATCGCGGTTGTCGATCATCGGGTCGTTGAACGAATCGACGTGCCCCGACGCTTTCCAGGTGAGCGGGTGCATGAAGATGGCCGCATCGATTCCCACCACGTTGTCGTGGAGTTGGGTCATGGCCTTCCACCACAGCGTTTTGAGGTTATTCTTGAGTTCGACGCCATTCTGACCGTAGTCGTACACGGCCTGTAGCCCATCGTAAATTTCGGAAGATGGGAAGACAAAGCCATATTCTTTGGCGTGAGCGATAATATCTTGCAGCGAGGCCGCTGGCGCTTGTGTAGTATTCATACGTGGGCGCAAAAATACGTTTTTATGCGCAAGTGCCTACTGACCGGTTCGAATTCATAGCTTTGTCATTAAATTAGCTGCCATCATGAAACAATTCACGCGGATAACATTAGACCCAGAAGTAATGGGAGGCAAACCCTGCATTCGTGGCTTACGGGTAACGGTCGGTATGCTCGTAGGTCTTGTATCAGCGGGTTACTCTACGGAAAAAATTCTGCATGCGTATCCCTATCTGGAGGCCGACGACATTAGCGAGGCATTAGCTTTTGCGGCCTGGCGCGTCGAAGAAATTGAAGTGCCTCTTGCCCGCGCTGCATGAAATTAGTTATCGACATGAATCTATTGCCAACTTGGTGTGACTTTCTCAAACAAGCTGGTCACGAAGCTATTCACTGGTCAACGGTTGGTGATGCCCGCACAACTGATCGGCTAATCACGGCTTGGGCTAAAGAAAACAAGTACATTATTTTCACCCACGACCTCGATTTTGGAACAATCCTCGCTGTCACAAAAGCGGATGGGCCCAGCGTTGTTCAGGTTCGAGAACATGACGTACTTCCGGAAGGGATGGGTGCTCTTGTACTCCAAGCGCTGAAGCAATTCGAAACCCATCTCAAAACAGGAGCCTTAATTACAATAGACAGCAAAGCACTACGAGCACGTATTCTGCCAATTACTTAGGGCTAGCTAGCCGTTACGTCCGCTCCAATTCTTAGTCTAGTTACTCTCCATAAACATGCCCGTCTAAGGAAGCATGTTCAACCGCTTCCAGGCCATTATCCGCGATTATTTCGGTATTTCCCACAAAGAAGCCAGGGGATTTATCGTTTTGTTGTTCCTGACGGCCCTCTGCCTGCTGGTTCCATTTCTATACCGGTTTATGAGCGATCGAGCGCCCATCGATACATCAGCGGCTGACCAACGTAAACTGGATAGCCTGGTCGCGCTGATGCAGACCGAGGAAGCCTCGCAACCCCGGTTCGCCGAGCGATCCGATAAAGACAAAACCACCACCGAACATTTCAGTGAGCCGAAATTATTTCGCTTCGACCCCAACACCATAAGCGTAGCCGACTGGCAGCAGTTGGGGCTTCCGCGCTGGCTGGCCGAACGAATTGAAAAATACCGCAGCAAAGGCGGACGGTTCCGAAAGAAAGAAGATCTGTTACGGATCTACGATTTTCCGCCCGACCTCTACGAGCAACTGGAACCTTATATTACCCTCAGGGAATCTCCGTCGCCGGACCGCTTCCCCAGAAGCAAGCCGTATCCGTCCACTGAACCCTACCGCGACGGTGACAAACCAACGTTTCCGGAACGCCCTACTCGTTACGTCAGTGAGCGACCAGTCAAACCTGCCCCGCAAGCGTTCGACATCAACACCGCCGACACGACGCAATTGATTGCCTTGAAAGGAATTGGATCGACGCTGGCCAGACGGATCATTAAATTTCGGGATGCGCTTGGCGGCTTCGTTTCTACCGACCAGTTTCGGGATATTTACGGGCTCGATTCGCTGGCGCTGGACGAGTTGCAGACGTTTGGCAAAATTCGCTCGGCGGCTCGCCGAATCCCGGTCAATACAGCCACCGTCGAGGAGCTGGATCGGCATCCGTTTTTATCCCGCCGACAGGCGCAGATCATCGTCAGTTACCGCGAGCAACATGGCGCGTACACCTCCGCCGAATCGCTGAAGCCGATTCGCATTCTGGACCCAAAAACGATCGAGAAGCTGGCCCCGTATCTGGAGTTTTAGGTATCGCGATTCAAAAGCCAACAGCCACCTTTCGTTAACTCATCTTCACCGTTTATTCATTCTTCATTTTTCGTCAGCCCGGTAGCGCGTAGTATTGTGGTGTTCTATAGCCTTTATGACAACCGCCCGCTACAGGCGCTTTCCGATGAAATTCATTACGTATGCGAACTGGTTGCTACTGGTCCCGTCGGTGTTGGCGCTAGCTTATTTTGTTTTTAGCCGCCAATCCTTTGCTTCCGACCCGGCTACACGGGGGCTGGATCGAGCCGTGGCTATAGTGGGGCTGATTGTTCTGCTCATGCTAGCGCTGGCTAATTTTTTACCGTTTCGCTGGACCCGCATCACGATTTTTTTCTTGCTGCTTATACCCGTCTCGGGCTCTCTTATCAGCCTGCTACAAACGCTTGCCACAAAGATTATTTCCTCTCAGACGGAGCGGAAGCGGTACGACGGAAGCTATTACTTTTCAGATGCCGAACAGCGCCGACTAGCCCAGGCCATTGCCACCCAACAACTCGATCAGGTGCGGAAACAGCTTCAATCACCCGGTTTACCACTCAACGGTTCCGGTAAGGATCAGATCACGCTGCTTGATTTTGCGGGGATGCAGGCGGTCATTCACCCAGACGATCCCGCAGCGTTAACGTGCGTAGAACTATTGCTGGACAAAGGTGCCCTGATCGAACCCGCCATTCCGCACCATACGCCTACGCATGTGCTCATCGGTCGGGGTGGCTCGAAGGCTCTGCTGACGACTTTGTTGAACAGGGGCGCGAACCCAAATGCCACCGACCCCACGAACGCGAATTCGCCCCTGTTATTCACGCTAATGAATGCTTATGGAGCAGACCGGATCGAAAACATCCGGTTACTCCTGGCCCGTGGTGCCGACCCGAACGGCCTTTTCCCGGCTGACGCACGCAGTTGGCTGGCTGGTCATACGGCACTCCAGGCGGCTGCCCGGCAGGAATACTGGGACGTCTGTCAATTATTGCTGGAACACGGGGCCGACCCGCTTTCGGTTGGTCCGCAGCACTTCGTCTTTACGGAGTTTGTCAACCACCAGGCTGCGCTTCAAACCCAGTTGGGCCTTGACGTGTCTACATCGTTTACCGCCATGCAACACACACTGGGGCAAATTCTGACAAAGCGCTCGTCAAAATCGTAGAACAACCTGATTACTATGAATAAAAAAGATTTTCGTCAGGCCATAGGTCGCCGGGCGGTTCGCCTGAACGTGGGTGGGTTTCGCCCGACCGGTCAGCCGCAGGCGTCGTGGTTCGGGAAAGTGCTACTGGCAAAAGCCGGTGAATCGTGGCCCCGGTCGAATGGGAAATCCATGCTGGCGCTATGTCAGGTCAATCTCGACGAATTTCCGTTCAAACCTGAGCCGGTTCAGGACCTTGCCTTCCTGACGGTGTTCATCGACGCCGGGGCCATTCCCAGCCACGAAGACCTGAACCATACCAACTGGTGCCTGCGCACGTATCAGTCCCTGGACGAATTGGTACCGCTGGAACAGCCTCCGGTTACCTCTCCTATTAAGCCGTTCCAGATGCGGCCAGAACGGATCGATGCCGACTTTCCGCTGCCCGAAGACTGCCCGGTTTCTATCCCGGCCCGGTATGAAGAAACGTTTTACGAACAGTTTCCGAATGTCGATGGCATTAAGTTTGGTGGCTGGCCAACCCTGATACAGGGAGACATTTTCTGGTCACCGTCCAGGCAACACCTGCTACAACCGACGTTTGCGTTTCAGATCGACAGCGTTTTGAAAGCACACTGGCAATGGGGCGACAATGGTATCGCTTACTTTGGTCGGGGCACAACTGCCGGAAGCGAAGACGAATGGGTATTTTCCTGGCAGTGTTATTAATTGTGGATTCGGGCTTAGTTTTACCGTCGTAGGACAGTGACTCCTCAACCCCACAATAGCTTATTTGGATTATGCTTTCTGTTTCTGATGCGTTCACGATAACCCAACAGTACCGGCTGACCCTACCGGCCGAAACCGTTCCGCTCACCGAAGCGCAGGGGCGGGTCCTGCGACGTCCCGTTGTTGCCGACCGCGATTTTCCGCCCTTCGATCGGGTGGCGATGGATGGTATCGGGATTCGGTTTGCCGACTACGCAGCCGGACAACGTAGCTTCCGGATAGCCGGGACACAGTATGCCGGTCAGGCACAGCAAACCCTGAGTGAGCCGACCGCCTGTCTGGAAGTTATGACCGGTGCTATGCTGCCGCTGGGCATCGATACGGTGGTGCGCTACGAAGATGTCAGTATGGCCAACGGACAGGCGACGGTAACGATCGAAGATATAGAAGCGGGTCAGCACATCCATCCGCGCGCTACCGACCGCCGGGCGGGCGATGAACTGTTGCCGGTCGGTACCCGTCTGGGGCCATCGGAACTGGCGGTGGCCGCTTCGGTCGGACAAACCTCGCTGACGGTAACGGCCCTACCGCGCGTGGCGCTCATTTCCACCGGCAACGAGCTGGTCGACGTGGGCGATGCGCCCCTGCCCTACCAGATCCGGCGGTCCAACACCTACATGCTTCGGGCCGCGTTACAATCGCTGAACATCACGGCTACGCTGCACCACATCGTGGATGACGAAACCATTCTGGCCGATCGACTGGCGACCTTACTGGCCGACCATGATCTGCTGATTCTCAGCGGGGGAGTTTCAGCGGGCAAAGCCGATTTTGTGCCGAACGTGCTGGCTCAGCTGGGCGTCCAGAAACGGTTTCATAAAATAGACCAGCGCCCCGGCAAGCCGCTCTGGTTCGGCACGACAGCCGACAAAACCGTTTTTGCCTTGCCAGGCAATCCGGTTTCGACCATTCTGTGTGCGTACCGTTACGTACTGCCTTATCTGCGGACGTCGCTCGGTCTGGCGCCGACTCCGGCACAGTACGCCCAACTGGCAACGCCCGTGACATTCAGACCGGCGCTGACGTATTTTTTGCCTGTCGCGCTCTCGTCTGCCCCCGATGGTCGCACGATGGCGCATCCGCTTCCCGGCTCGGGTTCGGCGGACTTCGCCAACCTGCTCGATGCCAGCGCCTTTATGGAACTCCCCCCCGACCGTTCGGAATTTAATCCGGGCGAAGCCTTTCCGGTGTGGCCAACGCTATAAGGTCTGTTTGTCAGGGCTTCATAAGAATAAGCAAACGAACATCTGTGTCGTCAACGTCTTATCATTTTCTTAGACTGTTAATTACTTTGTCATCCCGACCGTAGGGAGGGATCTTAACGTTTCCTAACCAGAGAGTCAGTAGGCATTAAGATCCCTCCTTCGTCGGGATGACAAAAAAAGTGTCACTCCGTAATGTTCACTGCTTTAATGCGGCTGGGCAACCACACCTGCATCGGGCTTTTGCCCCGGTTGGCCCAGGCATAATACGGAATGGCCGTGATCGTTTTAGGCACCGTCTGCACCGATAACCCATCAGTAGCCGGAGCCACGACCGACAGATTTGCCTGAATGGCTACGACTGGTTCGTCCAGAATCTGGTGAGCCTGGGTTGTAAACGTCGCCTTCTCGGGCACCAGAATATCCCACGCACGTCCTTCGTTATCCGCTCCTTCTACGCAATAGACCAGTGGCCCACGCTGCAACGCAATCCGGTCCTGGTCGGCTTTGACTTCCTTCCGGGAAGCCACCTGCCTAACGGTCATCGGCAGTTTCACTTCAATGACGTCGCCTTTCTGCCAGGCCCGGTCGATGACCGCATAGCCTTTTTCCTGCCGAAACGCGACGGGTTTCCCGTTGAGCAGCAGGTCAACTTTCGGGCTGTTGCTGTCTGTAAACCGGTACAAACTGCCCGGAGCGGGCACGTTTTCCGCCCAGCCCGGAATCCGGATGTGTAGCGCGTAGGCCACTTTTTTCGCCGGATTAACCGTCAGTTTTACATTTCCTTCCCAGGGATAATTGGTTTCCAGTTGCAGCGGTACGGCCGTCTTGCCGATGTTGATCGACGTGTTACTGGCAACGAACAGATTCACCCAGATACCCTGCTCCGACCGGCCATAGATGTAATCGCCCAGCGAAGCTACCAGTCGGGCAATGTTCGATGGGCAACAGGCCGTGCCGAACCACTCACTGCGCCCGTAATTGCCACCCGACGACAGCGGATTGCCGTAGAAAAACCGATCGCCACTCAGGCTCAGGCCGTCGAGCGCTCCGTTGTACAGGCTGCGTTCGAGCACGTCGATGTATTTGCTTTCGCCGGTCAGCAGGTTCATCCGCTGGTTCCAGAACACCATACCCACCGACGCACAGGTTTCGCAGTAGGCCGACTCGTTAGGCAGGTCGTAATCTTCGGTAAACCCTTCGTTGTGTCCCGACGAGCCGATGCCGCCCGTCAGGTACATGTTCCGGAAAACAACGTCTTCCCAAACGGTCGTCATGGCGTTCAGGTAGCCCGGATCGTTGGTCGCGGCTGCCACGTCGGCGGCTCCGGTATACTGGTACATAGCACGGACGGCATGACCCGTAATTTCTTTCTGCTGCTTCACGGGTACGTCGTCCTGGCAGTATTTCGGATTTTTCCACTCGTCCCAGATAACCCCTTTTCCGTAGCCGCGCCCCCGCTGATCCAGATACCAGTCGGCGAGTTTCAGATACCGGTCCTGCCCGGTCAGGTGATAGAGTTTCATCAGCGCCAGCTCGATTTCCTGGTGGCCGCTCACCCAGTGGCGATTCTGCAACCGAAACGTGGAGTCGATGTGGTTGGCAAAGCGGATGGAAACGTCCAGCAGCTTGCGCTTACCCGTCGTGTTGTAATACGCTACAGCCGCTTCGATCAGGTGTCCGGCGCAGTAATCTTCGTGCTTTTCCATATCGGTCCAGCGCTTGTCCAGCCCCGTCAGGGTGTAATACGTGTTCAGATACCCATCGGGCTGCTGAGCCGCAGCGATCTTATCGATCCATTCGTCGGCTTTCTGTTCGATAGCTGCATCGGGACGGTTCTTGAGCGAATAAGCCATCGCTTCAATGGCTTTGTAGACATCGCTGTCGTCGAAATAAATTCCCTCATGTTTTTCATGCTGTTTCCGCGCTACCTTCTCGAAGTTGCGGATACGCCCCGTTTTTTCTTCGGTCTGAACGATACAGGCCCGTAATGTCGCCGTGGCGACTTTGTCCTGCTTGGGTTTCCAGAAGCGGTCAGTAATGGTCACCTGCGAAAACGTGACCGGCTCAAAGCGCTGAATCAGAAACTGCGCACGAACCGACAGCACCGTCGTACTCAGCAGGGTTGTATAGGTAATTCGTTGCAAACGCCTTTTCATCCGTGTACAGTTAGTCGGTTTTCGTCAGGTCGTCAGCCATAATGACAAGATTGCCTTCGGCGACGACCCAATACCCAAAGTAAATTTACTGCCGTTTATACGCAACGGATTGCGCGCATCGGTCGAAAAGCTGCTTACTCAGTAGGAAGCCGTTTTCGTCTTCTTTTTCTGCTTTCAAACTATGCTTATGCACGTTGAAGCCGCCATTGCTACGGGAAACGGCCGTTTTGAGATCGATTATATAGAAGTCGGTGAGCCACAAGGCGACGAAGTACTGGTCGAGCTGAAAGCCGCCGGTATCTGCCACACCGACTACGACTCCCTGTCGTGGGGCAAACCTCTCGTAATGGGGCACGAAGGTGCGGGGATCGTACGCTGCGTGGGGCCCGCCGTTCGAAAAGTTCAGCCGGGCGACCCGGTCATTCTCAACTGGGCCATTCCCTGCGGTTACTGCTTTCAGTGTCTGGAAGGGAATCAGCACATCTGCGAGGTCAATTCGCCGGTTACGTCGGGGAATAAAGCCAGCGGTGGACATGCGGCCCTGGAGCGAACGACCTACAAAGGTCAGCCCATCGAGCGGTCGTTCAGCCTCGGCACCATGTCGGGATTCACGGTTGTGCGCGAAGCGGCCGTGGTTAAAACCCACGTTCCGATTCCGTTTGCTTCGGCAGCCATTGTGGGTTGTGGGGTCATGACGGGCGTGGGCTCGGTGGTAAATGCCGCCCAGGTGAAACCCGGCCGGTCGGTGGTGGTCGTTGGTACGGGCGGTGTCGGCCTGAACGTCATTCAGGGCGCGCGGATTGCCGGTGCGGCCATGATCATCGCCGTCGACGTGAACCCCAACCGGCTGGAAATGGCCGTTCGGTACGGCGCTACGCACACGCTGCTGGCCGACCGGGCCGATAAGGGACTGGCGCTGGCCGTCGGTCAGGTCAAACAACTGACCGGTGGGCGGGGGGCCGACTATGCGTTCGAGTGTACGGCCATTCCGGAACTCGGTGCGGTGCCGCTGGCGATGGTCCGGAATGCGGGCGTAGCCTGCCAGGTAAGCGGTATCGAGCAGACGATCAGCATCGATATGAATCTGTTCGAGTGGGACAAGATTTACATCAACCCGCTCTACGGTAAATGCCGGCCCGAAATCGACATCCCGATTCTGCTGAATCTATACCAGAAAGGCGATTTGATCCTCGATGATCTGGTGACAAGAACCTACTCCCTCCACCAACTCGGCGAGGCTTTCGACGATATGTTGAACGGGCGCAATGCCAAAGGCGTCCTTGTTTTCTAATGGCTACGTCTTTCCGAACTCTCGAACTGTCGGACCCGGCCTATGAGCCAGACGGTCTGCGTTTTCTGACGGTCAAGACGCCGAACCTGGCGGGCCGTGGCGACATAACCATCTGGTTGCCCGATGCGGCTTTAGCAGGTCAGGAACCGCTCCCGCTCGTTATTCTCCTGCATGGTGTTTACGGCAGCCACTGGGCGTGGTCCATGAAAGGCGGAGCGCACCGGACCGCGGCCCGGCTGATGCGGGAGAACCGGATTCGCCCAATGGCGCTGGCGATGCCTTCCGACGGCCTCTGGGGCGACGGCAGCGGGTATTTGCCCCACAATGGCCATCGGTTTGACCGGTGGATCGTGGAAGACGTGCCGAAAGCAGTGGCCGAAGCACTTCCACCCGATCAGATCGATTCAGCACAGGTTTGTATTGCCGGCTTATCGATGGGTGGTTATGGAGCGCTGCGGCTGGCCGCCAGGTACCCCAACCAATTTCGGGCAGCTTACGGGCTGTCGTCCATCACCCACCTGAATCAGTTGCCGCTTTTTGTCGAAGAGCCGCTTGCGAACTATGCGCAGTCCGATCCGGCCGATGAGTCCGTACTGGACCTGATGGTTCGGAATCGCGAAACCCTGCCCCCAATTCAGTTCGATTGCGGCACCGAGGATGTGCTGATCGAGCCAAATCGGGCCCTGCACCGCGGCCTGACCGAGCAGACCATTCCGCATCAGTTTGTCGAACATCCGGGTGGCCACGAATGGCCCTACTGGCAGGAACATCTGCAGGATGCGCTGTTGTTTTTCAACCAGTGGATGAAGTAGAACCTAAGCTCCGACTTCGGGCGTAAAACAACCAGAATTAACGAACACGCCCGAAGCCGGAGCTTAGGTTCTACACAACTTTATTCCTCAACCAGTTCGGGCGTTTTTTTGGATTGTGTCAGTTTGCCGACCGTAAGCCCCTGGACCAGAATGGAGAAGACCACAATGAAATAGGTCATAGCCAGAAATAAGTTTTTATTCAGTTCTTCATCGATGGAGAGGGCCAGCGCTACCGAAACTCCACCCCGCAAACCGCCCCAAACCAGAATGGTGATGGTCCGTTTATCGAATTTTGTTTTGAACGGGATAAGGAGCGTGGGTAGCCAGATCGACAGAAACCGCGCCAGCAACACCACCCCGATGCTGATCAGCCCCACCTGCCAGTAATCGACGATGTGCGGAATCAGCAGGAGTTCGAAACCGATGATCAGGAATAAAATCGCATTCATGATTTCATCGATCAGCTCCCAGAACTTATCCAGATAGTCTTGGGTAGTGACCGAAATGCGCGAGGCTTTCCCGATATTCCCCACCACCAGTCCGGCCGCCACCATCGTCAGTGGTCCGGAGATGTGCATCGCGCGGGCGATCAGGTAGCCGCCCATCACGATGGCCAGCGTAATCAGCGCCGACACGTTGGCACTATCGATCCGCTGCATCGCGCGCGACCCGATGAAGCCGATCAGCACGCCCATCCCGAAACCTCCCACCGCTTCTTTGATCAGCAGCCAGGAAATATTCGTGAACGATAAATCGACGTCCGAACCCTGCGCCAGTTCCAGCAGAACAGCGAATACCACAACTGCCACGCCATCGTTGAACAGCGATTCACCCGCAACTTTCGTCTCCAGCGACTTCCGGACACCGGCTTTTTTCAGAATACCGAGCACGGCAATCGGGTCGGTCGGTGAAATAAGCGCGCCAAAGACCAGGCACTGGATCAGCGGAATGTTCAGGCGAAAAAACGGGAGTATCCAGTAGCTGACAAACCCAACGATCAGCGTCGAGATGACCACGCTAATGGTCGAGAAAACGATGATGGGTGCCCGCTGTTCGCGCAGGTCTTTCAGCCGCACGTGGATGGCCCCGGCGAAGAGCAGAAAGTTGAGCATCGCGCCCATCAGGATCTCCGTAAAATCGAGGTTGGCAATGAAGCGCGAAAACCCACCGAACAAGTTGGGAAAGATATTTCCGGTGATCACTAAAGCAATAGACGCCAGCATAGCCATCAGCATAATTCCGATGGTGGCGGGTAATTTCAGGAAGCGTTCGTTTAGATAAGAAAAGATAGCGGTTAGTACGATTAGCCCCGAAAACGAATAGTATAACTCCATGTAGACAGTGGTTGAGTGAGCGCAAAAACCGCATAATACAAAAAAAATTGGACTTTTACCAGACGGCTCCGTAAATTCAGTCCGGCTTTCCGGGGGAAACCGTGTATCTTTGCGGCTGATTACTTGCCTATGAACGCCACGTTTGCCAACGACCTGTTTCGCCAGAGCATTCAGGATTATCACCTGAGCGATCACGTCGATACGCCCATCGAGAACCCCTATTCGCCAGACAGTATTGCGTTTTTATTGTACCAGAAAAACTGGATCGATACGGTACAGTGGCATCTGGAAGACATCATCCGCAGTCCCAGCATCCGGCCCGACGAACTCGTTACCATCAAACGGCGCATCGACCAATCGAACCAGGACCGGACCGATACAGTCGAGCAGATAGACAGCTGGTTTTCAGAAATTTTTCGTGGTATAGCGCGTAAGCCTACCGCCCGGATGAATTCCGAAACACCGGCCTGGCTGCTCGACCGGATGTCGATTCTCCAGCTTAAAATCTACCATTTTCGGGAACAGGTCGAGCGCCCGTCGGTGTCGGACGAGCATCGGCAGAAAGCCCGGCTCAAGCTGAGCGTTTTACTCGAACAGGAGCAGGATCTGGCTCGCTGCTTCGACGAGCTACTGGAAGACATCCGAAGCGGAGACCGCTACATGAAGGTGTACCGGCAAATGAAAATGTACAACGACCCTACGCTCAATCCGGTGCTGTATACGGATCAGGAATAGTCAGTTAGGTAGTCATTCATGACAACTGATGCCCATTACCCTATGAAACAGTTGTTGCTTCTCCGGTTTTCGGCCATGGGCGATGTGGCGTTGCTGGCTCCCGTAGTACAGGCGTTCACCCAGCGGTATCCCGACGTGGGCATTACGCTGGTCACCCGCCGGAAGTTTGCTGTTTTTTTCGAGGGCTTTCCGAATGTTCGCATCGTCGGTGCCGACTTCGAAGGCCGTCATAAAGGGTTTGGCGGGCTGGTCCAGTTGTTCAACGAACTGCGGGCGCTGGGTCCGTTCGGGATGGTTGTCGACGCACACCAGAACCTGCGGTCGGCCGTGCTTAAAAATTTGTTCCGGCTGATTGGCGTTCCAGCGGTCACTCTCGACAAAGGGCGAGCCGACAAAAAAGCGCTTACCCGGAAAGAGAACAAAGTTCGTCGGCCATTAGCCCACAGCGTGGAGCGGTACGCGCAGGTGTTCGACCGGGCCGGGTTTGCCCTACAGCTCGTCCGTCCGTTTCGGTTTCCGCCCAACGCTTCCGCCCAGGCCGAGCTGGATTCCTTTCTTCAGCGTCAGTCACTACTGGCCGACACGTCCTGGCTGGGTATCGCTCCGTTTGCCCAGCACGTGCAGAAAATGTGGCCGTTCGAGCGATTTGCTCCACTACTGGAGCGGTTGTACGACCAGCAGCCGATTACCATTTTTCTGTTTGGCGGTGGCCCCGCCGAAGTCGCTCAGCTCGAAACCTTAGGGCAGCGATTTCCTCAGGCGGTACTCGTGGCGGGGCAGTTGTCACTGGCGGCCGAGCTGCTGCTTATCAGCCGGTTAGATGGTATGCTGTGCATGGATTCGGGCAACATGCACCTGGCCGTTCTGAGTGGTGTGCCGGTATTATCGATCTGGGGGGCTACCCACCCCGACGCCGGTTTCGGTCCGTGGGGCCAGGGCGACGAAGCCATTCTTCAAGTGTCTACAAACGTGCTGACCTGCCGCCCCTGCTCCGTATTCGGCAACAAACCCTGCTGGCGGGGTGACTTAGCCTGTCTGCACATGATTTCGGTCGAAACCGTGGCAGAGCGGGTGCGGCAAATGATCAGCCGTTAGCCGGACCTATCTATGCTTCGGTTTACGGGGCGATAACGAAGGAAATAATCGTTTCGGTATGACCCCTGCGGGGTCACATAGTTGTAGTTGATTCGACCCTCTATAAATATGTGACCCCGCAGGGGTCATACCGGAATGCCAAACTAAGTTGTACTTTCCTCCCACACTCCAATAGGCATTATCGAACAGCTTATCTGCTTTTACTGAGGCCGTTTAAACAGCCCTACGTAGGCGGCTTTGCCCAAAATATGCCCCTGAATGGCAATCAATACGTTCGTTCGTGTCTCCGATCCTTCGGTGCCGGGTTTCACGTCGAGCTTGGTATCCAGCGCATACAGCTCAAACACATAGTGATGCAGTGGGCCACTGGCCGGAGCGCCCGGTCCCCGGTAAGCAGGTGCCAGGATGTTCATCTGGTAACTGCCATCGGCCAGCTGAGCCCCGGCGGGCACCGCTTCGGGCAGGCCCGTCGCCGTCGGGGGAATGTTCCAGACCAGCCAGTGCAGTACATCGTCCGTGCTTTTATTCCGTGATACATCCACATCATGCATGTGTAGCAGCAGACTTTGGGTACCCGCCGGCACGTTCGTCCAGTTGATAACCGGTGATTTACCTCCGCCGGGAGCGACGCCCGGTGCTGCCTGTGAATAGGTGATGGGAATAATCCCCCCATCCGAAAAAGCCGGAATGGCCAGTCGCATAGCCGGAGCGGCTGGTGAGGTGGCCGGTTGCTGGGCGAAGGTAGCGGACAGGGTACTAACGAGCAGGGCTACAGCAATGAAGAATCGGTTCATGGTATGCCTAGGTTTATAATGAAAGCACTGGTTTGGCTGCAAGTTACGGATTGCATCCGATGGCCGCTACTTTACGGGGTACGGCTACGTACTGTCGTTAGCCCAGGTTTCAATAAAAGGGTTGGTACTGACTTATTTCGAGAAATGTAACGGTCGATATGAGTAAACAAGCCCTGAAACACCCTCTGTTTGGCAATACTCATCTGCCCAGATCGCCAGGCAGACCGTAGTCACCATGAAACGATTTAAGCAATTTTCTCCTGCGCTCCTGATCCTGTTCGGGTTCCTTTTTTTACCATCGTTCCTGCAGGCGCAACGTAAATCGCCTTTTCCGAAGGGTACGAAACGAATCCTGTTCCTGGGTAACAGCATTACCTACGCGGGCAAGTACGTTACGGATATCGAGTCGTATTTCGTTACGCATTACCCCAAACAAGCGTACGAATTCATCAACGTTGGGTTACCCAGTGAGACGGTATCGGGCCTGAGTGAACCCAACCATGCCGACGGGCGGTTTCCGCGCCCCGACCTGCATGAACGCCTGAGCCGGATACTGGCCCAGACCAAACCCGATGTGGTGTTTGCCTGCTACGGCATGAACGACGGTATTTCGTTGCCTTTCGACGAAAGCCGGTTTCGGCCCTATCGGGAAGGCATGAAGTGGCTGCACGCCCAGTTGGAAGCGGTCGGCGCCAAACGAATCATTTTTCTGACGCCCCCCGTTCATGACGATAAAAAACTGGGTACGCAGGGTTATAACCTGACCCTGGATAAATACGCCGACTGGTTGCTGGCCCAGCGGGATTCACTCAACTGGGAAGTGGCGGACCTTCATTTTCCGATGAAGAATTTCCTTGAAGAAAGACGTAAAGCCGACCCGTCGTTTAAACTGGCAAACGATGGTGTTCATCCAGGCGAGCTGGGGCACTGGCTGATGGCAAAGCCCATTCTCCAGTACCTGGGTGAGGAGGTAGCCAATGCCCCCGATGCGGCTTCTACCCTATCGGGCATTCCCCGCGCCGATGAGCTCGCGAGCCTGGTCAGCCAGCGGCAGGCCATTATGAAAGATGCCTGGCTCAGTTCGACCGGCCACAAACGCCCGGAAATGCATCCGGGTCTACCGATGGACCAGGCGCGTCCGATTTACGATGCCATCGAAAAGCGCATCCGGGCCACTATAGCGGGAACCGTACCGAAGCGCCTACGGATCGCCTGCGTCGGCAACAGCATCACCGAAGGTACCCGCCTGAAATACCCCGGTGCCGAATCGTATCCGGCTCAGTTGCAGGGGTTATTAGGCTACGATTATGAAGTGCTCAACTTCGGTGTCAGTGGCAAGACCGTCATGCAGACCGAGAATTCGTACCGGGCGACGGCGGCTTACCAGAACGCGCTGAAGAGCAACCCGGACATTGTGACCATTAAACTGGGCACCAACGACAGCCGGTTGCCGTTCCGCCGTCAGGTGGCCGATAGCTTTGCCACGGCTTACAAAACCCTGATTCATTCCTTCCGTGAGCTGCCGTCGCACCCGCGAGTGATTCTGCTGCTGCCTCTTGCGTCTTACCTGACCGACACGACCCGCCAGACCGACGCGGCCATCACCAAATGGATCATTCCCCGCATTCAGCAGGTCGCCTACGACGAGAAACTGGAACTGATCGATCTGCACGCCATGACGCTCAGCAAGGATTCGCTCTTTCCCGACCAACTGCATCCTTCTCTCCCAGGAGCAACCCTGATTGCCCATCGGTTGAAGGACGCCCTTACAGCCAAAACCGTCAACGGGTTCGATATTTTCCAGTCGATCAAAGCGCCTTATAAGCAAACCTCATTTTACGGTTACGACTGCGCTGAGTTTACGTTCGAAGGACGTATGGCCAAAATCGTGAAACCACGGGTGGTTGCCGCCGACAAACCCTGGGTATGGCGGGCCCGCTTCTGGGGACATGAACCCCAAACCGACATTGCCCTGCTGGATCGGGGTTTCCATCTTGTGTTCTGCGACCCCACCGAATTGTTTGGCAATGCCGAAGCCGTCGCCCTCTGGAACAAGTTCTATCAGACCATGCGGCAGGCTGGGCTGGCCAAAAAAGCGGTTATGGAGGGCATGAGTCGGGGGGGCGTGTACATCTATAACTGGGCGGCCGAAAACCCGGACAAGGTTGCCTGTGTGTACGCCGATGCGCCCGTGCTGGACATGCGTAGCTGGCCCGGCGGCAAAGGCAAAGCCAAGGGTAGCCCCGCTGACTGGGAGCTGTTCAAAAAAGATTATGGCTACACCACGGAGGCCGAGATGGCTGCCTTCAAAAACAACCCGATGGACAAAGTTGCCGAGATTGTCAAAGGGAAATTCCCGATGCTGCACGTTGTCGGTGATGCCGATGATGCCGTCCCGGTCGATGAAAACACCACCCCCTTTGAGCAGAAAGTAAAGGCGCTGGGCGGCTCAATCCAGGTTATTCATAAGCCGGGCGTCAATCACCACCCACACAGCCTGCCCAATCCGCAACCCATCGTCGACTTTATTCTGGCAGCTGTATATGGAGAAAAAGCCAAATAACCAGTGTGAATTCATCCGACAATGAAATGACATGTTTACTTTATATTGCCTTGTAGAACTGTAGCGTGGTTTGTCGTTAACTGCATCAATTAATCCCCAATGATGATCTTTCGTATTTTTTTTATCCTTAGTTTTCTTTCGCTAACAGGTCAAAGTTATGCCGCCAAAGTCGACACTGTCGACACGTATAGCCCGTCGATGAAAAAGACGATCAAAGCGGTGGTTGTAACGCCCGATTCCTACACGGCTGGCAGTGCATTTCCGGTGCTGTATCTCTTGCATGGCTACAGCGGTAACTACAGCGACTGGGCCAAAAAAGCGCCGAATCTGGGCCAGGCGGTCGATGCGCATCAGATGATCGTCGTCTGTGCGGACGGCAACTACGGCAGCTGGTACTTCGATAGCCCGGCAGACCCGTCTTTCCGGTATGAGACGTACGTAGCCAGCGAATTGGTTAACTGGGTAGACAATCATTACAAAACCATCCGAACCCGGCAGGGGCGCGGCATTACGGGGCTGAGTATGGGCGGCCACGGGGCCTTATACCTGGCGTTTCGTCATCAGGATGTGTTCGGAGCCGCAGGGAGCATGAGCGGGGGCGTCGATATCAGACCGTTTCCGAACAATTGGGACATGGCCAAACGGCTCGGAACCTACGCCCAGTTTCCCGACCGCTGGGAGCAGAATACGGTCATCAACCTGCTGCATCTGCTGACGCCGGGTTCGCTGTCGCTAATCATCGACTGTGGCTCGGAGGACTTTTTCTTTCGGGTCAATAACAACCTGCACGACAAACTGCTGGAGCGCAATATACCACACGATTACATCGCCCGTCCGGGTGGCCACAACTGGAATTACTGGACCAACGCGATCACGTATCAGATGCTCTTCATGCGGCAGTATTTCGACAAGCAGAAACGCGAGTAGGCTTTCCTAAGCGGGTTGTCGTTCACCGTAGCAGTAACAAAGCCCATCGGGAGCCACGACAAAAAAGACCTTCCAGTTTGTTTCCCCGTGTTTTTGCAGGGAGAAATCAGCGCGTTCCTTGTTGAGGCCATTGGCTTTCAACTCGGCGAACGCGCTCGCTACACGATCAACCTCGAAGAAACAGCCATCCTGCTCAGGGTCACCCCCATTCTCGGCTAGACCGATTTGTATGCCATCCCGGCTTAGAATGGCCGATTTATAAGGCGTGTCGGTTCGTGAAACAAGCTGAAAACCCAGTGTCATTATGTAGAAAGGCAATGCAGCTTCGAGGTCATTGACGGGTAAGTTGAGTCGGTCCTGCTGATAAGGCCAGGCTTGTTTGATCGTTGCTTGTGCTTGCTCCATTCGTTCGGTTGTTTAGTCATCGCAAGGTTAGTGGCCCATCAACGTAATCTTTTTACGTCGTATTTTTTATTTTAGAACACAGAGACACAGAGAGCACAGAGTTTTTGCTGCTGGACAGCTCTGTGCGCTCCGTGTCTCTGTGTTCTACTTATTTTTTTTCAGTCTCAAAATTATCCGATCTACGCAGAAACACTGCGCAGCAGTCATTAACCTTTGCCACTACAGATGCGTTGATAGCCTGAAGGGCTGACGCTTTTCTGGCTATCCCAATTCAATAAAACCAGGACTGAAACCATGGAAACCCTCATCACTCTCGACGACATCATGACGCTGGGCCCGATTCCGGAGTCATTACACAACACTTTTCTGCGGGTATCGAACGGCCTGATTCAACGGGCCAACTACCCGAGGGAGAAAGTCATGAGCCTGCTGGCTCAGATGCTCGAAAACCCAAAGAAATGGGCTTATTCCAAAAATAAGGTCACCAATCTGGCCCGGGCGATCTACGATCTGAACAAACAGGGTATTCCGGTACCTCTTAGCTCGACCGGGGCGGCTTACCTCCCACCCGAACCCGCGCCGTACGTGCTGGAGGCACAGGGCAAGCAGGCGGAGCAGGGATTCGACCTCCGCACCGACACACTGCCGTATGCGGTATTCGGTCGAGACCAGATTGAAGAAGGCGCGTTAAAGCAGATGGAAACCGCCACCAGCCTGCCGATTTCACTGGCGGGAGCGCTTATGCCCGATGCCCACCAGGGGTATGGACTGCCCATTGGCGGGGTCCTGGCGACCGAACCCGACACGATCATTCCGTTTGCGGTGGGGGTCGATATTGCCTGCCGGATGTGCCTGTCTGTGTTTGATCTGCCCCCGGCTTTTTTGACGCGCGAACCGCATTTGCTGAAAAAAGCGCTGGTCGAGCTAACCAAGTTCGGCATTGGGGGCGAAACCCGCGAGAAATTTGACGAGAGTGTGATGGACCGGCCCGAATGGCGAGCGACCAAGGTGATTCGTGAGCTGAAAGATAAAGCTTACCGGCAGTTAGGCAGCTCCGGAACGGGTAACCATTTCGTGGAATGGGGCATTGTCGAGGTGGCTGAACCCGACGACCAGCTCAACCTGCCAGCGGGCGAGTATCTGGCCTTGCTGTCGCACTCAGGTTCGCGCGGATTTGGTGGATCGGTGGCAAACTATTATTCAAAACTGGCCATGCAGAAGACCAGGCTGCCCAAACAGGCCGCTCATCTGGCCTGGCTCGATCTGAATACCGAGGAAGGCCAGGAGTACTGGATTGCCATGAACCTGGCGGGCGAGTATGCCTCGGCCAATCACCACGAAATTCACCATAAGCTGGCAAAAGCCCTGCGCGAAGAACCGCTGGTGATGGTCGAGAACCACCACAATTTCGCCTGGAAGGAACAACTGGCCGACGGGCGCGAGGTCATGGTTCACCGTAAAGGGGCTACCCCGGCCGGACCTGGTGTGCTGGGTATTATTCCGGGATCGATGACCCAGCCCGGATTTGTAGTCCGGGGTCGGGGCAACACCGATTCGCTGAACTCCGCGTCGCACGGAGCCGGACGCCTGATGTCGCGGACACAGGCTTTCAACACTCTAACGCGCTCACAGTGGAACAAAGCCCTGCAGGAAGCCGATATTCAGCTCATTGGCGGGGACCTTGACGAAGCGCCGATGGTGTACAAGAACATCGAAACGGTGATCGGGGCGCAGCGGGACCTGGTGTCGGTGCTGGCCAAGTTCAGCCCTAAAATTGTCCGGATGGCCGACCCAAACCGCAAGGAAGGCCGCGAAGACTAGGCTGGAGCAAGAGGTTGTCCATCCTTTCTGAGAAAAGTCAATACCGGAGGTTTTGTCCTGCTGACGCAGGAAGCATCTTAACATATCCTTACTCAATAGTCAGGACGTCTTAAGATGCTTCCTGCGTCAGCAGGACAAAAGGGCTATCCAAAAATTTTTAGACCGTCTCTAAGTCGATTGCCTAAAATAACCTCTAAAAAACCTCCCGAAGCCCAGGGCTTTCGGGAGGTTACCAGGCAATATAAGTGGTCAGGATCGCTGCCTGCGCCGTTCTTTCATCTGGTTTATCATTTCTTCTTTCACATCCTGATATTTACCGAACTGCTCTTTGTTGAGAACCTTCTGCAGGTCGGTGTCCTTACTTTTCATCAGCGATTTGGCAGCCCGCGCCGTTTTCAGATTTCGGCCACCGGTTTCGAGCACGGATTGCATCTGTTTGGCATACTTCAGGTTGATGTCAGCGACCGACGTTTCCTGATCGGCGGATAGATTCAGGACTTCTTTCATGCGGGCGGTCTGGCGGGTGGCCCGCTCTTCGGGTGTCCCCAACTGCGCCTGCTGTGCAAACGACATAACCGAAACCAGAACCAGCGCGATACTCAGGATCGCCTTACTTGTGTTGTTTTTCATACATATTTGGTGGTTAAAAACTATTGATTACGGCAGCGAACGGGTTTTGAAAAAATCCCAGATAAGGTCATTGTTCCGGAAAGCCTGCGAAGGCTCGTCGCCAATGCGTCGGGCACCTTTGTTACCACCCGGCCAGGAATGTCCTCCGTCGGTAGTCAGGTAATACTGAATGTCGGTTTTGTCGATACAACCCGACCATTGGTAAGCGGTATAGGCCTCCGTCGAACGAATAACCTGTTTCGGGTCTGCGCACTGAGCCAACCGGGCGAAAACCGTGAGGGTACTATCGACCGAAGAATTCCACTGTCGGTTGAGGCTCCTGGCGCCCACCCCGCCGGTGTACGGCACGTTCTGATCCTGTTTCGAGTGAACGTGCAGCATGGGCATGACCCGGTCGGGCTGGCAGGGCGATTGCACTTGCATGGTTCCCGCATTGGCCGCAATGGCCGCGACTTTATCAGACAGCTCGCAGGCCAGCCGGTAGCAAAGCATGGCCCCGTTTGAATGGCCGGTCGCATACACCCGTTTCGGATCGACCCGGCGGGTAGCCACCAGTTTATCGATCAGTTTGCGGATAAATCCTACGTCATCCGTGCGTTGCGTCGAAGCGCTTTGCCCGCAGCACGCACCGGCATTCCAGGTTCGTAATCCCAGCACACCCGGATTCTGTCGCCCATCGGGATAGACGACAATAAATCCTTCCTGATCTGCTTTCTCACTGAATCCCGACTGCGCTTCAAACTGACGACCGCTGCCTCCCCCACCGTGCAGCGCCACCACCAGCGGCAACAAACGGGTACTCTGGGTATAGGCCGGTGGCAAATGCAGCCTGTACACCCGTGTCTGTCCTTCATGAAGTATGGTGTCCTGAACGCTGGTATCCGAAACCGGTTGACCCAGCGCATCCGGTTGATCAATGGGGCCGGAGAACACCAATCTGCCAATCAGCATTGTATTTGCCAGCAGTAGGTTTAGAAACGAAGGCAGCATATGAAAAGCGGGTTGCTGGTTTGTATCGTTGTTCAGACCAGTAGCCTGAACCGAGATACAAACCTATCTTCTGCCGGAAATAACTGCCCGGAAAACCATCTGAAGGCGGCTAATTAGCGGGTCAAGCTGACCACACATTGGCTGAACTCCCTAAGATGGACGCCAAAGATTTCCATCAGAATTCCTCCATCCATTTCTTAAAGACCGTCACGCGCTCTTTGCTGATCAGCACGGGCTGGCCGGGGGCCGGCTGTAGCTTCAGTTGCAGACGCCCATTGAAATAGAATTCGGCTTCCTGAACGCCACGACGGGAAACGATGAACTGCCGGTTTGCCCGAAAAAACTGGTGCGGATCGAGCTGACTTTCCAGGTCCTCAAGCTTCTGTTCAAGCGGGTAGCTGATTTTCCGATCGGTCAGCCGATCCGTCAGGGTGGCCGACACGACTCCGCCTTCGATGGAGAAATAAGCCACATCGGCCACGTTGACCGGTAATAACCTGTCGCGGAACTGAATCAGGAAACTGGTGCGGTAGGCTGGGGGCCGAAAAGCCTGTCCGCTCAACAGCGTTTGCAACTGGCGCGTCAGTTCATCGGCCACCGGACGAGCGAGCCTCCGGTATTTTTGCAGACTGGCTTCGAGGGTGTCCGACTCGATGGGTTTGAGGAGGTAGTCGATGCTGTTGTGGCGAAACGCGCGAATGGCATACTCGTCAAAAGCCGTCGTAAAAATGATCGGACAGGCAACCTGTACCTGTTCCAGCAGGGAGAAGGAAAGTCCGTCGGCGAGCTGAATATCCGAAAAAATCAGATCGGGCGTGGTCAGCTTTGTCCATCGCTGGCGCCCATCTTCGATACTATCGATGACTGCCAGCACTGTAAGATCGGGCTCAAGTTCGTGCAGCAATGCCTCCAGGTGGCTGGCTGCGGGTTGTTCGTCTTCAAGAATGATCACACGCATTCGCTTAACGGGAGAATGGGTAAACAAACGCTAAATTCGCTATCGGTGCGGGTTATCTGAATAGGCCGACCCGTCAGCAGCCGAAACCGACTGTCCAGATTGGCCAGGCCACTGCCCATGCCGTCTGCGGGCTCAGCCTTAGGCTGATAAACGTTTCGGACCAGCACAGACTGGTCGGCAGGGTCGGCCAGTAGGGTAATGGTCAGCGGATGCGCGTTCGACACGACGTTGTGCTTCACCGCGTTTTCAATCAGCAGTTGCAGGGCCATAGGCGGGATCTGCCAGGGGGCCTGGTCGGGTAGTTCATTCTCGATAAGCAGGTTTCGGCCGAACCGGATCGTAAGCAGGTAAGTATAAGCCATCGTAAACCGCATTTCCTCCTCGAACGGCACCAGCGACTGTCGCTGCGCCTGTAACGAATACCGCAGCACCTGCGACAGCCGGGTCAGATACTGCTGGCTTTTAGGGCCGCCTTCGCGAATGAGCGACGAGAGTGCATTCAGCGAATTGAACAGGAAGTGCGGGTTGAGTTGCCCCCGGAGCGCATCCAGCTGGGCCTGCAGGTTTTGTTGCTTCAGCCGCTCGTTTTCCAGTTGCATATCCCGGTTCTGTTGCAGAACCACCAGGAAGTTTCCCAGCAGCAACGCTGTAAGCCAGACAAAAAAACTACGAAAGTAAACCGTTATGATTACCAGCACCGGCCGCTCGCCATACCACGGCCATACAAGGATAATATACAGCGCGGTTATGAGCAGAAAAAACAGTAAGTTGAGCGCATACCAGCCTGGTAACCCTACCCGAAAAGGGTATGCTTTCCGGCTGAGCACATACCGGTTGAGTTCAATGACGGCAAAGGCGAAGGCGAAGTGAAAAACCAGTCGACTCACCGCAAGCTCTGGTCCGACATCGGGTGCACCGGGCAAAAAAGCCAACCGCGACCGGGCCGTCAATCGCAACAAGGGCAGGTTTACCAGAACAGCCACCACCAGCGAAGCCAGGCCGGCGATCTGTCGCCACGATAATCGAACGTTCATGGCTCAAGATACGAAAGCGTGGTTTCTTTCGGGCTGGAAAACAGGCGAAGCAGAAAAAGGAGCAGGTCAGCCAGAAAAGATAAGCGCCGAAACGTGCTTGTCCTCTATCTACCTTTTAGCCGTTTATCAGGTTTCGTCAATTGTTAACTAAAGCACGAAAGGGTATTTCGGGCAGGAAAACGACTTTATCTTTGTAGACTCAAATCGTACACCCAAAGGCCGATTCGCCCGGCTCCCTAATCCGTCAAACCGATAAGTACATGATGCAGGCAACGCCCGTCACTGGTTCGTCGAAACCAGCAGCTTTCACTGAGAAAAAATACCTCGTTACCCTGGTTTTCGTTACGTCGCTGTTCATGTTCTGGGGAGTAGCGATCACCATGGGCGATGTCTTGAACAAGCATTTTCAGCATGTGCTGAGCCTTACTAAAACCCAGTCGGCCTTCGTCCAGTTTGCCATTTTCGGGGCCTATTTCGTCATGGGTATCCCGGCGGGCCTGTTCATGAAGCGATTCGGGTATAAGAATGGGGTACTGCTGGGCTTGTCGCTCTTTGCAATAGGTGCTTTCCTATTCGTGCCGGCGGCAGCGGCTGTCTCGTTTACCTATTTCGGCATTGCGCTCTTCATTCTGGGTTGTGGACTTTCCACCCTCGAAACGGTCGCTCACCCGTTTGTAGCTTCGCTCGGCGACCAGCGCACCAGCGACCAGCGGATCAATTTTGCGCAGGCCTTCAACGCGCTGGGAGCCATTATCGGACCAGCCATCGGCTCCTATTTTCTGCTGCGCAACAACACTGAGGGCAGTACGGATCTGACGTCGGTGAAAACCTTGTATATCGTCATTGGCAGCGTGATCGCGACGATTGCCATCCTGTTCTCCTTCGTCAAAGTGCCGTCGTTGACCGACCCACACGCCGTAGTCGATCCGGAGGCCGAGAACGTGGACGTCGAACCGAACAAACCGCTGTTTGCGCACCGCCATTTTGTGTGGGCCGTTATTGCCCAGACGTTCAACGTGGCCGCACAGGGAGGCACCTGGGCCTTTTTTATCAATTACGGCCACGAAAAAATGGGGTTTCCAGACGACGTAGCAGGTAACTACATGGTCTTGTTCATGAGTCTGATGCTGGCCGGTCGTTTTGTCGGTACGTTTCTGATGCGGTTTGTTGCTCCTCACTCGCTGCTGGCCATTTTCGCAGCCGGTAATATTCTGATGTGCCTCATTGTTGCCCAGAGCTTCGGCTGGCCTTCGTTCATCGCGCTGCTGATGCTCAATTTCTTCTTCAGCATCATGTTCCCAACCATTTTCAGTCTGGGCCTGAAAAATCTGGGCGCCCACACGCAACAGGCGGCTTCGTTTATTTCGATGGGGGTAGCGGGTGGCGCCGTCTTTCCCTTTCTGATGGGCCGGGTTGCCGAACATGACGTAGCCCATGCCTACTACCTGCCGATTATCTGCTATGCGATCATCTTCCTGTTTGGCGCGAAGTTTTATAAAGTGAAGTAAGTATGGCGACAGAACTGGTGTAGACGGAGCACAGTCTGTGTTACCTGCGTAGAATTCTACTTATTGTCATTGGCGACGAATGAGGGCCATGGCCGATCGAACAATTGCTTAACCCACCGAGGGGAGTGCAGCCGCCAACGGCCGGACAGATTTACAACTGCAGCCAGCCGTCGAATCACCTGGTTAGTCAGTGCCCACAGTTACAAGCAACTAAACCAAAGGCTCGTATTGATATACGGGCCTTTTTAGATAGAGCTTTTGACAGACTAAACAGCAATTGTCAATCCATTTAGAGGAGCCGTTCACGCAGGTAACTTTTCTGTTACCATGGGCGTGAACTTTCTGCTGAAAAGTAACCGCAAGAACGCTTTTTCATTTCACTCCATACTGACCCACCAGACGGCTAAACAATTCCTTGTAAACGAGTTTCACCGGTTGAAAGTGAGTTGGCTTGAATTGTATCTGCGTATACACAACTTAATCGGGTAAATGTGGAAGGTCAGCTCTATTACTTTCCCAGTTCATCATCAACTTTTTTGAGAAGGTTTATAGCGACCTTTTTAGTAAGAACAAAAATATTTATAGTCTCTTTCTTATACATGGCGTTCGCTAAAAGTAAATTCCTTAATTTTTTTAGTCTTAATGCGGTAATCTTTTCTTGCGAAGAAACGACATTTAATGAATCAATTACGACGGGAAAATAGATACTCATCTCTGGAATTACCTGTGTCATCGTATGAGTTTCATCTACTTTACACCATTCCGCACAATAAGGTATCGTTGAGGTATAATAAGATAAGAATAACGTTTTCAAGGAATCATTTTTGATCAAATTTGTATGCGCTGCCTGTCTGATTTCCTCATAAGCCATTTGATTTGGTTTAAAAACCAGATAACTGGCGGCATGGTCAATATGAAAACCAATACTATCTTTTATTTCTGAACCGGATTTAAAATAAGTCAATTTATCGATGCTATTTATTAATTCACCACCATGCTTTATCATAAACGTCAATTTCAGCGTATCTTCTGCTAAATTTTTCCTTAAAACCGTTAAATGTTTTTTTACTGTTTCGTCGTCTCTCCTATTTTCTCTCCACTCATCGAAGAAGAAAGAAATTGATATCCCAATGAAAATGACAAGAATCTCGGAAATGTATTTTTCAAGAATAGCTTTAAAAGGGTGCTTTGCTTCTCTTCCTTCAACATCCATAAAAATTGTGTTTGGCTAATCAGTTAAGAGTCTCGTGGTTTAAAATAGTTTTGCGGTTTTTAAACCAAATCATATCCGCTAATTCGACTTGTTAGTTTTCACCCAGCCGCCAGGTTTGCTACCTGTGATAAACACCGAGGTTTAGTCTCACCTTCCTGACTAAAAAGAAGATCTCTCATGGGGAGGCCGGTCGAATTAATCACCCAATTCCCATAGGGAGTGATGGATAAGGATGCAAGATAGCTGAACACAACCCACCGTCGGCCTCTCCCCTGTTTGCATAGACTATAAAATTGTAACTTACTACTGGTCAATCGTCAGTTGAAAAGACCATTTAACAAGGCTTCCAGGTTTGTCTGCCCACGACAGCCTACCAATCGTTCAGGGGAATTTAAAACCGACTCGAACGGGGTGCTCTTAGGTGAAGCGGCCATGAAACTAATCGCCTACCAAAATCCGATTGGCAAAAACGATTAGCCTGGGCGGTCAGGGGCTGTTTGAGCACTCAAGTCATTTGGTCCTAAACAAACCGAGCCGAAACGCCCTCGGGAGTGAGGTTAAACCCAATTCGGACAAAGGGAGTATACTCATCTTCATTGGCCGCAGCAACTACTTAGCCTTTCAAGGATACTGAGGTTTCACGCAACATCGCTGACCAATTTCATGCGCTCAGACCTCAACCTGTTCTTGAGTCGGATAAGAGCGCTTGCCGCCGTAGAGCCAGACGACACGGCTGATAACGATAACCAGATTCAATAACGCGATCAGACCTACCCCCAGCAAGACATCGGGCATCATCAGAAAGATCCGTTCCCAATTTAACACCCGTCCACTTAGTACCGTTAGGAGCGACGGAATAAACAAGCACAGCATAAAGAAAAGGAAGCGAAGCCCTAAAAAAAACCAGGATCGCCAGACAGGACGTTGCGTGTATTTTTGATGCCAGTCAGTAAGTCTAAAAAGCTGCCGGATGGCTAGACCAATGCACAACACCAAAATAAATCCGACACAAATAGGCAACACCCAATCGGGAAACGCAGGTAGCTCCGGCTCCTGACCGGCCAGCATATTGGCGACACCCCGCAGAAAGGAATTATAATCGATATAGGGATTAAGGCCACTGTTGAAGAGCATCACAATGCCGTACCCGTCTTTGGTGAGTAAAAGCTGTTCGGCACTGTAGGTCCATAGAATGCCGCTGTGGTACAGACTTGAATCAGGCCCCACAATCCAGCCCATGCCGTAATGCATCGGCGTTTTAGAAGGAGGGGCATGCATTAGGGTCATGGATGGCTGACTCAGCAATTGCGTTCTACCCACTCGTCCATGCGCCAGTTGCAGACGGAGCCAGTGCGCCATATCGGCCACCGTAGAACACATTCCGGCCGCTCCCTCCACAAACCAATCCGGCTCTTGCATGGCCAGCGGTTTGCCCAACACGAAAATGTGTCCCTTCCCGATTCGATCAGACCCCGAATAAAACGACTTCGTAGCCGACACATCCCGGGTTTGTCTCATGTGCAAAGGTCTGAAAATGTGGTTCTGCAAATAAGCAGCGAAGGGCTCATGACTGACCGACTCCACAAGCTGGGCCAGTAGTCGGTAGTTGGGGTTATGGTAATGAAACTGCTTGCCCGGCTCACTGACCAGGCGAGCCCCTTTGAGCTGAGCCGTTGCTTCCCCCAACGTAGCGGGTTGCTGGTGAAACGCTAATTCGGGAAAACCCGTATCGGCCAGCCCGCTGGTTTGATGCAATACGTGTCGAACCGTTATGGACTGGCCCCGGTTGTCCTCCGTGGCAAAAGAAGGAAGGTACTGAACTACGGGCGCATCAAGCGAAATTCGGTTCATATCAACCAACTGCATAATGGCCATGGCCGTAAAGGCTTTGCTTAGCGAAGCAATGGCAAAGGGGGTATTGGCCGTAACCGGCGCGTTCGTGCTGGTGACCCCATACCCTTTCGACAACAGCAATGTATCGTTATGAACAACGGCAATGGCCAAGCCCGGAACGCTGCTTTTGGCCAGCCGTGCCTGAAGATACTGATCTATTTTGTCGGCCATCGATTGGGCATGAGTAGCCCGAATGGAAAACCCAAAGAACAGAAGCAAGGCGAAAGCCGCTGGTCCTGACAGATTCCTCTGAGAGATGTGAAGCATCGTATGGAAGTTTAACCCGGCAAAAATCCAACGCCAGGGGCTATCATCCATTTACATAGGTAAAGAAATCAGCCTGGTGTCTGTTTCTTTCTGATGCGGCTGAGCTGGGTTGGGGTAATGCCCAAATACGAGGCAATGTGATACTGGGGAATCTGCTGTTCCAATCCTGGGTAGTTTTGCTGAAAAAGCCGGTAGCGACTTTCCGCATCCAACAGCACGATTTCAATTTCTTTCCGTTCTTTCTCAACGAAGTATCGTTCGGCAAACCGGCGCCCGACACGCTCTAAATCAGGACACGTATCATACAGAGCGGTGAAGGTCTGGTAGTTCGCTTGCAGCAGTTGGCAGTCGGTTAAGGCCTGCTGACTAATCTGATTCGGTTTGCCGGTAATCAGGGACGTATAGCCGCCAGCAATGGAAGGAGCGACAAAGAAATGCTTGTTGTATTCGGACCCCTGTTTATCTCGATAAAACCCGCGAATTACCCCAGACTGGACAAAGGCAAACTGAGTGGCCAGCTGACCTTCTTCAATAAAATAATTCCCCTTTTTCAATTTAGTTTGGGTGAAAAGAGGCTTCACTCGCTGCCAGGTTAACTCACTGATGGGCGAAAGTGTGAAGAGAAATTGTTTTAGGGTAGTCAACGTTGTGTCGGGCAAGAGTTGCAAAAACGAACCTACCTAAGTGGAGCCTGAGAAACAAGTACAATCGATCCTGGCTTTGGCGATCGACCCATTCTACTCGGAATGACCACCCGAACCCCGAAGAATTCGGGTGATGTTTTCTTTGTAGAAGTCACCCACAGGGATCTCCTTGTCTCCGATACACACTACATCCCGTTTGACGGTTGTAATTTTTCGCACAGACACGAGATAAGACTTATGCGTACGAACAAAGGCCGACGCAGGCAATCTTTCTTCCATCGCTTTGATAGACAGGCGGGTCAGCACGGGTTTAGACCTCGAGGATAGGTAAATCTTGATATAGTCTCCTAACCCCTCGATGTAGGTAATATCGGATGCTCCAATTTTCACCTGGCTATATTCGACAGGAACAAAAAAATCGGCCGGTTCCTCAGCGGATGCGGGCATTACTCCCTGTTGGAGGCCAAACAACTCATGCGCCCGGTTGCAGGCTTTCAGGAAACGCTCGAAACGGAAGGGTTTGACCAGGTAATCGACGACCTGTAAGCTATACCCTTCCAGCGCATACTGTTCATAGGCCGTTACCAGAATGGTCAGAGGGGGCTTGCTCAACGCCTGAAGAAACTCAAGACCAGTTAGACGAGGCAGCTGAATGTCCAGAAAAATCAAGTCGATGGGTTCGGTTTGCAGGATGGTTGTCGCTTCCAGCGCATGTTTACAGGTGGCTACCAATTCCAAAAAAGGAATCTGCCGAATCGTATCTTCCAGCAGCTCACGAACCAGCGGCTCATCATCAATGACCAGACAACGCATCAGCATAAAGACAGAGTTAAGGTAACATCAAACCAGTTATGGGTATTAGTAATGAGTAACGTATGAGTACTGGGATAGAGCAGGGCCAACCGCGCCCGCAGATTTGCCAGTCCGATGCCCCGATTTGTTTCGGCATGAGCCACCGATTCAGCCTCGAATCGGTTCCGCACGGTAAACAACAACTCCTTCTTTTGTACCGACAGCTGGATGTGAATCTGGGCATTTTCAATCACACTAACCCCATGTTTAAAGGCATTTTCGACCAATGGGATCAGTAGCATCGGTTCAATTTGATAAGGATAATCAGCCGGATCGACCTCAATCTGACACGTAATGTGTACCTCCTGGCCAAACCGGAGTTTCTGTAAGTTGATGTAGCTGTTGAGGTAATCCAGTTCCTGGTGAAGGGTGATTTTTCGCCCCTGCACATCATAGAGCATATACCGCATCAGCTCAGAGAGCATCAGCAGAGATGGTTCCAGCTGATCGGATTGCTGGCGGGCTAACGAAACCAGATTGGTTAATACATTGAACAAAAAATGGGGACTGACCTGCGAGCGAAGAAACGTTAACTCGGCCCTGAGTTGCTCGGCCTGCTGTTTGGTTTGCTGCTGCTCGGCTTGTTGCTGATTGAGGATGCTGCGATAGACCATACTCAGAAAGAAAAAAGCCACCGAAGGGCCAAAGATAAATTTAGCCGCATTGGCCTCTCCCTGAACAGTCGGAAACCAACTCACCAGCAGTTGATACTTTAGCCGAAACGAGAGAAGAATAAGGCCAACGCCAGCCACCAGGTACAACCACCAGTAACGCCGGTTCAACAGGCGGGGATACAGAAAATAAGCATTGCTATAGAAAATGGCTAAGTGAATCAGGCCGGTCAGCGTGAAAAACAGACCCGGTATTACGCCTATTTTATAGTCGTTGGCAGCCGTCGAGACTACGTAAGGAAGCAGCAGGTAGGTGCTCCAGAGCAAGATATGGAACCCAACGAAGATAAATCGGGACGGGAGAATCGAGTTCATTTGAGGGATACGACGGAGGAAACGTTCGGCTAGTAGGGCAACGAATTGGGTCTTACGGGCGAACTGCGGGTGTGGTTTATCCAAACTTCAGCTCCGATTAAGTGGCCCACAAAACCAATCCAGAACCCGGTACCAAAAAAATCAGCCAGTGCCAGGCCCGTCCAGGGGCTGGCAGCAAACAACAGTGCGATAACCAGCCGGATGGTCGCCACCGCCAGCCCAATGGCATACACCCGAATCATCCACTCCCGATGCAAGATTACGTTGCCTTGCCGGATAGAGCGAAATCCCTGATAGAGCGCCACCAGAAAAAAGAGGGAAAACAACGTGGTGGCCGCTGCCTGGCTGAACCCGCCAATGGCTGGCACCACGAAGCTCATCCACAGCGCGGTTATACCAATCAAGCTACTGGCGACCAGAAAAATGCGACCGCTCCATCGATGCCAATTCGGGTGACGACGGCGAATACCAAGGCTAAACTGAACCGGTCCCAATCCGATAAAAAGCAAAGCTGGCAGTATGTGAATCAGGGTTAGCAGGGGATACTGCCCAAAAATAGCGTCCAATTTTCCGAATGGGGAAGCCGGCCTGGCCGTAGTCACCGTTGATTGATACCCACTGACCAGCGTCGGCCACAGTGCAACGGTTCGCCGGATGACGATGCCTATCCCAATAAGTGACAGCAGCGTTAACAGGCCATAGCCGATGAAAAGCCTTCCCTTTGAGGAACGCACGTTGTTTTTCGACGGAACAGTTATTTTCATCTTAGTATAATAAGTAGTCGTGAGGTAGCGGGTTAAAACTGATTCAACAGTGTGCTCAGGTTGAGGCTTTTGGTATCCTGGTCAATGCTCAACTGGTAGAGCGCTTTCTTATGCGGGCCATCGACCCCAAACCGATAGATTCCAGGGGCAAGGTGGCTTATGTTGATGAGACCAGCGTGCTCTTTTTCTTTCGACTGTTTTTTGTAGATATAATGGAATGAATCGTCGGCGATGGTTATCAGCAGTTGTTCACCAGCCGGATTTCGGTAAGAAAGCAGTAGCTGACCAGGATTGACAACGGTCAGATTGACAATCGGTCGATTCAAACCAACGGGTACAGGCACCCTATTTTCGGGATCTGACCTTGGATTTTTGCTAGGCGAAATCGCTATCCATTGGTTACTAGCCAGTAAGTCATATGATTTTATCTGATTAGCCACCAGGTTACGATTCACCAATCGCGTTAATAGGTCGTCAAATTGGCGTACGGTACGTTTAGATAATTTGATATAGCGGTCTTTGATTTTTTCCTGATAGAGTAATTCATGCCAGCTCGTATAAAAGCTAACGTATGTCATGCGCGTCGCATAGTCCGTGTATACTCGCCAATAGCCCTGGGTTGACTCTGCGCTTTGTGGTTGCGTGTAAGAGTCTGACTGACCTGTTGCCTTACTTTTAGTCAGGAGCAACGAGCCAATCAGTAGGCTTCTCAGGAGCCAGCAAAGGGGTAAGGGCTGAACAATTGACATCGTCTTCGCGGATAAAAATGAAACCAATGAGCCAGTAAGTAACAGCAGGCCCCCAAGGATAGAAATCGGGCTACGGTTAATTAAAAACGAAGATATAGGACGGAAAGCAGGGCCTGTAGATGAATCGACAAACGGACAACATGTGTTGGTCAACCGGGTAAATGAAGCAACTTTCTTATACAGTGAAGGGTAAACATTGGGCAGCGCCTTTATTATAAATAATTGGTCGGATAGACAGGGGCTTACTAAGCCCTCTAAGTCGGTTGACCAGACCAAGTCTGAATGTTAAGCCCTGGTTGAGTCAATTACGTTGATTAAGCGCTCATTGTGCTCGGTACTATTCTTAAGCTCAGGTAAGAAAACGAGCCTTTTAAGTCACACTTGTTAGCGCAAAGCAACCCTTCCCGATGTAAGCGACCGGACGCCTTCTCTGAGAATAAGTAATTTACGTGCTTGCCACTAAAAAGCCATTTACGCCTTCCATGTAATATGTATTACATGGTACCTTGCATAATCTTTTTCTTGCGCAGAAAAGAGCATCATGACACCTAAAATTGACACCCCCGCTACAACTGATTTTTGGTTTCCCGGACGCTGGATTGGGGGAACATCGCTGATTATAGCCCCCATACTTCTGCTGGTAGCCGAGCTCCTACGAGTCCAATTTGAATTTTTCTTTCCTCAACAACTTAAAGCCTATGACCAACATCCTGTTCGTCTAATGACTGCTTACAGCCTTTTTCTGGCAGGTAATATTCTCCTGTGGCCCGCAGTCCTGACCTTAGTTAAACGGGTCGGACAGAAAGAGCCGGCCTGGGCACTCTGGGGAGGCACATTCGTCATGTTAGGGCTATTCGCCCGCACGTTTCACTATGGAATCAATCATTTAGCCTTTCAACTCGTTAAGGTTCAAAATCTACAATTGGCCACCAAAGCCATTGCAGACGCTTATGGCGCTTTCCACATTGTATCCACTTTGTCAGCAGCCATCATGTTTGGCTGGGTAATCCTGGCGATTGGGACCTATCGATCAGGTGTGCTGGGTCTGGTTGGTTCCCTTGGCTTAGGTCTGATGTCAGCTTTAATGCTGGGTGTGCTCAAAGGAGCTTCGTCCGTATCTGTCTTGGCCACGACGGGTCTTTGTGTAGCTCTCTTCCCGCTGGGGAAACAAGTCTTGATGGATGGCCCCTTACCCAAAAGCCGAACGATTCTGAGTTGGTCTTTACTCATCCTGGGGTTAGTGACTCTTATGTACTTTTTCGGACAAGCAGGCTAATCAACAGAAGGGTGGTTGTATCGTATCAATTTCTTTAAACGCCCCATTTAAGAAGTAGATGCACGGTGTTCCATCGTTCAGGCTAGAGCATTTTCTGAGAATGTTTCTGCTTTATGATAGTTGAAAAGTGTCCAGAGAGGTCACTCCAGCTCAAATCTTATTCAGCTCGTTAAAAAAGCTTAAACAACCCTACTGCAGTAGGGCTGAAGAGACGGATGTTATTTCTTTGAGAGGGTATACCATGTGCGTTTATCCAGTAGCCCTATGCGTCCGACAAAAATTACTCTATACCTACTCTGCATCGCTTTGTATAGCTGTCATTCTACGAGCAACATTGTTAACCAGCCAGCAGCCGGCACCCCCGCTCAGGCAACCTATTCAAAAACGGTAAACGATTCGTTGTATGTGCAGACCCAGCTCCCGTTGGAGTATGACGACAGCCTGGGCAAACACTATCCGGTTGTCGTAATCCTAGATGGCAACTTTCATTTTCCCATGTTGGCTGCGAGCGTACACCAATACGAAAAAGCGGGACTATTATCCCCCCTTATACTAGTGGGGGTTGGCTATAAATCGTTCAAAGACATGGACTCCCTTCGCGTAAGAGACTATTTGTATCCAGCCGCTTTACCGTCCGACGAACTGAAAGCCCCCGGTGGCGGTGAGCCGTTCAGGCAGTTCCTAAGCCAGGAATTACTACCCTCTATTGACTCAGCCTATCGAACTACCTCCCAAAACAGAACGCTGCTCGGTCATTCGTTTGGGGGCTACTTCGCCTTGTATACGTTATTAAGCCAGACCAAACATAAGACCCATGACTTTCAAAACTTCGTGGCTGCCAGTCCTTCTCTATGGTACCATAATTTTTATCTAAACCAGTTGCCTACTCAACTTAGCACGTTAAGCCAGGCCGATTCAGTACGGCTGTTTTTATCCGTTGGCGGCCAGGAAAACCCACAGTGGGATATAAAGCCCGTTCAGGCTTTAACTACCTCTATTAAGCAAACGAGCAAGCTTGGCCTGGCAGGCGGAGTGTACAATCAACTCGGGCACATGGATACGGGTCAGCTGAGCTTTCTGAAAGGTCTGCAGTATTTTTATCATTCACGTTAACAAGCAATCCTTTATCCTATCAGCCTCCCAATTAAGCAGCCGAGACCGAAAGCTCCTGCGTCTCAGGTAGGAGCGATTTTTGAGAATGGTATTTTGGCAAATGCGTTGTAGAAATCGCAATCCGAATCGGATCAGAAACTAAGGATCTATCCTCTTTCTACGCCTTCGGTGCTGTACCCTTTTCACAACTCCTGTAAGAACCAGGAGCTGTCCAGTCACGGACGGAGGCTTGTCCGTTTCTGGACAGTGTCGCCTGGCTTTTTCTTGTTCTATTGCCGTAAAAAGCCTTTTTAAATTTCGGCACCTGATTTGATCTAAGATATTATATCTAATTGATTAGAACAATTGTCCATGAAAAAGACGGTATTAGGCGAACTCGAAGAGTTAGTCCTGCTGGTGGTGGCCGCTAGCGCCGAGGATGTGTATGGGGTGCCCGTTCTGGAAGAACTCCAACGCCAAACTGGGCGTAGCTTCACCATCAGTGCTGTCCATACTACCCTCTATCGACTCGAAGAAAAAGGATTTCTGCTCTCTTCGGTAGGTGGAGCAACAACTGAGCGTGGCGGACGCAGCAAGCGGCTATTCGCCCTGACAGCGGAAGGGGGAAAAGTCTTACAGGAGATTCAGCAGATGCGCTCCCGGCTTTGGGAAGCGATCCCACAGGGCAAGCTTCATTTGTTAGGCCTTTAAGTTTTCTACAGCCATGATTCGCAAGCGACCGTCTGCCCAACCTGAACGGCCCGCCCCACCGCGCTGGGCCGACCGTCTACTGGAATGGTTGGTGGCTGCCCACCTGCTGGAGTATGTGCAGGGCGACTTGCATGGAACTGTCGTCAAGCCCATTAACGGCCGTTTGGAATAATATGGGTGGTTTCAGTTGGAAAGGCAAAGACCCTGAAGCAGCCGACGATTTTGCCATTACGGATGTTTCGTATGGGTTCGGCCAACTGGTAGGTTGGCCGCTTGTTGCTGGTCGGGATTTTTCCAAAGCGTTTGTCACCGACAGCAGTCCACATACGTTCAAAACCGCCTGTCCAAGCGTTAATTCATAGTGATAACGAGTCGCTTACCATCCGGGATGGCTACGTTGTAGATGGATTCAATTTCGGATAAATCTACCCTAACCGTATTCACCTTAAGAACTCCGTCAGCCGCCAATTGAAACATTTCAGGCAGGATTTCCTCAAACAGTGTAGCCACATCTTGCCGCGTCCAACTCCCCAGACCTGAGCCCGATAGTTGAAGATTAACACTCCGCAAATTTTCAGCCGATAGCTGTACTTTATCCCCGGTGACGCTACCGATCGAGACAAAACGTACTGGATGAGTAAAAGCTCCTTTACCTTTTAGCGAAGCCAGGAGCAATTCAGCCGAATGACCCCATAAGTAATCGATGATCACATCAATCGGCGTACTTCGGTGAATGGCGCGGATTTGAGCCAAATAGTCTTCATCGCTCTGATTCAGGGAAACAATCTCATCAGCGCCTAAGCTCAACAATTCCTGCAAGGAGTTGGGATTGCGCCCCGTGGCAATCACTTTTTTAGCGCCATAATAGTTGGCAATCTGCACGGCAACCCGGCCTGTAAAGCCTGTGGCGCCATTGATCAGAACTACATTGCCGGGCTGAATACCTGCCCGGAAGCGTAACCCCATAGCCGCCCCAATTACACCATTAGGCAAGGCCGCTGCCGTGGCATCATCTAGCCCATCAGGCAGGAGAACCATACGGTTTTTTTCTACAATGGCTTGCTGGGCGACCATGCCACTCACACCTATCGCATAGACGCGGGTACCATCGGCCAACAGGCCCACTCCATCGCCCCCAATGACCTTTGCCTGAGTGGCCTGCTGAGCATCGGCGGAGTAATGATTGCCACTCGCCTGACCGCGGTCAATATGCTTAATCGCAGCCGCCTTAACGGTCATCATTACTTCATCCTCGTTCGTGACAACGGGACTGGGAACCTCCGCGTAACGCGGGCCATCCCCTTTTTGATACATAATGGCAGCTTTCATAGCGTGTCAATTTTATGGGTTAAACCAGGGCCGTCAAAACGCCCATAGCTGTTGTTTTAGTGATCGATTTGATTGGTTGTAAGCGGTGGTAGCTGACATAAGAAACCAACACCAACCCCAAAGCCAGCAGAGCCGAAGCCGACTCGCGGAAGGAATCACCGGATGCGAGATGGGCAATAAAGCCTGATAGTACGGTGATGACAAAGCCAGCGTAGGCCCATTCTTTGGCCCTCCCTTTTAGCTTAGGCAGCACCAGCACGATTACACCAAGTAGTTTAGCCACGGCCAACTCGATGCGGAAATAGTCGGGAAAACCAAAGTGAACACACAGGCGTCGGGCTTCTTCCGAGGTTAGATACGCATAGGCGTTGCCCAGCATCCACAGACAGAACAGGGTTGTCGCCACCCAATAGAGCATCGTTAGTCGTTTCATTGTATCGCTTATTTTGCTTGTTGCTGATACAAAAGTAGAGGGGCCGTAGCCCCTCCGACGATAACATTTGTTATCAAATACGTTTGCTGCCTTTCCTATTTTGTCCGGGCGATTCTGGCTTTGATCCGGCTGAGATGAACGCTGCTCACGCCGAGGTAGGAAGCAATATAATGCTGAGGGACGCGCTGGACGATATGCGGGTTTTGAGTCAGCAGCTTTTCATAGCGCTCCTGGGGTGTATCCCGGATAAAAGAAAGAAAATGCTTCATGTAATCCAGGGTACGCCCAAATAAAGCCTCCAGAATTTGGCTCCTCATAGCCGGTATGACACTGACTTCTTCAAGAATTTTGTCCACACTGGTTTTGTCAATCCACCACAAGGTACAGGGCTCAATCGTTTCAATGTAAAATAAGCTTGGACTACTGGTTCTGAAGCTTTCAATGGAAGAGACGGTCCTGTTTTCAAAAAAGAACTGGAAGGTGATATCCTCCCCTTTGTTGTTGAACCAAACACGCAGGCATCCTTTTTCGATTAGATACGCTTTGCGGGAAATATCACCTTCTCGAAGCAGAATGGTCTTGGCCGGTACATGGATCGGTTGGAAGTAACTGATATACTCTTCCCATTTTTCGGGCAACAAGGGGAAATTTTTTCTGAATTTCTCGAACATAATGGATTCGCTAATCTGACGATTAAGAATGGCTGCCGTAAAATAACTAAACGATGAGTCGGTTTTACCAGCTGTTTACCGCAGTTAGGCTATAAACGGTCGACAGTATGTTTTAAAGTGGAGAAGTCATGCGTAGTTTTGAACAAACACCAGCTCGAAAAACGCCCTATTGAAGCAATAGACCCATTGCGTTCCTTGGTCTCAGCCGGGAGGGAATTTTAGAAATACAAAACCGTTGGCGACCAACGGTTTTTGAAAGTAACCAAATGTCAGGCGAAGTCGAGGCTGCTACACCAGCAACCCACACACTTAAAGGATCAGACCCATCTATCCAATCGATGCCTCAACGGCTAAACGCCTAGCAAACAGCAACACTATATCAATGGAGCAGGCGCATCCACAAAGTGCTTGTACTTCCCCAAAAGTCGACCCATCCTATACGTGAGGGGAATAATCACCCTTTTAACAAAAACGGGAATATCGGCCATATCATATTCCGAGGCATAGCGAGTTAGCAGAAAAGCCGCATCGAAGGCTTCGGGTTGCGCCTTTCCAGATTTGTTTTGAGCAGCATAGATGGCTGATAAATAATAAACAATGCTATTGGCGGGTTGAATCCATCCCTGGCAGATCAGCGGATCCTCACCAGCATTCCAGAATCGGTGAGGAGTGCCGCGTTTAAACAGCACACTTTCGCCAGCATGAGCGTATTGCTCTTCCTGGCCCAGCACCTGATAGGCCAGTTTGCCTGATACGACCGTCAGTTGCTCGTCCTGCTTAAAATGGGTATGCATGGGTGGCCCTGATTGGGGAGCAACCTGATTTTCAACCAGCACTTTATCGCCAGCCGGGCTTGTCTCGACAGAGAGAAAAGTAAGCGTTTCTCCCAGGCAGTTTTGAATGGTGTGAGGATATGAAATGGTCATTTCTTTGTTTGTTTTTACAAACTTATTAGTTTAGGACATTGTCCTAAAGTGTACTATGACCAGAGAAGCGAAAATTGTGGTTAAAGCGTTAGAAATGTTCAATGAACGGGGAATTGAATACGTTGGACTGCGAGAGATAGCCGCTGCGCTGGGCATTCGGGTGGGCAACATAACCTACTACTTTCCGACTAAAGACGATCTGGTGAACCGGTTAGCCCAAGATCTATCAACATTCAACGAACGCATTGGGGTCGATGAGCCGCTTAGTTTGTTTTCATTTCTGGAACGGTTTCGAATCATTTTTACTCATCATGTTCAATACCGCTGCCTGCTGCTGAGTATCGTACACCTGATGGAACAGAATAAGGTGCTGTCGGAACGCTATAAAGAAACGGAAAAGAAGCGGTATACTTCGATCATAGCCAACCTGTTAAGCCTACAGGAGTCGGCTTATCTGGTCCGGGAAGCCGATATTGATTTATTGGTGTCGGTTTGTACACTAACTGCCCGCTTCTGGATTTCGGAGGCTAGTGTAACGTTTCGCCACTTAAATCCGCCTGAACAGATCAGGCACTATGTTACACTGCTGGCTAAACTGATTCTACCCTACGCGACGGAGAAAGGCAAAGGGGATATTCAACGTTTTTTGGCAATTCTCAACTCGGTCAGTAGTGAAGCTAAACGTGCTTTTTGATTGCCGGAGGGGGCATTGGTTGGCGCCTGTATTAGTCCTGACATCACCGGACACCTTATAAGAATATGTATGGACTTTAGAGCAAAGTAAAGTTGGGCTTTAAAACAAACCCTACCATTGGATAGCCGCCTACTTTTGTCTTATTAAAATCGTTGAAAATGAGACAAAACAACACCATCATGATTGGGGCTGATACACGCAGCCCGTTGCTTGCCCAAAGACCCGGTTATGGAACTATGCGCCTGACAGGCCCTGATTTTTGGGGTGAGCCACAAGATCGGACCACGGCTATCGAATTACTTCGGAAGGCCGTTGAGCTTGGCGTCAATTTTTTCGATACCGCTGATTTTTACGGGCCTGGAGTAACCAACAAATTACTGGCAGAAGCCTTGTACCCGTATGCTGATGATTTGATAATCGCTACAAAAGTTGGCGCCCAAAGGGGACATGATAAAAGCTGGTTGCCTTACGGCAAGCCTGACGAGTTAAGAGCGAGCGTGGAAAACAATCTGAAAGAACTGAAAGTGGAGCAGCTTTCCTTAGTGCATTTCGGGATGGCCGCCACCAACTCAGGGGAGTATGAGGAAGGATTTGCCACTATGCTCGCCCTGCAACAAGCGGGAAAAATCCGGCATATTGGCTTATCGAACGCTTCCGTTGATCAATTCAACACGGCTATCCGAATGGGTAAAGTGGCCAGTGTTGAAAATATGTACAGCTATACGCAGCGGGTAACCGATCCGAACAGCCCCTATGGATTTCAAGGGGGTGAGGTATTGCCATTATGCGAAAAGCATCAGATACCGTTTATTCCTTTTTTTTCACTTGAGACCTCTTTGCCGGCTGGCCCAAACAAAATGAAAGAGTTGGCTGATGCAAAAGGGGTATCCGAAGCGCAGCTCAATATTGCCTGGTTGCTTCATCAATCGCCCTGGGTGCTCCCTATCCCCGGGACAACGTCGATTCAGCATTTGGTAGAAAATATAAAGGCTGCCGACATCTCCTTATCGGCAGAAGAGCTAGCCTATTTAGGATAAGGAGATGAATTGAAAGGGCTTCGAAAGCCCTTTCTACGCTGACTTTTGTACATTTGATGAGATGGCACAAAAACAACAAAACAAATATGCCGATATTGTTCTGTCCTGCCTGGAGGATCAATATCTGAAAAGAGAAATCATTCTGGACCACCATTCCCTGGTGAAAATAATCTCTGGTGAAATGAACGTGACTCAGGCCGATAATACCCATACGTTTGTCGCCGGTGATACGCTGTTGCTCCCCAGAAATCAGCTTGCCATGATTACCAAGAAGCCCCGCGACGGGCGGTTTTTCAAGTCCGTAATGATGACGTTTACAACCAAACGGTTGAAGCAGTTTTATACGAATGATCGCTTTGAACCCCTCAAACCACACACCCACAAAATCCGGGCCTTTCAAAAACATCCGTTGTTAGACAGTGTTTTTGCTTCTTTGGACCCCTATTTTGACTTGGCGAGCGAATTGCCTGAACACATTATCGCCCTAAAGCTTGGCGAGACCATCGCCATCCTGCGTACGTTGGACAGCGAGATCGATGATCTCTTGTCCGATTTTTCCGATCCAGGTAAAATTGACCTGGCCGATTTTATGGAAAAACATTTCATGTACAATCTGACGATGACCAAGTTTGGCCAGTTGACCGGGCGTAGCCTGAGTACGTTCAAGCGTGATTTTCAGAAAGCTTTTCATACTACGCCCCAAAAGTGGCTAACGCAAAAAAGATTAGCGCTTGCTCATTACCAACTGGCTGAAAAACAACGGCATCCAGCAGATATATATCTTGAAGCCGGTTTTGAAAACCTGTCCCATTTTTCTTTTGCGTTCAAGAAGTACTACGGTTACCCACCGACGGCGGCATTGGGCCAATCGTATGATGCCCGTTCTTAACCTGATCAGGAAAGAAGCCTATACATGACTTTTCTTTCGCCTTCAGCAAGGAGCATTTAATGAGATTGGTGAGACATTAATTAATTGTATCGCTCATCCTTCATTTTTTACCAAATGACAAATGCCGTCGTTCTGTTTAAAGTGACCTTTGCGTGTGGTTTAACGCAATGACCTAAATAGCAAAGACAGTTTTAGTGACAGGGGCTTCATTAGGCATCGGGCCGACAAGGTTAATCGGATCAGCGTAATGATGTCTGAAGATGCAACAGTACGTTATCTTAAGTTCCTGTCTGAATTCCCGAATGTAGCGAATAGAGCTCCTCTATCTTGCCTAGCCTCTTGCCTTAGCATTACCCAGTCGTCTCTGAGCCGGAAACGAAGAAATATCCAATAGCTCTATTATTAATGTCGATTAATTGAGCGTTTTCGTCAGATAAAAATAGAGTAGGCAGATAGGTGTTTGGCGCAGTTTGTCCTCTCCCTCCTCCCCCTTTAGAAGTAAATCACATGATATTCTCCTGCACAGCCTGATAAACCGTCCGTACTGAAGCTTGAAAGCCCAGACGACGGGCCAGCGAACTATCGCTAACCAGGTGCCAAGGATTCAGGAGCGGCTCGGAGGAGGATGCCAGTGGCTCACCGACCAGTTGCGCTAATTCGTAAATCGACATTGGAGCTTCATCGGAGATATTGACGATTCGCCTGTCCATCGTACCCGCTAAAGCCAGGTGCATTGCTAAAGCGATGTCGCGGTGGTGGATGGTACTCATCCGCATAGCGGGGTGCCAGTTGCCCGCAATCGCATAGTTCGGTAGCGCTTCCAGATGGCCGTCCCCCTCACCGTAAACAAAGGGGAACCGCAGGACGACCCAATTCAACCCACTTTCGCGCAGCTCCTGTTCAGCCGCCACCTTGCTGGCAGGGTAGGCTTGTTGGGGAGCGACCTGGTCATCTTCCCGGCCCGGATGCGGATTAGCTGCGTTGTAAACGTTGGTTGTACTCGCCAGAATAAAACGGGCGCCGGGTGCATACGCTTTCACCGCATTGATCAGGTTACGTGTGCCCTCCAGATTGCTCTTCCAAATCAGATCCGTGTCTTGGGTGCGAAACACCGCTGCCAGATGAATAATGGCGGATACATCCTGTATAGCCTCGGTGAGCGATGTAGAATTGAATAGATCGCCTTCTATAACCGACACACCGGCCGGAACACGCTTTCCGGTTCGCACCAGAGCCCGGCAGTCCATGCCTGCATCGACAAGACGCCGGAGCAGGCGCTCGCCTACCAAACCGGTCACACCGGTTACCAATATTTTACCTACCTGTCTGTTCATAGCCTAGCTGATTTATGATCGGAACAAAGCTCGACAGTGCGCCGTCGACAGTGCCGGACAAAAGCCGACAGGTTCAGGACAAATCCTGGAAAAACTCAGCAACCGTTTTACCGGTGACCTTTTTAAACAAGCGGGAAAAATAGTCAGGGTCATTAAAACCGAGTTCAAAAGCTAGTTCCTTGACCGAAGACCGCTCTCCATAGTACATCCGGCGCCGGGCTTCCAGGATGAGTCGATTGGTCACATATTCTTTTGGTGAGAGCCCCGAATACTGTTTAACCAGCTGATATAAACTATCTGTACTAAGAGCAAGTTCCTGGGCAATATCCTTGATGGCCGGGTGATCGGTCAGGTTGTTTTCGACAAATACTTTGAAACCGATGTATTTGGCAAGTCGGTCATCGGCTGGCTTTCGCTCACCGGCAAAATAAGCCGCATTAATTTCCGTCAGGAGGCTATTTAGATGCGCTAAGATGAGTTCAGGATCTGTATCCGAAGCCGTTAATAACCCCTGGAGTAGTTCAAAGATCGTTTGAAGTCTGTTAGCGGCAAGCGGTGAAAACCTTATTTTTTGCTGATTGAGCGGATTCAGCAGGAACGGGTATTGCCTGGGTAATCGGGACAGGCATTGGTCATCAAAGCCCAATTTAAAATAATTGTTCCCGTGTGGGGCGAAGGCTAGCTGTTGAATCTGGTGCGGCAGGGAGAAAAGTAGCTCATATTTTCCAACGTCCACTGTTTCCCCATCAACGCCATACTGAGTGGAGCCATCCAGAACAAACAGCAGGAAGTAGTACGGTAAGCGGTGGGTAAGCCCATAGTTTTCTCTGGCCTCTGGGGCCACATGGCCAAAATTCGGAGAAACGATCCGAATTGGCAGTTGGTTATTTTGGCTGAAATTTTCTGGTAACGAATGGGTACTGGGCATACCTATTGACTGCCGAACATGAATGAATCAAACATACTTTTCTAACCTATGGAAAGCAACCAGGGCCAGATATAGCAGGGTGTAAAGTTTACCCTCAACAACACTGAATACAAATAAGTGTCTCACATAGCGGCCGAAATGAGGCATTACCTGAACTCCTTCCGTCTCAAGTGAGAGCGTTTATGAGAGAGGTTAGGGGATGATCAACAAACTATTTAGGTGGGTATATCGATGGCTTATCATCAAAAAGAACGCTCAAATCCAGATTTGAGTAGAATGGTATGCAGTTTCAGACAAGTTGAGTCCAAAAACCAGGAGCAAGATCGTTCTCTCTTACACTATTGGTTTTCTGTGCCGCGTATAGCACCACCCGACCCTTAAGTCTTCCGATGGAAAGAAGCTGCTCAATAGCATTGTCCGGGGACTAAATACTTAATGGCATTGAACAATTCCTTACCATTCGGAAAATAATTCGAGCCAAACCCATCTTGTTGTGGCTGCAGGGGACTAGTAGGGTAGCCATGCCCCTGTATATGCACATGCAGGCTTGGAAGATCAGTTTGTGGTCGTTTACTGAGATCAACAATGAGCAGGGTCCATTTATCCCCCAGCACATCGAGCGCTGTGCTGATGAGCCATGTAGACCGCTGTTTTAGTCCTCTCATAAAAACAATTCATTATTTACTTGCTTTTTGCAAGTATCTCTACCTACCTTTGAACTTGCAAATCGCAAGTAAATAGACACGGATTTTTAGTTTTTCTAACATGATTCTTGTAACTGGAGCCACTGGTGGATTAGGCCACCAAACCATCGACTTTTTGCTCACTACTACCCCGGCTGCAGAAATAGCCGCCCTAGTGCGCGATGTCAGCAAAGCTACCGACCTTCTAAAGCACGGGGTAGACGTGCGGCAAGCCGACTACTTCGACTACCCCGCGCTGGTGCAAGCCTTTCGGGGCATCGAGAAGGTGCTGCTGGTTTCGGCCGTGGCCTTTACCGACCGGGTGCGCCAGCACCGCAACGTCATCGATGCCGCTCAGCAAGCCGGGGTGAAGCATCTGTTTTACACCAGCATTCAGCGAAGCACAAATTTCGTGCTGCCCGAGGTCACCGAAAGCGACCTAGCCACGGAAGCCTACCTTAAAGCGTCCGGGCTGACATACACCATTCTCAAAAACGGCTACTATTTTGAAGGCCTTGGGTTACTGATTGGGAGCAAGGTGCCTGATACCGAGATCCGTTTCCCGGCGGGAGAAGGCAAGATAGCGTTCGTTAAGCGGACCGAACTGGCTGCCGCCACGGCCGCCCTGCTGACCAGCGAAGGGCATGAGGCTCAGGAATATACTCTGACCGGGAGCGAAGCCTATTCATTTCACGATATCGCCCGGGAACTCTCCGCGCTAGCGGGTCGGCCCATCGCTTACAAAAGTAGCGAGCTGGCACCCTACATCGCGCAGAAAGTAGCCGCCGGCTTCCCCGAAGGCGTCGCCCACTTCTTGGCCCAGTGGGGTGCCGCCACCAAAGACGGCATGCTAGCCGGGACGGATGATACCGTCGAGCGTCTGCTGGGCCGCAAGCCAACATCGCTGCGGGAGTACCTGAAAACGGCTTATTTCCCAGGTATTTAACCGCTTATAGGAGCGGGCAATACCGCTGTATCAATTTATCCAGGCCAGTGACTTCCCACGGGAGCTCACTGGCTTGATTTCAGCCTGGCCATCCCCAGTTGTTTCCGCTTTCTGACAAGCGATTTGGCTCCTCCCTCAAGCACCCACCATACCCCCATACCAATCAGTTTTATCGGGTGCGGCCATGTTCTAAGCGCTGGCCGCAAAGATGGTAACGGCGGGTAAGCGCGTTATCCCCAGCAATCAGCGACAGCCCGGCTCCCTTACCGGCTACGTTGCCGAACTGGGCCCGTTGCTTTCGGCGGCCACTACAGTGGCTCAAGCTAAGGTGATGTTCCAGCCCCTGTGCTGGGAAAATATCGGCTTAGCCCTGCCAGGTCTGCCCAACTCAGCTGTTTATCAATGCCATAGCTTAGGTCTTTAGGCACCAATACACCGATGTTTACAGTTGAATGCTGCTACGCATCAGAAGACGGGTAATGAATGAGGTGTCTTAGTGGGAGGAGGGTTAGTTGAGATAAGTAGCCAGCGGTTAGAAAGCCTTTTTGAACCTAATGAAACGGAGGGTGAATTGACATGTACAGACGTGGAGCCACTGATGCCATCCTGTAAACTCCAGTCGTGTTTAGCCCATTATTAGGTGTCCATATTTGAATATAAACTGTCCATAAGTGGACAAGATGATCCCTAAAATAAAGGCCGATCGTATCCATAAAGCCTAGGTTGACCCGTACATTAGCTTGGCAAATGATTTGTAGAAGATGAACTAGACGACCCGAAACGATTCCATAAGAAAGAGTCGTCAGCCAAAATCCAGACCATTGCTCCTGGCAATTCGTAACCACGTGAGACCCGATTTTTTTCATACTAGCCTCTACGATCTGGCCGCCCTGGGAACTTTGTTCTCAGGGATCACCCTCGCCCTACTGGTCGGATTCGCTAACAGGCCTAACCAGAGGGCTAACTTGTTTTTAAGTTTGGCCCTTGGGGTGATCGTGGTAAAAACCGGGGGGCTTTCAGCGGCTTTTTTACTGGCCCTGGGGCCACTGTTGTTTTTTTATACCAAGCACCTGACACGCCCGGACTGGCGGTTTCAACGGAAAGACTGGCTGCATTTTGGGCCGCTGCTGGGGGGAGGTTGGATGCCGATCTGGCTCGTTATTATTTCGGTTACCCTTTATTTGTTTCTCTCACACCGACTGATTCAGGATTTCTATAAGCGGTTGCAACCCGTGTTGATGGACAGGCCGCGTTATGCTTTCCGCGGGCTGGAAAAAGCGCTGATCCTGATCGGCTGGTCCTGCTTATTAACGCTAGTGAGTGAGTCGTTCTTTTTGGCTATTGCGGTTGTGCTGATGGGAATGGCCGTTGAGGTGATCCTTCAATCGGATAGCCCGGTCAAGCTAGAAATGCCAATCGCTGATCGATCAGATGCGAAACGGAAAGGCCGAAAGCTGAAGGAAGCAGTGGCGGCAAACCACCACTATGAGGATGCTGAACTGACCTTGACCACGCTGGCTCTGAAACTGGCGATGCATCCCCATGAGTTGTCGCGGATCATCAACGTAGGGCTTGACAAGAACTTCAACGATTTTATTAATGAGTTTCGGGTTCGTGAAATTGCTCGAAAAATGCGGGATCCGGCCTACGATCGGCTCACGCTGTTGGGCATTGCCTATGAGTCGGGCTTTAATTCCAAAACGACGTTCAACCGGGTTTTCAAACAGATGACTGGCAAAACCCCCGTGGAATACAAAAACAGCCTGAAAAAAGAGGTACCAATTGATGAATTGGCACCTCAGTGGCCAATACGGGCGGTACTATTGCCTTCAGAAAGCTCGCCAACCTGGGCTACTGAACCGGTAAACCGCACGATCATGATCCGCAACTATCTAAAAATTACCTGGCGAAATCTGAAGCGCCAAAAAACATCCACCAGCATTAATATCGCTGGTTTAGCCATTGGATTGGCTACCAGCATTCTGATCATGCTCTACGTGCAGGATGAATTAGCTTACGATCGCTATAACCAGAAAGCAGACCGAATTTTTCGAGTCGGACTCAATTTCCAGTTAAATGGAAAGGACCTTGGCGGACCCAGTTTAGGTCAGAATGCCGCCCGGGATCTGCAACAGGAGTTTCCGGAAGTGTTAAAAGCAACGCGCATCCGCGGGGGGAATGAGTTTGTCAGCTATGGAACAACCTCATTCCGACAAGATAATCTGCTGCTTGCCGATTCAACGTTTTTTGACGTATTCACCATTCCGTTCCTAAAGGGAAATCCAAAGCAGGCATTGACGGAACCAAACACGGTCGTATTGACCGAAGAAACAGCACACAAATACTTCGGCAATCAGGACCCGATCGGAAAAGTCCTGTCGTTTGGCAGCGACAAGAGGCCTTATCGGATTACAGGTGTGGTCCGAAATGTACCGTCGAACTCCCATTTTCACTTCGATATGCTGGCTACCTTAGTCGGTCGTGATGAAAAAATAGATTGGCCGGGATGGCTGTATAATATAAACTATCAAACCTATCTGCTGCTGCCCGAGCACTACGATTATAAACAGTTGGAAGCCAAACTCCCGCAACTTGCCGAAAAACAGATTGGAAGTGAAATACAGAGATGGCTGAAACTGACTCCGAAACAGTTTCGGGATCGGGGTGATAATTTCGGGGTGTTTCTGCAACCGCTCACCGACATTCATTTATATTCCAAGGACGAGTCAAACCCGAGGGGAGCTATTCTGTACGTATACGTACTGACGGCTATTGCGGCTTTTATGTTGCTGATCGCCTGTGTGAACTTCATGAATCTGTCGACCGCCACAGCGATTCGGCGTTCGCGTGAGGTAGGCATACGTAAGGTGCTGGGTTCGGTGAAAGGCCAATTACAACAACAGTTCCTGATGGAATCAGTCCTGCTGGCGATGGTAGCGCTGCTGGTTGGAGGGCTGTTGGTCGGTTTGGCGCTACCCTTCTTTAATCAGCTGACAGGCAAGGCGCTTTCAATGGCTTTATTGACCCGACCTGTTATGGCCGCTGGTTTAGTAGCGGGTACAGTGCTGGTGGGGTTGTTAGCCGGAAGTTACCCGGCTTTTTACCTGGCTTCCTTTACGCCTATTTTGGTCTTGAAAGGAAGGCTATTACCCTCACGCGGCAGCTTTAACCTACGAAGTGGTTTGGTGGTTTTTCAATTTTTCATTACCATTTCGATGATCATTGCTACCGTTACCGCCGATCGGCAACTGCGTTACATGCAAGGGCAAAAACTGGGCTATAACCGAGAACACGTGCTGGTCATTCATGATACGGATATGCTGCGTACTAACGAAGCGGTATTTCGCGACCAGATCATACGATCTCCGCAAGTCGTTATGGGCAGCATTTCAGGGCAGGTTCCCGTTGGGCGGACCAACATGGATAATACCACCGTCAGGGCCAAAGAAAATCCGGACCAGGGTGTCATGAGTCGATTCTATTTTGTGGATCCTGAGTACATTCCTACGTTGGGAATGCGTATCGTACAGGGACGTAATTTTTCAAAAAGTATCCCGAGCGATGCGTCCGCTATTGTTCTGAATGAAACGGCGGTACAGGCGTTGGGTTGGCAGAAGAACCCAATTGGAAAAGAGCTGATCGGCCACACCGACGAAAACGGTGTCCACATAATTTACCGGGTTGTTGGTGTTGTCAGCGACTTTCATTTTGAATCCCTACGTCAGAAGATTGGGCCTCTAGTCATGTTTTTGGGCCGAAATTCAGGCAATATTCTCCTCAAAACCCGTACGAATAATCTGCCGCAGTTGCTGGCTTCCTTGAAGCAGCAATGGGAGTCCTTTTCACCCGCAGCCCCTTTTTCCTACTCGTTTTTAGATGATCGGTATGAGCAGGTTTATGTGGGCGAGCAAAAAATAGAACAGGTGTTAACCCTATTCTCCAGCCTGACGATCTTCATCGCCTGTTTAGGCTTATTCGGGTTAGCTACCTACACCGCCGAACAACGGACCAAAGAGATTGGGGTTCGGAAAGTATTGGGGGCATCGGTTGCCAGTGTGGTGGCCTTACTCTCCAAAGACTTTCTCAAACCCATTCTGATCGCGCTGGTACTGGCATCCCCTTTTGCCTGGTGGGGCATGACTCAATGGCTGAAGGAGTTTGCCTATAAGGTTACGATAGACTGGTGGGTTTTTGCCCTGGCCGGCTTACTGGCGGTTGGGATTGCCTTACTGACGGTGAGTTTTCAGAGTATCAAAGCAGCCCTGATGAATCCGGTGAAAAGCTTACGGAGTGACTAAAGGACAATGTAGTAAAGTTCAAACGCAAAAGGCATTTCAATAGCGTTCATGCCTTTTGCGTTTGAAGGGTTTGTATATGATTCATAAAACGCCCGTTTATAACAGATACTAGCCCCCCTTATTAAAACTCCCCTCCTCAGTTTGCTTAACTACCTCAAAGTGCCATCGCACTTATCAATGTCTCATTTACAAAATTTCTGTTGAGTACCTGAGACGGAAGTTATACCGATTTGGTATGATTGACCGATATACTGTACTGATTGAGATAATACCAGTTGAAGAAGCAAAACCAGTTGAAGTGAAAAGAACCAGACAACCCGGTCCGGTCCGGGTACGGTCGGGTTTGTTTTTATTATAAATTGCCGGAGTAACGTAAAAAAGTGAATGCCTGTATCAGTATTGTTTCAGCACGATACTTCTAACTATTTGCTAATCAGCAGCTTTCACGACTTTCAGTAATTTTACCGACAAATGCAGCATACGCCCTGCCCATAGCTATTTTTATGCAAACCGAATTAACTCCGCTTGCCAATAACCGCGCCGATCAGAACATGGTCTTCGAAAGCCGGTACGCCAGCTCCCCCAACGAAGTGAAAGGCATGACCACCGATCAGCTTCGGCAGAATTTTCTCATCCAGAATCTGTTTGTGGCCGACCAGTTTCGGTGGACGCTCTCTTTTTTCGATCGCTACCTCACCGGGGGGATTATGCCCATAGACGGCCCCGCAACTCTACAGGCGCCCGATCAGTTGAAAGCGGCTTATTTTCTGGAACGGCGCGAACTAGGCATCATCAACGTCGGCGGACCGGGTCGGGTGGTAGCCGATGGCGAAACCTTTGCGCTGGCTTATAAAGAAGCCCTGTACATCGGCCAGGGCACCCGCGAGATTCAGTTTCTTTCCGACACATCCGAAACGCCGGCGAAGTTTTATCTGAACTCGACACCCGCCACGAAAAACTACCCGACCCGCAAGGTGGCACGGGCCGACGCGGAGGTGGTCGAGCTGGGCTCCCTGGAAACAGCCAACCACCGGACGATCAACAAGCTGATCGTGAACAGCGTTTTGCCGACCTGCCAGTTGCAGATGGGTATGACCGAACTGAAGGCAGGCAGCGTCTGGAATACCATGCCCGCCCATACTCATGACCGACGCATGGAGGTTTATTTCTATTTTGAAGTTCCGGAAAACCAGGCTATTTGTCATTTTATGGGTCAGCCGCAGGAAACCCGCCACATCTGGATGCAGAACGAACAGGCTGTCATCTCACCCAACTGGTCGATTCACTCGGGCGCCGGCACATCGAACTATACCTTCATCTGGGGTATGGCGGGCGAAAATCTCGATTATGGCGATATGGATTTCTGCGCGATTACCGACTTAAAATAATTTTCCGACTCTCGTCAACTCTCACGAATGCAAACCTATTGGGGTGTCGATTTAGGCGGCACCAAGATTGAAGGCGTTATTTTAACCGCACCCTCGCCCGACGCGGTCGTTATTCGCAGGCGGGTAGATACCGAGTCGCAGCACGGTTATGCTCATATCATCAACCAGATTCGCAAGCTTATTCGACAACTCCAGGACGAAACGGGCTATAAACCCGAACGCATCGGCTTCTGTACGCCCGGAACACTCGACCCTGCGCTGGGCGTGATGAAAAATTCAAACATCATCTGCATCAACGGAAAGCCTTTTCCCGACGACCTGGCTCGTGCGCTGGGAGTGCCGGTGGCCACGATGAACGACGCCAACTGCTTTGCGCTGTCGGAAGCCACGATGGGCAGCGTACAGGAGGTCATTCCGGATTTTCGGATGGTGTTCGGGGTTATTCTGGGAACCGGTGTGGGGGGCGGAGTCGTGTTTCGCGGGCTCGATGGGCAGCCAGTGGTGCAGTCGGGCCGGCAGGGGATCGGGGGCGAATGGGGCCATAATATCCTGGAAGAGAACGGCTACGAATGTTATTGTGGCAAACGTGGGTGCAACGAGCAGGTGATTTCGGGTCCGGCCCTGCAACGGTTTTATCACGACCAGACGGGCGAAAGCCGTAATCTCAGGGAAATTCTCGACCGTCACCACCAGGGCACCGACCCGTACGCTACGGCTACCGTCGAACGGTTGCTGGAAAACTTCGGACGGGCCATCTCGACCATCGTCAACATGCTCGACCCCGATGCGATTGTACTGGGCGGGGGCGTCGGAAACGTCGATCTGTTGTATACGGAAGGGGTTGAACGAGCCAAAAAATACGTGTTCAATGACCGCCGACTCAACACACTGTTTCTGAAACCCAAACTGGGCGACAGCGCCGGCGTGTTCGGGGCGGCTTTGCTATAGCATGGGAAAGAATTTTGTCTGACTGAAAAATCTGATCGCAATGAAAACCATTCTTGTTGTTTTGGCTCTGTTAACCGCTTTTTCGACCGCTACGATTGCGCAGACGAAATCGGTGGAGAACGAAAAATTCGTCTTTCTCAACAATGGCGTAACCGTCGGTATGATTATCAAATCCGTTTTGAAGGCGGATAAACAGAAGCTTAAACTGACCGATCAGCAACTGCCGAAAGCGAAAGAAATCATTACCAGCGCGGTGGTCAAATACAACGAGGGCGTCAAGAAGCTGAAAGCGTCGGGAATGAACCAGCAGAAATTACGGACCCTCGCCATCGGCATCGAGACCGAGAAAGTCCACAATTACAAAGCTATTCTGACACCCGAACAATATGCGTTGCTGCTGGCCCAGCACAAGAAAATGTACCCGGAAGCGAAGGTGTAAGGATCAGCGCAAAAACAAATACCGCTTAGCTGGCAGGCAAAAGCCTGTGCGCTAAGCAGTATTTGTTTTTGGAATCTGGTTATTATTTTTTGGCAGTCAGCACGGCCTGCATCTGGTCGGCAACAAACTGATTACCAGCGTCGTTCAGGTGAACGCGATCCGTCGTCAGAATACCCTTCTCTTTATTCTCCGGATTGTTTTTGAGATTATAGTCCAGAAATGCCTTTCTCAGGTCCACCAGCGGCAGGTTCTGGCTTTGGGCAATATCACGAATGAATTTGCTGTACTGGTTCAAATCGCCGTCCTGCTGGTTGGTCATGTCGGTTTTTTCGCCGATGGCGGCCGGCGTACAAAGTACCACTTTGATGTTGGCGGCCTGTAATTTCTTCACCACAGCGTTGTAAAACTTGATAAACTTATCCGGGTCGGTACCCGTACCCGAAGTAGCTTTGTGCCAGACGTCGTTAACCCCTACCCAGATCACGACCACGTCGGGTTGTTTGGCTAGCACGTCATCGTCCATGCGCAGAAACAGGTCGTATATTTTGTTTCCACCGATACCGGCTCCAATCAGTTCGTACTGGTCGGCGGGTAGTACTTTTTTGAGCCGGTCGATGTACCCGCCGGGATTTACCCCAGCCTGTGTAATCGAATCACCAAAAAAGATAACACGGGTTGGCTTGGCAGCCGTCATAGCCAGCACACCGGCCAGCAACAGTAAGACAGAGAGTCGGACAATAGTTTTCATAGTCAGCAAAGGTAGCGCAGCCGAAAATTTACCCGACATGAGGATTCGTCCGCTCTTTAAATTTTAACGTCCTGCCCCACGTCGAAGCCGGCTCTATTCTGGTGCTTTTAACGTATCTGGCAGTAGTAATGCTGAACAGAGGCAACCTGGTAAGCGTTAGACCGGATACGAAACTAGTAATCATCGGCGTACCTTACTGGAAAAACTGCTGGAAAGAAAAGTCGGGATGACGCATTTCCAGTTCATTCCGACTCGATTCACGTTGTGCCTCTGTGGCGTAAACGAGCATGTTTTGTTCATAGGCGCTGATCGCAGCCTGCAGGGTTCGATACTTTCCGTTAGTCAGGCTTTCGGCTAACGTCAACGCGTCTACCAGTCCGGTATTTACGCCCTGTCCGGCAAAGGGCGGCATCAGGTGAGCGGCATCGCCAATCAGGGTTATGGGCAAGGGGCGGTCCAGTTTCCAGGGTTTTTCCAGTGGCAGTTTCCGGGTCGGCAAGCCAACAAAAAAGGACGTTGCCAGGACCAATTGCCGGTATCGTTCATCCCAACCTGCGAACCTATCGAGCAGAAACGTACGAATGTGGGTTGTATCCCGAAAATCTATTCCCTTGTGATGCTCCCATTCGTCGGGCTTTCTGAAAATGACGCCATAGGTCAATGAGCCGTTGTTATACGGATTGGCCACGAGTAAATTGCCCCCGTAGGCGGTCATTAGCCTTTTACCGTCGCAAAACTGATAAAACGCCGGGCAGTTCAGTTCTGGCTGGGGGATATCGCCCTGCATAATGACGGTTCCAGTTTCTTCAACTTCCGTATCCGTCACATAGCTCCTCACCCTGGACATGCCTCCATTGGCAACGATAACCAAATCGGCGGTCGCATTAGGTCCAGATTCGAAGGTTAATACCCATTTTCCGGCCTGCTCATCCAGCCCCACGCATTTTCGGTTCCAGCATACGGTCTCGCTTTCCAGGCTTTCGAGCAGTAGCTGTCTTAGCTCATTTCGGTTTATCTCCGGGTTATCATACTGATTTTCAGCCGTAATATCTTTAGTAGACAACACGTTGCCTTGTTCATCGGCAATGATTATTCCCATGGGAATCGCCCTGGCATAATAACTTTCCAGCAAGCCGGCCTTTTTCATGGCGACCTGTCCAGAATCCTGATGCAGATCGAGTGTACCGCCCCAGATTCTGGCTTCGGGGTCTTCGTCCCGTTCGAAAACCGTTACGGCTACGCCTTCCTGCTGGAGCAATCTTGCCATGGTCAGGCCCACAGGGCCTGCACCCAGAATGGCTACTTGTTTATTAGTTAGTAACATGATTTTGCCTTGATTAACTACCAGGCAAATTTCCGGCAGACACCTGGTTCAGGCTTGTACAAACGCGACAAAATGACCGAACCAGGGCAAGCCAGCGACTCAGGCCGCTGATTAGGCCGCTAAAAAAATGCGGTTTGGGCGTTTCTTTTCCGAATGGCTTCTTCCGTTTCCGGCACGAGCGATTCCAGTCCTACGCGGACAGCCTCAGCCTGAACGTCTTCTATAAATAGACGAAAATCCAGGTTGTAGTCCTGAAACGCGGCTTTAAAATTGCCTTCGTTTTGTTGAAGCGCATTCGCCAGGGCGGCCGCTCCGTCTATGGCCAGCGAGCCGCCCATGCCGGCCGCCGGCGAAGCACAATAACCGGCATCACCGACCAGCGCCACCCGCCCTTTCGTCCACGAAGGCATCTTTATCTGGCAAAGTTTATCGAAGTAAAACCTGTCGGCCTGCCGCACTTCTTCCAGTAATTCGGGGGTTCGCCAGCTTTCTCCGGCAAACTGGTCTAGAATTATTTTTCGTTGCTGTGCCTCATCCCGATAATCATAAGGAATTTCTTTTTCCGACCGGAAACAAAGCACAATATCGGTCTTGTCATTGTGTGCAGTCAGCATGATTGCCTTACCCGGCACATTGTACATCTGGGCGGTGTTTGGCTTTATCAGTAGCTTGTCGACAACGGTAATGGAAAAATACTGTCCGAGAAAATGCATGTATTCCCGTTCTTCACCAAACCAGATCTTCCGTACGGCCGAATGAATGCCGTCGCAGCCAAAGACCAGGTCGAACGAGCGTTGTGAACCATCTTTAAACGTAGCCCGTATGCCATCTCCGGTTTCACTCAACCCAGTAATGCAGTTGCCGAAGCTAAACTCGACCTCATTTCTGACGGTGTCATACAAGATATCCAGCAATAGATCCCGTTCTATTTCAAATTCATCGTCGGGCAGTAGCCCTTCCTCGTATAACAACCCCATTGCCCCCTCCGTACCGTCATCGGCATTCTTGAATTCCCACGTTTTGGGGCTCAGTCTGTTGCGTTTGATCTGGTCGAAAAGGCCCATACGCTTTACGACGTCTACGGTATTACCGCGTATATCGACTGGTGTACCCCCTTTTTTGAGCCCGCCTGCCACCTCAACCACGGTTACGTTATACCCCAGTTTATTCATCCAGTAAGCGGTGGAAAGCCCGGCGAAACTTGCGCCCGAAATGAGCACGTTCTGTTTTTTTCTCAAGTCCATTTTTATACGCGTTTGTTCGACGGGGCAAAGCAACGTTGTATAACCCGGCTGGGCAATGGCCATTCGCAGTACGTATTGGACTAATCGAGGTTTCTGGTTCGGAAGGCTAAAGCCGTCATGCCGGTGGCTTTGGTAAACAGCCGGGAAAAATAAGGGTAATCGTCATACCCCAGCCCAGCCGCAATTTCTTTCACCGATTTAGTTGAATAGCAAAGCAGCCGTTTTGCTTCCAGAAGTACCCGTTGCTGGATGTGGTATGAAACGGAATGACCGGTGGTGTTTTTAACGCATTCGTTCAGATAGGCAGTCGATATGGCCAGTTTCCGGGCGTAGTCTGTGGGGCGCTTGGCCGTCGTATAATTCCGCTCCAGCAATGCCTTAAAGGCTTTGGTAATCCGTTCAAATCGGGGAAGCTTGTCTGCCGAACCCGATTGGTCTACATACTGAGAAGCCACCAAGGCAATCAGGGCGTTGCAGCTATCTTTCAGGATCGAACGACCCAGTTTGTCGCCCTTCCGTTCAGCGAATTTCAGACAAAGGGACACCGCTTCGGAAATAAGGGAAAAGGTTTTCGGATCTATGACTAACGGTTCTGCGGGCGTAATAGCCTCCAGCAGGTTCAGATAGTCCGGGTTCAGATTTTCGTTGGTAATGGCCAAACTGTTGACCGTTACGTTTTCAAACGATAGGATTCGATGTACCTGGTCGGGGTGCATATAAACGACCGATGAAGGGCCCACTTCATAGTGTTGAAAATCGATTTCAATGGAAACGGTGCCGGTTTCGAGCAGAAAGAATGAATGCCGATCGTGCCGGTGCGACTGCTCTAAATCTTCAGGAGAGAAGAAATCGTCGACGGTTATTTTGTCGAATGCAATGCCGTAGTCGTCTTCGTCACCGAACTGATTTACCGGAATGGCTTCGTTCTTTTTAGGCATCAGCTGTTTATAAACGTGATCAGGTCACTGCTTACAGGCGGCTTCCCGTTCTTGGCTTTCCGAGCGAATGCCGCCGGTGTCGTACCGCTGTACCGCTTGAATTCCCGGCTCAGGTGAGCCTGATCCGTGTAGCCAAGCTCATGCGCCAGGCCGGCCAGGCTGGCTGTTGGGTTGTGCCACAAGTGGTTGCGCACCTGCTCGAAGCGCATCAGGCCCGACACGTCTTTTACCGTATGGCCGGCAGCTTGTTTGAACTTCCTTTCCAGCGTACGAACCGTCGCATGAGCGGCCTCGGCCACCTGGCTTACGGGTAGGTTGCCGCTTGCTTTGCTCATGGCCGTTCCGGCTTTGTATAGCATACGATCATTAGCCAACCGGGAGCTGGCATTCAGGAAATACTGTTCTACCTGCGCCATCGCTTCATCGATCTTACCAGCCCGAATCGACTCATTCAGCGGAGCCTGAAGCTGGGCGATGGGATGTTCGAACGTACGTACTCCGCCCTTGCCGGACGGCAGTCCGAGCAGATCGAAGACGGTCCAGGGAAAGCACCGGATACCAATAATATCTAACCGGCCTTCTGCGAAGAAAAGAGCAGGCTGAGCCAGTAAGCCCATCAAAAACGGGGACGGTAACGACTGGAGAACCCCATCGTGCGAAATGCTGCAGGAACTTCCAAAATGAAAAATAATTTCAGCGTAACCATCGGGCACTACCTCGAAGCTAGCCTGCCGTTCGCCAACGTCGCGGGTGTTATACCAAAAGCACTTGATCGTATCCCGTAACGATTCGGGAGGGGCAAATTCTCGGTGCTGCATACCCAAAGATACCCTATTTTGGGTTGTCTACTATTCGGTTGTGACTCAGCAACCGGATGGCCCTGGCGAAATTTATACCACCAGGTTCAGCGCCAGCACTCCTATCAGGCCGACAATCGAAACGATGGTTTCCATCAGCGACCAGGTCCGGATGGTTTGCCCGATCGTCAGGTTGAAATACTCCTTGAAAAGCCAGAAGCCACCGTCGTTGATGTGCGAAAACATCAGGCTACCGGAGCCGATGGCCAGCACCATCAGCTCGGGTTTGATGGGCTGCGATTGCAGCAGTGGCAGAATGATTCCCACCGTCGTCAGCCCGGCAACCGTTGCCGAACCAACGCACACCCGGATAAAAGCCGCAATACCCCAGCCCAGCAGCAAGGGCGGGATACTGGCATCGGCCAGCAAACTACCGATGTATTTGCTGGTACCGCTATCGCTGAATATCTGCTTGAGCGCTCCCGCTCCGGCAATCACCAGCAGAATCGGCGCTACAGCTTTTACCGCTTCTTCGAGGTCTTTAGTGATCGCTTTCATGGTTTGACCCTGCCGGATACCCAGCGTATAAATGGCCGTCAGGACCGACAACAACATGCCGATATATGGCTCGGCCAGCAGCGTAACGGCCGTTTTCAGGGGCGACGTGTCGGGCAACGCATTTTTTAAGGGACCAAAGATCGTCAGCAGCAGCACGGGAAGCATGGCCACAAAAAAGCTGATGCCTGCTCCGGGCAGATTGCTGTCGGGCACTTCCCGCATATCGAACAGTTCGCGATTGGGCGTGGCCTTTACCTGCGTGAGGGTCCGGCCAAACACCGGCCCGGCAATGACGATTGCCGGAATGGCGACGATGATTCCGTAGAGCAATGTCTGCCCGATATTGGCATTGAGCTGAGCCGCCACCGCCGATGGCGACGGGTGTGGTGGCAGGTAGCCATGGGCTACAGACAACGCGGCCAGCATCGGCACAGCCACCGACATGAGTGGCAGGCGCGACGACGCGGCAATGGTAAATACCAGCGGAACGACGATGATAAAAGCAGCATTGTAGAAGAGCGGAATCCCGATCACGAACCCCGCCAGCGCCAGTCCCCAGCGGATGTTTTTAATCCCGAACCAGCCAATCAGCACGTTGGTGATGCGCCGGGCGGCTCCACTTTCGGCCACCAGCCGACCGAGCATGGCTCCGAATCCAATGATCAGCACCAGATCGCCGAGCGTATTTCCGATACCGGTCTGAATGGATTTGCCGACGGCGGTAATGTCCATGCCGGAGGCTAGCCCGATGCCGAGCGAAACCAGAACGAACGAAATGAAGGTATCTAAACGAACGAATGCAACGAATAAAACCAGCGTCAGAATACCGATTAAGGTCAGAACAAGAGGCATGAATGGTGGTTAGGCTAAATGATATGCGAGTTTACGCGAAGATGTGCGTAAACCTACATCACTGAACCGATAAAGCGTAGGCGGCCAATTTTTCTACTTCCTGAGCCAGCGAATTGGTCACGTCGAACGGCACGACGTGCAACCGCGTCGTCGCATCATAGCCGAACACGTCCAGCGGCTGGCGGAACCGTTCGTTGGCCGGATAGATCAGAAACAGATCACTGGCTTCGTATTTTTTGCCATACGCATACAATTGATACAGATCGGCCTGTTCGATGCCGTAGTTTCCCGTTCGGTCCTGTCCGTTCACCTGTTTCCACTTGGTATCCAGTACGCAGGTTCGGCCCTGCTGACGGATCAAGATGTCGGGGCGTAGTCTGAATTTGGGTACCCCCACATGCGCTTCGACCAGATGAGCGGAAGATTCCTGAATGGTTACCGCTCCGGCTTCCGGCCAGTAGGTCCGAATGCCATAAGCCACATATTCCTCGAATACCCGTTCCATCAGAAACAGCAGCGATAAGCTTGCCAACGAGCCTGTCTTCACCCCAAACCCGCGCTCACTTAGCAACGCTTCAGCCCAGCGCAGGGCGGTTTCGTACCGGGCAAACAAACGACTAACCCGCCGGACGGCTTTTAGGTCATCGGCGATGGATTCGGAATCAGCCACATCGGCAAATACAGCCAGAAACTGCCGTATCCGTCGCTGATTGGCCGGGGCTAAGGGTTGCTGATTCAAATAGAGCAGGGTCGTTTTCAGGATTCGGTTCGGGGGCACATCGGCCGTCAGCGACTCATACGAAACGGCCAGTCGCTCGGCATGCCAGGCATTTTCGCGCTGTTGCCGGGCGGGCTGAAACTGCCCTTTCCAGTAACGCCCGTTCTGCTCCACGGTTAGGTAAGCCCGTTGAACTCCCTGTCGAATCAGAGGTTCCAGGGTATCCAGAAACGCGCGGACAAACACATCCCAGAGCGGAAGCGAAGCCGCGGCTGACGTAGCGCTGGGCAGCGTCCGAAATGGGCTGTTCCGCACGTGCCGAAGCATGTTGAGCAGCAACCTCCGACCAGCAGTCGGCTCATCGACCTTCGGCAGAATTTCAAGGTGTACGTTCCGGCCGAGTGGCAGCAGCCCGACGTAATTCCGCACCCGAATCAACTCACGTCCTTTCTGAACGGTAAAATTCAGCAGTACATCGGCCTGGTCGGATTCGAACGCAAACCGACGTAAAACCTGAAAGACCTCATCCGGAACGAGCAGACCATTGGGCGGGGCTTCCAACCACTGCTGCTCGCTACCAACGACGCCATTTTCCGCAATTGAGTAAATAGTCATTTATGGTCAGTGACTAGTTGATCTGCCCTTCGAGTAATCTCCAATGAATGACTACTATTTACTAACTATTTTTCGAGCCGATAGGCCCGCACGGGTTGCTGATTGATGCCGAATATCAATGCATTACCGACGGCTACTACACTGCGTACATCCCCCATCAGCTGAAATCCGGATCTAGTCTGTGGTACGGCGGAGAAACCACCTTTTCCATCGCCGGTCAGCAACAGACCATAGTTGGCGTCGGCCCGGCCAAAGCGCAGACGTACCTGTTCGGTGTTGCCACACAGCAGCAGATCTTTGTGCCCATCGTGGTTATAATCGAGCGGAGTCAGGGTAAAAATGGGCGAAATCTGGGCGGCCAGCGGCAACGGCTTTTCGATCAGTTTACCAGTCAATGTACTGGCAAAATACAGGGTCTTCAGTTCGTTGGCCGTCAATTTCTGCGCGTCGCTCAGTTCATCGGCCGTAAAGACATCGGTCAGCGTGGCGTTGGAATAGCGGTCATAATTGGTGAAGCGATGACGCAACATCCCGACCTGTTCGAGCAGTTCGTCGCGGGTGGCGTGGGGGTAACTTTTCCCCTGCACATATAGGCACAGGATCGGGTCGATTTTGCCATTTTTGTCGAAATCTTTGTAGATCAGCTCGGCCGGTTCCTGATCGCTGGCGCGGCATTGGGTATTTAGTCCCTGATTGCCTGCTACCAGATCGGGGCGACCGTCGCCGTTGAAGTCATCGACCAGAAGCTTATTCCACCAGCCCCGGTACTCCTTCCCGAAATAAGCTTTTGTCTGGTCGACTAGTTTACCGGCCTCCCAGGCCAGCACTGTCACCGGCATCCATTCGCCCACGACCACCAGCTCCGCTTTTTTGTCGGCATTCAGATCGACCCAGGCCGCGTCGGTGACCATGCCGATGCGGGCGAGCGTGGGCGCCAGTTGCGCAGCCTGGTCGACAAAATGCCCCTTACCGTCGTTGATGAGCAGATAGCTCTGTGGCGTTTCGGGATACCGGCCCGGCACCACCCGGCCTCCTACGAACAGATCAGGTTTGCCATCGCCATTAACGTCGCTGGCCCGCACGCAACTTTTGCTGGAACGCATATTGGGCAGCGCATCGGGGCTTTTGGTGAAACGGCCTTTGCCATCGTTCAGATACAGCCGGTCCTGGAAGCGTGGATCGTCTGGCTGAAAATCGCCATAGCCACCACTACACACGTAGAGATCAGGGAAACCGTCGGCATTAGCGTCGAAGAAAATGGCATCCGTGTCGGTACTGATTTTGTCGGGGTCGAACGCTGGCTGGGCCATGCGGCTAAACTGCCCCGACGCCTGCTGGATGAACAGAACGCCGGCCTGCCCGCTGCCTCCACCCGCGTACACATCTTCGCGCCCGTCGCCGTTCACGTCGGCCTTCGCCAGACACGGTCCACCAAACGACTGGGCATTGACCAATAATGTCTGTCGCTTGAAGTCGTTGGTTTTATTGACCGGATCGGTAAACGCCAGGGGCGATTGTATTTCCTGAAAGAGTGCAGAAGCCATCGGCGGACGCTGGTACGCCGGTCGGGCGTCTTTTTCCTGCAACGTCAGCAGTTGATCAGCTTTCACGTTTGTCAGCCGCTGTTCTTTTCCCGTTGGCCAGACCACCCGTAACGAATCGATACCGGGGTCGGTACCTAACCCAAAATGAAGCCGGGGCGACACGCTCGACTGGTAGCCGCGCGTGGGCATCTGCTCGACATACTGCTGCTTTCCCGCCCGGTACAAGGTCACCTTGGCCCCGATACCCTGGGTATTAGCTCCGGCCCCAACCAGCTTTACCGACAAGTAGTGGTGCTTTCGCTCTTTGTTGGCTTCATTCTGAAATATAAAAGCCGGCTGGTTGGTGTTGTTGACGATCAGATCGAGGTCGCCGTCGTTGTCGAGGTCGGCGTAGGCGGCCCCGGTGCTGTTCGAGGTTTGGTTGAGTCCCCAGTCCGTTCCGACGTTGGCGAAGGTCACTTCCGCAGCCGGTTCGCCCCCGCGGTTGCGAAACATGTAGTTCTTGACGTTCGACGACGGGATTTTATGCACCAGTTCGAGCACATCCTCACGACTGAAATTAGCCGGGCGGTTCTGCATGTAGTCGGTCATGAACTTCAGGAAATCCTGGTTGGTATAATCGCGAACGTAGCCGTTCGTTATGTACAGGTCTTTCCAGCCGTCGTTGTCGTAATCGGCCAGCAGCGGTGCCCAGCTCCAGTCGGTGTTGGAAACGCCCGCCAGTTGGCCCACTTCGGAGAAGAGGGGTGTAGGGCGTAGGGTAGAAGGCAAGGGTCCTTTTTTATCGCCCTGCCCCACGCGCGCTGGCCTATGACCTACGCCTTCATTCAACTGCAGCATATTCCGCATGTGCTGGTAATGAAAGCCCGATTCGACGGCCAGGTTATACTTTTCATAATTGTCGGGGGCCATCAGCAGTTTCTGCCGCCGGTTATCTTCGGGCAGCATGTCGAGGGTCAGAATGTCGGGCAGGGCGTCGTTATTGACGTCGGCAACGTCGTTGCCCATCGAGAAGTGCGACGTATGCCGAACGCTGGCTTTCAGTTGGTTCGTAAAGGTTCCGTCCTGATTGTTGAGGTAAAGGTAATCGGGGATGGTATAGTCGTTGGAAATGTAAAAATCAGGCCAGCCGTCTTCGTTGAAGTCCGATACACCCAGTCCCAGACCGTAACTCAGCACCGAACTGCTCAGACCCGCCCGCTCGGTTACGTCCTCGAAGCGGTTGCCCACATTTCGGAGCAGCCGGACCCCAATTTCGGGATTGCTTTGCTTCAGCAAAGCCCCCGTCGGTCCCGGATCGAGTACGGGTAACAGCCGTGGGTTATGGTTCAGCAGGAACAGGTCCAGGTCGCCATCGCGGTCATAATCGAAAAAGGCACCCTGTGTCGTCTGTCCAGGTTTGTCGAGTCCCCACTGTGTGGTATGGTCGGAAAAATGCGGAATACCCTGTGCATCAGGCCCGTCGTTGATAAACAGCTGCGGCACCCGCTTATGAGGGGGCAGGCTCCCCGAATAACTGAGTAACAAATCCAGCCGACCATCCCCGTTGACATCGGCCATCGAAACGCCGGTTCGCCAGGGCCCTTCGCGACCGGCTACACCCGCCGTTGTGGTTACGTCGGTAAATTTCATGCCCCCTTTGTTCAGATACAACTGGTTCGGAACCATGTTCCCGCTGAAATAAATATCGTCCAGCCCATCGCCGTTCAGGTCACCGACGGCCACGCCACCCCCGTTGTAGAAATACTCGTACATCAGGACGTTGGTATTCAGTCCTTCAGTCAGGTTATTGGCAAACGTAATGCCGGTCTGGTCGGGCGTGAGCGAAGTAAAGAGCGGTGGGCCACTGGCTTCGGCCGTTTTTTCGGTCGACGTCGACTCGTTACAACCAACAGCAGAAAAAAGCATCAGCGGAAAAAAGAAACGGATAAACGGCTTCACGTACGGCGGGTTTTGCATGAATAAAATCCTATAAAAATAAAGCAAAAAATGCCAGCACCGGCAGGCACTGGCATTTTTTGCAAAGGCATTTGGTGAATGAATAATGTAAAATGGCTACTGAACAATGCAATGGGCAACCTACTTCCGTTCCGGCATCTTCATTATCCATTATTCATTTTTACATTATCCATCATTTCTTAATATCCCGGATTCTGAATCAGTTTGCTGTTCCGGTTGACTTCGTCGCGGCTGATCGGCATGAAGTAGATTTTATCGTTCCACTTCCGGTTCTCCTTACCCGTTCCCAGATCCTGCACGCTATACGTATAGTTGTAATTGTCTTTGCTATACTTATAGGTCGAAACCGTCTTACCAGGCTTGAGTTTACCCGTGATCACGATAATCCGCGCCTGTTGCCCGAGCACCGCCGGGGCGATCATCCAACGTCGGACATCGTAGAAGCGCTGATCCTCGAACAGCATTTCGACGTTCCGTTCGTTCTGGTAACGAGTCACGAGAGCGGCCCCCGTCTCGGTCATAGCGGGCATACCCGCCCGGAACCGCACCCGGTTGATCCAGGTTTTAGCTTCGGCTTCCTGACCCAGCGCCATACAGGCTTCGGCGTAGTTCAGCACCACTTCCGTGAACCGGATCTGAATCGACGGTACTTCCTGGCGGATGTTCATGTCGACTAACGTTGGATCGGGGTCCATGAACTTACGGATGCCGTAGCCCGTCCAGGTACCGTTCCAGTTTTCGATGGTGCTGTTACGCGTATCCAGACCAGCGTAAGCCGTAGTGGCGCCACCGCCCGTTCCGGTTTCGTAGAAGCCCATCTGAATCTGACCGGCTGGATCGATCCCTGCGCCATCGGCCGTACGGGGTTTCCATTGTGCGCCATCGTACAGAATCGACGTGTAGAAGCGAGGATCGCGGTTCTCGTAAGGAGCGGCAGCATGGGTCGGGTTCTTCCAGTCGAACTTCGTGCCGTCCATCATCTCGTAGCTATCGACCAGTTGCTGGGTCGGTTCGCTGGATGTCCAGCCATGGTAGCCGTTCGGCATGTTGTTCCGCGGATACCAGGAACCCCAGTCATCGAACGAAGTCCGGATGTAATACTTCAGGAAGATTCCGTCGGCTTCGCCCCCGTTACGGGAGAGCGACAGATTGAGGTAGTTCTGCTGGCCTTCGGCGGCTGTAACGGGCGCAGTCAAATTCAGTTTATACCCATACTGATTCAGGTCTATTACTGCTTTGGCCGCATCTTTGGCTTTCTGCCAGCGAGCCATCCGGTCACCGCTGGTGTAGCCCAGCAGTTCGGGATTAGGAAAGCTGGCAATTACCGTCGATTTACTTTTAGCCGTCGGAATATCGTGCAGATCACTAGCCGCATAGAGCAGCACCCGCGCTTTGAGGGCCATAGCGGCACCCATCGTAGCCCGGCCCGCTGCCAGGGTTTTTCCTTTCAGTAGGATCGACGCTGAATCCAGATCGCTGACAATGGCGTTGACACACTCTTCATACGTATTGCGGGGAAGAGTAAAATCACCCTCATTCAGCGTATACGGTTTTTTAATGATCGGAACACCGCCGTAGTAGCGCAGCAACTGGTTGTGATAGTAGGCACGTAAGAAATACATCTCCCCTTTCATCCGGTCGGCAATGCCGTTGCTGTTGTCGAACTTGGGACTTGCCAGATTGGCCAGGGCAATATTAGCGGCCCGTATCCGCTGATACATCAGGCTCCACTCCATGGTATTTTTGATCGTTCCCAGGTTGGAGGGGCTCACGTTCGCTTCGTTCACGTCCTGCTTTCCAAAGCTATACAAGGCGTTGTCGGTCTGACAGTCGAAGCTCATTTGGTCCAGAATACCATCGCGCAGGCCGTTGTAGACGTCCGTTACGAAAGCTTCCGATAGCGAGGCATCTGCCCAGACCGCGCTACCCGACACCTTATCGACGGGTTGCGTGTTCAGGAAATCAGTGTTGCAGGCTACCAGCGTCACCCCTAAAAAAGAGCCGAACGCCAGGCATTTTAAAATATAATTCATGCTTTTCAGATTAATCGTTTAGAAACTAAGGGACAAACCTGTGTTGATAATCCGCGCCTGCGGATAGTACTGCCCGTTTGTCGAACCGGAGGTGCCACTGGCCCCGCTGGTTGATTCTGGGTCAAGTATGCCCTTCAGCGCCGGAGCGTACGTAATCAAGTTCAACCCGTTTACATAAACCCGCAAATTGCTCAAGCCAATTTTATTGATAAGGCTGGCAGGTAGCGTATAGCCGATTTCCAGGTTTTTCAGACGAACGTAGTTGGTGCTTTTCAACCAGTAAGTTGTCCCGTTCGAGAAGTACTGGTTGCTCCGGTCAACAATGCGTGGATCGACGGTGCTGGGGTTATCGACTGTCCAGCGGTGATCATAGCTGTATTGCAGGAAGTTGCCGATCGTACCCGACTCGGTTTGCAGGAAGATTTGCCCGCCGGTCGACGCCTGGAACAGTACGCTCAAGTCGAGACCTTTCCAGCGTACGCTGGCGTTCAGACCACCCTGGAAGCGAGGCTGGTTGTTGCGATCAGCCCGAACCTTATCGTTAGCGTCAATTTTTCCGTTGCCATCGATATCTTTCAGCTTCATATCGCCAGGCCGTATGGTGCTGGCCCCTACCCCGCTGTAGTCGAGTTTGTTGCCATCGATATCGGCCTGGGTAGCAAAAATACCATCGTACTGATACATCAATGTGCCATTCTGCTGGTTTGGATCATTGACATCGCTTGGAATTGGCTTGCCCGTCGAGCGCTGCCACTCCGGTGCACCCGGCGTTTCGTCCCAGAACGTAATGGTGTTTTTGGCGTATCCGCCGTTGACGCTCACACTATATTTCACCTCTCCCGCCTGACCGTTGTAACCGACCCGGAACTCGTATCCTTTGTTGCTCACTTTACCGATGTTGGTTGCTGGCAAGGTAGCGCCTGTGGTTTGTGGGATGGAAGCACTCTTCCGCCACAGGATGTTCGAGCGTTTGTTCTGGAAGACGTCAAATTCGAAGAAAATCTTACCGTTCAGCGCCGAACCTTCCAGACCGATGTCGGAGTTGTTGGCTACTTCCCAGGTCAGGTTCGTGTTTGGAACGCCGTTTTCATACAGGGTTTGCGCTACCTGTCCACCGACTACATAGCCCCAGTTAGAGTTAACGACATCACCATACGCATAAGTAGGCAGGTAATCGTATTCGCGCAGCGAACCGTTGAAGTACACCTGGTCGTTACCTAATTGGCCCCACGATGCCCGCAGTTTCAGTGAACTGATGGCTGACATATTTTTCTTGAAGAATTCTTCTTCCGAGATGCGCCAGCCCGCCGTTACGCCCGGGAAGAAGCCCCAACGGCTGTTCGCCGGGAACATATACGACCCATCATAGCGCCATAGAAATTCGGCCAGATACTTCTCTTTGTAGTTGTAAGCTGCCCGACCAAAATAGCTCATGCGAGCCCGTTGCCAGAGTGGTGTATCGGAACTATTACCCGAGTTTTTCTCTGCGCTACCGCCGGCAAACAACTGATCGATCGCCGTCGATGCGAAATACTTACGATACGCAAAGAACCCATTCGAATTGGATTGCTCTTTGGTAATACCGGCCAGCAGCGTTATGGCGTGGCTTCCACCGAAGGTGTGATCGTAGGACAGAATACCCGATAGCAGCGAGTTAAACTGATCGTTGGTGAACTGATTCAGCGTTGCCTGAGCCGGACCTTTCTTCACAGGTTGCAGGATCGGCTGCTTGTTCGCATCGTAAGACGTGTAATCCCAGCTATAAACGGTCCAGGGGGTCTGCCAGTTTTTGCTCTGTTGAATGTATTTGTCAAGCGCTACGCTGGCGGTTAATTTCAGGCCCGGTACCCAGGGGTTTGTAATATTCACGCTGGCGTTGCTTTGCAGGTAATACCGGGTATCTTTATTATACCCCGTTGCACTGGTAGTAACCAGTACTGGCTGCTGACCATTTTCGATGTCGGGCGCAGGCTGTCCGGTAGGCCAGAAAGCGGGTTTGTTCGGATAGCCCCGCATCAGCATCCGGAAAATATCGCCCGCCCCTACGGTTGGGAAGAAGCGGTTTTCCTGACGGCCAACCACGCCTGTTACCAGGTTGATATACTTACTGATCTTCGCATCGAGGTTCAGGCGGAAGTCATACTGCTTATAGCCGGTGGCCGAGTTTTTGTAGTACGCATCCTGGCTCTGATAGTTGGCCGAGGTCAGGTACTTCACGTTTTCGTTCCCGCCCACCAACTGAATGGTGTGGCGCGATTGGGGCGACCAGGGTTTCAGGGCCGCGCCGAACCAGTCGGTATTCGGGTATTTCCAGGGATCTGAACCATCCTGGAATTTCTTGATCTCGTCGGGCGTGTAAGCTGCTTTGGTAATACTGCCATCGGGCAGGGTATAGCTACCCGTCGTGTTAAACGCATCCGAAGCGGCTTTCCAGTACTTGGTCGGCACGTTGGCGTATAAATTCATCTCGTTGTTGAGCTGAGCGTACTCAGCCGCCGATGCCATCTTCGGAATCACCGTTGGCTGCGAAAAGCCTTGGTTGAAATTGTACGACAACTCAGGCTTGCCGCTTTTCCCTCGCTTGGTAGTGACCAGAATAACCCCGTTAGCCGCCCGCGATCCATAGATGGCGGCCGATGCGTCTTTCAGGACGGAGATACTCTCGATATCGGCCGGATTCAGCCGGTCGATACCCCCGGCCCGCGCCGGTACCCCGTCGATAACGATCAGGGCGTCGTTGTTACCCAGCGTGTTCGCACCACGAATACGAATGGCCGAACCATCGTAACCCGGCTCGCCACTGCGGTTGGTGGCAATAACGCCCGGCATCCGGCCGGCGATGGAGTTACTTAGGTTCACGGCTGGTGACTTCACCAGGTCCTGTCCTTTCACCGTGGCAACGGAGCCCGTTACGGTTTCTTTCTTCTGTTCGCCATACCCGACGACGACAACTTCGTTCAGCATCTTGTCGTCTGAAGCCAGCGTAACGTTGATCTCGCTACGGTTGTTCAGCGGAATCTCCTGGGTAATGAACCCGATGTAGGAAAACACCAGGGTCGACGTTCTGGAAGGGGTATTCAGTGTGTAACCACCGTCGGCGGCCGACACAGTACCCGTCGTTGTGCCTTTCACCACAATACTCACACCGGGTAAGGCCAGCCCCTGTGCGTCGAGCACTTTTCCGGATACTTTCGTTTGCGCATAGGCTCCCAGGGAGGTCAGCAGACCGACCAGCAGCATTGCGTAGAACGGGGTTCGTCGGGATCGGTGAGCACCTGAATTGGGGGTACCCTCACGAATGTTACGGACCTTCAGTTGGGTAAATTGATTGTACATAGGCTTTATACTGTTTAAGAAGCTATCCCTGTATAAAGCCGATTACTCAAGAGTATTTACTTAGCTATTATTGCGCAAAACCTACTTTTTTTTAACAATATTTACATTTTAACCCAGCATATTGCTATCACTTTAAGCTTATTTGAGATCATATGAGTCACTACTCACGATATGCGCCCCCAGTTGTTTTCGGTTTGTTTCAAGCCGTCGAGGTGGTTGCGGATAGGCGTATGCTGGGGTAGCACCAGTTCGGGATCTTCCATCAGAATAGCCTGCGCCGACTCGCGGGCGGCCGTCAGGATAGCCCCGTCTTTTGCCAGATCGGCAATCATCAGATCCATCACTCCGCTTTGCTGGGTGCCGGTCAGATCGCCGGGGCCACGCAGTTGCAGATCGACATCCGCAATTTCAAATCCGTTGTTGGTCCGAACCATGGTTTCGAGCCGGGTACGGGTGTCGCTGCTGAGCTTGTAACCGGTCATCATCACACAATACGACTGGTCGGCCCCCCGCCCTACCCGGCCCCGCAGTTGGTGCAGTTGCGAGAGCCCAAATCGTTCGGCACTTTCGATAACCATGACACTGGCGTTCGGCACGTTCACGCCTACTTCGATGACCGTCGTGGCCACCAGAATCTGGGTTTCATTTTTCAGAAACCGCTTCATCTCGTCGTCTTTTTCGTACGGCAGCATTTTCCCGTGCAGAATTCCGATTTCATACTTAGGCCGTGGAAACGCCCGCTGCATGCTCTCATAGCCGTCCATCAGGTCTTTGTAATCCAGCTTTTCCGACTCTTCAATCAGCGGATAAACCACGTACACCTGCCGGCCCAGCTCAATCTGCTGGCGCATGAACCCGAACACTTCCGAGCGGTGCTTATCGTATTTATGCACCGTTTTGATGGGTTTACGTCCCTTTGGCAACTCATCGATAACCGAGACGTCCAGGTTTCCGTAGAGCGTCATGGCCAGGGTTCGCGGAATAGGCGTAGCGGTCATCACCAGAATATGCGGGGGCACGACCTCGTTTTTGCGCCAGAGTTTGGCCCGTTGCGCCACCCCGAACCGGTGCTGCTCATCGATGATACACAAACCCAGGTTTTTATACTGCACGACATCCTCCAGCAGCGCGTGCGTACCGACCAGAATATGCATTTTGCCCGTCTGGAGTTCTTCGTGCAGCACTACCCGACGCTTTTTGTTGGTCGAGCCGGTCAGGATACCCAGGTTGAGGCCCATGGCATCGGCGAAGGGTTTGAGCCCATTATAATGCTGATCGGCCAGAATCTCGGTGGGCGCCATCAGGCAGGCCTGCGCGCCGTTGCCAATCGCCAACAGGCAGGCGATAAACGCCACGATGGTTTTGCCACTGCCCACATCGCCCTGCAGGAGCCGGTTCATTTGCTTACCGGTCAGGAAATCGGCATAAATTTCTTTAATCACGCGCTGCTGGGCACCCGTCAATTCGAACGGCAGCAACTCGTTGTAGAAATGTTTCATCAGCGACGTATCGCGGAATACCTGCCCCGGAAATTCTTCTTTCTGAATCAGTTTATTCTTGATCAGCCGCAACTGGTTGTAGAACAGTTCCTCGAACTTCAACCGCCGTTGTGCCTGTTTCAGCCATCCCTGGTTCTGAGGCAGGTGGATGTTCCACATGGCCTCTTTTTTACCGATCAGCCGGTATTTTTCGATCAGTTCCGCCGGCAGGGTTTCGCGCAGGTGTGGCCACGATTGCTCCAGCAGCATCCGCATGACTTTGGCGATGACTTTGCTGTCGAAATGCCGCTTGCGAAGTTTGTCGGTAAGGTTGTATACCGGAAAAAATCCCGCTTCCTGTTCGGCCGCTATGTTGGCGTTTTCCAGCTCAGGATGGATAATGCTGAACAGGCCGTTGAATGACTGTGGCTTACCATAGGCAATGTAATCGCCGTCGCGCCGAAGCGTTTTTTCGATGTAGGTGATACCCTGAAACCAGACCAGACTCATAGAGCCCGTACCGTCGGTGAAGGTTGCTACCAGCCGTTTTTTAGGGCCATCTCCTTCCATGCACCAGTCGCGGATACGCCCCCGTACCTGCGCCGATGGCATCGAATCCATCAACTCACTGATGGTGTAATACCGCGTCCGGTCGTCGTAGCGAAAGGGATAATATTGAATCAGGTCACCATACGTAAACAGGTTCAACTCTTTGTTGAGCAATTCTGTCCGCTGGGGCCCCAACCCTTTCAGGTAAAGAAGCGGTGTATCGAAAAAAGTAGCTCGTTCGGTCATAACGGACCCGGTCGGGATGGATCTGTAAGCCCCGGTTTGTCGGCGGGATTTGACCAAAAATACGGATTTCTAAATGAAAAAAGCATTCCTGTACTATGGACTGAAGGCTGTACTGCCGGCGACGGGCTAAAGGCTGTGCAACCCCGGTTACTCTTCCTCGACTTTTCCGAGCCCAAAGGCGATGCCCGCGTAAATATCCAGACCGCGGGGCCGGATGCCATTGGAGGTATTGCCGAGCAGCCCCAGAAAGTTATCCGTACCCAGCCAGGCAGGCCCCATCCGAATCGATGCTCCCGCCGTCAGCCCATGGTTCAGGTAAGCAATCGGCAGGGCCAGGCTCACCCAGCGAACATCGTAGCGCGGGGTTACGGCGAACATTGTTGGCTGGTGAATGGCCAGGGCCTGCTGCGACCGGACATCCTGAAAGTAGGTTACATTGACACCAAAACCGGATGGCAGTTGGTAATCGGCCGTCAGGTTGAGCGAGGTAGGCAACCCAGACCGAAAGCTGGTCCGGTCCGGCAGTCGGCCGGTATTAAGTTTATCCTGAATGCTTTCCAAAGCGTCCAGGCTGCTCGTAATCCGAATGAAATCATCGTTGGTAAATCGAACGGGATTCTGACGGATATCGGAATAATTATAATCCTGTCCTTTATAGGTTAGTCCGCCGACATCGGTCAAAGCCCACCCCAGTCGTAAGGCCGGGCTTTCGGAGTCATACTGGCTAATGTAGGTCATGCCAACGTCGAACCCAAATCCGCGGCCGGGCGAATCGGCACTAAAGAGGGTACGGGGCGTTATGGCCCGGTTTTTCAGGAAAGTGGTGTAGCCAATGGTTGCATCTAACTGGTTCAGTTCGAGTACGGCGCTATTGATATTGTTTGGGTCGGCCACAATCCGGTAGTTGGCACCCCGGTTGATGATATGCTGAGCGTTATAGCCAATGAGCACTTTCGCCGTCAGTCCCATCAATAATTTTTGCCCTTCATTTTCCCATAAGGTACCGGCGTACGTAAGCCCGAGTTCCGCGTAGGTATTCGAATTTAGGCTAAACTGGTTGTTATCCGTCGGAATGCTATACAGAGCCTTATCGCCCAGACCCGCCCGCAGCGCCGATAACAACGACTGCGAGGCTCCTACCACCGACCCCATTGCCCGAAACCGGGTCGTAACGGCAATAGCCGAAAACTGACCGGTCCGAATCAGCAAGGCCGGCCCCCGCACTTCGCCCGCCAACGTACCATTTTTGGCCTTTCCATCCAGATTTTCCCGGGTGTAGTTTACATCGAAATGCACGGTTCCGTCCGGGTTCTTGTAGGGGTTGGGCACATTGCCGGTAACGTATTGCAACAACGAGAACGGGGCCTGGAAGCGAAGGTAATTATTATTGGCGGTGATGTTGGCGGTAAGGCCGTTGAGGAAAAATTTGCTGGGTGAGTCGGCGGCCAGGGATGGATTGATGTAAAGTCGGTTCGTGCCCCCATACCGGCTGGTTGAAATGCCGAGCAGGTTCTGGGCGGAGCCGACGGTTGCTATAAACAGAAAACTTCCTAAGATGAGCCAATATTTCATGCAGTGAATAGGTGAATGAGGATGCGTTCTTTAGTAAAACGCAAATCCGCCACCAGGGTTGCCAGTGACGGATTTATTTTTGCGATTGGCCAAGGGCATGGGGGTGAGGGCGGAGGGTAAATGAGCGAATCACCCTCTGCCCTTACCCCCATGCCCTTAACTCTTACACGCCTTCGGCTTCGACGGTTTTTACTTCGGGAACCAGCCGCGTGAGCAGGTTTTCGATGCCGGCTTTTAGGGTCAGGGTCGAGGATGGGCAACCACTGCATGAACCCTGCAACAGCACTTTTACGGTACCGCTCGGCTCATCGAACGAATAAAAATTAATCGCTCCGCCGTCCGACTCTACGGCTGGACGAATGTATTGGTCCAGAACAGCCTTGATCTTCTGTACGGTTTCCGAATCCATGTCCAGCTTGGTAGTATTAGCATCCATGGTCCGCTGGGCAAATACCGGTTTCTGTTCCCCAAAGTACTCTTTCAGGAAAAGCTTTACTTCAAAAAGCACTTCATCCCAGTCGGTCTCGTCGTCTTTCGTTAGGGTAACGAAATTACCCGAGATAAATACCCGACGGACAAAATCGAAGCCAAACAGGGCGATGGCTAACGGCGACGCTTTTCCCTCCAGCAGCGCATCACCCGGTGTGGCGTAGTCGAACGAAAGACCCGACGGCACGAGTTCAAAATTGACAACGAACTTCATCGAGTTCGGATTGGGGCTTCCTTCCGTAAAAATCGATACGGGACGGCTGAGCATAGGATTCATAAAAAGCGTATGGTTTATATCAGTTTTTTCGACAGGATTGACAGGCTGAGCAGGATTTTGAGCCTGGAGCTATCCTGTTCAGCCCGTAAATCCTGTCGAAATACAGTTCTGAGAGGGTAACACCGCTACCTTTTTTTTAGTTTTTCGCCACAAAAAAACCCGCCTGATCGATCAGGCGGGTCTGGTACTGAAACCGTTGTGGCTTATGCTTCGGCGGTTGCTACTGGAGCGGCCGTTTCGGCCACCGGTGCTGTCGCGATGGGTGCTGTCTCTACAGCCGACGGACCAGCCGGAATAATGTCTACGTACGAACGGCTATCGCGGCCGGGACGGAATTTTACGACGCCATCGACCAGCGCAAACAACGTATAATCTTTACCCAGACCCACGTTTTTACCGGGGTGATGTTTCGTACCGCGCTGACGAACGATAATATTGCCGGCAATGGCCGACTGGCCACCGAACAGCTTCACGCCCAGGCGTTTGCTGATCGAATCACGGCCGTTTTTAGAACTACCTACACCTTTCTTGTGTGCCATTTTCTTTAGAGTCGTTAGTAGTTAGCCGCTAGTTTTCAGGCGATTAACTGGCGACAAGTAACTGATTACTAAATCGTGATGTCTTCGATCAGAACCTTCGTCAGGTACTGACGATGGCCATTTTTCTTTTTATACCCTTTCCGGCGCTTCTTTTTGAAGACGATAACTTTCTCGCCTTTCAGGTGTTCGACGATTTTCGCCGATACCGTCGCTCCAGCGACGGTCGGAGCCCCAATGGAGATGCTCCCTTCGTTGTCAACAAGGAGAACTTTCACCTTGTCGGAGGCAAGTGCAGCGTCCACATCGCCCTCTAACCGGTGGGTATAGATGGAGCGACCCTTCTGGATCTTGAATTGCTGCCCTGCGATCTCTACGATTGCGTACATGTGTGTGTATGAAATTGGAAATGAGGGTGCAAAGGTAAGGATAAAATGATGAATTATACAGGATGGCAAACGAATTATTTCACCCTCACCCAACCCTGCCTCTAAAGGAATTCATTCTTCATTCTTCATTCTTCATTCTTCATTCTTCATTCTTCATTCTTCATTCTTCATTCTTCACTCCTACTCCCCTCCTCTTCCTTTCATAAAATCGCTGGCGGCCGATTTCAATAAGCCAGAGAAGGTATTCAGACAGAACAGCACACCCCGGTCGATGAGTGCTTTAGCCTGATCGCCCGTGGCGGCCGTAGTGCCGGCTATCAGTCCGGCTTTTCTGATTTTATCGACCACGCCCGCAATGGTTCGTTTTACCTCATCGTGGCCGGGCCCGTCGTAATAGCCCATCGACATAGCCAGGTCGCGGGGGCCCAGCACGAAGCCGTCGATGCCGTCAACGGTCAGCAGATCATCCAGATTCGCAATGGCTTCCTTGCTCTCGATTTGGGGCAGCACCAGCGTCTGTTCATTGGCGAACGCGACGTACTCGCCCTGACTCATGGTTCCCTGCAGATACTCGCAGGCCCGCACGAGACCAAAGCCACGGGTACCCAGGGGCGGGTATTTCACGGCGCTGACCAGCGCTTCAGCCTCAGCCACGGTATTGACGCCCGGCATCATGATGCCCATGACGCCAGCATCCAGGTATTGTAAGATTAACTTGGGATCATTGCTTCGTACGCGGGCCAGGGGCGTAATGCCACTCACTTCGCAGGCCCGTACAATCTCCTGAACCTGTGCGGTGGTAACCGGACTATGCTCGCCGTCGATCATGTAGAAATCCAGTCCCGAATAACCACAAAGTTCGGCTACGGTCGGATCGGTACTGTTGGACAGGATACCCAGCACCGGTTGGTTATTTTTAAGGCGGGTTTTGACAATATTTTGCTTCATAACGCGAAGGTAATTGTTTCGACACGATTGACAGCCGGACCGCCAGTCGGATAGCCAGGATTCTGGCCAGCCCCATTCAGCAAATCCTGTTCATCCGGTCAATCCTACCGGAGAAAAATCAGCCAAAAAACAGATCGGCAGCCGTCCGGAACGTGTTGCAATGGGCTTCGACGATATCGGTCAGGCGGGGCGAATAGCCCCCCCCCATCGAGACCGTGATCGGCAGATGGTTCTGGATAGCCTGCTCAAACACAAATTTATCCCGCTGCCGACAACCTTCCCGGCTAACGCTCAGCTTGCCCAGTCGGTCCGAAGCCAAGATATCGACGCCCGACACGTAAAACAGAACCTCTGGCTGAACACGCCGGATCAGGTCTGGCAGCACATCGTACAGGGTATTCAGGTACACCTCATCTTCCGTGCCGGTGGGTAGCTCAATGTCCAGATCCGACTTTTCTTTTTTGAGCGGGTAGTTATCTCGTCCGTGCATACTGAATGTAAACACGCGGGGTTCGTGCTGAAACATAACCGCGGTTCCGTTGCCCTGGTGGACATCCAGATCGATCACCAGAATCTGACTGGCCTGGCCTGTTTCGAGCAGATAATGAGCCGCTACGCCCACATCATTCAGTAGGCAAAAGCCCTCCCCCCGATCCGGATAGGCATGGTGCGTACCGCCCGCAATGTTCATGGCTATGCCCTCCCGAAAGGCAATCTGGGTGCAGTCGATCGTGCCCTGGGTAATGATCCATTCGCGCTCAACAAGTTCGGGGGTGAGCGGAAACCCGATCCGGCGCATCATTTTCGGATCGACGGTTTGGGTTTTGAGCGCCCGAACGTAATCGGGCGTATGAACACCCAGTACCCAGCGGTCATCGACGGGGGCGGGCGCAAAAAAATTGGCGTCGGTGCAGGTGCCTTCGTAGAGCAGCTGTTCCTGAATCAGTTCGTACTTGAGCATCGGGAACCGATGGCCTTCGGGTAATCGAAGCCGATACACCGGCGAAAACGCAATCTGAAGCATGAAATCCTGTATGATGATGGCTTGCCGGCGGTCGATCTATCGAGCACCTGAAAGCCACATTCATCGATAAAAAAGTCTGTCCCGTTGGATAAGGATACGCCTTAGTTAACCGATCTTTAGCCTGATGTGTTACCAATCCGTGTACTTTGGTCGTTGAAAGGGTTTACCTTATTCGCTTATCCAATTAGTATGAAAACAGCTATCATCACCGGCGGGGGGCAGGGCATTGGCCGCGTAGTTACGCAATATCTGCTGACACACGGCTATCGCGTGGCAATCTGGGAGTCGGATACCGATGCATTGGCCGAACTCCGCGAAGCCTTCAAAGCCTCGTCGGCTCAAATTCTGTTCGTTTCCTGCGATGTGTCGAGTGAAGTCAACATTCGCAAAGCCGCCGAACAAACCATTTCCCACTTTGGCCAGATCGACGCATTGATCAACAATGCGGCCATCATGATCGAAAAATCACTGGATAAATTTACCCTCGACGAATGGAACCGGGTCATTGGCACCAACCTGACCGGACCGTTTCTTTGTGCCAAACATACGGCTCCGTATCTGGCCGCTCAGAAAGGCACCATTATCAATATTGCCTCGACCCGCGCGTTTCAGTCGGAACCCGACACGTTTGCGTATTCGGCCAGCAAAGGCGGCCTGATTGCGCTGACGCATTCAATGGCCGTGAGTCTGGGACCCGACATTCGGGTCAATGCGATCAGTCCTGGCTGGATCGATGTATCGGTGCTGAAGAAAAAAGCCAAAGCCAAATCCGATGAACTTCGCCCGGAAGATCACCTGCAACATCCTGCCGGGCGTGTAGGACAGGCCGACGACATTGCCCGCATGATCCTCTTTCTGATCGCGCCCGAAAACAGTTTTATCACAGGCCAGAATTTTATTGTCGATGGCGGCATGACGCGCAAGATGATATACGTGTAATCCTGTCGAAAAAAACATCGACCCGGTACCGCCGGTTTATTTATCACTCAATTCCCTTATTCTGGCTTTTTATGGAAAATGTAAATCAGGATGCGATGCTGAATGAGCAGTCGCAGACATTCCGGCCCGACACCGGTGGCCCAGCCCAAACCCCGGACGAAAGTATCATGCTGAACGAAGACTATGACCCGGCCGATCTGGCGGGTGATGTCGATAGTGGTCCCGACGGAACCGGCAGTGCTTCGGGTAGTGCGGCTATGGAACCCGACCGATCCAATTACGGAAATGGCGATTCGTTGGGCAATAACGACGGGACCGAACCCGACCCGGAACTAACCGACGAAGCCGCTTAAGTTACGACCTCGATTAGTTGATAAAATGGCCACTCTACGTAGAGTGGCCATTTTATTTTAGGATAACTTCTAGCCAATTAACCTGACTATCAACACATTAATGAAGTCAACTCAAAACATTATTCTGATCTCTGAGACTCACCCGGTGGAATATTTTGCTGACTTAATCAACATCAATATTAAATTAATGTTAAATTTGTGTTAAGAAATTATTAACAAATATGCAGAAACATCTTCCTCTTTTTCTCAGTAAAAGGCTATCCTTTACGGTGATAGCCTTTTTTATTTCCGGTTATTTATGGGCGCAGGGCATTATTCAGGGCACGGTGGTGGATGCCAAAAAAGAGCCTCTGGTCGGTATTAATGTGCTCGTGAAAGGCACTACGCGCGGCACGGTTACGGATGTAGCGGGAAAATTCTCGGTAAGCGCCGACCCAACCGCAACGCTTATTTTCTCAGGTGTAGGCTTCGTCAGACAGGAAGTAGACCTCGGCAATCGCTCGGAGGTACTTGTGACGCTGTCGGAAGATAATGCGGTGCTGAGCGAAGTGGTTGTTACCGCCCTCGGTATCAAACGCGAGAAGCGATCGCTGGGATACTCGATTCAGGAAATCAACGGGCAGGACCTATCAACAGCCAAAGAGGCCAATGTTGCTACAACCCTGGCGGGTAAAATGGCGGGTGTGCAGGTGACCCGCTCGGCCAATGGGGCCGGTGGTTCTTCGCGGGTCATTATCCGTGGCGCCAATTCGCTGGTTGGCAACAGCCAGCCCCTGTACGTTATCGATGGCATTCCAATGGACAACCAGAATCCACGCGCACCGGGCAGCACGGGTGGGATCGATTACGGCGACGGTATCTCCAACATCAACCCGGAAGATATCGAGACCATGTCGGTGCTGAAAGGACCGAACGCGGCTGCGCTATACGGCCAGCGGGGTAGCAACGGCGTGGTGCTGATCACTACCAAATCGGGCAAAGGTCGAAAAGGTATCGGAGTCAGGTATGGCATCGATTATTCGCTGGGGAACGCGCTGGTCCTGCCTGATTTTCAGGATGAGTATGGCCAGGGGCTGGACGGTACATTCACCAATTTTCGCGGGAACGACGGTAAAATATACACCTGGGCTGCTGCGCAGGCCGCTGGCATTCAGGGCATCCCCAAAATGAGTGGAGGCCGTGACCGATTCACCCGCGCCAGCTGGGGGCCGCACATGGATGGCCAGCCCTACGAAGACCAGTGGGGAAACGTCCTGAACCTGACTCCGCAGCCGAATACCTTCCAGAAATTTTTCAATACCGAAAAACAGATGGTCAATAACCTGAGTCTGGAAGGGGGCAACGAAAGTGTAAATTACCGACTAGCGTATTCCAACACCTACATCAATGGCTACGTACCTACCAACACCCTCACGCGCAACAACATCAGCCTGCGGACGGTGGCGAAGGTAACCTCAAAACTAGATGCCGACATCAAGGTCAATTACATTGCCCAGGCGGGGGTAAACCGCCCTACGGTATCCGATGCGGCCGATAATCCGGCTTATATTTTTATTAGCCAACCCCGCAGCATGCCGATGGATATTCTGGCGAATTCGTCCTGGACAACGGCCGATATTGCCAAACAGCTAGGCTACGGGACAACCCCATTCGTTGGACTCGAAAAAACTTACGCCACGAACTCCTCGACGGCAAACCCGTACTGGACCATGAGCCGTACCCGCAACGCCGATGACCGTCGGCGTATTATCGGATTGATCCGGCTGAGTTATCAGTTCAACGACTGGATTCGCCTGACGGCCCGCACCGGAACAGATTTTTATACCGATCAGCGGTTCCGCTACCGCGACAAGGGCACCTACGTAACGACCAACAAAAACGGCGACATTACCGAAGAAGTGACCCGTACGCGCGAAGACAACAGCGACGTACTACTAACGTTAACGCCCAAAGTATCGGAAGACATTTCGTTCTCCTTAAACCTTGGCGCCAACCATCAGCGGTATTTCTCCCGCACGACGGGGAATACAGGTAATGAGTTCATCGCACCGAACCTGTTCATTATCAACAACACACTAACAAACTCGTACGTTTTCGGCCTGACCGAATCGTCGATCAACTCAGTGTATGCATCAGGATCAGTAGGCTACAAGGAAATGGCTTTCATCGACTTTTCGGCCCGAAACGACTGGTCATCAACATTGTCACCCAAAAATAACTCGTTCTTTTATCCGGCTATCAGCGGAAGCCTGATCCTGACGGATGCGTTTCGGTTGCAGAGCCCTACGCTTAGCTTTCTGAAAGTGCGGGCGTCGTGGGCACAGGCGGGTAATTCGGGCAGTCCGTATCAGCTCAATGGTAACTATTCGCTCGACCAGTACACGCAGGGCGGAATTCCGCTGGCTTCGTTTGCGTCGACCATTCCCGATCCAAACCTGAAAAACGAGCTGACCACCTCGACCGAATTCGGTCTGGAAGCCCGCCTGTTTAAAAACCGGGTTGGTCTGACGTTTGCTTATTACAACGCCAGTACGAAAAACCAGATTCTGAACGTTCCTCTGCCCCCATCGAGTACGTTTACGTCGCGGCTGATCAATGCGGGCGAAATTCAGAACCACGGCATCGAACTTTCGCTGAACGCTACCCCCGTCAAAACGGCGTCGGGCTTCAGTTGGGATGCTACCCTGAACTATTCGCATAACCGCAACCAAGTGGTATCACTGGCCGAAGGGGTTTCGACGTACATCCTGGGCAGCGACCGGGGTGTTCAGATCATCGCTACGCCCGGCAAACCGTTCGGGACGATTCTGGGTAACGGGTTCCAGTGGCTGCGCGATCCGGCTGGTCACCGCATCATCGATCCGGCAACGGGCCTTCCGGTTAAAACCAACGCTAAAATCCTGTACGAAATGGGGAACGCGCTGCCCCGCTGGATTGGTGGCTTCAACAACGTCTTCCGCTACAAAGGGTTCATGCTCTCGGGACTGATCGACGTTAGCCAGGGCGGTAATGTCTATTCACAAAGCTTGCGCGAAGAACTGATCTACGGAACCATCAAAAAGACCCTGCCCGGACGGGACGGCAGCTACGTGGCCGACGGAGTCGTCGGAACGAAATCAGCGGATGGTACCTGGACCAGTACCGGACAGGCCAACACCAAAGCCGTTCGGGCACAGGATTACTGGAACACGATCGCACCCGACAAAGACAATGTCGTTTCGGAAGAACTGCTCAACGACGCCAGCTACGTTATGCTTCGGGAGATGACCCTCAATTACAGCGTTCCGGGTAAGCTGGTGAGCCGCACCCCCTTCCGCAATATTCGGGTTGGTGTTTATGGCCGGAACCTGTTCTACCTGCAGCGTAAAACGGATGGGTTTGCGCCCGAAGCGTCTTCATTCAACGTAAACAACTCGTCGCTGGGACTGGAATCGACGGCGCTGCCCCTGCTCCGTTATTTTGGCTTCAGCCTCAATTGTGAACTATAAGCCGACTGAAACCTAGCCAACCGATTTCTTTCAATTTGATTCTTCCATGAAAAAAATAGCAAAACCCATCGTCATAGCACTGGCCCTCTTTATCAGCCAGGCTTGTACAGATGATTTCGAAAAAATAAATACCCCACCAACGTCGGTTACCGTTATCGATCCGGGTCTGGTGTTGTCGAAAGTACAGCGGGATGCCGCCTTTTCGGAAGGGTATGAATACCCCAACAATCAATTCGGTTCGTGGGTACAGCAGTGGGCCGGTGGGGTGCTCATTTCGAGTTCACGTTATATCCAGCAGGCCGACACCGACCTCTGGGCAACGCATTACACGTATCTGCGCAACATCAGCCAGATCCGGAATCAGCTTCTGAAAGGACTGGAAAACGACCCTAAAGGGCGCACTAAGCTGGCTATTGCCCGGATTGTAGAAATCTCCATCTGGCAGCGACTGACGGACATATTCGGTGATGTTCCCTATTCACAGAGCGCACTGGGTGTCGAGAGTGTAGCTAACCAGCCCGTTTTTGACACCCAGGAGTCGATCTATAAATCGCTGATTACGACCCTCGACGCAGCCATCTCGCAACTTAATGCGGCCGATGAGAGCTATGGTACTGCCGACTTTTATTATAAGGGCGATGTTACGAAATGGAAAAAATACGGCAACTCGCTGAAGCTGCGACTGGGCATGCGGATTCGGTACGCCGACCCGACGCTGGCGCAAAAAACCGTGACTGAAGCCATGGGGCAGCCGCTGCTGGAATCGAACGCCGACAATGCTGCCATTCCAACCTATAACGATGCCACCAATGCCAACGTCCACCCAGTGCTGAATCACTGGCTAGCCGGTAGCCCGGATCTAAAATACCTGGCCGATACATTTGTCAACCAGCTCGTTAGCACGAACGATCCACGATTGCCCCGACTGGTTGAACCGACGGCCAATTCGGTGAAAGCGGGTAAACCTGCTTACAAGGGCATTGGCGTAGCGCTGACGGATGCGCTGCTCAAGACGATCATCAAAGATGATTACTCGACAGCTTCGCAGACCACATTTTTTAACAAAGCGTACACTCCACCTATCCCGTGTGTTCAGTTTACGTTTGCCGATGTGAGTTTTTACAAAGCCGAAGCTGCGCTCGAAGGCTGGGGAGCCACGGCCGATCAGGCCGAAAAATTCTATCAGGATGGGGTAAAAGCGGCTATGGCCATGGCACCGTATAACGTAACGACAATTCCCGCAACCTACTCGGAATTATCGTTTACGGGCCTGACCAAGGAGCAAAAGCTGGAAAAGATCGGAACGCAAAAATGGATTCAGCTATTTGGTCGTTCGTACGAAGCCTGGATTGAGTGGCGGAGAATGGGCTACCCAAAATTAACGCCAGGTCCTAATGCCGGCTCAACGAACGGACAGATACCTCGTCGGTCGGTCTACTCAACGCAGGAAGCGTTGCTGAATAAAACCAATTACGAAACGGCCGTAGCCCGGTTCTCGAACGGCGATTCATACCTGAGTAAAGTATGGTGGGACAAACGGCAATAGCCGTTCCATACAAAAGCGCCCCGTTCGATCTCTGTCGAACGGGGCGCTTTTATGTATTCTGAAGTGAATATTACTTAATCGTCACGGGCACTTCTACATTTTCCCAATCAAGAACGACTCCGTTGTTCTTCACTTCGTACTTGAGCTGTTCGTTCATCGACGCCGACTTTTTGGGTTTTACGTTCACCGACAGCACGTCCTTAGCCGGATCGCGGTTAGCTTCTCCGCCCCGCTTGATACCCCACTGCCCCGTTTCCGAGTTGAAGATCATGGTCCATTCTTTTTCGCCCGGAACCGCAAAGAGGCTGTATTTGCCCGCTGGGAGCGACTTGCCTTCTACCTTTACTTCTTTGTCAGTTTCAAAAATCGTGGCTTCGTTGGCCCCTGCCCGCCAGGCTTTGCCGTAAGGAACCAGCTCGCCCCAGATGTTTCGGCCTTTTACCGAAGGGCTGCTGTAATTGATGGTAACGGTAGCGTCACCGATTTTGCCGGTGGCCGTTTGGGGCGGGCTGGGACGCTTCGATTTGTCGCCCTGCGCCAGGCTGACCGTTGCCGAGATGATCATCAGGAATAATAACGTCAGCATACTGTTGATGGGTTTTGGGTACATGGTTGCGTTGGTTTTGGGTTGTCACTTACCGTCATCGATCCTGGTTAGTCCGTTGGCTGATTGCCGTGCCACAGTTTCTGAAAGTACGTTCACCGTAACAGAGCTGTCAGCCGAAGGCCTGCTGGTAAGCTGCGCAAGTTTACAACTTAAATCCAGAAAGTGAAGCACTTCCTGACGAACGGCCAACCTGGGTGGCTAATTTCCAGCGTATGGTCTATCGCTCAGTTCGTTTGCGTGGCAACACTGGTCATGACTGGACTTCTTCCTGCTGCGGGCGCAACGCTTTTCGAACCGCGGGAGCCACCTCCGTACCGAACAACTCGATGGCGCGCAGGACATTGGCGTGGGGTAACACCGGGCCGCTGATGAGCTGCGCCAGGTAGCGGGTGTTCTGAAACAGTTCGTGGAAATACAGAATCTTCTCGACAACTTCCTGCGGACTACCTACCAGCAGCGGTCCGTACTGACGCATGTATTCGAACTGATCCCGGCCCAGTGGTGGCCAGCCCCGCTCCTTCCCGATCCGGTTCATCATGGTCTGGTACGTCGGGTAAAACTCGTCGGCGGCCCGTTGCGAGGTGTCGGCGATGTACATGTGCGAATTCATAGCCAGTTGCAACTGCGCCACATCATGCCCGGCTTCCTGGGCCGACTGCCGGTATAGGTTGGTCAGGGGCACAAACCGGTCGGGCGTACCGCCCAGCATCGCCAGTGTCAGGGGTAGATTCAGTTTACCGGCCCGCACCACCGAGGCCGGGGTGCCGCCGACGGCGACCCAGATCGGGAGGGCGGCCTGATAGGGCCGGGGGTACACGCCCAGCTCGTCGATGGCTCGCCGGAACTTACCCTGCCAGGTGACCCGCTCCTGCTGGTTGATTTTCAGCAGCAGATCCAGCTTTTCGGCATACAGCTCATTGTAATCGTTCAGGTTATAGCCAAACAGCGGAAACGATTCGATAAACGACCCGCGACCAGCCATGATCTCGGCCCGACCGTTGGAGATAAGATCCAGCGTGGCAAAATTCTGGAATACCCGCACCGGATCGGCCGAACTCAACACCGTTACGGCGCTCGACAGGCGGATTTTTTTCGTGAGTGTGGCGGCACCGGCCAGTGCCACTTCGGGGGCCGATATCACAAAATCGGCTCGGTGATGCTCCCCCAGAGCAAACACATCCAGCCCTACCTGATCGGCCAGCGTCATTTCTTCCAGCAGTTGTTGCATGCGCTGATGGGCGTTGACAGCCTTGCCCGGCAGGTTATCGGGCGTCATATCGCCAAAGCTACTGATTCCTAATTCCATGATTCGTTTCGAGAAAGCGTTTGGTTTGCCGATGAACTCCGAGTCTTTTCTCAGCTTCGATTTCGGCTTACACTTTTCTTCAATACTGGCAAAGCGCCGAACTAGTTCAATCATGGCTTTCATCGGATCGAAGAAGTACTCAAAGGCACGATGAAAGCGGGTAGCCGACCTTGTTTTTACCGGCCTTGCCGGGCTTTTTTCAGCACGCTTTCCAGACTTACGGCGGCTCCTCCAGCCCGCTTGCTCTCGTCGGCGGCTTCCATAAATGCGAAAATCTCCAGCGTTTCTTCGGGGCTGACGGGAGGTTTGCCGGTCTCGAAAAAATCAATGATCGCTTTCAGCAAAGGATTATACCCTTCATACGGTCCCAGCACCACATTGCCCGTTTTCGTGAAAACCGTACCGCCGTACTCATGTTTTCCGGTACGGGTGCCCCGAAACGTACCGATCCGGCCATCGGCCCAGGTACCAACAACGATATCCGTATCCGGGCTGGCGATTCGAACCACCTGCCGGCAGCCTTGCCCCATCACCGTATATAAGGTTTCTACGCCGTGAATGCCGTACCAGAAAAGGTCCGGATGCGTTTTTTCCAGCACCGCCGGGCTAAACGTATCGGCCCCGACGACCTGACTTTTGTCGACAGCATCCAAGCCTTTGATGTAGCGTAACGATGAAGCCGAGAATACAGGCACGTCATAGGTTCTGGCAGCCGCGAAGATAGCCACCACATCGGCCAGCGACGCAGCCAGGGGCTTATCGATAAACATCCGCTTTTTGGCCTTAAATACCTGCATGGCCTGCTCCCGATGCAAGCGACCATCGTTGGTTTCCAACAAGACCACATCCACTTTCCGGAGCAGTTCGTCTATGCTGCCCACAATCTCGACGCCTAATTTTTTCACGTCTTCGGTATAACCGGAAATCCGTTTGACGCTCGATTCGATGTCGTTACTGCCTTTGGGATAAGCCGCCACCACCCGGTAACGATGCCAGGTATCTCCAGCCGAAGGGCTATTGAGTTCTTTCGCAAAAGCCACGCTGTGCGATGTATCCAGCCCGATGATTCCCACCCGCCTGCCCGGTTCGAGCTGACGAATTGTCGGAAAATTGGCCAGGCTAACGCCGACACCGGACGAAAGCGCGAGGGACAGAAATGCTCGGCGGTCGTAGGACTGAGCCATAAAAATGCGCGGGTTTATTCGGGTAAATTGTAAAAAAAATCAGCTCGGTCGCTTCAGTTTATTCAGGGTATAACAAATCAGTTTATTGGCCACGGGGGTTCCGTTAGCGGCCTGAATCGGACCGAGCGTCAGTTCGTAGATAACACCCGGCTGTAAATCAGTTACGGTCAGCGAGACCCGTCTGCGATCCGGAGCAAGACTGACGGCGGTTACAGACGCGGCCTGCACATCGAACTGTTTCGATCCGTACGGCTTGTGGTATTCGTAATGATAATGCCGAAGCGCGTAATTCTCCAGTCGACTCGCCGTCGTCGGGTCGAGGGGCTGGGTAAAGGTCAGGTCAAATCCGGTCGGGGTCAGTTTCATGCTGTAGACGTCCATGGGTGGCGTACCCGTAAACACGATTCGCTGAATGCCTTTTGCGCCCGCCCAGCCGTGGTCATTCTGCCCGGTCCATAGGCTGCCGTCAGGCGCAAACGCCAGCCGGTTATTGCCTTTCCGAAGGCCCTGTCCATCGAGAAAAGGCACGCAGGCTCCCTGTAACTGCCCGTCGACCTCGTCCGGCATCACCCGAATGATCCGTTCCTGGTTCATTTCACCAATGAACAACTGCCCCCCAAACGGCCCGAACCGCCCCCCGGTCTGGTCGCAGACGGGCTGCGTGGGCGAATTGGCCATGATCCCATGCGGAAACAGCACGACGGCTTTAGTTCGCATGGCATCCAGTTCCGGAACGGGTTTATTGAGCGGGTTACCACCCGTCCAGCCAGTCTTCCAGACCAGGCTGGCCGGATGACCGTAGAATTTACCTTCCTGTACATCATACAAGGCGCTGGTTCCCACCCAGTCGCCCTGGTTTTCCGTGACCAGCAACCGCCCTTTCGTATCGAAGCCCAGGCCGTTGGGCGACCGAAAGCCGCTGGCGTAGGGCACGAGCGTATACTGCGATCGATCTGCGGAGGGAATCAGTTTCATGATCCAGCCCCGGTACGGCACCTGCGAAAACATCTGACCACGGTGGTCGGCGGTTAAGGTATCCAGTCTGCCGCGCACTTCGGGCCGAACGCTCCCGTTGGGCGAAGCTGTATTAAGCCCGATGAACAGATTCCCCTGGCTGTCTTTTACGGGCCCGTAGTTGAACTCATGGTAATTGCCCGAAATACCGAACGCATCGGTTACTTTCTCATACAGATCGGCCCGCCCATCGCCGTCCAGGTCTTTGACGCGAGTGAGTTCCGGACGCTGCATGATGATCAGCTCCGAAGCGCTCACAACCAGCAGGCCAAGCGGTTCGTGCAGCCCGTCGGCAAAGAGTCGCCACTGTTTGGTTTTCGGGTTGTAGATCATCACCTCGCCCCGGTGAAACGACGCCACCAGCCGCCCATCGGGCAGAAATTCGAGTGCTCCGGTTTCGCTGCTCAGCCCGTCGGGCATGGCAATCGTTTCAACCCGGTAGGCCTCCTGGGCAACGGGCGCGACGACGGCCGGAACCGCGCTGGTCAGTAGCCCGATCATAGCTCCATACAAAAGCGACACCACGATGCGCATAAGCCTAATTGTTTTTTTGGGTCATTGTCAGGGTAAACTCACGAGCTTCCCTGGGCGTCAGTACAAGTACGTTGTTTTCCCATTTTCCGGCCGAAGCCCGGTAAACGACCCCATCGTCGGGATCCGTAACGAAGCGGACGGAACGGGTTGCTCCGACAATTTTGAACCGGCGCAGTAAGCCGTTGCCCCCCGGCTGTGGCCGAATCGATTCGGCCACAGCCAGTCCATCGACGGTGTACCGAAATTCGGGATACCGATCTATCAACCGGTATCCTTTGAAATCGACGGCGGGGCTGGTTTCTGTCGGACTCAGTTGCAGCGGATACCGGCTTTTATCCCGGTAAAACACCGTGCCGACGAGTTGCGCCTGGGTATCGCCTTTGCCGGGCCAGAGGGTTTTCTGATCCAGAAAGCCGCCCTGCCAGGCGTAGCGCAGGCGGCAGGTGCCCGCATCCCAGCAGTAAGCCAGATCGTGGGGCAGGCAAACGGCGATGGCCGCCGGACTGGCATCGGGCATGAAAATCCGGTAGAGATAAGGGGCCACCGGCCGATACGGATGAAAGCGCTCAACCTCAGTGGTTTCATGACCGGCATGGGCGCTGGCCGGTACCGACCCCGTTCGGCGAGTGGGCGGGATGGCCATATCCTGCTGAAGAGCAGGCATTTTCCCCTCCGTTACATACATAGCCCCGTACATCACAAACCCATGCCCGGGAAAGGTGCAGACGTATGGATAAACCCCCGACTCACGGGGGGCAATGAAGCTCAGCGAATCCATCCCTTCCGGCACCACGACCGGAATCGTCCACAAGATGGCGGCCGATGCTGGAATGTAGTTGACAGCGGGTCCGCGCTCGCCCAGTTTCAAAGCCGCGTCGACGACTTCCTGGCGGGCACCGGGCTTGATAATGACCAGATTATGGGCCATATCGTCGGTATTGCTCATGTATAGCTTGACCCTGGCGCCAGGCTTCACGCTGAATCGCACCTGGTCGAACTGCAAACCGGGTATGGCTTTCAGCCAAACTGTCCGATCGCTACTCGACTCGGATTGCGCCTGGGCGTATGGACTTAACCCCCATATCATGAGCACCCACAGGCCGATTATTTTTCCTGACAGCCTACGGCAGGGTTCAGTTTGCATGGCAGCACATCACGTCGTAAAGAAAAGTCGGAACGTCCGGAATTTCTCCGGCCTGCTCTTAAAAGTCATTTTTCTGTCCAGATACTCCTTCGACAGGCAGCTTCTGCATGAGTGAACAACCGATCCCGGTTCCCCCACGGCCGGGTAGGTACCAGATCCTGCGCATCGGCTCTAAGGATTTTCTAAGGTTTGCTTAAGCCCACTTTAAGTCGAAAGCGTGTTATTTGTTTATACACACTGCGCGTTCAGTAACGCACCGACTTTATGAGCACGTCTCACTCGACTGGCAATCGTTTACTCATTGTTTCCTACCGCCTACCTTTTTCTGTAAAGCAAACGCCCAACGGACCCGAACTGACGCAAAATTCAGGCGGGCTGGTTTCGGCGGTGCTCTCGATGGCTGAGCGAATGGGCCAGGAGCAAACGGGCGCGGGCAATAAAATCCACTGGATCGGTCACGGCGATTCGACGCTCCAGACGTTGCCCCCGTCGGCGCTGGAAACGGAGAGTTTCGTCGCACACCCTGTTTTCATGGACGAAACTGTTCACCAGGGATTTTATGAAGGGTTCAGCAATGACCTGATCTGGCCATTGTTTCACTATTTCACTTCCTATGCTTCGTTTCGGGAGGTTGACTTCCAGCATTATCAGCAGGCGAATACCCGGTTTCTGGAAGAACTGAATGCCCTCATCAAGCCCGACGACCTGATCTGGGTGCACGATTTTCAGTTGATGCTGCTGCCCGACATGATCCGACAGGCAAATCCGGATGCTTCGATCGGCTATTTTTTTCACATTCCGTTTCCAACCTATGAAATCATCAAACTTCTGCCCCGCACCTGGCGACAGTCGTTGCTGAACGGCATCCTCGGCGCCGACCTGGTCGGTTTTCACACCACCGATTACGTGCAGCACTTTCTGCACAGCGTAGCTGAGGTGTTAGAACATCCCATCATTGGCCAGCGGATTGTGCTCCCCCATCGATCAGTGGTAGTGAACGATTTCCCCATCAGCGTCGATTTCAACAAGTTCAACACCCACGGCCAGGACGCCACCGTCGTGACCACCCGACAGCATTACCAGTCGTTGTTGCGGGACAACAAACTTATTTTCTCGGTCGATCGGCTCGATTACACCAAGGGAATTACGTACCGGCTGCAGGGCTATGAACGTTTTCTGCTTCAGCATCCGGACTGGCACGACAAGGTGACGTTTGTTATGACGGTGGTGCCATCGCGGGACAAGATCGGCCACTACCAGGAAATCAAGCGGGAGATCGAAGAAACCGTCGGCCGGATCAACGGCCTGTTCGGCACCATCGGCTGGCGACCCATTGTCTATTCGTACGCTTCGCTGACATTCGACGAATTGCTGGCGATGTATACGGCCTGCGACATTGCACTCATTACCCCCATTCGCGACGGCATGAATCTGGTCTGCAAGGAATTCGTTGCCAGCCGCTACGACCTGAAGGGCGTGCTGATTCTGAGCGAGTTGGCGGGTGCAGCCCAGGAACTGACGGAGGCCGTCATTATTAACCCGACCGATACCCAGGAAGTAGCCGATGCCATTAGCCTGGGGCTGGCGATGCCACCGGACGAGCAGGCAAGACGCTTAACCACCATGCGGGAGCACCTCCAGAACCATAACGTTTTCCGGTGGAGTCACGACTTTTTTTCGGCCTTCGATCATCAGGTGAGCCATTCGTCCGATCTGGAAACAGACCTGCCGGTTGAGGCATTTGTGACGGCGTTCAACGACGCCCGGCAACGGCTGCTTCTGCTGGATTTCGATGGTACACTGGCTCCGATCGTCAATGATCCGGCACTGGCCCACCCAACCGAAACCCTGTTGAAAACGATTCAGGCGCTGGCCGAAATCAGCGATGTGGTCGTCATCAGTGGTCGGGACCGGACTTTTCTGGAACGAACCTTTGCGCATGTTCCGGTAGATCTGGTGGCAGAACACGGGGCTTTTCTGAAAAAAACCGCTCAGCCCTGGGTACGGCTCGATTTATCGACCGACGACTGGGTCGATCCGGTTCGCCAGCTAATGGCCCCCTTCGTCGACCGGTTCTCGGGTTCATTCGTAGAGGAAAAAGAAACGGCCCTCGTCTGGCATTATCGCATGGTCGAAACCGACGAGGCTGAGGGTCAGGCCATAGAACTGGCATCCCAGTTGCGCCGGGCTTCGTTCTCCATTCCGCTATCGATTATTCAGGGTCATAAAGTTGTCGAGGTGAAACCCGCCCAGCACAGCAAAGGAGTGGTAGCGGTATCGCTGCTCGATCAGCAACCCTATGATTTTATCGTCAGCATGGGCGACGATGCCACCGACGAAGACATGTTCAGGCAGTTGCCCAACTGGGCCTACACCATAAAAGTAGGAGCCGGAATGTCCTTTGCGCGCTATCGGCTGGCCCGCCAGCGCGACGTCGAAACGCTGCTCCAGCGCCTGTATGACGGGCAGGCCGACATCTGATGACAGCATTGGCAGCATTGCAGATTCTTTCTGATCTCAGGGTTCAACAAACCGGAAAGCGCAAATAACAGGGGCTTTCCGGTTAAAAAATTAGTCAGGTCATATAAGAAGACACTAAAATAACTCTTCGCAGCGGCTTGAGCGCCGACGCCGGTCGCGCCGGAAACATTTGCCCCGAAAATTGTTAATAGCTCAACCAATACATTTAACTACTTATCCCTTATCTGGATGGACTATGAAACTGTTAATCGTTGAAGACGAACCCAAAACGCTGCAAGCCATCCAGCAGGGCCTGGAAGAAAGCCAGTTCGAAGTCGACATTGCCTACGATGGACTCATCGCCAAACGGCTGGCTCAGAAAAACAATTACGCGGCTATCATTACCGACCTGATTCTGCCGGGTATGAATGGCTACGAACTGTGTCGTCAGCTACGGGCCGAAGGGCTCACCACCCCCATTCTGATGCTCACGGCCCTGGGCGAAACGGAAGACAAGATTGCGGGTTTCGATGCCGGTGCCGACCAGTACCTGACCAAACCTTTTCAGTTTGCCGAGCTTTTGGCGCGGGTCCGCTCCCTGACCAAGCGCGGTACGCAGGTGGCCATGACGGCGCAGACGCTGCGCTACGGCGGTATCGAAATGAACCTCGACGCCAAAACCGTAACGCGCGACAGCCAGCCCATTGAGTTGACGGCCCGCGAGTTTGCCCTGCTCGAATTTCTGATGCGGAATCAGGGTCGGGTGCTGTCGAAACCGGCCATTGCCGAGCATGTCTGGGACCTCAACTTCGACACCGGCACCAACGTGGTGGAGGTATACATCAATTATCTCCGAAAAAAGATCGACAAAGACTTCCCTAACAAACTGATTCATACCCAGTTTGGCATGGGATATGTGCTTAAGGAGGGAGAAGGACCGCGGGCAGAGGGGTAAAGGGATGGGGCCAGTAGATTCTGGCACACGCCCCCATCTCCTTATTCTGTCTCCCCATGCCCTTTTCCCCTCTCCCTTCCCCTATGACTATTCGCAACCGGCTGACTTTACGCTTTACGGGGCTGGTATCCAGCATATTGCTGCTGGCGTTCGTCAGCATCTACGCGTTTTGCTGGTATTTTATCTCGTCGGATTTTTACCGGCGACTCGACCGCAAAGCCAGCACCGTCGGCGACATGCTGATCCGGCATCGGCTGGATGTCCAACTCGTGCGGCAGTTGAGCCGAATTCGGAAGGATCAATTGCCGAGTCAGAAAATTATCGTTGTCGATAGCCGGGATTCAGTGATCCTGACCACCAGCGAAGATAGTCCTTTGTCGGTTGCTCCGGCGGTACTGACCGCTATTCGGCAAGAGCACCGCAAAGATTTTCAGCAGGATGGGGCTTATGTTTCGGGCATTCGGTTCGCCACGGCAGCGGGGCAGTTTGTGGTCGTAGCCAGCGCCCGAAACCTGTATGGCGATGAGTTTTTACGGCGGCTGTTGTGGTCACTGAGCGGGTTATTTTGCCTGATTGCCGGGATCACCGCTTTTTCGGGTTGGTTCTTCGCGCGCGATGCGCTACAGCCGATGCAGCAGATCGACCGGATCGTCAGCGCGATTTTTCCGCATAACCGCGACGAGCGCCTGCGTGTTTCGACCGACGATGATGAAATTAGTCGCCTGTCGGCTACCATCAACCGGTTGCTCGACCGGGTGTCCGATTCATTTCAGTTACAGCGTATGTTCGTGGCCAATGTCTCCCACGAACTAAAAAATCCCCTCACGCAGATCAGTTCGCAGCTGGAAGTCAGCCTGTTGAACCAGCGCGATCCAGAAGCTTACCGGCAAACGATCCGGTCGGTGCTGGACGACGTGAGCAACCTGGCTTCGCTTACGCACGAGTTACTTCAGCTCTCGCAGGTCAATCAGGAAGACGCAGCCAGCCTGCTGACCGACACTGTCCGTATGGACGAAATCGTGTGGGATGTTCGCGAGGCCGTATCGGCGATCAATCCGCGGTATCAGGTCAGGGTGGAACTGGGAGCGTTGCCCGACGATCCGGATCTGCTGGCCATTCAGGGCAATAAGACGCTGCTGACAACGGCGCTCCGGAACCTGACGGAAAATGCCTGTAAATTTTCGGACAACGGGCAGGCGCTCCTGCACGTAAACGTCGATCAGGGCGGAGTACACATTCGCATCGAGAACAGCGGGCAGCCCATTCCGCCCGCCGATCTGCCTTACATTTTCGAACCCTTTTACCGAAGCCGTCAGACAGCCGACGTACGGGGGTATGGCGTAGGCTTGTCGCTGGTCGAGCGCATCATCCGATTACACCAGGGACAGATTCAGGTTAGCTCATCCGGTACCGATCAGACGGTTTTCAGCGTCGAGTTGCCGCAGCAGGTTTCCCCTTCTAAGTAGATTCTAAGGTGTTTATCAGCGAATACTAAGCTGGTCCGCTCATCTTTGTCTCTGTAGTTACCCCTCGGGTTTAACACAACGGTACAATGATCGACGACAACCTTCTTTACACTCCACTTATTCCACCCAGCCCGGCCGATCCGACCACGAACCGGAAACGCTCGCGAAATCCGTTTGAGGAAGACCCTCAGCCGAAACCGGACTGGTTACTGATTCTGATAAGCGTCTTATTCCTGCTTACGCTGTTGATTGCCTGGCTGGTCGATATTCCGGGTCTGATGCACTGAAACACGCCGGCCAAATCCTGTTTTTTTCAATTTTTAGGGCCTTCATGCGGGTTTCTAAGCTAATTCTAAGCAAACCTTAAGCCCGCTCTTATTTTCCCAATTTAAGTTGCCTTCCGAAGCAGCGTAACCGTGCGTTATCTTTTTCGTAGTTGAACATACTCAGACCGCTACCGGAGCTCCGATCTTGGGTAGCGGTTTTTTATTGGCTGGCGGCCCAGGCGAAGAGAGCCGGATACAGGTCGGCAACAGTTTGGGCAGGTTTGCGCGCCCGGTATAAGCGCAGCAGTTCCTGATTGAAGGCCCGGAACTTCGAAAAGCCCCGCCGATCGACCATTCGCTGCTCGACGCCCTGACAAAGGGTATTGAAATCCGTTTCGCTTACATGATCGGCATGATAAAGCGTCACCAGTGCCCAGTTCATGTACTCCTGAAAACACAGAAACGAATTCTGGTAAGAGGCCGAGGCTTTTCCTGCCGTCCATTTCGACAGATCACCGAAGTACTGATTGACTTCTTTACCGTAACTTTCCGCTTCCGGATTCTCGTAAGCGTGGTTCAGTTCTGTAAAGGCAATTTCCTGACGCCGGGCCCGGGCCAGCGCCGATTCGGAAGGGCTCAGGTCGTCGGGCAGATCGATATGTGCCTGGGTTTCACGGAAGCCGTTGTCCTCGAACCAGTTGGCAGACTGGTTGGCGCCGACCAGGGGCGAAGCGACCACTTTGACGCAGGCATAGCTGGTTTTGGGGAACTGCCGATCCAGCCACTGCTTCATCTCGGCCAGCGCAATGTTCTGTCGAAAGTCCTGCTTCAGTCGCTCATAATAGGGTTTATGGGCCTGGTAAAATGACCGAAATTTTGCTTGTCGGGCAAAATCAGCAAGCAGAGGTAGGTAGGGGTCGAGCGTATTGACTTCGCCCCAGCTCACCCGGTCGAATACGTCGCCTTTTCGTAGCTGATCGCCCGCAAACTCGACCGCGTAGCTATCCATCTTAATCGGCGCGTAGCTGCCCGCTTTCAATAGAGAATCCATCACCGAAATGGCCCGATGCTGCCGATACGGGTTAAAATAGGCCAACACCTCCTGGTAATATTTTGTGTCTTTGTTTACGATATCCTGATCGGTCTGGCTCTGGGGCGTCAGCGTATACAGCACATTGACCAGCTCGTACACCTCAGGAACCTCGACAAAACTTTTTCCCGTATGCGTATCGATATACGCCTGGTTAAAGACCGCTTTTTTGGAAATCCCCGTAAACAGGCACTGTACCGTATCCTGTTTCTGCTCCCGGACGATCTGAAACGCAACGGGTTTAGTTTGGGTCACGACAAAGGCAATCGAATCCTTCTCGGAGACAATGGCCATGGGTATTCCTGCCTTACCGGTTTCGAAACTGTAGCTGAATGATTTCGGCAATTGACCGATGCCACTGAACCCTTCACGGCTTCCGTTCATATACAGACGAAGGCGGTCTTCGCGGGTCCGGACGGTGGGCACAGACTGAGCAACGGATTGAAGCGAAATCAAGGTAAGCAACAGGCTAACTAATCGCATAAAACAGAGGAGGAAACAGGATTTAGGCGGTCAGGCATCAAACCACGACACAACCCATTTATGGGCTATAATCTGCTTACCTGATTGCCAGTATGGTAAAGATAAACATCCCCTGAACATTGGCAAATTAATCTGTGGCTATACCGACGGGTTAATCGCAGCCGCACAGGCAGGCCACCGCGGCCTGGCCCGCTCTGAGGGTGTAGGTGGTCTGAAAGGAATTCACGTAATAGCTGATGGTCAAGGTGGTTCCATCGGCGGATAGCTGCCCGCTTACCGTTGCGGGGAAGTCAGCGAAACCGGCTCCGGTAAAGGTGGAGAACGTGCCTTTACTGACAAACGTACGATTAGGGTCCAGCTTGATCTCGGGTATGCTCACGTACGAACAGCACATGCCGCTTAGGCGGTAAGCGCCTTCGTAGGGAGCCAGTTGAATACAGCCCTCGGCCCAGCGATCGGCCGGTAATGGGTCGGATTTCGGCGAACAACTGAAGGCTAATGCCCAGATAATACAAAGGAGTCGTAAAACAGTTCTCATGGCTATAGCAGGGTTTCCGTAAACGACTCAATTTGAAGGAGAAAGGTTGTAATGAACGAGTTTTTTGCGTCATTCCGGTTAAGCTAGATTCAAAAAGCCTGCAATACCAGTTTATCGGCCGTTCGTAGAAAAATGTTCTTCACCGCGCCCGTTCCCCGGAATCCGTACACGAGCCCAACGATCGACATTTTTTTGGCTGGCAAGGTCGATGTGTACGCCAGTTTATCGTTGATCGAGCAGTACAGCTTCCGGCCGTCGCTTCGGCAGCTTACGCGCACCCAATCGGTAAAATCGACGCCGAATGCCGACAGATCGGCCGTTTTCCCGGAAACGGCCCGGCTACCGTCCATCAGCGTCAGTTCGGATACACAGCCTTTTGTCGACAGCGGGATGGCAATGGGCATTCCATCAGTGATGAGGGCAATCCAGGCTAGCTGACAGGCCGCAGCTCCCTCGCCATACTCATTTTTCACCTCGCTGCTGAATGAGAAATCCGTCAGCGGCACGGGTGCAAAGTTGCCGACGTTCGCATACTTGATCAGCGGTGCTTCCGGCTGTACGCCTACGTTTTTTTGCCCGATTATGGCAAGGGGAAGTCGCATCGATCCCGTCGTCATGAATTCGGTCGGCTTCAGGTAGATGGGAACGGATTTCGTGGTGATGGTGCCCAGCCAGCCGTTCGTAGGAATCAGCAGCGAATGTTCTTTCACGACCTCATGACCAACCACCAGTTTCGCCCGGTAAAAACCCGGTTCGTAGTAAATGGACGTGTGGGTTTGTCCGTCTTTGGCGACTACCTCGCGCCGGGACTGATCCCAGGATTGCTGAATGTATACCGAATCGGTTGGGGAAGCCGATGCGTCGTAAGTAAAAATGACCGAGTTCGGAATCGTGCGCGTCAGCGGTCGGCTGCTAAAGCGGTATTGAGCGACATCGACCTGCGGATGCTTCTGCTCAAAGGCGGCAATACCTACTAAAGCAATCACCAGCGTAACGCCCGAAATCCAGCCTAGCCGACGCCAGTTGACGGCCGGTTTCACCGGTTTTGTCGGTTGGGCTTCAACCGGGCTGTCGGGCAAAGGATCCGTTTTCGGCGACCGAACGAACTGCCGCCAGTCGGCATAACCCGCAAACTGGGCCAGTGTATTCAGCGTGGTGTTGCTGGGTAAATGCTGATAATCGACCCGCCCCCAGATTCGGCGCAGGGTACTCGCACTCAAAGAAACGCCCGTTTCGTCCAGAATCCGCTGCTGCAGGTTCTCGAAATCGGTGCCTGTCCAGGTTTCGCCCGCTCCCCAGTCGAGTTTCTGTTCGATCAATTGTTTGCAGCGGAGTAAGTCGGTATCGTCAGAAACCATTGTGAGTCAGCGTGATAGAACTTGAAAAAACTTGAATTCGGAATGATTTTACGCCGAGCGGCTTTCTCGATACGTTTGCCGACACCGTATTGCCGGACCCTGGTGTCAATCAGCGTACGAGTTTACATTTTTTTATGATCAAATCGATGCTGCCTGTTGCCTTTCCAACGATTCTCTATCGCTTTTTCGTCCATCTGAAACCCTAATTGCAACCCGTATGTACCGACTCGTTTTTCTCTTTTTTATTCTGGCGCCCATGCGGCTGGCGCAGGCGCAGAAAGCCCCCGTTCGTAAACCGCAGGAACTTCGCATTCCCATGACCGCCGACCGGTGGAGTTACGCACCGGGCCAGGTCGAATTCCTACCCGGCAAAGAGGCTGGGGTTATGAAAATCATAAAAGGTCCCAAAAGCATCGTTCTAAAAGACGTCGTTTTCAGCAACGGTACCATCGAATACGATGTCGAACTGACGGGGCCGGGCTTTCCCGGTATCAATTTTCGGATGGATGCCGAACAACAGAACGGCGAAAATTTTTACCTCCGTTCGTTCGGCAAAGTCACGCCCGACGTACGAACCACGCTGCAATATGCACCGATCATAAATGGAATGAGTATGTGGGACTTAACGGATGAATACCAGACGGGCGCTTCGATCGCCGAAACCGGCTGGAACCACGTAAAACTCGTGGTTTCAGGTCGGCAGATGAAAGCGTATGTCAACGACATGAGTCGACCGGCGCTGGTGGTTCCGGAGCTGGAAAGCCCGGAAACGGCGGGCGGTATATCGCTGAGCGGAGCTGTCAATTATGCTAATCTGGTCATCAGGCCCGATGTCACCGAAGACGTTGACCCAAAAGCAGGGTATGATCTTACCGCACACGACACCCGTTACCTCAGAAACTGGCTCGTCAGTGAACCCGTCGTGTTTGCGTTCGGCAAAGAGCCGGCCGTGGGCGTACAGAGCACCTATGGGAAGGCCGGTCCCGGCGAGCTACCCGACAGCGCCACGCGCTGGTCGCCCATCGAAGCCGGGAGCCGGAACATGGTCAATCTCAGCCAACGCTATGCCCACAAAGCCGGTGAAATCCGGCTGCTGGCCTGGCTCAAAACTAGTATCAAGTCCGATAAAGCCCAGGAACGGCTGCTGAACCTTGGCTTTAGCGACGAGGTATGGGTGTTTGTGAACGGGCAATTCCTATATGCCGACAAAAATTATTTCGGAACCCCTCAGCAGAAATATCCTTCCGGTCGGTGTACGATCGAAAACACGACCATCCGACTCCCCCTAAAAGAAGGCCACAACGAAATCCTGATCGGTCTGGCCAATTATTTCTACGGCTGGGGCATCGTGGCCCGGCTGGACGACACCGTTGGCATTCAGACGCTGAAATAAGCACTTGTACAACCGATTTCCTTCTCCCCTTTCCATGTTCCGAAACTATCTTACCGTTGCGCTTCGCCATGTCCGGCGCCAGAAAGGCTTTACGCTGCTCAATTTAGCCGGGCTGGCTATTGGCCTGGCCAGTGTTACCCTGATCTACCTGTTCATCATCGATGAAGAAGGCTTCGACCGGTTCCACCCCGATTCCGACAATCTCTATATTCTGGGAACACATCGAACGATCAACGGGCAGGAGCGGACGTCTGCTTATGCCGCCGGGGCCTGGCTGAAAGCACTGAAAAACCGTTTTCCGGCGGTTACGGGCGGAACGCAGGTTGTTTCGCTGGGCTATCCGGCTTCGTTCCGGGAAAAACAGGCGGATAAAATTTTACTGTCGGAGAATGCCTTCTGGGTGAACCCCGATTTTAAGGAAGTCTTCTGGTTTCCTTTGCTGTACGGTAATCCCGAAACAGCGTTCGACAAACCGAACGGCATCGTGCTTAGCCGGACCATTGCCGGGCAATTTTTCGGCGATCAGAATCCGGTCGGCAAAACATTGGAGATCAGCCATATCTACGCAACCGCAAATAAATACGTGCCGCTGACCGTAACGGGCGTTCTGGACGATTACCCCGAAAATTCTCACATCCAGCCCGATTACCTGATCAGCACCGGTATGCTTCGCCCCCTAATGACGGCCAATAACCAGAACTGGCTGGAGAACTGGGGGAATGGGAATGGCTATTTCCTGACGTACCTGCACACCAGGCCCGATGCCGATATCGCAACGATTCAGCGAATGTTTAGCCGGATCGTCCAGGAAAATCTGACCAAAGACCCTACCCAAACGCTGGAGCCGGTTATTTTACCGCTGAAGGACGTGCATTTCAACGAGGCCCTCCGGTCGAGTTACAACAATAGCCGGATTGGCGACGTCAAATACCTGTACATTTTCGCGTCTACGGCGCTGCTCGTCATCATTATCGCCAGTATCAACTACATGAACCTGGCGACAGCGCGGGCCGTCCGACGGTCGAAGGAGATCGGCCTGCGGAAAGTACTGGGCAGCAATCGCTGGCAGTTGATCGGGCAGTTTCTAGGCGAATCGCTGATTACTACGTTCGCGGCCCTGCTGATTGCGTTGTTGCTCGTCATTATTCTGTTGCCGGTTTTTAACGTGATTTCGGGTAAACATTTCACCCTGGCCCATCTGGTGCAGGGCAAGCTGATCGGAATTACGCTGGGAACGACCCTGCTGGTCGGGCTGCTTTCGGGTAGCTATCCGGCGCTGTATCTGTCGGGGCTGCTGCCGCTGAGCGTACTGAAGAACGCCCGGTTCTCCAGTCGTCGGTCCGACTGGTTACGCAAGGGTCTCATCGTGCTGCAATACACCATTACGCTCCTCCTCATTGGCTCGACGGGCATCATGATGAAGCAAATGGACTTCATTCGGCAATCCAGCCTGAGTCAAACCAGCGATCAGTTGCTGTCGATCCGCTGGTCAGGCATGGCTTCGCTGGACAAATACCGGTCGTTCAAGCAACGGGTTCTGGAAGATCCCGAAATCCAGGTGGTAACGATGGCGAATCATTTGCCCAATCAGGATTATTTCGGCTCCATGGATCACGACGTTACGTTTCCGCAACTGGGCAATCAGGAGTATAAATGGGCGGGTATGAACGGCGATTTCGACCTGCCCAAAGCGTTCAATCTGGAACTGCTGGCCGGGCGAATATTCCGCAACGACAATCCGGCCGATTCGAGCGCTTATCTACTCAACGAAAGCGCCGTCAAAGCGTTGGGATTACCGCTGGATAAGGTGCTGGGAATGCGCCTGACGATCAAGCGGCCCTTTCAGCAACCGGACCAGAAAAAAGAGGGCACCGTCGTCGGCATTGTCCGTGATTTCCCTTTCCGCTCTGTTCATCATACCATTTCTCCGCTGGCCATCAGCGCCCGCCCCGACCCGGAAGATCGGATCGTATATGTGAAATTACCCGCCGGAAAGTTTCAGGAAAAGATTGCGGAAGTTGAAGCGATCTGGAAGCAGGTGTTGCCGGGCGTCGGTTTCGGGCACTGGTTCATAAGCGAAGAATTCGGTCGGATGTACGAAGCTGAAAACCGGATGTCGGGCCTGTTCCAGGCGTTTTCGGCACTGTCGATCGCGATTGCCTGTCTGGGTCTGTTCGGGCTGTCGTCGTATCTGGCCGAACGGCGTACTAAGGAAATCGGCGTCCGAAAAGTACTGGGAGCCTCGTTGGCTCAGATTCTTCAGTTGCTGTTTACGCCGTTTCTTAGCCTGCTGGCTATTGCCTGCCTGATCGCCTTACCACTGGACTGGGTGATGATGCACCGCTGGCTACAGGATTTTACCTACCGCGTCGATCTGGATGCATTCATTTTCCTGTTCAGTATATTGCTGGTGGTTTTATTAACCGCAATCGTGGTGAGCTCCGAGACCGTACGCGCTGCGCTGACCAATCCCGTCAAATCGCTTCGGCAGGAGTAAATGCGTCAGTGCCGGGAGTGATAAGCCGTGGCACGGCTTATCACTCCCGGCACTGACGGAAACCAAACGCTTATGGTCGAACCAGCGTATACGTTTGGCCGGGCTGGGTAGCAAAATCGAGCTGCTGGGTTTCAGCCATGGGGACGGGCTGAACAGCCGTTGCTTTAGCCGAGATCAGGGGCTTGGCGATTGGCTCGATCTGATAATATGGGTTTGTGTTTTCGCCCTGAGCAGTCGTCACCGTCAGCCCTTCGCCCCGCAGGGTGTTCGGTAGCCGCAGCCGGCAGTTGCCACCCAGGTTTGATTTGATGGTCAGTTTAGTCACGTTACCATCTTTCCATTCCATGGAAACGATGTCGAAGCCACCGCGCGCCCGCAGGCCACTGATGCTCCCGGTTTGCCAGCCATCGGGCAAAGCTGGCAGCAGGTGCAGGGCGCCGTCGTGACTTTGCATCAGCATTTCGGTGATGCCCGACGTGCAGCCGAAATTCCCGTCGATCTGGAATGGCGCGTGCGCATCGAACAGGTTGTTGTAGGTTCCTCCACCCCCTTCGTTGACACCTACGGGGGTCAGCTGGTTCTGAATGAGTTTGTAGGCATGGTTACCGTCCTGCATGCGGGCCCACCAGTTCACTTTCCAGCCCATGCTCCAGCCCGTCGAAATGTCCCCGCGCTGCAGGAGCGTGGTCCGGGCCGCGCTGAATAATTCAGGGTTGCGATAGGGCGAAATCTGCTGCGACGGAAACAGGCCGTATAAATGAGAAATGTGCCGGTGCTTATCGTTGGGGTCGTCCAGGTCCTCGATCCACTCCTGCAACTGCCCATACTGGCCGATCTGCATGGGCGGCAACCGCTTCCGGACAGCCGCCAGCGTATCGACAAACCGGGCATCCCGGCCCAGCGTTCGGGCGGCATTCATCGCTACGGTCAGCATGTCGTATACGATCTGATTGTCCATCGTACAGCCCGCATCGAACGACACCCCTTTCCGGAAGGCAGGCGCATTTTCGGGCGACGTGCCGGGGTTGATCACCAGGTAGTTGTGTTTGGTATCTTCGACCAGATCATCGACAAAAAACAGTGCGGCCCCCTTCAGGATCGGGTATACTTCGGATAGATACGTTTTATCTCCCGAATACAAAAACCGCTCCCACAGGTGCTGGCAGAGCCAGGCTCCTCCCATGCTCCAGACGCCCCAGTAGATGTTGTCGACCGGACCGGTAATGCGCCATAGGTCTGTATTGTGGTGAGCCATCCAGCCGCGGGCTCCATACATCACCCGGGCCGTTTCCCGGCCGGTTTCGGCCAGTTCCCGCACCATCTGGAGCAGCGGCTCGTGCATCTCGCTCAAGGCTGTTTTTTCGGCGGGCCAGTAGTTCATCTGCGTGTTGATGTTGATGGTGTACTTACTGTCCCAGGGTGGGTCCATGCGATTGTTCCAGATGCCCTGCAGGTTGGCCGGCTGATTGTGCATCCCGCCGTTGCCCGTGATCGCCCCATCCGGCTGCGACGACGAAATGAGCAGATAGCGGCCAAATTGATAATACAGGCTCACCAGTTGTGGGTCGTTGGTCGTTGCAAATTCTTTCAGTCTGACATCGGTCGGTTTGCGGACCGCATCCGTACTGCCCAGGTCGATCTTCACCCGGTCGAAGTAGGTTCGATAGGCCTGAATATGGCTGTTCAACAGGCTTGCATACGACTGATTGTCCGTTCGCGCCAGATACGCTTCTGACCGCTTTACGGCGTCGGCGCTCAGGTCGTGGTAATTCACATAATTGGTGGCGATAGAAATTGTAATCACAGCCGAGTTGGCCTTACTGATTTGAAGCGTCGAATCGGTTGTCGACAGCGTCCCCCCGTCGATCTGAATCCGGGCAATGCCGTTGAACTGAACTTTCCCATCTACACTTTCGTGCCCCGCCGTCGTGCCGTTGATGATCAGCTCATTCTTCCGGACGCTCACCGATGCTTTTTTTTGCAGCGTGGTCAGGCTAGCGCCAAACGAGAGCATCCCCTTTTTATCGGCCGAGAGCCGAACCACGACGGTCTGTGCGGGCACCGACGCAAAAACGGCCCGCGTATAGGTCACTCCTTTGACCTGATAGGTCGTTGTAGCCACGGCTTTCTCGATGTCCAGCTCCCGGTAATAGTTTGTATACGTTTCGTGTCCCGCAAACCTGAGCAACAGGCTCCCCACCGGCTGATACATCTGGCCGTTGGAGGTTTTCGACTGCATGGTTTTTTCGGCCAGTTTCTGCGCTTCGCCCTGCTTACCGGAAAAGACCAGTTTCCGGATTTCGGGCAACGAGGCCAGCGCATCAGGGTTATCGTTCCGGTTAGGGCTGCCGGTCCAGACGGTGCTTTCGTTGAGCTGAACCGTTTCGGTAGCTACGTTGCCGTAAACCATTGCCCCCAGCCGACCGTTGCCAACGGGCAGTGCATTGGTCCAGACAGTACCGGCGGGTTTATCGTACCAGAGTTTCAGCGTGGTCGGATGCTGGGCAAACCCTGTCGATGCGACAACAGCAACCCATACGAAGATCAGAATTTGTTTCATTCAAAATCAGGGAGATAGCCTCATCAAGTACCCGATAAAATGTAAGGGGAAATAACAGAGCAATACTACGCACAACTTTCGAGTCCAGCTCTAAAAATTTGTGAAAAAATAAAGAAGATAGATTAAAAAAAGAGCCCTTGCGTTCTGCAATTCCCTTTTCGAGTTCATTTATTTACTATTTAAGCCTTACAAGTTACATAGATTAATAAAAAAGGCACACTGGAAAAATACTCAGTAAGCTGCTGCCATTCGATGCGAATCTGACGGTTTGCGATCGTCTTTCCCACGCTTCACAAGCATCTACAGTCGGACAGTTCAGAAAATCGAAAAAGAGACGTAGTTCTTCGGCTGTTCCCTTTGCAAAAAACCCTGTTTTTTCCGTACTTCGACCGCTGGATGTGCAGCTAAAACCGGCCGCGTTTGCCCAGAACTAATGACGGAAAGGACCGCTGTCCGCAAGATTATTCATATCGACATGGATGCCTTCTACGCATCCGTTGAGCAGCGGGATAACCCTCAGCTGCGCGGTAAGCCCCTGGCCGTCGGGGGTTCCCGACAGCGGGGCGTCGTGGCAGCGGCCAGCTACGAAGCCCGTCAGTTCGGTGTCCGTTCGGCTATGGCCTCCACAACGGCGCTCCGAAAATGTCCCGATCTGATTTTTGTCAAACCCCGCTTTGAAGTTTATAAGGCTGTGTCCAGCCAGATTCGGACTATCTTCGCCCAGTTTACACCCCTTATCGAGCCCCTCTCCCTGGACGAAGCTTACCTGGACGTAACCGACAGCTTGCCCGACTCTACGACGGCGACTCAGTTGGCCAGAACGATCAAAGAGCAGATCAGGAACGAAACCGGCCTGACTGCTTCAGCGGGCGTATCCTATAATAAATTTCTGGCCAAACTGGCTTCGGACTACCGCAAACCCGATGGTCTGTTTGTTATCAAGCCGCACCAGGGATTGGCTTTTGTCGAGACGCTGACCATCGGCCAGTTTCACGGCATCGGTCGGGTAACGGCCGAAAAGATGAACCAGTTGGGCATCTTCACCGGGATGGACCTGCGCCAGCAGACGGAAGCGTTTCTGACCAGCCACTTCGGCAAAGTCGGGCGGCACTATTACTGCATCGCCCGGGCCATCGATGAGCGCCCCGTTACGCCCGACCGGGTGCGAAAATCGGTCGGTTCGGAAACGACCTTCGAACAGGACTTGTGGGAGTACCCTGTGCTGGTCGAGTCCTTGACACCCCTCATCGACAGCGTCTGGACCTACTGTAGCCGCACTGGCATCCTGGGGAGAACCGTTACGCTGAAAGTCAAATACGCAGACTTTACCCAGATTACCCGCAGCCGGAGCGTGGTGAGCTGGATTGCGGAGCCGTCTGTACTACAACGAATTGCCATCGAGTTGCTGGATTCCATTTTGCCTGTACAGCAGGGAATACGACTGCTGGGGGTATCCTTGTCGAGTCTGCAGGAGAAAGACAACCCATCCAATGGGCAATTGCGGCTGGAGTTATAAAAGAGAGTGAATGGTAAACAGTCATGCGTTGGCAGCTGTAGTCAGTTTCAGGTCAGCTCCTATACCTCTAAATGACCACGCATGGCTAACTACTTTCAATTGCTGACCGCTAGCTGACAGCGCCATTTAGAATGTTACTATTTTAACCTAAAAATCAATATACTGAAGTGGATTTGGTTAAATAAGACGGGGTCCGCTATATTCGACGGCTGATACGCTAAACAAATGAAAGTAAGAAAAGCAGTGATTACCGCGGCCGCTCGCGGAGAACGATTATATCCGGTAGCCGATACGATCCAGAAAGCCATGCTGCCCGTTGTCGATATCGATGGATTATACAAACCCGTGATCCAGGCTATTGCCGAAGAAGCTTTCCTGAGTGGCATCGAGGAGATCTGCGTCGTATGTGCTCCCGGCGATGGCGAACGCTACATCAGTGCCTTCACGTCTCTGCGCGACAATCTGGTCAGATCCTACAAAAATGTGGACTGGGCCCGCGAAGAAGCCGACAAAATCGATCACCTCCTGAACCGGGTTCAGTTTGTCGAACAGCCCGAGCCGCTGGGCTACGGCCACGCGGTCTACTGCGCCAAAGACTTCGTCAACAAGGAGCCGTTTCTGCTCCTGCTGGGCGATTACCTCTACGTATCGAACCTCACCCGCAAGCGCTGTGCTGCCCAGCTCATCGAACTGGCTACCCAGGAAAACTGCTCGGTGTCGGCCGTCAACCCCACCCTCGAACACCAGATCGGCCGGTACGGGACCCTGACGGGTAAGCACGTTCCTAACATGACGGGGGTATATCAGATCGAAAAAATCATCGAGAAGCCATCCCTGAGCCTCGCTGAGCTGGAACTCCAGACCCCCGGCCTGCGGGTAGGCTATTACCTCTGCTTTTTCGGGATGCACGTGTTTACCCCGACCGTGTTCGACATCCTGCAGAAGCAGGTAGCGCAGGGCAGCCCCAACACCTTACTGACACCCACCCTGCAGGAACTGGCCGATACCGAACCGTATCTGGCGTTGGAAGTGAAAGGCAATCGATATGACCTGAGCGGCCGAAACGGGCTCCTGCGGGCGCAGATGGCGCTGGGCCTGGCGGGCGTAGCCCACGATGAAACCCTGACCTCGATGGTGGAGTTGCTGGCGGAAGCCAATACACGGAAGACCCAACTGGTTCAGTAATTTCCCTCGATCGTTCTGAACGAAGTCCAGGCTTCTCACCCTATCACCGACAAGGTACCATGAATGTGTTTATTGAAACGATTACGTCTGCGGATCCCACCCTACGCAATCGATCCTTTTTTGACCTGAGCCGGGGCGTACCTGCCTCCACTCTACTCAACTCCCTGCGTGAGCTGGACGATTTCCGAAAGTCGACGCCCAACCTGTACGATAAAGTCCGGGCGCTGCTTTTCCTGCATGCCGGCTACCGCTTTTTCCTGATGGAGGCTAAGGAAACCCCGAGCACCGGTAAAATTCCGTATACCGGTTTCGAGGATCTACTGTCCCGCCGGTTCGAACAGGCCATTGCTACGTTTCTGCAGGATCTGGATCGCCACGGACCCAACGCCATGCTGTTCAGCGCGCTGGCCGACAGCTATCACCACTTATCCTTCCAGATACTGGCCGATCAGGTACGAAAAAGCGTACGCTCCAGCAAGGGCAATCAGTGGATGTTTCGCGTGGGGCATCAGGCCGAACACCCCATCCGCATCCATCCGAAACTGCTGCAACGCCCCGATAGCTCGCTCTTCTACCCGATTCTGCATGAGCAAACCTCCGTGCGGATGGACCTCACCCACAGCGGCTGGTCCGATATTTTCTTCCTCGGAATGGATTACCCCGAGGGCGCCCGCGTCATCAACATCTCCATCGACCTGGGGGTTTTCGGGCGCGACAAAACCATTCGCCCGCCCCTGCACTGCTACGTGCGGGTTATTTCGGAGCCGGTCCTTCGCCTGACCAGCATCGACCTGAACACCACCAAAGACGTCCACGACCTGGCCGATCTGTTCAACTTCGGCAACGATTACCTGAGTCTGGTGAAAGCCGGGGTCATCGCATCGGGACTGATTCCGCCCTCGTTCGAAGGCACGAATCAATCGCTGGAAGCTATTCTGGCCCGGATAGTAGCGCCGGGTATGGGCATCGAGCTGGTCACTAAAGTCAACGACATTCCCAAGGGTTCGCGCTTTGCCGTGTCTACCAACCTGCTGGGCTCGATCATTAGTCTGCTGATGCGCGCTACGGGACAAACCCGCAGTCTGGAAGGTGGTCTGGACGAAAGCGAACGGCGGCTGGTGGCTTCGCGGGCCATTCTGGGCGAATGGATCGGAGGTTCCGGCGGTGGCTGGCAGGATTCCGGCGGTGTCTGGCCCGGTATCAAAGCCATTCAGGGTACGTTTGCTCAGGAAGGTGACCCCGAATACGGCATCAGCCGGGGTACGTTGCTCCCCCGCCACCGGGTGCTGCAGGGCGAGGACGTACACCCCGACATTCAGGAAAAGATCATGAACTCGCTGGTGCTGATGCACGGCGGCATGGCCTCCAACGTCGGACCGATCCTGGAAATGGTATCCGAAAAATACCTGCTACGCGGCAACCGCGAATGGGCCGCCCGCCAGCAAACCAACCAGATCTTCGACAACATCCTGGCCGCCATCAAAGAAGGTGATATCAGGAAGCTGGGAGCCAACACGGCTCATAACTGGGAGTATCCGATCAAAACGATTATTCCCTGGGCGTCTACGCATTTCACCGAGCAGATCATCCAGAAAGCCAAAAAGCAGTTTGGCGACGATTATTACGGTTTCCTGATGCTCGGCGGGATGTCGGGCGGGGGCATGGGCATGTTCGTCAACCCGGCTCATTACGAAGATTACAAGATGCAGGTGCTGGAGATCCTGCGGAATACCAAACAGGAGCTGTCCGACTCGCTGCCCTTTGCGATGGAACCGGTGGTTTATAACTGGAGCATCAACCCCCGAGGCACCTGGGCCAGCCTGCACGAAGGCCAGGAAGCACTGATGCCGGAACCGTACTACGGCATTCACATGTCGGAACTCGTCCGCAAAGATCCGGCGTCGATCCCGTATGGGCGCCGGGCCGAGATGGATTTTTTCACGACCTACTGCGAGCAGAATAACCTGGCGTATCCGCTGCTGCGGACCATCGTCAGCAACCTGTTCAACGTATCGGACCCGGCATCGCAGAGCAACCGGAGCGTCGAGAACGAAAAAGCCGACCGGATCAAAAAAGAAAACGGGTTCGATTACATCCAGCACGAAGAAATTCGTGAAGAGCTGCAAAAAGGACGGATCGGTCTGGCGCGCAACCGCCTGCTGGCCGAAACCACAATCGAGGATGTACTGCCGGAAGAAATAGCGCAACGGGAAGCCTTATCGGCCAGCGTTCAGCCGGGCGAAGCCGCTATTCGGGCGGGCAAAGTCGCCGTGTTGAGCCTGGGCGCAGGTGTCGGTAGCCGCTGGACCAAAGGAGCCGGGGTAATCAAGACCATCAATCCGTTCGTCGAAATTGGGGGTGTACACCGCAGTTTTCTGGAAATTCACCTGGCGAAGACCCGCAAAGTCGCCGAACAATACGACTCGCTGATTCCACACCTGGTGGCGACGAGCTACCTGACGCACGAGCCCATCCGGAAAAAACTCGCGCAAACGGGGAATTTCGGATATGCGGGGTCAACTTTCCTGTCGCCGGGCCGCTCCATCGGGCAGCGGTTTGTGCCGATGGAACGCGATTTGCGGTTTATGTGGGAAGAAATGCCGCAGGAAACCCTCGACGAGAACAAGCAGAAAGTACGCGATGCCGTGCGGCAGTCGATGATCAGTTGGGCCAAGTCGAAGGGCGAAGGCACCGACTATGTCGATAACATTGCTGCCCAGCGGTTCTCGCCCCTGGGCCACTGGTACGAAGTGTCGAATCTGCTGCGCAACGGCACCCTGGCCCGGCTACTGGCCGAGCAGCCGCAGGTTGAGACCCTGATGCTGCATAACATCGATACGCTGGGGGCCGACGTGGATCCGGCTCTTCTGGGTTACCACCTCGAATCGGGCAATGTACTCACGTTCGAAGTGGTACCCCGTCGCATCGAAGACCGCGGGGGTGGTCTGGCCCGGGTAAACGGCCATATTCGCCTGCTGGAAGGGCTGGCCCAGCCCCGCGAAGAAGACGAGCTGAACCTGAGCTATTACAACACCAACACGACCTGGATTCAGATCGACCCGCTGCTTCAGCTCTTTGGTCTGACCCGCGCCGACCTGCAAACCGGCGACGAAGCGCAACTGGCCAAAGCCGTCCGGAGTGTGGCACACCGGATTCCGACCTACGTGACCATCAAGGACGTGAAATATCGCTGGGGACACGGTCAGGAGGATATTTACCCGGTGGCGCAGATCGAGAAGTTGTGGAGCGACATGTCGGCCCTCAGCGATGTGCAGAGTGGATACGTAGTGGTGCCTCGCTTCCGGGGGCAGCAGTTAAAAGACCCGGCCCAGTTGGACGCCTGGGTCACCGACGGCAGCAAAGACTACGTCACCTCGCTGTGTTCGTTCCCGACGGTCAATTCCACTCCGGTAGAAGTGGAATAAGACTCAGTCGATGCGGACCAGGGCGCGACCCTGCATCTGGCCGTGCAGAATGGTTTGAATAGCATCGGGCAGTTCGGCCAAACCGATTTCGTGCGTCAGCGATTCGAGCGCAGCGGGTTTCCAGTCGTCGGCCAGGTGTTGCCAGATGGCCGCCCGCTGCTCAATCGGCACCTGCACTGAATCGATTCCGGCTAATTGAACTCCCCGCAGAATGAAGGGAAAAACCGTGAGCGATACATCTCCGCCGTTGACGTTGCCGCAACAGGTCACGGTACCACCGTATTGGGTGCTTTTCAACGCCGTCGCCAGCACATTTCCGCCCACGGTATCGATCGCACCGGCAAAGCGAGGCTTCAGCAGCGCTTTGCCGGACATATCGTCGAGTTCGGCGCGGGGAATGATGTCGGTGGCCCCCAGCGATCTTAGAAAATCCTGCGCCGTTGCTTTACCGCTCAGGGCCGCTACGGTATAGCCCAGCCGGTGCAGAATTCCGACCGACACGGAACCGACGCCCCCGGTTGCCCCCGTCACCAGAACGGTTCCCTGGCTCGGTTGCAGCCCATTTTTCAAGAGAGCGGCAACGCTCAGCGCGGCTGTAAACCCGGCCGTACCGTACATCATGCTTTCCCGAAGGCTCAGGTTTTCCGGCCGCTTCACGAGCCAGCCCGCAGGCACCCGAATGTATTGCGCAAAGCCGCCACTGGTGTTCATGCCCAGGTCGAAACCCGTGACGATTACTTCATCGCCCGGTTGCCAGTCGGCACTAGATGAAGTTTCGACTACGCCGGCCGCGTCGATGCCGGGAGTATGCGGGAAGTGGCGGGTAACGCCCTTATTGCCCGAAGCCGACAGGGCATCTTTGTAGTTGAGTGAAGAATACCTGACCCGAATCAGTACATCGCCCGCGGGTAAGTCGTGCAGGGGTTTGGTGGTGAGGGCTGCGGTATAACCGCCCGCTTGCTGTTCGGAAACGAGAAGACACTGAAAGGATTTGTCCATGTCGAATGAGGTAACAGCTCCATTAATTTACGACTATTACCTACGTTGGGCAAAGATATGAGATGAATCGGGTTCAGCTGATGGGTTTTCCGGCAGAGCGCGTGTTTGTTTGGAGAATTGAGTCCGGAAAGAACCTACATCATTGCGTAAACTTGCCTGAGTCAGGGTACGACTAGCCGCGGCTAGTCGTTTCTTTTGCGACGGGCAAAACAGAACATTATTGCCACGAAAAGTCTAAATTTCGGTCGGCAAAATTCCTGCTCTCCAGGTGCGCCAACTCGTTAGGAATTCTATTTAGGCTGGCTTATGAGCGAAATCGTACGGATTATTTTTTCAATAGGGTTGTGGGTGTCGATGCTCGTAGCCCAGCCATCGTTTGGACAGACAGAGTCCACAAAAAAGCCTTTCGTGCTGGGCATTATCGATGCAATTGAATCGAAAGCGCTGGGCCAGACCAGAACCCTGAATATTTACCTCCCACCGGGTTATTCGAAAGATTCGATGAACAGGTATCCGGTTATTTATCTGCTGGATGGCTCTGCCGACGAAGACTTCATTCATATTGCCGGCCTGGTTCAATTCGCGAATTTCCCCTGGGTTAATCTGCTGCCAAAATCCATCGTGGTCGGCATTGCCAACATCGACCGGCGGCACGATTTCACCTTCCCCACCACCATCGCAAAGGATAAAACCGACTTTCCCACTACCGGCCATTCACAGGCGTTTATTGCTTTTCTCGAAAAAGAACTCCAGCCCTACATCCAGAAAAATTATAGCGCTCATCCGGCCAGAACCCTGATCGGCCAATCGCTGGGTGGACTGCTGGCAACCGAAATCCTATTCGAAAAACCCACTTTATTTAACAGCTACATTATCGTCAGCCCCAGCCTGTGGTGGGATAACGAATCGCTATTGAAGGGCCGCGCAGCGTGTTTAGACTCGTCGTTTACCCAGCGGACCAGGGTTTATATTGCCGTCGGGAAAGAAGGCGCAGTGATGGAAGGCGATGCCCGTCAATTGGTAGACCGGCTAAAAAAAGCGCCACATTCAGCCATGCAGGTGAGTTTCGACTACTTTGGCGACGAAAACCACGCGACCATTTTTCATCAGGCCGTCTACAAAGCCTTCGAGCGGTTCAGCAAGCCGCTGTAATACCGACCGGGACAGTCGGGCGAGGTCTTCGTATCCATCCGGCCAGGACGATCGACGCGACCTCTCATTCGCCTTGAAACGCTGGCAAAGCAGCCTCATTTCAACTCCAGTTCGGCCACGACGGGCAGATGATCGGATGCATATTGTTCGTCGATGACCCGGGTCGATGCCGGTTTAAACATAGAGCCGGGTTTGTACATGATGAAATCGATGGCCCGGTTGGGTTTTTCGACCGGAATGGTGGGGGCGCAGTGCTGGCAGCTTCGGATAAATGTCTGATCCAGAAACTGGATAACCTTGCTGTCCGCCAACGCATTGAAATCGCCCCCCAGAATCATTGGTAAGCCAGACGCGCCGAACTCCTTCACGATCCGTTCGGCCTGACTGACCCGATTCGGTTCTTTCAAGTCCAGATGCGTACAGGCAAAGATGAGCTTTTTCCCTTTATCAACCTCGACCGTGATGGCTGCGATGGTCCGGGTTTCGCCACCGATGGCCGGGTCAATGGGCAGAATGAACCGGGTCGAGTCGAGGATTGGGAAGCGGGACAGAACCGCCACGCCGTAATCTCCTCCCTGGTGATCGATGGCTTTGGAAAAGAAGAAGTGCATGCCCGTGAGCCGGGCCAGTTCTTTCGCCTGATTCAGCCCCTTTCCCGACCGTTCCGTGTTGACATCCACCTCCTGCAAGGCCACCAAATCTGGCTTTTCGACCGTAATGACCCGCGCCACGGCTTCCACGTCGATCTTCGCTCCTGCCGAAGGCGGATTGCAGTGGTGAATATTGTAGGTCATTACCCGAATCGTTTTTTGTTTCTTCGCGGGCTCTTCCCTGTCGTTAGCATACGAAACGGTCGAGATAATAAACAGAAAGCAGGAAAGTAAATTTTTCATATCAGAAGCAAGTAAATAAATATTGCGGATGGGCTGGCGTTCCACCGGGCTGGCGTTCCACCGGGCTGGCGTTCCAGTTTCAGCCTACATTGTCAATGCGCCAGAGTAGGTCGACCCCGCGGTAATACCGTTCAAAAACTAGGTGCGTGCCTTTTTAGGAATCGTGTATTTACCGACCAGTTCGCCGTCGTCGCGGACCATTTTCAGGTTCAGCTCTTTCGGAGTGGCATGTAGTTTTATCAGCGTCCGCTGACCTTCCAGCGGCCCACCGCCAATGACGATGGGGTAATTGTGCGTGGCGTCGGCATCGTGGGTGGCGTAGCGGTGCGTATGGCCCGAGATCTGCAGATCAATTTTTGCCTTGTTGAGCAACGGGCCGAATACCTCACGGCAATGCAACGTGCCATGCCAGTCGCCGGAGTGGTAGGGCGAGATGTGAATCAGCACAACCCGAAACGGCGCTTTTTTAAACTCCGGGCTTTCGATTTCTTTTTCCAGCCACTCTTTCTGGGTTTCGCGGTAGCGGTCAAACGCCGACAAACCGCCGTATTCGACGCTGTCGTCGGTCTTATCTTCGCCCGAATCGAGAATGACAAACCGGACCGGACCGCGCGTAAAGGCGTAGTAGTATTTCTGATCCGGATACGCGCAATAAGCCGGAATGTGTCGGGAGAAGCTGCCCCGGCATTCGTGGTTTCCCTGGGTCAGGATGAAGGGAAGTTCACCGGCAAAAATATCGACGGCCGGTTTAATCAGGTGATCGACCATCTGGCTTTCCGAGGTCACCCAGTCGAAGCAGTCGCCGTTGAAAACGACAAAATCGTAGTCGCGCCTGTTGCCCGTATACCCATGCCGGTACAGCAACTGCGGAATAATCTGGGGGCGATCGTGAATGTCGTTGAAGATGACGGTCCTGACTTCTTCCTCATGCTCGGCCGGCGTTCTGAAACCGTACATCGGACTGCTGATCGTTTCGCCAAACTCCACCTTCGATCCTTTGTAACCCAGCACTTCCGTCGAAACGATCCGGTATTTATGATCCGTACCCGGCTTGAGTCCCGACAGGGTTATTTTATTGATCCGGTTATTGGCTTCGATCAACCCACCGACATACCCGAATGCGCGCAGGCTGGTATACGCCCCCGCGCCATATTCGACCCAACTGAAGCTGTTTTTGTGGGTAATCCACATGATGGTGACCTCGTTGGCGCCCATATTCTGCAGGTAAGGGCCCGCAATGAAGTGGTTAGCCTCTTCGGCAGGAGCATCGGAAACCGGTTCAGCGAGGGGCGCTGTAGCCGGCAACAGGCTCAGCGTCCCTGCTTGCGCAATTTTTTGAAGAAACGATCGTCGGTCAGGAAGGGTCATACTGATAGTCTTTAGGAATAGAATACGTTGTTAGTCAAACTCTTGCCGTGAATGCTGAGTGATAAGCCGTGCCACGGTTGGGAATCGTAGCACGGCTTATCACTCAGCATTCACGGGGTAATTCCAGTGCAGGAAACGCCGATTTACTCCCAGTTTGGATTTTGCGTGAGGTTTGTGTTTAAAAGCCGTTCCTGGGTCGGAATGGGGTACAGGTAATCGCGGGATTCGTTGAATTTTTTGGTAATGTGCCCGTTGACCACGATGTTGCCGCCTTTATTTCCGTTTTCGAGCAGGATTTCGCTACCCAGCTTAAGCACCTGCGCGCCCGCTACAGTCGGCTTGGTTCCTTCGTAAATGACCAGATCGACTTTGCCATTTTTATCCAGATCGTAGCTGCCCGGTCCCGGAAAATACATCCCCTTGAAAGTCTTCGTTAGCAGTTGCCCTTCTTTCCAGCGAATGATATCGTCCCAGCGGAAGAAGTTTTCCATAACCAGCTCGATCCGGCGCTCCCGGCGAATTTCCAGAATGACTCCCGCATTGTTCCCACTCAGCTGGGAGTATTGCTGGGCCTGATATGGATCGGGTTTGGCATTGGCACTGGCCAGGTTGATGTTGGGCATGCCCACCCGATCGCGGGTGAGCTTCGTCGAGCGGTCCAGATCGTCCTGGGTCAGGGTACCACGTTCGGCTTTGGCTTCGGCAAAGTTCAGCAGCACTTCGGCATACCGGAAGATGGGCATGTCGGTAATATCTTTGTTGAAGGTATCCCATTTGGGTGCCGACACAAACTTGATCAGCTGGTAGCCCGTCACCGTCGCACCAAATTCCGGCACCAGCGGGGTCGTTTCGCCGATGCGGGTGTAGCCCGGTGTGCGGATGGTCTGTGCCAGGCGCGGATCGCGGTTCTGCACCTCGTCGGCAAACTGCAAGGTTTCGTAGCCTTTGATGTCCGTAAACCGCGATCCGTCGGCCATCAGGTAGCTGTTGACCAGCTTCTTTTCCAGACCCGGTTTGCCGTACGAAGCGGTCATCGTGTAATAATTCAGGTTGTGGTACACCTGCAGCTCGTCGCTGAAATCCCGCGCCAGAATGATCTCATCCGGGATGGCATTATCCGACGAAAACAACTTCAGATAAGCCGTCGAAGGGGTGGCTTTATAAATCGTATATCCGCTGTTTTTCATCAGGTTGTCCGACGCGTCGATGCAGGCATCCAGAAATTTATCCCCGCCCGGCAGGTTAAACTCCGTATGGTATTTCCGGAATGTTCCTTCGTAGAGCCCCACCCGCGACTTCAGCGCCAGCGCCGTCCATTTGGTGATCGTGTTCAGTTGCCGCGACGCATCCAGGTTGGCAATGGCAAAATCCAGATCGGCCATTACCGAATCCATGACCATCGTGCGCGGGTCGCGCGCTTTGGTCAACAGCGCTTCGTCCGACACCTCGACCGTGCCGCTGTACCAGGGCACATCGCCAAAGCGTTTGACCATACCGAAGTAAAAGTACGCCCGGAAGAACCGCGCCAGGCCATTGTATCTGGCAACCGCTTTTTTATCCGGACACTTCCCTGAATTGGCCAGGAAATAATTGATGTTGCGCAGGGTTCCCCAGCCCCATCCGCCCCCGCTGGTCGGTACGACCCGCGTTCCCTGCAGCTCATCACGGAGGCTATTTTTCACGACGTTATCGACATCTTCATTATAGACGTCTTCGGCCGAGGGGAGCGCGTTATAAAACGAATTGGTATACAGCAGCAGATCGTTCTCGGTTTTGAAAAAGGTTTCGGGCGAGATGGCATCCTGGGGTAGCAGATCCAGGTTGCATGCCGTCAACCCCAGGGCAACAGCTAGAAAAGCGAGTATTTTCTTCATGATTGATACAGGTTGAAAGCCGATTAGAACGTCAGGTTTAGGCCAGCCGAAAAGGTTTTGGACAACGGGTAGGTCCGCCCGTTGGTGCCGTCGCCGTCTAACTGCTCGGGGTCGATGTATTTCGAGCGCAGGGGACTGAAAGTCAACAGGTTCTCGCCACTCAGGTACACCCGCGCCCGCGAAATCCGGATCTTTTTGGTGATCGTTTCCGGAACGGTATATCCCACTACTACATTTTTCAGCCGCAGATAGCCCACGTTCTGGATGTAGCGGTCATTGGCAGCGTTCAGATCGCCCCCGCCGTTGAGTGCTGTATAGCCCCGCAGGATCGGGAAGTAGGCATTGGGGTTCTCGGGAGTCCAGACGTCGTCTTCGAAATGCTCGGGAATAAACGAATAATACGGTCGGGAATACGGTCCCCAGAACTTGTCGGCGTTATTGCCGGGATACCAGTTCTTACGCAGAATCCCCTGCGCCAGCACCGAGATGTCGAAGCCATTCCAGTTGGCGCCGAGGTTCACCCCGTAGCGGTAGCGGGCCCGGTCGTTGCCAATGATTTTCAGGTCGCCGTGGCTGGCCAGCGTATTGGCGCCCTGGTCGATTTTTCCGTTGCCGTCCAGGTCGATAAACTTCAGATCACCCGCCTGCAGCTTGCTCCAGTCGCCGGGGGCGCTCAGCCGCTGCTTGTTCACGATCGTCTGATCGACCGCATAGGCCTGCGCTTCGTCGGTCGTTTTGAAATACCCATCGATCGAATAGCCCCAGATGTCGCCGATGGTCTGCCCTTCGTAGCGGCTCGACAGAATCTTGTTCGGGTTGTCGTAGCGGGTAATCGTCGACTTTGAATCGGAGAGCATGAACGAGACATTATACGACAACGGCTTGCCGCCCGCTTTAAACTGATCGCGCCAGGCAATGGCCAACTCGAATCCTTTGGTTTGCAGATCGCCCGCGTTCTGGGTCGGTACCGAAGCGCCGTAGACCGACGGCAGTACCCGGCCCGGCACCAGCATGTCGGTGGTATTGCGGATGTAGGCATCGAAGGACAGGTTCAGCCGGTTGGTCAGCAACGTAGCGTCGACGCCCAGGTTGGAGGTCGTGGCTTTTTCCCAGGTCAGGTTTTCCGAAATGGGGTTCGGGCTGTTTACGTAGAAAAGCTTCTGCCCGTTGGTGATCCAGCCCGACTGCGCCGTGGGCATGATGGGTACGTACGGGTAATAGTTGGCCGAGGTCGTGTTGTAGGGCACCTGGTTCGAACCCGGCGGCAGCTGATTACCCAGGGTTCCGTACGAAGCTCTGATTTTGAGGTTGTTGACGACGTTCCGGGCTTCGGCGAAGAAAGGCTCTTCGCTGATCCGCCAGCCCGCCGACACCGACGGGAAGAAGCCAAACCGCCGGCCAACGCCAAAGCGGGAGGTGCCATCGTAGCGGCCATTGACTTCCAGCAGGTATTTGCCAACGTAGTCGTAATTCATGCGAAAGAAAGCCCCAAACAGCGCGTACTGAAACGAATCGCCCCCGGACAACTGCTCGCCGGTTCCCAGGTTCAGGTCGTTGAGGCTTTCGGAAAGCAGGTTTTTGCGAGCCCCGAATAAGCGCTGGTGTTTGCGGGTTTCGTAGTTCAGCCCGGCCGTAGCGCCAAAGTAATGTTTGCCGAACGTCTGATTATAGGAGGTGTAGAGGTTGGTCGCACTCATCGGATCGAACCACAGCGTCTGCTTATACTGATCGACGTTGTAATTGGGCACGGTTGCCAGAATTCCCGGCTGGATGGAGTATTGCGCCACGGCCGAGCGGTACCAGTCGTCGGCAATGTAGAACGAGTATGTGTAATTCCCGACCAGATTCCAGTTTTTGGTAAAGTCGAGGGTAACCGAGTTGATGGTGGTTAGCTCGTGCACTTTTTTCTCCCCGCCGGCCACCCCTTTCAGCAGGTTGGCAAATAGCCCGTCGCCGATGGAGTAGTTGTTTTTCAAGGTGTTGTACGTAGCCGTACCGTCCGGATTGAGCGGAGCGTAAACGGGTAGCGCGTGTACCGTAATACCGACAAAGTTGGCATTGGCGCCCCCTTCCAGACCTGGATATTTGTATCTGGAGTCGAAATACTGGGTATTGTTGCTGACTTTCAGCCAGGGTGTCAACTGGGCATTGATCTTGCTGCGCAGGGTGTAAGACGTGAACTTGTCCGTGTTGATGCGCATGATCCCGTCCTTTTCAAATACCGACCCCGACAGAAAATAATTGACCTTATCGGTACCGCCAGACAGGTTCAGATTGTGCTGCCGGGAGGGTTCCGTCATGTTGAACAGGGTATTCCACCAGTCGTAATTCCCGTAATAGTTATAAATATCCTTCCCGTTTACGTTCTTGACGACCGTCCAGGGCCGGGCCGGATTTTCGACCTTGTCGTACCGACGTGCTTCCAGTTCCTGGTAATCTTCCTGCGAATAGCGGGTGTAGCTGTTGCCGGTCGCGCGGGTAAATGCTTCGTCGTTCATCTTCACGTACTCGTAGCCGTTGGTCAGAAACTTCGTGCTGACGGTGGGCGTCGACCAGCCGAAGTTGTTGCTGTACGAGATGGTCGTTTTGCCGTTCTTAGCCGTCTTGGTCGTCACGAGCACCACACCGAAGGCCCCGCGGGCGCCGTAAATAGCCGAAGCCGCAGCATCTTTCAGCACCGATATCGATTCGACGTCGTTCGGGTTGATGCGGTTGATATCCCCCGGCACCCCGTCGATCAGCACCAGCGGGCCGCCCCCGTTGATGGAAGTTTCTCCGCGTACGTTCAGGCTACCGCCCTGCCCCGGCTGGCCCGTACTGAAGGTAATGTTCAGGTTCGGCACCATCCCCTGCAGGATCTGCGACAGGTTGTTCAGCGGCCGGTTTTCGAGTTCTTTCGCCTGCACCTGCGTCACCGCGCCGGTCAGGTTCACTTTGCGCTGGGTACCGTAGCCGACCACTACCAGTTCGTCGAGGGTCTTGTTGTCGGCGCTCAGGGTCACATCCACCGTCGAGCGGTTGCCCACCGCCAGTTCCTGCGAGGTGTAGCCGACAAAGCTGAACACCAGCACCGACGACGCACTGGGCACTACGAATTCGTATTTGCCGTCGCCGTCGGTAGTCGTTCCGCGCGTCGTTCCTTTGAGCACCACGCTGACGCCCGCCAGAGCCCCCTGCCCATCCGAAGCCGTCACGGTTCCTTTCACACGGATATCCTGCGGAGCCTTTTCTGTTTCGGGCTGATTTTCATCGACTGGAAGGACCAGGGCCTGTTTCCGGCTTTTATCCCGCACCAGTACGATCTGTTCGTTGATCAGTTTGTAGGTAATCCCCCGCGGAGCCAGCAGCTGATCGAGCACTTTAGCCAGTTTCTGGTTCCGTTCATTGATCGTTACCGGATCGTTGAGCGGAATCCGGCTGCTGTAAACAAAATGCGTACTGGCCTTTTCCTGAATCTGGTCGAGGGCTTCCCGGAGCGGCACGTTTGTGAGCTGAAGTGTAATGTCTTTGCTCAGGATGGACTGCGCCGACAGTTCACGGGCATCCGCCATACTGACCAGGACAACCGCCAGTAGGCAGTGTAATAATCCGATTCGCATCGTTTTTCGCCAGTCGACAGGCTTGTTAAGGAAAGAAATCTGCATAATTTTGATTGTCTGATAGTTGATCGCTATTTGATACATCATCCGGTGGCTTCGGTGGTACGGAGCCACGTACGGATGGTAAGCCTGAGCCGGGGGTGGTGGTACACTCCCGGTTTTTCTGCAGTCAGGGGAAGTTGGGGTAACGGTTTCTCATCGGTACATCAGCAGGTTTTGACGAATACATAGTCACTGGGCTTATTCGCAGGGCGCACCGTCGATGGTTACAGACTTATCGGTCATGGTATAGGTGGCATCCAGCGTGGTACAGAGCATTTCCAGAATCAGGGGCAACGACTGCTGCTCGAAATCGGCGCTGACCCGGCAGAGGGCCAGCTTCGGATTGGCTAGCCGAATCTGGATATTGAACCGCTTCTGTAACCTGTCGACGACCTGATTCAGGGGGGTTTCGTCGAACACGACGGTAATGGCTTCGTAAAGTTCCTTTCGGCTCTGCACCGGCATCAGCGACGCAACCAGCCGTTTGGAGTCGGTTTCGAAAACGGCCTGCTGCTGGGGCGTCAGCACGACCTGCTGCGCCTGCTGCTGCCGGTCGGGCGCGGTGACCTGCACGCGTCCCGTCACAACGGCCACCTGAAAGAACTTACGCGCGGCCAGGGCTTTGACGTTGAAACTGGTTCCCAGCACTTTGATGGTCATTTCCCCGCTCTGAATGTAGAAAGGGCAGGATTTATCTTTTTTGACATCGAAGAACCCTTCCCCCGAAAAATCGACCAGCCGTTGCCGGCGGGCAAACTGAGCCGGGTAAGTAATGGCGGCTCCGGCCTGCATCCAGACTGTGCTGCCGTCGGGCAAACGATGCCGCACGGGTCGCGACGCCCGGTTCACGAAATGCACTGAACTGCCAGCCAGGGGCCGGGTGCTCCCGGAAGCCAGCATAGGGGCCTGCACCACGGGACGAACCGTGGATGTCGAATAGCGGTAAGTAAAATAGGTGCCCAGGACCAGAGCAATAGACGCGGCTAGCCAGGCGATCCGGACCAGTGGCAGGGTTCTGACCACCGATGGTTCGGGGCGATCTTTTTCCTCCTGAATATTCCGAAACGTTTCTTCCTGCAACTGCCGCTGCGCCGATTCTGGCAGCGTATCCAGGAAATCGGTTTCTCCCTCGAGCGACGCATACCAGGCCTCTACCTGCTCCTTCTCCGGCGGGGTACACGCATTCTGAAGGTATTTGTCCAGTAACTGCGGAGAAATCGGCGGTGGCTTCATGGCTCAGGGGCTTTCTAACACCTAAGTCGCACGCCGAAGGGCTGACCCTTAGTTGGGCATGAGATTTTTTTTACACCGATCCCGGAACGCTTTGAGTGAGGTCCGACAGACGCTCCCCGGCATTTCGAGAATCCTCGTGTTTATGCTGTCGGCAGTTTAGAGGCTGTTTACAACAACTCACTTGTCATTCCGGCCACCCAATGACAAAAATAGTGTCGATTATTAGCTAATAGAAAAGGAGAACCGCGCTATTGCTCTCCTGTTTGGCTTACCTTAGCTCTATGAAAAAAGTAACCGGATTAGGTGGCATCTTCTTTAAATGCGATGACCCCCAGAAAATGAAAGACTGGTACGCTCAACATCTGGGATTACCTATGGATGCGTATGGCACAACGTTCAGCTGGCGCCATGCCGATGACCCCAGCAAAGAAGGGACCACCGTTTGGGCCGCTTTTGACAAAAACACCAGCTACTTTGAGCCGTCCAAAAAAGACTTCATGATCAGTTATCGCGTCGAGCAGCTGGAGGAACTGGTAGAGCAGTTAAGGGCCGATGGCGTAACCATCCTTGACGAAATAGCCGTCTATGACTACGGCAAGTTCGTCCATATTCTCGATCCTGAAGGCAATAGCATAGAGCTTTGGGAGGATGTTAGTTAAACCTTCTGCCCTGGTTGTCCTGAACGCTTATACGCCTATACAGTGGGGCTAGTCCAGAAAGTGCAGAAACCCCATAAGGGCGTAAGCGTAGTAATCTCTGAGGTATTGCTTGAGTATCCGCAGGGCTTTGGTGATATGCTGCTCAACCGTTTTTTCCGAAATCGCCTGGTGCCGGGCGATCTCCCGGTTCGACTGACCACTGCGGCTGGCGAGAAAAATTTCCCGGCATTTGGGTGGCAGTAACCGAAGCCCTTTTTCGTAGCGCTCCTGCAGATCGGTGGTCAGCAGCGGCTGGTCGGTCGGGGTCGTGGAGTGCTCCCGCTGAATTTCCCACTGGTCGTAATGATGCTGGCGGGTATACTCTTTCCGGTAGTACGAAATGATCAGGTTTTTAACGCTGGCGAACAGATAAGCGCGGTCGGACTGGATAGCGGTCGTATGGCGTTGTTTCCAGATACCGATAAACAACTCCTGTACGATTTCCTGAGCCGCAAACCGATCGTTTACTTTACTGAATGTGTAGTTGAACAGCACCCGGAAGTAGGCATCGTACAGCTCGGCAAACGCTTTTTCGTCCTGATCTTCCTGAACTGACGGCAGCGTATATTCGTCGGAATAGGTCGTAAAAGTTGGGTTCATAACCTGATTTTCCTAAGTCCGTATAGTTGATGAAGCTACTTTTTTACAAAGTTCTGCCCGTTTTTACGGTTAATCCTGTCGTCGGCGATTAAGTATTCGTACACTTTTTTATTCCAATATTAACAAATATTTAATACAGCACCGATCTTCCCGTCCGAATATAGTTTGCCGATTCAGGCAGCGAACCGGCTAGTGTTTGGGTGGAATTGCGATGCATAACCAACTAACTCTTTTGTCAGGCTGACGAAGGAAGCATGAAAGAATGTGGCAGTAGCCTGTCGATTATCGACACCCACGCATTGGAAGTATGGTAGAAAAAGGCCCATTCGCTGTTTTTCAGGTGTTTGTTCATTCGTCCTGCTTTTTTCTCCATGCGCACCATCCCACTCTACCGGTTCGTCCTACTGGCTCTTTTCGGTTTAGTTCTTCCTCTGCCCTTACTGGCTCAGTCAGTTAAAGAAGTCGATATCTGCATTTACGGCGGCACCTCGGGCGGGGTCATAGCGGCCTATACCGCCAAAAAATACGGAAAATCGGTTCTGCTCATCGAACCTGGCCGGCACCTGGGCGGTATGACGACGGGCGGGCTGGGCCTCACCGATATCGGCAATAAATACGCCATCACCGGACTGGCCCGCGACTATTACCGCCGGATTGGGCAGCATTACGGAAAATTCGAACAGTGGATATTCGAGCCGCACGTGGCCGAAAATCTTTTCAGCGACTACGTGAACCGGGGCCAGGTAAACGTCCTGTTTTCGCACCGGCTCGACGAGGTCCGGAAAATGGGCAGCCGGATTCAGGAAATTGTGGTTGAAAATGCCGACAAACCCACCACGAAGCAGACGATTCGCGCCAAAATGTTTATCGACTGCTCCTACGAAGGCGACCTGATGGCGAGAGCGGGAGTTTCGTACAGCGTCGGTCGGGAGGATAACAAGCAATACAACGAAACCATCGACGGAGTTCAGCTGATGACCGGCCACCAGCTACCGGACGGCATCGACCCGTTTCGCATACCGGGTAAGCCCGAATCAGGCCTGCTCTGGGGCGTCAGCACCGAAAAACTGGTACCCAACGGTACGGGCGACCGTAAAGTGCAGGCCTATAACTACCGCATTTGTCTGAGTGCCGATCCGGCGAATCAGGTGCCGATCACGCGCCCTGCCGGCTACGATTCCACCCGTTACGACCTCTTGCTCCGGCTGTTTGAGGCCCAGCCGCAGAAACGTACCCTCAACGATTATTTTATCTGGAGCCGGATGCCCAACAACAAAACGGACATCAACAACCGGGGCGGCTTTTCGACCGACATGATCGGCATGAACTGGGATTACCCCGAGGCCGACTACGCTACCCGAACGGACATCATCGACCGACACGCGCGCTACACCAAAGGCCTGCTTTACTTTTTTGGGCACGACTCCCGGGTTCCAACGGAGCTGCGGCAGGAAATGCTGAAATGGGGGTACCCGAAAGACGAATACGCCGATTCGGATCACTGGTCGCCCCAGTTGTATGTGCGCGAGGCCCGGCGGATGGTGGGCAGTTACGTTATGACACAGGCCAACTGCCAGGGTCAGCAGGTTGTGCAGGACGGAGTTGGCATGGCCGCCTATACCATGGATTCGCACAATATCCAACGGATTGTTATCGAAAAAGACGGACGACACATGGCTAAGAACGAAGGGAATGTCGAGGTAGGCGGCTTTGGGCCTTACCCCATTTCGTACCGGGCACTGATCCCGAAAGAATCGGAATGCCAGAACCTGCTCGTGCCGGTTTGCCTGTCCGCTTCGCACATCGCCTACGGGTCGATCCGGATGGAGCCGGTTTTTATGGTGCTCGGTCAGTCGTCGGGGCTGGCGGCCGTAATGGCCATCGACGCCAAAACCAGCGTACAGCAGGTCGATGTAGCCAGCCTGCAGCGGGAACTGACGCGCAACCCCCTCGCGGATGGTAGCACACCCGAAGTGCTGGTCGATAACGACAACCAGGAAGCCGTTACGACGACGGGTACCTGGACGACCGACCGGAAATGTAAAGGAGGATACGGTCCGTCGTACCTCCTAGGGGGTGGCCAGCTCAACGACCGGGTGCGGTTTACGCCCACCCTGACCAAAGCAGGCACCTACCAGATCTATGCTTATTTGCCCCGGCTGGAAAAAGCGGCTTCGCAACTAGAGATCAGGGTGTTTACCGGAAAAACCAGCAAATCGATTCCGCTCAAACCGGCAGACGTGGTGGTGCTGGGCCAGACCTCCGGCGAGTGGGTAGCCCTGGGTAGTTATGTGCTTCCGGTCGGCAAAACCAGCTACGTCGAGCTGGTGGCAACCCAAACCGATGGTCCGGTGGCGGCCGACGCCGTGCTGTTTGTACCAAGTGCGAGGTGAGTTGTGGAAATTAGCACTGTATTTTGTCCTGCTGACCGGTCCGCCGGTGCGGCAGGACAAAATACAGTGAGGGTAGAGTAGCCAATAAGTCAGTCCGTGCTACCTGATTGGATGTCGGTTCGGCCTTAAACTTTTTTCGTGAACTCCTGATTATCGCGGGTATTTTTCTGCACGGCAATGGCTCCGAACAAACCGAGCAGAAAAGCGAAGGCATAGAATCCTTTCTCGCTGGGCAGCAGCGTCGCATTCCACAGCCCGATGGTCAGGAGCACAATGGACAGCAGGGTCGAAAACCAGCAGATGCCGTAGTACAGATCCGTCACTGGAAATCCTTCGAGTCGGTCCCGGACGCTTTTTTGCACCGAAACCACCGAAAACAGGCCTAACATGAGGACCGTGAAATAGAACCCTTTTTCGTTCAGTTGCATCTGAGACCGCCACAGTCCTATTAAATAACCGATCATACCGGCGCCGAGCGCCAACCAGGAGGCCGCCACGAAAGCGGCCGATGTTTTTTGATTCATAGTAGTTGTTTGGTGTTTCCCTAGCTTCAACCCAAGGAAGGTGTTGATAACTGCCAACAAAAATACTTTTGTCGTTTCCCGATGACCAGCCCAAACTTTTAACGAGGTGTTTTGAGGTCACATCGGGTTTCTTTCAGGCGTTATCTGGTAGGTCGGTAGATCGTGGCCAGGCGGGCGTTTTTATTTTACTGTGCATTTCAGTTAGTTTGTCAAGTGCGGAGTAGGGCAAAACGCCCGCCCGGCCACCCACCATACCTCATGTTCGAAGCATTCCGCAGGCATATCGAAACGAAAATTGAACTCTCCGATGACGAGTTTGCCCGGCTGTCTTCCCATTTCAGCCCGCGTCGGCTGACGCGAAAAGAAGCCCTGCTGCAACAGGGTGACGTATGCCGATACGAATCGTTCGTCGTGAGCGGATGCCTGAAAACCTACCATACCGACGAAAACGCCGTCGACCATATCCTGCGGTTTTCCATTGAAAACTGGTGGGCGGGCGATCTGGGCAGCTTTTTACACAATACCCCGTCGGCGCTGACCATCGAAGCGCTGGAGCCCACTACCCTGCTGGTCATCGATAAGCCCTCGCTCGAAAAGCTGTACCAGCAGCTACCCAATGTTCAGACGTTTTTTAAAGTACTTAACGAAAACGCCCTCATTGCCACCTCGCAGCGGCTGATGCACAACCTGAGTTTACCGGCCAGCGAACGGTACGCGCTGTTTTTAAACGCCTACCCCCAGATTGCCCGGCGAATTCCGCTGAAAGACCTCGCAGCTTACCTGGGCATCACTCCCGTTTTCCTGAGCAAACTTCGCCGAAAGCCCACGGGTCAGTAACGGCCAGACCGGGCGCATTTCTTAATCTAGGTTTAGTGGAAAAAGGCCGCTGAGCCGGAGTTTTGTGCACATCAATTCCAACTGTGATGAGCCAGCCCAATTCTTCCTTTTTCGATCCGATCCGACTCGCCAGCCGAACGCTGGCTAACCGATTTATCGTAGCCCCCATGACCCGCGTCAGCGCAAGCGGACAGGGAGTGCCGACGCCAGCCATGGGTGATTACTACGAAGCATTCGCCCGCGGTGGTTTCGCAGCCATCATTACCGAAGGCGTTTATACGGATACCGAAGCGTCGATCTGTAATCTGAATCAGCCCGGCATCGCCACCGCCCAACAGGTTCGCGGCTGGGCACCAATTACCCGGCGGGTGCGGGCGTACCCCACCCTGTTTCTTTGCCAGCTTATGCACGCGGGTGCCCTCTCGCAGGCGTTACCAACCACCCTGGCTCCCTCGGCGATAAAACCACTGGGCAAACCCGTCGCGTCGTTAGGCGGAGTAAGCGAGTTTTCGGTACCGGTGGGCATGAGTCTGGCAGCTATCAGTCGGGTCATTGATGGGTACGTCAGGGCCGCCCGGCAGGCGGTGGAAGCCGGTTTCGACGGCATCGAAATTCACGCGGCCAACGGCTACTTACCCGACCAGTTTCTGACCTCGTATACCAACCAGCGCACCGACCAGTATGGCGGCTCGGTCGCGAATCGATTTCGGTTCATTGCAGAACTGCATACTGCCATTCGGTCGGCAGTGCCCGCCGATTTTATCGTCGGATTGCGGCTGTCGGAAGGCAAAGTGAACAACCTGGCTTATCGCTGGGAAGAAGGGGCACAAATGGCGGAACTGATTTTCGATGAAGTCAAGACAATCTCGCCCGATTACCTGCACATCGCGGCCGAAGGGGGCGGCTGGCAACGGGAATGTTCGTATCCGGATGGCCGGTCCTCAACGGGGATTGCCCGGTCCATTCTTACCTGCCCAGTTATTGCCAACGGTGGCTTACACGACCTCGACCTCGCACAGCGTATCCTGCAACAGGGGCATGGCGATTTACTGGCGATCGGGCGCTCTGCCATTGCCAATCCCGACTTTCCTCAAAAAGTGTTACGCCGGGAGCCGCTTCGACCCTTTCAGCGGGCCATGATCGACCCATCGGTTTCGCTGGCCAACACCGCTCACTATTTTGAGACGTACACCTATCCGTCTGCCGAAGCCGATCCGTATGAACGCTCCGCGGGCAGCTGGTAACAAACGTCACTGTTTTTTCAGGAATAAATACGAGCCTCTTCTCCTCAGCCCCTGGCTGGAACGTCGGCCCTTCCGGATGGGTTACTCAATCGTAACTCATCCCAAACGAACCTCGTGAAAGCAGCCATTTTACAGGAGGAAGGAACACTTCCCAGCTACGGCGATATCCAGCCGCCTATTCCCGACAATGACCAGCAGACCCTGATTTCGGTAAAAGCAGCGGCTATCAAGCAACTGGATCTGCTGAAAGCCAGTGGCAACCATTACACCCATTACCCATCGTTTCCGGCGGTGGTTGGCGTCGATGGCGTCGGCGTGCTGGCCGATGGGCAGCGAATCTACGCCATGGGCTTATCGGGCATGATGGCCGAACAGGCATTGGTTGCAACGAACCGCTGGACCGCCGTGCCGGATGGCCTTGACGACACCCTGGCGGCCGCTCTCCCTAATGCGCTACTCGGTTCGGATGCAGCCCTGCGCCACCGGGCGCAGATCAAAAAAGGCGATGTCGTGCTGATCAATGGTGCTACGGGGATTACCGGCCTGGTGGCCGTGCAAGTTGCTAAGTTTCACGGAGCGAAAACGGTCATTGCCACGGGGCGAAACCCGGCCACCCTGCAAACCCTGACCGAGTTGGGGGCCGACGAAGTGGTTTCCTTGCAACAGGCCGACGAAGCCGTTATTCAGCAACTCCAGGAAATTTACGCCCGAACACCCATCGACATCGTTCAGGACTACTTGTGGGGTCATCCCATAGAGTTGATTCTAGCCGCCCTGAAAACGATTCCGAATCACCAGCACACCCGAATCGTAACAGTGGGCGAAATGGCTGGCGCGTCGATTTCTCTGGACTCTGGTTTGCTCCGCAGCCGCGACATCGAGTTTATCGGGTCGGGAATCGGCAGTCTGTCGCTTCAGGCCATCGGCCACTACATGCAGCACGAGTTGCCCGAGATGTTGAGTCTGGCCGCAACAGGCAAGCTGACGTTGCCCTTCAGGACCGTTCCGCTCAGCGATGTCGCACAGGCCTGGCAGCAAGCCACCAAATCCAGCGAGCGGATTGTGATCACGATCTAAATGTGTCCCGTCCGGATAATAAGATTGGCGAAAAAAGTGAAAAATAAACACAAATCTGTTTCAGGTTATACAATAAACCAGTTGGGCAGGCGTTTTTAGTTTGTTACCTTTCTTCTAAAGTCCTGCCCCGCTGGTCATTCCGGCGGGGCTTTTTTGTGCGCACCCCCTTCTATTGCTTCGTATCGTTGACCAGAGCCTTAATTTTAAGCCTCTAGATGGCCTACGTTACAGAAACTATCAGCGTAGTTTTTACCTTTAGCCTTCTCATTCGATCGTAGCATGCAACACCGTATTCTGGGCCTTATCGTTTCGTTCTTCCTCGCTCCGATTGTGATCATCGCGCAGTCGAAGCCGAACATCATTCTGATTTATGCCGATGACCTGGGGTATGGCGATGTCAGCTGCTACGGGGCTACCCGGATCAAAACCCCAAATATCGACCGCGTGGCGGCTGAGGGACTTCGGTTTACCAATGCCCACGCCAGCTCGGCCACCTGTACGCCTTCCCGGTTTACGCTCATGACTGGGCAGTACGCGTGGCGTAAAACCGGAACGGGCATTGCTCCCGGCGACGCGGCCCTGCTCATCCCGACTGATCGCATTACGCTGCCGGGCGTTCTCCAGAAAGCTGGCTACGCGACAGCGGCCATCGGAAAGTGGCACCTGGGGCTCGGTCCGAAAGGGGGCCCCGACTGGAACGGAGATATCAAGCCCGGACCGCTGGAAATCGGTTTCACCTACTCGTTTCTGCTTCCCGCTACCGCCGACCGGGTTCCCTGTGTGTACGTCGAAAATCACCGGATTGTCGGCCTCGACCCGAAAGACCCCGTTCAGGTGAGTTATAAAGAACCGATCGGAACCGAGCCGACGGGAAAAGCCCACCCCGAACTGCTCAAAATGAAGTACTCTCACGGTCACGACCAGACCATCGTCAATGGGGTTAGCCGGATTGGCTACATGAGCGGGGGAAAGTCGGCCTGGTGGGTCGACGAAGACATAGCCGACGTGCTCACGGACAAGGTTACCCGGTTTATGGAAGACCATAAAAGCAACCCGTTTTTTGTTTATTTCGCTACCCACGACATTCACGTGCCGCGCATGCCCCATTCCCGGTTCGTGGGTAAAAGCGGCATGGGGCCGCGGGGCGATGCTATTCTGCAACTGGACTGGAGCGTTGGCGAAGTGATGAAAACCCTGGACCGGCTTAAGCTGACCGACAATACCCTGGTCATCATCACCAGCGACAACGGCCCGGTCGTCGATGATGGCTATCAGGACGAAGCCGTTACGAAACTGAACGGGCACACGCCAGCCGGACCGCTGCGGGGTGGCAAATACAGCGCTTTCGATGCGGGTACGCGGGTGCCTTTTGTGGTCCACTGGCCCGGTCGTGTCAAGGCAGGCGTTTCGAATACCTTGTTCAGTCAGGTAGATTTGCTGGTCTCGCTGGCGGGGCTGACCGGTCAGAAGCCCCGCCCAACGGAAGCTCCCGACAGCTTCGACAACCTGGGCGTGTTGCTGGGGAAAACCACCACGAACCGGCCATACGTGGTCGAGCACGCCTTGAACGGGACGCTGTCTATCCTGAAAGATAAGTGGAAATACATAGCGCCCAGCACCGGCCAAAGACGAATGCCGGAAGTAAACATCGAAACCGGCTATGATCCGAACCCGCAGTTATACGATCTGACGGCAGACGTCGGCGAACAGCAAAACGTAGCGGCTCAACATCCACAGGTCGTAACCGAGTTAGCGGCCTTACTGAAACAGGTTCAGGAAAGGGGGAGCAGCAGGTAAGTCAGGCCGGTACTACATTTTTCAGTCAAAAACACGAATCGGACCGGATTTCCGGTGAAGTCAGGCGGATGCGCCTTAACTTGTGCGCATGAAACAGATGTATCTATGCCTTCTGACCTGGCTGACCGTTACCAGCGCCGGAATCGCTCAGGGAACCACGTCATCCGGAAACGCATTGCCCCGAATTGCCATTGCCGGTTTAGGGATCGAATCCAGCACGTTTTCGCCCGCTGTTACCCACGAAGAAGCCTTTCACGCCCGTTACAGTGGCGATGTGTTCAACGCTTATCCGTTCATGATGGCCGTATCGCCCCTGCGCAAACAGGCGATCTGGTTACCCGCCATCGTAGGCAAATCGCTGCCCGGCGGAGCCGTTACGCGGGAAGCGTACGAATCGCTGGTGAATAAAACCCTGGATTCGCTCAAAAAATACATGCCTTACGACGGCTTGTATTTCGATATTCACGGCGCCATGAGTGTGCAGGGCCTCGACGATCCGGAAGGGGATTTGCTGGCCCGAATCCGGGGCGTGATTGGTTACAAAACTATTGTCTCGACCTCCATGGACCTGCACGGCAACGTATCCTGGCGGCTGGCCCAGCATACCGACCTGATGACCTGTTACCGCATGGCTCCCCACGAAGATGCCATGCAAACCAAAGAGCGGGCGGTGGTCAACCTGTTGGAGCGGATCAAAAGTGGAAAAGGCAAGCCGGCTTACAAAGCCCTGATTACCGTCCCGATCCTGCTGCCCGGCGAAAAAACCAGCACCCGCATCGAGCCCGGCAAAAGTTTGTATCAGGAAGTCGCCCCACTGGCCGACCATCAGGACGGGATTGTCGACGCCGGGATCTGGATCGGCTACGCCTGGGCCGACGAACCGCGCAACCATGCGGCCGTGATGGTGACCGGCGACGATAAAGCCAAAGTGACCCGGGTGGCGGAGAAACTGGCGCACGATTTCTGGAACGTCCGCTCAAAATTCGGGTTTGTAGCTCCCACGGGCACCCTGGACGAGTCGCTGGCGAAAGCCCTGTCGAGCCCCCGGCATCCGTTTTTCATCAGCGATACCGGCGACAACCCAACGGCCGGGGGCGCTGGGGATGTGACCTGGACAATCACGCAGATTCTGGCCCATCCGGCGTTTAAGCGGGCCGATGGGCCTTCACTCATCTACGCATCCATTCCTGACCCGGAGTTGGTGAAAAAGGCAATGGCGGTCGGGGTTGGCGGACAGGTATCCGGTGGGGCCGGTGCCCGGGTCGATGCTCGGTTTGCGCCACCTGTTCCGTTGAATGGCACGGTCGAATCGATTGTCAAAGGCGACCGGGATGCCGAAGTGGAGGTGGTCGTGAAGGTAGGCAATGTGCACGTGATCGTTACCCAGAAGCGGAAGCCCTACCACAAAGAAGCCGACTTTACCCGTCTGGGCCTGGCACCCCGTCAATCAGACATCGTGGTGGTTAAGATCGGCTACCTCGAACCCGAACTGTATGCCATGCAGGCCGGCTGGATCATGGCTCTGACACCCGGCGGAGTCGATCAGGACCTGGCCCGTTTGCCCTACAAACGGATTCAGCGCCCCATGTTCCCGTTCGACGCCAACATGAAAGACCCGGACTTATCGGCGAAACTAGTACCGGTGTCCGGCACGGCCAGATAACCCGAAGCGACGACAGGAAGGACCTTAACGCATTCTCGTTTATGTATTAGGGGCTTTGAGATCCTTCCTGTCGTCAGGATGACAAAAACCCCTCAATTAAATGGCTGATTTCCAATATATCAGAACCAAATCAGCCATTTAGTTTGGTAAAGCGTTTGGGTATAGCGGCTAATCCGTTCGTATAACTAGTCAACTATGCAAGTGCCGTACTGGGTTGTTCTGGGCATTCTCCTGATCGGAATGCTGCTGAGTGTAAAAGCGAATAAACTCACGCCCGTAGGTGCCCTGACCGGTGGGCTGCTGGGTTTTGCCATTTTCCTGGGAGCCGGACTAACAGGGCTGGCCATGCTGGGCGTGTTCTTTGTTCTGGGTTCGCTGGCTACATCCTGGAGGTTACAGGATAAAGTAAAGATAGGCGTAGCCGAAGCCAACAAAGGACGTCGAACGGCCTCGCAGGCCATCGCCAACGCGGGTATGGCGGGCATTTTGGGCCTGCTGGCCTGGCTGTACCCCGCTAAAGCCGAGCTGTTCCAGATCATGCTGGCCGCCAGCTTTTCGTCGGCCACGGCCGACACCTGCTCCTCCGAACTCGGGACTGTCTACGGTCGTCGGTTCTACAATATCCTCACGCTCCGGCCCGACACGAGAGGTCTGGACGGGGTGATCAGCCTGGAAGGAACATTACTGGGTTTGCTGGGAAGCAGCCTCATCGCTGTTCTGTACGGGATCGGGTTTGGCTGGGGCTGGCCCGTTTTATGGCTTTTGATTGCGGGCACCATCGGTAATCTGTCCGATTCGCTACTGGGTGCAACCCTGGAGCGACGGGGCACCCTTCCGAATGATGCCGTCAATTTTCTCAATACGCTGGTGGGGGCCCTAGTCGCGCTGGCGCTCTATCTGGCGCGCTAAGAGAGGTAAAGGCGCGTCAATCCCGATGGAGCTTCTCCGAACTGATGTTCAATAGTTTTTCAGGATTTTGATCAACTGGCGGCTGATTAATTCGTAGCCTTTGTCGGACGGATGCAGGCCATCGTATGTCTGATCGATGGCTTCTACTGGGTATGGATACTCGTCTGATTCAGGATTGAACGGAACGTCGATAAACTTTGGGTAGGGATAGTTGCGGTACGCGCCGGTCTGCGGATCTTTCAGCCGTTTGTATTTGACCAGTTTCTTCATACGCAGCTTTTTCAGGTGATATAGGTCGACCACGGGCAGGTGCTCGTAGTGACCGATAGAATCGATTGCCTGGGCAAAGGCTTCGAGAAACTGGCCATTCTTCGCTTTGTAAGACCCGAAGGCGTTGTTTTTGAAATTCCCCAGGTACACAAAATCGACCCGCTGCATGGGCGTAATCAGGATAATCGGCGCGTCGGGATTGAGCCGGCGAAGTTTATCGATGATCAGCCGAAAAGAGCCATACACGGTCGCGTTTCCCGTATTGGTCTGGTAGTCCGTCAGGCGGCCCAGGGGTCGGCCCGCCCACCAGTCGTTGGTACCCAGGAAGACCGAATACACATCCGCTTTGGTTAACCCCAGGGTCTCGATCTGCTCGGCAATCCGGCCCGCCGTCCAGCCATTGTGGCCCTGGTTGGTGTAATGGATGTACGGCAATTTTTCAATCACCCGGCTCATGTAGCCCTTACTAATGCGATCGCCGGTTTCGTTGCGGTGTTCATTCAAATACGTAATCGAATCGCCGATGGCCACCCAGCTCAGCTCTTTATGATCGAATGAACTAAGCAGAATAACCAACCCGGCCAGAAGAAGAAACTGTTTCATGATGGTAAGACAACGGCAGTGAAGATAAAAGCTGACCTCCAGGCGACCACAGCCCGTTTCGGCTTTCGGATGGTGTAGGCTGAAAAGCTAAGTCAGGAATCGGTTTACTGCTGCCCCCTTCCCCAATTATGGCGCGCTTCGATTTTTATTCATCCGCAACGACGTTCTTTACGCCCTCACACATAGCCTTGATCCGGCGATAAGACGCATCGGAGTTAGCCCTTTTGTCCAGGCTTATCCGTACCTCCCCCGGCCATTCTTCCAGTTTAAATTCAGTATTGTCGTCCAGCCTGGTTGTAACATCCACCTGCTCGCCGGTCACGGTGGTACTGGCCATTTTACGGTTGATATATTCCTTAACCTCCTGGTCTTTGTCCGGGTCGTATCGGGCAAAGAACGTGTAGGTATCGTCGGAGTCCGTAACTGAAATTTTGCGGTCAGCCGTATCGCAGGCCAGCAGGGTTAGCGTCAGCAAACCGAAACAGAAATACTTCATAAGGATAGTTGTTTAACAAGGAACTATGCAATATAAGGTAGCTTGACAAGTCTGACATATAAACTACATCAGCGGCCAATACGCGTGATAAACGAAACCGATCCGGCCGGTGAGCGCCAATATGACTTTGCAGTTCACTCCGAATCCCCAGGACAGTCTTTACAACCCTAACTCGGTCGTTTACCCCCAATAGACGGGAGTTGATAGCCTTTTCTGACTGGTCTCCGTCCGCTTTACTTACCTTAGCTTCGATCGGGCACTAGCTGTCTGACCACTAACAGCTTATCAGCTCCATAAACCAAGCCTCGTTCCAACCACTATGTCAGCAAGTTTTTCTTTGCCCCTCAACCCGAACAAAAAATACGGAGCGCAACGCCAGACCAGTCACCAGAGCCAGCCATTGGCTTCTCAGCGGAAAACCCTCCTCCATCAGTGCCAGGCGCTGGCCAGGTGGTATGGCGTGGGGCTGGCGATAGCCGGTCTACTGGCGGGCTGCACCGACCACCAGAATGTGCCCCGGGCAGCCGCCACGGCAACCCTAATCAACAGCAGCGGCAGTGTGGGGGTAGCTCAGCTGGCCGAAGATAGCGACGGGCTCGTAAGTCTGACGGTAACCGTTAGCGGATTACCGGCGGGCAAGCACGGTATCCATTTTCATGCGATCGGTGTAGCGCAACCTCAGGACGTGCCCGCTTTCAACTCGTCAGGGTCCCATTATAATCCGGCCAGCCATCAACATGGGCTGAACAATCCAATGGGGGCACACGCGGGCGATCTGCCGAATCTGGTGGTAGACAGCCAGGGCAATGGCACGTTGATCACGACAACCAACCGCATTACTCTATCGGACGGTCCCCTGACTTTGTTCGACAAAGACGGGTCCGCACTGATCATTCATGCCGGTGAAGACGATCAGATGACAGATCCTACCGGCAACAGCGGTGCCCGAATAGCCGGCGGGGTGGTGGTTCGCAAATAAGCCATCGACAAGACAGGGTTTCCTGGCTGGTTACCAGCTGAAACTGGCTCCACTCCCAACATCATGCGCCCGTATTAATCGACCTCGATCCATACGGGCGCATGATCGCTGGCTTTTTCCCAGCCTCTAACCTGGCGGTCGACACCGCCCGCTTGCAGGCGTTTTTCCAGCTCCGGACTTACCAGCAAGTGATCGATGCGTAGCCCGGCGTTCCGGCTGAAGGAGTACCGGAAGTAATCCCAGAATGTATAAACGGTCTCATCGGGGTATAGCTTTCGGATAGCATCCGTCCATCCCTGGGCGAGCAACTGCCGATAAGCCTCCCGAACCTCGGGCAGAAACAGCGCATCGGCGACCCAGCTCGCGGGCTTGTACACATCCTGCTCCGTAGGAATGATGTTGAAATCCCCGGCCAGTACAACCGGCACCTGCTGAATCAGTAAGTCCTGGGCATGAGCTTGTAATCGCTTCAGCCAGGCCAGTTTATAATCCAGTTTAGGACCGGGGGCCGGGTTCCCGTTGGGCAGGTACAGACAGCCGACGAGGAGCCCATTGACCGAGGCTTCAAGATAACGGCTGTGGCTATCCTCGTCGTCGCCGGGCAGTGATCGACGAAGTTCTACAGGGGTACCAACTTTCGACAGAATAGCCACCCCGTTCCAGCTTTTCTGTCCCTGCCAAATCGCCTGGTAACCCGTTTCCTGAAGGGCCTGTTCGGGAAACTTTTCCTGAGGAGCTTTCAACTCCTGCAGACACACTACATCGGGCCGGGTTTCTTCAAGCCAGCGCAGCAGGATAGCCAGATGACCGTTGACTCCGTTTATGTTGTACGTTGCGATTCTCATGATATCGATTTTTCCATTCGCCTTCAGCGATTGAGATCCGTTTCTGTTCAGTCAGATACCCTCCGGTAGCGGTTGGCCGGTATTTATTGGCAGACGCTTTCGGGAGTCGTCCCGCCCGCAGTTCGGTTAGTCAAACAGTAAAATGACAAATCTGTTCGAGCTGGGCCATGCCTGATTAGGTAAGGAAAGCCATGTACTAGCAGAAGAGCTTTCGAATAAATTACCTGGGCACCAGCAGAATTGCCACTCGTCGGCGGATGGTTTTTACCGCTTTCGAATCCTCCGCCGACACGTTGGTGTCAGGTCCCTGCCACTGCACGTTCATCCGATCGGTCGACACTCCGCGCTGGTTGAGGTAGTGTTCAACCATTCGGGCCCGGCGTTCCGACAGCGCCAGGTTCAATTCGCGCTTGCCAATGACATCCGTATAGCCCGTGATTATCGCCATCAACCGGGGTTGACTGACCAATTGTCTGGCCACCGAATCCAACGCTATTTTGACGCCTGGCCGCAGTCGATCGCTGCTTTGATCGAAATACAGGATATGGATGCTTAACGGAAGCGTTCCGACCTGGTCTGAAGGTTGCGCCTTCACCGGCAGACTCAGGCAAAAAAGCAGGGCATAACCAATCCATCTCGACAGGAGCATACAGCAATTTTTTGGAACGACAGTGGAGACACAGCGACCAAAGGCCGCCACGCTTCCGCTCTGTGTTTATCTACAACGAGCAACCCGAATAGTCTGAAAAGCGACGCCCATTCACCGATAAAAATCGGGCATTTACCGCTAATGCCCAAGCCGATGCAACGAAACAGGGGGGTTCTGCGCTAATAGATACTGAAAGGACTTATCAGATCCTTCTCGCATCCGAAAAAACAAAATTATGTTTGGTTTAGGCAGTATAGACATCGTCCTGGTCCGGACCCGGGGCGAATCCAGTTGCCGCCAACCAGCGATCTGTTATCCAACATTTTTCCAGACTCCTTTCAATCGTTTACCACATGGAACGCAAAGAATTTTTGAAACGCGGATTCAGTAGTTTATTAGGCATAGCCGCCATCGCTCCGGTCGTGGGCGGGTGCAACAAAACCGAAATCGATCCGACGACCAGCGGTACCGATACAGGCACCAGTACGTCCACGGGTTCGACCAACGGTAGTTCGTCGGGCAACTGTACGGTTACCAACAGCGAGACCGAAGGTCCGTTTCCGACCAAAACCCCAGCCAGTTACGTGCGAAAAGACATTACCGACGGTCAGACCGGGGTAGCTCTTACCATGAACATCACCATCAAAAATGCCAACGCCAGTTGCGCAGCACTGGCCGGTGCCCTGGTCGATGTCTGGCATTGCGATAAGGCCGGTAACTACTCCGAGTACGGCGGCACGGGCATGCAGAGCACTAATTATACGAGTGTACACTTTCTGCGGGGCCGTCAGACAACCGACAGCAATGGGCTGGTTAGTTTCACTTCCATCTTTCCGGGCTGGTATTCGGGTCGGGCACCCCACGTTCACGTGCACATCTACAATGCCTCGGGTAAATCGCTGCTGGTCACCCAGATTGCTTTTCCCTACGACATTACGAACACCGTTTATTCGACGGCGCAATCATATGGCTACACGAAAGGAACGCAGGATACGCTCAACGAAAAAGACAACGTCTTTGGCGACGGCTATACCAACGAGTTAGCGACTGTTTCGGGCAGTATTTCAGCGGGTTACACCCTGACCCATACCATTGTCGTCAGCGCCTGACGGCTTGTGCTGGCAAAGGTTAAAGCGGATTTTGCCAGCACAGCTTAGGTTTTCATCCATTGAGGGTACGGAGAGCCACTACGCTCCGTACGCTGCTAATTTCTGTTATCCATCGAACCCGTGAAAGGTCTGATTCGCCTGACGTACCGAAAAATCATCGACGCCAATTCCCAGAAATTGTGGGACAAGTACGTATTCGACGATACCTACATGGAGTTTTTCATGCAGGCGCAAACCTTCGATCCTGGCAACCGGTACGCAACCTTTCAGGAGTTGGTAACGCACGTACCCCAGGCCGAACGGTTGCATGCCCTGACCAGCGCAGCCGCGATCGGCTACATCCGGCAACTCAACAACCTGATGCCGGATATGGCCAACGTGTCGGGCAAATTGTGTCTGCCTTTTTCGCAGTTCAACTTCGAGATCATTCAGTCACACGTCGAAAACAAGCAGGCGCACCGCGTGGCGATTCTCTTTTACAGCGACCCGATTACCTGGATCGACACGGTGGGTAATCACCTGCTCGTAGCCTACGGCGACCAACGGACCGCCATCAGCGAAGAAAAAGAGGTCGAAACGGATCTGATTGCCCTACAGCCGTATCTAAGCATTGCTACCTGGCAGCCCTAAATGATTGTCCCGACGAATTAGAAAAAATGGATACCCAAATTCAGGCGCAGATCTACCTGGCCGACCAGCGGGGTTGCTCGCAAACGCCGTCTGTGCGAAGCTACCACAGTTTTAATTTCGGGGCCTATCAGCAGGATAGTCGGATGCCCTTTGGTAGTTTACAACTGTTGAACGACGATACCCTGCGGGCCGGTGCCAGTCTGTCGCTACAGGTTGCAGAGCACACGCACGTGCTGCTGCTGCCGGTAAACGGGGGGCTGGAATACCAGTTCGGGAACCCTGCCGGCCCATCACACACCGGGTTTGTGGAGCCTGGGCAAGCGGGTTTATTAACGTTATCGGCCGGTATGTACTACACCATCAGCAACCCCTACGAGACCGAACACATCGATCTTCTGCAAGGCTGGCTAACCAGCTCCATGGGTGCTTCGGGATCGGATTTAGTTATCACCGACATCGACCTTAGCCAGAAGAATACGCTGTTGCCGCTTTTCGAATTGGCAGAAACATCCCCCGCCCGACGGGGGTATATCGGTCAGTTTGCCGGCCGGCAGGAAGGCGCATTTCTCCTCGAATCGGCCAGCCAGGGCATTTATGTGTTCGTGATTCAGGGAGCATTTGAAGTCGCCGATCGGCTCCTGCACGAACGGGACGGCCTTTCGCTGCGGCAGGTTCAGGACGGCCGGGTAGAGTTCGAAGCTTTATCCAACGAGGCCGTTCTGATACTGCTGACGGTATAGATTGCCGCTTCACGGCGCTAGAGGTCCGTTGTCAGCCCGCCTTACTCGCCAGCCGTAGCAGGGCTAAACGGCACCTTATCCATCTGGCTATGTGCCGCAGTCGTTTGTCTGAAGTAAAGAAAGAACGTAGTCCCTTCATTTTCCCGGCTTTCGACCCGAACAATTCCTTTGTTGAGTGTAACGAGTTCCTTGACCAGCGGCAACCCTAGCCCTACCCCTGGTTCGTTCGCCGTTCCGGGTTGCGACGAACTCTGATCCATCTGAAAAAGGGTTGTCAGTTGGGTCGTCGGCATCCCGATGCCCGTATCCCGGATGGTCAGACAGCTCATCACACCCTGTGGCTCCGCCCGCACCCAAATGCGCCCCCCGGCTGGCGTAAACTTGAGTGCATTCTGCAGCAGATTACGGACAATGATCGCCAGATGGTCCGGATCGCCCAACAGACTTAGCTCGGCGGCCAGTTCACACCGTATGTCGATGCGTTTGGTATCGGCAACGGTCTGCAGCAGGCGAATTTCCTGCTCGATAAGGGGGGCTACCCGGACATTCACCTGGCGGGCCCGGTAGCCGCCCAATTGCCCGATAGCCCAGTTCAGTACGTTTTCCAGCATGGTATGTACCTGCGTCAGCCGCTCAGACAGGCTCTGGGTCGATTCGGCAAACTCTTCCTTGCTCAGCATGCCCCAGTCGTGTAGCAGCAGGAAGTTTTGAAGACTGGCGACGGGTGAACGTAGATCGTGCGACAGCACCGCAAATAGTTTATCTTTTGTGGCGTTTAGTTGCGCCAGTTGCGCACGTTGCCGTTCCAGGCGCTGCTTGTTGCGCTGGAGCATCAGCAGAAACCCGATCAGCAATACCGTAGCCGTCAGCGTACCTACCAGGTAGAACCACTGCCGTTGCTGCCGGGCCTGAAGAACCGAAATCTGACGCTCTTTTTTCTCCAGATCCAGAGCGGCCTTCAACTGGGTCATCTGAAGTTTCACGTCGCGGGTCTGGCGGGTGCGCTGCAACCACAACCGAACTTCGGCCAGATTCTCACTGGCCAGGTAAGCTTTCTGGTAATCGCCTTTGGCAACGTACAGGTCTGCGAGGTTCTGGTAATAATGCGACAGATGAATCGTATCGGGCCTGGATCGTTTTTGTTCGTCAGTCAGCCCCCGGAGCAGGTAAGCTTCCGCCTGGGCGAATTGCCGCAGATATACACACAGGCGGGCCATATCATTGAAGTATACAAATACCCCGTCGGTCTGGGGCAACAAATGCCTTACCGACGCCAGTCGATGCGCGACCGCCAGTGCCTGCGTCGTTTTGCCCTGCTCCTTCAGTAAATCGCAGTAATCCAGACCCGCTGTAAACCAGCGATCCAGGTTGTACCGACGATAAATGGCCATTGCCTGTAAGCAATAGCGTTCGGCCTGATGGTACTTTCTATACCACCCATACAGCTCTACCCCAAGGGCGTACACATCCGACAACTCTACATAGCTACCTGTTTTCTGCGCGTATTGGTGGGCCAGAGCGAATAATTCGAAGGGATCGCCAATGCGCTGATGCATGGCCACGATGGTCAGCAACTGGTAGCAGCGGGTCAGGTGCAGATTATCACCCTGCCGACTGGCAACGGCTTTGGCCTGGTTCAGCCAGCTCACCACCCGGGCTTCGTCCTTCAGCGCGTACAGATAAACATAGCCGAGCTGGTACATAGCCCGGGCGGTTGCGAACGAATCATGGCTTTGCCGGGCCAGTGCCAGCGACTGGTGCAGGTAATGCAGGCAGGAATCGATATGGACTGACTGGTACTGATTGCCCAGTTCCCAGGCTAACCGGCTGCGGCTGGTGTCGGCGGTGGCCAGCGCAAGCCGGCGCTTTAGTAAGAGAATAGAATTTGTTGGTTGAGCCTGCAGGGTCGTTTTGCCGACGCTCAGCAGGAACCCAACTCGGATTATAATGCCCATTACTGTGCCATATCGCATATTACTTAACCCGGCTAAACAGGTTTCCGTCGATGTGTTTGCGATGGAGCAGCGCCCGGTACTGATCGCCAATGGGTATGATCTGCCCCGAAGTGAGCTCCAGCTCGTTCTTGCCGATCCGACTGATGGCTGGCCGGTAGACAATGAAAGACCGATGAACCCGCACAAACTGATCACTCTTTAGCTGCTCCTCCATCCGGGCAATCGACAGGGTCGGCATCACGGTCTGCGTAGTCGTGACGATGTGCAGAAAATTCTCCTGCGCCTGCATGTAAAGCACATCTTCGTAAGCAATCTGCACGAACTGCTGGTTCTCCCTGACGAAAAAGTAGGGGGCTGTCTGGGCCGGATCGGGCTGGTGCCAGAGCCGTTGGCGGACTTTCTCGATACTGTTCAGAAACCGGGCCGGATCGATGGGCTTGAGCAGAAAATCGACCGGCGACACCTCGTAAGAGTCCAGCGCGTAGTCGCGGTGAGACGTGATAAAAATCACCAGTGGGGGCTGGCGCATGCTCCGAACAAAAGCCAGCCCCGACATGTCGGGCATTTCGATATCGCTGATCAGCAAGTCGACTTCCTGCTGGGCCATTACGGTATAGGCCTCCATAGCCGAAGAGCAGGTGCCCACCAGATTTAGTATCGCATTCATGTGCACCAACTTGGTCAGAATGGTGCGCCAATGAGCATCGTCATCGACAAGGAGACAATTTATTTTCATATAAACAGACGATTAAGCGACAATCGGTGGATTTTAATGGACGAAATCAAAGGGTTGCTATACAAAACAAGGGCGTTCGTCAACAGCTCCGGCTCGGGCTTGGCAATCCTGACTAATCATGATAGTTTTAGGTATATATACATACTTGAACTACTCAACAAAACTAAAAAAGAAACTCAGTTTGCCCACTTTACGCCGTGGTGGGCGACTTATTTAATCGCTTGTTGACCGTACTGACCTACCTGAAAATGCGTACCCTGACCGATGAAGAACTCGCCCGCCGATTTGTCCTGACCCGCCAGTCTACTTATTATGCTGTGCTTTATTCGCGCCACTACCCCACCGTATACAAGTGCTGCCTGCACTACCTCCGCAACGGCGAAGATGCCGAAGATCTGACCCAGGAACTGTTTGCCCGGCTCCTGCACCGGATCGACAGCTACGCCGGGCAGTCCAGCCTGAAAACGTGGCTGCTGACCGTCACCCGAAACTACTGCCTGATGCACCTTCGGCGACAGGGCAACCGCCGGATGGAATACTATGATCCGGACCTGCTGCTGCACCTCAACCAGATCGATATAGCCGACAGTCAGGAAATCTACTTCGCCCAACTCGATACGGCTCTGCAACAGCTCAACTATGCCGATCGACAGTTGCTCACCGATTTTTACCAGAAAGATAAACCCCTGCGCGAGCTGGCCGGTCAGCATCAGATTAGCGGCAGTGCGGTAAAGATGCGCATCATGCGGGCCCGGGATCGACTACGCCAGGCTTACTACCAGCAACTGACCCTGGCCGACTGATTTCAGGCAGGAATCGACGAGCCGATCGACCGAACACCGTCATCTGTGGATAGGGGTCTGTTTCTCCCGGCCAAAACCATTTGATCCGCGTCAGGTTACTTCTGCAAACAACCTTACAAACGATCATGGATAAGAAAGTAACCACCATCGCAGGCATTGCCCTGGGGGCTTCGTTGCTAGCGGGTGCCGGATACGGCCTTTATAAATACTTCAGCAAAAAATCAAAAGAAAGTAGCCAGACAGGTTCGTCGGCGGGTAGCGGCAATCGCATTGGCAAACTGTTCGACGGCTACATTGGCAGCGGCCTGATCAAAAGCAACAACCTTTACGGATGGGGCAACGGCGATAGTGCTCTGGTAGGCGGTGGTCTGTATAAGGCAAGCTAGGCTCACAAGTTCTATAGCCTAGCTCCGGTCTTTTTGGTTGGGTGAGCGAGCGGCTGCCTCGCTTTTTTCAGCAGATGGCTGAGCGCCGGACAGCCGCTTTCTCCCCAGCTTCCAGTGGTTATGGTTCACCGATCAATTTCTCCCTAATCCAATGAATGAGCAACTGATTTTAAACGATATCGCGCATAAACTGCTGGAGCGCTGGAAACTGGTAATCGCCGAGAGCCGGAAAGCCAACGAAAGCCAGCACGAATACAGGCATAGCCTTTACCAGCAGGAACGGCGCTTTCTCGAAGATCTGCTCGAGCAGATCAGTCAACACCTGCCCGACGGGCTGACCGAGTGGGCGCAGTATAAACAACACCCCGCCCCCAATATTTATTTTAGTCCCGATTCGACCGATGTAGAGCCGGGTATGTAATGCCGGTGCGCCGGGCAGACCTGTTTCACGGACCTTATTGTCTGGATTGTCTGGAGTCATACTAGATTAACCTGAAATAATCCCTACTTTAGAGTCGTCAAAACGTATCGAGCGCTTCGGCTTCCGGTATCGGCTTGTTCGAGGTATGAAGACATGGGCATCTGACACGATTTTCCAACTTCCGGCCGTCATCCAGCCAGTACGCATAAAGCAAATCAACGCCTGCTCTTCGTTTGTAATCACCCTATATCGACTTTTAACATTTTGCTTACCTTATGAGCAGCATTGCCCAAGTCCTCAGAAAAAACAAAGCCAAACTCCTCGACTCCTGGATACAGAAACAACTACAAAGTGAGAATCTTCGCGAGGATTTAATGACCAACGATGAGTTAAGGGTGCAGTCGGCGGAATTAGTAGAACTTCTGACCCGATCGATCACCGAAGACAACATCAGCCAGGTAGAATCAGTCGACTTTGACGAGGTGTATGAGCTGCTGGGCAGCATTTCGATGTCCAGAGCCCGGCAAGGCTACACTCCCCGCGAAACAGGCATTTACATCTTTAGCCTGAAGGAAGCGATTTTCGAGCTGTTCCAGCAGGAAATGGAAGCCGACCCTACCCAGCTTTTTCAGGCAAGTCTACAGATCAACCGCCTGCTGGATAGTTTCGGGGTAGCCACCTTCGAAACCTTTATCAAAGGCCGGGAAGACGTCATTCTCCGGCAAACCGATGAGATCAGCGATATTTCGACCCCGGTGATCCAAATCTGGGACGGCATTCTGGCGCTGCCCATCATTGGTACGCTCGACAGCTCACGCACGCAGATCGTGATGGAAAACCTGCTTCAGAAAATTGTCGATACGGGCAGTGCGATTGCCATCCTGGATATTTCGGGCGTGCCCGCCGTCGACTCACTGGTAGCGCAGCACCTGATCAAAACCGTGAGCGCCACCCGCCTGATGGGGGCCGACTGCATCATCAGCGGCATCCGACCTGAGATTGCCCAGACGGTGGTTCACCTGGGTATCGACTTATCCAACATCATCACGAAAGCCTCCCTGGCCAGCGCCCTCAAGCATGCCTTCTCCATGAACAGGCTGGTCGTCAAACGGGTAGACCCAGAAAAGAAATCCGTTTAGCCTCGTAACCTATGGACAAAATTCCTATTCTCCGAATGGGGGCCTTTCTGCTGGTCACGATTCAGGTCGATCTGTACGACCGGCTGGCCCTGAACCTGGAAACGGATCTGGTGACCATGGTGCATAAGACCGGGGCGCGGGGGGTACTGATCGACATTTCGGCCGTTTCCATCGTCGATTCCTTTATGGGCCGCATTCTCGGAAACATTGCCAGCATGACCCGCGTGCTCGACGCCGAGACCGTGGTGGTCGGTATGCAACCCGCCGTGGCCATTACCCTTATCGAACTCGGCTTGTCTTTAACGGGCGTATATACGGCGCTCGACGTGGAACGGGGGATGGCCCTGCTGCAAGCCCGACTCGGGCCCGACGACTCTCTGACCGACGACGATGCTGATAACGCTGAGTAAGGATAGCCTTACCATCTCCCGCGAACAGGACGTGGTTCCGTTTCGGAACCGGGTCAAAGAAGTTGCGGTGAAAATCGGAATGGGCCTCGTCAACCAAACGAAGCTGATTACAGCAGCCAGCGAACTAGGGCGTAATATGCTCCGGTACGGGGGCGGGGGCGAGGTGCGTATCGAAGTCGTCAGCCGGGGGCGGGAAACGGGCATTCGCTTAACGTTTAGCGACAAAGGGCCGGGCATTGCCGATATCCCCCTGGCCATGCAGGATGGCTATTCCACGGGAAAAAGTCTGGGCCTGGGTTTACCCGGTAGCAAGCGTCTGGTCAATGAATTCAATATCCAGAGTACAGTCGGCCAGGGTACGACCGTGACAATTTTAAAATGGAAGAATGGATAACTCTCCGCATGTGCGATTTCAGGCGATTGACCGGAGTTATCTGGCCAGTATCAAAAAGAGCGTGAGCCATCTGGCTGCGGAGTTAGCATTCGACAAGCAGCGGCTGGGCGAAATCGACCTGATCGTGGCCGAGATGACGTCCAACCTCATCAAACACGCGGGCGGGGGCGAACTGCTGGTGCGGCAGGTTCGTAGCTCGACCAACGCCGGGCTCGAGCTGATCAGCATCGACCGGGGGCCCGGCATGAGCGATCCGACCCGCATGATGCAGGACGGCGTTTCGACAACCAGCACGCTGGGCCACGGCCTGGGTTCCATCAAGCGGCTGGCCGACCAGGCTCAGCTTTATTCGCTCAAAGGCTGGGGTACGATTTTACTGGCCCGGATTTTCCTAAATCCCCTTCATCAGCCGGAGGCAAAACCCGCGTTCGAGTACCGCTCGGTGCTGGTTTCCAAACCCGGTGAAACAGCTTGCGGAGACGGCGCTTACGTCAAGCTGACCGCCAATCACATCAAACTGTTTTTAGGCGATGGCCTGGGCCACGGTCCGGAGGCTTCGAAGGCTGTTCAGGCGGCTATCGATGCCTTCCGCCTGTGTCCGGATCATCGCCCCGCCGAGATCATTCGGTATATGCACCGATCGGTCAACAAAACCCGTGGCCTGGTGGGCTCAGTCGTCGTCTACGACCGCCAGCAGCAACACTGGGACTGGTGTGGGGTAGGCAACATCGCAACCAGGATCAGCGGGGGACTGATAACCAAAAATCTGCTGGCCTACAACGGTATTATCGGGATGAACCTGCCCAATACCATGCACAACCACCTGCTGGCTTTCGAGCCCGGCCAATTGTTGCTGATGGGTTCAGATGGCCTGCAATCGCGCTGGGACCCCGCCAAGTATCCGTTCATTCACCGGTATGACTTATCCATACTGGCAGCTGCTATTTACAAAGATTACGCCCGCCAGACAGATGACACCTCGGTGCTGGTAGGACGCATGCAACGAACTTATGAAGGAGTTAGCTAAAATCGGGCTCGACAACGAGATGGACCTGATTCTGGCCCACAAACGAGCGATGAAACTGGCCGAACTGGCGGGGTTGTCGCTCTCGGCCCAGACTACATTCGCGACGGCCGTTTCGGAAGTGGCCCGGTATGCCATGGAGCAGGGCAGCATCCCCGTATTAAAACTAGGAACCGATGACGATCTGCGCTACCAGGCGCTGGTGGCGGTGGTCGAAGACGTGGACCTGCCGATTGCCAACCCACTTCATCAGGGTCTGCAGTCGGCCCAGCGGCTGGTCAACAGGCTGGAAATAGCCAATACGGGCAAAGAAAGTCGGATTAGCCTGTATTGCCACCTGCCGTCCTCCCGTAAAATCAGCGACGAACGCTTACGCGACTGGCGTGATCAGTTTGCAACCGATCAGCCCATATCGGCTTATGATGAAATCAAGCGAAAAAATGAGCAGTTGCAGGAGTTATCCCTTCGGCTCCAGGCCAGTGAGCAGCACTATCAGCAGGTCACTAACTCCCTGCCATTGATGATCTTCACGGCCAACCAGCTGGGGCAGCTTCTGTACGCCAATGCCTGGGTGACGGAATTTACGGGCCGGTCGATTCAACACCTGAATCAGAGCAGGTGGGCAGACGTACTTCATCCGGATGACTACGCCCCCTTCTGGGCGTTGTGGACGCAGCAGGCTACCCTGGGGCAGCTTTTCCAGTTTGAATGTCGACTGAAGGAAAAACGTACTCAAACGTACCGGTGGCATTTGTTTTCTGCGCAACCCGTCTCGGCCGATCAAGCAACGATAACGGCCTGGACAGGATTCGTGGTCAACATCGACGCTCAGAAAATCATCGGGCAGACGCTTCAGCAAAACGAAGACCTGGCCCTGGCCAAAGCGAAACTCGAACAGTCGCAGCAGGATCTGGAAGCGCTGGTGACGGAACTGAACCAGAGCAACGCCAAGCTAACCCAGTTTGCTTACATTGCCTCCCATGATCTGCAGGAACCGCTCCGAAAAATTCAGCAGTTTGGCGACCTGCTGAAAACCCGCTCGACAACCCTGGCCGACGACGAACTTCTGTATCTGGACCGAATCCTATCGGCGGCAGCCCGCATGTCGGCCCTGATCAAAGATCTGCTGGTCTACTCGCGTCTGTCTACCCGGCAGGAAACCGTCGGTACGGTGCCACTGGGGCAGGTCGTTGTCAGCGTATTGGAGAATTTATCCGTTCCCGTCGAAGAAACAAAGGCGCAGGTTCAGGTGAGTGACCTACCGACGATTCAGGGGGACATCACCCAGTTGATTCAGCTTTTCCAGAACTTAGTAAGCAACGCGCTGAAATTTCGTCAGCCCGAGTCTCCGCCCATTATCCACATCGACGCCCACGAAATCCGGGGGACCGCTTTGCCCGCTTCGCTGAAACCAGCCCGGCAGGCGGCTGCGTACTACCGCATCGACGTAGCCGACAACGGCATCGGATTCGATGAAAAATACCTGGATCGGATCTTTCAGGTTTTCCAGCGGCTGCACGGCAAGAACGAATTTCCGGGAACCGGCATTGGCCTGGCCATCTGCGAGAAAGTAGCCGCCAACCACGGCGGAGCGATTACTGCCAGGAGTGAGCCGGGCCATGGAACGACGTTCAGCGTGTATTTACCGGTCTGATTTACGTTATCGAGGTCCTTTTACGATCATTGCCGGATCGATCGGCCCCCTTTCTTCTGTTTTTTTGGATTGCCGCCTACGCAATTCATGAAAAATTATAGCCGCTTCATCAGCGGCTTTTTCCATTTCATCGGCCTGTGGTTTGAGCGGGCCTGTCGGCAGGCCAAATTTGCTTTAGCAGTAAACCCAAACGCACATGAACAACAAACGTATCCTCTTTGCTACCGTACCCTTCGATGGTCATTTTAGTCCGCTCACCAGCCTGGCGGTTCACCTTAGCCAACTTGGTCACGATGTACGCTGGTTTGTCGGTGGTCATTACGGTCAGAAAGTTACCCGGCTTGGCCTGCCTCATTATCCATTTCAAAAAACCCAGACGGTCAACCACGAAAATATGGAGAGTCTGTTTCCCGAACGGGCATCCATCAAAAACTCGCTTGCCCGCCTGCGCTTCGACATCAACCAGATATTCCTGCTCCGTGCCCCCGAACAGGTCGAGGACCTGAAAAGCATCTATGAAGAATGGCCGTTCGATCTGCTCATCTACGATATAGGGTTTGTCGGAGGTACGCTCATCCGCGAACTACTGCCGGTTAAGTCGGTATGTGTGGGCGTAACACCCCTGGCGGAGAGTGATGCGTATGTGCCCCCAGCTGGTATGGGTGTGAAACCTACCTCGAACTTCCTGGGTCAGCCGGTAATCCGACTACTGAACTACCTTGTGTACGATGTGCTGTTCAAGCCCTGCAACACTCTTTACAATCAGGTGCGGCATCAGTATGGCCTTGCTCCCGTACCCGGTTTTGTGTTCGACGTGGCAGTCCGGCAGACTGATCTGTATCTGCAAATTGGCGTTCCTGGTTTCGAATATCCCCGGAAACATATTAGCCCGAACGTCCGCTTCATAGGGCCGCTCCTCCCCCACAAGTCGGGCAAAGTAGTTGAATTTGCGTCTGTTCAGCAGCTTCGGGATTATAAACGGGTGCTTCTCGTTACCCAGGGCACCGTAGAGCGGAATGTTGAAAAAATCATAGTGCCGACCCTCGAAGCGTACAAAAACGACCCCGACACGATGGTCATTGCCACAACGGGCGGTTCGTCGACGGCAGAACTGCGGGAACGCTACCCTCAGAAAAACTTCATCATCGAGGACTTCATTCCCTTCGAGGCTGTCATGCCTCACGTGAGTGCCTACGTAACCAATGGGGGCTACGGTGGCGTGATGCTGGCGCTGCAGCACCAATTACCGGTTGTGGCTGCGGGGGTCCACGAAGGCAAAAATGAGATTGCCGGCCGCGTCGGATATTGTAAGCTGGGCGTCGATTTGCAGACCGAAACGCCCAAACCCGACCAGATCCGCAAAGCCGTCAATCAGGTACTGACCGACAAAACGTATCAGCAGCAGCTTCAGAAAATCAGCGTGGAGTTCAGCCAGTACCAGCCGCATGAACTATCTGAGAAATTTATCAACGAATTACTGGCCGAAGAAGCTGTAACGCTGGAAATGGCGGTGTAGATGTACCGCGGCCTTCAGTCCGCTTTTGACTTTCTAAAAAGCGGACTGAAGGCCGCGGTACATCTGCGGTATATCTATCGGGCCAGATAGCCGCCGTCGATGGGGTAATACGATCCGGTGACGAACGAAGCTTTCTCCGACGATAGCCAGACGACCAGTTCGGCAACTTCTTCGGACCGACCCAGCCGGCCAATCGGATGGAGACCCACCAGTTGCTCTTTTACCTCGTTGGGTAATACACCCAGCAACGGCGTGTCGATGTAGGCGGGCCCAACCGCGTTGATGCGGATGTTCTGCTCCGCGTATTCGATGGCGGCCGTCTGGGTCAGTCCAACCACGCCGTGTTTGGCGGCTACGTACCCCGGCGACTGGGCTGTACCCACCTGCCCCAGAATAGACGCCATGTTCACAATGGCCCCCGGTGTACTCTGGCTCAGCATAACCTCCAGCTCGTATTTCAAGCAATAGAAAACGCTGTTGAGGTTGACGTTGATGATTTGCTGCCAGCCTGCCACCGAATAGTCGGCCGTCTGGTTCAGTTCGCCACCGATCCCGGCGTTGTTGAAAGCGATGTCCAGCCGACCGAAGGCCGCCACAGTTTGCTGAACCAGTTGCCGACACTGCTCCGGATCGCCCACGTCGGCTCTGAAAAAACGAGCCTCACTCCCTTCGGCAACGAGCTGATCGACGACCAGTTGCCCTGCGGTTTCGTTTATGTCCGAAACCATGACGCTGGCACCATGCTGCCCATACAACAAAGCGGTTGCTTTGCCAATCCCCGAAGCGGCTCCGGTTATCAAAGCCGTTTTTCCCAGTAAGTCCTTTTCCATAGTCTGATTATCGATCGTTGACGTGAAGCGCCATGCCATCGGCGGTGGGTCCGAGGCATAGACGCGCTTCACCAGCCTTTCCAGGCACTTACAAAAGTAGCAGCCCCTTCCCTGCCGACTGCTGACCGGCAACAGGAGCCAGGCTGATACATGTCAGGGGTAGAGGGCGCGGGGGAAAGGGCAGAGGGGTAAGGGGTAAGGATTGAGAACGGATTTACCCTTACCCCCATGTCCTCTGCCCTTACCCCATGTCCTCTGCCCTTACCCCATGCCCTCTGCCCTTACCCCTCTGCCCCATACCCTCTGCCCTACCCCCTCCCAAAAACAATTTGCGTAGTCAAATAACTACACGTATATTTGTAGTCAAATAACTACGCAATGAATTTAAGACGAGACGTATTTCAGGCCATAGCCGACCCGACCCGACGGGCCATATTGCTGCTGGTAGCCTCGCAGGCTATGAGTGCGGGAGCCATAGCCGCCAACTTCGACACCGCCCGACCGACCGTTTCCAAGCACCTGCAGATACTGACCGAATGCGAATTGCTGGCCCAGGAGCAGAATGGCCGGGAGATTTACTACCATATCAATGCCCAAAAAATGAAAGAGGTAGCCGACTTCATTGAACCCTTCCGCCAGATGTGGGACGACCGATTCAACAAGCTGGAGGCCGTCATGAAAAACTATAAGCCGGAAAGTAAAAAATGAAACGAAAAACCAACGTGACCGCCGAAGATGGCCGACAGGAAGTAATGATCACCCGGGTGTTCGATTTGCCGTTGACATTACTCTTCAAAGCGTATACCGAGCCCGAGCTCGTTGAGCAGTGGATGGGTACGAAAGTGCTGAAACTGGAAAATAAAAAACACGGCAGCTGGCAGTTCGAAACCTGCGATGCGCAGGGCAACGTGGCCTTTCGCGCCAATGGAACGATTCATGAATTTGTTCCGGGCCGAAAAATCATCCGAACCTTCGAAATGGAAAATGCTCCCTTCGACGTCCAGCTTGAGTTTCTGGAATTCGACTCCCTCACCGACAATACCAGCCAACTCACCATGCAGATCGTGTACCGATCCGTTGCGCTCCGGAATCAGATGATGAAATTACCGTTTGCCCAGGGCATCGACATGGCCCATAACCGACTGGAAAATATTGTAAGCCAATTAAACTGACATCTCTTACCCATGAAAACAGAAATGATCCTTGACAAAGAACTGTCCACCGAACAACAGGACGAATTGCTCGGACTATTGAAAACCCGCTTCAAAAAAAACAGCCTACGTCATACCGGTCTCGACTGGGCTAACGTACAGTCCAAGCTGGCGGCTAACCCAGAAAAGCTATGGTCGCTCTACGAAATGGAACGGACGGGCGGTGAGCCGGATGTAGTCGGGTTTGATCAGGCGACCGGTGAATACGTTTTTTATGACTGCGCAGCAGAGAGTCCCAAAGCCCGCCGAAGCGTTTGTTATGACCGCGAAGCGCTGGAGTCGCGGAAAGAACATAAACCGGAACAGAACGCCATCGACATGGCGGCTGCCATGGGCATCGAACTTCTGACGGAAGAGCAATACCGGGCGCTGCAACAACTCGGCCAGTTCGATACGAAAACATCGAGCTGGGTAAAAACCCCCGCAGCCATTCGAAAAGTAGGCGGTGCGCTGTTTTGTGACCGCCGGTACAACCATGTTTTTCTGTATCATAACGGAGCCGAATCGTACTATGCCGCCAGAGGCTTCCGCGGCTCCCTGCGGGTCTGAATTTTGTCGGACGGTATTAAGATCCAGCGTGAATGGCGTGTTGATTTCCGGCTAGTTGGGTTGGGGCAAATCCAAACATTTTTTTGAAGGCGAATGAAAAATGAGATAAGTTTTCAAAACCTACTTCCAGGTAGATTTCAGACGCTTTCCGCCCTTTTTTGTCCAGCAGAAAATACGCTTCCTGAAGCCGCTTTTTCTGCAGCCAGCGATTCGGGGTTTCGCGAAAAATCTGTTTGAAATCCTGCTTGAACACGGTCAGGCTGCGGCCCGTCAGGTAGGCAAACCGCTCCAGGTTGACATTGAACCGGAAATTACGGTTCATAAACGATTCCAGATCTATTTTTTCAGGCGTCGTAAAATCAAAAAAGACACTGGCCAGTTCCGGGTTTTTCCTGAGTAGAATCAGGAGCAGTTCGCTTCGTTTCAGGTCAGAGAAATCGGCGTCAACATCGCCTTGTTCATTGAGATAGGCGGCTAGCGACTGAATAAAATTGTCGACCAGCGGATTTTTGCCGAAACGAATGATCGCATCGGACGATTTCATGGCCGCTATGGCAACCGTATATTTTTCGTGGAATGCTTTCAGAAAAGCCTGGTCGAAGACAACAACGACCTTCTCAAATTGTCCATCAATGTATTGCTTGTTGTATTTAGCCAGGTGATTTCGCCGGGCAAGCCCGTAATCACCTGGTTTCATTTTATAGTCTTTGTGCCCATCATAAACGGTCATGGTGCCGGCCGTCAGGTAGAGAAAGAAGTGTTCCGGAATAAACTGCTCGGGCGACAGCTCGGGGCCAATGTAGCAGGAAGCGATTGTGGTGGCTTTCTTCATCGTACATCAATTATTTTTTCAACGACAACCTTTTCTGGCGTTTCGCTAACCAGACCCTGAGTTGGTTACGATTCTGTTTTCAGAAAGCCAAACTGGATCAGGCTGTTCGCCGTAGCCAGCAACGCTTCTTCATTGCTGCGGGGCTTCCAGCCAAGCAGCGTTCGGGCTTTTTCGTTGCTGGCAGTACGGTAACGTCCCAACAGCGGCACTACGTTCCGGGCCGTTGGACTAAACAGGGCAGCAACCCGGACAATCCAGTCAGGCAGGCGTTGCGTGGCTATGTGCCGAAGCTTATCGCCCAGTCGGTCGTTCAGAAATCGGGCAATCTGGGGTAAGCTCATGATGTCGCCCGCAATGGCCAGAAACCGCTGGCCGTTGGCCGATGGACTGGTCATGGCCCGGATGTGTAAGTCGGCGACATCCCGTACGTCCACAATGCCCAGGGTCATGTTCGGAATCCGTTTCATGGAACCTTCCAGTACCCGTTTCAGTAATTCGAAACCGCTCGACAGATCAGGACCCAACGATGGCCCGAAAATACCCACCGGATTGACGACCGACAGTTCCAGGTTCCCGCCTTCGGCCGCCATAAAATCCCAGGCCGCGCGTTCGGCCAGTACTTTCGATTTGTTGTAGGCCGACAAGCCGGGTTCGTTCGGGTCCGTCCAGCTTTCTTCGGTAATGACTTTCGTGGTGTCGGTATGGCTGTAACCAACGGCACCGAAATTAGAAGTCATCACTACCCGTTTTACACCAGCCTCGCGGGCGGCCCGCAGCACCCGAAGCGTTCCCTCGACGGCCGGACGAATCATCTCGTTTTCATCTTTCGGAATGCTCAACCCGATGGGCGACGCGACATGCAGCACGTAATCGCAATGGGCTACGGCTTCCGGCCAGTTGGCATCGCTGGTCAGGTCTGCTTCGATAAAGGTAAGGCGGCTGAAATCATGGATTCCACTAGATCTGAGCATGGCGATTACGTCTTCTTTTCGCCTGAGTGAGCGGAGGGTCGTACTGACCGAGTATCCTTTTTGGAGCAATTGTAAAATGCAGTGGACGCCTACGAAGCCCGTCCCACCGGTTACCAACACGCGTTGTTGATTTGTGATAGTTGTCATTTTTCAGAAATTTTCATACCACAAAATTCGGCGCAGGATCAACCAGCCACTTTGTTAAAACGTCGTACTTTACTTTGTTGAAACGGCCATTCGGGACGCTTCCCGGAACGGATTTTTCTTAGGAATGCACTGGTTCGACCCGGGCAGAAACAGGCCTTATTCCAGCGTCCGTTACCCAACAACTAAACGAACTTACCAGAAAGCAGTCATTCTGGCCGTTGCTATGCTTAATTTGCCAACCCATTACTGACAGAGGTCGTAAAAGCCAATCGAATAGCCCAGCCCAGCTCGAACGGAGCTGCCGGACGAAGAGCAGCCAGCCTGGGGCAGCCAGTAAGCGGTTAACTTATTTACCATGATTGCAACTTTCCAGACACTGACTCATTCGTCACCCGTACAAAGGCTATTGCTGGTTTCTCTGCTGGTTCAAGTCCTGTTCTGTCTTACGCAGGTAGGTTTCCTGCATCCTGACCAGCATTTCCAACTGATCGAGTTTTCTTCCTGGCAACTGGGCGAACCGTCCGGGGCCACGAGTGTCTGGGAGCTGAACAGCCACATACGCCCGACCCTGCAGGTGTATTTGTTTTCCGGATTCGTAAAACTATGCCGCTTCTTCGCCATACAGGATGCCTATACGCAATTGACCCTGCTGCGGCTACTGACGGGCCTGGCCGGTTTTTTTCTGTTCAATGCCATCGGCATCCATTATTTTAAAAACGATCCCAAACGGTTATACTTCGTACTGCTGCTGATCAACTTATCCTGGACGCTGCCCTACATCCGCACCCTGTTCAGTTCCGAGATCGTTTCGTCGATTGTGTTTTTCGGGGCCATTTTGCTGTATGAGCAAAAAAAAGAAACGACGCTGTATGTGTTGCTAACCGGTCTGCTCTTCAGCCTGGCTTTTTATCTGCGGTTTCAGATTGCCTTTGGTTTGCTGGGTTTCGGGCTGTGGATGGTGCTTATCGAGAAAAAATACGCCCATCTGGTGCCAATGGCGCTGGGGTTTGGCATCGGAGTAGCCCTTAATGTCTGGCTCGATGAGCAGTTTTATCACCAGTTTGTCTTTACACCCTACGATTATTTCCGGGTCAATATTCTGGAAGGCAAAGCTGCGGAGTTCGGTACGTCCAGCTTTTTGGTGTATATCCTCATCCTGGCGCTGGTTATTGGCTGCCCACCGTTGAGTATCATCCTGTTTTACTACACCACAAAAGCGACCTTGACTCAGTACCGCCAGCCACTGGCGTTTGCCGTGGTATTTTTTATTCTCGGTCACTGCCTGATCGGTCATAAGGAAGAGCGGTTTCTGTTCCCCGTGCTCAACGTATTACCGGTGATGGCGGGCTGGGGCTTTCCAGCCTTAGTAACCTACTACGAGCAGTCGAAGAAAGGCGTCCGCACGTTTCTGAAAGGCATTACGTATTTTAGTATCGGCCTCAATACGCTCGTACTGGTGTTCTTTCTGTTCAATCCGTATTCGCAGGCCATCGAATTCAGCCGTAAACTGGTCAACCGGTTCGACCAGTCCACGCCAACGATTTACTACCTGACCCGCACGCCTTTTCAGACCGAAAGTGGCCTGCCCCTGACGTTTTATCGGAGATCGGCCACCAACATTCAGTTCATTAAATCGCCCGACGCCGATTCAGTTCGGCAGGTACGGGGCGCCTGGCTCGTCACTACGTACAACGACTCGAAGGACAAGCTGGCCCACATCGACAGCCTGGGTTTCAAACCCCAGTTTTATTCGTCGACGGGTTTCTGGAAAATCAACGAGTTCCTGGCAGCCAATCAGTTTCCGACCATTAACGAGATTTGGGTCCTGTACAGAAAAGAGGACTAAAAGCCGGGCTTTTATTTCCAGATCGATTCGGCGGTATACAGTTCCAGGTTTTTCACCTCGATTCGGTTGCCCCAGAATTGAAGAGCTTCTTTGGCCGTCGCAACCGGCTTCCGCTCCAGCGAATAGGAGTAGGCACCGCCGTCGATAAACACTTCGACGGAAGTGCGATCGACGTAGATGTCGGCGGAAATTTCCAGGCTGGTCATGTCTTCCGGTGAATAAAAGACCCCATTGACCAGATTAGAATTAAGGTCATAATCCAGAATCCGCTGACCGAACAGCGAAAGCCCCGCGCTAGTAGCATGCGACAGTTTAAGCGTGGTTCTGATCCGAAACCGGTCGAGCGATTGCAGGGATTTTAGCGTTTCATTCGCATCGGTGGCACTCAGCGCGGTCCATTGCCCAGTCCGATCGAACAGTTGCTCCGTTTCCTTTACCGGCACACTGCGCAGCCGCAGCTCGTTTTTTGTCGTCCGCAGTTGCAGTTCGGTGGGTAGCAGCATCATGTTGTTGAAGGGCATGCCCGGTTGCGGAATCCGGCCCCAGCCCATCTGAATCCGGCGGGAATCGTTTTCGGGCATGTTGGCAAAAGTCTGGGCCGCGTAGATGCTCCCGGTCGTGTAGTAGTGCTTGCCTGACTCGGGCGTAAAGGTTTTGCCGTCGAAAGAGCCGATCATATACGATGCAGAAGCTCCATACATGACCCATTTCGTCCGGCTTTTATCGCCGTCGATGGGTAGTTCGAACAAGTCGGGGCATTCCCAGAACCCCGTCACATGGCTCTCGTAATGCCATTCCTTCATGTTTTTTGAGGTATAGATCGAATGGCCGTCCCGTTCGTTGAGGACCAACACCCAGTGCTTGCCGGGTTTGTACCAGAACACGCGCGGGTCACGGGTGTCCTTGCTGTTCCATTTTGCTTTCGAATCGATCAGCGGGTTACGGCTGTATTTTGTCCAGGTGCGGCCTTTATCCAGACTGTAGGCCATGCACTGCACCTGTTTTTCCGGACTATCGACGGTAAAAAAAGCAACCATAGCGGGCACGTTGCCCCGATTGAAGCCGGCAGTGTTAGCGTAGTCGATCACGGTAGACCCGGAAAACATCGTTCCCATACTATCGGGCGACAAGGCCGTGGGCAATTCCTGCCAGTGGAGCATGTCTTTGCTCACCGCATGCCCCCACGACATGTTTTCCCAGTCGCGTTCATAAGGATTGTGCTGATAAAAAAGATGGTATTCGCCCTCGTAGAAGATCATCCCGTTCGGGTCGTTGATCCAGCCCCGGCGGGTCGAAAAATGATATTGAGGGCGATTCTTCTCACTGTAGAGCGAATCCTGTCCGGCAAACCGGTCGTCCTGGTAGATCTTGCTCAGTCCGTCGGGCTTTCCGTCGTAGCTGATGTCAATGGTTTTTCCCTGCAAAGCCGTCATGTCACAGAACACCCAGTAGTCGGGCTTATCGGCCGCCAGCCGAATTTTGAACGAGCGTTCGGGCTTACCCTGAATTTGAAACTGCATGGTTCCGCGACTCTGCGACTGCGACACCGGCAGATTCAGGTAGCGTTTGGTGATCGTCAGCGAACGGTTCTGCGCCGGAAGCGAACGACTGCTGCCAATCATCAACGCCGTCAGGGTTAGAAGCACTGGAATTGATTTCATCGGACTGGATATGTTTTCCGACAGGATTCACAGGATGGACAGGATTGTCTTGCTAAAAATATCTTGTTCATCCTGTGAATCCTGTCGGAAAACAAGATGGGCATAGATGTAATTACAAGCCTGAAGTAAGCAGGACGGTATTTATACTTTTGCCAGGTAGGCCATTGAAACATTAAACTGGTCTGTTATGTCTGTTTACTAGCTCCCTGCATACACAGACAAAATCGTCGACGTTTATGCCGTAACACAATAAGTATTTTATGAACGAAAGCAAACGCACTCTATCCGAAACCGCATCCATGAACGCCGACCCCTCTTTATTCCATTCGTTCCTGAACCGATTCAAAGAAATTCCAACTGGCGATTTTGACCTCATCTGTCAGCACATGCAGGTTCGGGAGATTAAACCGGGAGAGATTTTACTGGAGCAGGGCCGAACCGCGAAGGAGTTGTTTTTTGTCGCCAGCGGCATTCTGAAAATTGTTTCCACGAGCGAGAAAGGCAATGAAGTGATTCAGTTCTTTGTGAAAGAGAATCGATTCTGTACCATCCTGTATAGCTTTACGAATGAGGTCGTTTCGGAAGAAGGTATTGTTGCCGCCACTGATGCCGAAGTCTTTGCCTTTTCGAAACAACGCCTGAACAATCTGTTCGAAAAACTGCCCTATTTCAGCGAGCTGGTGAATGGCATCACCCAACAGGCCCTGCTGGATAAGATTCACATCCGCAATAGCCTGATGGGCGAAGAAGCCACTACCCGATACCTTAAATTCATTGCCCAGCAACCCGACATCATCCAGCGGGTTCCGCTCAGTGACGTAGCCTCGTATCTGGGTATTACTCAACAATCGCTTAGCCGGATCAGGAAGAATATTTCTACCGCTAAGCTTGCCTGAACCGCAGAGCATTTATTGAAAGGCGGCAACGCTCGCGTTGCCGATACGTTCGGCCTACGCTGTAGTAGTAAGTATTCCTATATTATTTTTAGCCTTTCAGGCTCTTTTATTCAGGAAACTTTACACCCGATAAGCTATAGCATTTTTCGAGAAACCGTTGCTGCACATCGTCGCGACGGGCATCTGGGTGAACCGCCTGAGGTTTCATATGATAGAAATAACCGCTTGAGGTCTGCGCTCCGGGATCCTGACTAGATGCCAGCCACACCTGGGTCAGCGGAGCCTGTTGAAGGCTATCCGGCGCACCGGCTCCCCCCATCTTGGTGGCTACCCAGCCCGGTTCTAAGGCATTGCTCCACACATTCTTCCATTGTCTGGCTACGGCAAAAGCGAGCAGCACATCATGCAGTTTAGAGTCAGCATACGCCTGGAAGCCATTCCAGGGTCTTTGCGACCAGGTCAGGTCGCGCAAACTGCTGTCAGCGTCAAGATGAAGTCCGGAACTTAGGTAAATCAGTCGTTTCGGCTTTTCGATGAGCGACGTCAGCAAATAGGGCGCAAGGCTATTGATCGCAAATACATGCGGCAGGCCATCCGGTGTGTTTATTTTCCTGGGTTCCCGGTACCCGACGGCTGCATTATGGATGACCGCATCAAAATTACCGAGCTGATTGACCTGCCGGGCCAACTCTTTTGTTTGTGCAATACTGACCAGGTCGGCCACAAGCGCGGTCTCCGCTGACGGGTTAGCTTTCAGGGCCACCTCTGCGCGCTGCTCGTTTCTGGCGTGTAGAACAACGTGGTTACCTTTTTCCAGCAACAGCCGGGCGGCCATCTGGCCCAGGCCATCCGATGAACCGGTAATAAAAACTCGTGCCATGATCTGATCTTTTTTGTTCGACAAATGTCCGCTTATTCCGCAAGCCGTCGGCCTCCTACGGTCTGTCTGCCCCAACGAAGCATTACACCAATACAGTCCCGCCGTCGATGATAAACGTTTGCCCGGTTGCAAACGATTGCTTCATCAGGAAAACGTACGTCTGGGCAATATCTTCGGCTTGCCCCACACGCTTCACCAACAGCGAATCGCCGATCGACTTATAGAAATTCTCCCGCTGCTGAGGCTCCATGCTATTCCATAAATTCGTCTGGATCACTCCGGGCATGACCACATTGACCCGAACAGGAGCCAGCTCGACCGCCATGGCGCGGCAAAAGCCCTCCATAGCCCCACAAATGCTGGCACCCAGCGCCCAGCCCGCACCCGGCCGCTGACTGGCAATGCCACTCATCAGCCCAATTGATCCACCCTCGTTAATCAGCGGTGCGCCATATTTCACTGCGGCCACAGCCCCCCAATACCGAAGGATAAAGAAATCGCTGGCTTTCGACAGATCGGTATTCTCAATTGTGGTCAGATTGATGTTTTCTGCTGCGGTATACACCAGATGGTCGAAGCGACCGACTCCAGCGAAGAAGGCCTGGATATTTTCCTCGCGGCTCAAATCGACCGCATAGCCGCTGCTTTCTGCCGGTAGTTCCTTCAGGGCTTCATCAATTCGTTGTTGATTGCCTGACACGATCACTACGGTAGCGCCCTCCCCAACAGCTGCTTTTGCGGTGGCAAAGCCAATGCCGGAGCTTCCGCCCAGAACAATGACCCGTTTACCTTTCAGTGTGTTTTCCCTACGAGATGTTTCCATAAAACCGGTTGTTTTTGAACACAAAATTCCGGCCCACCATCGACAGGGCGTTTACCAAATGGTAAAAAGCGCTGTCGACGTTTATGGAGAAAAACTTCGTAGATCAGTAGCCTGAGTCGTCACCGTGGTGGCCGAGGATCTGTTCAGGAAAGATTGGCAGTATGTACGTATTGAAACTGTTCAGTATTTTGTAAAATGAGTTTGTCATTCCGACGCAGGAGGAATCTTGAGGATTGATCTGCTTCAAGATTCCTCCTGTGTCGGAATGACAAACTCAGACTCCCACCAATAATTGAGTACGTATCAAATTTAAAAACCTAAACAGCCTCCTATACTTTTGGGCGTATCGAAACCGCAAAAAACAAAAAATCCTGACTAGCATGCTAGTCAGGATTTTTGCACAACAACCGTTGCAATGTTAGTGACCGATACGGGAATCGAACCCGTGTTACCGCCGTGAAAGGGCGATGTCCTAACCGCTAGACGAATCGGCCGTCTTGAGTACAAGACCCAACGGTTTTGCTGATTAGCTGCCCCGTTGGCGAAACGTGGTGCAAAGGTAAGGGGATGTTTTTATAATGCAATACTACCCACCAAAATTTTTCAAAAAAAAGGCTTCCTGATCGTTTTACTGCTATTTTTGAGGAGGTTAGCTCGTCTCTTTTTTTCACATTCATGAAACATCGTTTATTGCTGGTGGGTCTGTCCATTGCGTCGCTGTGCGCCCATGCGCAGACAACCCGTTCTTCATCGACTCCCGATTCTCCCCCTCAGTTTCTCGGTTATAAAATCGGGGAACGGTTTACTCCCCATCACCGCGTACTGGCCTACGCCGAGCAACTGGCCCGGCAGGTTCCAAACCGGCTCAAACTCCTCCCCTACGGTACCACCCACGAAGGTCGCCAGTTGATGGTCGTTGCCGTTGGGTCGGAGGCCAACATGGCCCGCCTGGAAGAAATCCGGACCAACAACCTGAAGCGAATCGGCCTGATGGACGGTGCGCCCACCACGGCTGCGCAGCCACCCATTGCCTGGCTCAGCTACAACGTGCATGGCAATGAAGCGGTCAGTTCCGAAGCGTTCATGGAAGTACTGTACCGGCTGCTGGACCCGTCGGATGCAGTCTCGCAGAAGGTTATGAATACGACTGTGGTTATTCTGGACCCCGGCCTCAACCCCGACGGTCACGATCGGTACGTCAACTGGTACAACCAGATGCTCGGCCGCAACGCCGACCCGACACCCTCAGCCCGTGAACACCAGGAGCCCTGGCCCGGAGGTCGCTATACCCACTACCTGTTCGACCCAAACCGCGACTGGGCCTGGCAAACACAGGAAGTTACCCAGCAGCGGATGGCGCTTTATCAGCAGTGGATGCCGCAGCTTCACGGCGATTTCCACGAGATGAGCGTTGAAAGCCCGTACTATTTTGCACCGTCGGCCAAACCGTACCACGAAGACATTACTGCATTTCAGCGCAAGTTTCAACAAATTATCGGCCAGTACTGCAGCCGCTATTTCGACCGGAACGGCTGGCTCTACTACACCCGCGAACGCTTTGACCTGTTCTACCCCAGCTACGGCGACACCTATCCGACCTACAACGGTGCCATCGGCATGACCTATGAACAGGGCGGCAGCGGCCGGGCCGGGCTGGCCATCGAAAAAGCCGACGGCGACACGCTGACGCTCCGCCAGCGAATCGACCACCACGTTACGGCCAGCATTGCCACGCTCGAGTCGGTTGCCGACCGGCCGCAGGATCTGGTAAAGGAGTTCGGGCAGTTTTTCGACAAGTCCCGAAATTCGCCCATCGGCATTTACAAAAGCTATGTCGTCAAATCCAACGGCGACGCCGGGCGGCTGAAAGCGCTGGAGCAATTGCTCGACCGAAACCGGATCAGCTACGGCTTCGTCGGCAAAACGCAAACCGTATCGGGGTATAATTACACGACCCAGAAGACCGACAAAAGCGTATCGGTCGGCACCGAAGACCTGGTCATTAGCGCTTATCAGCCCAAATCGACCTTGCTTAAAATTCTGTTCGAGCAAAATTCGGCGCTTGAAGATTCGGCGACCTACGACATAACGGCCTGGTCGCTGCCCTACGCCTTCGGACTGCAAACCTACGGCCTGACTACGCGCATCGAAGCCGGGGGCAAGGGGCCCGCGGCTGTGGGTTCGGGCGCGCAAAGCGCTTCTGCTACGCAGTCGGCTTCGTCGTCGGCTGCCCAGCGCCCGTATGCGTATGTGGTGCGGTGGCAGTCGCTGCCGGCCGTGCAGATGCTGGCGGGGCTGCTGAAGCAGAAAGTACGGGTTCGGGCGGCTGAGAAAGCCTTCGAGCTGGACAACAAAACGTACCCTTCGGGTACGCTCATTGTAGCGCGGGCGGGCAACGAGCGGCTGGGCGATCGCTTCGACGCCGTCGTTCGGGCCGAAGCCGCAAAAACCGGTGCCGATCTGACCCCGGTTCAGACGGGCTTCGTGACGACCGGCTCCGACTTTGGGTCGGACTTTGTGACGGGTTTGAAAGCGCCCCGCGTTGGCCTGGTCATTGGTGACGGAACGCCCCCGCCTTCGGCAGGTGAAGTCTGGCATTTTTTCGATCAGGAACTCAATTACCCGATTACACTGCTCGACATCAACACACTGGCGAATGTCAACTGGAACAAACTGGATGTCCTGATCCTGCCGACCAACTACAATTACGGCAAGTTTCTGACCGATAAAGTTTTGTCGACCATTAAAGAGTGGGTTCGGTCGGGCGGCAAGCTGATTGCGATGGAACGGGCAGCCTCGTTCCTGGCCGACAAGGACGGGTTTGACCTCAAGGAAAAGGAGCGTTCTGCCGATGCCGACAAATCGGGCAGCAAGGGCCGGAAAAGCCCAACCGATTCACTCAAAATCTACGGTGACCGCGAACGAACGGCCATTTCGGACGACATTCCGGGGAGTATTTACCGCGTGAATATCGACACGACCCATCCGCTTGGCTTTGGGCTGTCGGGCGGGTATTATACCCTGGTGCAGAACGCTTACAACTTCGATTTCCTGAAAACGGGCTGGAACGTCGGTTACCTGAAAGCAGACAATTACGTCGCTGGGTTTTCGGGACGCAACGCCAAAGAGAAACTCAAAAATACCCTGCTGATGGGGGTTCAGAGCGCGGGGCGCGGCAGCATCGTTTACCTGGCCGACGATCCGCTGTTCCGGGGTTTCTGGTACAACGGCAAGCTCCTGTTCGGCAACGCGGTATTCATGGTTGGGAATTAGTTTTCCCCAGATTAGTCAGGGAGGAATTTCGGACGAAATAGGCCTGAAATTCCTCCCTTGTTTTATGCACCGATGCGGTAAAAAAGACGCCTGAAGTTCTTTATTGACTAGTTTTCTAAACCTATTGATTTGGTGAGGTTTATCCTGATTTTTTCGATTGCTGTTCTCTTGCTGGATCGTTCGTCGCTGCTGGCGCAAAAGAAAAACGAGAGCTACCAGTTGCACATTAGCCGCGCAACGTCGCCGATCGTGCTCGATGGTGTGGTAGACGAACCGGCCTGGCAGGCGGCCGAAGTAGCGACGGATTTCTGGATGGTATTGCCGATGGATACCAGCCGCGCCCGTGTTCGTACCGACGTGCGGATGGCCTACGACGATCACAATATCTACCTGAGTGCAGTTTGTTTCCACGGCTACGTACCCGGCCCCTACATGGTCGAATCGCTCCGGCGAGACTGGGCCTTCGTGAAAAATGATAACTTCATTTTTTTCATGGACACCTTCGACGATCAGACCAATGGATTCACCTTCGGCACGAATGCCGCGGGTGCACAGTGGGACGGGTTGCTCTACGAAGGCGGTAAAGCCAACCTGAGTTGGGATAATAAATGGAAATCAGTCGTGCAAAACTACGCCGACCGTTACGTACTCGAACTGGCTATTCCGTTTAAAACCATCCGCTACAAAAAAGGCATTACCCGTTGGGGCATCAATTTCGGACGTCAGGACCTGAAGACCACCGAAAAATCGTCCTGGACACCCATCCAGCGGCAGTTTCCGACGGCTTCGCTGGCGCTGACGGGTGTGCTGATCTGGGATCAGCCCCCGCCACAACCCGGTCCGAATATTTCGCTGATTCCGTATGCGCTGACCGGGCTGAACCGGGATTACCAGAATGGCGTGCCGACTCAGAGTCGCTTCGATGCGGGCCTCGACGCCAAAGTGGCCGTAACGTCGTCGCTCAACCTGGACCTCACTGTCAACCCGGATTTCTCGCAGGTCGATGTGGATCAGCAGGTGACGAACCTGGACCGCTACGAGCTGTTCTTTCCCGAAAAGCGGCAGTTCTTCCTGGAAAATGGCGATCAGATTACCAACTTCGGCTATTCCACGATCCGCCCATTTTTCAGTCGCCGGATTGGGCTCGGGGGGGTTCCAATTCGGTTTGGGGCACGGCTAAGCGGGAAACTCAACAAAGACTGGCGGGTCGGGATTATGGATATGGAGACCGGGCGCGTTGAGGCCACCGGGCTTCCGGCGCAAAATTTCGCCGTGGTGGCCCTGCAGCGACGGGTATCGGCCCGCTCCAACATCGGGTTTATGTTCGTCAATAAAGAATCGCTTTCATACGCGGATGTGGCCGACAAAACCCTGTATTCGCGCTTCAACCGCAACCTGGGGCTCGAATACAACCTGGCTTCGGCCAACAACTTATGGACAGGAAAGGCGCTGTACGTGAAGTCGTTCAGCCCCGAACAGCCGGGAGCCGACGCCGTTTATGCCGGCAACCTGCAGTATTTCAGCCGCAAATGGCTCATTGGCGGGCAGGTCGAATCGGTCGGGAAGAACTACACCGCCGAAGCGGGTTACGTACCGCGCCGGGGCTACGAACGGGGCATGGGTACGCTGGCCTACACGTTTCTTCCACCGGCGGGCAGCGTGCTGAACCACGGCCCAACACTGACGTCTACGTACTTTTTTGATCCGGCCTGGCGGCAGAGCGACAACGAAAGCATGCTCAGCTACGCCATTACGTTTCGGAGCCGAAGTGTTCTGAGTGCCTGGGCCGCCACGGATTACGTCCGGCTCCTCCAGCCGTTCGACCCGACCAATACGGGCCGCGAAACCCTGGCGACCGGAACCGAACATTACTGGACCGCCTGGGGAACCCAGTTTGTGTCGAAGCCCCAGAGCGTATTCACCTACGGATTTTCGACGCGCTACGGTGGGTATTACGACAAAGGCACCCGGCTGAACCTGATAGCCGATGTCGGCTATCGGTTCCAGCCCTACGTGAGTCTGGCGGCCAACATCAACTACAACGACATCCGCCTGCCGCAACCCTGGGGCCAGACGACGTTCTGGCTTATTAGCCCCCGTTTCGACTTTACGGTGACGAACACACTGTATCTGACCACCTTTTTGCAGTATAACGAACAGCAGAAGAACATGAACCTGAACGCCCGGATTCAGTGGCGCTACAAACCCGCATCCGACTTTTTCCTGGTTTATACCGACAATTATTTGCCCAATTCAGCCCAGATTGGTCAGGATGTGCCGGGCTTCTTTTCGGTTAAAAACCGGGCCCTGGTCCTGAAGTGGACTTACTGGTGGAATATCTAACGGCCGGTCAGAAAACAAACTGTGTTGGTGGCGGTTAAACTTGAAAATCCGCCGAAGGACGCGTGGGTTTTGTACTACACTCAAACCAGTTAACGTTTATGAAAACCCTGTTGCGTTATTTCCCTATAGCCTTCGTGGCGATGTTCATGACCCTGTTTCTAACCAGTTGCGCTGCCATTGGCGATATTTTCAAAGCGGGTGCCTGGACCGGCGCTATCCTGGTTATTGCCGGTATCGGTATTGTTATCTGGCTCATCTCCAAATTATTTGGCGGAGGCCGCAGTAATCCATAACGGTAAAATCACGTTGACCCAGCAAGCCGAGTTCTGTCAGAACCCGGCTTTTTTATGCATACTATAGATTTAATAGGCTTTTAATCTGAATGCAGTTCTGTTAGAATGAACCTGCTTATCCTTTTACCAAACCTTGCTATCAGAATCGTTTTTTGTCATTCTATGTTTGCATGCGTTCTTTAGAGTGCCTCCGTCGGTAGACTATCTTTTGTCAAGGGTCTCCAAGACCGCTCGGAATGCGAGTCGCCGACGGAGTTCGTGTAACCGCCAGCTTGAACAGTTCGTGGGGCCTTCAGCCCGAATAAAGAATCGATAAGCACCAGCGGCCAACGTTCCTAATTAACTACGCCTATGAACACCATCTATGTAGGTATTGACATCGCCAAAGCCAGTTTCACACTGGCCATCCCCCAGCCGCAGGGCGGTTTCCTAGACTATCTACTGCCCAATCAACCAGCCGGATTTGAGCAGTTAACAACACTCTTACCCCCCAATTGCCAACTGGTCATGGAGGCATCAGGACCCTACTACCTGCCCCTGGCCGTCTATCTCCACCACCACCAGCAGCTACTCAGTGTGGTCAATCCATTGATCATCCGTCGCTTCAGTCAAATGCGGCTCCGCCGTACCAAAACCGATAAAGCCGATGCCCGACTGTTGAGCGAATTTGGGGCTAATCAACGGCCTGCCCTTTGGCAGCCGCCCAGTCTATTGATGAGCCAATTGGCTCAGTTACAGACCTTACTCGAGCAATACATCAAGCAACGTACCGCCCTGCGTAACCAGCAGGAGGCCTTTACCCACTCGGGTGTACCCAATCCCATCCTGGAGCAATCCCTACAAAAGAGTCTGGATCACCTGGAGGAGCAGATTCAAACCCTGGAGAAGCAACTCGACCAACTGGCTACCACCCACTATGCCAGTTTGTATGCCAATCTGCGCAGCATTCCCGGTATTGGTCGCAAGACGGCTCTGAGTTTATTGGTGCTCAGTCAGGGCTTTTCCCGCTTTGAGTCGGCCAAACAACTGGTGAGTTTTGTGGGCTTAGCCCCCCGGGTGTTTGAGTCGGGCAGCTCGGTGAAAGGGAAAGCCCACATTTGTAAGTTGGGTAATAGTCGGATTCGTCAGCTGTTGTACATGGCCAGTATGCAGGCCAAGAAGGCTAACCCAGCTTGTCAAGCGTTGTATGATCGGTTGGTGAGTGGGGGCAAGCCCAAGCTGGTGGCCTTGATAGCGGTGGCTCATAAATTAGTTCGTCAATGTTTTGCCGTGGCCAGTCAAGGGGTAAAATTCAATGAAAAAGCGGCCTTTGCTCTTGTTTCTTGACACAGTTCATTCCGACCGGTCCGCCGGTGCGGCAGGAGGAATCTTACGAGTGTCCTCGCCAAGAGTCAGGAACCTTTAATATTCCTCCTTCGTCGGAATGACAAAAACGCACCGTTTCCGGCTAAACGGAATCGTTGATGCAGATTCTACAAGCTATAATTCAGGCTTGGCGGTAGAGTTATAGAAAAACAAAAATGGCTCAACACATCCGTTGCGTTGAGCCATTTTTATTGAATCTTTATCGGCTCTACTGAGCGACTAACTCCAGCAGACCATCGCGTTGCAGAACGGCTTTCTGGCGTTCGCTTAGATCGTCGGAAGCTTTCATTAGCGGCAGCCGCACCTCAGCCGTCGTCAGACCCAGAATCTCCAGAAGATTCTTCACGCCAACCGGGTTTCCTTCTTCGTACAGCAGCGGATCGATCCGGAGGAAATGCCCGAGTTCTTTCTGCGCGAAAGCGAAATCACCCTGCAAAGCGGCTTCGATCATGCCCGAAAATTTAACTGGAAAAGCATTGGCAATCACCGACATTACGCCTACGCCACCGATGCTAATGATTGGAACGCCCTGCACATCGTCGCCGGAGATCAGCAGGAAGTCGTCGGGTTTATCGCGGGCGATTTCCATGCACTGCTCAATCACGCATGAGGCTTCCTTCACCCCAATGATGTTCGGGTGTTGTGCCAGTTCGCAGGTAGTTTCGGCCGTCATATTGATGCCGGTCCGGAACGGAATGTTATAGAGAATTACGGGCACCGGGCTGGCATCGGCAATGCGGGTAAAGTGTTCGATCACGCCCCGTTTTCCCGGTTTATTGTAATACGGGCAAACCGACAGAATGGCGTCGACCCCGTCGAAATCAATATTTTTCATCCCCGACACGACCTCGGACGTAATGTTACCGCCCACGCCAAATACGATCGGCAGGTTTTTCGGATTATTTTCCTTGAGGTACTGCAGCAACTGAGCTTTTTCCTGCTTGGTTACCGTTGGCGATTCGCCGGTTGTGCCCTGTAGGACGAAATAACGCACTCCCCCCTCGGAGACATGCCGGATCAGACGGCCAAAGCCGTCGAAATCAATGGATTGGTCGGCGTTGAAGGGCGTCACGATAGCAACGCCTACACCGTGAAATTTGCCGTACTGGCTACGAGTGTCCATTAGTGGAAACGGGAATGTATTCAGGCAAAGTTACGGGAAATTGGGCAGGAGTCATTGTTTCGTATCGACTTGCGAAAAGTCTTTTGGCAAAACGCCGTTCAGGGGTAGAATTTCAAACAGTTCGTCGTGAATGCGAGCCACGTACAAGCCCGCTTTTTCGGCTTCCTGAATGACCTGTTCCGACGCATCGACAAAGGCCAGAATGCCGTATAGTTTTTTCCCGCTCTGCTCCGGAAAGAAATCCGTAAACCGGCGCAGGATTGCCAGCATCTGATCGATATCCCTCGATTTCAAATGACTTTTCACTTCCACGACCACCACCGTATTGATGGCCCCATTGGCAATACCGAGTACGTCGATCTCGATGGTTTCGCCACCCCGACGGGTTTTGTACCGGATGGTTACGGTGGTCATGCCGAACCGATCGCGCAGCACTTTCTCCATCGCCGGAAACGCCATGCCTTCGGTAAAGCTCCCAAATTTGTTCCCTAAATCGCCAATCAGCTTTGCATTTCGTTCGGTGATTTCTGCCGTACGTGCCAGTATTTTTCGGATATCGTCAAGGCTAATGTTTTCTTCCATGGTTCGATGGGTGTAGTAAGTACACAAAAGTAGTAAATTCAGGCTACTTATCCTTATACCTCCAGCATCGCCAGGAATTCATCTTCGCCAATCATGGGTACGTTGAGCTTCTGCGCTTTTTCCACTTTCGATGGTCCGGCGTTTTCGCCTACAATCAGGTAATTTAGTTTCTTGGAAATACCACTCAGCAGCTTACCGCCGTTGGCCGCAATCCGATTTTCGAGCTCTTCGCGGCTGAAATTAGCAAATGTACCGGTATACAGAAATGTCTTGCCTTCGAGCGTATTTCCTTCTGGTTCAATCACCTTTTTCTCACCCGCCAACTGCAATCCGGCCGCCCGCAGGCGCTCAACGAACTCGCGGTTATCAGGGTCGGCAAACCAGGCGACTACACTTTCGGCAATGCGTGGACCTGTATCAGGCACGGCCAGCAAGGCTTCCTGGCTGGCGTTCATGATGGCATCCATCGACCCGAAATAGTCGACGAGTTTCTCGGCGGTTGTGGCGCCCACATACCGAATACCCAGCGCAAACAACACATTGGCAAAGGGCTGTGCTTTGGAACGCTCGATGGCGGTCAGGATGTTATCGACCGTTTTCTGGCGGAAACTGACAACGCGTTTTTTGCTCGTTTCTTCCGACCCGTCGCCATAGTCCATAAATACTTTTTCGAGACCCAGCAATTGCTCAGGCTTTAAGTCATACAAATCAGCGGGCGTTTGTACCAGCCCCTGATCGATCAGCATTTCAATTTTCCCTTCGCCCAGGCTCTCGATGTTCATGGCCCGACGCTGGATAAAATGTTCGAACCGGGCCTGGCGCTGCGGTGGGCACCCGCGTTCGTTGGGGCAATAAAAGTGGGCTTCGCCTTCCTTCCGGACAAGGGGAGTTCCGCAGGCCGGGCAAGTCGTAGGATAAACGATCGGTTGGCTCTGGTCTGTCCGCCGAGTCAGATCGACGCCCGTTATTTTCGGAATAATTTCGCCACCTTTCTCGACAAAAACCGTATCGTGCAGCATCACCCCCAGCCGCTCGATTTCGTTGGCATTATGCAGCGAAGCACGCTTGACGATGGTGCCGGCCAGCAATACCGGCGTCAGTAGCGCAACGGGCGTAACGGCCCCCGTACGGCCCACCTGGTAGCGGATATCGTTCAATACGGTACTGGCAGCCAGGGCTTTGTATTTGAACGCAATGGCCCAGCGCGGACTTTTAGCGGTGTAGCCTAGTTCGCGTTGCTGGTCGTACCGGTTGACTTTGATGACAATTCCATCCGTTGCCAGCGGCAATTCGTACCGTCGGGTTTCCCATTCGTTGATGAACAGCATTACATCACGGATATTCGCGCATTTCCGCCAGGTCTGCGACACATTGAAGCCCCACTGTTTCATCGCGATCAGGCTTTCTTCGTGGGTCTGAAACACGTCTGGTTCAGACAGAAATGAATACAGATAACAGTCGAGCCGACGCTTGGCAACGGCCGACGAATCTTGCTGTTTAAACGTGCCTGAGGCCGCATTCCGCGGATTCGCCAGGAGCGGTTCGCCGATATCTTCCCGCTCTTTGTTGATGCGCTCGAACTCAGCCAGCGGCAGAAACCCTTCCCCCCGTACTTCGAAGAGGGCGGGGATGGTGGGGAGCGGGGCAGAGGGCAGAGGGTTACTCTCTTCGAAGTTGATAGCGACCTGGCCCTTCTCTTTTTCCCGCTGCCCGTGGCCCTCTGCTCGACGCTCCTCAATACGCAACGGCACCGTGCGGATAGTCCGGATGTTGTTCGTGATATCGTCGCCCCGGACGCCGTCTCCACGGGTAGCCCCCTGGACTAAAATCCCATTTTCGTAGGTCATACTCAGCGCTACCCCATCGAATTTAAGCTCGCAGATGTATTCGTACGTTTGTCCATTCAGCCCTTTCTGCACACGTTTATCGAACTCTACGAGGTCTTCTTCTGAGTAGGTATTGCCCAGCGACAGCATTGGAAAGCGGTGGTAGACGGTCGCAAATTCTTTACTGATCGTACCGCCCACCCGAACGGTAGGCGAGTCGGGCCGGCGGAATTCAGGATACTGTTTTTCCAGCTCAGTCAGTTCGGCAAGCAGTTTATCGAAGGTAAAATCATCAATTTCCGAAACGCTGTTCTGATAATATTGATGGTTATAATAATTCAGGCGGTCGGTCAGTTCGGCAATGCGTTCCTGGGGTATCATAGTGTTTGTTTCAACAGGCAAGTACTAAACCGAAGAAGACCCGGTTCTGTGTTCGAATGAGCATGATTTTGAGAAAAAGACGCTTTTATGAGAGGGGCGTCCTTTCGCAGAACCGGATATCATTTAATCGGTAGGTAATATTGGGGTTGTTTCCGCGTTCAAGCAAAAAAAATAGTAGTTTTACAGGATAAAAAAATCAGCGTTGGTCCTCTATTACTCAACAACTATTTCTTTTCCAACGAATTAACCCATTACCATTTAGCAGTCAACCATGAACCGACCTCTTATTGCTCCTTCCCTGCTCGCGGCCGATTTTGCCAATATTCAACGCGATCTGGAGTTGATCAACCAAAGCGAGGCCGATTATCTGCACTTCGATGTGATGGATGGCGAGTTCGTTCCCAACATTTCGTTCGGCTTTCCGCTGCTCGCTGCGGTTCGGAAGCACTGCCGGAAGCCCCTGGATGTTCACCTGATGATCACCCAGCCCGAGCGCTACCTCGACGCCTTTGCCGAAGGGGGCGCATCGGTCATTCATGTTCATTACGAAGCCTGTACGCACCTGCACCGTACCCTCTCGCACATCCGCGAACTGGGCTGTCGGGCGGGCGTGGCTCTCAATCCCCATACCCCCGTCGAAGGGTTGATCGACGTGCTGGAGCAGATCGACGTAATCCTGATCATGTCGGTCAATCCGGGTTTTGGTGGCCAGTCGTTTATTCCACATACCCTCCGGAAGATTGCCAGGCTCAAACAGTTGCTGCTTGCCAATCACGCATCGGCGCTGATCGAAGTAGACGGGGGCATTGGTCTCAACAATGCCTCGGCGCTGGTAGAGGCCGGTGCCGACATCCTGGTCGCGGGCAGTTCTGTATTTGGCGCAACCGATCCGCTGGAAACCATCCGTCAACTTAAAAACAGTCATCAGCCGCTGGTAGCCTGACCGTTTCTCCATACTTAACTTCTTATCGAATCAGCACAACTAGTTGCATGAAAAAAACATATCTGGCCGTCTTTCTGAGTCTGTTGACCCTCATTTCGGCCTGTCGTAAATCTACGGACAACCAGGAGGAGGCTACGACCGTATCCAGATCGGACACGACGGCCGCCAACGCCCCACCCGCCCCGGAATGGTCTCGAAACGCAACGATTTACGAAGTCAACGTACGCCAGTTCTCCTCCCAGGGTAATTTCAAAGCGGTCGAAGAGCAATTGCCCCGCCTGAAAGAAATGGGCGTCGATATCATCTGGCTTATGCCTGTTTATCCGGTCAGTCAAAAAAATAAAAAAGGAACCCTGGGTAGCCCCTACGCCGTCGCCGATTACAAAGCCATCAATCCTGATCTGGGCACGCTGGCGGATTTCAAATCGCTGGTCAACCGGGCGCATGCGCTGGGCCTGCGCGTTATTCTGGACTGGGTCGCTAACCATACGGGTTGGGATCACGTCTGGATCAAAGAACACCCGGACTGGTATACACAGGTCAACGGAAAAATGACCTCGCCGGTCGATCCGAAAACGGGCAAACCCACGGACTGGACGGATGTGGTGGACCTGAACTACGATAATCCGGACATGCGGGCGGGCATGACCGACGCGATGCTGTACTGGGTTCGCGAATGCGGTATCGACGGGTACCGGTGCGATGTAGCCGGGTTTGTACCGACCGATTTCTGGGCGGAGGTCCGTCCGAAGCTCGACAAGATCAAAACCGTCTTTATGCTGTCGGAATGGGAAGACGAGCCCGATCAGTTCAAGCATTGTTTTAACATGAACTACGGCTGGAGCATGCATAACATGATGAAAGCCATTGCAAAGGGGGCTCGTACAGCCGATAAAATCGACTCTCTGCGCGAAGCCAACCAAAAGCGGTTTCCGGCCTGGTATTACCAGATGCTGTTTACGCAGAACCACGACGAAAATACTCATAATGGCACTCTACTCGAATCGTTTGGCCCTGGTGCCGATGCCTTTGTGGTTCTCAGCAGCACTCTCGAAGGCATGCCGCTGGTGTATAACGGCATGGAATCGAACCTGAACAAACGCCTGAGTTTTTTCGAGAAAGATACCATTGACTGGGGCGACTACCCGAAGCGCAATTTCTTCGCTACCCTGCTGACGCTCAAGCACCGGAACCGGGCCCTCTGGAATGGTATTTACGGCGGGAAAGCCATTAAAATTCCGACCAACCACGACGACAAGGTGTATGTGTTCTACCGGCAGCGCGATTACGACCGGGTGATCGTGCTGATCAATCTGAGCAATGAAACCCAAACGTTTACCCTGGGGGGAAGTGGCTTTTCGGGCACGTACACCGAGGTGTTCAGCCACGAATCGGTGGACCTGAAGCCCGCCATGAACATCACCCTTACCCCCTGGGCCTACCGGGTTCTGACGAACTAACCGCCTGTTTGCCATCCGGCGCTGCCCGTTCGGTCGCTCACGGCTATTTTTCTGATAGCCGCCTAAACACCCATCCTGCCGACACCCCGATAGTAGGATGGAGATGTTTTTGTCGGATGCGTACGTTTTTTTCTTAAATTACCTGACAATCTAAACAGGGAGTTTCTACGTTAAGATAGAGCCGGTTTTCTTCCTATTTGTCAACCGTCTGCCATTTCTTCGTTATGCGAGTCTGGAGTGTCCTGTCATTTTTATTGACCGTGCTGGTCATGCTAGTTAGTGCAAAAGGCCGGGCGCAATCCATTCAGTGGGCAAGTCGCGTGGTCGGGGTATCGTCGGAAAAAGACGGCGGGCCGTACGGAGAGCGGTACAAAGCCTCTCAGGCTTTAGGCTCACCCAGCCAGGGGCCAACGCCTGGAGAAACACCCTGCGCCTGGGCGCCCCGGCAACCTGATGGTACAGCGGACGAATGGATTCAGGTAGGGTTTACTAAACCGATGCGGGCCCGGCAGATCGTGGTATCGGAAAATGTCAATCCGGGCTCGGTGATCCGGATTCTTGCCTACGATGACAAAAACGTGGAACACCTGGTTTACCAGGCTCCCGGTATTCAGGAACGAACCGATCCGCTGCTGCGCGTTCTGCCCACAGAATCCGACTTTCTGTGTCATCAGCTAAAAGTCATTATCAACGGAGCCGCGCTGAAAGGGATCAATCAGATCGATGCGATCGGTATTTTAGAGGATACCAAACCCGTTGTGATTGGCGTCAACGTGTCGAAAAACATTCCCAAAGACATTCTGAAAGAAAATCTCGGCAAATCAATTAATTCGCCGGGGCAGGAAGTGGCTCCCGTCATCTCACCTGACGGCAAAACGCTTTACTTCACCCGAAACTACAACAAAGCAAACATGGGCTCGGCCGACCGGCAGGACGTCTGGTACTCGACCCTGCAGCCGGGGAGCGGGTCTTCGCCGGGCTGGAGCGAAGCGGTCAACATCGGCCCACCCATCAACAACACCGGCGATAACGCCATTAGCGGCATGGCTCCCGATGGTCGAACTGCCTACCTGATCAATGTGTATTTGCCCAGCGGAGGGCTGTCGTTCGGGATTTCAAAATCGGTTCGGACCAAAACCGGCTGGTCGCAACCGGTCGAGTGTAAGATCACTAACAACTACAATCTCCACGAAAAAAATCAGTTGGAGTTCTGCGTCTCGCCCGACGGACGGTCTATTATTCTGGCGGTACAGCGCAAAGACTCGCGCGGTGACCGCGACCTGTATATTTCTCACCAGCGGCCCGACAACACCTGGTCGGAGCCCGTCACGCTGGGCAATATCCTCAATACCGCCGACTCAGAAAGTTCGCCGTTTCTGGCAGCCGACAGCCGGACGCTGTATTTTACCTCGGCTGGGCATCCAGGCTACGGTAACGGGGATATTTTCGTCAGTCGCCGGCTCGACGATTCGTGGACTAACTGGAGTGAACCCGAAAACCTGGGGCCGTCTATTAATACCCCGGAGTGGGATGGCTATTTTACGATTCCGGCCTCGGGCGATTTTGCGTACCTGAGCTCGCGCGCGGGATCGGTCGGCGAAGATGATATTTTCCGGCTCAAACTCCCGCCCGCCGTCAAACCCGATCCGGTAGCCATTGTATCGGGCCAAGTGCTGGATGCCACCAGCAAAAAACCCATTGCGGCCTCGGTGGTAGCCAGCCTGTTTGCCGAGCATAAGGAAACGGCCCGAGTCGATTATAGTCCGGAAATGGGCGAATACAAACTGATTTTGCCTGCCCAGAAAACCTACGTGCTGACAGCCAATAAGGAAGGCTATTTTCCTACCACCGAAACCCTCGACCTGAGCAAAGACAAACGCTTTCGCGACATTCGCCGGAACCTGTACCTGGCCCGGATCGACTCGGGCCAGAAAATCGTGATGCGGGAGGTTCTGTTCCAGCAAAGTCAGTCGGCGCTGTTGCCCGGTGCCAACGAAGAGCTGGACCGGGTCGTAGGCATGCTGGAATCCCACCCGAAGATGGAACTGCTGGTTGAGGGCCATACCGATAATCAGGGCGACTGGGAGCCGAACATCAAACTGTCGGAAGATCGGGTCCGGGTGGTTAAAGAGTACCTGACGGGTAAAGGCATTACTCCGGAGCGCATCCGGACAAAAGCCTGGGGGCCGAGCAAACCGGTAGCCAGCAACGAGACCGAAGAGAAGCGCAAGCTCAACCGCCGGGTCGAATTCACGATCCTGAAGCTGTAAGGTTTTAGTATACCTCCTTCCTATCGATAAGTTATTTTGTTTATGGGAATTCGCTACATACTTTTTGCAGTCTTGTAGCGAAGTGATCAGTCCAAATAACCTTGCAAAATGCCTGTTCTGTTTTTAGAAACGCCTATCTATGCTAAGCCTGAAGTCTGTTATAAGCTTTCGTTGAGTGTCGATTTACATCAGCTTTCAACTCAAAAGACAGGCGAACACATTGTTGGTGGCGTTCGCCAAGGTATCATGAAATTGGGGGATACGGTGACCTGGAAAGCCAAACACTTTGGTATATGGCAAACATTAACCACTAAAATCACTGCCGAAAAGCGTTTTGATTACTTCATGGACGAAATGTTGCAAGGTACTTTCCAATCCCTAAAGCACGAACACTATTTTTCTGAAACGACTTACGGAACGCTGATGAAAGACATCTTTTCATTTGAGTCACCAATGGGACTGTTAGGCATGGCGTTCAATTTTTTAGTTCTGGAGCGCTATATGAAGAATTTTCTAATTGAGCGGAATCAAACCATCAAAAAAATCGCTGAGTCAGACAAGTGGAAGACATTCGTTTCAGGAATTGATTTGTAATTGAGCGATTTCCAAATATCAGAAAGTCATTTTCTGGATAAGACATAGCCAAACAGAATGAGGTGAAAATATCCAGTAAATTTGTTTTCACTAACTTGGGATTTATTACCAATTGAAGCAGGCTTATTCAACGGCTGCTATTTCAGTCCAATGACCACTACATTATTCCGCCCTGTCAGTCAGAAAGAATTAGACCTGATTGCGCAATCCAACTGGACAGCCTTCCCGCCCCGATTGCCCGAGCAGCCGATTTTCTACCCCGTAACCAATCTTGCGTATGCCCGGCAGATCACGGTCGAATGGAACGTACCGGCTTACGGAAACGGATATGTGACAAAATTTGAGGTCGACAGTGCCTATTTGAAAAAATACAGGATTGAAAATGTGGGTGGACCGATCCACAACGAGTTATGGGTTCCCGCCGAAGAACTGGATGAGTTTAACCGCCACATTATCGGTCCAATCGAAGTAATCGAGTCTTATGGAGAACCTGCGTAGGATTGGCCATTTTAGCCGGATTCTATGAGAACCCGGTTTTTGCGCGTAGTTTTGGGGCAATGTTCGCTCCATTATCCCGCACTACGCTAGTTTTGCTAAGCGCCCTGTTGGTACTGGCCCTTTGTCTTCGCCTGTATCGGGTTGGTACTTATAGTATTTATTTCGACGAAAAATCGACGCTGCTCATCAGCCAGAGCGTTTGCCTGGAAGGAGCCAATCAGGTCGATGTCTTCAACAAGAAATACTTCACCCCGGCCGAATTCTGGAAGCCCAAAACCTTTGCCGATTTCATTGATGCCAATATCCGGGGCGACATCGGCAACAGCCCGGCCTACTATGGGGTGGTCTGGCTCTGGCTGAAAGTATTCGGCCTGAGCGACGCATCGCTTCGGATGCCGTCGGTTATTTTCAGTGTACTCATCGTCTGGCTGCTGTTCGTATTTGTCCGGCGGCATTTTCAGCCGGGAGGGCGGCTGGCGGGTAGTAGTCCGCTCAATAGCCAGGCCGTCGATACTCTGGCGCTGACAACGGCCGCCGTGGCGACCATCGAGCCGTTTTTTGTTGCCTACAGCCATATTGCCCGCAACTACTCGATGACGATCTTTCTGACGTTGCTGGCTACCCACCTGTTTCTGCTGATTCAGGAGCGGGTCCGTTCGCAGGGTTCTTTTCGTCCTTCCGTTCGACCAGGCCAGGTGTCATTGACGGGGCTGTACCTGGCCTACGGGGTGGTCTTCATCCTGGCGGTCCTGTCGCATTACCTGGCCGTCATCATTTTTCTGTGTCATGGCCTGTACGCGCTGTTTTATCTGCGCAACCGGCAGACCTGGTTTACGCTGGCCGCGGTGGGTGTGGTGGGTTTAGGGCTTGTCTCGCTATGGTTCGTTTTCGGGGGTGGCAAATACACGTTTTTCACCCTGGAGAACCAGAAGAATTTCTACCGGAACATCGCCCTGACCAATCCGAAAGGCACTGGTTTCGGTCTTATTCTGCCTGCCACCCTGCCCAACATTACCGTCCGTGCCATTCCAATCATTTCAGATTTATTTATTTTCACCAATGGGCTGGGGAATCAACTGGCGGGCCTGCGAAACTCCCTTCCGGCTCTGGGGCTAGGTGTGGTGGCTACCGGTATCCTGCACCGCTATTTTACGGTTCCCAAGCCACCGACCTGGGTGTATGCGGCTTTTCCGCTTATTCTGCTGGCAGGGTTGCCTTTTTACAGCGTTACGCCCCTGCGCTTTCTGGTCCTGTCGGGGGCTCCATCAGTCGTTTATCTGATCGCCCGGTTTGTCGTTGACCGCACCACCGTTGACCAGAAACGGGTCGTCGTTCTGTTGCTGCTGCTGAGTGTGATGCCCACCTTCTTTCTACTGTATACGGCCTGGAACTCAGGCCATACCTTCGGCATAACCCAACGTTATTCGGGCTCTTCGTTTCCGTATGTCTGCATATTCGTAGCCATGGGGCTCTATCAGCTAGCCCAGCTGCGCTGGTGGTTTGGGTTGCCGATGCTGGCGGTGGTGCTGCTTCAGTCGGTGCATATCCTTCAGTTGCTGGGCGACATTTATGCCGACAGGGCCGCTAAATACACGTATTTCGACAAACCACGAATCGAGAACCCTTACTGGACCTCGGCCCAGCGCCTGAAAGAATTGTATGCCCCCGGCGACACGATCCTGTACCCGAACAAAAAACGCATCATTTACTCCGCCAAAATCGACAGCACTTTTTCCCCGGTTACGCTTATCGATGCCCAGATGGTGAACGTTTATCTGCCTAAAGATGCGCAGTACATCCAGCGCGTCGATCCGAACGACCGGGACCGGATTGTGCTGGTCAAAGGCGATACGGATAAAAAAATTACTATTTTTGACTTTCAGGGAGGCCGTTACCGCTACGGCGATCCCAACTGAGCCTCATTTTCGTCAACCAGCCATGAGCTTCTCCACCGAATTTACCGACTATCAAACGCTTCAGGGGCAACTGCGGCTTAAAATACTGGGTCTTTACCACCAGGCGCATGCCGGCCACATTGGCTGTTCGCTGAGTTGCGTGGATCTGATGATCGCTACGTTATTATTGCGCAAACGCGAACAGGATACGTTTCTGCTGTCGAAAGGGCACGCAGCGGCTTCGCTCTACGCCTGCCTGAATTATATGGGCGAGGTTTCGGATGCTGAACTGGCTACCTACTACCATAACGGTACGACCCTGCCCGCTCACCCGGCTCCGAATAAACACCGGGGGATTCCGTTTGCGACGGGTTCGCTCGGTCACGGCCTACCCATCGGAGTGGGCATCGCTCATGCCGGCAAGCTACTGGGCGATGATTCGCGGGTGTTCGTGCTCATGTCAGACGGCGAGACCAACGAAGGGACGACCTGGGAAGCGGCTCATTTCGCCATTCAGCATAGCCTGGACAACCTGATTATTTTAATCGATAAAAACGGCTTGCAGGGCTTTGGCCAGACGGCCCACGTGCTGGGCGACACCGCCGACGTACAGACCTGGCAAGCCATGGGCTTTGAGACGGTTGAAGTCGACGGTCATCAGGTAGACGATCTGCTGTCGACCATCGACCGGCTGACCGATCCGGCCAATCAGTCGGGCAAACCCAAGCTAGTCATTGCGCATACGGTCAAAGGCAAAGGAGTTTCGTATATGGAGAACCGGCTTGAGTGGCACTACCTGCCCATGACCGAAGCGCAGTATGAACAGGCGCGGGCCGACGTACACGAACGGTATCTGCTCGCCCACGAAACCCAGGCTTAACCGAAGGCGGATTACCATTGCCTTATTAACCAGCCATTCGTAGGTTATATCCAATCGTTTTGGCGTATAATTGCGGCCAGAATAAATCAGCCTGCTTCCAATTTGCTACCTCCTGACATCAACCAACTCAAGGGCCCCATTGTCGTTTTCGGGGCCAGCGGCTTCATCGGTGCCAATTTGTTTGAGCAACTTTTCCGAGTACGTAAGGACGTTTACGCGCTCACCCACGACGCCACCAAAGCCTGGCGCCTTAAACTGCTGGACGTACCCGCCGAAAATATTATTCACTGCGACATCCTGTCCAACACCTCGGTGCAGGACGTTTTCGGAAAGATCAAGCCCAAAACTATTTTCAACCTGGCGGCCTACGGGGCGTATAGCAAGCAGAAAAATGTCGGGCTGACCTACGAGACGAATGTACTGGGAACGGTCAATATTCTGGAAAACTGCACTACGGAGATGGTCTACATCCACGCCGGAAGCAGCTCGGAATACGGATTCAACTGCACGGCACCGAAAGAAACCGACCCCGTCGAGCCCAACAGCCACTACGCCGTGTCGAAAGTGTCGGCGGCTTATACGCTGGAATATTACGCCAAAGTTCATAAGCTGAACACCCTCAATCTTCGGCTGTATTCGATTTATGGAGGCTGGGAAGAACCCGACCGACTAATTCCCCGGCTCGTTGAAGAAAACCGGAGAGGATCGCTGCCCCCGCTGGTTTCACCCGATATCAGCCGCGATTTTGTGTATGTCGACGACTGCGTCGGGGCTTTCGTACAGGCGGCCCTGCACGTCGACAGCCGCATCAGCGGGCGCTCGTATAATATCGCAACCGGTCAGAAGACCACCATGCGCGAACTGATCGATGTGGCCCGCACTACCTTCGGACTTACTGAGGAACCGGTATGGGGCAGTATGAACAACCGCAACTGGGACCTGGCCGACTGGTACGGCGACCCGACCGCTGCCGAAGCCGATCTGCACTGGAAAGCTACGACCTCCCTCGGCGACGGACTACGCCGGACCGCCGACTGGCAGACTTCGCACGACTATGAAACACGGGTGATTCCGGCGTTTCAAACCCCGACGCTCAACCCGGTCATTTCGCCGATCATTGCCTGCTACAAAGACGCTCAGGCCATTCCGTACATGTACGAACGGCTGGTAAAAACCTTCAATGAAATGAAGGTTCGGTACGAAATCATCTTCGTAAACGACAATTCGCCCGACAATACCGATGAGGTGCTGAACGACATCTGCGCCAAAGACCCGAACGTCATTGCCATCAAACACTCGCGTAATTTCGGCTCCCAGTCGGCCTTTCTGAGCGGCATGGAAATTTCGACGGGCGACGCTGTCGTACTGATGGATGGCGATTTGCAGGACCCGCCCGAAGTGATTCCGAAGTTTTACGAGAAATGGCAGCAGGGGTTCGACGTAGCATATGGGGTTCGGGTGCAACGCGAAATGGCTCCGCACGTTCACTTTTTCTACAAACAGTTTTACCGGCTCTTCAAGCGGACGGCTTACATCAATATCCCGGTCGATGCGGGCGATTTCTCGATGATGGACCGGAAGGTAGTACGTGAGCTGGTCGATCTGCCCGAAACCGAACAGTTTCTGCGCGGCCTGCGCGCCTGGGTGGGCTTCCGGCAAACCGGCGTCGATTACGTACGGCCCGAACGGATGTTTGGCGTTTCGACCAATAACTGGACCAAAAATATCTGGTGGGCCAAGAAAGCCATTTTTTCTTTCAGTTTCGCCCCGCTCGAACTGATGACCTACGCCGGCTTTGTACTGACGGGCCTGTCGATGCTGGGGATTGTCTGGCAGATTCTCTCCCGACTGTTCAACTTCGACCCCAACACGCCGTATGGGATATCTACGGTGATTGTGCTGGTGATGTTCTTTGGCGGGATCAACTTGCTGGGCATCTCGTTTTTGGGCGAGTATATCAGCAAGATTTTTGAGGAGACCAAAAAACGACCGAAATTTATCCGTACGATGGTTCGGAAAGGTCCGCGCGTGTACAAAACAGCGGCCGAAATCAGCACCCTGGTCGAGCAGCGGAAGAGCAAGTAAGACCAGGAAACTCAGTGGCTATGACTCAACCCTAAGCTAGGGTTCATCAGCCAGACAAACGAATAGAATAGCTTCATTCGACAGCGAACAGAACTCATCATTATGCGAAAGGAATTTTCAGCCGCCATCGAAAAAATCGCGCGGGAAGACGAAAAGATTGTATTCATCACGGGTGACCTGGGTTATGCTGCGCTCGAAAACGTCGTAGACGCCCTGGGGCCGCGCTTTATCAATGCGGGGGTAGCCGAGCAGAACATGGTGGGTGTGGCCGCTGGTATGGCTTATCGGGGCTATAAAGTCTTTTGTTACAGCATCGCCCCGTTCATCGTCTATCGCTGCCTGGAGCAGTTCCGCAATGACGTTTGCCTGCACAAAATGCCGGTTTTTCTGGTTGGCAACGGCGGAGGGTACGGCTACGGCATCATGGGGAGCACCCACCATACCATCGAAGACCTGGCCTGTCTGAGCGGTCTTCAGAACGTGAACACTTACATTCCGGCCTTTGCCGATGAAGTCGCGCCGATGCTGGACCAGATCGTGGCCGAAGGCCGCCCAACGTACCTGCGCTTGGGGGCGGGGCCTAACACCCCCGACGGAGCCGAAACACACGGCTCCTTCAAACACATCGTCCGCAGTTCGGCGCCGATCGGTACGGTCGTGGCGCTGGGACCGGTGGCGGCCAATGTGCTGACAGCCCTACAGGATGATCTGTTAACCAACCAGTTCGACGTGTATACGGCTACCAATCTGCCACTCGACCTACCAACGGAGCTGGCCCATCGCTGGGCGGGTAAACCGCTGCTGGTTGTCGAAGAGCACGTGTCGGTGGGTGGGCTGGCGCAGCAGCTTTCGGTAAAACTGCTGGCCGACGGAGCCGCGCCAAGCCGGTTTGTCAGTCTGTCGGCACAGGGGTATCCGAACGGTCTGTATGGTGATCAGAAATACCACCAGCAACTGTCGGGACTCGATCCAGCCAACATTGCCCGCCAACTTACCTCGTTTACCTACAATTAGTTTTGTTCGCTTGGTTACTTCACCCCATATACGGCAGGAACGACAGACTCGGTACGGGCTACCCGATCGGTTGGTAGCGGGCTTGCTCGTGCTGCTTCCGATCGTCGTGTTCGGCTATATGTGGGCACGTTATGCGGTCAACGTGCCCAAATGGGATGACCATGTACTGAAAAATCTGCTGGTACAGCTCGATACCGAAGCGTCCGTTTTGGGAAAGGCCTACCAGTTTTTCAAGCAGCACAACGAACACCGGATCGTGTATGACCGGCTGATTACCTGGCTGGACTTCAACCTGTTCGGCAAACTGAACTACCGGCATCTGATGGTTGTCGGCAACCTGAGTCTGGTCGGGCTGCTGCTGGTTTTCGGGCGTGTGTTTGACCGGTCGCTTGCCGTTCAGGATCGAGCGCAAAGTCGGCCTGCCGATGGTTGGCTATATCTGCCGCCGGTTGCTTTTTTGCTCTTCAACCTCTCGCAGTGGGAAAACATGTTCTGGGGCATGGCCGCCCTACAGAATTTCACGGTCATGCTCTGGGTATTCTGGGCGATTTACCTGCTGGCGTTTACCGATAAAATCGTCGCGGCTTTGCTGGTAGCGATTGCGGCCACGCTGACCAGCGGCAATGGGCTGCTGCTGTGGCCGGTGGGTTTTGCCATGCTACTCCTGCAGGTGGTGCTGAAAAAACCCGCAAGCCGCAACCATCTGATGCGCTGGAGCAGCGGAGCCATTGGCAGTTTTATTCTTTATTTCTGGGGCTACGAGAAACCAGCGGGCAACCCGCCCGTCCGGGGCACAGTGGTCGAACTACTGAAAGGCTGGCTGGCGTTCAATGGGGCAGCCGCCGAAGCGTTTCCGGGCGGCACTGCTTTTACGAAATGTCTCTTGCTGGGTAGTTTTATCTCCGCTCTCGTACTGGGAGCCGGACTGTATACCCTGAGAAAAAGCCTGGTCACGAAAAAGCTGTCTTCCTTCGATCACTTTTTTCTGGGCGCTGCGCTGTTTCTGCTTGGGACAGCCGCTACGGTCACCTGGTCGCGGGTGGGGTTTGGGTTGAACACGCTCATTACCAGTCGCTATAAATTCTACTCGTTACTACTGCTGGCGCTTGGCTATAGTTTTGTGCTGATCCACACCCGTGCCTCGGTCCGTAAATGGGCGTTTCGGGGAGGGCTTTTGTTCAGTGTTTTGCTGATGGCCGGCTCCTACCGGGCTTACCTGGACGAAACCATCTGGTGGCGGCAGTATCTGCTGACCAATTTGCAGTTTAACTGGACATATTCGACCAATCGACCTGTTTCGGCCGTCGATGCCACGACGGCCCGGCTGATCGACAGCGCCCCCGCTTTCTACGACTCGATCGTGGACACCTTTTACCAGCTGGCCGAAGGTACACCAGCACCACTCTCGTCGATCGGGAAAACAGCCGGCAATTTTATCCTGGCCGATACGGCTTCGGTCAATCCGCAGGGGCCCGACGCCGGCAATTACCTATTGCTGCGGTCTCCTAAACGACTCTACTTATACCCGACTACACCCCATGTAAACACCGCCTGGAAAGCTGGTGTTGGCCTGGCTCCTCTGTTCAGGAATGGGTTCACCGGTTCGGTTCCCGAAGCCGACCTCGATCCGGGTACGTACCAGATCGAACGGGTAATCATTCAGCCCGACGGTGCCATCAACCGAATACCCACCCAGCAAATCCTCACCGCCACAGCGCAGGTTCGTCGGGATTTCCAGAAAAACTGGTAACTTTTGCCTCCGACGCGATCCTCCTCGTCTGTTAGTCCTGTAAACTTATGGCAGCCGGACTGCGCTTTTACCCGCTTCTGGTTGGATTTCTGCCCCTCGTACTGGTAGGCTGGAGCGTGCTGACCTATGCGGTTAATCTACCCTATTGGGACGATTTTCAGATTCAGGAGCACCTGCTGATGCTGAAGCGCATTCCGATGGGTCAGAAACTGAAGCACCTGTTCGATCAGCATTGGGAACACCGCATCGTCTGGACACGGCTTCTCTTTGCCGGGTATGCCAAACTCAACGGAACCCTGAACTACTACGGGCTGACACTCATCGGGGTCAGTGGTTTGCTGGTTGTAGTCGGTGTGCTCTTTGCGCAGTTTCGTCGATTGGCTTATCCCCTACGGTATTTCATTCCGGTTCCGTTTCTGGTTTTCACTCTTCAGTCCTACGAGAATCTCGTCTGGGCAATGGCGTCCATTCAGAATTTCTGGGTGATTGCTTTTGCCTTCGGCACATTTTATGCCCTGGCCCGCGATGCGCCACCGACCCGGCTACTGGCTCTGGACCTGGCAGCTGCGGCAACGTTTACCAGTGGCAACGGCCCATTGGCGCTCATCGTCGGCCTGATCATGCTGGCCTATCAGCGTCGCTGGCGTTTTCTGATTGTATGGGGTGTAGTCGCTTTACTTTTGCTGGTCGGCTATTTCGTTTCGTACAACCGGATCGGCTTTTTCCCCTCTCCGTTTCGCTACTCGTTTCTCGACTGGGTTCAGGCTTTTTTTGTGCTGCTGGGTGGTTTCGCCGATGCATCGGCGAATGTGAGCAGCGGTCTGCTGACCGTTGACGCCACCTTGGGACTCGCAACAGTTCTGGGCATTTTAGTGGTTACCCTGGCGACAATTGCGCTCTTTACCAGCTTTCGCCAATTCAGATTAGTGACTACTGACAAACCCAGTGCTTTCTTTCTGGGCTGCTTGCTGTTTCTGCTGGCTACGGCTGCCATGACGGTTTATTCGCGGGTAGGCTTTGCCGGGCCGCTATACATGCTGCAAAGCCGGTACAAAATTTATTCGGGTCTGACGCTCAGTGTCGGCTACCTGTTTTGCCTGTACCAGTGGCCCAATCGGAAACTTCGGCCTTACTACACAGGCTACCTGCTACTGAGCGTTGGGCAGAGCCTGATTTCGGACTATTTCTGTCTCGAAGGACTCGTCAATCAGCGTCGGCGTGTTCGGGCTGAATACATCAATTATCTGGCCAATACCCCGGTCGAAAAACAGGTCAGTTCCCGGCAGGTCTTCGTACCGACCGAACCGCCCCTATTCAGCCAGCAGCTGGCTTCCTGGTCACGCCCGGCCTGGGTGTCTGCCCCGACCGCAACGACGGTCGATCGAGTTCAGGAATTACCCAATGCTTATATCTTTGCCAAAGTCGACGCTGTCAATCCTACGCTTTGGCAGCCGGATAACGGTTCGTATATCTTCCTGAAAAGCCCGGCCCGCCTGTATTTATTCGCTGCCCAGCCCGTGCGAACTACGTCAGCGGCTTGGCCGGAACTAAGCCATTATTTTACGTCGACCCGATTCGAGGCTCGAATTTTAAAGGAAAAATTAGCACCAGGGACGTACCGAATTGGGGTGATCACCCATGGGAATGGTCAGGTTCACCTTGAAATGACTGATCGTTCTATTACTTTTACACCTTTATAGCCTGGTGATTTCGGGAAAATCCAGTCGATTTCTGAACCTAACTCAACGTACCGAGATCATCGAATAGTCTCATGCAGCCGACGGTAACACCCTCCATAGATACCATTCAGAAAGACAAAAATTACATAATCCAGCTGGATGGTGTACGCTTCATCGCTGTCGCTTTGGTCCTCTTCGACCACTGGACGATGACGCACATCGAATTACCAGTGGGGGCGCTGGGAGCACTGGGGGTGACAGTTTTCTTCGTGCTGAGTGGGTTTCTGATTACCCGAATTCTGCTTTCGAGCCGGGATAAATTGCGCAACAAACCCAACGGAGGGCTATCGAAATACCTCAAAACGTTTTACATCCGCCGAACCATCCGGATTTTTCCGGTCTATTACCTGACGCTGTTCGTACTGGCACTGATCAACGAACCACCGGTCCGGCAGAAGTTTGCCTGGCTGGCGCTATACGCCACCAACATCTACATCGCCCTGTATCACACCTGGCTCGGCACGGTCGATCACCTGTGGTCGCTGGCGGTTGAAGAACAGGTTTACCTTTGTTTTCCCCTGCTGCTGTTTTTTATCCCGCGCCGGTATATTCCGCTGCTGAGCCTAGGCATGATCGTCGGCAGTGTGGCCCTCCGCTACGTGTTGTACCGGGCACACGCACCCTGGTTTATCGGTTACGTATCCACGCCTACCTGTCTGGACTCTTTCGGGCTGGGGGCGCTCATGGCCTACGGCTGGCTGTATCAGCGCGACCGGTTTGTCCGGCTTTTCCAGCCGTCTCTTTGGGTCTGGTTAAGCCTGCTGGGAGTTATTGGGGTCGGTCTGTTGAACAACTGGGTCGCCATCGATTCGCCGAGGGGTTATCACAATGTGGTGTCGGAAGTGTGGGAGCGGCTGGCGGCTTCGGTCTTTGGTTTTTTTCTGATCGGCCGGACCGTGCTGGGTTTTGGCGGGATCATGCAGTGGATACTGGAAAATCCGGTCAGTCAGTATCTGGGGCGGATCAGCTACGGGCTGTACCTCTACCATAACTTCGTCTTCAACGTATATCATACACAGCCCACGCATTTTACCGTACGGGCCTGGCGTCGCATTACAGATGTGCTGCCGTTTCTGCACAGCTCCTATTTTTTCCCGTTTATGTTTTACCTCGCCCTGACCATCCTGATTGCCACCGTTTCCTGGTACCTGATCGAAAAGCCCATCAACGGCCTGAAAGATAAGTTTTCCTATTAATTTACCCCCGTAGTCCTGCTCCAACGTTCCGCAAAATAATGTCCGGCCGGTCGGGGGCATTTCCCCAACAACAATTTCTTATATTTGCGGTATTGATAAAACAACTATCCGCGTTGGCACAACCCGTTGTGCAACTTAGTTTAAACCTGTTGACGAGCGACGGACGCGTTGTCGACCTCCTAAAGTACACTGAATGAGCCTCCTGCTGTCAATTGTAATGCCGGCGTACAACGAAGAAGAAGTAATTGAAACTGTTGTCAAACAGTGGACCGATTTGTTGACCCGTCAGTTTCCCGCCGATAATACCCGCCTGATTGTTGTCAACGACGGCTCTCGCGATCGAACAGGGGCTATTTTAGATCAAATCAAAGATCGGTATCCGAAACTCATGGTCGTCCACCAGCCCAACGGCGGGCACGGCAACGCCGTCGTCAACGGCTACCGGCAGGCCGTCGCCCTGGATTCGGAATACGTTTTTCAGACCGACAGCGACGATCAGTTCATCACCAACGATTTCGGTAAATTGTGGGCAAAACGGGCCGAGTCGCCGTTTATTCTGGGCTACCGCGAAGAGCGCTTCGATGCGCCCGCCCGGCTGGTCATCACCCGGATTCTGCGGTGGAGCATCACGCTGATCTACGGTACCCACATCATGGACAGCAACATTCCGTTTCGGCTGATTCGGGGTACCTTCCTCCGCAAGCTACTGGCGCAGTTGCCTACGCCAACGCCTTTTGCGCCCAATATTTTTCTGGCGGTCATGGCCAAAAAAGCGGGCTATAATACCTTCGATATTCCCATCACGCACAAAGAACGGGAAACGGGCACAGTGTCCATTCTTCGGTGGAAACTGCTGAAAGTGTGCATCCAGAGCTTTAAAGAACTGGCGCAGTTTCGCTTCGAACTGAGCGGTAAAGTAAAAGCGCTCAAACAACCCGATCCGGTTACGGCCTAAGAAGGTGGCTATCTGAACCAGGGTGGATGATCCAGGCTTTTGGCGGATCTATGTACCGATCTGTGCTAGCTACGTTCTACATTCTATACCCTACATCGTACATTGAATTCAACTCAACTATGAATTATAAATATGTGATTATCGGATCGGGGCCAACCGGCCTCGGCGCAGCGTATCGCCTGAAAGAGCTGGGCATTACGGACTTCATCGTGCTGGAGAAGGAAAACCGCATCGGCGGTCTCTCCAAGAGCTTCGTCGATGAAAAAGGGTTTACCTGGGATGTCGGTGGCCACGTGCAGTTTTCGCACTATAAATACTTCGACGACCTGATGCGGAAAGCCCTGGGCCCGGATGGCTGGCTCAGCCACCAGCGCGAATCGTGGGTCTGGATCGAAAACCGGTTTGTTCCGTATCCGTTTCAGAACAACATCAAGTACCTGACGCCCGAAACGATGTGGAAGTGCCTCGAAGGCATCATTCACAACTACAAATTCCCCAACAACCAGAAACCCGCCAATTTCCGCGAGTGGATTCTGGCTACGTTCGGGGCAGGACTGGCCGAAACCTTCATGTTTCCCTACAACTTCAAGGTGTGGGCGTATCCTCCCGAAGACATGAACGCCGTGTGGGTCGGCGAACGGGTGGCCGTTACGGACCTCCAACGGGTTACTAAAAACATTATCTTCGATCAGGACGATTTTTCGTGGGGGCCCAACAGCACGTTCCAGTTCCCCAAACACGGCGGTACGGGCGGTATCTGGGAAGCCGTCGGTGACCTCGTCGGTCGTGAGTACGTCAAGCTCAACGCCACCGTCGAGCGGGTTATCGGGCCGGAAAAGAAAATTGTGCTGGCGAGTGGCGAAGAGATTCACTACGAATACCTGATGAGTACGATGCCGCTCGATCTGTTTACGCAGCGGGTCGAAGGATTGGCTCCGGAAACCGTTCAGACGGCGCAGGGTCTGAAACACTCCTCGACCAACGTGGTGGGTATCGGCCTGAAAGGAAAGCCGAAAGAAAGCCTGAAAACCATGTGCTGGATGTATTTCCCGGAATACAACAGCCCTTATTATCGGGTAACGGTATTCTCGAACTACAGCCCCAACAACGTGCCGGACATCGACCAGAACTGGTCGCTGATGACCGAAACGAGCGAGTCGACGGCTAAACCCGTTAACCGCGAAACCCTCATCAACGACACCATCCGGGCGCTGATCGAAGACCAGCTGATCGAATCGGCCGACGACGTGATCTCGACCTTCCACATGGCCTTCGATTACGGGTACCCGACGCCCTCGGTGGAGCGGGACGGAATCCTGAAAGCTGTTCTACCGAAACTGGAACCTTTCGGTATTTATTCGCGGGGTCGGTTCGGGGCCTGGAAATACGAGGTCAGCAACCAGGATCACTCGCTGATGCAGGGGGTTGAGTGGGCCAACCGGGTCGCTACCAACGTACCTGAATTAACGATGCCTTTCCCCGAAACAGCCAATGCGATGTGGGGGAAATAAGTGAGTGAGTCAATAGTCGATAGTCGTCAGTCAATAGTTGTTCAGGAAACATAAACGACTATTGGCTGACGACTATCGACTATTGACTATTTTCGAACTATGAAACGAACGCTCTGGATCGGTATTGGTGCGGTACTCCTGCTGGTCGGTGGCTGGTTAGGCTACCGACGGCTCTTTCCGGCAACCTATACCGTTGGCGAGCTGGTTCCGCCCGGCGCTTTGCTGGTGCTGGCCAGCGACCGGCTCCAGGATACGGTTTCGGCCCGGGCGCTTCGAACGGAAATGTCGTTGCGGCAGATACCCGTTTTCGACGAAGCCCGCCAGCGGCTCGACCGGTTCCTGTATGCCACCGCCGATACGGCTACTGTGCTGGGTTTCGTGAAAGGCCGCAACGTCCGGTATTCGCTCCATTCGATTTCTAAAACCACCCTCGACTTTATCTTCTACATCCCGATTTCGGACGGCGACCAGCCGTTTCTGGATCGGCTGACCCGGCCCGACCCGCGTCAGTATCGGGTGCTGAACCACACCTTCGCCGGTGAAAAAATTCTGGACCTAGTCACCCGGACGAATGACCCCGTCGGTTCGTTTATCCTGACCGACGGTTTTCTGGTGGGCAGCGTATCGGGTATCCTGATGGAAAACGTAGCCCGGCGCATGCACCAGTCGCTCAAACGCGCCCAGCCGGAACCCCAGTTTCAGGCTAATTCAGATCACCTGGCCGCACTGCTGGTACGGCCTGAAGTCCTCCAGTCCTTATTCAGTAACGTGGGCTCGCTGGTCCGGCTGTTTCTACCCGAAGAGCTAACCCTTCAGTTTCGCCGGTCGGCCTCCCCTTCTCACCTGATCGGCTACGCCACCGACCAGATCGGCAACCGGGGCGACGTAGCCGCGCTATTTTCAGACCAGACGCCCCGACGCATTCAGCATGCCTATTTAATTCCACAAACCACGGCTACGCTGTATCACATCGGTATCAGCGACGCACCCCGCTTCGGTCGGTCCTTAAGTCGGCTGTTGAGTTCGGCTTCCAGCGATTTTCTACGCGACCGCTTCGTCCAGATCCAATCTGCCACCAAACCCCTGTACCGGTCACTGGGCAGCGATCTGATGTTGTGCCGGCTGGAATCCTCGACGGGAGCCGTACGTCAGGTATTCATTCTAACCGCTCAGGATAGCAAACAACTGGCCAACGCTTTTCAGCAGGCGGCTTTTCAGGCTGGGGCCAAAGCCTCTCCGCCCAAAGTATACCTGGGCCATAAACTGCTACAGCTCAACGTGCCGGAGTTGCCTGCGTCGCTGTTCAGCAGCCTGTTTTCGGGCTTCCCGCAAAGCTGGATTACCCAGCACGGGGCCTCCCTGATTGTCGCGAGCAGCGAAGAAACGCTACAGGATTATTTGCAGCAGCTTCAGCGGGGAGCCATCTGGTCCGCCGATCCGCGGCAGGCTGAATTGCTGAACACAACCTTACGCCCGGCCAACTTCACGGCGTTCGTTCGGCTAAACCGGGCCCATACCACCATTCCGCCTACCTGGCCACTGGCCTGGCAAAACCTGCTCGACCAGGTCGATCCGGCCACGGGCAGTCCGGCGTTGGCTAACCTGGAGAATATGGCCTATCAGGCCAGCTACGGCAATGAACATATTCAGTCGACGGTAGTCCTGGGACGCACCACCCGCCGGTCCAGCCAGGCGATTCTGAATAAAGTTCTGTTACAGAAAAAAACGACCCTGCCTGCCCCGCTTCAGTCGGCCCCCATTGTCACGGGCAACCTGAGCACTGATGCCACTCAGTTTTTTGCCCAGAATGCCGACGGGCAGTTGATGCTGATGACTCCGGATGGGAACCAGCTTGTGCAGGGCCGTACGGATGGGCCGATTCGTAGCAATGCTTTGGGAGTCGATTTTCTAAACAACGGTCGGCTTCAGTACCTGTTCATGACCGATCGCTCGCTCTATATTGCCGATCCGGTTACGCGCAGAAATACGCTCAGTCTCCAGTCGATACCGCTACCCAAAGGCTTAGATGTGTCGTTCCTGGCCCGACCGCGCGGGAGTCAGCAACGCAACCTGGTGGCGCTGGCGGCTCACACCGACGGGCATATCTACGCACTGGACCGGCAGCGACGCGCTTTCGTACGGCTGATGACGGCCCCGCATAAAGGACCGGTTCAATTGCCGTTTCAGGTCATTGCAACGCCCGGCGGGATGGATATCCTGGCCATTCAGGCCGATGGCGTGCTGAACCACTGGCATGAAAACGGGAAACAATACCCGCATTTTCCCGCCCGCATCGAACGGACGAGCGAAGAGGAAGCCGAAATTCATTTTGTCGGGCCTGCCTTTCAACCGCCTGGCCGGACGACAATTCAGACCATTACCGATGAAGGTCAGTTCCTTACCCTGAATAGCAACGGACTGATTGCGCAGCGCACGCAGTTGTACCGTCCGGTTCGGCGGGCCTCGTTCCGGCTTTTGCCAGACGAAGAGCAAACCAACTGGCTGCTGCTACGTACGTCCGATACCGAAGCAACCATCCTCGACCAGCAGGGCGAGCGCCGGTTCGATGTACGCGCGCTCCAATCGGGTCGGAACAATGTACGCTACCATCGGCTCGGCGCCGGGGTCGACGTGGTTAGCGTCAAGTCGGGTGGTTTTACGACGCTGTATGACCTGAACGGTGGGGTTATCGGCGACCGCCCCATTCCTGGCGATTTTCCGGTAGCTTTGCAGTTCGATGAGCGCACGAATGAAATTTATGTGCTCAGTGGTGTCAGACAAACCGTGCAATTGTTCAGTATCCGAATTCGATAGCATGGGGGTAAGGGCAGAGGGCATGGGGTTATTGCCCTTACCCCTAAGCCCTCTGCCCTTACCCCTACCCCCTATGCCCTATGCGCATTTTACGTTACCTGGTTTTAGTTATTGCTCTTATTTTCTGGGGAGCGGGTTTGTCAACGACAGTGGCTCACTGGCTTTATAGCCTAAACGTTATCGTAGACGACTACCGGTTCGGAGATTTATACCGACTCTCGACGCTGCCGCAATTCAAGGTAAAGCAACCCGAATGTCCGCCGTCGCACCGGTCTAGCGATACGGCGTCTACGCATCTCTATCTCATCGGCGACAGCTTTTCAGAACCCCAGCGGCTGGGTCAATCCGATTTTCGGGTCAGTCATTTCGATCGGGTTGCCTGGGAGAGGCCAGAGCGCATTCAGCTTGATCCGACCAAACGAAACGTGCTGCTGATCGAGTCAGTAGAGCGGCACGTCCGCGAGCATTTTGCCCGGCCGGTTACCGAATTTGTAGTAGAAGCCGACACCAGCCAGACACCCACTCCGCGCCCGGCCTGGTACAAACGAATCTATGCCGATTTCCATAGAACCGACGTCGAAGAGCGACTCGAATCGGCGCTGTTCAGCCGCGACTGGGCGTTCTGGGTGAAGGAACTAAAAGCGAAACTCACACTCGACTGGTTCGGTCGCGCCTATACCAGCGTCAGCCTATCGAACGATCGGCGGCATGTTTTTCTTCATTCCGACACCGACACGACGAAGGCTAAAGTGCTCAATTCGTCGTTTTCGCCCCTGAGCGATCAGGAAGTCAGTAAGTTGGTTGCCCACATCAATGCCACCGCCGACCAGTACCGAAAACTCGGTTTTGACGCGGTTTATCTGTCCCTGATTCCGAATAAAGCCAGCATTCTGGAACCGAACCGGGGTGCTTACAATCACCTGATCGAACGGATTCAGACCGATCCTACCCTACGGGTTCCGGTCATCAATACTTACGACGCTTTCCGCCAGAACGCTTCGGCGGTTTATCTGAAGAGCGACACGCACTGGACCTGCGAAGGGCGGGCCATCTGGCTCGACCGGGTACGGCAGACATTGGGAATCTGAGCTGGAGCTTCCGAAAAGCGACTCTCTGAAGATAAAAATTACCATCGGACGTTGTTTATGGCTGGCGCTGTCGGCGCATCGGAAGGCTTACAGGCAGTGATTGTAAGACCGATCAATAAACCATATTGAGTTGACACGGAATTGTATCGTTTATTTAATTTCCAGTAAGCGAGACAACAGTATGGCAACGCCCCGTGAGACTCCCATTCAAATTCCGACCGATGAATTCCGGAAAATTGGCTATCAGCTTATTGATGCCGTTGCCGATTTTATGGAAGCCCTGCCGGAAAAACCCGTAACGACGGGCAAGTCGCCCGGGCAGTTACAAACGCTTCTTGGCAATCGATCCCTACCCGAAGACGGAACGGCTCCGGCTGACATTCTGGCAACCGCTACAGATCTGCTGTTCAGTCATTCGCTGTTTAACGGGCACCCTAAATTCCTGGGCTACATTACCTCCTCGCCCGCACCCATCGGCGCGCTGGCAGATTTGCTGGCTGCGACCGTAAACCCGAATGTAGGTGCCAATGTACTGAGTCCTATGGCTACCGAAATCGAAAAACAGACCATTCGGTGGCTGGCCGAATTGATCGGTGTTTCGCCGACTTACGGTGGTCTGCTGGTCAGTGGTGGGAATATGGCCAACTTCACCGCGTTTATCGCGGCCCGAACCGCTAAGGCACCCAAAGCCATAAAAGAAGAGGGAATAGCCGCTACATCCCGGCGCCTGCTGGTTTACTGCTCCAAAACAACCCATACCTGGATTGAAAAAGCGGCCATTTTATTTGGTCTTGGTGCTAATGCCATCCGTTGGATTGAGACCGGCAGCGACAATAAAATGAATAACACCGTTCTGGAGCAAACCATCAGGGAGGATATTGGCGAAGGATACCAGCCCATGATGGTCATCGGAACCGCCGGCAATGTCAGTACGGGGGTTGTCGATGATCTGAACGGTATTGCTTCTATATGTAAGACGTATGACTTATGGTTTCATATCGACGGTGCTTACGGAATTCCGGCAGCCGTCATTCCAGAGCTGAACGAAGTATTCGAAGGCATTCAGGAAGCTGATTCTATTGCCCTGGACCCGCACAAATGGCTATACAGCCCTTTGGAAGCGGGCTGTACATTAGTCAAAAATCCGAATCATTTGCTGGAGACCTACAGCTCGCATCCGGTCTATTACAACTTTTCGAGTCCAGACGAAGGGGCGACGCTAAATTATTATGAATATGGTTTTCAGAATTCACGCGGCTTCCGAGCGCTGAAAGTATGGCTTGGCCTGCAACAGGTTGGCCGACGGGGTTACCGACAGATGATCGGTGAGGATATTGCCCTGGCCAGACTACTGTTCGAGTTGGCCAGTAACCATGCCGAACTGGAGGCCGTTACGCAGCATCTAAGCATCACGACACTCCGCTATATTCCTCCCACGGTGATACCTGCGCCGGAACGGGAGGCCTACCTGAATCGGTTGAATGAAGCGTTATTGAATGACCTCCAGCAGGGTGGACAGGCATTTTTGTCGAACGCGGTTGTTGGTGGAGCGTACTGCCTGCGAGCCTGTATCGTCAACTTCAGGACATCAAAAGAGGACATAGCCGACATTGTCGAAATCATCGTTCGGGCCGGGCGAGATCTGCACAGACAACTACATGAGTAAACCGGCCCCACACGGGTATAAGTAAATCAATCAGCCGAGCAGATAGCTTGTTTAGTTCAAATACGGCAGATACGGCTCCAGGTGATTTGTATCCCGGAAGGCCGTCACCTGACGGAGCGCGTTGTTGTAAGCGTCGTACCGAAGTTCGACGTAGAAATCGCGGAGGTTATAAAGCAGGAAAATATGTTCGCCTTCGTAGCGGTTGGCGAGGATGTCACCCGAGAAGTAAAGGGTATCGAGCTGCTGGTCGGCAGACAGGTTCGTAAAGTCGGAGGGTTGCATACACAGACGGGGTTGACAGGCGAAGTAACTAAAAAGCGACCGGCCTGCCAAATCCCCCATCTGACTTTATATATCACAATTCAAACAACTATAGAATACAACTAAAACATAGCTTCGATAAGTCCTTACACACCAGGCCACTTTTCGGAGCAAAGGCTAGCAAAATTTTTAACTAATCTTTACTTCCTTTCCCGACTTGGCAGCTGCGTAGATAGCTTCTACCACCCGGATGTCGCGCAGGCCTTCTTCCCCCGGTACAAGCATCGGTTTTTTGTTCATGATCGATGCGGCATCGTCATCCATCTGCAGCGTCTGCTGCATGGGAACTTCGTAGGGGTGTTCGATTTTTGCCCCTCCGTTCCACATTCCCCGCTGACCGTTATAAGCCGAATAAGGTTCTACGCGCAGGGTTCCTTTCGAGCCCGTCACGTCCAGGTAGTTCATGTTCATGCCGTAGCTGCTCTGTACGGCCGCCCGCGCCCCGCTCGGAAAAACCAGCTGCGCCATCGACGTTTCGTCGAGACCGTTTTTGTAGACGTCCGGCCGGGAGGTATACTGTTGCGCCGTAACCGCAATGGGTTCTTCGCCCGTTGCCAGTCGGGCGCCTTGCAGCACATAAACACCCATGTCGTACATGACACCCCCGCCCATCTCTTTCTTCTGCTTCCAGTGGTCCGTACGCTGGTCATAATAAGCCGCCGAGCAGCTGACCATCTGGATCTTACCAATTTTTCCGTCGCGTAGTCCTTTAACCCACTCCTGGGTATTGGGTTCGTGATGCAGCCGGTAGCCAACCGCCAGCGACACTTTGTTTTTGGCGCAGGTGTCGATCATGTTCTGGCATTCTTTGGTCGTGACGGCCATCGGCTTTTCGACCCAGACGTGTTTACCCGCTTTAGCCGCCCGAACCACGTATTCCTCGTGCATGGACGGCGGCAGCACCACATAGACTACGTCGATATCCGGGTTGTTGGCGATCTGATCGAAGGTCTGGTAGGAGTAAATGTTCTTGTCGGGAATGTTGTACTGCTTTTTCCATTTCTCGGCTTTGGCCGGGGTGCCGGTTACGATACCGGCGAGGTAGCAGTTTTTAGTTTTTTGCAGGGCTGGTGCCAGCAGATCGGTACTATAATAACCCAGCCCCACCAGGGCCACGCCCAGTCGGTCTTTCGCCGGGCGCGTAGCCGACCAGAGTACGTTGGGCGAAATGGTCAGAGCCGCGCTCGTCAGGGCGGCCGTATGCAGGAAATTTCTACGGGAGGTCATTAGATTAGCCATTGTCTTACAGATATCATTCGGGGTTTAGCGCTCGCATCAGCGCAACAAACTACGAACATCTAACCGTAAACTCAAACCCTTTTCCTGAGAACCCACCCGGCAAGCTTTTTTGTTGAGAATACGGGTTGTAACTCCGGAACCTCCTATTTTTGTCACATGTCTAAAAAGGTCAATATCGGTTTAGTGCAAATGAGCTGCTCGGCAGATGTCGAGGCCAACATTCAGAAAGCCATCAGTGGCATCCGGGAAGCAGCTCAGAAAGGCGCTCAGATTGTCTGCTTGCAGGAACTGTTTACGTCGCTGTATTTCTGCGACATCGAAGATCATCATAATTTCAGTTTAGCCGAAGCCATACCCGGTCCTACTACCGAGCGGCTGGGCGCCCTGGCGGGCGAGCTGGGCGTCGTGATCGTAGCATCGCTGTTCGAGAAGCGGGCGCAGGGGTTGTATCATAACACAACAGCGGTTCTGGACGCTGACGGGGCCTACCTGGGTAAGTACCGAAAAATGCACATTCCGGACGATCCGGGTTATTACGAGAAGTTTTACTTCACCCCTGGCGATCTGGGCTACAAAGTGTTCGACACCAAGTTTGCCCGAATTGGCGTGCTGATCTGCTGGGACCAGTGGTATCCCGAAGCCGCCCGGATCACGTCGCTGATGGGTGCCGAAATTCTTTTTTACCCGACGGCTATCGGCTGGGATACCAATGAACCCGATCCGAAACAAAACGAGGAGCAGTACAACGCCTGGCAGACCATCCAGCGCAGCCACGCTATTGCCAATGGCGTTCACGTGGTGGCCGTCAACCGGGTAGGGCGCGAGGCTGACCAGCAGTTCTGGGGTGGCTCGTTCGTAACCAATCCGTTCGGTTCGCTGCTGTACCTAGCCCCGCATGATCAGGAACTGGTTCACGTACAGACCGTCGACCTGGCTTTGTCGGAAAAATACCGCACGACTTGGCCTTATTTCCGCGATCGACGCATCGACTCGTACCAGCCCATTACAAAGCGTTATATCGATGAATAAAGCATGCAGGCTTGAGCGGTAGTAGCGCGGCTGACCGTCCGCGCTACTACCGCTCAAGCCTGTCGAAGAGTACGATTCATGATAATCCCATCCCACCGTGAAGTTAGCTATGAAATTGATTGCCGTTTTGGTTGCGACAGGTCTGACGGGTGCTGGCCTCTGGTTCTGGCAGCGTATTCCGCCTACGCCGGTAGCCGTCGAATTGCAGGGGCCATTGCCGACGCAGACCGCTCTGGTACCTACTCCCCGCTCGACGTTTACGCCCACTACCCGCAAAGGCTATTACAACATCGACGTGGTTGGCGACTTCGACCTGCCGAACACCAAAAAAATCATTTTCAACGGCGCAGGTCGTAACCTGTTCGTTCAGCAGGATCGGGCGAAATTGTTCCGGCGCGGCTTTTCGGCGGTCGATAAAAGCCGGATGGTGCCGGACGTTGAAATCTGGCACGACGATGCCCCCCCGGTGGGCTGGAAAAGCAAGCTGGCTATCAGCCAGCGGTCGTCCATCATTTACCAGAATTACTTCCGGGACGGCTTTCAACTGGCCTGGGCCGGTGACAACAGCAAGGCGTCGGACGTGATCTATAAAACCACGGTACACGATGCCCTGAACCGCAATAACCTCTACCAGGCCTGCGTCGAACTGAAAGGCGGCTGCATCGGCTTTGGTGATTGCCCATCGACCGGGTGGGCCAGCACCTTTGGTACCATCGTGCTGGATATCGAAAATAATTACTGGATTCACGATGAACAGGAGCAGGCGAATCTGTACACCTTCATGCTGAAAACCATCAAGGAAAGTTCCAGCCCGCAGACTGAACTTGGTTCCATCGACCCCTCGCCCCACAACAGCTTCGGTTTCTGCAAAGCGCAGGACTATACCGCCAAAGCCGATGTGCTCTGCACCTTGCCCGCCAAACATACGGCCGACAGTCGGCAACGTGGCATGCCCGACGATATCCTCGGTAAATCCATTGCCGACTACGCCGACTTTTACATGCCGGGTACCTACTACCTGTACCCCGAACTGGATTATTCGTCGCGGCACGTTCTCAACGGCGATCGTCACTGGCTGGCGGCCCTGCTGGGTGAGCAGGAAGTCAACCTGAAACTGTCGCCGAAAAAGCGGATTGCCTGGCAGTGGCTGTTCAACACCCAGAATGCCGAGTTTCCCAAAAGTGCCAAAGCCGAACACCCCGCGCCCCCCGCCATAGCCGAAGGTATGGCTATTTTCTACTGGTTCACCGGAGCCTATGGTGCTCTGTTCTGGGATGACCATAATGAATTGACGCCTGATCAGCCCGCCCCTACCGACCCCAACATGCAGGGCACGGGCAACGACCGGAATTATGCCTGCTACGAACATTACATCCACGGGCTCTGGCGGCTGTTCGGCCACCACAAAGACCTGTTCGACGGGAAAGAAACGTACCTGAACGAAGCCACCGAATGCTCATACGACGGCGGCAAAACCTGGTTTACCTACAATGCCAACCAACTCAAAACCCGGGATTTGCCGTTCGTACGGGCGATCGTAAATGGGAATCAGATTCTGGTGGCGGCCACGAAAGCGTACGCCCAACCGGGCCAGAAAAGCCGGGTCATGCTGCGCTACGTGAATAATGGGTACGCTTTTTATTCAACCATTAACCTCAAAGGCGATGAAATCTACCTCGGTCGCGCGACGATGAAACGGGCTGCTCCCCGCTGATTCCCGCTCTCCACCCTCCTCTCTTTTACCTACCCCACCATGTACTTCCTGCTTTTACTTGTCTCCTGCAAAGCCTGTGCGCTGAGCCTGTTCATTCATTACAGAATCCGAAGCGGACCCTACACGGCCATTCGAATCGCCTTCGTCCAGACCCTGATCCTGCACGGGTTACTTATTTTTACCTATAACGAACTCTTCTCTCCCTTCAACCTCATCACACCCCTTACAGCCAGGCTTTACTGGCTGGTGATGGCGATGGCCGCCTGCGGCTGGCTGTTCCGCTCGGCCGGTGGCTGGGCTGGCCTGGCAAAAATCACCCGGGAGTTGCTGGGCGTTTTGCGGCTGACGGGTATCGATGGGCGGTCCCGCTTTCTCCTCTATACCGGCGTCGTTCTGCTCATCCTGCCCTTGCTGATGCTGGCGGTGCTGGCTCCTCCGAACAATTACGACTCGCACATGTACCACCTGACGCGGGTGCTGTATTGGCTCAGCGATCAGAATCTGGATCATTTTCCCACGATGCACATCCAGCAGTTATACCACAACGTGTTTGCCGAATACCTGGTTCTGCACACGTTTCTGCTCGTGGGGTCGGATCAATTGGCGAATGTAATTCAGTACGGGGCCATGCTCGGGTCGGTGCTGAGCGTCAGTCTGCTGGCAAAGCAGCTGGGACTGACGTATCGGGGCCAACTGCTGGCGGGGATTCTGATGGCGTGCCTGCCCATCGGTCTGTTCGAAAGCACAACGACCCAGAATGATTACGTCGCCTGTTTCTTCTTTCTTGGCTTTGTGCTGTTCGGCTATCAGTTTCTTCGGCAGCCGGTCTGGTACATCCTGGCCTGTTGTCTGCTCTCGCTGGTCTTTGGCAGCTTTACCAAATACCCGGTTCTGTTTTTTGCCCTGCCCTTTGTCCTTTATTTCGCCATTCAGATTCTTCGTCGGCAGGGTTTTCAATATGGGCTGGTCACTCTGGCCGGGGCCGTGCTGCTTTTTTGTCTGGTTTTCGGCCCTTTCTTCGCGCGCAACTACGCCATTTTCGGGGCTATTCTGAGTCCGACAGATACTTCCCGACTGGCGACTGAAAAAATTCCGGTCGACAAATTTTCTATTCCCTATTCCATTTCCAACGTCATCAAAAACGCGGGGCTGCATGTCGGGGCTCCCTATCTGCCGTACAACCAGCAGATGGACTCGCTCGTCGTGCGTGCTCACCGCCTGATGGGGGTAAAACTCGAAGAACCGGCGATCAGTAAGGATCGGTTTCACGTTCGGTTTTCGATGCAGGAAGATATGGCTCCCAACACGATCCATTTCTTCCTGCTGCTCATCATGGCCGTAATTCTGTTTACCCGACGCGGGCACGGACCGGCCAAGCTGTTGTTTGGGATGGCGCTTATCGGGTTTGTGCTTTATAGTAGCGTCTTTAAATTTCAGTTGTTCAGTTCGCGGGTTCACATGCCCTTTTTCGCTCTTGGCTGCGTTTCTATTGCCTACACCTACGAAGCCGTTCTGAAGCGTACGGGCTTTTTTCTGGCTCTGGTGCTGTACGTTCTGTCACTGCTGGTCGTGCTGGGTAACCCCAGCAAGATGATCATCCCGATCCGCTACCTGGCCCAGCGGGTGCTGGCTCATGTGCCACGCTATATCTGTTCCTCCAGCGAGTCGCAACGGCAACGGTTTTATGGGGTGTTGCAGCCCTATTACGAATCGATCGAGACACCCTATTGTCTGTCCCTGCGGCAATCGTACGGATATAGCGACCGGTCGGCGGTTTTTGATAAGCTCGATTCGATGGATTATTTTCGACACGACAAAGAAGAAAGTATTCTGTTTGAAAGCCGTACGCAGGCCTATTTTGCCAACCACCAGTCAAACTACGATGCCTTCGCTCCTCTACTGGCTCATATCGGACCGGATGCGCAGAACATCGGTTTTTTCCCCGTCGGCGATTCAGGTTTTTATCATTACTGGAGTGCCCTCAACCAGCACCGGGAGCATCCGGTCGGTATGGCGTATATCCGCTACGCCCGCGAATACGCGAAGCTGCCCAATGCACAGCGGCCCTTCTGTTACAACTATATTCTGTCGGACGATGCGGGGTTCGTCCGGCTCCACATTCCCGCCGACGCCATTGCCGAAACGCATACATCAGGGCGTCTGACCCTGTTTCGATTGAAACATTCTTCCTGTCAAACGTATCAGTATTAACCGTTTACTCAAGTTAGGGCATTGATTAGTGATTGATTTCAATATATTTGATAATCCTAAGAAACCCCATGTACACTCATTATACATCGGTTATCATACCATGCTACAACGAGCAACAGGTCATTGAGGAGTCTTACCGACGGCTGACGATGGTCATGAAGACCCATTTTCGGCAGTACGAATTACTCTTTGTCAATGATGGCAGTAAGGATGCTACGCTGTCTATTCTGCAGCGACTTGCTTTGCATGATCCACACCTGAAGATTCTGTCATTTTCCCGTAATTTCGGTCACCAGCCCGCCGTGTCGGCCGGTCTTTCCCAGTGTTCGGGTGAGCTGGCGGTTATCATCGACGCCGACCTGCAGGACCCGCCCGAGCTGATTCCGGATATGGTCGACGTGTACCTGACGAAAGCCTGCAATGTCGTCTATGCCGTCAGGAAAAGCCGACAGGGTGAGACACCCTTTAAGAAATTGACCTCCAAGCTGTTCTATCGTACGATCAATTACCTTTCGGAAGTGCCTTTACCACTCGATACGGGCGATTTCCGCCTGATCGACCGCAAAGTCATCGACGCCTTCAACCGACTCCCCGAACGAAACAAATACATTCGCGGGCTGATTACCTGGGTTGGGTTCCGGCAGGAGCCGATTAGCTATGAGCGGAGTGAACGATTTGCGGGCGAAACGAAATATCCACTGAGTAAAATGCTACGCTTCGCACGAACCAGTCTGCTGTATTTCAGCAACAAACCGCTGCGCATTGCGTCGTCACTGGGTATAACCGCCGTGCTGGTGGGGCTGTTGCTGTCGGTGTGGGTATTCTATATCATGGTATTTAAACCCGATGAACTTGTGCACGGCTGGTCGTCGACATTGATTATTGTCGTATTTTTCGGCGGTGTTCAAATGATGACAATTGGCATTCTGGGCGAATACCTGAGCAGTATTTTTAACGAAATCAAAGGCCGCCCTGAATTTATTATTGACGATACCGTCAATCTGTTACCCAATTCGTCAACCAGACCCGAATCCGTGGAGGTTTCCGAACACTTGTCCTCCACCCGACCCGTGCCCTCATCGGTGCTATCGAATTCATGAATCTTGGTATTGAAATTGGCGGAACCAAATTACAGTTAGTTACCAACACCACTACCGGCCAGATTGCCCGACGCTTTCGCTATACAGTCGATCGCGCGCAGGGCGCAGCCGGTATTCTGGCCCACATCGCCACTACGCTTCAGCAACTATCCGAGTCCCCGCAGGCTATCGGTGTTGGGTTCGGGGGGCCGGTCGACTGGCAAACCGGCCGCATTGCCACATCGCATCAGATTGGCGGCTGGTCGGGCTTCGAGCTGGCTGACTGGCTCCGGCAGCAGGTTCCGGGGGCGCTGGTTCGGGTCGAAAATGACGCCAACGTGGCCGCTCTTGGCGAAGCACTTCAGGGAGTCGCTTCGGGGTTTAAGAACGTATTTTACATTACTCTCGGTAGTGGGGTCGGTGGCGGTATGGTGGTCGATCGGCAGCTATATCACGGCGCGCTGCCGGGTGAAGCCGAAATCGGGCATCTGTGGCTGGTACCGCCGAGCGATTCCTCGCCTGGGCAGACGATCGAGCAGACTATATCGGGCTGGGCAGTCGACCAGCAAATCTATACGCTCCTTCCGCAACTCCCCGACGATTCCGCCCTCCGGATTGCGGTACAGGAGGCCGTCGCCCAAGGCGATTCGGGTGAACCGGACGAATCGAAACCAAAAGCGGCCGGACTGGCCCGGTTTCTGCACCCTGCTTACGAAGCGGGCGACCCGGTGGCCCGCATGCTGATCGAGCAGATCGGCTCGGTGCTGGCGCTCGGCCTTTCGCACGTGACGCACCTGTTTCATCCGGACGCTATCGTACTGGGCGGTGGTTTATCGCTCATTGGAGAGCCTTTGCGAGCCGCTGTTCGGCAGGCACTGCCCCGTTTTGTCATGAAGGCCTTCCAACCCGCACCGATCGTTCTGCTGGCTAAGCTGGGCGAAGATGCGGTGCCGGTTGGAGCGCTGGAACTGGTGAAGAATAGCTGATGGTTTTTCTGTCTGTGGCTGATTATCTCCGCCAAAATTATTCCGACAACTTTCTATTTTTCTAATTCCCTATGAACCAGGCTTATTTTCAGAATTATATTGACCGGCAGAAAAAAGCGTACGACGCCATTCCCCTCGATCGGGTCGAGCACCTTATCCAACTCATTCGCCAATGCTGGGAAGAAGACCGCCAGCTGTTCGCTTTCGGCAACGGCGGAAGCGCATCCAATGTCTCCCATTTCATCACCGACCTGGGCAAGAGCGCATCCGACCGAATGGGCAAGCGGTTCCGGTGTCTTTCGCTGAACGAAAACCTATCCTGGATAACGGCGATCGGTAATGATTACGCTTACGAAGACGTGTACCTACGCCAGCTTCAGAACTATGCCCGTCCCGGCGATCTGGTGCTGACACTGAGCGTCAGCGGCAATTCGCCTAACCTCGTCAAAGCCGTGGAATGGGCCAATACGAACGGGCTGACGACTATCGCCCTCGTCGGTGGCAAGCGGGGCAAACTGGCCGAGCTGGCTACCGAATCCATCGTCATCGATGATGAACACTACGGCCGCGTCGAAGATGCCCAGATGACCATCTGCCACATGCTGTGCTACGGGTTTATCGAATCGTAGAGTCGCAACCCTTAGCGGCTCATGACGGATGGTATGTTGCCAACGGTTGATTGCTGACGCTCATGAGCCGCTAAGGATGGCGGCTCTCCTAGGAATACCGGTCGTTGCGCCAGGGGTAGGCGGTGTTCGAATACCCCCGCTCTTCCCAAAAACCCAGTTGATTTTTCGTCAGGAACTCGATGCGTTTGATCCATTTGGAGCCTTTCCAGGCATAAAGCTGCGGGGTGATCATCCGCAACGGCCCGCCGTGTTCGCGCGATAAGGGTTGGCCGTCGGCTGTATGGACGAGCAGCACATCGGGTTTGAGCGCTTCTTCGAGCGAAACGTTGGTCGAATACCCATCATAGCCGTAGCACATGATGTGCGTCGCTGATTCCTGCGGATCGACCAGCGCGGCCAGGTCCATAAACCGGACCCCCACCCAGGGAACATTCAGCCGGGACCAGGTCGTCACACAGTGAAAATCGCTGGTATCTTCCACCTGTGGTAAGGCCATCAGATCCTCCCATTTGAGCCGGACGGGCTGATTTACGGCTCCGTCGATGTTAAGCTGCCACTTGTCCAGCGGAATGGCGGGCTGATAGCCTAAATCCAGCACGGGCCATTTGGCCGTAACGGTCTGCCCAACCGGAACCGCTGGCATACCATGTCGGTTCGTTGGACCGGTGCCCCGTGGTTTCTCGTCGGTCATTGAAGGTGTCTGCGCCATTTTCTCCTCAAAGCGACGTTTGAGTTTCATCCGGGCTTCGACGATCTTATCGGTTTTTTCGTTCGTATCCATTGTTTCTGCAGTGATTATCAGTAAAAGCCGGTGTGCCGCCGAAAGGTTTCCGTTCTGAAGACGTCTTTGTAACGGCTACCGTTGAAGCTTGCTTTCGGCACAATTACGTTACCGCCGTTTCGGTCCTGATGGCTGGTTTCTGTCGATACAATTGAACGACGCCCCAGACCAGCACCACCGAAAAGATCATGGCCACCTGTTCGAGACTGATGAGGTCTCCAATCCGCCGGATGATAAAAAGCCTGAGGTGTTTTTCCATGACCACGAAGTTACCCACCGACGCTATCACGTAAGGAACGAAATCGCCTGATGAGAAAGCATAGGCAGCCAGCATCAATACGCTCGGATGCGCGTATCGTTCGTGCATCTGTGTATTGAAGAAATAAAATGCAATCGGAGCCAATCCGGAAATCAGGAGTATGGTCGAGGTATCATACTGCGTCCGTTGGCCACGTCCTATCTGAAAGAACTGACGAATCATTGGAAACAGAATCACCAGGTAACTCACCGCGAACATCAACAGCCCCCAGTGTTTGTAGTTCATCCCAAACCAGACCAGTTTATCGGAACGGGTATTCAGATTACCCTCCAGCAGAAAGTTCCAGACATTCCCGGCGTTTACGGAAACGACCGGATAGATATCCAGCGAAGCTTTCAGCATAGCCAGGTAATCGATGACCGTTCCTGCCTGGATGAACGGAATCATCGGTATGAAGACGCTGAACCCAACGCCCAGCAGGCCGACCAGCGTAGTTCGTAGCGGTTGCCTGACGATCGTGGGCCACCAGAGCAGCATCAGAATTGGCAGAAACACAATCGGTTGTGGCTTGATCATAAACGCGATGACGAACCAGACAGCGCTCCAGGCTACCCGGCCGCGTAAGGCATAATACACCGCCATCAGCGTAAAGCAGGTAATCGTCGAATCGATCTGCCCCCAGGTGATGGTGTTATACAGCAAACCAATATTGAAGATCAGGAATAAAGCGTAGAAGGGTCGGTTAGCTTCCGTGCGCACGAAACGCAGCGCGTACCAGATGCCAACCATGTCGAAAACAAGGACGATGAACTTGAGCTTATGAATATTCTCTAAAATCTGCCCAACGGACCCCTGCCAGCGCTCGAAAAAATACAGCACGTACATAAAATACGGTCCATACAGGAAACTCGGCGGCTGGCCCGGTACCGGGTGGGTATATAGATCATAAATATGGGCAATGCCGTGTTCCTGAATATACAGAGCCCATTGAATCCAGAACCCGATATCTTCTCCGCCCTTCGGGATGTAAATGGCAGTGAATCCGTAGAAGAGAGCCAGCAACAGCAATACGTGCAGCTCGGGGTTTACGCGGGCCGACTGATGAACAGACGTAGTCATTTATGTGGATAACCGTTTTAGCTATAGTATCAGTGCCTAACCCCCAGGGCCCTTGCCCCTATGCAACCCGCACGTAACTTCCCAACAGCTTGACCTCGGCCGCGTGGTGATTCAAAATCTCCTGCAAATCCGGATCGCTGGCGTGGCCTTCGCATTCGAGCAAAAACCAGTAGCGGAATGTAGCGCCTTCGCGCAGGGGCCGGCTTTCGATTTTGGTCAGGTTAATGCTGCGGGCGTTGAACTCCTGCAGAAATTCGGCCAGCACGCCCGGCGATTCAGTATTGGGCAGCCGCGCAATGAGCGTGGTTTTGTCGCGCCCGCTGGGTTGATTCACGAAGTTCTTCGCCAGGATCAGGAAGCGGGTCCGGTTCAGGTCACTGTCTTCAATGTTGTCGAAGAGTACCGGCACGTCGAATAACTTAGCCGCAATGTGCGAGCAGACGGCTGCCGTGTTCGGATTCTGAGCCGCGAGTTTGGCTGCTTTCGACGTCGATTCGACCGGCGTCAGCTCCGCTTTGAGGCCTTCGAAGGTGTCGTTGAGGAATTTACTGCACTGCCGGAATGCAATATCCTTTGAATAAATGTGGGTAATGTCGGCCAGGTTTTCAGCTTTCGTGGCGAAGGTAAAATGCACGGGAATCTGCGCTTCGGCCGCAATGGTCAGGTCTTTCTCCAGCAACAGGTCGATGGCTTCGCTGACCACCCCTTCCTGGTTGTTTTCGATCGGCACGACCCCGAACCGTACCCGCCCCGTTTCGACACTCTCGAACACCGACCGGATGGTAGGCAAAGCCATGTAGGCACTCATCGCTCCAAACCGGCTTTCGGCGGCCTGGTGAGTAAAACTCCCTTCTGGACCAAGGAAAGCCACGCGCTCGGGCAATTCGAGGTTGCGCGATACGGCAAAAATTTCCAGAAAAATGGCTTCGATGGCCGGGCGATTGAGCAGGCCGTTGTTTTGCTCCTGCAACCGATCGATGATTTGCTTTTCGCGTTCGGGACGGTAAATGACCGTGTTGGTCGAGCGTTTGAGTTCGCCCACCTGGCGCACCAGCTCCATGCGCTGATTGAGCAGGGTCAGGAGTTGGTCATCCAGGGCGTCGATGTTGTTACGGAGGGATTCTAAAGTCATAAAAACGGGGCCGCCCGTGCGGTCGTCAATCAATTGTGAGTAGTCGCCAGTGGCAGAAAATGCTGCAAATAACGACTAAAATCACGAATGACTGACGACTGCCGACCAAAGAACTTATACCAGCGCGGCCTCGTCTATATCTTTCTCGATGCGCAGGTTATCGATGATAAACCGCTGCCGGTCGGGCGTGTTTTTGCCCATATAGTAACTGAGCAGCTTGGCAATGGAGGTTTCTTTCTCCATAATCACCGGCTCCAGCCGCATGTTTTCGCCAATGAACAGCCCAAATTCTTCGGGCGAGATCTCACCTAATCCTTTGAAGCGGGTAATTTCGACTTTTTTGCCACCCTTCATCAGCTTGTCAATTGCACTCTGCTTTTCCTCGTCGGAGTAGCAATAGGTGGTTTCTTTGTGATTTTTCGGATTTCGAACCCGGAACAGAGGTGTTTCGAGAATATACAAATGCCCGTTGCGCACCAGATCGGGGAAAAACTGCAGAAAGAACGTTAGCATCAGCAGCCGGATGTGCATACCATCTACATCGGCATCGGTCGCGATCACGATGCGGTTGTAGCGAAGCCCATCCAGCCCGTCTTCGATGTCGAGTGCATGCTGAAGCAGGTTGAACTCTTCGTTTTCGTATACCACTTTCTTCGTCAGCCCGAAACAGTTCAGCGGCTTGCCGCGCAAACTGAATACGGCCTGCGACTGTACGTTCCGCGATTTGGTGATCGAACCGCTGGCCGAGTCCCCTTCGGTAATGAATAATGTAGACTGGTAGCGGTCTTCGGCTTTCAGGTCGGGCAGGTGATTGCGGCAGTCGCGCAGTTTTTTGTTGTGCAGACTGGCTTTTTTGGCGCGGTCGTTTGCCAGTTTCTTGATTCCGGCCAGTTCCTTCCGCTCCCGTTCCGACTGTTCGATGCGCTTTTTGAGGGCATCCTTCACGGCCGGATTCATATGCAGAAAATTATCCAGACGCTCTTTCACGAAATCGAGCACAAACGAGCGCACCGACTGGCTTTCTGAATCGGGCGACATGTTGATCGAGCCTAGTTTGGTTTTCGTTTGTGATTCGAATACCGGCTCCTGTACCCGGATGCTAACGGCCGCAATGATCGACCCACGGATATCGGCCGGATCATAATCTTTGCCGAAGTGTTCCCGCACAGTCTTGACGATGGCTTCGCGCAGGGCCGCCAGGTGGGTGCCGCCCTGGGTGGTGTATTGCCCATTGACGAACGAATAATATTCTTCACCGTACTGGTTGCCGTGGGTCATGGCAATTTCCAGATCACTTCCTTTCAGGTGAATGATCGGGTAGCGTAGCGAATCTTCATCTTTTTTGGTCTTATCCCGCAGCAGGTCGAGTAGCCCGTTCTGAGACAGATATTTCTGCTTGTTGAACACGACAGTCAGCCCCGCATTCAGGTAGCAGTAGTTCCAGATCATATTTTCCAGAAACTGCGGGATGAAGTGAAAATTTTTGAAAACCGTGTCGTCGGGCTCGAAACAGATCAGCGTCCCGTTGCGTTCGTTGGTAGGCTCTTCGCCCTGATGCAGCAGCAGCCCCCGTTCAAATTCGGCCCAGACGGTGCGTCCATCGCGGAACGACTGCACCCTGAAATAACTGGAAAGAGCATTCACAGCCTTCGTTCCGACGCCGTTCAACCCAACGGATTTCTGGAAAGCGCCGGAATCGTATTTGCCGCCGGTATTAATTTTGGAGACGACTTCGACCACTTTTCCCAGCGGAATACCCCGGCCGTAATCGCGCACCTCGACCCGATGATCGCTTACCCGCACTTCGATGGATTTACCGAAGCCCATGACGTACTCATCGATGCAGTTATCGATGGTTTCTTTGATCAGGACGTAGATCCCATCGTCGGCAGCGGCTCCGTCGCCGAGTTTTCCAATATACATGCCTGGCCGCAAGCGAATATGCTCGCGCCAATCCAGCGAGCGAATACTATCTTCGTTGTACTGAACGGATTGATTAGGTAATTCTACCATACTGAGTTGAAAACAAATAAACTAAAATGGGGAGCAACTTTCGAAAAGTGTTTCAGTCAAACATCGGAAAAGTTATACCCAGACCAATTAGCTACGGAAAACTTCCGCTAGATCAAAAAACTATTTAAAATCCAGTAAAAGTTCACTTACTTTGCCGGCTGAACTGCCCTATGTACTATACAGGCCGATAGATCGTTAGATACAGAGCTTAGTCTTTCCCATGATCCGATTTGTTCGACATCTTAAAAATATGCAAAATCCGCCAAATATTCACATCTTATCGTTAAAAAATTTTCTTTTTACTCTGTCTTTTCTGAGGCCCCGGCTGAGCCTGCATCCCGCCATTTTATTAGTTTCTGCCATGAGCCTGACCGCTCAGGCCCAGGTGCCGGGTGCCGCCAGCCCAGGAGCCATTAGCGCGCCCAGCAGTGGGGCCGTAACGGCCCCCTCAACGACCGTAGCCCCCCGGGCCGGTACCCCTACTACTACAGCCCCCAGCACGCAGCCGGGCCGGGGCACGGCCGCACCGGCGAATGTAAACACGAGCAACTTGCCGGCCAGCGTTCAACAGCAGATCAACCAGCGGACCGGTCAGACCAATGGGCAACAGAATGGCACCAATGGCCGGGCCAACTCCCAGCTTCCGGGCCAGGCCAACGGTGCCGATCCAGCCAATCCCAACCAGGCGACCGACCCCAACCAGCCCACCGACCCGAATCAGGCTACCCTCGAGAACGGACAGAAAAGCGAAGAAGATCGCGCCCGGGATGCCGCCCGCCAGAAAGTGTTCGGCTACGCGCTATTCAACGATCCGAATATGCAGGCTACCTTTCAGCCCAACCTGAACGTAGCCACTCCCCGAAACTACATCATTGGCCCCGGCGACCAGTTGAATATTCAGCTCTACGGGTATACGGAAGCTAATTTTACCCAGAAAGTATCGCCGGAAGGCTACGTTTATATTACCGGTGGAACCGGGATCGGTCCCATTTTCGTGTCGGGTTCTACCATCGAGCAGGCCAAAGCGCGGCTAGTGAGCCGGATGGCAGCCAAGTTTGCCGGGCTACGCAAATCGGCCTATGGTCCGCAGAATACGTACCTGGAACTGTCGCTGGGCGAAATTCGGAGCATTCGGGTTACGGTAACGGGCGACGCGGTTCATCCGGGTACCTACACCCTTTCGTCGCTGTCAACGGCCATGAACGCCATTTATCAGGCGGGGGGGCCCAACGACATCGGCTCGTACCGACGGGTTCAGCTCATCCGTAACAACCGCGTCGTTGCTACACTTGACCTGTATGATTACCTGCTGAACGGGGTTCAGAAAAACGACCTGCGTCTGCTCGATAACGATAACATTCGTTTCACGACCTTTCAGGAACGGGTCGAAATCGCCGGGAGTGTCAAACGCAACAACATTTTCGAGATGCTGCCCGACGAAACCCTCGAGCGGCTGTTGTTTTACTCGGGTGGTTTCTCGGCCAATGCCTACAAGAGCCGTCTGAAAGTGCAGCGGGTCACCAACCGCGAGCTGAAGGTGATCGATGTGACGGCCCCTGAATTTAAAACGTTTGTGATGCAGGACGGTGACCTCGTAACGTCGGAACAGGTCCTGGACCGTTTTGAAAACAAGCTGACGATCGAAGGAGCTGTGTACCGGCCCGGCGAGTATTCTCTCGACAACAACCCCACCCTGAAGAAACTCATCGCCAGCGCCGAAGGCCTGAAAGGCGATGCCTTCACGGGCCGGGTGAACATTACCCGCACGCGGGAAGACCTGGCGATTGAAAATATTCCGGTCAATCTGGATGCAATTCTGGCGGGCACCGAACCCGATATCCCACTGCAACGGGAAGACCAGGTGATTATCACTTCGCGCTTCGACCTGGCCGAACCCGCCAGCATTTCCGTGCAGGGCGAAGTAAACAAGCCAATTGAAGTACTGCCCTACATGGCCAACATGAGCCTGAACGATGCGTTGTTGCGGGCCGGTGGATTGCGGGAGTCGGCCGCGGCCGCTTCGGTCGAGATTATACGCCGGAAAAAAGACGTCGACCCGAGCTCAAAAACGGCCAAAATCGCCGATGTTTTCCACTTTAATGTCAACCGCGACCTGTCGCTCAGTTCCGACGCGAACCGGTTTATGCTGGCGCCCTACGACCAGATCGTTATCCGGCAGTCGCCCAACTACCGCGTCCAGACTTTTGCTGGTATCGAGGGGGAAGTGATGACGCCCGGCCTGTATCCGATCCAGACGAAAGACCAGAAAGTTTCGGATCTGATCACGATGGCGGGCGGTCTGACGCCTTATGCCTACGTGGAAGGCGCTACGCTGCTGCGGGCCATCACCCTCAGCGAAGATGAACTGGCCCGCAAGCAAATGGCCATCAACGACATTGCCGACAACACGAACAAAACCGTGGTGGAAGCCAATGTAATGACAACGCCCGAAAACCGGCTCGAATCGATCGATATCAACCTGAAGCGAATTCTGGCCAATCCGGGTTCGTCGGAGGATATTCTGGTGCAGGAGCACGACGTACTGCGGATTCCGAAGCTGCTCGAAACCGTGCGGATTCAGGGCGAGGTACAACTGGCTAAAACGGTCAAGTACCGGTCAGGACACAGCTTCCAGGATTACATTGCCGATGCCGGTGGATTTACCTCCAAATCGCAGCGCCGGCGTTCGTTCGTCGTGTACGCTAACGGCTCGGTAGACCGGACCCGGAAGTTTATGTTTTTCAACATTTACCCACGGGTCGAACCCGGTTCGGAAGTCATCGTTCCCCGGCGGAGTTCAAGCCCGCTCACGGCTCAGCAGATCCTGGGCTCAACGGTTGGCCTTGCCGGCTCGCTGCTGACGCTGATTACGACAGTCCTGTTAATTACCCGCGTTAAATAATAAGTAATCAGGTATATTCGGGTTTGGTTGGTCCATCAGTAGCCCCCTCTGCCGTCCATCAAAGGCCGGGTAAGCGAACAGATTACTGAAAGCCAATGAATTACCTCCAAACGAACGCTACATCATTACTTAGTCTTATCTGAACCTATGGCTTCTCAAGACGTAACCAATACAAAAACATCCAATCATGTGGTAGCGGCACAGCCCTTACCGCCTGATCAGATTTCGCCCAAATCCGTACTCCTGCGCATTTTTGAGCTGAAACACGTTGTCCGGCGCAACTGGTTGCTCCTCATTGGACTGGTTATCGTGGGGGGCGTCATTGGGTTCATCTATGACCTGACCCACAAAAAACCTCCTATCTACAATGCGTCGATCCTGTTCAATCTGGGGGGCGGTTCGAGTGGAGGAGGTGGACTGGGCGATCTGGGATCGCTGGCGGGTGCTTTCGGTCTGGGTGGCGGAGCCCCGGATGCGAATATTTTCACGGGGGATAACTTCCTGATCTACGCCACCTCGCGGCCCGTAGTAGAAAAAACCCTGATGGAAACCGATACCATCAATGGGAAAGATACCCTGCTGGTCAACTATTACATCCGCCACAGTGGCATTCGCGACAAAGAGTGGGAGGACGATGAAAAGATGCGCTCGTTCTACTTTTCGCGGGCTAAAACGCCGGCTGAATACACCAAGCTGGAACAAAATGCGATGGCGACCATTTACGGCCGGATCGTTACCGAAATTGCGCTTAAGCAGCCCGAACGGAAATCGTCGTTTATCGAGATCAGTGGCTTTATGGAAGACGAGAAACTGACCGCTACGTTTATTTCCAAGCACCTGCAGACCATCGAGAAAGATTACCAGCGCAAGCAAACCAAAAAAACCCGGGAGATGTATGACCTGCTGGTGAAACGGGTCGATTCGTTGGCGCGCAAGATGACGGGTACCGAAAATCAGCTCGCCAGATACATGGACCAGAATCAGCTGATGGTGGTGGCCCAGGCCAAAATGAAGGAAAGTACGCTGACCCGCAATTCGACTTACCTGACGGGTCTGTACTACCAGGCGCTGCAAAGCGCGGATAACATGCGGATGACGCTCATTCGGGAAACGCCCCTCTTTACGATCATCAAGCCCGTTTATTATCCGCTCAGTATGGAAGTAAAAGCTACGGTAGGGATGCAGGCCGGTATTGCGCTCAGTCTGGTACTGGCCATCATCGTTATTTTCCTGCGCGAAACCTACCGCTCGATCATGAAGGAAGACTGAGCCGCGGATGCGCAAATGCTCCTTTCCGCCAGCGCACCGGTTTCTGTATCAACTGAATGAATGCCCGGCCCCCTCGGCCAGGTTACACCTGACTACCTGATTTTGAAAACACACGAAGTAATAATTCAACCTGGCCGTTCCGAGCGGCATTACTGGCGCGATCTGTGGCGTAACCGCGAACTGCTGTACATCCTGTCCATCCGCGACATTTCAGTACGCTACAAACAAACCGTGCTGGGCACGGCCTGGGGGCTCATCCGTCCGCTGATTACTATGCTGATCATGGTGTTCGTGTTCAGCAAGATCGCCAAATTGCCCGGCGACCCTGGTGTTCCGTACCCGCTGATGGTACTGGGCGGCATTACTGTCTGGACGTTTTTCTCGACCGCCTTCACCCAGATCAGCAACAGCGTGACCCTCAATGCCAACCTGGTCACCAAAGTATATTTTCCCCGGCTGATCATGCCGATGAGTGCCATTGCCATTAGCTTTGTCGATTTTCTGGTATCGCTGGGATTGTTCGTTCTGCTGGCGATCTGGTACCGGTTCATGCCCGACTGGCATCTGCTTTTCTTACCCGTTTTCATTCTTCTGGCTGTGCTGGCGGCCTTCGCCTTCGGTTTGTTCTTCGCCGTAGTCAATGTCCGCTTCCGCGACGTGGGTCAGTTGATTCCGTTCCTGGTTCAGGTCGGTTTTTACGCCTGCCCGATTGCCTACACCAGCCGGTTAGTCGCCGATAAATCGTGGTATTCGCTGTACATGCTGAATCCGCTGGTGGGCATCATCGAAGGGTTCCGCTGGTCGTTGCTCGGCGGAAAAGCCTACTTCAACCCCGAGAGCCTGCTCAGAGCTGTCATCATCGTGTTTCTTTGCCTGGGCTTCTCGCTTTATTTTTTTCGGAAACGGGAGAATACCTTTGTGGATGATATTTAGTAGAGTTAACAGGGGATAGTCGGTAGTCGATCGTACTGATGACTGTCAACTAATAACCATCACCTAGTAACTTTTGACCGCCACGGCGGACTGTTGACCACCTGTATCATGTCTGTTATTACTGTCGAAAATATAAGTAAGCAATACATCATTGACCACCAGAAAGGCAAAGGCGGCACAACGCTCCGGGATATGCTCACGGAGAACATGCGGTCGCTGCTGGGCGGTAAAAAAGAAGAAAATGGACTTACCCACGAGGAATTCTGGGCCCTGCGCGACGTTAGTTTTGCCATCGAACAGGGCGACCGGGTAGGTATCGTCGGGCACAATGGGGCCGGCAAGTCCACCATGCTCAAAATCCTGAGCAAGATCATTGAACCTACCACCGGTACGGTCCGCATTCGGGGCCGGGTTGCCAGCCTGCTGGAAGTGGGCACAGGATTTCACCCGGAACTGACAGGCCGCGAAAATATTTACCTCAACGGCTCGCTGCTGGGTATGACCCGCAGCGAAATACGGAACCAGTTCGACGCCATCGTGGCCTTTGCCGGGGTCGAAAAATTCCTTGATACGCCCGTCAAGCGGTATTCGTCCGGTATGTACGTCCGGTTAGGGTTTGCCATTTCGGCTCACCTCGACCCCGAAATCATGATTGTCGATGAGGTCCTGGCCGTGGGGGATGCGGAGTTTCAGAAGAAAAGCCTCGGCAAAATGCGGGACAACTCGGCCAGTGGGCGTACCGTTATCTTCGTGAGCCACAACCTGACTGCCGTACAGGCGCTGTGCAACAAAACCTTGTATTTTGAAAAAGGGCGGCTCATCGAACAGGGCGAGACCAATCAGGTCATCGCGTCGTACCTGAGCAAGGTATCCACGACGCGGCTGGCCCGGCGCTGGGACAACCCTGAAGAAGCGCCGGGGAATGACCTGGTCCGGATTCACCGCTTCGAACTGACGCCGGAGTATCAGGATGGCCTGACACACATCGATGTACGGACTCCTCTGAAGCTTCGGTTCGAATTCTGGAACCTGATGGACCGGGCCAACCTGAACCTGAGCCTCCACCTGAACTCGATCACGGGCGAATGTATCTTCAACATCGGGACACAATCGCAGGCCTGCAACAAAGGCCTGATTACGGGCGAGTGTACCATTCCGGGGTATTTTCTGAACGATGGCTCCTACACGATTTCGGTTATGGTCGTAAAGGATACGGTTACACCCCTGTATGTTATGGAAGAAGGTCTTACCTTTGACGTAGAGGACTATCGGGAGGGAATTGCCTGGTATGGCAAATGGCCGGGTTTTGTCCGCCCCCAGTTTCCGTTCCATATGACCACTTAACCTTACCGGAACCCGTTATCCATGACGAGTCGATAGTGCCCTGACCGTCTGCCTTTGATAACTGTTCATCGATAACCGTTTACTGCCGAATGATCAACGTAACGAAGTCATACCTGCCAGACCTTGACCAGTACACCGAGTACCTAAAGGGTATTTGGGAACGTGTACACCTCACCAACGACGGGCCGCTGCTCCGTGAGCTGGAATCCGAGTTGAAGGCCTACCTGGGGGTGAAGCACCTGAAATTCTGCACCAACGGCACGATCGTTCTCCAGATGGCGCTCAAAGCCCTGGATATTACCAAAGAAGTTATCACTACTCCTTTCTCGTACGTAGCGACTACCGACGCGCTATTGTGGGAAGGGTGCACACCCGTTTTTGCGGATATCCGACCGGACGATTATAACATCGATCCCGACAAAATCGAGTCGCTCATTACCGAAAACACCCAGGCCATCATGGCGACCCACGTGTACGGAAATGCGTGTCAGATCGAACAGATTCAGGCCATTGCCGAAAAATATAAGCTGAAAGTCATTTACGATGCCGCCCATACCTTTGGGGCCACTTACAACGGGCGTTCTATTCTCAGTTACGGCGACGTGAGTACCTGCAGTTTTCACGCTACCAAGGTGTTTCATACCGTCGAAGGGGGTTGCATTGTGACGGACGACGACGAACTGGCTCAGAAACTACACTTCTACCGCTCGTTTGGGCACCGCAACGACGACTACTTCAGTGTCGGTATCAATGCCAAAAACTCCGAGCTTCATGCGGCCATGGGGCTCTGCGTGCTACCGAAGGTGCCCGAGCTGATAGCTGCCCGTAAACAGGTATTCGGCTTTTACAACGATCGGCTCGATTTCAGCAAGATTACCCGGCCGTCGCTTACTCCCGGCGTCACGTATAACTACGCTTATTATCCGGTCGTGTTCGATTCGGAGGAAACGCTGTTGCGGGTCGTAGATTCGTTAAAAGCCCAGGAAATCGTTCCGCGCCGGTATTTCTACCCGTCGCTGAATACCTTGCCGTTTGCGCTAACGGCCGATTCTGGCGCGGCCCAGCCCTGCCCCATATCGGAAGAGGTTTCCCTGCGGGTCTTGTGCCTGCCGCTCTATCCGGGTCTGGCTGAAGCCGATGCCGACCGGATTGCCGCGATCGTCAATGAGGCTGTTGCAGTCGTTCTGTCCTGAGCGGATCGTATCACGTATCTACATGGGTAGCCCCGCGTGCGCCTGACCAGCCTTCGTGCGCCAACTCCTGGTCAATCCGAGCTACCCGTACGCTGTCTTAATCTGTATGGTTATACTGTATCTTCTTGCCCTTTTTCTGTTTGTTTTTTACGTCGGACGGCTCGCCACCTACATCAGCCGACCGTCGCTGACGGAATGGTGGCTGACCAGTTTCTTACTCGGCGCAGGGAGTGTTATTCTGACGGGCTTTGTGCTTTCGGCGCTTTATCTGACCGCCAACACCCCCGTCTGGGCCGGCTCGGTATTTATTACAGCTACCGTACTGAGTACGATCCTTCGACGCCTGACGCCAGCTCAGCCCCGCTTTTCTGTTCGGCAACTTGCCCGGAACCGGTGGACCACCGCCCAGATGTGGTTTAGCCAACTGGCCACCTTTCCCCGGCTGCTGTTTACCTGTTTACTGGCTACTCTAGCGGTCATTGCCGTCACTAACCTGTTGCTGGTCTTAGTTACCGTTCCGAACGAGTGGGACAGCATGACCGGCCACCTCAACCGGGTGATGCAGTACATCCAGCGGGGCAGCATGCGGCATTTCGGCGGTACGAACTGGAACATAGATACCTACCCCAAGAGTGTCTGCACGCTCCAGATCTATTCATTTCTGATGACCGGCCACTTCGAGAACGGCTTCAAATTCATCCATCACCTGAGCTACTGGACGGCTATTGTCTCGGTTTTCGGAATCGTTCAGCGCATCGGTCAGAACCGGCTGTCGGCCAGTTTTTTCTGCGCGCTGTCTTATGCCCTGCTTCCTGATTTCCTGATGCAGGCCATCACCACCGAAACCGATATCGTGCTGACGGCCTACCTGAGTGTGCTGCTGTATATGCTGTTCAGCTACCGGGCCAGCGGTCAGAACCGGCCAGACAGCCGCTACCTGTACCTGGCGGGCATGGCCTTTGGCATCGCTTTTGGGCATAAGATCACCTTTGCGCTGCTGTTGCCTTCGGTATTCGTCATCATGATTTATACCGTCTTCCTGTCGCCCTCCTGGTCCGTCACCTTTGGGCGAACCTGGCGGCTGGCGCTGGCAATCGGCGTGGGCGTTTGTTTGTGGACGCTCCCAACCGGTTATCTCAAGAATATGGAGGTCTTCGGGCATCCGATCGGTCCACCTACGGCCCTGAAACACCAGTCTGTCGAACGGGCTGGTTCCTTCAAAAACCTGCTCGAACAGGGTAGCCGGAATGTGGTGCGTTACGGCTATGATCACGTCAATCTGGATGGCATCCGGAATCTGGCGGTCGGTGCGGAAGTGAATCACGCCATGCGGCAGCCGCTGGTGGTGCTGGAAGACAAATTACACATGCGGCTGGACGAAGAAACCGACTTTTCGATTCAACCCTTTGCCTTCGACCGGCGGTTCGTATTCTACAATGCCAATCCATACTGGGGCATTATCGGTTTCGGGCTGATCTTCCCCCTTCTGTTTCTGGTACTAATCGGGTATGTTCGCTCTACTCCGCACCTTTTTCTGGGCCTGGCGCTGGGGCTTCATTTTGCGGCTCTCTCCTACTCGGCACCTTACGACCCGTTCAAAGGCCGGTATTTCATCGAAACGGGACTCTTCGGCATTACGTTTCTGGCTCTGCTGTTTACCAGTCCGCGGGTATCGATCGACGTTTCTGGCCGACCGGTTTGGAAAGGGTATGTGGGGCTGGTGACGATATCAGGGTGTTTGTCGGCGCTGTTATGCGTTTTTCTGAATACACGGGCGCTGCCGTTTTCCTGGACGGCCCTGGACGGGAAACATTATCCGTCTGCCTTCGACTCCGACCGGATCCGGCAAATGACACTGGGCCGGCCGGATATTTACGTTCCCTACAAACGGTTCGATGAATTGGTACCCGACCAGGCAACGGTGGCGCTGGCCACGATCAACGACGATTACGAATACCCGCTCTACGGACCGAAGCTCTCCCGACGCCTGATTGTGATCAACCCGTTCGAACAGGGGCTGAAGCCCATTCCCAAAAATGCCGATTACCTGTTCTTCGATAAAAGCGTGATGCCGCCAAAACCCGGCGATTTGCGCTTAGGCACCGACACGACCATGCGGAACGCCGTCATCGTACCGGGTGAGGACTATTATCTACGAAAACTGAAGTAATGACGCCTATGACGCTGGCTATCATGCAACCGTATTTCCTGCCTTACATCGGCTACATGCAGCTCATGAGCGCCGTAGATACGTTCGTACTCTACGACGATGTCGCCTTTATCAACCGGGGCTGGATCAACCGCAACCGCCTGCTCATCAACGGGCAGGAGTACCTGTTTACGGTACCTCTGAAAGACGCAAGCCAGAACAAACGAATCAACGAAGTGCAGTTGGCCGACGATCCGAAATGGCGAAGCAAGCTGCTTAAAACCATCGATCAGGGCTATCGGAAAGCGCCGTTTTACCAAACGGTGATGCCCCTGACTGAAAATATTGTCAACTTTACGACCGGTTCCATTGCCGAGCTGGTGTACAACAGCCTGATCGAGCTGAACCAGTACCTGGGTATCAAAACCCGCCTGGTTCAATCATCTTCAGTCTACAACGATGCCGATCTGAAAGCGCAGGAGCGAATTCTGGATATTTGTCGGCAGGAGAACGCCACCCGTTACATCAACCCGATCGGGGGTACCGAGCTGTACGACAAGCCAACGTTTACCGAGGCCGGCATCGAATTGAATTTCATCAGAACCAACCGGGTCGAATACCCACAGTTTCGCAATGAATTTGTCCCGTGGTTGTCTATTATCGATATTTTGATGTTTAATGACCCATCTGCCGTTCAGTTACTTCTGCGGGAGTATGAACTGGTGTAACCCAGACTGATACATCAGTCATCCTTCAAAAACGCATGGCAAAAGTTATCATTTTCGGGGTAATGGATACGGCCGAGCTGGCGCACTTCTACCTGACCCACGATTCAGAACATGAAGTGGTGGCGTTTACCGTCAGTCGCGAATACATGACCGGGACCGAGTTCCGGGGCTTACCACTCGTGGCTTTCGAAGACGTAGAAACGCTGTTTTCTCCGCAGGAGTATAAGTTCTTTGCCCCCATGACGGGTCGGAACATGAACCGCAACCGGGAGCGGATCTACCTCGAAGCCAAAGGCAAAGGGTACGAATTCATTTCGTACGTCAGTTCCAAAGCCACCGTTTTCGGTAATCCGATCGGCGAGAACTGCTTCATTCTCGAAGACAATACCATTCAGCCTTTTACCACCATCGGCAACAACGTGGTACTCTGGAGCGGCAATCACATCGGCCACCACGGGCAGATTAAGGACCACGTCTTTTTTACTTCACACGTGGTCATGTCGGGTCATTGCGTCATTGAACCATACTGCTTTTTTGGAGTCAACAGCACCATCCGCGATTTTCTGCACATCGCGACCGGTACACTCGTCGGGATGGCGTCCGCCATTTACAAAGACACCGAAGAATGGGGGTTATACCTGGGAAATCCAGCCAAAAAGTTACCTAAACCCAGTTACGAAGCCTATTAATTTCGTTGCGGGTTGTCGTTGATCGTCCCTGGTTGTCATCGTTTGTTCGTTGTCAGCAGAACCGACGAACGACAGCCGGTGATCCGTGCCAACAGATGACTATTTTATTAATCGGACACGACGCCAACCGCGCCGGGGCCCAGCTCGTTTTACTGAATCTGATGCGGCTGCTCAAAGCCGAGGGAATTCAGATGCGGTTGCTGCTGGGCGACGGCGGGCCGCTGCTGGAGGAGTACCGGGCCATTTGCCCCGTTACCCTCTGGCCGTCACCCGACCGGTACATCGTAGGAGCCATTGCCGACAAAGTACTCGGAAAACTGGGGCTCTGGGAAACGGCTCATGCCCGGCAGCTCCAGACCCGGCAAGAGCAGGTCCGTACTCAACTGGGGCTCGATTCGATCGATCTGGTGCTGGTCAATACCGTCACGAGCAGCCGCTGGTTCAGTCAGTTGAACCTGCCGGAGAAAATTCCGGTGATCACGTTCGTGCACGAACTGGCTATGGCGGTTCGTATCTATACCCGCCCCGACGAGCTTGCCTATCTGCTTCGCCGAACGACCCGGATGCTGGCCGTCTCGAAGGCCACGGCTCAGTATTACGAACAGCAACATCACTTCGACCCTGCCCGGATTCAGCTCTATACGCTGATCGACACACCCGCGCTGGAGCGAAACGTACAGCAGGCTCGCCAGCAACCCAACCTATTCGAAACCCTGGGATTACCCGCCAACGCGCTCATCGTGGGCGGCTGCGGCAATGCCGAGTGGCGAAAAGGCAACGATCTGTTTGTCAATCTGGCCCGGCAGGTGATCGATCAGGCATCTGCCGAACCGATGGCGCCGGTTCATTTCGTCTGGGTAGGCGTGCCACTGGGCTCGCTTCGGGATGATCTGCTGCTTGATAGTCAGAAAGCCGGACTGGCCGACCGCGTTCACCTGATTCCACCCACGCCGGACGTTCTGCGGTACATGAGCCGCTTCGACGTGTTCGTGCTTTGCTCCCGCGAAGACCCCTACCCACTCGTGGTGTTCGAAGCGGGCTTGTGTGGCGTTCCTGTCGTGTGCTTCGACGGTGCCGGAGGAGCGCCCGAACTGATCGAGTCCGATGGTGGTTTTGTGGTGCCTTACCTCGACCTGACCACCATGAGTGACCGGGTGTTAACCCTGCTCCGGCAACCCGATCTGCGCCAAAAACTGGGTACGCGGCTCGGGCAGAAAATTCTGGAACGTCATCCGGCACACCAAAGCATCGAAACTCTCGTAACTTTGTTTACCCAACTGACTCGTTGATATGTCAATGAATAATGGATAATGTACAATGGATAATGCAGTCCGGCACTTCTCTCGATAGCCAAAGACTGCGCATCATTCATTCTTCATTGTACATTATCCATTATTCATTACCCTTATGCTATGACCCTCGCGTTTACCATCTGTTCGATCAATTATCTGGCTCAGGCCCGAACGCTCGGCGATTCACTACAAAAGACCAACCCTGACTATCAGTATGTTATCGGCCTGGTGGATCGACTAGACGCAGCGAATCTGCCGCCGGAACTGGTACCAGCCTATCCGATGCTGGAAGTCGACAAGATTGGGATTCCGGATTTTGCGGCCATGTGCGATCGCTACGACATTACCGAGCTGAACACCGCGGTCAAGCCTTTTTTCATCGATTATTTTTACAAAACTTATCCCGACGCTACGGCGGTCATTTACTTCGACCCCGACATCATCGTTTTCCAACCGCTGCATCAGCTCGACGAAGCTCTGGCGCACTATAGCCTGGTGCTGACGCCACACACCTGCTCGCCTACGCCCGACTGGGAGCGGCCCAACGACCAGCATCACCTGAATACGGGTATTTTTAACCTGGGTTTTATTGGCCTGCGGAACGATGCCACCGCCCGGCAGTTTGTCGACTGGTGGAAAGATCGACTCGTGTACGAATGCCGGATCGATTTGTGCGAAGGACTTTTTGTCGATCAGCACTGGGTCAATTTTGCGCCGGTTTACCACGACAACGTGCTTATCGATCATCATCTGGGGTACAACGTAGCGTACTGGAATCTGCATGAGCGGCATTTCTCACAGACCGATGCGGGAAACTGGCAGATCCGGAATCCGCTCAATCCATCGGAGAAGGCTGAACCACTACAGTTTTTTCATTTCAGTGGCTATAACCCCGACCGCCCGAACGAAATTTCGAAATACCAGACCCGATACGGATTTGCCAGTCCTTCGGGGACAATGGTGGGGAAACCCCTCCGTACGGTCGATCGGCCCGAACAGCAGCGACTCGACGTTCGGCCGTTGTTCGATCTGTACCGGGAGCGGCTCATTGCCAACCACAACGAGCAGTACCGGACGTACCCCTGTGTATACATTAAACCACCCGTCGTGTTCCGTTACCAACGGGTTCGTAAACTACTGAAGTACCCATTCAACCAAGTTATTGCGCTGCTAGAATCCCAACAGGTATGAGTAATTGGTTAGGTATTAACATCGCTGGTTCTGCTGCCCAGGGCCCCGGTTTTCAGGAACTATGGCGATACCGGTACAAAAAAATAACCCATATTCTCGAACGGCAACGCTCGTTTAAGGCTAAATACCGGGAGCTTAAACAGATCAAAAGCCAGTTGGGCAACCGCCCCCTGGTGGCGATCATTCTGTCGGAGCAGATGGGCGACATCATTGCCTGCGAACCCGTAGCCCGCGAGGTGCGCCAGCGTCATCCCGACGGGTATATCATCTGGGTGGTGAAGGCGGCTTTCGTCGATCTGGTTCGGCACAATCCGAATCTGGATGGCTTTCTGGTCGAAAAATGCCCGGGCGAGCGAGTTCAGTTGCTTGAGTCGGGCATTTACGATGTCGTTTATAACCTGCACATTTCGCACCGCAAGTGTCCTTATTGCCCGCAGGACCCGATCAATCCGATTGCCGACCAGATTGGCCTGACTTTCGACAACTACTACCACCGGGGCGATCTGCTTTACATGTTCTCGCAGGCGGCCGGACTACCCGCCCTAACCGCCGATCCGAAAATGTACATTCCCGACAGCGTTCGGGAGAAAATCGCAGGGTTACAGTTGCCCGCCGGCCCGATCGTCATTCACTGCCAGTCGAGTCATGTACTGCGCGACTGGCCCGCCGAAAACTGGAACAAACTCGTTCGGTGGTTGACGGCTACCTACCCTTACCCGATTATCGAAGTTGGACTGACGCCGACCGTAACGGAGCCGCATCCGCAGTTTCGCAGCCTGTGCGGGCAGTTAAGCCTGCTCGAAACGGCCGAAGTGATCCGGCAGGCCCGGCTGTTTATCGGCATCGACAGCGGTCCGGCCCACATGGCCAATGCGATGGGAGCCGATGCGATTTTGCTGCTGGGTAAATTGTTTGATTTTGTGGACTACCTCCCCTATTCGGGTCGTTACAAGCGGGGCGAAGGAGTAACCATTCTGAACGATTTCGGCCATCCCTGCGCCGAGTTACCGTATGCCTGGGTGCAGGATGCGGTAGAACAACGTCTTGGTCAGCCTAAACTTGTATGAACCCGTCTTCTTCCGTGCGCGTCAACGTCATCCTGCCGGTCTATAAGCCTCAACTCACGGAGTATGAGCGCATTTCGATGCTCCAGTGTGTCCGGGTTTTAGGTAATTACCCACTCTGTCTGGCGGCCCCGCACTCCCTCGATGTGTCGGCATACCGCCAGATAGCACCTGACATTCAGGTCCGCACCTTCGACGACGGCTACTTCACCGACGTGCAGGGCTATAACCGCCTGATGCTTTCCGAAGGGTTTTACCAGGCTTTTTCGGATCAGGAGTATATGCTGATTCATCAACTTGACGCGTTTGTCTTTCGGGATGATCTGGCCTACTGGTGCCGACAGAACTACGATTACATTGGTGCTCCCTGGCTGCGGGACCGCGACTTCACGGGCTGGATCGACCAGCTCGACTTCACCCTCCGCAAACATATCGCCACCTGGACGAACCTAAAAAAACCGGATGGCATTACACCCCGCGAGATCATCACCCTGAACAGCGTCGGAAATGGCGGGCTAACCCTTCGACGGGTACCGTCCATGCTCCGCTGGCTGAAACGGTTCAAGCGTAAAATTGCGGAATACGAAGCCATTCCGATGTATCAGTACCACGAAGATGTATTCTGGAGCATCGAAGTAAATCGCTACTGGCCCCGGCTCCGGATTCCGGGCTATCGGAAAGCACTGCACTTCTCGATCGAGTTTTTTCCGCAATGGGCGGTTGAACATTACAACCATGGGCAGTTACCATTTGGTTGCCACGCCTGGAACATCCACGGCACCGACTACTGGCGACCTATTTTCGCCCGCTACGGGTACCAAATCTGAGGTATGACCACCACACGCCCTACGCTTTCCATTGCGCTCTGTACCTATAACGGCAAAGCCTATTTACCGGCTCAGTGGCAGAGCCTGCTCGATCAGCAGACGCGCCCGGACGAAATCGTTATTTCCGACGATTTATCGACCGATGGCACCGCTGAGCTTATTCAGCAGTTGGCCGCCGAAGCCCCATTTCCGGTTCGTATTTTGCCCAATACCGAGCGGCTGGGTTCGAACAAAAATTTTGAGCGGGCTTTAGCGGCCTGCACCGGCGGCCTGATATTCGTCTGCGATCAGGATGATTTCTGGCTGCCGGAAAAACTTAGCACGATGGCGTCGTACATGGTGCAGCACCCCGATGTTCAGGTTGCTTTCTGCGATGCCTGGGTAACGGACGAACACCTCGACCAGCGTCAGGGCCGCTTCTGGAGCGTCGTACGGTTCGACAAACGCGCTCAGACGCGCTGGCAATCGGGTGAAGCGATGGAGGTGATGCTGGACGGCAACCGGGTAATGGGTTGTGCGATGGTCATTCGACGATCGTTTCTGCCAACGGTGCTGCCCGTTCCGACCAATCTGTCGGGTTATATCTACGACGGCTGGATTGCGCTGGTGGCAGCAAGTCAGAATGTCATTCAGTTTATCGATCAGCCCCTGCAGCTGTACCGCACCCACGTTCAGCAGCAGATTGGTGTACGGGAGCAGGAAGCCCCCGAACCCGTCCGGCTAACCGACCGGTTCGCCCGGCGCCGGGCGGGGAAGCTGGCTCCGCTCCGTGCCCGCCAGGATCAACTGCTTCAAATCAGGGATCTGCTCGTCAGCCGAACCCCGGCCAATGCACCAGGTATTCCCCAGCTTCGTCGGCGCCTGGCCCACTTCACGATGCGCGGACATTTGCCGCCGAACCGCCTGCTGCGGCTGGCTCCCGTTCTGAAAAGTTTAGGGCTTGGAAATTACCACCGTTACGCCGATGCATCGGCCAACTGGTACGCACCTTACCTGGCGGTTTTGGGCGATATCCTCGAATGACGTAGTTTTGCATCCACTGTGCTTGTAACCATCTGTACCCTCCGTCAACTGCCCCAGGCTTTCGCGCTGGCCGACAGTTATCTTCATCATACGGCGAAAGCCAATGCAAACCCGGTGTTGATCGGACTTGCCGACGACCCGACTCACCTGCCCGCCGGGTTTACGGCTTCCTATCCTATACTGCCCGTCAGCGAATTTTTATCGGCAGATCAGGTAACGGCCCTGTCTGCCGTCTATACGCCGACGGAGTTTGCAGCGGCCATCAAACCGGTCTTCATTCAGGAAGTTTTTCGTCGATATCCCGACGCGGAAGCTGTGCTGTATGCCGATCCGAATATCCAGTTTCTGGCTTCGACAGCCGCTCTTTACGCGAAACTGGCTTCGGCCAATGCGTTGCTGACTCCATTCATCACCCACAATCCGCAGGATGTTTGCTGGCCCGATGAAAAGTTTTTTCAGAACGTCGGCCTATATAGCTCCGATTTTCTGGGTTTTCGTCGTTCGGCCGAAACCGACCGGCTGCTGAACTGGTGGGACGACCGGGTGCGGGAGCGGGCTTACGTTGATTTTTGCGGGGGCTTCTGTCTGGACCAGCTCTGGCTGATGCACGTTCCGGTTTATTTTCAAAACGTCGTGACCGTACGGAACCCCGGCTGGCACGTTGCGCTCTGGAATCTGCCCGAGCGGCAGATCCGGTCGGAAACGGCTAATTTGGTGGTCGACGGGCCAGCGGGGAAAAATCAGCCGTTACAGTTCGTCAATTTTAAAGGGTTGCTGCATGCCGACGAAGGTTTTTTCCCGCACCAGAACCGCCTGCGCCTAACCGATCGCCCTGACGTGGCCAGGCTCCTGGCTGCTTACCGACAGGCACTCAATGCTTACTCTACCCCGAATCTCTCCGGAATCCGCCCGACTTATGGCCTAAAGCCGGAGCCGGTCGTACTGCGGGGCTGGCGGCAGGCGACCGCTAATACCTTTCGGCGCATCACCCGATATATCGATACGGTGTATTTGCCCCGGCTACGGTAATAAAACGGCGGAGAGCCTGATGATGAAGCGTGCCCTGGTTCAGAACCAGGGCACGCTTCATCATCAGGCTCTCCAATACAGGTATCAATCCAGTACAATCCCGATTGCCAGTCCCCCCCAGGGAACGATGTTATGGTCTGTCACGACGGGACACAACTGCGCTTTCCAGAAGCCGGTGGTTCGCACATTGAACAAAAAATAGCGCCGAACTCCCACAATTGGCCCGTACAGGTAATTGACCGTAGTGGCTGATCCAAGCAGGTAAGCGCCACCGACTCCGACTTCGGCAAACCACGACTTCAGCGGAACCTGGGGCGGGCAACCGTTTATTTTCCCGTTCAGCAAAATATTCCAGGAAACCGAATGGGGGGCGGTGGCCATGCTGTAGCGTGCACCCAGGTACCCCAGTCCACCCCGGAGAACAACAAAGCTCTTCTTAAACTGAACGGGTATGTATTCGACATTGGCCGAAAAAGCCGAACCTACCCCACCCCCTTCAGCCGTTGCGGCCCACTTCCAGGATCGGCTCTGCGGTTGGTAGCGTTGTGCATATACGCGCAGTGGTATCAATAAAAAAAAGACACAGGCAATCCTGACGGTATGCATCTATTAAGTAGTGAACGGCAGGCTGGGTGATCTGCGAATAAACAGGCCCAGGCTAAAAAGAGGTTGCCCAGCGATATGCTGTCTGGCTTTAGTCCAAAAAAATACAAGTCATTTCGAATGGCTCGTACAGATGCGAATCTACAGTAAAACCAGCATTTTATGGCAAATTCCTTATCTAAAGGCCCTCTTTAGTACAACTGCATCAGCTCATACCGGCAAGCCGTCCTTCGCAAAGTAATGGAATAAGTCAAAATTAGTATATAGCTTACTCCATTTATATACTGTGGTCGATACAGTTACACCGTAACATTTAGCCCGGAAGGCAGTTAGAAAGGAATTACCATTATCTCCATAGCGAAGATCCGATGAGCAGTCAATCCGAAAACCTGAAAGTTATTTTTTACGAACCCGACGCGGCAAACAGAGCTGCGAGCATTGTAGCCGACGGCTATTTTAGCTTCGTACCGACGTTTAAAGAGGGGGATTCTATCAACATTGCCCTGACCCGCAGAGACGACACGAAGGCTCCCGTCCAGGACCCGATTGGCCACAAAACCCACCGGGTGCTGAAGACCGATTGGGTCATCATGATCGATGCAGGATCGAAAGAAGCGCTGGCTACGCTGGTGGTATCGGTCGAAAAGATCGGGGCGATGGATACATCCGTAGACTACCCTTCTCTGGTCAGCACTCATTCGTAGTAGTACGAACTCATAGTAGCGCGGGCTTCCAGGGCTGCGGCCGACCGTCTGCGCTACTACTTATTTTCTTTCGACCATTGCCTGGCCAGTGCATTTACGTGCCGTAACCAGAATCGCTTACCCTGGTTATTCCAGTGACCGTCGCCGAGGTGATACCATTCCGGATGCTGACGCAGAGTATCGATTGTCGATATGATCGGCGCTTCCAGGTGGGGATTCGCTTCGATTCGCTCGATCTGATGGTTGTAATGCCCGTAGGTAGGCTCCAGCACGGTCACTTTGTTTGGAATCATGGCAACGTACACTTCATCGAAACCCATCCGCAGGTAATGCTGCCGGATCGTGTTCATATTTTTGACCAGCAGATCGAGTTTTTGATCGGAGATCGGCCGAAAAGCACTGAGCACATAGTTGGTGTCGACTTCAGGCTGATAAAAGATGGCCCGATGGTCGTGCGAGATAACGGCACCCGATACACGCCCGAACACGTGTAGCATGATTTCGGCCTTTAGTTCTTTAAACCAGACAAAAAATCGGCTATTGAACAACAGGAATTCGAGCCGCTGGTTGATTTCACTGCCGAAACGAGCAAATAGCCAACTGCTGGCTTTCGTTTCGCTGGTAGCGGCAGTTGGTTGCGTGGCTGGCTCCGGCGCTACCTGAGCGATACCATCCCGAATGTACATGCGCTCAAAGTCAGGATGATACATCCGTTCCTGTAGCACCCGCTCAATAAATTCAATCACCAGAATATTGGTCTTGGTCGTATCCAGGGGCGCGACGACCGGCCCGCCATCGCCCACCCACCGGTGAACGTTTCGGCCACCCGCATAGTAGCCCGTATCGATATCGGTGAAGCTGTCGCCGATCGTGTACAGATGCACATCCCGGTAATGTTGTTTGGGCTTATCGGCATCCGTCAGATTCGCGTGGGCGCTGTAGTCGGCTTCTCGAAACTCAGGTAAGTTGGTAATGTTGTACAAATCCCCGTGAACATACTGGTTCGGTATCAGGTGGCGCTGATCGAGCCAGCGTTGCATAGGCGGTGTCAGCCCAACCACAAGGATGGCTCCGGACAGTACCAGGCAAAACCACTTTAGCACGGTAAGCATCATAATAAGCGCGACTAGAACTGAAAGTATATAAACTGGTTGGCCGTAAAGACCCCGAACAAATAACAGACGAAGAGCAGCAGCGGCATGATGAGCCAGAACGACCGGTTATCGATCTGTCGGATGAAATTCATCCAGCGCGCTTCTACCAGCAGGCTGGCAATCAGCAGAAAACAGAAGGCCAGTTCGGCGGGCTGCAACGCGGTCTGAATCATATCGGCATAACTAAAGGTCAGTACTTTACGAAGCACCAGCAGGGCATCGCCGGTATTGGCGGCCCGGAAGAAAACCCACGTGAGCATCACCAGCGTAAAAGTCAGCACCTGATTCAGGCGCATGCCGACCAGACTACCCCGCTGCTCGTATACCTGCTGGGCGGTGTTCAGCACGGGCGACCGATACCGGGAAAGTAGCTGCCCCGCCACCAGATACAGCCCATGCAACAACCCCCAGATGATGAACTTCCAGTCGGCACCATGCCACAGACCACTAACCGCGAAAACAACGACCAGATTCAGACTTGCCCGGGCAGCCGACACCCGGTTGCCCCCGAGCGGGATGTAGAGGTAATCGCGAAACCAGGTGGAGAGCGAAATGTGCCACCGACGCCAGAATTCGGAAATAGACTGAGAGAGGTAAGGAGTCCGGAAGTTTTCCATCATCTTGATCCCCATCACTTTACCGGCACCGATGGCGATGTCGGAATAGCCCGAGAAGTCGCAATAAATCTGAATGGCGTAGAAAAACACCGCCACCAGCAGCGTAGCTCCGTTGGCGTGCCGCACATCGGCGTAGGCCGGGTCGACCAGCAGCGCCAACCGATCGGCAATGACCACTTTTTTAAACAAACCCCAGCCCATCATCATCAGCCCAGACCGCACCCGCTCCCAATCGAACGTGTAGGTTCTGTGCAGTTGGGGCAATACGTTCTGAGGCCGTTCAATCGGACCGGCTACCAACTGCGGATAAAACAGGACGTACAGCGAGTAGATACCCAGATGTCGTTCGGCCGGGTAGTTACCCCGGTACACTTCAATCGTATAACTCATGGATTGAAAGGTATGAAACGACAGCCCGATAGGTAGCACGATGCCGGGTAACAATGAATCTAAGGCAGGCAGGGCCTGAGCGGAACCCGCCAGCGAAAAGAGCGCCGTCAGGTTCTCAGCGAAAAAGTCATAGTATTTAAAGAAAGCCAGAATGCCAATATTCGATGCCAGACTGGCGATCAGCAGGACTTTTCGGGCCACACCTGTGGTTCGCTCGATCCAGAGGGCGGAAACGTAATCGATCAGGATGACGACGAACAGAATACCTAGGTAAGCCGGAATAAAGGCCGCGTAGAAATAGCAGCTGGCAATCAACAAGAGAACCCATTGGGTGCGCCGGGGCACGCTGAAATACAGCAGGGTAATAAAGATGAAAAAGAAAAGGAAATGCAGTGAGTTAAACAGCATGGGCGATGGAGCTAGGCAGCGTAACCAATTGGCAAAAATACAAAAACCTGAGTCTGCCCATGCCCTTGCCACAACATTTTTATCATACGTCGACGGGTTTAACCGGCCGCAGTCGATTATCTAACTGGCTTATTGATAGGCATAAACGAGCAATGAAGCAGTCAGTCAGCGGGCCGAAATGACAGATATACGGGTAGAGCGCGTCTACAAAATATCCAAATAACCGACACGAGTCTTAATTCCTACAGTAGCATTCCCGAAGGTAGCGTTCCAGCGGCAGCCGATCGGCCGACCGACAGAACTGCCCCAGGTTCTTCTAATTAATAGACTGTTTATCAGCAGCTTATTAACAAACTTTAACAACCCCTTTTAACATTGTTGGGTAGCTTCTTTCTGTAGCTTTGGCCGATCACTTACACAAACGTCCATCGCAAAATCTACCTCGTTATGCGCTCCTTCAAACGCCTGAATACCCTCACGGGATGGCTCACTTTTGTCATTGCCTTCGTTACATACGGGCTGACGGTCGAACGAACGGCCAGCTTCTGGGACTGTGGTGAATTCATTGCTTCGTCCTTTAAGCTTCAGGTGCCTCACCCGCCCGGTGCCCCGTTGTTTTTGCTCCTGGGCCGACTTTTCTCGATGCTCTCGTTCGGCAATCTGACCAGTGTAGCCTACTGGGTCAACATGGCCTCGGTGCTGGCTAGTGCCTTTACCATCGCGTTTCTGTTCTGGACTATCACCATGCTGGCTCAGAAGCTGTTGACCAAACCCGAGCGGGAGTACTCCACCGCCGATACGCTGCTGGTGATCGGTACGGGGGCGGTCGGCGCGCTGGCCTACACCTTCTCGGATACATTCTGGTTTTCGGCCGTCGAAGCCGAGGTCTACGGCATGTCATCGTTTTTCACCGCTATCGTAGTGTGGGCCGCCTTCAAATGGGAGCGCATCGACGACGAAGCCGCTGCCAACCGCTGGCTTATTTTTATTGGATATCTCGTCGGCCTTTCCATCGGGGTTCACCTGCTGAACCTGGTCATTCTACCGGCGCTGGCACTGATCTATTATTTCCACAAGGTTAAAACCCCGACGTTCTGGGGTGGAGTGATGGCGCTGACTTTAGGGATGCTAGTACTGGGCGTTATCAACGCGGCCATTCCGGGGTTGCCAGCGCTGGCGTTCGTGATGGAGCGGTTCTTTGTCAATTCGCTTGGGTTACCCTTCAATTCCGGGGTGATTTTCTTCATCATCGCTTCGATGGCCGGGCTAGCATACGGTATTCGCTGGTCGATTCGCCGAAACCGGGTGGGCTGGAACACCGCTCTGCTTACCCTGGCGTTTTTGTTGATTGGTTACACCTCCTATCTGCAGGTACTGGTGCGGGCCAGTTTCAATCCACCGATCAACGAAAACGCCCCCGGCGATGTGCTCAATTTCCGATCGTATCAAAGTCGGGAGCAATATGGGAGCCGTTCGCTACTGTACGGCCCCGTTTTTACCGCCCGCCCAATCGATCAGAAGCGAGGAGCGCCGATCTGGAAACGCGAAGGTGACAAATACGTTATCTTTGATTATTACCCCGAATACATCTACGCACCCGGCGATGAGATGCTGTTTCCGCGCGTGTACAGCAGCCTGCTTAGCCACCCGAAATTGTACCGGCAGATGCTCGGGCTAGCCGAAGGACAAAAACCCACCATGGGCGATAACCTGAAGTTTCTTTTCAGCTACCAGCTGGGGCACATGTGGTGGCGCTACCTGATGTGGAATTTTGCCGGACGTGAGAGCGACGAAGAGGGTGCCAGTTACCTGCTGCCCTGGTCATCGAATCAGGGAGTACCCGACCTGTTGAAAGCGAATAAAGCCCGCGACAATTTTTACATGCTGCCGTTTGTGCTGGCCTTGTTCGGGATTTTGTTTCAGTACAATCGCCGTCGGCATGATTTTGTGGTCGTTGGCTTACTTTTCATTTTTACGGGGCTTGCGTTGCAGGTCTTTCTCAACTCCCCGCCCTCCGAACCCCGCGAGCGCGACTACATCTACGTCGGCTCGTTCTATTTCTTTGCCATCTGGCTGGGGCTGGGTGTCATGGCCCTGACGAACGCCCTACGCAGCGTTTTCCAGCGCCTGTCGCTGATTCCGCGGAATGAATTGATTGTCGGGGCCTGCCTGCTGGTGCCGGTCATGATGTGCGTCAAAAGCTGGGACAACCACAACCGGGATCACCGCTTTCACTCGGTCGATTTCGCGAAGAACATGCTCAATACGTGTTCGCCTAACGCCATCCTGTTTACCGAAGGCGACAACGACACCTTTCCGCTCTGGTACGTGCAGGAGGTAGAAGGATTCCGGCGCGACGTGCGGGTGTGTAACCTCAGTCTGCTGGGCACCGAGTGGTACATCCAGCAGATGAAACGAAAAACCTACGAGTCCGAGGCTGTACCGATGTCGCTGGAGTTCGATCAGTTCAACAAAGGTAAAAACGACATTGTGCCGTTCTACGAAGTCGAAGGCGTCAAAAGCGGTATCGATCTGAAGCAGTACATCAACCTGGTCAAAACCAACAGTCCGGCCATTCAGGTGCCTCTGACGACGGGCGAGATGACCAATATTATGCCCTCGTCGGTGCTGTTTCTGCCCATCGACAAAGTCGCCGTCGACGGAGCGAATTTCGTCCCGCCTACCCTGCGCCCGTTTATGAAAGATACCCTACAGTGGACTATCGGCAAAAAAGACCTTTTCAAGCCGGATCTGATCATGCTGGACATGATCGCTACCAACAACTGGAAACGGCCGATTTACTTCTCCAGCACCCTGGCTACCGATCATTATCTGAATTTGAAGAGCTACATGCAACTGGAAGGTTATGCTTACCGGCTGATGCCCGTCGCCGTGCCGGGTGCAACGGAGGGCTATGTCAACTCCGACATCATGTACACCAACATGATGAAGAAAACTTTCTGGCGGGAGTTCGACAACCCGGATGTGTATTACGACGAGACGTACAAAGGACCACCCGTCATTTCGGCCCGCATCGCGTTCTTCCGGCTGGCTGAGCAACTTCTTCACGAAGGAAAGATCGACAAAGCCCGCGAGGTGTTGAATTATTCGCTGAAAGTGATGCCCGACAAGAGCATTCCCTACGACCAGATATCGTCGAACTACGTGCGCTTCCTGTTTGCGGTGAATGAGCCCCGGAAAGCCCTGACCATTGCCGATACGCTGGTTACCCGCGCCGACCAGAATCTGACGTATGCCCGCAGCCGGGCCGGGCAGGGCCGCTATGTGGCGGGGGACCTATACGTACTGCAGACGGTGGTGGAAGCCTGCCAGGCCGCGAACCAGACCGCGTTGGCTACGAAATACGAAGCTATTTTCCAGAAACACATCGCTGTCTTCGGTTAATCTGCGCTGAAATGGCGGGGTAAATCCTCCCCGATGCTGAAGGACCGGCATTTCGCCTGTTTTCTGGCATCAGGGAGGATTCTCTTTTTCTTCTTATCTAAGAATGGTAAAAAGCGTACCATTATTTTTTACATACAAATACTGAATTAATCAATTCATTTTACATACATTTACAGAGTTAATACCGTCTCAACGGCATACTACCCATGAAAGGAACCAACTTAGGCGAATTTGAAGAACTAGTGTTGCTGACCATTGCGGCCCTGGTGAGCGATGCCTACAGCGTCGCGATCTGCGATGAGTTGAGCAAGCATACGGGCCGAACGGCCAAACTAGGAGTCGTTCATGCGGTGCTGAACCGGCTCGAAGACAAGGGCCTGTTGACAAGCCGAATGGGCGAAGCGACCAGCGCCCGGGGCGGTAAACGCAAGCGCTATTACGAAGTGACGCATGCCGGCAAGGTCGCCCTCACACAGTCGCGAGAGGTGCGTGAAGGACTCTGGCGAATCATTCCCGGCTTCAATCTGGAGGGCTCATTATGAACGCGCCGACGGATCGAAAGATCACCCCGCCCGACCCACCCGGTCCGCCCCGCTGGGCGCAACGGTTGCTCCGCTGGTATTGTCGCCCCGAGCTGCTAGAAGATCTGCAGGGCGACCTGGCCGAATATTTTGAGCGGAACCTGCACACGAAAGGCCTCCGGCAAGCCCGGCTGATTTACATTCTGGATGTGCTCAAATTTTTCCGGCTTTATACCCTTCGCAAACCCGAACCCCTTCACCTGTTCATACACTGGATCATGATTGGCAGCTATTTTAAAACCTCCCGGCGCAGCCTGGTGCGCAACAAGCTTTTTTCGTTCATCAATGTCTTCGGTCTGGCCGTCAGCATGTCGGTCGGGTTACTCGTCATTGCGTTTCTGGTCGATTTGCTCTCCTACGATACCTTTCACGAAAAACGCCACCGGATATACCGGATCCTGACCCGAACAGAATCAGCCGATAAATCGGTCATGGAGCTGGCGTCTACGTCGATCAAAGCGGGCAAAAAAATCCGGGAAACGGTGCCGGGTGTCGAAGCCGTCACGATCCTGCGCCGGGAATTTTCCGGCGACGCCAAAGTCAATGATGAAACGATCATTCCGTTGAAAGCCCTGTGGGCCGATCCATCGCTGTTTCGTGTGTTTACGTTCCCGATGGTGGCGGGTGACCCGGTTACGGCCCTGCGCGAACCGTTCTCGCTGGTACTGACCGAAAAGACAGCGAAAAAACTGTTTGGCGACAGCCAGGCGCTCGGCAAGTCGGTTCAGTTCGATACCCTGACCTATACCGTGACGGGGGTTCTGAAAGACATTCCCAGGCTGTCGCACCTGCGGTTCGACGCGCTGGTTTCGCTCGCCACGGCCGAGCGGCAAACGGCCGATGCCGATGGTGGGCTCCAGACCTGGAACAGCATTTATGCCAACTATGTGTATCTGCTTTTGCCCGACCGGGCCAACCTGCAAACCATACAGGCAAACCTGGACCAGCTTAGCGCTGCTGAGAATAAAGGAATTAAGAATCAGAAGATTACCCTGTCGTTGCAGCCGTTGACAGCGATCACGCTGAGTAAACACTACTCCAATGAGTTCGGCACGAACGTACCGGGTGTGGTTGTGTGGATTCTGGCGGGGCTGGCCCTGGTGGTGATTCTGTCGGCCTGTTTCAATTACACCAATCTGTCGATTGCCCGGTCGTTACGGCGCTCACGTGAGGTGGGTATCCGAAAGATCGTCGGAGCGTTGAAAGGCCACGTGCTGGGGCAGTTTATCATGGAATCCGTTATCATTGCCTTGCTGGCGCTGGTATTTTCGTTCGGTCTGTTTCTGATCCTGAGAAGTCAGTTTCTGGGTCTGGCGCCCGAGTTAAGCCAATTGGTTTCCCTGGAACTGTCGCCCCAGATTTTTCTGTATTTTCTGGCGCTGGCCGTGGTAGTCGGCATCACCGCCGGTTTCCTGCCAGCGCTGTTTTTCTCCCGCATTCGAGCCATTCAGGTTCTGAAAGACTCGTCTTCACTCAAAGTATTTCGGCATGTCAGCATGCGTAAAGCACTGATTGTCATCCAGTATACTTTTTCGCTAATTTTCATTACCACCACTGTTATCGGGTACAACCAGTATAAAGGGTTCCTCTCGTTCGATCTGGGTTTTACGACCGAAAATATTCTGAACATCTCGATGCAGGGCAACAAAGCGAATCTGCTCCGAAAAGAGCTGGCCGGGATGCCAGCTATCAGCGCCATATCGACCTCGCGGCTGGTGACTAGCCTGGGGAGCCTGTATGGAACGTCGATGAAATACAAAAAGCCGGACGATTCGACGCTGGTCTGGCTCAATGCGGTCGATGAACAGTATTTACCGTTGCATCATCACAAGTTCATCGCCGGCCGGAATTTTATACCCCGCACCGATAAAAGCGACGAAACCGAAGTGATTGTAAACGAACAGGTACTCAAACGATTCGATATTGCGCACCGGAATCCAATCAAAGCACTGGGCGAAATTATCACCATGGACAACAAGAAATTAGCCATCGTGGGCGTGCTTAGGGATTTTCATTACGGAACCATGGAAAACAAGATCGAGCCGATGGCGTTCCGCTACTCGCCCGAAGAAAGTTATCTGAACGTCGGTATCAAATCGACGGACTACCCGGCTACCCTGGCGACTATCGAGAGTGCCTGGCGAAAATTCGATAAGATACACCCCCTCGAAGCCAAATTCTACGACGACCAGATCGAGCAGGCCTACAAACAATTTTCGGTTATGGTGCAGGTGATTGGCTTCATCACCTTCCTGGCGATCTGCATCGCGTCGCTGGGCTTATTTGGCATGGTGGTGTTTACCACCGAAACGCGCCTGAAAGAAATCAGCATCCGAAAAGTGCTGGGCGCGACCGATGGCGGACTGATTTTCCTGCTGAGCCGGAATTTTCTGTTGCTACTGACGATGTCCACGCTGGTTGCCCTACCGACGACCTACTTCTTCTTCGACAAAGTAGTGCTGACTAATTTTGCCTACCATCAGCCGATTCGTTTGCCTGAGTTGCTGACAGGGGCCCTTGTGGTCATGGTCATTGCCGCCCTGCTGATCGGTTCGCAAACCCTGAAAGCAGCCCGCAGTAATCCAGCCAGCGTACTCAAGAGTGACTAAAAGTATCGCGGGTTTAACCCGCGATACCTCAAGCCAGGCAACAACCCGACGCCGTTGCTCAATCAATGACTACAAATGGCGATAAAACTATGCCTGCTCCAGCGCCCTGATATCGAACTTATTCATTTGCATCATGGCCTCCATGACCCGCCGGGCTTTCCCGGGGTCTTTGTCGCCCAGTAACCGGCCTAATGCTGTTGGTACGATTTGCCACGATACGCCGAATTTGTCTTTCAGCCAGCCGCACCGGCCGGGTTCGCCACCAGCCGACAGCTTTTCCCAGAACATATCGACTTCTTCCTGCGTCTCACAGCTAACGAACAGTGAAATACCTTCCGCGAACCGGAAATGAGGCCCCCCGTTCAGTGCCATGAATTCCTGTCCATCCAGTTCGAACGTAACCGATATGACGGGGCTCGCCGAGGCAGGACCCGCATCACCATAGCGGCTGATGCGGTTGATTTTCGAGTGTTTAAAGATCGACGTGTACAGATTCGCGGCTTCTTCGGCCTGGTTATCGAACGTCAGGAACGTGGTGATTTTTTGCATGTCGTTTACCGTTTCTAATTGATGGCAAGGCAAAACTACACCCGATTCTGGCAGCATCGGGTGGGTAAATCCGGCAAAAACAGGGGCCGATACCGACAAGCGTAGGGAGTCCCTAAGATATCAATTATCGTTCGTTACTACGTTGCTGCGCTGGTGCTCCTCAAACACCGAAAACACCGGGAAGGTAATTTCACCATCAACTAAACCACCCGGCCCGTGCGACTGATAGTAAGTGATCGAAGCTACACCCGCATCGGTCAGTGCATTCAGGCTTCGCCGAGTCCAGTCGGCCCCGAACTCGGTTGTCTGGCGTGGATCGGCCTGGACGGTCAGGCGTTCGGTAGCGGTACCGGCCACGGTTATGAAGCGCGGGCGCAGGGTGACGGGGGAAATATGCACCGGCTTGTTCCCGCTAATGTGTTGCGCCGTTCGGACGGTCTCGACCTGGCCAGCAATGTTTTCCAGCAGCGTCAGGTCGTCGACGGCGTGCACCTGCGGGTTAATCGAATAGGTAATGAAATCGACCTGCTCAAAATCGAACGGGTTGCGGTTCAGTTCCGCAAAATTGTCATCGGTTCCCCCACCAATGGCCACCGTCGGCCAATCGGTACGCAGAACGGGCACAAGCTGCTGAAGCAGCGCGTCGGACGTGGTGAGCGTAGCCGCTTCATAGAGGATCACGGAGCGTACTGCCACCGCGCTGTCCCGCAGAAAATTCTGTAGCGTACTTAATTCCACAATCGGCTCCTTCCCAAAAAAAACGGCCAGTTCGAGCGGAATGCTCAGTTGCTCGGCATCGGCAATGGCGTTTGTTAGCAGCATTTGCCAGTCGGGCAGGCTGAAAAACACGTCAGCGCGCAGGTGTGCCAGGTTCAGCGGCCTCAGCAAAGCCGCTTCGGCATCGGTCAGCGGTGGCCCGTCGGTCCGCTGCCCGACTCCAATCAGCGGCCGGGCCGATCTGGTTTTGCCTGGGCCGATACGTTCTGGCATATTTACCAGCGCTTCCGCAGCCGGGTCGGTAATGGTTTGATCGGCAATGCGAAAATCAACACGCTGGCGAAACTCATCGCCCGGCGAAACGGCTACGGGCTTGGGCAGGTTATTCGGCGTCGAATAGGTTTTAAACGATGCGTCGGTCCAGTTGCGCTGGTCTTCCGTTTCGAAAATATCCCCCGAAAAATCGAGTTGCCAGGTCAGGCCGGACGCCGGTCGCCAGCGCATCGACTGCAGGTTCAGAAACGGCTGATGCGGGTTGATGTACACCGGAAACTGGCTACTGGTTAGCTGGCCGTCGGGCGAAATCAACTCTGCCGGTTGTCCCAGAACACCTTCCAGCGGGTGCAGCACGCACAGGCCAATCCGGTTTTTCTGAAACGCATTCAGGGCTTTCCCGTAAAAATCGACCGTTATCGTCCCCGCCGAATTTCCCAGGATCGTCACCTGTCCGGCCATCTGAATCCCCAGGTCGTCGGTCGCCCAGTTGTAGTGAACCCGGAACGAATCCGGGTGTTGTTCTATGGTTTCATCGGTGAGCGTAATACGGGCCGTAAGCCAATTATGATCGCGGATGGCAAAGTAAATCATGCGCAGGATTTCGTTCTCGCCGTGAGAAAAGTACCGCAGGAAACCGTTTTCGTAGCGAACCCGCACGGGGCCAGCCTGTAAGAAATGGGGCATATTGTTATACGTGGCTAAGGTCGTTGTGCTAGCGCCATGGGAGCAGGACAGGCATCTGACCGATCAATGCGTTACGGGTATCCAACCGACGTAGCGGGGGTAAATTTCAGCTTTTCTGCCTTAATTCAATGCCATTCGCCAGTTCATCGACTCTATTTTTTCAGCATTCTGCGATTTTAGCGCGACCGACTGACCAGCAATTAAAAAGCGTTGTCGACATCGCTCTTATCACGTATGGATGGGTATTAACGGCGCTTATCCGGCTTTGTCTTACGCAACTCAACCGATACCTACGCTCGATGAAGCTATTTTTCCTGACCCTTTGGCTGGCCATCGTTTCAGAGGCTTTTCTGACTGAGCCCTCCGGCTCGAAAGCCGCTGCCTGGCAGTCGCTCTTCAACGGCAAAAACCTGGCAGGCTGGGAAACGTACCTCGACCGCCCGAACCAGGCGGATAAGCAGGAAGCCCCGATTGGCCTGAACAAAGACCCGAAGCATGTCTTTTCGGTCGTAACGGAGGATGGCAAACCGGCCCTGCGGATTTCGGGTGAAACGTTCGGTGGTATCAACACGCTGGCCGACTTTGAGAATTATCAGCTACGGCTGGAATTTAAATGGGGCAAGCAAAAATGGCCACCGAAGCTCGACCAGCCCCGCGACAGCGGTTTGCTCTACCACAGTGTAGGAGCGCACGGCACATCCATGCTCTGGATGGAATCGTTCGAGTACCAGATTCAGGAAGGCGATACGGGCGACTATTGGGGTGTCATGAATGTACTGGCCGACATTCCGGCGCGCCAGAACGAAAAAGGCAAGTACGTGTACCAGGCCGACAGCCAACTCCTTACGTTTCAGGACAAAACGCCCGTTGGTCGGTCCTGTCTGAAAAGCCTGGATAATGAATTACCATCGGGTCAGTGGAATACGCTGGATTTGTACTGTTTCGGCGACACCTGCCTGCACGTCCTGAACGGAAAGGTCAATATGATGCTGACTCACACGCGCCATCTGGTCAACGGGCAGGCGGAACCACTCACCAGGGGAAAAATCCAGATCCAGTCGGAAGGAGCCGAGGTGTTTTACCGTAACATTCAGGTTCGAAAAATCAGTCAGTTGCCCGCCGAACTGCTTCGATAACTCTCCTCACCCATTCATAACCAGATGTCTCTTCTGATGAAGATGAAGACATATACGCTTACGGCCAATTCACAAAGGCCTGTTACCAGAAGACCGTATTTTTTATTCCTGCCCGTCTGCCTGCCGGTACTGATGCTGGCGCAGCAACCGTTTGCTCACGGGCGGCTAAAAGTTTCCGACAACAAACGATACCTGGTGCACCAGGATGGGACACCGTTTTTCTGGCTGGGCGATACGACCTGGGAGCTGTTCCACCGGCTCACCCGCGAAGAAGCCGACCAGTACCTCAAACGCCGAGCCGAGCAGGGCTATACAGTGGTGCAGGCCGTTGCGCTGGCCGAGTTCGACGGACTCAAAGAACCCAACCCCTACGGCGACACGCCCCTCCTGAATGATAACCCTACCACGCCTAACGATGCCTATTTCAGGCACGTCGACTACATCGTCGACAAAGCGGCTCAGTACGGGATTGTGATTGCGTTTCTGCCGACCTGGGGGATAAAGTATTTAAAAGCACCTGGGGCCAGGGGCCGGAAATTTTCAACCCGGACAATACGAAGACGTACGGCCAGTACGTCGGCAACCGCTACAAAAACCTCGAGAACATCGTCTGGATTCTGGGTGGCGACCGAAATCCGCGCGACGGGTCGACGGACCTGGCAATCTGGCGGGCCATGGCACAGGGCATTCAGGAAGGCTTAGGTGGAGCCGCGAAAGCGCTGCTGTCGTATCATCCGCAGCCCAATGGCCGGGACGGGGGCGCTTCCAAATGGTTTCAGGACGACGACTGATTCGACTTCAATATGCACCAGAACGGGCACTGCCGGTTTACGACCATGTACCAACATCGCCGTGTCGTATAACCGGCAGCCAGCCAGGCCCACGATAGATGCCGAGCTGATTTACGAAGACCATCCGGTTTGTTTCAACGCGAAGGACCTGGGCACATCCAATGCCTACGACGTGCGGCTGTATGACTACCTGGACCTGTTTGCGGGCGCGCACGGACATACTTACGGCTGTTATGACATCTGGCAGATGTACAGCACCAAACGGCCGTCGGTCAATGGGCCACACATATACTGGCAGGAAGCGCTCGACCTGCCCAGTGCCAATCAGATGACCCACGTAAAGCACCTGAGACGTCCCGCCCCCTGACGGTTAATCCGGGAAAGATTTCAGGCCAGTCAGTCAAAGCAACCTGGTTCGACCCACGCACGGCAAAACCCAGTCGGCGGGTACGTTCACGAATCAGAAACCGCAGCAATTTACGCCACCGTCGCAGGGATATGGCCAGGATTGGGTGCTGGTGCTGGACGACCCAGCCAAAAACCACCCGGCCCTGTAAACGATTCCGGCGGATGGGCCATTGGCGTCGCGTGGAATATCTTCTTACCTTCGCCGGTATGAAAATCGCTGGTCTACTCCTCTTTTCCGGTTTACTGATTCAGGCCGGTTATGCCCAAACGATCCGGTACGACGTTTCTTTCCCGAACGCCACTCACCACGAAGCCCAGATCAGCCTGACGGTATCGCAACTGCCGAAACAAACGGCCACCTTCCGCATGAGCCGCTCCTCGCCGGGTCGGTACGCGACCCACGAGTTCGGCAAGAACGTCTATAACGTGCAGGCTGTCAACGAGCAGAACCAGCCCCTGACGGTCGTTCGGACGGAAGGCGACGTGTACACCGTTCCGACGCACAAGGGTACCGTAACGATCCGCTATACGCTCTTCGGAAACTACCCCGATGGTACCTACATGGGTATCGATCCGGAGAGCATTCACCTGAATATGCCCGCTACGTTCATGTGGGTCAAAGGCTTCGATCAGCGGCCCATCGAGGTAAAATTCAACCTGCCGAGTGAAAACATGGGGGTGGTAGCCACGCAGCTGGTGCCGACCGCCGATCGGTTTACGTTTACCGCGCCCGGCCTGCAGTACTTCATGGATTCGCCCACCAAAATTGGCAAGCTGGCCATAAAGGAATGGAAGCGCACCAATACCGACAACAAGCCGATTACGTTCCGGGTGGCACTCGAAGCCGCCATAGCCGATTCGACCGCCGACTCATTCGCGAAGAAAATAGCCCGGATTGTCGATCAGGCGGGCGCAGTCTACGGCGAATTTCCAACCTACGACTTCGGCACGTATACGTTTCTGGCGAACCTGAATCCGTACGTACGGGGCGACGGCATGGAACATCGCAACTCGACCATGATTGCCGTACCGATTGCCTTTACGGGGCCGGAGCACGTGCTGGGCGTGTTTGCGCACGAGTTTTTTCACTGCTGGAACGTCGAACGCATCCGCCCCAAAACCCTTGAACCGTTCAATTTCGAGAAGAGCAACATGAGTTATGAACTCTGGTTTGCCGAAGGATTCACGCAGTATTACGGGGAGCTGCTGCTGGTACGGGCGGGCTTTACGCCGGTTGCCGAGTATACAAATACCCTGTCGGGTATCATCAATGCCAAACTGCACACGCCCGGCGGCACCTACTATTCGCCTATCGATGCGAGCTGCCATGCCGTTTTTGTCGATGCCGGGGTATCGGTCGACCGAACGAACTACGCCAATATGTTTACGTCGTATTATTTCTACGGAGCGGCTGTGGCCCTGGCGCTGGACCTCGAATTACGGCAGCGGAACCTGTCGCTCGATGCCTATATGCAGGCCGTCTGGAAACGCTTTGGCAAACCGGAACAGCCTTATACGATCGATGGTTTGCAGACCGTTCTGGCGGGTATGACGAGTTCAGACTTTGCTAAATCCTTCTTCAGCAAATACATCTACGGTCACGAAGCAATCGATTATGTTTCACTGCTAGCCAAGGCGGGCCTATCGCTGAAGAAAGCCCAGGAAGGAAAAGCCTGGATGGGGAATGTCCGGTATTCGGAAACCACAAACGGCCTGGTAGTCGGCTCCGGAACCGTACGCGACACACCCCTGTACAAAGCCGGTCTGGACATCGATGATGTGATTACGGCAGTAGATGGTCAGGCCACCACGACGACCCAGGCGCTCCAGACAGCGCTAGCCCAGCACAAACCCGGCGACGGAGTACAACTGGCCTATCTGCACCGGGGAGTCACCAAAACAGCAACGGTCACGCTGGCCGAAAATCCCGCGACGATGGTTCAACTGAATGAAAATTCGGGCTTGCCCGTCACCCCCGCCATGCAGCAGTTCCGCAATAACTGGCTGAATCCGAAAGCGGTTAAGTAACAGCAACAGACTGTATCCCGGACTTTAGTCCGGCTCTTTATTAGCCAGGCCCGACTAAAGTCCGGGATACAGTCTACTTCTGCAGAAAATCTGGCAGGCTGATCGGGGCATGCCCCAGCAGGGTTTCCAGCGTCGTATCCGGTACGTTAAAATCATCGTGCTTTACGGCTTCGGCCATACCTGAATACATCTTCACGAACGGCGCAGGCAGGTGTTTCGCTAGTTCCGCTTCATAGGCGCTCGTCGGGATATCGATGTATTCGACCGGATGGCCATCCTGACTGAGGGCGGCCACAATATCGTCGAACGACCAGGCAACCGGTGCGCCGATGTCATAAATTTTGTTTTCGTGCCCGTCGCTGGTGAGCGCGTTGGCCAGCGCTTCGGCAATATCGGTTCGGGAAACAAAGCTGACTTTCCCTGCTCCAGCCGGAAAATAAAGCTTACCCGACTGGGCCGCGTCGCCAATGATACCGGGTAGTACTTCCAGGTAAAGATTATTGCGGAAGATGGTGAAAGGAACTCCCGATTCGGTTAACAGCGCTTCGGTCCGAAAATGGTCGATGGCGGGCGTAAAGAGCGCTTCAGCCGATGGGTTAGGCGCACTGGTATAAAAAATTTGTTTCACCCCGGCTTCTTTAGCGGCATTGATAACGTTGGCGTGCTGACGAACGCGTTCCTCGCCGAGTTCGCTACTGGAAATCAACACGAGTTTATCAACGCCGGCCAGGCTCTCCACCAGTGATGCGGGATCGTTGTAATCGCCCGCGCGGACCTGTACGCCTTTGGCTGCCAGATCGCTCACTTTCTGGGGATCCCGGACCAGCGCAACCAGTGTTTCCGGGCTTGTCTTTGTCAATAAAAATTCGAGTGTGGCTTTTCCTAAATGGCCAGAGGCTCCGGTAATTGCAATCATCGTGTAAGCTGGTTATTAATGATTTGTTAGTTACTTTTGGTAACCCAAAGGTATTTAGTAAAGCAACCGCCCACAAGAAGGCATGTGGGTGTAAGTCAGGCACATGGACAGAACTATTGTTGACGATCAGCAGGATGACCTGCGAAAAAAATTGACAACTATTTTACAGAATACCGGAAATGCCATGTCTTCGTGTCCCATCCGGACTATTCTGGACCGGTTCAGCGACAAATGGACAACCTTATCGCTCTTTCACCTGGGCGATGCCGGAACACTGCGGTTCAATGAACTAAAAAAACGGATCGACGGCGTTTCGCAGCGTATGCTGACCGTTACTCTCCGAACGCTGGAGCGCGACGGACTTGTTAAGCGTCGGGTCTACGCCGAAATTCCGCCCCGCGTGGAGTACGAGTTAACGGAGCTGGGCCGTAGTTTACTGGGCCAGATGATCGAACTGGGTCAGTGGGCCAGCGACCACAGCGACCAGATCATCAAAGCCCGCGAACGCTACGCAGCCCGCGACCATAAGCTGGCCGATATGGCGTTGCAATAGGTTATTCGTTGGGCCTATTTTCTTACTATTGGTATGACCCCTTCGGGGTCACCTATTTATAGCAAAGTCAATGTTCTATAGATACGTGACCCTGAAGGGGTCATACCATTGTACTAAATTTCTTCCTGCTTACTTCCTTCAAGCTCACAGGCGGCAAACGCTTTCACTGGCCATCGGGGAAGAAATACGCGGTCAAATCACTACCTTTACGGCATTCAACGCTACTTCATCGGGCCGCATGAGTGCCAGTCAACAAACGAAATACCGCTGGATGGGCATCTCACTAGGGTTGAGTATTGCGCTGCTGGCACTGAAATTCACGGCTTATTTTCTAACCTACTCAACCGCGATTCTGTCGGATGCGGTCGAATCCATCGTCAACGTCATTGCCAGTGGGTTTGCCTTTTACAGCATCTACCTAGCCGGTCTCCCGCCCGACCAGAATCACCCTTACGGGCACGGCAAAATTGAATTTCTTTCATCGGGCTTCGAGGGAGCCATGATCTTGTCGGCAGGGCTGGTGATCATCTGGCAGGCCATCCTGAGCTTTTTTGAACCTAAAGTGCTCAGTCACCTCGACTGGGGTTTTGCGCTGATCGGCCTGACGGCGGCCGCAAACGCCTTCGTGGGCTGGCGGCTCGTTCGCTCGGGGCAGCAAACCGACTCCGCAGCGCTGACCGCCGACGGCAAACACCTGCTGACCGATACTTTCAGCAGTGTGGTAGTGATGATCGGCATAGCCCTTGTCTACCTGACCGGCAAACACTGGATCGACAGCACGCTCTCGGTTCTACTGGCGCTGGTGATTATTTACAACGGCTTTCAGATTGCCCGCCAGTCGGTAGCCCGGCTGATGGACGAAACCGACGTGCCGACGCTCCATCGGGTGGTCGGCATTCTGAACACGCGAAAAGACCGCAACTGGATCGACGTGCATAATCTCCGGGTACAGAAATACGGTGCCGATCTCCACATCGACTGCCACCTGACCCTACCATATTACTGGGGCCTCAATCAGGTGCACAGCGAGGTCCATCATTTTGAAGATACCCTGAAAGAAGGCTTTGCGGCTGAGGTCGAAATTTTTGTACATACCGACCCCTGTGAAAAAGCCTGCTGCCATTACTGCCGCGTGGCCAACTGCCCGGTGCGGGCTTCGGCCTTTATCCGCGACGTCGAGTGGACCGCCGAAAATCTCCCGCTCAATCAGAAGCATTTTGTGCCGTTAAGCGCTGGTTAACCGCTTATTTATCCACTTTTTATACTATCTTTTCCGCGGAAAGTACTTACTCTTCGTATGAAAGGTTGTTTCTATGAACTTCGGGTCGTTTGGGCCGCTATAAGTTTGCTGAGCTTATCGCTGGCAGGCTGCGACAGGCCGTCTACCATAGATACGACCCCGATAACCACTATCCCCCTGGCAGGCACCGTCACAACACCCCCTTCTGCTACGGTGACAGCTCCGCTGGTATATGCAGCCAGTTTCGATAATACCCTGTATGCGCTGGATACGACCACCGGCACCCGGCGCTGGACCTTCCGGGCCGACACCTCCATTCAGTCCAGCCCAATTGTGGCTTACGGCATGGTGTATGTGGGTAGCAACGACTACAATCTCTACGCCCTCGACGCTACGACGGGTCAGAAACGGTGGGCCTTCAAAACGGGTGGTATCATTTATTCCAGCCCTGCCGTAGCGAATGGGATTGTCTACGTAGGCAGCCAGGACGGCCGACTCTACGCCCTGGATGCCACCATCGGTAGCCTTCTCTGGGTCTTCACGGCCCCACTGGGGCTCTATTCCAGTCCGGCCGTTGCCAACGATATGGTGTATGTCGGCTGTCAGGATAACCAGGTGTATGCAGTGGAGGCCACTACGGGTCGGCTACGCTGGCGGTTCAGCACCCAATATTTCATTCTCTCCAGTCCAGCAATCGCTAATGGAACTTTATACATCGGCAGCCAGGATGCCAGCCTGTATGCGCTCGATGCGCTGACGGGTAAGCTGAAATGGCGTTTTCAGGCCGGAAGCGTAGTCGATTCGAGTCCAGTCGTGGCCAATGGACTGGTTTATGTGGGGAGCGCCGACACCAAACTGTATGCGCTGGAGGAGTCATCCGGAAAGGCCCGGTGGTCGTTCCAGACCAATGGAGTTGTGTACGGAAGCCCGGTGGTCGCTGGTGGGGTCGTTTATTTCGGCAGTCGCGACCATGCCCTCTATGCGCTCGATGCGCTGACGGGTAAGCAGCGCTGGCGATTCAATACAGACTTCGACATTTATTCGACGCCGGTGGTTACGGCCGGAACGGTATATATCGGCAGCAACGACACAAATATTTACGCTGTCGACGCGGCTACGGGCCGAAAACGCTGGAGTTTCGCCACGGGCGACGTGGTAGTATCCAGCCCCGTCGTGGCCCAGCGAAACGTCATAACCGGAAGCTACCCGACCATCAGTGGTGGAAGAAAGTAAGCCTTATATCGATTTATGCGCATATCTCTCACGTCCCGGATTAGTCACTATGTCGCGCTGCTCGGACTGCTGGTCGGGTTTCACCAATGCATCGATGCCTACGATCCCAGCCTTACCCTCAATGCTAACTTAGTCGTTGTCAGCGGCATCATCACCGACCTCAACGAAGTTCAGACGGTTAGCCTCAGCCGGTCGCGGTCTTCTGCCGATAGCGCCAATGTGAGTATTCCTATTCAGCATGCCAGCGTCTCCGTCGTGGTCAACGGAACTACTCCAGTATCGTTACTCGAAACCCAGCCGGGGGTTTACAGCTGTCCGGCCGATTTTCGGGGCCAGGTGGGCAACACCTATCAGCTTCGCTTCCAGACCCAGGAAGGCGTCCGGTATGAATCGTCGGTCGAAACGATGGCGTCGGTGCCTCCTCTCACAAAAATATACGATCAGTTCAACCCGCAGGGGCCGAAGAAAACAGCCGACGGCACCAGTGTACCGGCCAATGATATTTACATCGACTTTCAGGACCCGGCCGGCGAACGGAATTTTTACCTGTGGCGGTGGCGGCTGTACGAACAGCAACTCTGGTGTGCTACCTGCCAGCAGGGACGATATGTTATCGTCGACGTGGGTCCGGTGGGAGCCGGGCCGATCGATGTGCTGGGCTGCGTGCGTGACACAACTCTGAGTTCGACACTATTGCTCGATTATCCATGCCGCAGCCTTTGCTGGGACATCTTCTACAACACCGACGTCAACGTTTTTTCGGATATATACACCAACGGGCAAGTGCAGACCGGCCACAAAGTCGCCAGTATCCCGATCTACCAGCGCGATCCGGCCCTGATCGTGGTGGAGCAGTTGTCGTTGTCGGCCAATGCTTACCGGTACTATAAACTGTTTGCCGACCAGGTTCAGAACACCGGCACGCTGGCCGATTCTCCCCCTGCCCCGATCTCCGGCAATGTAAAAAATACGGCCAACAACTCAGAGAATGTAGTGGGGTATTTCTCAGCTGCATCGGTAGCCGCGAGCAGCCACAAGATCAACCGACAGGATGTAACTACGGGCATTTTCCAGGGATTGTTTTACGCCATTAATGGCCGGTATCCGCGGCTGGAATCGTCTTTACCGGGTAATCCCAGCCCGTTCGGAACCAGTTCGGCCTCGTCGGTCTGCATTCCAAGCCGCACCCGAACCGATCAGTTGCCGCCGGGCTGGAATCGCTAGAAAGGTATCGATACGCAGCGGCCAGTTTACCCGAAAACCTATTCAGAGCTGGACGAACCGAACCATTGCCATACCCGTACTCTTTTTCCTACTCCACGAAATGAGCCGATTTCTTTTTTTACTTTTTTTGGGGTTGATTCCCTGTCGGTTCGTCTGCGGCCAGACGGTCATTCCACTCTACGCGGACCAGGCTCCGGGTTCCGAAAACTGGACCTGGAAAGCGATCGTCCGCACCGATAGCCTGACCCATAAGCGCGTTCTTTCAAACGTTACAACCCCAACCATAACGGTTTTTTTGCCCGACGTGGCGCTTGGCACTGCCGTCATTATCTGTCCGGGGGGAAACGGCCGTACGCTTCTGCTGGATACCGACGGAACCGATATCGCCAGCCAGTTTACCCGCAGAGGCATAGCCGCTTTTGTCCTGACGTACAGGCTGGTTCATAGCCTGGAATCGTCTAATTTAACCAGTCAGTCCGATACCAGCCGAACGGATTTATCAGCGGTTCTTCCAATGGCTACGGCCGATGGCATGAAGGCCATCGACTACGTTCGGCAACATGCTTCCGAGTTCCGTATTCGCCCCGATCGAATTGGCCTGCTGGGTTTTTCGACGGGAGGAGCTATGGTCTTACGGATTGGTCAACAGTATTCCGCAGCCTACCGACCCGATTTTCTGATGTCCATCTACCCGCATCTGGAATCAGCGCTCACCAACGACGTACCTGCAGACGCCCCGCCGGTTTTTGGGTACACGACCACCGGTGACTCCTCCGCCATTCGGTTGGCCCGTTTATGCACCAACTGGTTAGCCGCCGGTAGGTCGGCGGAACTGCACCTGCATGCGAAACCAAAGCCAGCCATCGTCACGCAATCAGATCCGACTCCCGTCTGGATGGCTTCCCTGAGCGCCTGGCTGGACGCTCAGGGCTATTTGACCAAATTTTCTTCAGAGCTAGTGAATCGGTTGACCGCCAGGGCTGGTTCGGACGCGGGCAGTCTCCGGCCGGCTCTCGGAACAACAGATCAGAAGTCGAAGGAAGATGCAGCTTTTCGCAGGCCGACGCCCGCAGATTCGCCAAAAACCGACGCTATCCGCATCCGGAAGGCCCCCCTGATCCGTTCCGGGCTCATGCTGCACCTGAGTGGTACGGTGCGCGATTCAGCCACGGGACGACCCCTGGCCGGGGTTACGATCGTGATCGACTACCGGAAAAATATAACCGGAACGAGTACCGATGAACAGGGCCATTATGAAATCAATTTACCATCCGGCGACCATATCCTGATAGCCCGACTGGTTGGCTATACGCCCGTCCGAAAAGCATTCAGGCTCACCGAAGACCTGGTCGTAAACGTAAAGATGATTACGGTCGAAAGCCAGCTAGAAGAAGTGGTGGTCACGACCAAAGGGTTCGATCAGACGGTACGGCAGCCGCTGCTGGGCGTCAATCAGTTGAATGTAACCGCCTTGAAAAAGCTTCCTGCGGTGCTGGGTGAGGTCGATCTGTTGCGTGGGTTACAGATGTTGCCCGGTGTGTCGAGTGTGGGGGAAGCCAGCAACGGGGTCAACATTCGCGGGGGGACTACCGATCAGAATCTGATTCTCCTCGACGATACGCCGATCTTCAACCCAACGCATATGTTCGGCCTGTTCTCGGTGTTTCCACCCGATGTACTGAGCACCGTCGATCTCTACAAAGGCAACGTACCAGCCCGGTTCGGCGGACGGGCGGCCTCCGTGCTGGATGTATCGCTTCGCAACCCAAACCTGGATCAGTTCAATTTATCGGGGGGAGTAAGCATCGTGTCGAACAAGCTGACGGCCGATATTCCCATCGTGAAAGGCAAGTTCGGTATTGTCATTTCCGGACGGGGAGCCTTCAACGATTTTCTATTGCCCATCGTGTCTGACCGGCTGGCGAATATCCGGGCCAAATTTGGCGACCTTGTGCTGAAGACATTCTGGCGAATCGACAACCGCAATACACTGACCGTTACGGGCTACGCCAGCAAAGATTTGTTCCAAACCGATTTGCTGGCCAACTTACCCAACGTAAACGGCATCAGCACCCGGTATGATCACCAGACCGTCAATGTCATGGCTCGCTGGTTCCGTACCCTATCTTCCCGACTGACGATGCAAACGACGGGCGTGTACGTCCACTACGTTCCGCAGATTCTGTCATCGGAATTGAGCGGTAACCTGGTCACCCTGCGGTCGTCGGTCCTGCAGCGACAGATCAAGTCCAATTTGAACTACCAGTTAACCAATCAGAAGCTGGAGCTTGGGCTGACCGGTACGCACTACCGCATCGAGCCCGGTTCGTTGCTGCCGGGCCACAGCGACAGCGTCAATCCCGTAACGACACCCACCGAAAACGCACTCGAACTAGCTTTGCACGCCGACTACGAACGCAGCCTGGGCGATCGGCTGGCGGTTTCGGTCGGGCTACGGTATTCGCAATTCTTGTCGATGGGTCCGGCGCTGGTCCGGCACTATGCGCCCGGCGAAACCCGCGACGATTTCTCGGTAACGGATTCAGTACGGTATGGGAGCGGCCAGATTGTCCGGCAGTACGGAGGGCCTGAGCCCCGGCTGGGCATCCGCTATACGCTCGGTCCGAACTCGTCGCTCAAGTTTGGCTACAACCTGATGCGGCAGTATCTGCAGGTCGTAACCAACACGACCACGCCGTTGCCCACCTCGCGCTGGAAGACCTCCGACGCGACCATACGGCCCCAGGTCAGTCAGTTACTGACGGCGGGTTATTTTCTGAATTTCAAAGAAAACATTTACGAGCTGACCCTCGAAGGCTACTGGCGATCGACCGAGCATATCATCGATTATCGGCCCGGCGCCGATTTTCTGCTCCAGCCCTACCCCGAGACGCAGTTGCTCCAGGGCCGCAGCAAAGCGTATGGTATTGAAACGATGATTTCCAAGAAAAAAGGCGAGCTGACCGGCTGGATAAATTATACCTACGCCCGAACGCTCAATCAGGTTTATGAAGGACCCACCATTGAACAGAGCGTCAATAATGGAGCCTGGTATCGGGCCAATTATGACCGCCCGCATACGCTCAATGCCAGCATGACCATCGATGTTGACCGGCATAATAGTTTTGGGCTCACGTTTGCCTACAGCACTGGTCGCCCCTACTCAGCCCCCACGGGTTACGTAACTATCGACGGCAGTCAGTATCCTTACTATGGCCAGCGGAATAACGAGCGGTTACCCGACTACCATCGACTCGATTTTACGTGGAATATTTACAATCCGAGTATGCATCATCGGCGCTGGGAGGGGCGCTGGGCCTTTACCATCTATAATCTCTACGGCCATAAAAACGCTTATTCGATTTTCTTTAAAACCGAGGCCGGAAAAACCAATGCCTATAAGCTGCAGATTTTTGCGAGCCCGATTGCCTCGCTGGCTTATAACTTTGTTTTTAAATAAACATTTATCAGTGCACTGGACAAGTCTAATTCAGCCACAATCTTTTTAGTAAAATAGTTGTATTAATTCTTTTTATTTACCAATTTTGGTGCGTTATTACCAAGGCAGAGTAGCAAGCATTATTACTTTTTTCAATTCAGGTTGTATTCAAACGGGAAAGGCTGATCGCGCTACGATCAGCCTTTTTTTATGGGCTGGCGTAGGGTATGGGAAAGGGTATAGGGGTAAGGGCATAGGGTGGAGTGACTATTCCCTATGCCCTTACCCCTATACCCTACGCTACCTCACCGACCGCAAATGCCCTTAAAATCACAGTATTGGCAGGTTTCGAGCTGATCGGTCTTCGTAAAGGGTTGGTTCGGGTCAAGAATCTGCCGAACCAGTTGCCGCAGCAATACCTCCGAATCGTGAATGTACTGAGCCGGATCGTCGTTATCGCCGAAGCGTACAGGGTTGGTTTTAAAGCCTCCCGAAATATCACGAAACGAATAAAAACCCGCTTCGACCGGGAGTCCCTGCGCCGGAAAAATATCCTGCTTTGCCTTATCGCGTGGCAGACCTCCGTAGTCGCGGATGTTCTTGAGTGTCAGGTATCGATAGAGCCATAACTGCCGCATTTTATCCTCCCGACCATCGCTCAGCAGTTTCTCCGGTAAATCTTTGGGCGTTTTGTCCGACAGATCGACTTTACCCGTTTTGTAGTCCACGATCCGAATCTGATCACCATACTTCTCGATCCGGTCAATCTTCCCGGCGATCCGGACGTGGAGGGTTTTATGCCCATCGAGGGGCACATCCAGCGTGGTTTCCAGCGTCTGTTCCGTACTGATCACCACCAGGCCCTGCAACGCATTCTGCTTTTGCTGAAAATCGAGCATGAGTTTTTGCGCCAATTCATACAACAGCAGATTCATCCCCGACTCAATGACCCGCCCTTTCATCGAGCGGGCAAATTCTTCCTCCAGCAGTTGCTTGATGATCGACTCGTCGATAGGCCGGTTCTTCAGCCGGTAGTCTTCATCGAGTCGTTCCATAACCTTATGCAGCCAGCTCCCGAACTCGGCCGCGCCCATTTTCTCCTCAATGTCTTCTTCCTCACTGATGCTGACGACCCGACTGAAATAAAACCGCATGGAACAGCTGACAAACTGGTTCAGGTAAGAGGGGTACAGGCCCCGCGTAGTCAGCAGAGTGATCAGTTTTTCGCGAATGTCCTGCGTTTTGGGCACAGTCAGCCCGGTCAGGTCGGCCACGCGCGCGGCTCCAGGCTGCCCAAAACGTACGGTTGGGTAGCTGACCCGGATTCGGCCTTTAGCCTGGGGCACCAGCTCGTGTTCGATCTGCCGGATAAACCGGCTGGGTTCGCCCTTGCTGTTCCCATAGGCATCGGTCGACGTGGTGTGCAGCAGCACGATATCGCTGGCCCGTTGTAGGAGTCGGTAGAAGTGATACGCCATCACCGCTTCCTGATCGCGATAGGTGGGCAGCTTCAGTTCAGCGGCAATGTCGAAGGGGATCAGCGAGTTTTGTCGGCGCGCCTGGGGCAATACGCCCTCATTCACCGACAGTATGATGACCCGGTCAAAATCCAGCGCCCGCGTTTCGAGCATGCCCATGATCTGAAGCGGACTCTTCCCTTCGCTCGTAAACGGAATGCTCGTCTGCCGAATCAGCTCGTACAGAAACTGCCGAAAGCTGCGTACGGTGACGGGCGTTGACGGGGGCAGAGGGGAAAGGGCATAGGCAGACGAATTTGATGTGTTAGCTGCCCTCTGCCCTATGCTCTCTGCCCTGCGCTTTATGCCCTCACTCCCCTGCCGGTCCAGCGTGGCTTCCAGTTGCCGGAGCAGGGTAAAAAACAAATACAGGTATTCAATCTCGATGGCATCCTGGCTGGTGCGGTAAACATCGCGCAACAGCTCGATCAGGTTATAAAAGGTCTGAATGGCCTTCATGGGATCCTCGTTAGGCCAGCGGGCAAACAGCACCTGCACCAGCGGATCATGCTGGCCTAGTTCCAGCAGTTCGTGCTCAGTCAGGTAAACGCGCTGGTCTTTTACGATCACTTTTGCCATCCACTGAAACAGCGGCTCCGGCGGAAATACCTCGCCTGACTCCGACACGCTGCCTGGCCATTGCAATGCCCGGATGCGCTCATACTGCTTGACAAACGGGTGATTGAGCACCTTGGCGACGTGACGGTGGTGAAATTTGGGAATCTTCAGGTCGCGGCCGTCGCGGGTCCGAAATTCGTGCACCGTCCGCTGCATCTCAAACAGAGTATCGATCAGGGTAAACAACAACGACGACCGCAGCGACAACCCCATCGTCACGTTCAGGTCGGTTACACTTTCGTCGAGCGCGTACAGCACCGGCACCAGCAGGGTTTCGTCGGCCAGTACGATGGCGGTTTTAAGGCGCGGGGCAGAGGGCAGAGGGGTAAGCGTATGGGCTGTAGAATACTCCTCCGCCCTCTGCCCTTTCCCCTCTACCCCACCCCAGTCGCTGTACAGCTTACCAGCTACCTTAGCCTGCATGCTGGCGTTGGGTACACCAACGATTCGGATATTTTTTTCGGTGCCCAGCAGGTTGTTGGACAGTTGAGCCAGATCTTCCCGGTTTTGTTTCGAGAAAAACCAGCCATTTTTTTGGTACTGCCGTAAAAACTCGCCCGCTTCCTGTCGAGGGTCAGTTATGTAATATCGGTCGGCATCCCAGATCAGTTCGGCTTTCTGCGCGTCGACCAACACGCGAATGATTTGTTCTTCCGCACGACTGAGGGCGTTGAAGCCCACAAAATAAACCCGCTCATACGCCAGATTATCCCGGATCAGGGTTTCGACGTTCTGCGCCAGTAGCCGGTAGGCCATCCCCCGATACGCCAGCCCTTGTTCTGTCAGGCGCTGATGTAGGGCATTGTACGCTGTATGCAGGTTTTCGAACAGTTTGAAATACCGGGCGGTACCGGGCGTTTCGACGATGGGCTGCGCCGTTGCGGGCCGATCTACCTCCCAACGTTCGAGGGCTTTGGCAGCGGTCAGATAACTGAACAGTTCATTGGGGCTGACCATATACTGATCGATGCGGTCGAAATCAGCCAGCAGTATAGGAGCCCAGCCGATAAACTGCTCGAACTCAACCAGCGGGTCAATTTCCCGGAAGACATCATATAACTCGAACAGCAGGCTGACCGAATCGATCAGTTGCACATCAGCCGCCTGGGTAATGAAATCATCGACAGCCAGCGTGTGGGGAGCCAGAAAAGGGCGGTCGGAGAGTGCGGCCAGCTCGTCAAGAAAAACGGATACGGCCCGGCGCGTCGGCAAAATCACCCAGACGTCGCTCAGGCTGGGGCCGTGGGTGTCGAAAATACGCTGGGCCGTTTGTTGAAGAAAAGTCAACCGTTGTGTATCATTAGTCGTTCATCAAATTTAGCACATCCGGGTCATTCTTTCGCCTGACGACGACGAACTATTGCCTGAACTGTTCAATAAACGTGGTGATTTGGCTCAGATAATCGAGATTTGTTTCGCCCCGCCGACGGGCTAATTCATTGAGCACAACCCATTGTTGATGGTAAAATTGCCGATCAAAAACCGGCTGGCGAAGGCGCTCAAATTCAAGTACGAAATCAATAGGTTTTGCAGGAACGTAGGTATGATCCAGACCAACCTGTAACTGGCCATCAGACTGGCGGCTGTAAACAACAATACGATCAATGAGCCGATTGGCGTCCGCCCGGGTCAAGTTTATTGGAATTTGCCGGTATGCTTCATCGTGAACTTCAATCGGCGAGAATCGCCCCACGCCGGTTCGTTGTTTATCACCTTCAAATCGCTGAAATATGCCGAGCAGGCTATCCTCACGCGCAACAGCGAGCACATGAGCCTCGCATTGAAAACCAGCTTTTTTCAGTTCAGATGCCGTTCGTTCGATGACGGCATAGGTACGCATCGTGCCTTCAATAATGAAATTACAGCGTAATCGTAGACACTCTGCTTTCAGATAGTCGACTAAGGTGTTAGAAAATGCCTGAGTATATTTGGGAGCCTCCTGGCCATACTCTTCTTCTATCTCCTGCGCCCGGGGATGGTATTGACGATATTCATCTCCGTTAATAGGAGTAAAGTCAATTTTAGGATTAGCTCGTTGAATATACTCAAACAGACGAGTCTTTCCCGAAGCAGGCTGACCACCCAAAAGGACTCCAAGCGGAGTTTGGTTGAAAATAGGCTTAGATAAGAGATGTTGTCCAGTCAGCCGTCTTTTTGCTCTTTCTAATTCTTTTGGAGAAAATTCGTGCAATAGCATAGCCAATTATGCAAACGACTTAAGCGTTTTCAATCGTCCTTTGATGTAAGGAGCATATTGATTCGTCACTTTCTCTATCAATTCAGCTTTGTTGTCTCCACGATAGATTTGACGTATTTCGGCTTGAAGTGCTGCAATTCGCCCGCTATGGAACTGGTAGTCAGCATTGGCCTGCACTTCGTGGCTCTTCTCATCAAGACCAACGCTCTCAAATGCATCCAGCACAGCTATAAGTGACCGATTCTGATCAGCAATCATCTTTCCAATGATTTCGATCGCTATGTCATCCTGTATCCAGGGTAATACCTGCATTTCCATCATACGAGTCGTTTTGTAAGCCTTTTCCTCAAATGTAACGAAAAAAGTCAATCGGTTGATCAGTGCATCCGGTCGCCCCGTACTTCCAGATTCGCCATGATGTCGGCTTCGACGGCCAGGAACTCCTTCCAGCGCGCCCGAACGCGTTCGGCGGGTAAATACGTCTCCGCCAGTTCGATAAAATTGCGGTAATGTCCGGCTTCCGAGATCATCAACTCGCGGTAAAACTTCTGCAGACCTTCGTCGGCGATGTGCTCAGACAGTAGCTTGAAGCGCTCGCAGCTCCGGGCTTCGATCAGCGCGTTCATCAGCAGGTTATCCATCAATTGTTCCTGCTGATCGCCGATGGACCGGCGCAGGCGCGTACGCAACTGATTGACGTACTCATCCTTTCGCTGACGGCCGAGCGGGATGTTCCGCTTGCGCAGTTCCTTGAGTACCCGCTGAAAATGCCCCCATTCTTCGGCCACAACGGGCGTCAATACCTCCACCAGTTCGGCTTTGTCGGAGTATTGTACAATCAGCGAAATGCAGGACGAAGCGGCTTTCTGCTCGCAGTAAGCATGGTCGATCAGAATTTCGCCGATGTTCATTTCGGCAATGTTGACCCAGCGCGGATCGGTGGGCAGTTCGAGACCGAGCGTCGTTAACGTCATAAGTCGTTGGTCGATAAGCAATGGTTAGACAAAGGTAAGGACTTACGGCTGGATTGCTGAAGCCGCAACATCGACGGGTGTTTTTTTGTTGTTGACGAACAGTCCGCTCCTATGAAATTACTCGCCCGTACCGTTCTCCTGCTGGCCCTACTCGTCGGTTTCAGCCGCTGCAATCAGCAGCCGGAAACCAAAACCAGTACGGTTATCGACATCAATCCGGCCACATTACCAGCCTTGCGGCCGGGCGAAGCGGTGGCTACGGTGGCGGGTGGCTGTTTCTGGGCGGTGCAGGAAGAAATGAAGTCGCTGAAAGGTGTGCATGCGGCCATTTCCGGTTATGCGGGTAGCGACCTGGAGTACCCTACCTACGAACAGGTGAGTACGGATCAGACGGGCCATGCCGAAAGTGTGCAGGTCTATTACGATCCGGCGGTGATCTCCTACGATGTGCTTTTAGACGCTTTTTTTGCCGGTCACGACGCCACGCAGTTGAATCGGCAGGGGCCCGACGTGGGCAAGCATTACCGCTCAGTCGTTTTTTACCGAACTCCCGACGAGAAAGCCCGGATCGAAGCCGCCATTCGACGTGAACAGCAGCACCACAAAGCGCCGATTGTTACGCAGGTTGTTCCATTCGTGGCTTTTTATCCCGCCGAAATGTACCACCAGGACTATTACCGCCATAACCCGTATAACCTGTATATCCATCTTGTTTCCGAGCCGAAAGTGGAAAAATTCCGGGAGCGGATGGCAGGCCACCTGCAGGCTGAATAAGTTTGTACTGGTTAACATTCGGCCTGTCCTGCGACATTTTGTCAAGTCCCGCAACCGTTCGGCTTAAACCCATGCGGTCGGATCGAACAGAACCTTGTAACATTGCTTCGTCTTTCACCAATCGACAGACAATTATGCCAGAACCTGATAAATCAATCGGTCGTAAAATCCTGAGTTTCTTCATCAAAGACGACGAAACCGGAACCGTCTCAACCGGCACGCCACCAGCCGCATCGGCCCCCGTGGTTCCCCGACCAGCCGCTGCTGCACCGGATCAACCCGTCAGTCCAACAGGGACCGGTCGCCCGGCAGAAGGCGCTACCAGCAGTCCGGCAGGAACCGTGGACCCGAAGTTTGCCGAACATCTGGCGAACGTGCTGGCGCAGAATAACCCACCCGGTCCTGATTATTTTGAGTTTCGGGAAACACTGCGGAGCCTGACGAACCTGGGCTTGCCCGAAGACAAACAATTTCAGGCGGCCTGGGCTAGTTTTAAAGCCCTGGGTGGACCGGCCGATGTTACCGCTTTGACAAATACGGCAAATGGGTATATTGCAGCCCTGAACAAAGACCGCGATGCGTTCGGAAAAAGCGTGGAAGCGACCTTAACCGAACGGGTCGGTGGCTTACAGAACGAACAGAAGCGGCTTCAGGCGGAAAACGAATCGCTGGCGAAGCAGTTGGTCGAGATTCAGAAACAAATCGACGCCAATACCAACCGGTTGTCGGCTATAACCGGCGACATCGGCCAGCAGAGTGCGAAGATTACGCAGAATCAGCAAAATTACGAAACGACTTTCGCACACTTTCTGGGCCAGATCAAGGATGACATCGCTAAAATGACTCATTACTTAAAATAAGTTTTACGTGGTTGGCCAACACCGACAGGTAAGCCAACTACGAACCATCAAAAACCTTAAACCGAAAACGAAACAATGGCAACTCCTGATTTTTCTCAACTTGGTGGTGGTGCAGAACCCGAGAAGCGTTCGTTCTGGAGCCGCCCCGAAGGGGTACTGGGCATGATCGTACTAGCGGGCGTAGCGGGCTTTGGCCTGGTCTATTTCAACCGAATCATCGAGTTTCTGATTCGCGCTACGTCGAACATTCTCGAACTGGCGCTGCTGCTGGGCGCGCTGGGTGTGCTGATCTTTCTGTTTACGAGCAAAGATGTTCGCACGGCGATATTCTTCCTGTTCAAATCGCTGATGCGGAGTATCACCGGAACCGTCATTCAACTAAACCCGATCGCGATTATGAAAATCTACATTCAGGATCTGAAAGAGAAACGCGAGAAGATGCAGGGCCAGATCAACACGCTGGCTGGGCAACTGGTGAAGCTGAACAAGAAAATCAACGAGAACAACGAAACCATCAAGCAGAAATTTGCCGAAGCCAACAAGGCTAACTCGCTGACCGACCGGCCGGGCATGCGCGAAGCCGCCCAACTGGCCACCATCGAAGGCGCGGGTCTGCAGGAAATGAACGAGAAGCTGCTGCCATTGCAGCGGAATATGAAGCAGGTGCTGGCATTCATGGAAAAAGTAAACCAGAGCGCCGACTACATCATCAAGGAAACCGAAATTAAGGTGCGCCTGAAAGAAACCGAATACCAGATCGTCAAGGAAAGCTCCAGTGCGCTTAAGACGGCCGTCAGCATTTTTAAAGGCGACCCCGACAAACGGTTTTATTTCGACCAGTCGATGGAATACATTCAGGACGATATGAGCATGAAGCTGGGTGAGATGAAGCGGGCGATGGATTTATCGATGGACTTCATCAACGGCGTCGATATTCAGAACGGGATTTTGTCCGACAAGGGCGAAGCGCTGCTCGAAGCCTACAACAAAGGTGAGTTCAGGATGGTCCAGTTGGACGCGCCTGCGCAACCCGTCATTACCGGCCCCAATCCGGCCAAAGACGCGGGTTACCGGAACCTGCTCGATTAATTTACAATGAGCGCATGAGTGCATGAGCGAATAATCACTCGTCCGCTTTTATTGATACATTCGCTCATTCACTCATTCAAAATTATAACTCCATGCAACGTTTAACCGTAGCCGGCCGGCTGCTTATCACGGGCCTGATTCTGGCCGCCATTTTCTTCGCGTTCCGTTATTTCGGCGGCAACGAAGCCCTCCGCAAGCTTCAGCCGAAAGACAAAGAATATTCGGAGTCGCAAACCATGCCACGGACCGACAACGAAACGGCCAAAGAATCCGTCGATGAATCCAGTGCGTCGTCTTCATCGTCGGGCTCGTCCGATGAAGCCTCCAGCAGCCAGTCGGGGCCGGCGTTTACATACACGGCTCCGGAGCCAGAAAATGGTCAACTGAAAGGCGTCGTCGAGCTGGGAGCCAGTGGGTTCAACTCATTCATCGTTCGCATCGACGACCAGAAGCGCTGGAAGCTCGAAAAAGCTGAGTTCGGCAACAGCCTGGTGCTGGAAAACATGGCTACCGATACCGATATTCGGTCGGGACTGAAAAGCTACATCGGTAAAATGCTCGATTTTGGCGTCAGCGGACGTAATATTCAGTTTGTGGTAAGTTCAGGTGCCGTCAAGGCCGAAGTCACGCAAAAGATTATCAAGGCGCTCAAATCACTGAACTACGTCGTTAATACCGTTACGCCGGAACAGGAAGGCTCGCTGGGCTTGCGGGCAGTACTGCCGACCGAATTTTACGACAACTCGTTCGTAACAGACATCGGTTCGGGGAACACCAAGATTTCGTGGAAAGAAGGTAGCTCGACGAAGGCGCTGGAAACCTATGGAGCGAAATATTTCGAAAGCGGCACCAGCGATGGCACCGTTTATGACGAAGTCAAAGCAAAAGCCAAACAAATCCCTTCCGATCACCGCAAAACCTGTTTCATCATTGGCGGGGTGCCGTTCGAACTGGCCAAGTCAGTCCGGAAAGGCAAAGAGCGGTATACTGTTCTGGACGCTCCATCGGCCTATAAACTCGACAATGCCAAGTCGAAGGCCGGGCTGAACATCTACAAGTCCATTGCCGACGCGACCGGCTGCAACCAGTTCGTCTTCGATTGGGACGCTAACTTCACCATCGGGTACTTGCTGACGCTTAAATAGCAGCGGGCAGAAAGGTAAGGGCAGGGGTTGCGGGAATGGCGCGGTTTCAAACTGCCCTGCCCCGCAACCTCTGTTCATTATATAGCTTTTTGCGTGAAGAAAAATAAAGGCTACCGGCAAGCGTGCCACGATTTGGAACCGGGACACGCCTGCTTTAATCATGTCCATCGCCGTTGCACTGAATCGGGGAATTCTGCAAAAAGTACGACACGGGTGGTCAGTTGTTTCTGTCATCCAATAATTCACGTTTGGCCGCTACCGTCATTTGAGAGAAATCCGCCTTACAAACTCAGGCGTATCACTGAAAATTGGACATAGTCCGCCGTAACGACCGTCTGCGACTGCGGTTGGGCGGAGCCAGAGCCGCCTGTGCGGATAACAAGTTCAGATCGAGATAGCTCGAATTCACGCCATTGGCAGAAGTTCGGCAACCATCCCTTGAAACGGGCGTTTACCGAAACAGTATGTAGCTCGTACTACCGTACTTTGGCTAACATATAATAAATTATACAAGTAAGTATGAAGGTAGTAGCTATAGTGTTGTATTTGTTGGTATCGTACACTCATCAGATAGCTGGGCAAAGTCAACCGACTGCCAAAGTTTATTTTTACTGCTTACCATCCAATTCGTTAATCATTACGCAGGCCCCCGATAAAAAAATTAAAATTGGCAACTGCACATTACTGGAAACAAATATCGACAGCATAGGCATTGAGCTGACCAGAGGGAAAATAGTTTATCTGCATTTTGAATTAGGTAAGAGCTACTATTATCAGCGCATTCTCAGCAGTTTGAACAATATACGGTCAACAGGTGCTCTAATTTCTTCAACAGAAGAGGCCTTTTGGCTTAGCACCTATTTTTCAGGAATGGGCACTTATAGACATTACTTTCTAGATACGAAATCGGGGCTGCGGCTCATCGAAGAAAAAAAGTAAATCAATTGGATGATTAACATACTAGTAACAGTATAACAAAAGATCCTGAAGATAAACTTATGAGCAGTAACTCGCCCCCTACTGTTTAGTAGTCCTCCAACGTGCTTACTTATGAAACCTGTTTCCCCCTTTATCTACCGCATAGCAAAAGCCCTCTCCATTCTAGGACATCCTCTGCTTACAATTTCCTTATTTGCCCTCTGTCTAACGTTCCAACGGTTACCTATCGGAAATGCCATGGTCATCTCCGCACTGCTACTTGGTGGTGTGGTGATACCGATCTCATGGTATAATTACCAACAAGTAAAGCGGGGTCAGTACACTGATTTTGATGTGTCCGATCAAAGACAACGCGCTCAATTCTATCCAGTCCTGATTGGGTCAATAGCTCTGATGACAGTACTTTTGTTTGCTACTCATCAACCCCGCCCCATTTCCTATGGAACAGCCTGCGGCCTGCTGTTGGTTGTTAGTTCGTACGGGGTAAATAAGTATTTAAAAGTGTCTTTACATACCTCACTTTCCTTTTTCCTGACTTGGGCGATTTATAGTATCAATCAACCTTTGGGATTAGTGATGGGGGGGTTCTCGATCTTAATTGGAGTCTCCAGACTGGTGTTAGGAAGACATACCTTACTGGAGATCCTGGTAGGGGCATTGATTGGCTTGATAGCAGGAACCGGCTTATACAGAGTTACCGTATTGACATAATTCAGGTGGCGGTTGCAAAAGTAAATAAGTCGCTCAGGGAGCCGGAAATCAATTCATATTTTTGATTCTTTTGAGTCAGAAGACGGCCGTTTAAAGACCTAAATTCTGGCCAGTTCTGGGTGTTGCAACAGCCACTGGCAATATCCCATAATTAATCAGACGAGCACTACTATTCATAATATTAAAAAGCCCCTTTTTTCTGTTCTATAATCCGTTATATGTCGGCCAAAGTACGAGCTAAATCCTTATCTACCCTTCGTCTCCTCAAACGCTCATATTCCTGAGACGTCTTTATACACCGATGACACAAACGGCGAATTATCAGGGCGCCCCGTGGCGTACTTTTCTGCAGAACGACGTGGAATTTGTCCGCACGGTATAAACCCATTATCTTCAAACGTTTATATCCTCTCAGCTTATGCCGGTTCGTATTGGCTCACTTCTGGTTGTCGCTTTCGTTTGTTTTCGATGTCAGTCGTCAACAACCGAACCAGTTACGATCGATAGCAGCTATTTTCCGCTGGAAACAGGCCGATACATTATTTACGACGTGCAGGAGCAGCAATACCGCCTGAACGCAGCGCCTACCGAGCGAACTTATCAGTTGAAAGAGCAGATCGGCGAAGCGTACAGCGATGTGGAGGGACAGCAGTCATATCGGCTGATGCGCTACCGCCGAGCCAAAGAAACAGAGCCCTGGCAGGCCGATTCGGTCTGGTCGGTCCGGCTTTTTCACGACGAAGCGATCCGCGCCGAAAACGGAAAGGATTTTGTCAAACTGGTGTTTCCTGTCATGAACCGGCTTAGCTGGAACGGCAACCAGCGAAACGGAGCCGATCGTGACGACTATGAACTGCGCAACGTTGGGCAGGTTTATTACGTACTGGATAAACCATTCGACCAAACCGCTACGGTCGTGGCGCAGGACGATTCGACACTGACTGCGCAGGATAGACGGCTTGAAGTTTATGCCCGTCAGATTGGGCTTATTTACAAAGAACGCACACAGCTCCAGTTTTGCACCGCTACGCCAGCCTGTCTGGGGCATTCACAAATTGATTATGGGATTCGACAAGTGTACCGCATTCGGACGTATGGAAAAGAATAAGATCGGCTATATTCTCGGGCTGTGGCTGTTGGTTCAGAGCGTGGGGTATGGGCAGGGAAGCAAGTACCTGGTTTTACTGCGCGACAAAGCCAACTCGCCCTATAGCGTCGGCAAACCGGAACAGTTTCTGTCGACCCGATCCATACAGCGTCGTCAGAAACAGAGTATTGCGGTGCAGGAGCGCGACTTTCCCGTCAACCCAGCCTACGTCACGCAGATTCGGCAGGCAGGTGCTACGGTCTGGTTTACCTCGCGCTGGCTCAATGCCGTGCTGGTCGAAGCCAACGACGCGACGATTGCCGCGGTGCAGGCTTTACCGTTTGTGAAAGGACTGGAGTTTGGGCGGGCGCTGAATGCCGTACGGCCCATCGATCAGCCCCGGATCAAATCCGTCGAAGCGACCAATTCGGCCCGACGGGCTGCCGATACCCCGCTGGACTACGGCACCTCGACCAATCAGATTACCCAGATTGGGGTCGATAAAATGCACCAGCAGGGTTACCACGGCGAAGGCATGCTGATCGGCATACTGGATGCCGGCTTTCAAAATGCCAATACCGTGAGTTTCCTGAAACCGGTCTTCGACGAAAAACGCGTACTGGCCACCTACGATTTTGTGGCGAAGGAAACCAGCGTTTACGAAGATGCCTCCCACGGTATGGAAGTGCTATCGACCATAGCCGCCACAGCCGATAAACAACTGTACGGTACAGCCTATAAAGCGTCGTTCATTCTGCTTCGCACGGAAGATGATCCCACGGAGAAACAGATTGAAGAAGCCAACTGGCTGTTGGGGGCTGAATATGCCGACAGCGCGGGCGTCGATGTCATCAGTTCATCGCTGGGTTATACCGAGTTCGATAATACGGCTGCCAGTTATACGTATCAGAACCTGGATGGAAAAACCGCCCTTTGCACCCGAGCGGCTCAGATTGCGACCGAAACCGGCATAGTAGTGGTGGTGGCCGTTGGAAACGATGGCAGTAAGCCCTGGCATTACCTCTCTGTGCCATCCGACGCGGCCTCCGTGCTGGCTATCGGTGCCGTTACCCAGACGGGCATTCAGGCATCGTTCAGTTCGTTCGGCCCCTCGGCGGATGGACGAATAAAGCCCGACCTGGCGGCTCGTGGGCAGGGCGTCGTGATTGGGCTAGCCACCAATACTATAGGACTAGGGAATGGAACTTCCTACGCTACGCCATTGGTAGCGGGGCTGGTAGCGGGTTTCTGGCAGGCGTATCCGAAGCTGACGGCCGCCCAGGTTACCGAGGTTATGCGTCGGTCGGGTAGCCAGTTTGCCACGCCCAACAACGAGTTAGGCTATGGCATTCCGAATTTCGAGCGGGCTTCCACCATAGCTCAGACGCTGGCTCCGTTAGCCACCGATCCGGCGTCGATACCGCTGCTTATTTTCTCGAATCCGTTCAGCGACAACGCACCGTTGAGCATCCAGTTGGAGGGGCTCTCGACCGGTGCGCCAGTCGATGCTTCGCTGACCGACTTAACCGGGCGGGTGCTCTGGCAAAAACGCTATACGACGCCCAGTCAGACATCCGTTGCGGTACCGAACCTCGGATTATCGGCCGGCGTTTACGTCATGACGCTTGTTTCCGGCGACCGAAAACGGACCCTGAAAGTAATAAAACAGTAGACGATGGTTCGCGGTTTCGGGTACAGGATTGGCCGGATGCCGCAGCTTTCATCAGTCCTGCCGTAAACCCTTGAGCCATGGCAACGATTCAGATAATCCAGGGGGATATTACCAAACAGGCGATCGACGCCATTGTCAACGCGGCCAATACCAGTTTGCTCGGGGGTGGCGGTGTCGATGGCGCTATTCATCGCGCTGCCGGTCCCGATTTGGTATTCGAGTGCCGGATGCTGCACGGCTGCAAAACCGGCGATGCAAAGATTACGAAAGGGTATCGGTTACCCGCCAACTACGTGATCCATGCCGTAGGTCCGGTCTGGCGGGGCGGTTCCCACGGTGAGCCAGACCTACTGGCGAGCTGCTATCGCCGGGCACTGGAAATTGCTGCTGGCCAAGGGTTGGCAAGTATTGCCTTTCCAAACATCAGCACCGGTATTTACGGCTATCCAAAAGGCAAAGCGGCCGACGTAGCCATGGCTACTGTCGACCGCTTTCTGGAACAACCGTCCTCCATTCAGGAGATTCGATTCGTATGTTTTGATGCTGAGAACTTGCAGCTCTATCAGGATCGTCTTTAATGAATCACGGCTGGGCGCGACACATTATTATTCACCGATGGTAGTCGAGTCGGCTTTACGCTTCTGCTTTTTAACCAGATACTCATTCCCAGCGCTGGACGAAGCCGGTTCGCTTACCCGCTGGATTTTATAGTTTCGGTCGGCCAGACTGGCCGAGGGCGTATGATCGACCGTAACGCCACCAGCTGGCTGCGCAACGGGCATCTGGTTTTTGTAATTAGCCAGTTGCGCATCGTTAGGCGACGGTTTCCGAACCGGTACGCCTTCCTTCTTCTCCCAGCGACGAGCCGCAGCTGCCATATTAGGGTGTTTATAGTTACTGGTCGAATACATCGGGTTATTGAGCGGCTTGTTCGTCCCGTCGCTTCGTTGATCCTGTGAGTAGGCGTGCCCTGACAGCGCTAATAAGCTCGCGCCGAGGAGCACAATGGTTAACATTTTCATGGCCGTTTCTGAGGTTTTGTTGTAAAACAAATCTATACAATCTGTTCTACATAAAACAATAAAAACAGCTACTATATTTATAGTTTTTCAATAATTTTACGGGCAAGTCTGAAAATAGACGTTGAACTAGTATAAATATTAAGCTTTTCGACAGAAACCCACCGAATATTCTTAATTTCATCAGAATAACCTAATGGCTCATCCGGGTCAGCTTCCAACAGAAAGCGGATGTCATAATGCAGATGCTCGGGCACCCCGTTTCGGGCAGGAATCGGGTGAATATCGACATCGAAAATGGCAGGTGACTCCCCGGCCGGAACCGGTTCGCTGGTGAGAAAAATTAGCCGTAACGAAGTCACCCCGGTTTCTTCCTGCGCTTCGCGTAAGGCCACAGCTGCCACGTCAGGATCGCCGTCGGCATGGCCACCCGGCTGCAACCACCGGTCGAGTTTGCGGTGGTGAATCAACAAAACCTGCTGCCGATCGGGGCTGACCACCCAGGCCGAACCCGTAATGTGCCCGCTCGGTAACGAACGTTCGAAAGCGGCTGGATTAGCTTCTACAAACGCGATCGTGGCTTGGGTCATGGCCCATTCGTTGGCGTCGAGAGGCTGGTGCTGGCGAAGAAGCTGGAGCAGGGATTGGCGGTGCATACTTGGGTTTGTTCATAAAAAGCCGCAATTTGGTGCCGAATTTTCAATACCCCATCGACATGTACAAACCTTTGCTCACCGCCAGTGTGCTTTGCCTGATCACAAAACTGGCTATTGCCCAGATCAAACTGCCTTCGCCCAGTCCTGGTGCTACTGTTATGCAGACGATTGGCACCACAGATGTGACCGTATCCTACTCGCGCCCTGGTCTGAAAGGTCGCCAACCCTTTACCGACAATTTTGTACCTACCGGAAAAGTATGGCGTACGGGTGCCAACGGACCGACTCTGTTTACGTCTACGACCGATCTGAAAGTCAACGGCAAGATGCTACCCGCGGGCAGTTATGCACTTTTATCGATCCCCGAAGACGGTAGCTATACCGTCATTTTCAGCAAGAACAAGACCAGCACGGAAGCAACCTACAAGCAGGAAGAAGATGCGTTGCGAGTCAGTCTGACGCCCGCTGAAAACAGCGAAATGGTTGAAACATTCACCATCGGCTTCAGCGACCTGACCGATAGTACGGCGAAAATGAATTTCCGCTGGGCCAACGCCAAAGCCGATGCAGACCTGAAAGTCGACGTTAATGCCAACGCAGCCGCCAATGTCGATAAAGCCGTTGCCGAGAAGCCCAACGATCCGGACGTTCTTATGGCGGCTGCCAGCTATAACGTGTCTAAAGGGCGAAATCTGGAGCAGTCACTGACCTGGGTCGACAAGGCGATTGCCGCCAAAGAGACCTTCCGGAATCTGTACACCAAATCGCAGATTCTGGCCAAAATGGGCAACTACGCGGAAGCTGCTCCCCTGGCCCAGAAAGCGCTGACGCTGGGACAATCGTCGAACGATCCCGCCTTTGCCTTTTTTAAGGATGGCATCCAGAAAAGCCTCACGGAATATACGGCCAAGTTACCGGCAGCCCCAGCACCGAAGGCTGGAAAGAAAAAAGCGAAAGCGTAACTAATGGTGCTACGGTATAAGAAAGCAGATCGACTCTTCGATCTGCTTTCTTATTTTTAGGCTGTTTAAGCTTTTACATTCGGCATGTACTCAATCAGTATTCAGAGGCTAACGTTGTCATTCCGACGAAGGAGGAATCTTGAGGATTGATTTATTCTAAGATTCCTCCTTCGTCGGAATGACAAAGCCATTTTTGTTCAAAAGCCTAAACAACTCCTTTTATCGGAATACCGTGCGCTGCAGGAGCCAGGCGATCCCAACCACCAGCAGACAGCCAATTGCGTTCAGCCAGAGAAATGCGGTCAGGTCCAGGTACCAACTGGCAAAGACCAGCCCTTCGGCGACAACTGCAGCCCAGAACGTCGCCCGCCCACCGATGGGTTTTACGTAGAACGCAACCACAAAAACTCCCAGAATAACCCCGTAGAACAGAGAACCGAGAATATTGACCGCTTCGATCATACTACCGAACTGGTTGGCAAACTGAGCGACAATGATACAGAACACGCCCCAGCCGATCGTTGCCCAGCGTGATGCGTGCAGGTAATGCGCGTCGCTTCCCTCCTTTCGAATGAGTCGTTTGTACACATCGACCACCGTTGTCGACGCCAGCGAGCTATAAGCCGATGCAATCGACCCCATCGACGCGCTGAAAATGACGGCAATCAGCAGTCCAATCATGCCGTGCGGCAGGTAGTCCAGTACAAACCGCAGAAAAACGTAATTCACATCGCTGGTATCGGCGGCCGGATTATTTTTTTTGATCAGTTTCGTCACATCGTCTTTAACCGCTTTCAGCGCTTCGTCGGTTTGGCGCAGCACCGTTCCGGCGGTTTCCTGCCGGGCTTCGTCACCAGCCTGAAAGGCGGCCTGCATATCGGCCACCGCCCGCTGCCGCTGCGCCGTCAGGTTCTGGTGTTTGATTTCGGCCAGCTGATAGTCGCGGGCGTATGGACTCTGCTTCAGTCCTTCCGTTTCCTGCTTATTGAAGAAAACCGGCGACGGATTGAACTGGTAAAACACGAACACCAGCACCCCTACCAGCAAAATCAGAAACTGCATGGGTACCTTGAGCAACCCGTTCATCAGCAGCCCCAGCCGACTTTGCCCCACCGATTGCCCGGTCAGGTAACGCCCTACCTGCGACTGGTCGGTGCCAAAGTAAGATAACTGCAAAAAGAAGCCCCCGATCAGACCTGACCACAGATTATACCGGCTGTTTGGGTCAAACTTGAGGTCAATCAGGTTCATGCGACCGGCTTTGCCTGCCACGTGCAGCGCATCGACGAACCCGACGCCATCGGGTAGCATCCGAACCGTCAGGTAACCCGCCAGCGCCATCGCAAACGTCACAATGGCCATCTGTTGCAGGTGGGTGTACGATATGGCTTTTGTGCCGCCGGTTACGGTGTAAACGAGCACAATTCCTCCCATCAGCAGATTGGTCCAGTAGATGTTCCAACCCAGAATCGTGGAGAGGATGATGGCAGGGGCGTAGATCGACAGGCCGGTCGATAGCCCCCGCTGGAGCAGAAAAAGGCCCGCCGTCAGGGTACGGACCCGCGTATCGAAGCGATCTTCGAGAAATTCGTAGGCCGTAAAAATCTTTAGCCGGTGGAAAATAGGAACGAACGTAATCGACAGCACCACCATGGCCAATGGCAGGCCGAAATAAAACTGCACGAAGCGCATGCCGTCGGCAAACCCCTGCCCCGGTGCCGACAGAAACGTGACGGCGCTGGCCTGCGTCGCCATCACCGACAGGCCGACGTGATACCAGGGCAGCGATTGACCCGCCAGCAGAAAATCATTCATGCTCTGATTTCCGCGGCTTCGCACGACGCCGTACACCACAATTCCCGACAACGCCAGCGCCAGTACAGCCCAGTCCAGAACGCTCATGATAGCCAGACCATTAGTCCATAAAACAAGGCAATTTCGGCAACCAGGCACCCCATCACAATGGCATAGAGCTGGGGCCAGGAGCGGACAAATGGTGGCAGATCGGTCGGTGGTTCGGGCATACAGGAAGGCATTGTCTGACTATAACGGCAAAAGTAGCGCAAATCCGTGTATCGCGTCGGATAATCGACACGAACGATTTTATTTCCCGATACGCAGGTGGTAACTTCCGAACGGAATGAGCGTAATTAAGACCGCATTACGCGAACCCACCAGGACGGGTACGTAAGCCGCCAAATCGAACGCATGCCGTTGCCGATCGAAGCGCAGGCCAGCCGATAGAATACTCGCGAAGCCAACCGCGTTTCCGCCCAGGAGCACAAAATTCTCACTGATAAAGGTCAGTTTTGGGCTCACTTTCCGAACCAGGCCAACGGTGGCGATAACATTGCCAGACACATCGCCATTGGCAATACTCCAGCCGAGTCCAAAGGTCGTATTGTTCCGCCGGTCGCCGGTTGTGGCCAGGGCCTGCACGTACCCGATGTCGGCCAGCACCCGTCCTGAAAAGATGTCGGGCAGGCGAACAGCCGCGTATTGAGCACTGAGTCCCACCCGAACCCGACTGCTTACTGGCACCGTTACTTTGGTATTGAGGCTAAACAGCGCTGTCGGCAGAAACGAGTAAAACGTCGTGCCGACGCTCCAGTTGTCGGTGATGCCGTACTCGAACTGACTCATATATAAAAGGTAGTTTCGGTAATAGAACCGATTCCGTTCGGCAGAATAAGCCGTTGGGGCCAGCCGCATCGTTTGCGGAAACAGATTCGGAAAGTAAACGCCGGTGGCCTGTGCGCCAACCTGCTCCAGCCTGACAATCTGATCGCTTCTCAAGTGGACTTCACCCAGGTTCGGAGTCCGGATAACCGCTTCCGTACTGTCCTGACGGATGAGTTCGCCCCGGAGTTGGGTACCGTCTTTGAGCAGAATGGAATAGGTCGGCCTGGGCGGAGCAGTCGTTGATTTCGGCTGGTAATAATCGTCCTGCGCGAACGACAGCAGCGGAAATAACAGTAGACCAATCAGTAGAACGTGGTGCATAGAGGTTTGGGTTAATCGCGACCGATAATCAGGTTGTACCCAATATACGGCAGAACCCGCACCTGGTGATCATTCCATGTATACTTATCCCGATAAATTAGGCCATATGCGCCCAGATCGAAAGCGTGCCGACGCCGGTCGAGCCGGAGCGCAAAAGATACGGACGCCCGCTCGATCCTGTCGCTGTCGTAATACAGAAATTTCCCCAGGTTGATCCGGTTATCACTGATGAGCGTCAGCAAAGGGCCTACCTTCTGCATAATACCGAGCGTCAGGAACGACTGGCTAGTGGTTGGAACGTCCGTATAAGTATATCCATACGGTCCATAATTCTGCATGATGCGTAGCGCTCCCCGATTGACCAATCCGTAGCCAAGCGTTACGTTTCGTTGCGGGGTTCCAATAGATGCGAGCGCCTGAAATGTCAGCGGCCCCCGCCTAAAATTGCCAGTAAAGGGCAGATCCTGATATTGCGCATTCAGCCCGAACCGAAACCGATCGCCGATGGGTACGCTAAAGGTCGAGAACAGCTTAGTCGTGTTTGCCAGAAACCCGTTGAAAACAAAAAGATCCGTATACACCAAATATGGTACGGGCGTAACGAAGCTAGCCCCAACGCTCCAGTGGCGAGTGATACCGAAGTCGAATTCATTGATCAGCCCAAGGGTGTTGCGGTAATAGAACCGTCCTTTTTCGGCCGTGTAGGCGGTTAGCCCGGTCAGCAGCCAGGGCGAAAACCGATTCGTAAACCCCAGCCCGCTGCTGGCCGACACACCAGAATATGTAGTGCGGATGGTGTCGATCCGCTGGAGCAGTTCGGGCTCAAAATACGTCAGCTGCCCGTTTCGCTTCCGGACTGTGATCATCGTACTGTCGCGCCGAACGTACTTCCCTTCTACCTGCGTCCCATCTTTAAACACAAACACCGTATAGGTTATTGGCGTTGTTTGTGCATCGGCCGGGAGCGGAATATCTCCGGGCCGGTTGGCAGAAATCCGAAGGATTTGATCCGCTTCGATAAACGACAGTTCGCCCCGCACCCTGACCGTGACCAAGGAACTATCCTGCCGGATGATCTGCCCCCGAACCACCGAACCATCCCGCATCAGCAGGAAGGAATGCTTACGGTAGGTATCTTCCGGAGAGATTTTGATCATCTGGGCACGTAGAAGCGCTGGCACAAGAAGCAGCAGCCAAAGAACTGTTTTCATGGTTGAGGGTGTTAGGTTTCAGAAATCAGTACTATAAGTAACAAATGCAGACGATTACCCATCGCCAGTTGTTTTTTCAGCATATTGCTCAGACCTCCGATTTCCCGTTAGGGTTGGAAATTAAACGGGCGGAGGGTGTCTATCTTTTCGGGACTGAGGGCCAGCGTTATATGGACCTTATCTCCGGCATTGGCGTGAGCAACGTCGGCCATCGGCATCCGCAGGTGCTGGAGGGTATACAGGCCCAACTAGACAAGTACCTGCACCTGATGGTCTACGGCGAATACGTTCAGACGTCCCAGACCCAACTGGCCCACGCGCTGGCCAGTACGCTGCCAACTAGCCTGAACAATGTCTACTTTACGAATTCGGGCACCGAAGCGGTAGAGGGTGCCATGAAGCTGGCGAAACGCTATACGGGCCGGTCTGAAATCATTAGCTGTTTCAACGCTTACCACGGCTCTACACAGGGTGCTTTGTCGCTCTCGGGCGACGAGCGGTTCAAACAAAATTACCGCCCTCTCCTCCCCGATATCCGGCATATTCACTACCAAAACTGGGACGATATCGGGCAGATCAGCTCCCGCACGGCTGCGGTGATTATGGAAGTCGTAGCGGGCGAAGCGGGCGTTCGCGTACCCGATGCGGCTTATCTGCAAGCCGTTCGGCAGCGGTGTTCGGAGGTGGGTGCGCTGCTGGTTTTCGACGAAATTCAGACGGGCTTTGGTCGGACCGGCACGTTCTGGGCATTCGAGGGGGTTTCGGTCGTACCGGATGTGCTGCTGTGCGCTAAGGGAATGGGCGGAGGCATGCCCATCGGCGCGTTCATCAGCTCAACGGAGATCATGAGCGTATTCAGGCACAACCCAATTCTAGGCCACATTACGACCTTTGGTGGCCATCCGGTTTCGTGCGCGGCCTCGTTGGCGACGCTGCAGGTCATCCGGGAGCAAAACCTGCATGAGCAGGCCGAAGCCAAAGGTCAGTTGTTTAAAGCCCTATTGAAACACCCGGCTATTCGGGAAGTTCGCGGCAAGGGGCTGATGCTGGCTGTCGAGTTCGAGTCCTTCGCGGTCCTAAAACCGGTGATCGACCGGGCCATCGAACGCGGGGTTATAACGGACTGGTTTTTATTCTGCGACAATTCGATGCGGATTGCCCCGCCCCTGATTATCACGGAGAACCAGATACGGGAAGCCTGTTCGGTGATTTTAGAGGCCATTTCGGTGGGTTAATTACGGAAACAGGACCGTAAGCGTTCCGACCAGCAGTGCCAGACTGAAAATAATCAACAGGCCGATTAGGATGGTTCGCAATAAACTACCTGGTTTTTTAGGGACTTGGTTTGCCATAACGTTCAGGCTTTTTTTACGTTCTGATAAAAATTCATAATGGCAGCCTTAATACGTATCATTTCAGCAACGGAAAAATCATTTCGATAAATTCGCTCAAAAACAGCGGCTTTACGCTGCCCAATGGACCAGTCAGGACATTGCTGCCGGAACTGCTCTTCAACCATTCGTTGTCCGAGATCAGCCATTTCAAAGCCCATTCGAAAACGTTCTTCATCAGACTTTTTCATTATGAAATCCGAATAAAGTCGTCTGATATGATCGGGAGTATCATTCATTGATCAAAAAGGCCAAAATCATTCAGTTGCATTTTCTTAACCCAGCCTGTCACATAGGATTTATCCAACAACGGGTAATCGTACAGTAGATTTTTAATATCATCTAGCTGTTGTTGACTCTGAAGTTCCTGTATCCACATGAGTTTAGCGATAATCAAGTCTTCCGGTGAGATAATCCAGCAGTCTACATTAGCCAATACCGTTTTCCGTTGTCGCCGTTCGAACTCGGTCTGTTGAAAATCATCATTTTTTCGAATGATAAAATCAATTTTCATTCCAGACTTCCAATCAATAATATTAAACATCCCACGCCGACGAACTTCCTCTTCGGCGCTTTCCCGATGGAAGTAACACTCCCTTTCCAAAAATATGTCAGCAAAAACCGGAAAATTCTCCGAACGGAGTTCAATGACAATGTCAATATCACGTGTATAACGTGGAATGGAATAGGCGTTCAGGGCCACGCTACCAGAAAGCATGTACTCGATTCCATGTTTGTCCAGCGATTCACTAACAAATTGTAATAACTCCTCCATTAACCTATAACGGAATATTTCCGTGCTTTTTCTTCGGCATACTGGCAACTTTGTTTTCCAGCATCCGGAAAGCCCGGATGAGTTTCTGACGGGTCTGGTCGGGCATGATCACTTCGTCGATGTAGCCCCGGTGCGCGGCCCGGTAGGGATTGGCAAACTTCTCGGTATATTCCTGCACTTTCTCCTGTAGCTTCGCCTGGGGGTCGTCGGCTTCGGCAATTTCGCGCTTGAAAATGATCTCGGCGGCTCCACTGGCTCCCATCACAGCAATCTCGGCCGATGGCCAAGCGTAGTTCAGGTCGGCACCGATGTGTTTCGAATTCATGACGTCGTAAGCACCCCCGTAAGCTTTTCGGGTGATGACCGTTACGCGCGGCACCGTTGCTTCACAAAAGGCGAACAGAAGCTTGGCTCCGTTGGTGATGATGCCATTCCACTCCTGGTCGGTGCCAGGCAAAAAACCGGGAACGTCTTCGAGCACCAGCAGCGGCACGTTGAAACAATCGCAGAACCGCACGAACCGAGCAGCTTTCGTGCTGGCGTGGATATCCAACACCCCGGCCAGCACAGCCGGCTGGTTACCCACGACCCCGATGCTTCGGCCACCGATTCGGGCAAATCCCACGACAATATTTTCGGCGAAAGCCTTGTGCACTTCCAGAAAACTACCCGCATCGACCAGTTCCTCGATCACCTCCCGCATGTCGTACGGCTGGTTGGGATTATCCGGTATAATCGTATTCAGGGCCGGGCGATTTTCATCAGCGGATTCATAGGCCAGCATCGGCGGTTCGTCTTCGCAGTTCTGTGGAATGTAACTGAGCAACTGCTTGATGTGCTGAATACAGACCAGTTCGTTGGCGCAGGCAAAGTGCGTGACGCCCGACTTGGTGCTGTGTGTGCTGGCACCACCGAGTTCTTCGGCCGTAACGGTTTCGTGCGTAACAGTCTTGACCACGTTGGGGCCGGTCACGAACATGTAGCTCGTATTCTCGACCATGAAAATAAAATCCGTAATGGCCGGACTGTATACGGCTCCCCCCGCGCAGGGTCCCATGATGGCCGACAGTTGCGGAATAACCCCTGAGGCTTTCGTATTTCGGTAAAAAATATCGGCATAACCCGCCAGCGACAATACCCCTTCCTGAATCCGGGCTCCCCCCGAATCGTTCAGCCCGATGAGAGGTGCCCCGTTCTGCATCGCCAGGTCCATCAGCTTGCAGATTTTTTCGGCGTGGGTTTCTGAAAGCGCTCCGCCGAAAACGGTAAAATCCTGCGCAAATACATACACCAGTCGACCGTCGACCGTACCGTAGCCGGTTACGACTCCGTCGCCCAGGTAATGTTCTTTGTCGAGGCCAAAGTCGCGGGTACGGTGCATAACGAACTTTCCCGTTTCCTCAAACGACCCTTCATCAACCAGCAGGGCAATCCGCTCTCGGGCGGTCAGTTTTCCTTTAGCGTGCTGTGCGTCAATGCGTTTCTGCCCCCCGCCCAGCTCCGCTTCGGCATTCTTTTGGGCCAGAACGTCTGTTTTGGCTGGCTTGGTAGTAGGGTCAAACGGGGTATCGGATCGGGGTTCGGTTTGCATACGGGTCGTTGTGTCGGAATCTAGTCGGAACAAAGTTACTTTTTCTTCCCAATTCCAACGGGTCCAGGTTATTTTGCTGACCGTTCGGACCGGCTTCGCCCGTCGTAGCGACTCCGAAAAGCAACGGGTAAATCCAGAATTATAGATGTCTTTGGGCAGTAGAGAATTATAACATTACTGCCCTGCCAATACGATCACGATGATGAGGAACGATTTTCTGATCAGCCGATCTATCGGTTTTCTCGCTTTCGTCTTTTTTTGCCTGTCGGTCGTCCCAATCCTGGCTCAGGATTCGACGATTCAGTATCGAGCTCCCAGCCTTATTCTGAAACTGGCTCCGCTTTCGCTTCTCCTCGATCCCGACGCCACGGTTCAGGGGGCACTGGAAGTCCGGGTCAGCCCACGGAATTCGATTCAGGGTGAAGTAGGATTTGGCCACAAAGGGCTGTCGGTGGTATCGGATGAAAAGCAGAATTTTGCCGACTGGTCGATCTGGCGGGTCCGGTCGGAATGGCGTCATTACACGAATCATTACCGCACCAATGCTCAGAAAAACATCTACATCCGGAGCGCGTTTCCGCTGGGTAATTACGTAGCCCTCGAAGGATTTGCCAAGCAGATTAACGGCATCAAAAAATTCCCGATCTATGATTCATACGGTGACGTCCTGGCAAATCAACAGTCTGTCAGCCGGTTTGCTGCGGGCGGACATATCAAATGGGGCCGCCAGATTGCCATTCCGGGTGAGACGCTGACCAGTCTGTCCCGCGTGTTACTGGATTTTTACATGGGCATCGGCATTCGCTACGGTGCTACGGCTCTCGACCCGTTCACAGAAGTCTGCGGCTGCGGGTATGACCGTTTTCAGCAGGGCCATTCGTTTCAGCCCAGCGTGAGTTTCGGCGCAAAAATTGGGTTTGGCTTTTGAGTACGGACTAACTTTTTTTCTGACCTTTGTCCGGTACACTTGTGGTTCGATCCGTTGCGTTGCTGGCTCTTTCTTTTTCTCGGTAGTTTTGGATTCGCCCCGTCGATGCGGGCGCAGCCCCTGGGCGGACAGCGTGTCTTTTCGTTTCTGGACTTGCCGACCCACGCCCGCGTAGCTGCTCTTGGCGGCCAGACGGCTTCGGCAACTCGCCCCGACGGTGCGTATCACCTGAACAATCCGGCGCTGGCCGATTCAATGGGTCAGAGTCAGCTTGCCATTAGCCTGATGCCGTATCTGGCCGCGGCTAAGTATTACACGTTACAGTATGGGATTCCCGTCCAGAGTAAGGGCAAGTGGGCAGTGGGCTTACAATACCTCAACTACGGTCAGTTTACCATGACCGACCCGGTTGGGAATACACTCGGCACGTTTTCGGCCAACGATTATGCGTTAAGCCTAACCCACGCCCGGACGGAAGGCAATTTTACGCTCGGCGCTACCATCAAAGCCGTGGGATCGGCCATCGAAACCTATTCTGCGTTCGGGGTGCTGGCGGATGTTGGTGGTATCTGGCGACACCCGGATCAGGAGCTTACCTTCGGCTTGGTCGCTAAAAATGTTGGGTATCTGGTCAAAAACTACGGGCCGACCGATGCCGATCTGCCTTTTGATCTGCAGGCGGGCGTAACGCTCAAACCCCGCCACGCCCCCGTCCGACTGACGCTGACGGCCCACCATCTGCAACGGTTCGACATCAGCTATAACGACCCGAACCTCAATATCCGCTACGATCTCAGCGGCAATCCGATTCCGCAGACGACCAGCGTGACGGAGAAAATCGCCCGCCATCTGATCGTGGGGGCGGAACTACTAGTTCACCGAAATGTGCATCTGCTGGTGGGGTATAATCACCAGAAGCGGCAGGAAGGCAAACTCACGACCGGTGGTGGCGGGGCGGGCATCTCGTTCGGTGCTTCGGTTCAGGCACGCGGTTTTCAACTCACCTACGGCCGATTTACGTCGGTTCCCACCGCCGGAACAAGCCAGCTATCGCTCCGAATCGATCTAGACCGGCTACTCAAGTAGCATACATGTCATTTCCACTGGATCAGCATAGTCATAAATCACCTACTGTAATTTTGCTTACCCTTGACCATGAGGACACGAATTCCAATTGCTTTGATTTTTTCAAGACTGTGTATTGGTCTGACAATCTTGTTGTTGAGTCTGCTTCACATCGACCAATACAGACTTGCTGCCATCCTGCTATTAATAATTGGTTTACTCACCGATATCTTCGATGGCATCATTGCCAGATATCTAGCTGTTTCCACTCAAAACCTGAGACGCCTAGACTCAACTATTGACCAAATTTTCTTTATTTCTTTTGCCGTTGCTACATACATCCAGTGCCCAGTCTTTTTCAAAGAAAACTCATCGGAACTTATCGTATTATTTGGCTCGGAAGTATTAACGTACATTATTAGTTTTTTAAAGTTTAGAAAAGAAGTCGCAACACACTCAATAGGAGCAAAAATCTGGACTCTTTTATTAGTTGCCACGCTGATTGAACTCATAATTCATTGCCAATCAACCGTTTTATTTACAATTTTCTTCTGGACCGGTTTGTTAACCAGGCTTGAGATTATAGCTATATTAGTGACATTGAAAACATGGATGAACGATGTGCCATCTTTCTACCATGCGCTAAAACTCCGAAAGGGAAAAGACATAAAACGGCATAAGTGGTTTAATGGGTAATTAACGCCAAGCCTATTCTGATATCCAATAACCCCTTCTGTTCATCTTGTTGGATTAAGTCTGTTTATCAATTCAAATTTGATAGGTACTCGACCACTAATCAGGGTCGGAATGACAAACTCACTTTTCAAAGGCCCAAACAGTTTTATTATTAGAGAGACAACAAGTATCAATTTAGTTGACGCATTACTTTATCAAGCTGGAACACTTTCGCTGAAAAAACAACTCAACATGACCGGAGAAGGCACCCCTAATCGCATCTACACGGTGGACGAATACCTCGAACTGGAAAAGGTTTCGGAGGTCCGGCACGAGTTTGTAGATGGAATCCTGATTGAGGTGCCCGGAGAATCAAAAAAAGCGAACAAGGTTTGCGGGAATATTTATTTAGCTCTGCGCTTGAGTCTAAAAGGTAAGCCGCTTGATGTTTATAACCACGATGTCAAACTCCGCACGGTACCTGGCCGGAAATACCGCTACCCGGACATTATGGTTGTTCCGGCAGACGATGTCGATGATACGCACGTCGTTCACCGTGCCGTCGTAACGGTCGAAGTCACTTCCGAGAATTCTTCCGGTACGTACCATGGCCAGAAATTTCACGAATACGTCGGTATGCCTTCTATCGAATGCTATCTGATTGTTTCTCAGGCCGAACCGCTGGTGGAAGTTTACCAACGCACCGGCTCCAACTGGGAATACGCTTTTTATACGGACCTAACCGATTTGTTCGAAGTTCGGACACTTGGTATTAAATTGTCCGTCAGCGATATCTACGAAGGTGTCTTCTGAACACGCTTCCGTCACGACATCGCTGACTTTTATCACTTCGCTGACTTGAACTAAGACTTTACTAAAACCGCCCAATTCGCTTTTGTAGGGCATCGCGCGTGAGGGTAATCAGATGACCGATGGGCTTTCCATTCCGGTACGTGATCACCCGAAGCGTAATCGGGCCATCGGGCAGATCGACGGGCTGGCTGTACTTTGTCGCGAACTGATCCGGCATAGTGTCATCGATGGTATAATAGATGTCCAGACCCGGAATTTCGCCTGCCAGTTCGAGCCGGAGCTTGCCGTTGTTCATACTCGTCCGGACAATAGCATCGTAAACCGCCCGCGAATAACTCACCTGCGCGACATCGGCCCGGTCGAAGTGGGTTTCCATCCGCTGCGCAAAATTGGACCAGTTCTTTACTTCTTTTGGTGACCAGAACACCTCCGCCAACGCCCAGGCACGCGGAAAAGTCATGTACTCGGCATAACGCAGGGTTGGAATCTGCTCGGTCCAGAGGTTACCCTGCCCGCCCAGGATGTATTTTGCATCGACGCCATCCGGCACGGGCTCATAGCTATAGCTTTTCTGAGTGCGTAGGTTCGCATAGATGGGCGGATCGACGGTCGGCTCGCCCTGGTTATAATCGAGATAGGCGAAGGTCGTTGGGGTCATCACCACGTTGTGGCCCGCCTGCGCGGCTTCGATGCCACCTTTGATGCCCCGCCAGCTCATGACCGTGGCCCCCGGCGAAATACCACCTTCCAGAATTTCGTCCCAGCCCAGCAGCTTTTTACCTTTGGCAGTCAGAATCTTCTCGACACGGCCCATGAAATACCCCTGCAAGTCTTCGACGTGGCGGATATTCAGCTGCTTCATCAGCGCCTGACAACCGGGATCGTTGGCCCAGTAGCCCTTATAACACTCGTCGCCCCCGACATGGATGTATGGATTAGGAAACAGCGCGGCTATTTCCGTAAAGACCTTATCCAGAAAAGCATAGACGTTTTCATCCGATGGGTTGAGTGTGTTTTCGACTTTCATCTTAAAGGTACCGTTGCCGTACCACTCCGAAAAGGGCGTTCCCGGATTCACCGTCACGGGGGTTTTGGTGCAGCTCAGTTCGGGGTAAGCCGCCAGGGCTGCCATGCTGTGGCCCGGCACGTCGATTTCGGGAACGATGGTTACGTTGCGGGCCTGCGCATAAGCCACAATTTCCCGGATGTCGTCCTGCGTATAGAATCCCCCAGCCGACGCGGCTTCGCCCGGTTTCGGATCGGCCCGATCGCCGAAATGACCGGCTCTTGGGACCCGCCAGGCACCCACTTCAGTGAGTTTAGGTAAGGATTTGATCTCGATTCGCCAGCCGTTGTCGTCGGTCAGGTGCCAGTGAAACGTGTTGTATTTGAACTTCACAAGCTGATCGATGTATTCCTTAATTTCGGCTTTGGTAAAGAAATTCCGGCTCACATCGAGCATGATACCCCGCCAGCCGAATCGCGGATAATCAGTAATTTTGACCGCCGGGACCGTCCATTCCTTGGTCACGGCCGTTTTGCTCCCAATTTCTTTAGGCAACAGTTGCAGCATCGTCTGCATGCCATAGAGCAGGCCCGCCGGTCGATTCGCCGTAATGACCACTCCTTTTGCCGATGCATCGAGCGTATACCCTTCGGGGCCAAGCTGTGCGTTGGGAGTGGCATTGAGGTTCAGTTGAATTTTTCCAGACTTTCCGGGTTTCGACGTGATCGAAAAGCCCGTCGGTCCGTTCAACTGCTGCGCGAGCATATCGGCTACGACCCGGCTTTCTGCTCCGTCATATTGAATGGATGTGGCTTTGCCGAGGGTAAAAACTCCATTCTGCGGCTGTATGCGAACGGGTTGGGGAATCAGCGAAACTGGGACCTGGGCAACCGCCTGGGTGGCCCAGAAAACAAACAGAAAACAACGAAACTTCATAGGGTAAGAAATGGAGAATTACAGACTAAAGCACGCGCAGCCTGGATTATAACGATGGGGGCAAAAATGCCAATTTTTCCGTAGCATTGGCACAATTTTCAATTTCCTGTGTTTCTATAGCAGGGAGCGTCGTATGCGCTCCATTTTTTCAATGACCCAATCACTAAAAGACCTTACCCCCCGGCAGATTGTTGCCGAACTGGATCAATACATTATCGGTCAGCACGATGCCAAGCGCAACGTCGCCATTGCCCTCCGCAACCGCTGGCGCCGGATGAACAGCTCGGCGGATATGCAACGGGAAATTACCCCAAACAATATTCTGATGATCGGGGCGACGGGGGTCGGCAAAACCGAGATTGCCCGTCGGCTGGCCAAAATTGCCGACGCGCCATTTATTAAAGTAGAAGCTTCCAAATTCACCGAAGTCGGCTACGTCGGGCGCGATGTCGAGAGCATGGTCCGGGATCTGGTCGAACAAGCTGTCAATATGGTGCGGAGCGCCAAGAAAGAAGCCGTGCAGGTTAAAGCCCAGCAGCTCGTAGAAGACGCTATCCTGGATATTCTGATTCCGCCTGTTAAGCCCGTAAACGGTCATCTGGGCTTCGAAAACGAGAAAAAAGACGCCGATGCCGAACTGAACGAACGCACCCGCGAACGATTCCGCGAAAAAATCAAGTCGGGCGAGATGGACGACCGCAAGATCGAGATCGACGTTCAGCAAAGCCAAACGCCCAATATTGGCATTATGGGCGGAGCTGTCGACGATCTGTCGATGATGAACATTCAGGAAATGATCGGCAACATGATGCCCAAGCGCGGCAAAAAACGCAAAGTAACCATTGCCGAAGCGCGAACCATCCTGCTCGAAGAAGAAGCTGCCAAGCTGATCGACATGGACGAGGTGAAGGAAGAAGCCATTCGCAAAGCCGAAGACGCGGGCATCATTTTCATCGACGAAATCGACAAGGTAGCGTCGGCCCGGTCGGGCAACGGCGGGGGCGGGCCGGATGTCAGCCGCGAAGGTGTGCAGCGCGATCTACTCCCGATTGTGGAAGGCAGCGCCGTCAACACCAAATACGGGGTGATTCATACCGACCACATCCTGTTCATTGCCGCCGGGGCTTTCCACGTAGCGAAGCCCAGCGACCTGATTCCGGAATTACAGGGTCGTTTTCCGATCCGGGTAGAGCTGCAGAGTCTGTCGGAAGATGATTTTTATCAGATCCTGAAAGAGCCGAAAAACGCGCTGACCAAGCAGTACGAAGCGATGCTGGCCGCCGAGAGTGTAACCCTGAATTTCCAGGACGAAGCCCTGCGCGAGCTCGCCCGGATTGCCTTCGACGTGAACAGCGAAGTGGAGAATATCGGAGCACGTCGGTTGCAGACGGTGCTGAGCCACCTCATGAACGACTTCATGTTCGACATTCCCGACGCCATCGGTGCCAACGCCCATGTGGTGGTGACCAAAGAACTGGTTGGTGAGAAGCTCAACGGGCTGGTGAAAAACCGGGATCTGAGCCAGTTTATTTTGTAGACGAATCACTGGTCATACCCTGTAAGCAAGCGAGTCCGGCAACAATACGTGTTTGCCGGACTCGCTTGTTTGTAAAGAATCGTCCCATCAGGCGGGTTTCTATCCACCAGACCAGTCGCATAGGAACCGAATCATCGGTGAGTGTCATTACGCAACAGCTACGAGTGCATGGAGAACCAGACAAGACACAAATAGTGTTGCCGTTACGATTGTTTCACAACAAAACGGGCCATGCAGGACACAAAAGGGTTACTGGATAAGATCAAGCACCACGATACATTGCCCATCACGGTGAACGAAAACTGTGCGATCTCCTTACCGGATGATATCCTGCAGAAGCTGCTTCAGCCGCACAAGCTGGCTTATTATTATTTTGTGTTCGTGGACCAGGGGTCCGAAAGCTTCAGGGTCGACCTGCAGGACATTACTATTTCTGATAGCCAGGTGGTTTTTGGTCTTCCCAATCAGATTTTTACCCATTCAACTCCAGAAATACATAATCAGCAGTACAAAATTGGATTCGATGAAAATACGCTGGCATTGCTTCCGCAGGCCTACCCTTTTCTGCTCAATCCATTCAATTCAAACGTAATCACGTTCGATCCAGCGGCTAAACAGCGGGTAAAGGCGGTTCTGTCCGCTTTATTTCAGTTGCTGCATTCGCCGGGGAAGCAAACGAAGGTCGACATCATTCTGGCGTATGTAAATGTCTTATTGACCGAATTCAACAGTGCCTACTTCGCGCGTAGTGATCAGCAAACCCCGTCAAATCCTAAGCTATCGAAATATGTTGCGTTTAAACTTGCGGTAGAAACACAGCTGACCGAGCAGCCCGACGTACACACCATCGCCGAACAACTGGCAATGACCCCGAGTAGTCTCTATGGCATTGTCAAGGAATTTTCGGGCCTTTCGCCTAAAGCCTGGATTACCAACCGACTGATTCAGGAGGCCCAGCGGAAATTGCAATACGCTCCACTTTCGGTCAAGGAACTGGCTTACGAGCTGGGCTTCAATGACCCCGATTATTTTTCCCGGCTGTTTAAGAAACGGACTGGAAAGAACATTAGCGCCTTTCTGGCCGACCGACACGGTTTGTCCAGCAACTGAGGTGATTTGTCCAGATCGACTGATTTAAGGCCAGCTACTTTTGCTTTCGTTTAAAACAGTGATCAGGATGAAGACAGCCTTAGTAACGGGGGCCAATCGAGGCATTGGCCTGGAAGTAGTAAAACAACTCGCCCAAAACGGATTCTTCGTTTATTTGGGCAGCCGTAATCCGGAAAGTGGCTTATCAGCCGTAGAGAAGCTCAAAGCCGATGGTCTCGATAAGGTCGAAGCCATAGAACTGGACGTCACCAATCAGGAATCGATCGAAGCCGCGCGCCTGGCCATCGGCGAAAAAACAAAGGTGTTGGATGTGCTCGTCAATAATGCGGGCATTTCGGGAGGGTTTCGGCAATCGGCCCTTGATGCTACAATCGATCAGTTCAGGACGGTTTACGAAACGAACGTTTTCGGCGTGGTCAGTGTAACGCAGGCTTTTATCGATTTGCTGAAAGCATCGCCGGCACCGCGCATCGTGAATGTAAGTACCAGTATGGCTTCGCTTACCCTGGCCGCCGACCTGACCAATGGTAACTACCCCACCCGGTTTGCCGTGTACCAATCGTCTAAATCGGCCCTGAATATGTACACGATCAATCTTGCTTACGAACTTCGGGATACGCATTTTAAAGTAAACGCCGTTTGTCCTGGCTATACGCAAACCGATTTCACCAACCATCAGGGAACAAGCACTGTTGAAGAGGCCGGTCGGCGTATCGTCAAATACGCGCTGATTGACCAGGATGGTCCGACCGGAAAATTCTTCAGTGAAGAGTATTTTCCAGAACCGGCAGCATGCCCCTGGTAAATTCAAATCCAGGCTATACGAACGGATTGGATTTTCTCAAGCCCTCGTTGTGGTCTACCCAACTACTACGGGGGCTTTGGTTTTGGAGCCATATCGTGAGCTTATAAGCCCAGCCCCATTGCCGCCAAACGGCTTAATTAAATGAGCGCCTGAATTCCAAAGGCGACAGGTTCGTTTTCGTTTTGAACAGTTTGCTAAACGACTGCGAGTGCTCAAATCCCAATGTGTAAGCCACTTCGCTCACGGATAGGCTGGTGGTCGAAAGTTTTTCCTTCGCTTTTTCGATGAGTTTATCGTGCAGATAGTGCTGCGCGTTCTGACCGATCAATGACCGCAGCATGTCACTTAAATAGCTGGGTGAGAGGTTGACATGCTCCGCCAGGTACTGAACGGTGGGTACCCCCTGATTCAGGGATGTCTCCGTGTTGAAATAAGTATCTAACAGATCGTCCAGCTTTTGCAATAGGTCGCTGTTGACGGCCTTGCGGGTAATGAATTGCCGTTTGTAAAACCGATTGGCGTAGTTCAGCAAGAGTTCGATCTGGGAAATAATCACGTCCTGGCTGAAATCATCGATCCGGCTGTTCAGTTCATTCTCAATCATTTCAAAAATGGAAATGATCGTTGTTTTTTCAGCCTCTGAAAGGTGCAGCGCTTCGTTGGCTGAGTAGGAGAAAAAGCCGTACTGTCTGATCTTTTTGGCCAGCCCATAATTCCATAAAAAATCGGGATGTATCAGCAGGGTATAGAGCGAACAGGCGGCTACGCTGGTATTTTCATCGTTGTTGCCGCCAATGAGTTGATTGGGAGCCGCGAACAACAAGCCGCCCTCATCAAAATCGTAGTAATCCTGACCGTATTTCAGTCGTCCATGGAGTTTTGGCTTATAGGCTATCTTGTAGAAACCCAGCACATGGGAATTAGCACCGCTGGTTGGATCAGCCCTGTTTGGTGCATTTCTGATCAGACTGATCAACGGATGCTGGGGTTTCGGCAGGCCAAAGGCCCGGTGTGCGTCGGATATGGAGTTAAACTTATGGTGGTTATTTTCTTTCTTTTCCATGATCAGATCCCGAATAGTTCGTCTCTCGATGAGTTAATCTCATCGAGAGACGAATTCTTTATTTTGTTTCACCCTGCGCGGAGTTAGAAACGGTCTCCCACGCTTCCCAGACCGCCATCCGCTCAGCGTAAGCGGTACGCACTGAGGATAAACCGTGGCTGCCGAGGAAGAACCGTAATGGCGGCTTTTCGGCGTCGACAACCGCAAAGAGTGCCTCCAGCGTTGCCTCAGGGTTACCCCGCTCCAGGTTTCTCAAACCCGTAAAAAACTGTTCTTTAAAACCGGTATAGATATCGAGGCCTGCCGCAAATTTCAACGACTCCTGGCTTCCAAACTCAGTAGCATAGGCTCCGGGTTCAATAATCGTTACGTTTATGCCAAACGATTTGACCTCGGCCGCCAGACTTTCATGAATGGCCTCGAAAGCCCATTTGGAGGAGCAGTAATAGCCGATCACGGGGAGCGTCACATGACCCAGGTTGCTCGATACACCCACTATGTGCCCTCCACCCTGCTCGCGCAGTAGTGGTAAGGCGGCCTGAATAACAGCCAGCGATCCAAAAACATTCGTTTCGTAGAGCTGTCGAACATCGGCGAGGCTGGCTTCTTCAATCGTACCGACGAGTGAATAACCCGCATTATTGAGTACGATATCAAGCCGTCCAAAATGCGCATGAGCCTGCGCCACGGCTGTTTTCACCTGATCGGGCCTGGTTACGTCGAGTTCCAGGGTTAACACGTTTTCCCCGTACGTTTCATTGAGGTGGTCGATACTGGCCAGCGAGCGGGCGGTAGCGGCCACTTTGTCGCCCCGCTTTAGGGCGGCCTCGGCCCAGATGCGTCCGAACCCGCGGGAAGCCCCTGTTATGAACCAGACTTTCGTAGACTTGACCGATGCTGGAACTGTTTGAGCACCAGTGTTTTCATTCTGATGTACCATGTATAATCTGACAGTTAATGTTAGGTCAAAGGTCAGGCTATACTACTCGGTACCTGTAGTCGAATTGAGGGAATTTGTAGTTAAAATGAGGATAGCCTGAAACCTGATCCATCCGGTGCGGGGATTCTATTTCGGGAAAATGGCCCATCGACAGTACTAGACTTGACCTAGAGCGGGTGGAAACCCGCCATATCGGCCGTGAACAGCGGGTTTCTACCCGCTCTACGTCAAATTCCGAATAGGGCGACAATCGTCCCGACAGCGCCGATCAGCGACAGAATCAGCCCAATAAAGGCGACCGTACCGGTACCAGCGATCAATAGGATTAAACCACCTACCAGCAAAACGAGACTGCCAATGAGCGTTCCTGTTTTCAGCATGGCCTGTTCGGGATGGTTCGGCGCTAGTTGCTTGCTGATTTTTTTATTCAGTTTCTTTAATACCAGCCGCTCGACCAGATTCAGCTTTCGGGAGGACGCAACCGCTTTAGTAGCTTGTGGTGAAGCCAGCAGGCTCTTTGCCCGAACAGCATGCCGGGCTAGCTGTTGACCTGTCGATTCATTACGGGTATTCCCGACGGAGGCTTCAGCCAGTGTGGATGTTAGATCCGTTTCTGGAAATTCCCGAACTGCCGGATTCGCCGTCTGGACGGGGCTGGCGATCGTAACGACCGATGCCTTAGGGAGTGAAGATTCGACCGGCCCTCGCTGAAAATAAGCGACCGGACGGCTACAGGATGAAAGAACGGCGATTCCTACCAGCAAGGCGCCGATGCGTTGAACAAACCTGTCGTAACGCGGGTGGAAACCCGCAATTTTTGGTTGATCATCGCGGGTTTCCACCTGCGTTCCTAATAGGCTAATGAATAAATTGGTCATACATCTAGTTGGTTTCGATGAATAGTTCAGTCCGCTATAGGGGGTTCGGCTAATTTCTCGGCTACTATCCGGATGCGCTTGTAATCGGCGTACCAGTGTCCGTCGCGGAAAAGAGCGGGACGCAGGGTTTGGGTCACATTTTTTAGGATGAGCGCTTTTTCGGCGGCACTGACCGGCTCGAAAAAATAGCCGCCGAACTGCTCGATCCAGTCGGTCAGGCCGGTTTCCGGATCACTCAACATCGTATCGCGGTCGTAGTGCTGAGCCAGTCGGATCAGAAAACCGTATTTTTCCAGTACGGGGGTGTACTCACCGATAGACGGAAAAAACCAGAATGGTCTGAAGGGGTATCCCAGCGCCAGCAGTTGATCGGCAATCGCGTTGACAATGGTGGCTACGTTGCCCTTTCCACCAAACTCGATAACCAGCCGTCCTCCCGGCTTAAGTGCCTTTGCCATCTGGCGGACAGCAGATTCATATTCGGGCACCCAATGCAACACCGCATTTGAGAAAATAGCGTCGAACGGTTCGGAGAACGAGAAATCCGTCGCACTCATTGGGTAGAGTTCAAGAGTCGGGAACTGGCTGCGCGCTTTCTCCAGCATTTCCGCAGATGCATCGATCCCGACTACCTGAGCGCCCGAGTCGGCTATTTGCTGGGTCAGTTCACCGGAGCCGCAACCCAGGTCCAGAATTCGTTCGGCTGGCTGTGGGTTCAGCAACTCAAGCAATCCTTCTCCATATTGATAGACGAAGGCGTGTTTCTGAGTATATAATTCACTGTTCCAGTTCATCATGAAATAGTCCCTGAAGAAGCAGCAATGTATGATACCCTCGGCAATCATCAGCGATTATGGGCCAATCTTCATGGCTTTTTAATCAAGCTGGTCACCTGGCCGATCGCCCGGTCAACATCGGCGCGTTTACGATCGGGCGGGTCGAAACGATTGAAGGGGCGCAGTTCGAGCACGAAGGTTTCTTCGATCAACTCCTCATCAATCGGCGTGTAGAGCTTATAGCCGATTAGATTGACCGGAATCAATCCATACTGGACTTTAAACCGACTCAACACGTCAGCCAGCAGTTTTTCGACATCAGTGAGCGTAGCGGTATCGGCTGGCACGAACCGGACTTCAGCCCGGTTACGATCGACCAGGGTTTGTTCTTCGGGCCGGAAATGGCCCTCGCAGCTCGAAAACGTGCGCACAACCCCGGTCTGATTCAGCGCTTCGACCAGCGGTCGGATGTTCGGTTCCAGCTCATCCATCACAGTTCGCCGTCGAGCAGGGTGGTTTCATCTTCTTCGGTCCGGTGCGGGTGGGCAGGCTGGCGACTCTTCTGCCAGCGCCAGCCCAGATACCCGACCGCAACCAGCGCCAGAACACCCGCCAGTGCGAAGGCCGCCTGGATACCCGATTCGCCGACGGCGTGATTGAGTAGCCAGCCTGAGGCAACCGCCCCCAGGCCAATCCCTGCTTCGAGCGCGATGTATACAGTAGCCATCGCACGGCCCCGCGTGTGTTCGTCGCTCAGGTCGGCGGTCCAAGCCTGTAGCGTCGGCGTGTTCATGCCCCACGACATGCCATAACAGATGGCGGCCGCCCAGAACCACACCGGCGAATCGGTCAGGATGAGCAGCACCATCGATACCGCCAGGATGACCGACGAAATGAATAGGACCGGCATTCGGCCATACAGGTCCGACGTGCGGCTAAACAGCAGCCGGACCCCCAGCGAAGCAATCGTGTAGACGGTGAAAAACAGCCCTTTATTGGCAATACCAAGTGAGCTACTCAGGGTAGAAATAACGGTTAGAATAACTCCGGAGGAGAAGGCTTGCAGGAGCTGGACGATAAACGGGGGCAGGGCATGAACATCGAAAATCTCATCTTTCTTAAGTCGTAGCAGACCGAATCGAAATGGTTGGCGATTCACCAGCGTTTCGGGCATACGGAGCAAAATACCGATGGAGAGCAGGGCAAAGGCCGACGATGTCCAGAACATCACGTTCATGGAAAAATCGGTGGCTAGCCAGCTCCCGATAGCGGGTCCCAGCGACATACCCATGGCTGTAAACAGGCCCAGCATGCCCATCGCTTCGCCCCGCCGGTCGGCAGGCACCACGTCGGCTACGTAAGCCGACGTAGCCGTGGGTTTGGTACCGGTCGAGAAGCCATGTATCAGGCGTAGGGTCAGGAATCCCCCGACGGTAATCAGGTAGGGATATAGAAACCCACACACAAAACACACCAGCGAGCCAAAGGCCATGACAGGAACCCGCCCGACCGTGTCGGTAATTTTGCCGCTGAAGGGTCGCGAAAGGCCCGCCGTAAGCGTAAACAGCGAGATCACCAACCCCACATACTCCTGGCCACCCAGCTTCGCCAGGTAAGCCGGCAATTCGGGAATCATCATGGAAAAGCTGGCCGAAAACAGGAAATTACTGACGCACAGTAACCAGAACGATACGGTGTAAATCGAGGGGCTGCCCGAAACCGGGCGGCCAGATAAGGTTCGAATACTGGACAAGCTGGAGATTGGTCGTTGGTAGCCGCAAAGGTAACCGGTTGGACCGTACTAAACCGAACCATTCAGAAAGTTCAGCAGCTTAAGAAGTACCCAATTGACTGTGTTTTGCTCTACCTTTGCAATTCATTTATGAATGGATAATGAATAATGAACAATGGATAATGTACGATGCGTGATGAACGTGGTTGGCAGCTTGAAAAGCCATTAGTCAACCCTGTCTTTCATTGTCCATTATCCATTGTTCATTATTCATTTTTTACTCTTCTCTTATGTCCCGTAACGTCAAAATTGCCATTTTCCTCACCGTTTCCATTCTGCTATCGACCTTTACGTTCTATTTCTGGCAGGTGTTCAAAAGTCCGAATTTCCAGCTCAAGGACGACGATAAAACATTTGCCCTGCTGATTCGGCGGGGGGCTACCTTTGAGTCGGTGATGGACACGCTCAAAACGCAGCGGGTCATCAACGACGAAACCTCCTTTCGGTTTCTGGCCAAGCTGATGAAATACCCCGAGCGGGTGAAAGAAGGGCGCTACGAGATCAAACCCCGAATGGGCAACCGGGACCTGCTGGTAAAACTACGCAGCGGGAATCAGGACGCCATGCCCGTCACATTCACCAGCATGCGCCAGAAAAGCGACCTGATTCAGCGGCTCGGCAGCAAGTTCGAGTTCGGTCCTGATGCGCTGGGTAATTTACTCAACGACCCAGCCACCTGCGAGAAGTTTGGCTTCGATACCACGACCATCGTCTGCATGTTTCTGCCCAACACCTACGAGCTGTTCTGGACCATCAAACCCGAAGCGCTCCTGGAACGCATGGGCAGGGAGTACAAAAAATTCTGGACGCCCGAACGTCAGGCCAAAGCCAAAGCCCTCGGCCTGACCCAAACCCAGGCGCAGGTGCTGGCCTCGATCGTAGCCGCCGAAACCAACAAGCGCGACGAGCAGCCCCGCGTGGCCGGGGTTTACCTGAACCGGCTGAAGAAGGACATGAAACTCGAAGCCGACCCAACGGTCATCTTTGCCCTGCGCGATTTTACCATCCGGCGGTTGCTGAATCGGCAACTAGCGGTCGATTCGCCGTATAATACCTACCGATACACAGGCTTACCGCCGGGTCCCATCAACCTCCCTTCTCCGACGACCATCGACGCGGTTCTGAATGCCGAACAGCACGACTACCTGTATTTTGTGGTCAACGCCAGTTTCAACGGCTACCATACCTTCTCGAAGACCCTGTCGGAACACCTGGCCAATGCCCGCCTGTATCAGCAGGCGCTGACCCGCATGAAAATCATGAAATAGAAGACGATAGTGGTCAGTAACTGATAGATAGTAAACAGTGGCTGGCAACTACTATTACTTACTGTCTACCAGCTACTGATCACCCTTTTTATGCTTACACACGACGTTACGAATATTCGGGTCCGCTACTACGATACCGACCAGATGGGTATCGTTTATTACGGCAACTACGCCCGTTTTTATGAAATCGGGCGAGTTGAAACCCTGCGCCACCTGGGCCTGACGTACAAAGAAGTCGAAGCGGGAGGAATTTCCATGCCCGTATACGACCTTACCTCCCGCTTCATCAGGCCGGCAAAATACGACGATCTGCTGACCATTCGCGTTACCATTCCCCAAATGCCCAAAACCCGGCTGATCTTCGACTATGAAATCGTCAATCAGGCTGGTCAGCTGCTGAATGTGGGGCAGACGACCCTTGTCTTTGTCCGGGCAGACACGGGCCGTCCTTGTGCCGCTCCCCCCGAACTGCTCGCAGCCACCAAACCTTTTTTTGTGCCGTAGGTTACAAAAAAAGGCCTTGTGAGTCGATAGTTAGTAGGTTTGCCTACTCGCTACCGGCCGACGGCTATCGACTGTTGACCACCGACTACTGCTACTATGTTCGACAAATTGATGGGTTTACGGGCACTGCAGGGGGTACGTGTCTGGATGTACGATCATCATCCGTTCAACTCCCGGAATGACTGGTACACGTTTCTGAAGAACATGTTTGCTAAGATTGCCGACAACGATACCAGCGAACGGGCAGCCTCGGTTTCATACAGTCTTATTCTGGCAGTTTTCCCTACGGTCATCTTTTTCTTTACCCTGATCCCCTATATTCCCATTCCCGAACTGGAAGACCAGATCATGGGATTTTTACGGGAAGTGCTGCCCGGCGACACCTTCAGCACAGTCAATACCACCATTCGCGACATCATCAGCCGGCCCCGAAGCGGGGTTCTGTCGTTTGGTTTTTTACTGGCTCTCTATTCGGCTACGAGCGGCCTGGTCGCTTTGATGAACGCCTTCAACTCATCGTACGAGTGGGCCGATCGGCGGGGCTTTTTTGAGGTCCGGGCGATAGCCGTCGGGTTGACTTTCACGCTGGCCTTTGCGTTGATTCTGGCAGTTTTCGTCCTGATTATCGGTGGGATAGTGAGCGATTACCTGATGCGTTTCGGTATTCTCAACAACATCATTTTTATCAATCTGCTCGTCATTGGCCGCTACCTGATTGTTTTCGCCGTGTTCGTAGCGACGGTTTCAGTAATCTACCGGTTCGGCCCCGACGTAAAGCTGAAGTGGGTTTTCATCACGCCCGGTGCGGTTACCGCTTCGGTACTGATCGTGCTGACCACCCTCGGCTTTTCGTATTATGTGTCTAATTTCGGTTCGTACAACAAGGTCTACGGCTCCATCGGTACGCTCATCGCCCTGATGATCTGGATCAACCTGATCTCGCTGCTGCTGATCATCGGCTTCGACATGAACATCGCTCTGTATAATCTCGAAGGCGACAAGAACCCAAGTGTATCGGCGAAAACAACCGACAACGCTCCGGCGGAGTAACCGATTACCGCTCTATTTACCGTTTGTGTGAACAAAAACTCAATATCGCTTCCGTTTGCTCAAAAATTGACCCATCCAGTTGGGTTCGATCCTTATTTTGTATTACTGAAATCAGGCGCGCTAACTCATCATTGAGTTAAGGGCTTACCATCAGCCAATTGTGTCCCTTTAGGCTTTCTGTCGTCTAACAGAATCCTACTTATTCGTTTTATGCTATCTGTCACCAGCCAAACGAACCACCTGCCCATGAGCCCTTATCTGAACCAGATAAAGCCGTGGGTGAGTGTGATTTGCACCAATTATAACCATGAAGCGTACGTCGGGCAGGCGCTCCAGTCTGTCGTCGATCAGGCGTACCCGAACGTCGAGCTGATCGTCATCGACAACGGCAGCACCGACCAATCGGTGGCCCGCATTCAATCGTTCATTCAGCAGCATCCTACCATACAGTTTGTTCAGAATCCGAAAAACCTTGGCTTAAACCGGGCCTTTAACCAGGGTCTGGCGCTGGCCAGCGGCCGCTACATCATCGACCTGTCGGCCGACGATGTCTTACTGCCCGGCCGGATCGCCAAACAAACGGCTCTTTTCGAGGAGCTTTCCGGTCCGTATGCCGTTGTTTTCTCCAACGCAACCTACATCGACAGTGAGGGGCAGGAAATTGGCATTCATTACGCCGTCGATGGTAAAGGGCATGCTCGGGAACGTATTCCAACGGGCGACGTTTTTCGGCCTATCCTGGAATCGTACTTCATCTGTACACCCACGATGATGATGCGCCGGGATGTGCTGAACGAACTCGGTGGGTACGACGAAACCCTGGCTTTCGAAGACTTCGACTTCTGGGTACGTTCGGCCCGCCATTATCAATACGCCTATGTAGATGAAGTGCTGATGCAAAAGCGTCAGTTACCCAACTCGCTGTCGTCGCAGGTGGTCCTTCCCGGCAATGAACTACTTCAATCAACGCTGGTGGTCTGTCAGAAAGCCCTCCGCTGTTGCGCTACTCCCGAAGAGTACCGAACGCTGGCTAGCCGCATTCAAACATTTATTCGGAAAGCGTTCTATGCTGAGCAGTTCGATCTGGCACTACAATTCGGGAAATTACTGCGGCAGATCGAGCCCCCCAACTGGCGCAGCCAACTGATTTTGAGCCTCAGCCGGCTGCATCTGCCGGTCAATAATCTGTACCGGTATTATCGGAAATGGCAACCTTCGCGCTCTGCTCCACTTCTTCCCACAAAACCGGTTTAGATCGTTTAGCGTTTATGCGTTGTGAGCCTCGATTGCTGATGTTGCCGCCGGGAGCACCAGCGACTACAGATCGCGGCTTGTAAACCGTAAACTTATGGCTGCCGAATTCATCAAGCTTTATCCGAAAAACCCAGATCCGCGCCGAATCGATGCCATTGTCAAGGCATTGCGCGACGGAGCGGTCATTATTTACCCGACCGACACCATCTATGGGCTGGGCTGCGACATCCACAATACCCGCTCGGTCGAACGGGTGGCCCGCATCAAAGGCATCAAACCGACTAAGAACGACTTCTCTTTTATCTGCTACGATCTGAGCCACATTGCCGATTACGCCCGCGTCAGCAATCAGGCTTTCAAGCTCATGAAGAAGTTGCTGCCGGGCCCGTTTACTTTTATCCTGGAAGCAACCAGCAGTGTTCCCAAGCTGCTGAATACCAACAAAAAAACGGTAGGTATACGGGTGCCCGACAACGATATTCCAAGGCAGATCGTCCGCGAGCTGGGCCATCCCATCATTACCACTTCAATTCGGGACGAAGATGAGATCATCGAGTACTCGACCGACCCGGAATTGATCTTTGAAAAGTTCCAGAATCAGGTCGATATCGTAATCGATGGCGGCTACGGCGGTAACATAGCCTCGACCATTATAGACGCCACCGACGACGATTTTTCGATTATCCGGCAGGGCCTAGGAGAATTAATCCTTTGAAAAGTTCGGATTTGATTCTATACTTGCACCGTAGGGTTAACATTCCTCGCCTTGGAGTGTAACCCTTTTTTTATGAATCATCTAATAATAATTATATTAATATGCGTTTTTCCCTAGCCGCGCTCTCTTTAGTGGCTTTTTGTCAACTTACAGGTTGTTCTTCTCCCTCTAAACAAGACGATACATCCAAAACCGGTAAACTTACTAGCGAAACATCCGCCGAGCCTGTCAAAACCGATACGGCTGGCAACGCATCGACCGGTAGTCTTTCGTCGACACGGGGCGTTTCAACCGGCGACTCAACCCTCGATTCCCTGACCTACGCGCCCACAGGCGCCATTTTACCCAAACACCGGATTTTTGCCTACTACGGCAATCCTCATTCCAAGAAGATGGGGATTCTGGGTAAATACCCCAAGGAAGAAATGCTGCAACGGCTGGATCAGGAAATCAAGAACTGGCAGAAAGCCGATCCTAACACGCCTATTCAACCTGCTCTGCACCTGGTCGCGATTTCGGCGCAGGGGCTTCCGGGCAAAGATGGCGGCTACCGGCTGCGGATGTCGGACAAAACCATCAAGAAAGTTATCAAATGGGGAAATGAGCACAAGGCCATTGTTTTCCTCGACATTCAGCGCGGCCATGCCGATCTGGGGGGCGAAATGGCTTATCTGGAAAAATACCTCAAATTACCATTTGTTCATCTGGGTATCGATCCTGAATTTTCGATGGTAACGGGTGCTAAACCAGGTACTAAAATTGGCAGTTACGATGCAGCCGATGTCAACGAGGCTGTCCAGTTCCTGAGCCGGGTAGTTCGGGAAAATAAATTACCTCCCAAGGTGCTGGTCGTACACCGTTTCACGCAGGGGATGATCAAGAATTACAAGAACATCAAGCTCAATCCGAACGTACAGATCGTTATGGACATGGACGGCTGGGGGCCGCCCGTCCTGAAGAAAGACTCTTACCACGACTACATTCAGAAGGAGCCGGTTCAGTATACAGGATTCAAACTATTTTACGACAACGACTTCCGCAAGCCAGGTTCCCGGATAATGACGCCCGAAGAAGTGCTGGCGCTCGATCCGAAGCCGATGTATATTCAATATCAGTAAATCGAGTATCAGGCCTAAAAGCCCTTCAAACGTAGCTTTGCCAGGATGTCCTGGCAAAGCTACGTTTGAAGGGCTTTTGGATTTACTAACGGAGTTAAACCCGCTTAACTTTCTTAGACCGGTAAATCAATAAGGAAAGCGGCTTATGCCTTTCACAATCGGTACAGCAGACCTTATTCTTATAGACAATTCCCTATAATTCAGAGAGTTAGTTAAAAAATTCAATTCTTATCCAGGCAGTAAGTGACGATAAAAAATATTTTTGTTACTTATTGCTTGGACTTCTACGTCTTGATTATAGATATTTGTCTTACTACCTTACTGCCCAAGTCCACACCTGGGTAACCAATCCAATATTCTCATCCATTAATCCCTGTATTATGTTAAACTTTTTACGAAGAAATAGCCTGATTATCGCTGTAATCGGGCTAACTTACTGCACTCCTTTTGCCAGTTTTGGGCAAATTGCCATCAAGGACGAGGCCAGAGCGGCCAAGCTTACGCCAGATTTGCTGGAACTTCAGCGGAAAGACACCCAGCCCAACGCCACCAAAAGCAAAGGTCTTCGGCAATCGGCGGCTCCCGACAACGACGACCTTCCCCTGACCAAAGTCGACCGGACGCAGGTGCGCAATGGCCTGATCGCTATTGAAGCCGTGTCGAACGATGCCGATGGAAAAGCGCTGCTAGAGAACCTCACCGCAATGGGTCTGCAGGATGGCCGGTATTATCAACGGATCGTATTCGGCTACTTTCCGATCAGCAAATTAGACCAGCTGAAAAATGTTACCCCCCTGCACGTAGCCCGACCTGCTTACAAACCCTTCAAGAATGCAGGCAAAGTAACGTCGCAGGGCGATACGGTGATGCGCGCTAACTATGCCCGTAAAAATTACGGCGTTACCGGCGCCGGTTCGAAAGTCGGGGTCATCTCCGACTCTTATAATTCGCTCAACGGCGCAGCTGCCGGAGTCGCTTCCGACGACCTGCCGGCCGATGTGCAGGTGCTGAAAGATATTCCAGACGGAACCGATGAAGGCCGGGCAATGGCCGAAATCGTTCACGATGTAGCACCCGGTGCAAAAATTGCGTTCCATACGGCCTACGAAAGCCAGGTCGATTTTGCCCTGGGTATTCTGGCACTAGCCAATGCGGGCTGCAACATCATTGTAGACGATATCATCTACTTTGCCGAACCGTTCTTCCAGGATGGAATTATCGCCCAGGCGGTTGATTTTGTCGTCAAGAAACAGAACGTTACCTACTTCTCGTCGGCTGGTAACACGGATCGCCTGTCTTACCAGAAGTACTTCCTGAACTCAGGTCGTCCGTCCCCCAGTATTCCGACGTTCAAAGTTGAAGGAAATGCCCATGATTTCACTGGTACGGGCGTAATCACTCAGAAAGTAACGATTCCGGCCCGCGGTGGCGAGTTCTTTCCGATTCTTCAGTGGTCAGATCCATTCTATTCGCAGAGCGTTCAGTCGGGCGGTGTTTCGGGTGCGAGAACTGATCTGGATATTTTCGTCTATTACAGAGGGGTGCTGCAGCCGCAATTGTCGAGCTTCGGCAGCAACATCGGAGATGACCCCATCGAAGCGGTCGACATCGTCAATAACGGTACTACTCCTCTTGAAATCGAAATTGCCATCGTCAAATACGATGGTCCAGACCCTAGCCTCATCAAGTGGGTAGATTTTGGGAATGCAACGGCTCAGTTCGTCACGCAAAGCAGCACGACCTATGGCCACTCGAACGCGCAGAGTGCCATTTCCGTGGGTGCAGCCGCCTGGTTCCAGACACCTGGCTACAGTTCCAGACTATATCCCCTGCCATTGATCGAGAGCTTCTCATCGGCTGGTGGTACACCCATTCTGTTTACGACCTACGGTCAGCCCATCCCAGCCGAAATTCGTCTGAAGCCTGAAATTGTTGCTCCCGATGGTGGCAACAACACGTTCTTTGGGCAGCAGCTCAACGACGGCGATACGTTCCCGAACTTCTTCGGTACATCGGCAGCCGCTCCACACGCAGCCGCCGTAGCTGCGCTGTTGCAGGAACGCGCCCGCAACACCATGAGCCCCACCGACATCCTGAAGCGACTGGAAACGACGGCTATCGACATGGACGATCCAACCACACCGGGCTTCGACACCGGCTTCGATTTCAGAACCGGCTTCGGTTTCATTCAGGCCGATAAAGCCCTGATGATCGATGGTAAACCGCTGGTTTTGTTACAGCCGATCTACGATTGCCAGACGGGCAGAATTACCTTCGTAACCAGCGGTGGCGATGGTTCGCCCATCACCTTCACGGCACCCGGTGTTACGCGTACGTCGCCGACCAGCACCACCGGTATTGTCGAAGCGGGTCTGCGGAACGATCCGAAGTCGATCATCATTACAGCCATGCAGGGTGGCGTGAAAGTTGTTTTCGATTTCAATTTTGCCGCTTATTGCAGTGGTCAGAACCGCGCTCGTGAAGCCGCTTCCGGCGAGCCAGGAACCGGTCTGCAGGTTTCGGTGATCGGCAACCCGATTGCTGCTGATTTTGCGGAAGTAGAAGTAAAAGGCGCTCAGGGCCAGCCGCTGAAGCTTCGCGTGAACAACACCCTGGGAGAATTGACCAGCACGCATGCGGTCGAGATGGCCGAATCTGTCGAGCGTCATAAAGTATCGATTGGCCGCTCGCCAGGGCTGTATTTCCTGCAGGTAAGCACTCCGACCGAATCCAAAACGATCAAACTGATTCGACAATAGTAGGTAGATACCCCATAAACAGCAATGCCCCGACGAGTTCGTCGGGGCATTGCTGTTTCTAGACTTGGTCAGTATCGATTAGCGGTTTTCAACCAACGCCTTGAACTCATCTACCGTTACATCCTGCGATACAATCGTAAGCTGCGTTTTGGCATACTCGATTACTTTATCGTCGTATACCCGGTTGAAGGTACTGGTATAATTCTGACCGTTATTTTTCTCGTCCATCAGGTAATTGCGGGCAATGCGGTCGATGGTTTTGGTCATCTCCTCGTCTTCGGTGCCGGCAAAGCCAAACTGTTCCCGAACCATCTGGCGGGTTACGGCCAGCACTTCATCGAATTCGACTTTGATATCGGCCTTTTCAGCAATTTTATTCTTGATCAGCTGTAGCTTCACCGACTTGGTAAAGTCGTCGTACTGCTCATCGATCTGATCAGGAGTAAACTTTCCTTCGTTCACTTCCAGCAGCCAGTTTTTCAGGAATTCATCGGGCAGCAGAATCGGCGTGCTGTCGAGCAGCGTTTTCTCGATGTCTAACCGGAGCAACTGAGCCGACTCACGGGCGTAGTTTCCCCGAATGACTTCAGCCACTTTAGTCCGGAACTGTTCTTCATCTTCTACAGCGCCAACGCCCAGTACTTTATCGAAGAACTCCTGATTCAGTTCAGCGGGTTCGTGGCGGGTAATGTCGTCGATGGCAAAGGTAAACTCACCCGCCAGGTCACCCACTTCCTCTTTTTTGGCACCGGTGGCATTGGCCCGAGCTTTCTCATCCGGGAAAGCCTGCTCCAGGGCGAACGTGATCACATCGCCTTTTTTCTTTCCAACGAACTGACCTTTGGCTTCTTCGGCCATCTGGTTCATCGGGAACGCTGTTTTCGAGGAAAACTCACCGTTCACCTGCTTCAGTTCGCCATAAATGGTATCGCCATCGCCCACTTCTTCGCCATGTGCGTGAGTGTGAAAGCGTTGTTGCAGATCGGCGATGGTGCTGTCAATTTCGGCCTCACCCGCCTGAATATCGTATTGGGTTACGCTGGGCAGATCGTTGAAATCGATATCGAATTCAGATGCCAGTCCCAATGTGTAGCTAAAAGCGAAATCCGTCTGATTGTCCCAATCGATGGCATCGGCCTGCTCGCGGTTCGGCACCGGATCGCCGACAACCTGCAATTTATTTTCGCGGATATACTGGCTGACGGTTTTGCTCAGCATGGAGTTGATCTCATCGACCAGTATGCTTTTCCCGTACATTTTCTGCACGAGCGATGCCGGAACGTGGCCGGGGCGAAACCCTTTCAGTTGAACCTTACGACCATAGTCTTTCAGTTTCTTATCGACTTCGGGCTTATAGTCAGCCGGTGTCAGCGTAATTTTTAGCGAAGCGTTTGTATCGCTGGCTTTTTCTAAGGTAATATCCACGTTCGTATCGGTTTAAAAACGGAAAAGAGCAAAAGAAAGAAAGAGTGAAAAAAACCGCGTAGCTTTTCGCTCTTTCATCCTTCCACTCTTTCAACTTCGTACGGGCGGAGGGACTCGAACCCCCATGCCTTGCGGCACCAGATCCTAAGTCTGGCACGTCTACCAATTTCGCCACGCCCGCATTCGTGACTCGAAAGCAATCGACCTGGCCGGCGCTAAACCCACCGCAAATCGGTGTTGCTTTCTTTTCAGGCTGCAAAAGTAAGAAAAGATTTCACACCAGGCAATATTTTATTTATTTCTTCACCTGGATCTTTGAGGAAGACCCGCCCCGCCCCTACCCTACTGGCTGACGCTGTGGTAGTTCGTTCTGTTAGACAGGGCGTAAGATAAATGGAGCGGATAAATTTCCTCCGTCTTCAACATCAATTTTCGATTATTATTTTGTTATCTTGGTAGTACGACTACAACCTACAGGCACTTACCCGTAAAGAAGCCACCAATGATGAATACCATTGACCGTCGGCCCAGTCCGGAGCCCGTTATCGATTTGGAGCTGGAGCGGCAGGAAATCCTGAAACGCTATCGGCGATTATTGCGAGCGGCTAAACCTATGCTGAAGGGCGACGACGCCAAACTGATTAAGAAAGCGTTCAATACTTCGGCCGAAGCGCATAAAAATATGCGACGCCGGTCGGGGGAGCCGTATATCTACCACCCCCTGGCGGTCGCTCAGATTGCCGTGGAGGAAATTGGACTGGGAACGACTAGTATCGTAGCGGCTCTGCTGCACGACGTGGTCGAAGACACCGACACCACCATTGCCGATATCGACCGGGCTTTTGGCCCTAAAGTGGCCCGAATCATCGATGGACTGACCAAAATTTCGGGTTATTTCGAATACGGCACGTCGCAGCAGGCAGAGAACTTCCGGAAAATGCTACTGACGCTGTCGGACGACGTGCGGGTTATTTTGATCAAACTCGCCGACCGGCTTCACAATATGCGTACGCTGGAATCGATGCCGCGCGACAAGCAGTTGAAAATCGCTTCCGAAACGATTTACATCTACGCACCACTTGCCCACCGGCTGGGGCTGTACACCATTAAATCGGAGTTGGAAGACCTTTACCTGAAGCATGTAGAGCCCGAAGCGTATAAGGACATTGCCCGAAAACTGCGCGAAACCCGGCTCGCCCGCGACCGCTTCATCAACCGGTTTATTGACCCGATTGAAAAGGGACTCATCGAAACCGGGATCAAGTTCGTTATCAAGGGCCGGCCGAAGTCCATTTATTCGATCTGGAACAAGCTAAATAAATCAAAAAAGCCGTTCGACGAGATTTATGATCTGTTTGCCGTCCGGATTATTCTGGACGTGCCGCAGGAGGAAGAAAAAGCCGCCTGCTGGCGTGCCTATTCGATCGTAACGGACCATTACAAACCAAACCCCGACCGGCTGAAAGACTGGATCAGTACTCCACGCGCCAACGGGTACGAATCGCTACATACGACAGTGATGAGCCGATTGGGTCAGTGGGTCGAAGTGCAGATTCGAACGGAGCGCATGAACGAAATCGCCGAAAAAGGCTACGCGGCTCACTGGAAATACAAAGGCAACGACACCCAGACGGGCGCTGGCATCGAAGCCTGGATCAATCAGGTGCGGGATATGATCGAGTCGGCGGGTAGTGGCGAAAAGAAAGCCGCTATCGAATTCGTAGACGACTTCCGGAGCAACCTGTACAACGAAGAGGTATTTGTTTTTACACCCAAGGGTGATCTGCAGGTGTTGCAGCGCGGAGCCACCGCCCTGGACTTTGCCTTCGATATCCACACGCAGATTGGGGCCCGGTGTATGGCGGCTAAAGTCAACAACACGCTTGTGCCGCTTAGCTACGTACTGCAGAACGGCGATCAGGTCGAAGTGATCACGTCCAACCGGCAGAAACCCAGCGAAGACTGGCTGCGGTTTGTCGTTACGTCGAAGGCCAAGACCAAGATCAAGGATTTAATCAAGGAAGAAAACAAGCGCTACATCACGGATGGCCGCGAGTTGGTGAACAAGAAGCTGCGCGTGCTGCGAATGGAAATGACCAACGAGGTCATTAACCAGTTGCGGGCATATTTCGGCTCGAAGACGTCCGATGATTTTTTCTACCGCGTCGGCAAAGGGCACATCGACGTTCAGGAGCTGAAAAAGTTCAAATCCGACAAAGAAGCGAAAGAAAATCGGGCCAACAAGCTCAATACCGATACGCTGCCCGACGCCAAAGCGTTCGTCAAGGAACTTAAAAAGATTCATGGCGAGCGGGCGGATGCGGATATGCTGCTCATCGGCGAAGACATGGACCGGATCGACTACACCCTGTCGAAGTGCTGCAACCCGATTTCGGGCGATGACGTCTTTGGCTTCGTAACGATCAACGACGGCATCAAGATTCACCGGGTAACCTGCCCGAACGCCGTCGAACTGATGTCGAACCACGGCAACCGAATCATCAAAGCCAAATGGACGTCGCAGAAAGAGCTGGCGTTTCTGGCCGGTCTGCGGATTACGGGTACCGATCGCGTCGGGCTGATCAACGACGTAACCCGGGTGATCAGTAATGAGTTGCACATCAACATGCGGTCGGTAGCGATCGACTCGAAAGACGGCGTCTTCGAGGGAAACATCCGACTGTACGTGCACGACACCAGCCATCTGGAAATCCTCATGCGGAAGCTGGAACACGTTCAGGGTGTTTACGAAGTGGTCCGGTTCGACTCCTAGAATCGGTTCGGGACCTATGGATTCGGTCGCTTGCTTGGCTTTTGTGGAAATAAGCCGTGCATTCCTGTTCGCAAACCGAATACCGTTAACCACAAACTTCTACCTTTGTACTTTAAACTAATTGTCTCTGGATATGCCTGCTCCGACACAAACCAATTTAGAGGCTGCAATGATGATTTTCCGGGCCTACCTCGAACGGAAGGGGCTCCGGAAAACCCCCGAACGCTTTGCCATACTGGAAGAAATATATAACCGGCAGGATCACTTCGACGTGGATGAACTGTACATCTCCATGAAAAACAAGAAGTACCGCGTCAGCCGGGCCACGGTATACAATACACTGGACGTGCTGGTCGACTGCGACCTGGTGACGAAACATCAGTTTGGGCGCAACCTGGCCCAGTACGAGAAATCGTACGGATACCGTCAGCATGATCACCTGATCTGCACGGACTGTCATAAAGTGATGGAATTCTGCGACCCCCGGGTTCAGAACATTCAGAATATGGTGGGCGATCTGCTCAAATTCAACGTCATGCACCACTCGCTCATTTTCTACGGCTCCTGCGCCCGCGATTTGTGCGAAAATCGGCAGGAGACGGAAAAGGAAGAACAGGGCGTTCAGGTGCCGATTGAGGGGTGATCCATCTGGACCAGGGGTGTGAATAAACGTAGTGAAGTCGTATAACCACAGCCGTATCAACGGCCATTCATAATGATCGATGTTTTATTGGGCCTCCAGTGGGGCGATGAAGGAAAAGGTAAAATCGTGGATGTTCTGGCACCACAGTATCAGGTCGTAGCTCGTTTTCAGGGCGGCCCCAATGCCGGGCATACCCTTGAATTCAACGGAATCAAGCACGTATTGCACCAGATTCCGTCCGGAATTTTCCGGAACGACATTCTCAACATCATCGGCAACGGTGTGGTGCTGGACCCTATTGTCTTTAAAAAGGAAATCGAAGGGCTCGCTAAATTCAACCTGTCGCTAACCGAGAATCTGCAGATTTCCAAAAAAGCTTCCATTATCCTTCCGACGCACCGGCTTCTGGATGCCGCTTACGAACAGGCCAAAGGCGAATCGAAAATCGGGTCGACCCTGCGCGGCATTGGCCCGACCTACCAGGATAAAGTGGCCCGACAGGGGTTGCGCGTAGGCGATGTGCTGTCACCAAACTTTCAGCAGAAGTACAACAAACTGGTAGCTATTCACAAGATCATTCTGGAACAGAACCAGTTCGATTATGCGTCTGTATTGCCGCAGGCGGAAGCAGAATTTTTCGCAGCCGTTGCTTTCATGAAGCAGTTTCAACTAACGGACAGCGAATACGTAGTCAACGACGCGCTGAGCAGCGACCGGAAAGTACTGGCCGAAGGTGCGCAGGGTTCGTTGCTCGACATCGACTTTGGCTCCTACCCGTTCGTCACGTCGTCGAACACCATGACCGCCGGAGCCTGCACCGGCTTAGGCGTAGCACCCAGCCAAATTGGCGAGGTATACGGGATTTTCAAGGCTTACTGCACCCGCGTCGGCAGCGGCCCTTTCCCGACGGAACTGTCCGACGAAACTGGCGAGCGAATCCGCAAGGAAGGGCGTGAGTTTGGGGCTACCACCGGGCGTCCGCGCCGGTGCGGCTGGCTGGATCTGCCCGCGCTGAAGTATGCCATTATGATCAACGGCGTTACGCAGCTAGTGATGATGAAGGTAGACGTACTGAATATTTTCGAGGAAATCGACGTTTGTACGCACTACCAGCTACCCGACGGAACCATCACCGAGCAGTTGCCTTACGACCTGTGCGACACGGTGGTGAAGCCGATCTACAAGACCTTCAAAGGATGGCAGACAGATCTGACAGATATCCGTTCGTTCAGCGACGTACCGGCTGAACTGGCTGCGTACGTTTATTTCCTGGAAGACACGCTGGGGCTGCCCATCAATTATATTTCTACCAGCCCCGACCGCGAAGCGATCATTCACCGCCAGGCGGTCATTGCCTAACGACCTGTCGTTCAAACAATAAGTTTATAACCGTAGAGCGCCCAAAGGTTATGCTCAGAGTTTACTAAGCAGATACTGCCCAGTGAGTTTTGTGCATAACCCTGGCCTTTCCGGCGATAAAAATCCTTTCAGTAAAGGCTTCGGTTCTGCTGGTTAGCTTCTCGTATCACCACCCATGTCGTCAAAGAATTTTTACCAGACCTTCTACCAGACCGATGCGCTTTTTCGGCTGGCCGACGACCCGTGGGGCGTGGTAAACCAGACCACAGCCGAAAGTATAGAGGAATCGTCGGTTGAGGTTGAGCATCCTGCTGAGCTTCAGCCAAAGCTGGATTTATTAACCGAACTGGACGCCCTGTCGACGGGCGTGAGCGGTGGTGCACTCGAACCGGCGCCTACCCGTCAGGAAACAGCGAAACAAGGTCTCGTGCCGGAGCCGGTTGTGATCGTTTCAACACCGGAACCACTGCCCCAGCCCCCACCCCGCCCGACGACCCCTTCGATCTTACCCCCTATTCAACAGCCATCCCGCCTGCCGCAACTCAACCATAAAGTGCTGTTGCTGGCCGATGAAGCGCTGGACCCCAGCAATCTGCTTTTTCTGGAGAAAATCCTGAAAGCCGTGAATCTGAACGTCAACGGCGTCGATTTATTGAATCTGCATGGAGTTCAGGATGTGAATTTTACCGAGCTGCTACGCGGCAAATACATTCATCATTTCATCACCTTCGGGGTTCCGTTCGAACGCATTCACCTCGACATCATGATGGACCGGTACGCGCCCGTTCGGTTCGAGGGCATCACATTTCTGATGGCCGACTCCCTGCCCACCATCGAAGCCGATCAGAACCTAAAAAAACGGCTCTGGGGCGCTCTACAGCGCGTTTTCCTGCGGTAGTAGCGCTCGGTGCTATTGGCCGATCAATGCCTTCATAAGCTAGTTTACTAGTTGGCATCCCGACTCAGAGGTCAAACGGAAGCTCATAGTCTTTGCTGACGGGCTTCGAGCTCCGGGTTTTTACAATGACCCGGGCTTTGAGCGGGCTACCGACAAGCAGATAATGCTTGATGTACTGATCCTCGTGCACCATCCAAGAGTTATTTTCGAGCAGATACTCGGTTTCGTTCGCTTTGGTGGCTTTATAAACCCACTGCTCGACAATGCCCGGCTCATAGTTCAGGATTGAACCCATTGTGTAAATCTGAATACCGGGTACCGATTGATTTCCCAGTTCGGTACAACCCTGTACTACAACGGTTAATGATGAATTGTCCTCCAGGTCTCTCACCGACCATTGGTCGATAAGCGTTTTTACATTTCCCATGGTTATATCGACGCGTTAGTGAGGCAGCCTACAGTGGCCTTCCTGCATCGATTGCAAAGCTGATGGGTAAAAAAGAGCGAAACCAGAGCGACTGAACAGCGGGGGCATCTGGCTAAACAGGTGGTGGAATTTCTGGTATAAAAAACGCAGCTGTGAAGTCGTTTACCGGCGGGAATAAATAATATTTTACAGTTCCTGCGCCCGGCCATTGCATTCTTGGAGTACTATTTACGTATTTACGGCCGTTTTCCTGTCAAACAACCTGATCCACGCAAGCCGGAGCTTGCTTGGTATTTCTGATGACGCTCATTCAACGATTTCGATTGCTTTTTTCACGCAAGGCTTCAGGACCAGATTCCGGCACCTTGCCTCCCGTGTATACACCCCTGCCCAGATTTACGAATACGCCAGGAACCAGTCTATCGGAGAGTACCCTGATCGGCCCCGAACCCTTACCGGAATTTAGTGCGCCTGAACCGCTACCAGCCTGGCTCCTCGACGAGGAAACCCTGCGGGATGAAGGCGTTTTGTTCGGACTTTCCGACGCCCCTCCGGATGGAAAAGTGGCGGAGATACGGGCGGCTTTTGGGCAATTGGCAGCTCCGCTGGAAGAGGTCATTGAGCACTGTACCGAAAAGATCGGTGAGCTGAATCTATTCATAGAACAACGCGAGAACCGACTCACAGCTCTGCAAAACCAGTTTACGGAACTGAGTGACCGTCAGCCGGCTCCCAATAACCTAATTCGTACGGTAGCCAGCCTCTGCCTGTCGATAACGTTGTGTATCGGCAATTTTTTCCTGATCGACGAAACCCTGCGGCCTGCTTTTCCGAATCGCTGGGTAGCGGTAGGCGTGTTTCTGGCCGGCATGTTCAATTTATTCGGTCGGACTTCGTTCTTCTATGAAACCGATAGCCGACTTTCGGGACGACGGATCATGGAGGAAACTGGATTGCCACTGGCCGCTTCGGTTTTCATCCTGGTTCATGCCTTACAGACCCAATCGACCGGGGCCGCTCTGGGTCTGTTTGTCTTTGTTTCTTTCCTGTTTTTACTGGCGGGTAAATTACTGCTCAGTACCCTGACCGCCCTCCAAACAGACCTGACAGTGATCCGGCAAAACCAGCAGCATCTTATCGAGAAAGCCCAGCACTTACCCCTTCTGGCCAGCGACATTGAGCGGCTGGAGCGGGAGGTAGATGAGATTCGGGCGCAGAAGTGGCCCATCGTTACGGCCCTAAATCAGGCACAGGCAAATTCGACTCAATTGAACACCCGGCGCGATCGGCTTGTTAACCTATATATGAGCGAGTTCGAACTCGCCCGCAGCCTGCGTGAGCGGCTTTCCGAACAACAACGTAAACTGATCATGACCTATGACTAATTGATACTGAACACTCAATTTATCGTTCATCAGTTATCATTGATTATGGAACCAACCAATAACCCCGATTTTCAGCACGGCTACGCCAGCGGTGTGGAAGGAACCAATCGGGAAACATACGAAGGATATTTATCGAGCCAGGTCAATACAGACTGGCTTTCGGAACGCATTCAGGAAAAGCGGACCGACCTGGCGAATACGGAACGCCAGCTAACCGAAGCAACCGAAGCCAACCGGTCGGCCTTTGCGGAGTTGCAGAATCACGCGCTTCAGGTCGAGCGGCTGGATAAGCAGGTAAAGCAGAAGGAAGCCGACCGACAGGCACTCGAAGCCGACCGCGACAACCTGCGGGAACGCCGGACAAAAGCAGCTCCCGATTATTCGCTGCTGGCGGGTCTGCTGTTTCTCATCGCCGGGATTTCATTTCTGGCTGGTGATCTGATCATCTCGCACGAGATCGTCGCCTACGCGCTCAACATCCGGAACACCAACGAAGCCTGGGCGTTTGCCGTGGGGCTGGCGATGGTATCGATTCTGCTGAAACCCGCTTACGATCGGCTCATCGAGAAACCATATCAGGAAAACCCAGCGCAGAACCAGACCAAATACCAACGGTTCAAGATAGCGCTGGCCGTGTTTTCGGTACTGACCCTGGCCGTACTGGGTTGGTTTCGGTACGAAGCTTACCGCACAGATCAGCTCAAAGCGGCTATCAATAAATCCGTTCGACAGCTTCAGCTCAATACCGATCCAACGGCCGCCACGCAGGTCCTGAGTCCATCGACGCTAAGCAAAATTGAGAAGCAGCTCAACGAATCGAGCGAACTGAATCTTGCCCTGGTCAACAGTCCGTGGGCACTTTTATCGTTCGTATTGAGCGGAATTTTATTCGCCCTGGCGGGAGCCGTTTGCCTGGGTATCGCCCTGCCGGTTCTGTCGGCATTCTGGTTTCGATGGTTGCAGGCCGATATCAAGCTTTGGAAATTACGACGTCGGATCAAGCGAATCACGAATGAAATCAATCCGCTGGAAGCACAGCTGGCCGAACAGCGAACGCAACAAAACGTACTCCAGCATAATCTTGATCTGCTGCCCAGCCTGACCGAACTGAAAGAGCGCCGACAGACCATTTCGGAAGATATGGCTGAGTTGCTGGCCGAGCTGAAACTGGCTCAGACGGATAGCCGCATCAGTAACTTCAACGACGGGTATGGCCAGGGCGAAGCGACCCTCAATAGCCTGAGCGACGACGAACAGCGGCAATTGCGAAAAGAGATGCTGGCGCTGCAAAACAGCTCCCGAACACGCCCTACCGAGCCGCGGCCGAACGGAACATCGTCTGAGAAAGCCACCAACGGGAAACCACAGAGCCTGCGGCCTTACCAGACTATCCGGAAGTTTCTGTCAGACGATATGTAAAAATATGTCAAAAACTTTGTTAGATAGCTTTTTGTCCTGCTGACGCAGGAAGCATCTTAAAACGTCATCGCTCGCGGGTAAGCGTGCTTTGCGATGCTTCCTGCGTCAGCAGGACAAAATCATTGCTTTCGTTTTTCTCAAAAACGTTTACGCGGTTTATAAGAAAAGGAGATTATTATCCTGCTGTTTTTGGTAAAAAACCAGCGAAAGCAGCAGCCCGACAGCGTGTAGACGTTTCGCTTATTATTCGGTTCTATTTTTTCAGGCTTTTCCCCGATCTTTGGCAGTCACCTTCTTTTGTGTCATGCAAAACCTTAAGATTGCGACGGCCCAGTTCGAAAATGCCAGTGGCGACAAAGCCTATAACCTGGGCATTATCCGTCAGTTAACCTCTCAGGCAGCCCAGCAAGGCGCTCAGGTCATTGCTTTCCACGAATGCTCCATTACAGGCTATACCTTCGCCCGTCATTTATCGAAAGAGCAGATGCTGGCTTTGGCCGAGCCCATTCCCGACGGCGAAAGCATACAGGCACTTACGCAGATTGCCCGCGACAATGACATGGTTATACTGGCAGGGCTGTTCGAGAAAGACGAACAGGATCAGCTTTTCAAGGCGTATGTGTGCGTAGATAAAAATGGCCTGATAGCCAAATACCGGAAGCTCCACCCGTTCATCAATCCGCATCTGCTGCCGGGCGATCAGTACGTGGTCTTCGATCTGCTGGGCTGGAAGTGCGGGATTCTGATTTGTTACGATAACAATATCGTCGAAAACGTGCGGGCAACGGCGCTATTGGGAGCCGATATCATTTTTATGCCCCACGTCACCATGCTGACGCCCTCAACCCGTCCTGGGGCGGGGTTCGTCGATCCTAAACTCTGGGAAAACCGCACCAGCGATCCAACGTCTCTTCGTCTGGAATTCGATGGCATGAAAGGCCGAGCCTGGCTAATGAAATGGTTACCCGCCCGTGCCTACGACAACGGCATCTACGTCGTTTTCGCCAACCCCATCGGTATGGACGACGATCAGTTGAAGAACGGCTGCTCGATGATTCTTGATCCGTTTGGCGATATTATTGCGGAATGCCGTCAGTTAGGCAATGAGATCGCTATTGCGACTTGCACACCCGAAAAATTGCAGCAGGCAGGCGGCTATCGCTACCGAAAGGCCCGTCGCCCCGACCTGTACCGGAATATTCTGGGTCAGCACCACGACCCCGAGCAGAAAGTAGTCTGGCTCAATGCCGAAGACAGCGAATAAGTTGTACAGCGAAACCGTACGATGCTGGCCTGGCTATTATTTTGTCATATCAACACCAGTCATGTACACACCCAGCCGGTTGGACGAGAAAGTTATGAGTTGATTGTAACGCCGATGTCCCGGCCAAAACAGGTCGGAACATCGGCGTAAGGTGTATTGATGGTGCTGCCCAGCGGCTGCTCTCCGAGCGGCTGTAATACAAATCATAGCCAACATAAGCCACCGGGCCAGTTGGACGTAAAAATGTGTATACTATCTCTAGATTTATTGGCTGCTGTTTACGACAGATCGGCCTCCACTCGACAGGCCCAACGATTGCTGCAGCAATCGTTGGGATCATCGTCTGATAGATGCTGAAATTGAATAAGCGTCGTCGACCCGGCAGTTAAAAAAACAACGGATACCAGCTTGCTAAACGCTTTGTTCACCAGAGCCACGGGTTAGAGGTATCATGTGATATTCATTAAATAAGGCAAGCAAATAACCCTATGCTTGTAAGAGTTATGTTGCCATCATCGTCAACATCTTTGGCTTATCAGATAAACTATACCGGATAGTAAATTCTCAAAATGTATCTATTCTATTTTTTGTGTAAATAGTTCAAACTGGCTAGTATCGTGAACTTCTATCCAGAAATTTTTCATTTATGTCTTTATCAGAGCATATCCCTCAAATACCTCATAGGTCCTGTTTAGTCATTGGACTCACCCGCCAGGAGCATTTTGCCATAGACCTCCGTCTACTTTTCTCATTATAGCCTGATCACATCTGGCCAACCTGGGTAATTCACAAGTTTTATTTTCAGGAAAATAATTGCCACACCAAATTAGCTACATATATTAATGAATGATCAGTTAAATAAATTTATTGAAGAAATTTCGGAAGAACTTACCTATGATTATTTTGCTAACTCTTTCGGAGATCCTAGAATTGAAGCTATTAGAACAAATGAAATCTTTAGCAACACAGATCTTGCAGATAAATTTTTAAGTAAAGATAAACAGTTTCAGAGTTGTCGAAATATTCTAATTATTGGCGCTGGTGCTTCCTCTGATGCCTATGCTGGGATTCCGATTGGCAGTCAGATGATCGAGGAACTCGAAAAAGAGTATGTAGAAAAAATAAAAACTATTCCTTTTTTAGCTGACCGATACAGGCAGGAAGAAGAGGAAATAAAAAAACTCACTGGTAATCAACTCGACTTTGAAAATTATTTATATCTTCTGTCATCGTTCTTTGTTAAGCAGGATGATTTAAGAAAAAAAATAACAGAAATGACAGGGTTTCGGAATAGCCCTAACTTGTTTTACGAAATTACTGCACATATGCTGAAGCATGGCTTCATCGATGCAATCATTAATTTCAATTTCGAAGAGTTATTAGACCAAGCTATAAGTGAAGAAATAGGAGAAGGGAATTACCACTATATCCTTTCCGACGGACATGCAGTAAAACTATCTGAAATATTAGTAGATGGCCGTTTGAAAGCGCCGATTTATATAAAACCACATGGCACGCATAGCCATAAGACTTCACTCCGTTTTACGAAACGCCACTACCTCGATCTGCCCGAAGACATTCGCTTAATGTTAAAATCAATCATAGGCGGGGAACGGGGAGCAGGTTATGATTCAATCCGGCGGGTCAATGTAATATGCGTAGGCTTTAAGATGGAAAGCTTCGAGCTGAATGAAATAATAGACCAATATTTACCACCTTATTCGAAAATTTATCACATCAGTAGAAGCGAGATCAACGAAACCGACCTCAGGAAGCTTTTCAAATCGGATCTTCCATCATTTTATAACAGAGCGAATGCCTCCGGAAGATTTAACAGACAAAATGATACTATTGACAATACTGATGATCAGGCACTAGAAAATTACAGAGAGATTTTCCGAAGTTTTAGTACAAATAAATTCTGTTCCGATAATCTCGAAAATACTTTAACTTCTCCTTTAGGGCAAATATTTAGCACGATATGGAGAGAGATATATAATAATTTCAAACCCTCTTACCGACCAAGAAGTATAGCACGTCATGAAATCATATCTTACTTATTTTATAGATATGATTTAGGAGCCAGGGGAAAAAAGCAAAGCATAGAAGAAAGGCAGAAACAACGGCAGTTTATTACTGACACTTATGAGAAGAATTATGAATATTTCTGCGATAGAACATTGGTTGAGATAGCACTTGCCATCATACGAAACAACGGAATCATCGATTTAATAGAAATCCTTCTTGGTCGAGTTGGTATATATTATCAAGCGTATAGAAACGCTTTTACCAAAAGTAGCGCTACGAAACAGTCCTATTCCTTATATGAGTTAGTTAATGAATTTGCCACGCCTGGGGATATTCCACAAGCAGATCAGCAATCGAATGAAGAATTCCAGTATGCAAGAAATATTTTCGAGGTCAAATCCCTGGCATATAAAAATGACGATCTCGCTCCAGAACAAACTAGTAGTCTAAATAAAAACTGGCAAACCACAAAAATCATTAACTCTGAAAATAAAAACATTACAGGCTATAAATTCGCAAAAAATCTTCATGAATCCATTATTAGATACAGAAAAAACAAGGCGGTTGAGGAGCCTATCTTGTCAGTCATGTTTCACTTGTTTGCAAGCGACAAGCTATCTAATATTTTTAAAGAAAATTTTTTAAATAACCACTCAAAAGAAGTCTTCTCCGGCAGAAAAGCTAATGCGTCTATAAACGGGCTTTCAAGCTTGAATCAGGATCTAATAAATGATAACCGTTTACTGGCCGAATTATTTAGATCTTTACAAAAATCATTTGGAAGTCATTATTATTACATTAATTCAAATCATCAGGATCCTAAGCATTTCATTTGGGAGAGCTTTCAAAAAAAGAAAGTTTTACATACAAACTTAGCCCTTAGGTATGAGTATAAGGAGGCATTCCTTCACAAGAAATGGGATATATTGTTATGCGTTTCTGAGACTGGAGGACTTTCCGGCTTCTTAAACAAGAAGTTCGACTCCGAATTAAATGGCCTTAAGCCCGAACACAAAAGACAAATTGAGCATGTTAAAAAAGAGCTTTTATTGGGTAAACGCCGAATGATATTCATCGGTAGTTATGAAGCTGTCAAAATGCTCCATCCAGGCTCAGATGGAGCAGACCTGATCAGGGCACACAAGAAACGAATCTGCGGAAGCTGGTGGAAAGAGGAATGTGTCGACGTATTATTGATGCCTTCATGGCAACATCACAATCACGTAACTGTTTTTTTAGAAAAAGAAAGTTTAAGCGATTATTACAGAAAGGACAATCTGCCGGTATTTAGAAATAACGATTTTAGTTTTAAAGCCGTCAGCAGCCTATATACTTACCGGCGGGGTTTCTCGAATAGTATTGATCCTATCCTTTTGAGCCACTCCCCGGATGAATCGAACCATCGTTTTGCGCAAAGAGATCACGAAAAACTTCTTTCATTATTTTTTACGTACGTATGCCGTTGTTTGGTTTTTGAAGGGTCCTATAATTTATCCAATCAAAATAACCAATCTCAGAACAAAACCTGGCCAAAAAACAAGCTTATATTTAAAGGTATTCAAGCTAATGCCTACAAAGCATGGAATGGTAAAAAATTCAGGGAGCAACTTGAGCTAAACTTTTTAAAAAATATATATAAGATTCTAGATTAGTCAAACTAGTGGATTTAAATCCATTATTTCCGTAGAACTCAATTCACAAAAAAACGTCGGATAACCAGCTATGTGGTTATCCGACGCTGAAACAAACAACAAACAGAACATTACTTATTTTCTTCAATAATCCCGGCGTCTTACTCCATAACCATTTCGGTATGAGCGGGCGCTTCGATTTTCTTACCGATAAAGAGCAGCAGCAGCGGCACGCAGATCAGGAAGAAACCGCCGATGATTAAGAACGAATCAGCGTAGGTCATCACCAACGCCTGTTTGATCACGGCTCCCTGCATGACCCCATAGGCTTTTCCCGTTGCCGTGATCAGCGCGTCGCCCTTAGACAGGAACAGATTAGTGTATTGCCGGATACGCTCGGCAGACAGCGGATTGTATATCGAAATATTGTCGGCCAGCCGCGAGGAATGCAGTACGGTACGGGTCGAGATGTAGGTGGTCATGATAGCGGTGCCGAACGTACCGCCCAATTGACGGATCATCCCCGTCAGAGCCGATCCCTGCGGAATTTCAACGTTTTTCAGATCGGCCAGGGTGATGGTCGTCAGCGGAATGAAGATCATCCCCATGCCGATACCCCGCACGATCAGCGGCCAGAAGAAATAATCCGGACCGGCATCGAGGCTGATAGCCGACAAATCGAAGCAGAAGCCAAAAAATAAGATGAATCCGATGGCTGCATACCAGACGGGCGAAATGTAGTTTTTACTGAGCAAACCACCCACGATCGGCATCATCATCCCGGTGACAATCGAACCGGGCATCAGCAGCAGTCCGGTCTGACTGGCGGTAAAGCCCAGGATGGTCTGACAGAACACCGGAATGATAAAGACCGATGCAAACAGCCCGAAGCCGAGAATGAAGTTGAACAACGTGCCGACCGCAAACCGACGCTGACGGAGCAGGCCCAAATCGAGAATCGGTAGTTTTACGGCCAGTTGCCGCCAGATGAACCCAATTAGACCAATACCCGCAGCAACCGACATGATAATAATAAATTCGGAGGTGAACCAGTCTTCTTCCTGCCCTTTTTCCAGCACGATCTGTAGGCCACCGATCCCCATTATGAGCAGGATCAGCGCCAGCCAGTCCATGTTTCCCGCCTGTACTTTTTCGGCGGGTTCCTTAATGAACAGGTAGGTCAGTACAGTAGCCGCAATTCCAAACGGGATGTTTATATAGAATACCCAGTTCCACGACAGGTTGTCGGTAATGTAGCCTCCAAGCGTAGGCCCAATAGACGGCCCGATGATGACGCCCATTCCGAAAATAGCGTTGGCAATACCAAGCTGTTCTTTCGGAAACGTCTGAATCAGAATGGATTGTGCCGTCGTGAGCAACCCTCCCCCACCGATACCCTGTACTACCCGAAAGAACACCAGTTCCCAGACGTTGGTCGATGTACCGCAGAAGATGGATGAAATCGTAAACAGGACAATCGATGCGGCAAAGTAATTCCGGCGGCCCAGCTTGGCCGTCAGCCAGCCCGACATGGTAATCATAACGGCGCTGGCGGCTGCGTAGCCCGTAACGACCCAGCTAATATCACCCAGCGAGGCCCCCAGGTTGCCCATCATCTGGTTGAGGGTAACGTTCACGATGGACGAGTCGATGGTTTGTAGCAGCGCGGCCGTCGTCACGGTGATGACGACGATCCATTTATCAAATCCTAATTTCATAATCGTAGAAAGAAATGGATAATGAATAATGAACAATGGATAAGGTTAGCTGTGTGAACAGCTGAATCTCTAATGGTTTGTTTCCATCGTTATTCATTATCCATTGTCCATTATTCATTTAAACTATTTGCCTTGCAAATCCACAGCTACGTTTACGCTCATACCCGGGCGAATCTTGGCGAAGAGCGGACTGTTCTTATCGATCTCGATCCGGACAGGAACGCGCTGTACGACTTTCACATAGTTACCCGTGGCGTTGTCGGGAGGCAGCAGCGAGAATTTAGCGCCCGTGGCTCCCGCGAATGAACCCACTTTGCCCGTCAGCTTTTCGCCCTCGAAGGCATCGACGTCGATTTCCACTTCCTGGCCGGGCTGCATTTGCTTCAGCTGCGTTTCTTTGAAGTTAGCCGTTACCCACAGATTCTGATTGCCAACGATCGAGCACACCGCCTGACCGGCCTGTACCAGCTGACCGATCTGCACCGACCGTTTCGAAACCACTCCCGATACCGGAGCCCGTACAATCGTATACGACAGTTGCAGATTGGCCACGTCCAGGTCAGCCTGGCGTTGTTTGATAGCCGCCTGGGCAACTGAAATCTGGCCTTTGGTAGCCCGGCTTTGCGAACTGGTCACTCCAGTTTGCGTACCCGCTGCATTCACTTGCGATTGAGCCGTTTGCAACTGCGCCTGAGCGGCCAGTAGTTGAGCCTGAGCGGCATCCCGTTCGGCCTGAGCTGCGTCGAATTGTTGTTGCGGTATGGTTTTTTCTGCCAACAGGCGGGTATACCGCTCAAAATCCTGGGTTGCTTTCCGGGCCCGCGCCTGAGCAGCCGCCACATTGGCCTGTGCGGTAGCAACCTGGTTGCGGGCCGTTTGTACACTCGCCTGCGAACTCTGCACCGTTGCCAGTGCCACGTTTACCTGCGAACGAGACACCCGGTCAGAAGCTGTTGCACTCTGCAGAGCCGCTTCGGCCTGAGCCACCCGTAGCCGGTAATCGGCATCGTCAAGCACGATCAGCGTGTCGCCTGCCTTCACGTACTGGTTATCTTTGAAACGAATTTCTTTTACGTATCCGCTGGCTTTGGGAATAACCGGGTTCACGTCGCCGTCGATCTGTGCGTCGTCTGTGGTTTCGTGGCGTTGCAGGTATTTGAATTCACTATACCCGAAAAACAGAGCGATAGCCAGGACGATGACGCCCCCTACGCGGAATAAAGTTTTCTTATCCATGGTTATTATTAAAAAGAATGTATAATTAATGGATAATGTATGATGTACGATGACGGGTAATCAGTATTCATTATCCATTATTCATTTACTTAAGATTAGTACCCGTAGCTTTCAACAGGCGCTGGTAAGCCAGTTGCGCATCTACAGTTGCGTTGATAACGTTGAGTTGAGCCTGCAATAAAAAGCTGTCGGCTTCCAGCAGATCGGTTGAACCGACCAGCCCATTGCGGAACCGGGATTCAGTCAGACGGTAGTTTTCCCGAGCCTGTTCCACAGCCGTGCGAATCACGTTCTGCTGTTCGAGCGCCAGTTGGTAGTTGTTGTATGCGGTAACGACCTCCGACCGAATCTGGTCGTTTTGTTGCTGACTCTGCAAACCGGCCTGATCGATGGCGTTCTGTGCGCTGTGGAGTCGGCCCTTCATATTATACAGCGAACCAATGTTGTAGCTGATACCTGCGCCGACGTTCCAGGCACTGATGAATGAGCTCCCTTCGGGAATCAGGCGAGCCGTCGGGTTGATGTAGTTGTAGCCCGCCGACACCCCCAGGTGCGGATACATGGTGCTTTTGGTGTTGCGCAGCATCTGTTCGGCCGACTGTACCCGCAGTGCGTTGGCTTCTACTTCGGGGCGCGTCTGTACTGCCCGGTCCAGAATCACGTTCAGCGGTTCGCTCACAACAGACGGATTTGTCAGCACGGTGTCGATCGCAATCTGCTGATTTTCGGGAAGGCCCACCAGCAGGTTGAAATTATACAGAGCGGTCTGACGGGCTTTCTCGACCTGTAGCCGACTCAGGTTCAGGTTATTTTTCTGCAACTGAATCTTCAGTACCTCGTTGGCCGTAACGACCCCTTCTTTCTGCAGGTTTTGCGCATCGCGCTCTTTTTCGTCAAACTCCCGGATATTCTGTTCGATCACGCCAATGGAGCGCGCCAGCTTGACGATGTTGTAGTAAGCGTCTGTAACCGTATACACCAGTTCGGACCGGTTACGCTGCGCATCCAGGTGGCTGGCTTTGGCTAGCAGATCGGCCGACTTTTCAGCGGATTTTTCGGCAAAGCCGCCAAACACTTCCTTACTGATCGTAGCGCCCCCCATGGTTGCATTGAATGCCCCTGCCGGAATGCCAAACAGCGCTTTGCCATCATCTCCTTGTCCGAACGCAAACGGACCGGTCAGGCTATAACGCGAATAAGCCAGCGACGCATTTGCCGTCGGTAAACTCCGATCTTTGGCTTCCTGCAAACGGGCTTCAGCCGCCTGCGTACGCGCATCGGCCAGCTTGACTCCTTTGTTATTTTGTAAAGCCAGTTGAACAGCCTTGTCCAGTGGCATTACGGTCGGTGCAGGTTGCGCAGCCGCCAGACTCAGGCCAGCCAGCAAAAATCCAGCACCCATTACGTACTTTTTCATAATCAGCGATTTCTAATTTTTTCCAGTAGTGTGTTCATTGTACGTGCTTCTTCGTCAGTCAGGTGGCTGACGATCGATTCAAAATTTTTGAACTCGGTCGCCACTGTTTGAATAAACCGGGCAGCTTCTCCGGTCAGGCGCAGATTGACCCGTCGGCGGTTGTGCGTATCGACTTCCCGCACGACCAGGTTTTTGGCCACCAACCGATCGATGAGCCGGGTCATATCCGAATTCATGTCGGTCATTTTCTCCTTCAACTCACCCGCTGTCAGGCTATTTGGATAAACATCCGAAAGCAGCCGAAGCGTCTTGTATTGCTGCACAGAGAGATCGAATGGGGTCAGTTTCTGTTGAAAGTAATTAAACACATACCCATCTGTTTTGTGCAGATTAACAATCAACCGGTGGTACTCATTTCGGAACTCGTTTTCCATGATTTCTGATAGCGTGACAAATGTATAACCAATATTTGTTTGAACAAATTTCGTTTAAACAGAAAATTTTCAGTGGCTGTACCATCCCGGAATAGGTAAAAGATTAATGACCTGGAATTAGTACAAGAATATCACCGCATTAAAATAATACAATTGTCATTTGTCTACCAGAACATACCTTTAGCGACTCTTACCGCATTACTTTCCCCGATTCAGCAGTAGAAATTTTAACGCTTTTTTAATCGGCCATGGGCTTTCTCCGGGAATTAGCTGGCCCCGTCCTAAAGCAGCAGAGGTCAGCCGTCTGAACGGCTGACCTCTGCTGGACTTGCATGACTGACACGCTGAAGCGATCTATTTGATCTCGCCAACCATATCTTCGGGCTTCACCCATTCGTTAAATTCCTCTTCAGTTAGGTAGCCGAGCTTGAGGGCAGTTTCTTTCAGGGTCGAACCGTTTTTATGGGCTGTCTGCGCAATTTCAGCGGCTTTGTAATAGCCAATTTTGGTGTTCAGGGCCGTTACCAGCATCAGCGACGATTCGACGTGCTTCCGAATGTTCGCTTCAATCGGTTCGATTCCTTCCGCACATTTGTCGTTGAACGATACGCAGACGTCGCCAATTAGCCGGGCCGAATGCAGGAAATTGTAGATCATAACTGGCTTGAATACGTTCAGCTCAAAGTGACCCATGGCTCCGCCGAAGTTGATCGCTACGTCGTTGCCCATAACCTGCGCGGCTACCATCGTCATGGCCTCGCACTGGGTGGGGTTTACTTTACCGGGCATGATGGACGAACCGGGCTCGTTATCCGGAATGTGTAGTTCGCCGATACCCGCCCGTGGGCCGCTCGACAGCATCCGGATATCGTTTCCGATTTTCATCAGGCTGGCCGCTACGGTTTTCAGGGCGCCGTGAGCTTCCACAATGGCGTCGTGGGCAGCCAGGGCTTCGAATTTATTTTCGGCCGTTATGAATGGCAGGCCTGTCACGCTGGCAATGTGTTTGGCTACATTCTCCGAGTAATTCGGGGGCGTATTGATACCCGTTCCAACCGCCGTACCGCCCAGCGCTAGTTCGCTCAGGTGCGCCAGAGAATTGTTGATGGCCCGCAGCCCATGGTCCAGTTGAGACACATAGCCTGAAAACTCCTGCCCGACCGTCAGCGGAGTGGCATCCATGAAGTGCGTCCGACCGATTTTGACGATATGCATGAACTGCTTCGACTTTTCGGCCAGGGTATTCCGCAGTTTCGTGATGCCCGGAATCGTTACGTCCAGCAGAATTTTGTAGGCCGCGATGTGCATGGCCGTCGGGAAGGTGTCGTTCGACGACTGCGACTTATTGACGTCGTCGTTGGGGTGCAGGTATTTTTTCTCGTCGGTCAGCTGACCGCCGTGCAGCACGTGCGCGCGGTAGGCAATCACTTCGTTGACGTTCATGTTCGACTGCGTACCCGAACCCGTTTGCCAGACTACCAGCGGGAACTGATCATCGAGTTTTCCGGCCAGAATTTCGTCGCAGGCCTGACCGATCAGGTCACATTTTTCTTTCGTCAATACGCCCGCGTCGAGGTTGGTCAGGGCAGCGGCTTTTTTGAGGTAGGCAAAAGCCCGGATAATTTCGCGGGGCATTTTATTAATGTCCTGCGCAATTTTGAAGTTCTCGATCGAGCGCTGGGTTTGGGCGCCCCAATAGACGTTGGCCGGTACTTGCACCTGGCCCATCGTATCTTTTTCGATGCGGTATTCCATGAAAACAGTCGTTAGTGATTAGCCGGGAGCCGATAGTTGCCAGTGTGGTTATCGACTGACGACTTTTGCCGGCAAAGGTAGGACCCAGCAGAACAGCGTTGAAATGAATTCTTATCTTTGTCTGGTCGTTATCAAATAACAGAAAAAAAACTGTCAAAAGACAATGCAGATATCCGTCCGACAACTCATTGCTGGCCTAGGCGGGGAGCGCTTTATAAACCGACCTATCAGGCATGAACTTGACCTTATTGAACTTGTCAAAGAAGGTTTACCAATGGAGTCGGTCGCCTTTTTGCAAAACAACTTTGGGTTTACGAATAAAGAAATGAGTCTTATTTTAAGCATTTCTGAAAGCACGTACCAACGCCGAATTCGAACTAAATCAAAATTGTCACAGGATGAGACGGAAAAAGCGATCTCACTGGCTGAAGTGTATCAGAGAGGCATGGAGGTGTTCGAAGACAAAGCTGATCTGGAGTACTGGCTGAATTCGCCTATTCCGGCATTACAGGAAAAAAAACCGATTGATCTCTTAAATACGATGGTTGGCCGCCAACAGATACTACATGTACTGAATGCCCTGCTCCATGGGTTATTTTCGTAAAAAGCGCTTTCTAAGCAATAAAATTTACCATCCATTTTGCGTAGTGAAGTCATCATTTTACCTTCATGAAGCTGTACCGAATCACCAAAACTCAGTTTGCAACTGATTTAAATGGCACAGGCTGTTTATATGGACCTGGGCGCTGGCACCGGGAGGGCACCCAACTACTTTATCTTTCGGAGCACGTTTCATTAGCCAAGTTAGAAGTTTTAGCCAACTCCCGCATCATCCCTAAGAATCAATCGCTGGTGATAGTCGAGGTTCCTGACAACGCCAGCATATTATCGGTAACTTCTGATGAATTACCAACAGGATGGGATGCGATCCCCTACTCAGAAGATCTTGCCGACATAGCGGAGCGCTGGATTCTTGCCCAGCAATACTGGATTATGTGTGTGCCATCTGCGCAATCCCCTTTAGAAAAGAATTACCTCCTGAATCCACTTCATCCTGAACACACAACACTCAAATTAATCAGTATTGAACCGCATCCGTTTGACAGCCGATTAAAGTAGCTTACTATCTGCGTAGCTACTTTGCTTATACTAAACTCAGCTTATAAACTACCGACGAAGGGCTACTGTACTCTCCCAATGGTCACTTCTGAAAACAATTATTCAAGCTATCTACTTACGTATCAGTAACCTTGCAAAATTTCTGTTCAAAGACAAGACCCAATGATGGGTTTATAAGCGAGCCAATTATGGGGCTGGGTAATTGCCTAGTCCGCTGGCTTTGGCGAATAAATACGCAGTCTGGCACGAAATTTATGCAGGAACATGGGTTACTTTTCTTATTTAAACGGATTAAAGAGGGGTTTATCACTTACTAACGGATCAAATTCAACTACAAACATGGCAAAATCTGCATTCTTCTTTCTTTCCATCCTGGCACTGGCAACCGCCTGCTCAAGCACGAAAACCGAAACCACCGAGTCGACAACAGCCGTAACGGATTCGTCTTCGACCATGTCTACCGATTCGTCTTCGACCATGTCGAGTGACTCGTCTTCAACGATGTCGACCGACACAACGAAGAAAGATTCGATCAAGTAATCGACTCGCATTGTTTATAGGCGCAAGGACTCTCAGCTATGAGAGTCCTTGTTTTTTTACAAGCCTGCCTACCTTCAGGCTTACTCCATAAATCCGGGCAATGAAGCCGACAGGCTCGCGTTATTACCGCTAGTGAAATAGTTCACAACTTTCTGACGCAGCTTTCTTAACTTTATCCTGTCTTTTTAATCTACGGGAAGTAAAGACTTATGGGGTACGAATCCTGGCTGATTCTTTTTCTGGGTATGATGATCGCACTGTTCCTGTACAACATTGTACAATGGTGCCTGTACCGGGAGCGGATTTACGGCCTTTATACCATCTACCTGCTAGTCTGGCTGGGCTATTTTCCACTCCGAACAGTTAGTGCGTTTCCCGATAATGTGGGTCATTTTATCCGCATCATTGGGCCCATGGCGGCTTACTTCGTCTATTACGATTTCACGATTGCCTTTCTTCATCTGCGAGACTACCGACCTGGGTTACTGGGCTTATTTCGGAAGGTGCAGTGGGGGCTGGTCGCTTATCTGGCGCTGGAAGTGGTCTTTTGCTTTTTATCCGACTTCTGGCAGCAGCCGGTTCACGAGCTTGTGCACACGTTAGTCCGCCTGAGCCTCGCGGTGTTGTCCGGCTACATCGTCGTCACCATCTACCAGCGGAAAGATCCGATTAGCCGGTTTTTCATTACCGGCTCCGCCCTACTGGTGCTGGGTGCGCTGGCGGCCATGGGTCTGACACTGGGTTTACCAGCCAATGGCCCGGACGTCTTCTGGCGGGCTCCCCTTACCTATCTACAGGTTGGCATCGTCCTGGAACTGATCTTTTTTTCAACAGGGCTGGCATACCGTCACCGGCGTGAAGTGCTCCGAAAAGCCGTACTGAAGCAGGCGCTGACCCGCGAACGGGCGCAGCGTCAGCGGGATCATACCGTTGCCGAGCAGATTGTTCAGTCCCTGCAGCAGGAAGTCGACGAAATGCACATGCGTGCGCTTCAGGCCCAGCTAAGCCCGCATTTTCTCTTCAACAGCCTGAATTCACTGTCGGTACTGATTGCCGACGAACCGTCTAAAGCCGAGCGCTTCGTCGATGAGCTGTCGAGCGTATATCGATATCTGCTACAGACGAATGACCGTGAGCTCACTACCCTAGCCGCAGAACTGAAGTTTCTTAACTCGTATTATCATCTGCTGAAAACCCGCTATGGTCAGGGCATTTTGCTGAACGTGGCCATCGATAGCGCAAGTCAGGACTATTTACTCCCGCCCTTGACCCTGCAATTGCTGCTCGAAAATGCGGTGAAACACAATGTGGTTTCGCCCAACGCTCCGCTGACGATTCAAATTTTCATGAAGCCTCCCCATGGATTGATCGTCCGGAACAACCTGCAACGCAAAGGCGTCAATCGACTCACGTCGACCCAGAAAGGTCTTCAGAACATCAACATGAAGTACCGACTCCTGAATCAGCCACCGCTCGATATTCGCGAATCATCCGAGGTCTTCGACGTCATCGTCCCCCTGATTCCGGCAACCGAACAGGTCACGTCCTAGGGTTTCGCCTGGCTGTTCTCAGCTGCCCATTCTGCCCCACTGCCTTACGCGCCCACAACGAACGGGGACGATTCTGCGTATATATGGTCAGGCAGTCACACGCTCATTAATTGGGGCAATCTTCTTATCTTTGAAGAAAAGTGTCAGTACCCTGTTACTGATTCGGTTAACGACTGTCCTTTACTATAATTAAGGCATAGAGAGCACAGTCAAAGCGTACCTAAAATTGAGTTCCCCGTATGAAGAATGGATTACTGTTGTTTTGGTGTTTAGTGAGTTCGCTGGCAGTAAGCGCCCAAAGTCAGTTCGGTAACGACTGGATACGTCCGAGTCAGAAATATCTCAAATTTTCAGTCAATCAAACCGGCGTCTATCGGGTAAGCTATCAGGATATCCAGGCAGTCGACCCCGCTTTTTTACAAACCAACCCGACCACCTGGCAACTGTTTTTCAGAGGTCAGGAAATGGCCATTCGGGTGGTGGGCGAAAAAGATGGCGTTTTCGATGCTCAGGATTACGTTGAATTTTACGGCGAAGGCAACGATGGCGCCCAGGATTCGTTACTCTACCGCCCCCAAAAACGGCTTCATCCCTACCAGACACTTTATACGGACGTAACGGCTTATTTTCTGACCAGTGCGGCATCGCCCGGTAAACGCGTCCCCGAGCTGACGACCTCGGCACAGGGACTTGCAGCCGAGAAATTTCACGTTGAAGAAACTGTCCAGGCATTTACTAGCCAGTATACGTTCAACAGCCTGATCGGCATCGAGCCGTTTGTTCAGCAGAGCTATTTCGAACCGGGCGAAGGCTGGTCAGGTACGCTGCTGACGACCGATTCGACCGGGATGGTTACCTTCAAATTGGCGGGTCGGGTAACCGCAGACTGGCCAATCACCCTCAGTGGTTTGCTGAACGGTCGCGATAACTCTTCCCGTCAGGTGCAAATGACGTTGAATTCGGCCACCACTCCCCTCACGACCTTCTCGTTTACCGGCTTTACCAGCCAGACATTCCAGACAACTTTAACGGCAAACGACCTGCCCAACGAGCAGCTTACCTTGCGGTTTAAGTCACTTAAAGGCCCCCTGACCAACAATTATTCGATTACCTTCGCCAAACTGTCGTATCCACAGGCGCTGGACATGACGGGGCTGACCACCAAAACTTTTCACATACTCCCGAATGCAAAGCAACTGGCCCTGATGAACATCAAAAGTGTTCCGACAGGCTCCGTTGCCTACGACATCACCGACAAAGCCAACGCTCGCTTTTTACCTTTCCAGACCACCGATAGCCAAACGCAGCTCGTTGTTAGCGAAGCCAGTCAGAACCGAACGATCTACGTTACGAACAAGATTAGTAAGCCCCTGTCTATCAAGGCAGTTCGATTTTCGACCAACTTCCCTAAAACCGCCGATTATGTAATCATCACCCAGGCTACGCTGCGTCAGGCAGCCAGCACGTACGCAGCCTATCGGGCTTCCGATCAGGGTGGTCACTATACGCCTTTCATCGTAGAAGCCGATTCGCTCTACGACCAGTTCAATTACGGCGAAAAGAGCCCGCTGGCGCTCCGGCGGTTTGCCAATTACATGCGGGTCAATTCGGCCATCAAATACTTGTTTCTGGTTGGTCGTGCCAATAGTTATCCGTACACGGTCAAAATAACATCGGACGATTGGGTGCCAACCATTGGCTATCCTGGCTCAGACATTCTGCTGACGGCGGGTTTAGGAACCTATCCGGCTAATACGCCCGCCATTCCGACCGGACGGTTGAACGTAACTACCGGCGATCAGATTTTAGCGTATCTCGAAAAGATCAAGCAATTTGAGTCTTCATCGGCAAACGGGCTGTGGCGTAAAAATATCCTGCACATCAGCGGAGGCAAAACCCCCGACGAAGCGCAGGGGCTTCGGGCTGGCATGGATAGCTTCGGGGCTATCTTCACCAACGGTCAGCTCGGTGGACAGGTCACTTCGTTCAGTAAAAGCCAGTTCGCGCAGGAAGTCGAGAAAATAAACATTGCTCCGGTCGTCAACGACGGCGTCAGCCTGATTACGTTTTTCGGTCACGCCGGCCCAAACATTACCGATATGAATTTCGGGTATGCATCGCCGGTAGAAAACGGATTCCGAAACACGCACTATCCGCTTATGGTGTTCAACGGATGCGGTGTTGGCGAAATTTTCTCGAAATATAACACGCTCTCGACCGACTGGCTGCTGGCTCCCCAAAAAGGAGCGAGTATGGTATTGGCCCACTCGTATTACAGCTATGAGCAGTCGACCACCTGGTACCTGGACCGGCTCTACTCCAGCCTGTTCACCAATCCATCGACGCTCGGCATGCCGTTCGGACTGTTACAGCAGCAATTGAATCAGAAGCTGGAGAAAGAAAATATCGATCTTTTCCAGGTGGGCGTACTGCTGCAGATGGTCTTACAGGGCGACCCGGCTGTCAGCATTTACCCGCTCCCTTACCCTGATTTTTCGGTTGATCAGAAAGGATTTTACATTCAGTCGAACATTGGCGGAAACTCCCTGAAAACCAGCGATTCGCTGCGCATCGTTATTCCAATGGCCAACCTGGGCAAATTCGTGGCGGGTCAATCCGTTGCCGTATCGCTGAAACAGACCAACACGACTAAAGTAACGACAAACAACCTGGGCTTTACCGCCTTCCGCTACCGGGATACGCTGGTGTATACGATCGCCAAAGATGCCAACCTGCAGAAGTTAGAGGTTATGATCGATCCGGCGAACCAAATTACGGAGCTGGATAAAACCAACAATTCGGCGGTATTGACTATCGACTGGTCGCAGATCCAGGGCAGCAGTTACCCGATCAATGCCCTGCCGGATGTGGTGGCACCGGCGATGAACGTCTTTGTGAACGGCGTCATCCGGGAGAATCAGGCCGTGGTCAACACGACCCCAAGCGTAGCTATCTACCTGCTGGATCAAAACCCGCTGTCGGCCAAAGATACGTCGGCCATCAATGTCTATTTAAAAACCTGCGACACCTGTCCCCAGCAAAAGATTTCGTCGAGTGCCCTATCGGTAACCGCCGTTTCGGACAACCAACTGCTGGTGACAACGAACCTCAACCTGAAGGCCGGGAGTACGTATCAGCTTATTATCTTCGGGAAAGATGCCGCCGGTAACCAGACTCAGCCGCCCTATGTTCTCAATTTGACCGTAACGGGTCAGGAAGAATCGATTACGTTTCAGGCGAACCCAAATCCGGCGACCACCTACGCGAATTTCGATCTGATGCTAAACACCCAGCAGTTGCCAACCGATTCGCACTTCACCATCTACAGCCTATCGGGGGCACTGGTGTACGAGAGTTCTTTCCCGATTAATCCGGGCAAGAATTCATTCCTGTGGCAAGGAGCGGCTCCGGGTCTGTACGTTTATTCGCTTCGGCTTAACTGGAAGGATGGACGCAACGAAACGTATAAAGGCAAAGTCATCTGGTTGCCGTAAATTTTCGGCCCCGGCTCGTCGTCGGGGGCAGCAACTTAACCGCTCCCCCCGACGACGAACCGAATTCAGAACGGCCCTACGGCAGGCGATTACTGGAGAGAAGTTCCCATTTCTGCTTGGTACCCGACTCGATGATAGCCTGACCGATGCAGGATGGAGTCGATTGGCAGTACGCCAGGGAAATATTTTCGCTGTATACCAGTCCGACGTTGTGCGCATATACCCGGCGGTAGCGTTCCTGGTCGACCAGGGTAGAATCGTCGGCCCCCAGCACTGAAATCGTACGATCGAAGTTCAGCTTACCCAGGGTGAACGCTTTTCCGGTATCCTGATAGCGAAGGGTCGTATCGGCATTGGCATTGTAGGTGTTAATATTCCAGGATGTCGTGGTTGAAACCGGAAAAACCATTTTCACAATCGGCACATTATGTTCCTGGCCAACCACTTCCTTCAGGTTTTTATAGACCGTCCGAATAGCGTTCAACTGCCAGCCGGTCTGTTCTGATCTTTTAATCGACTCTTCGAGTAAATAAAACAGTTGACCGTTCTGGGTGTACGAACTACTGATTTTCTGCTGCAGTTGATACACGCTCTTTGTGACTGAGTTGGATGGGGCGTATTTTTCCTGGGTTACCTGATAAATCCAGTAATCGCCGATTTCCAGCGGAAAATATTCCGACCCGTCGAGCGCCGGATCAGGGTTGTTCTGACAACCTACTCCCAGGCCCAGGAAAAGCAGGAAAAATATCGCGGGGTACAGACTGTATTTTTTCACCATTTTCTGACATGTCAATGATACGTACAAGCTACCGATCTTTCGTTGGCAACGAACTTACAAAGATAACAGGAATTGCCCGCGCTTTCTGTTACTTTGTAAGTGACGAATTAACTGGCCGCTTGTCACAGTAAGGATACCTTTTAGATTCATAAGGCAGGCATTTTCATCTTTAACACAAACATGGGCGGAATCGCTGGAATGATTCGATTCGATGGGCAGGCAATTGACCCGACGGATACGAATAAAATAATCGACTTATTGAAGCACCGCGGCAATCCCCTCAGCTATTCTGTCGAGAAGGGTCTCTTGCTGGCTTTTGGGGGAACGATCGAAGTCAATCCAACTGCTCCGCTGGTTGCCGCAGTCGATGCCGACATGTTCGTCAGTCGGTTCAGCGACTACCCGTTTAGTCAGTATTATGCCCAGGCGGGGCCAGCCGCATTCAATGAGCCCAATGCCGATTTTGCGGTAGCCCTATGGGATGCCCACCAGCAAACGCTCTACTGCGCCCGCGACGTTATGGGCGTAAAGCCGCTCTACTACATCTATCAGCCCAATCGTTTTTTTGCCTTTGCCTCCGAAATTAAAGCCCTGACAGCCCTGCACGAGGTGGCGGCCAAGCCTAATCGCCACAAGTTTCGGGAATACCTCACCTGGCCGACGACTTACCTGGCTTATTCCAACGAAACCTTTCACGAAGGCATTAACAGTGTATTGCCGGGTCATTACCTCCGGATTGGCCCGCAAGGTCTGACTGAACACGCTTACTGGCAGGTAAATTTCAGTAAGTTCGATGGTCTGAAAGGCATCGGGGACTATTCAGCTCTGTTCAACGACTGTTTTACTAAGGCCATCGATAACCGGATCAAAGGAAAGAAAAGCGTCGGCTCACAACTGAGCGGTGGACTGGACTCGTCCTCGGTGAGCTGCGTCGCTCAATCGCTGCTGATGCAGCAGCACCGGCCGTCGCTTCATACCTTCAACATCGATACCGAACAACCTTATGCCGAAGAGCAAGCTTATGTCAAAGCGGTGGTCGAGCAGTGGCATACAGACCATCACCGGGTCCTTCCAGTACCCGACGTGCTGGATTCAATTCTGAAAATCCACCATCAATTCGACCAGCCCGAGCAGTTCATTATTCCTTCCAGCTTTCACCTGAGCGTTTCGCTCCAGGCGCAACAGCTTGGCTGCGATATTTTACTGACCGGACACGATGGCGACAGTGTGGTCACGCCGGGGTTCGATTACTTGAGCGATCTGGCCAAGGCCGACCAGTGGGATGATTTCAAACTGGCTGCGGAGCAGTTTCTGGCCCCACGTGAGCGTAACCTTCAGTATATCAGCGAAGACTGGCCGACATTGACTCAAAAAGCCCGGTATGAGAAATACGTTCTATCGGTAGTAGGGAGTAGTTTAAAAAAGCAGTTTAAAAACCGATCTCTCCGCGATTTTTTCGCCTTGGCCCGCCAGCAACAACAACGCTTCGGCCTTTCGGAATCAGCCATTATAGCCTATGTCTACAAACGAATTTCGGCCAAATTCGGGCAGCTTCGGGCGATCGATACCGCTTTAAACGAAGATTTCAAACGCCAGGTGCCCCCGCGGCTTCTTCACTCGACCGAAACGCTCGTCAATGCTCTATCGACCGAAAACCACGTTGCATTCGACGAAGTCCTTAACAATACGAACGTTGTCTGCACGGAGCAGATGAACCACATTGGCGCTTATTACGGACACACGTATTCGTTTCCTTTTTTCGACAAGGATGTGATCGAACTGGGGCTGGCTACCCCCATGTCGGTCCGTTTTGATCAGGGTCGCGGTCGTGGCCTGATTCGGCAGGGTCTCCGTCATGTGCTTCCTGACACCATTCTGTCGCGGGTGACAAAAGCCAATTTTGTCGAATACGGTACCGTATCCGTGAAGCAGCTTTACGAAGTTACCCGTGAACAACTAGCTTCGACCAGTCATCCGATCTGGGAGGTGGTCGACCGGCGTGTCTTTATGAAGCTGATCGACTTTGTGTATAGCCCCCACTATCCGGCCCGCCGAAAAACGCGCTTTAACTGGCTGTTAAGCCGTACGATTTATCTGGCGCTTTGGCTGGATTCGTTTGAAAAACGGCACTGAATCGGTTGGTGGCTATCGGTGCGATGGCAGGAAGCGGGAAAGCGACCGAAGCGCGCGGACAAATACGGTTATAAACCCGAGCTCTTTCGGAATATACACCAGCCGACGTCCGACTTTGAACGTACTGGCTCGCAACACACGGCTACTGAAAAAGGTAACTCCCATTTTTAGCCGTTTACGCGGCTGGGTCTGCGCTTTAGCAAAAAACGAAACCTGATCGATAATCAACTGACTGGAAGCCACCGGGAGTAAAGCTTCCCAGTTTTTTTCGTAGGCATCGACCAAGCGAAGCACTTTCGCACTGATCAGGTCCTGAATGGCGGGGGGGATAGGCAACTGCCAGATTTCCTGGCACCAATGCATTCCTGCCAAAAAAGTCGTTTCGAGTCCATAACGGCTTAACTCCGGCATTAGCCATGCCCAATCGATCGACTTGTTTCGGATCAGGAAATACAGATCGTTTATATAGTAGATATGCTGCCAGATATTGGTTACGCCATGATGCGTCGTCAGTAAAATAACCTGCCATTCGATGGCTAACTCGGGCTGGCGAGCTATTTCACCGAGCTCGAATACCTTATAATCTTTATTGAAGCAAACAACGCCCCAGTGTAGGTCGATATCGAAATGGCTGGTATTGAAGAAAGGTTTGAACAGACTAATCTCAGATAAGTCGGTCAACATACTTCGTTCATCCTCGTGCTGGTAACTCGCGTGGCGTTGGTTCATCTGATACCCGACCGACTGCAGCAGATGTATCGTTGGCAGGGCATCTTTCTCCTTAACCAGAATATCCAGATCGCCCACTGAGCGCAGTCCACTATCGGGATAAGCCGTCGACGCCAGATAAATTCCTTTCAGCGAAATATGATCGATACCTTTACTGGTTAAAAGCTGGCTCAACTCCCGGTAATGATGAAGTTTGAGCAGGTTATCGGTCGCTATCAGTCGACAATCGTTCTGCAGAGTATTCAGAAATGGCTGGGGCAGGTTCGGCATGCGCTGAAGCGTCCGGTACAGAAACGGACTGACCCGATGCCGATTAGCCAGGGCATAAAGTCGATCCCAGTCGATCGGGCGTTGCTCTAGAAACTGGGTTAACTGCACTTGCCGATCAGTTGTAAGTTCAACCGTACAGGCCATCAACAGCAACACGATTTCGGGAGAACGGTCAGCTTTCATCAGAACGTTGTTTTCAGATGGTCGACAAACTCATACAATTTTGCAAAAGTAGCGGGTCGGCTCAGTTTATGCAGCGGAGTCGAATTGGCAAGTGCCACGCTTTTTTCGAAGTGATCTTTCAGTGCCAAACCCTGTAAGAGGAAATCGGGCAACGGAAAATAGCCCAGTAATTCAATTGGCCGCTGGCTTTTGGGCACCTCGCGTACCAGCGTTTCCGATGATTCATTAGGTGCCAACACAAAAATCTGCTCTAACGGAACCGCATTTTCTTCGAATGCAACAGAGCCATACCAGGAGAATTTGTTTGCCCCTTCGCGGACCCGTTCCAGGCCTTCTTTGGCGATCTGAAGCCCATCAACACTTTTTTTCCAAATTTTAATCTGCGCGAACGCTGGAATCAAGGTTCCTTTCCCTTGTTCATCCACCCGGATACAAACTAGGTCATCGCTCATGATGCTGACGCCCCGATTCGCAAATGCGGCCAGGGTTGTCGATTTACCGGCCCCCGGTTCGCCTATAAACACAATACCTTTGTTATTCAGTTGGATAGCACTGCCATGCAATAGAAAATAGCCTCGTTGAAACAACAGTAAGCCCATAGCTTCGCTCATGGTAAATAACGACAGCAGGTCTTCGTCTGCAGAGGCAGTATCGACGAACAGATCTTTGCCCCCAACGGCCAGGAAGCGGGCGAGCGGTGACCAGTCCAGCCAAAGTCGATCAGCTCCATCCCTGGCTACTTGAGCCGACAACCCGGCCCGGTGAAGTTTCGTCGGTTGCCAGGACGGATTTGCGTCAAATGATTGCCGTCGAATCGTTACGTCGGTTGGCGTAGGAGCTAACTCTTTTAGGTAGGCAAGCGGAATTTCTGAACTAATTTTTAGTCCGTATGCGGTGTAGTAGTACCTGAACAAATCCATTCTTCACGTGGGCCGCCCGACAATCTATTATATTGGCAAAACCAACCGCTATGCAAAGCCGATCAGAGCTATAAGTTTACTGCCGGAAAACGGTTGTCGAACTGTTTATTTTTGCTTTCCTAAGCGGTTGTCTCGATGAGTTTTTCCTGCAGTAGATTTTGTAGAAACAGCGCCAGTTCTTCCTGGCAAACAGCGGGATCTACATCGAATTCGTCAAGCAGTTTTTCCTGAATTTCCTGAACGGACATCACTTTCTTCTCGTTCAGAAGCGCCCAAATGAAACTACCCACCTCGTTCAACTCGTAATAGTTCCCCAGTTCATAGTTGAGTAGAATAGTTTCATTTCCCAGAACGGAGGAGGATTGAGTCGGTAGCAGCTGGATACGGGTTTCAGGTGTAAGTGTCATCGAGTGAAAACGTTATTTCAAAAAGGCGGCTGAATCCTGTGGATGGTAACCCGCCAAAATTAACACGAATAAAAACAAAAAGTCTGATTCGACCAGTACATTGACGAATCAGACTTTACATTATAAGAACTTGATACCGATTATCCTACGTGTAACGATACCCCATCACTTACTGAACCGATTTTCAGCGTCAGTTGCTTTACACTGCCCAGCGTTTTCAATTTGGGGCTTTGATAAGTCTTCTTTTCAGAGACATTTTGATTGCTTTTAATACCCATGGTTGTCAGTTTCAGGTTGTTAGACTTTTCAAAATTAGGCCAAATATTCATAAGTACCAAAAAGTGAGATTTATTGGACTACCAGACGATGTTTGCGTACAGTACCTCTTTCCTCGACGGTCAGAATATAAACACCACTCGCTAGTTTGGTCAAAGGCTTCACCTGAGTACTGGCTTCTGAAAGCGCCGATTTATTTATACTCATTTCTACGCCACTGGCATTGTAGAGATGTAACACCGAGGCATTCGGCTCATCTTGTTCCAACGTAAAACCTGCAGAACTCACCGGATTGGGATACACCCCGTACCGAGCATCGATCACCACCGAGGCCGACCGGAAGGTCTCACTCCGTCCGTCCTGGTCTACCTGACGAAGCCGGTAATAACTCGTCCCCCG
>NZ_BAAHAC010000002.1:0-697217 GCF_054777875.1 Spirosoma koreense | reverse complement strand
CGCACCCGTTTGCCACTATCCCCGAAAGGACCGTTCGACTTGCATGTATTAGGCCTGCCGCTAGCGTTCATCCTGAGCCAGGATCAAACTCTCCATCGTAAATAATTGTGAGATCAGCCGAAACCAATCTCGGTGTTTATAGCCTTGTTTAGTGCTAACCTATTGATGTCAAAACGTCAAAGAACTGTCTCTCTTTCGAGATGGCGGCCAACCGTTGTTGGCCTTTATTATATTTGGGAGTGCAAAGGTACGACTCTCTTTTTTCCGTGTCAAGTAAAAGTTAAAAATAATTTTTCTTCTCTTTTACTTTTTCCCCAAACCAACTAGCTGATAAATAAGCCTTTGACCTATCTCTCACACCTTTCCTTCGATTTGGGAGTGCAAAATTATACAAATCTGTAACTTATCGCAAGCAATGCCTCAAACTTTTTTTAAAGGAATTATTCGCTCTGTAAAAATGGGTAATCATAGTGCTTAGGCGGAACAAACGTTTCTTTGATTGTTCTGGCTGAAACCCAGCGGAATAGATTAAGCGCAGAACCAGCTTTGTCATTTGTTCCTGATGCACGGGCGCCCCCGAAAGGCTGCTGGCCAACCACAGCTCCTGTGGGTTTGTCATTTATATAAAAATTACCGGCTGCGTTTTGTAATCTATGGGTTAGCTCGGACACGATATATCGATCTTTTGCAAAGATTGAACCCGTAAGTGCATATGGTGAGGTCGTATCGACCACTTCAACGATTTTATCCCATTCCGCTGGCTCATATATGTAAACCGAAAGAACAGGTCCAAAAATTTCTTCACACATGGTTCGATAAGCTGGATCAGTTACCTGCAATACAGTCGGTTCAATGAAATACCCTTTCGTGCTGTCGTAATTTCCGCCTGCAATAACCTTCACCTGATCACTTCTTTTTGCCTCGTCGATGTAGGCCGTTATTTTCCTAAAAGCGCGTTCATCAATTACTGCATTGATAAAATTACCGAACTCTTCCGTCCCGCCCATTTTAATCTCGGCCAGGCATTCTTTAATCTTTTTCTCGATCAATGGCCATAATATCGACGGTATGTACGCTCTTGAAGCGGCCGAGCACTTCTGCCCCTGATATTCAAAAGCTCCTCGAACCAGGCCAATAGCTACTTCATCGACATTAGCTGATTCGTGAACTAGGACAAAGTCTTTTCCTCCTGTTTCCCCCACGATTCGTGGATAACTTTTGTATTTGTGGATATTCGCGCCAATTGTACTCCATATTTGCTGAAATACCCCTGTACTGCCTGTAAAATGGATACCGGCAAAATCTGGATGGGTAAAAATAATGTCTCCTGCAACTGGTCCATCAACGTAAATTAAGTTGATTACACCCGCCGGTAAGCCTGCCTCTATTAATACCTCCATGATCACTTTTGCCGATAACACTTGGGTATAAGCAGGCTTCCAGATCACGGTATTACCCATGAGGGCAGCCGATGTTGGCAAATTGCCGGCTATAGCCGTAAAATTGAAGGGGGTCAGTGCAAAAACAAACCCTTCCAGGGGGCGGTATTCGGTCCGGTTCCATACACCTGGTGATGAGTTAGGCTGTTGACGATAAATTTCGTCAGCATAATGGACATTGAACCGCAGGAAATCGATCAACTCACAAGCCGAATCGATTTCAGCCTGATACGCATTTTTAGATTGGCCGAGCATCGTTGCAGCGTTGATGCGAGCCCGGTAGGGGCCAGCTATCAAGTCGGCTGCTTTTAAAAATATGCTTGCCCGATATTCCCAAGGTAAACTAGCCCACGCTTTTTTTGCCGATAAAGCAGCCTCGATAGCCTGATTTACGTGTTGCGCATCACCTTCGTAGAAATAACCAAGTGTATGCTGGTGGTCATGCGGTGGTGCAATGCGCAATTTTCGTTCAGTACGTACTTCTACCCCGCCGATATACATCGGAATATCAGTTTCCTTTTCCCGAAATTCAAAAAGAGCTTTTTTTACAGCTTGCCGTTCTGCTGAACCGGGACGATATTCTTTCACCGGCTCATTCGTCGGTGTAGGCACATTGAAGATTCCTAAAGACATATTGTTTCTATTTACGCAGCCTGAATTATGACCAATCGTGTCGAATACCGTTGCCTGCGTTGTTTGATGTGAAGTTTTATAGTGTGCAAATTTATGGATTGGCTTATTTATCCACTAATCCACATTTATCCACTCTTGTACAATTGTTTTCCACAATTGTAGGTTCCTCCTTTCAAATCATTGGGCTGATTTAGCGTATTTTGCATTCTGATTTTTATTTAGCTTATGCGATTTTACAGTACAAATAGCCCGCACAACACCGTTTCTGCCGAAGAGGCTCTCTTTCGTAGTATGCCAGCGGATAAAGGATTGTACATGCCAACGCCTTTACCCGTGTTGGGAGCCGACTTCTTCAATGCCATTTCTACTCTGTCCTTGGCAGATATTGGATTTGCCCTCAGTAAAGAGCTATTCGGTTCAGAAATCAGTGACGCTAATCTGGAAGAGATTACCCACCTAGCGTTCCCTTTCGATACCCCTGTTGTAAATCTGGAAACTGGACGAACGAATGTACTAGAACTTTTCCATGGACCTTCGCTGGCTTTTAAAGATGTCGGAGCCAGATATATGGCCGCGTTAATGTCCTATTTTTCTGCACAAAGCGATCAGGAAGTCAACATTTTGGTTGCGACGTCGGGCGATACTGGGGGCGCGGTTGCTATGGGTTTCCATAATGTACCAGGAGTTCGGGTGTCTATTCTTTATCCTAGTGGGCGGGTCAGTGAGTTACAGGAAAAACAACTGACTACTCTAGGTGGTAATGTACAGGCATTTGAAGTGAATGGCTCTTTTGACGATTGTCAGGCCATTGTCAAGCAGGCATTTGTCGATCGGGATTTAAATACCCAACTGTCGCTGTCTTCGGCTAATTCTATCAATATTTTTCGGCTAATACCGCAGGGATTTTATTACGTTCGGGCTTATGGACAGGTAAAAAAATATGGAAAACCGGTTGTGTTTTCTACACCCAGCGGCAATTTCGGTAATCTCAGCGCGGGTGCTTTAGTTCAGCAGATGGGATTACCTATTTCTCATTTTGTGGCTGCAACAAACAGTAATCATGTTGTCCCTTCTTATCTTGAAACGGGCATTTATTCGCCCCAAGCCTCAATTTCTACCATATCGAATGCCATGGATGTAGGCAATCCAAGCAACTTTGTGCGATTGAAGCATCTTTATGGCGACGATTATCATCGTTTTCGGGCAAATGTTTCTGGCTACTTCTATGACGATGAAGCAACTAGAGCCGGCATGAAACGTATTTATGAATTGTATGATTACGAAGCTTGCCCTCATACAGCTATAGGCATTATGGGTTTGCAAGCTTATCTGCACGCTTCTGAACAGAACGTAACTGGTATTGCTTTAGCTACTGCTCATCCATCAAAATTCAACTCTCTTGTGGAAGAAGTGTTAGAAAAGCCAGTGGTTGTTCCCGAACGACTTGCCATTTTAGCCAATAGGCCGAAGCAAAGTACCGTGATACCTGCTGATTATGAAGCCTTTAAAGAATCTTTATTAGCTACTGTGTAAAAGTTATCCACAAAAAAAGCGCTACAATTTAATCAGCGCTTTTTTGTGGATAATTACTGGATAACTAGTTCACTGTGTCTCCTCGCAGCGCGCGGAATCGTTTGCGTGCTTCAGCACCGAAAATACTTCCTGGATATTGAGTCAGCACTTTCTGATACGCGTCCATTGCCGCTTGTTTATCTTTTAGTCGTTCTTCGTAAATTTTTCCCTGAGTGAACATAGCATCGTCACCCAGAATGTCATTTGGGTAGCTAGCGACTATCTTTTTTAGATCTTCGAGTGCTTCAGCAGTTTTGCCCTGCTTAAGGTATGTGTTTGCCCGTAACCAAAGAACTTCATCGACAATACTGTGATCGGCGTATTTTTTCAACATTTGGTTAAGGTTATCCACAGCTTCGTCGGTCTTATTCTGGAAAAGTAATAATTCCGTATCGGCATACCAGCGCATGGCCGCTTCTGTGCTATCCATACCCGTATTATCCACAATCAGTAAACTTAACTGCTCAGCATCATTCGCTATTTCTCGCGATGTTGCCAGTTTGAGTACATCCAGTATATCTTTAGCTGCCACGAAGCTGCCTTTGAAATACTGTAGTTTAGCGTTCTTCAGCTTAGCTTCATACCCTAGTAATTCCTCTTTCTGCGATTTTTCTACCTGCGAATAAAGCAATGTAGATTCCCAGGGCTCACCTTTCAGCAGATAAATATCACCTTTATCGAGTTTGCACCGATCGACAAAATTTTTGTCTGCTTTACCCAACTCAATGGCCTGATCCAGCACCGTGAGCGCTGTGTCTTTACTATCCAGGTAATTTCCGTACAGATTAGCCGTACTACGGAGGGCTTCTAATGTCTTGCCATTGGTCCCGATTTCCTGTAGCATCCGCTGATAATCGCTAATTAGCTTACGGATTTCTGCTTTATCTACCGGATACGTGTTTTTTACCTGCTCTTCTCGTGCGTTAATTACTAACCGACGAGCAAATGGGTACAGTTGCCCTTGTGGGTAAGTGCTGGTGACGTATTCAAATGCTTCAGCAGCTGTTTTGTACTCTTTGTTATTCATAGCCAGCATTCCTAAGTCATACACGCGACTACCATTCAGCTTCAATCGTTTATCGGTAGCTTTTTCCTGTAAGAGTGCCCGGCTGAATTTCTGTTTCTGTACAAAATACCAAATCAATAGTTCATTATAAGCAAGTTCATTCGGCTCCTGCTGAATCTTGCTGTATAGAGCTTTCTCTACCAGGGGTTCATCCTTTGTGTTGATATACCCCTGCAAAGCGGCTAATACCGTTTCTTTTTTATCTGATTGTTTGCTGGTCGTGATTATTTCATCAATGGACTTTTCCGTTTGGCCTGTCGCCCGATAGAGGGCCATTAAATCCTCACTGTAAGCCGTTGGCTCTTTGCCGACCTCACGTGCCGATTCAAGCGCCCGAATCGCCCAGCGAGCCTCTCCTGCTTCGTTAAAGGCTGCTGCGATTCTTTCGAGCTTAGGTACTGATGATTTACTGGCTTGTAGCGCAGCTGTATATTGCACTTTTGCTTGTGTGGTGTCTCCCTGCTGTGAAGCTAGTTGCCCAGTCAACAATTCATAGTAGGCTCTATTTGGTTCATCGGTCCGCTGTTGCTTGCGGAGGTATTTGATGGCCTCTTCCGTTTTATTGCTTTTTTGTAAACTGTACACATACCGTGAAAGCTTAGTCCAGTTTACATCGGTCTTCAAAAGCTTGGCGTATTCATTAGCCGCTTTTTCAAACTCACCAGCTTTATAATATTCTTCGGCCAGCGTTGATCCGACCTGCCCCCATGCCAATCCGACCGATGAAAGCCACAGCAACGCGATAATGACGTTTGACCTTATTAACATTTTATATAAAAGCTTTTTTAAAGAAACGTTATTATAATCATTAGCGGTGTGGAAATGTGTACAATTAAGTTGTTCACTTTTCAATTTAACAATTGTGGATAAAAAGACAATACTAATCTCCTGTAAAGCTTTAGTTATCCACTTGTAAATCATTCATTTTTAAGTTAATAACATATTATCCACAATTGGGGAGTTCAACACTTGTGGATTTGTTAATAATTTCTGTGCACAATTTCTGCTGGGGAAAAACTGTGGAACTGATCGTGATATGTTGCCGTTTCTCCACAAAAACTTTAACCTTGCTAGGCACTGTGGATTACTTATTCATTCTTCCACACTCTATCGATACCATGTCAACAGATTTTCCACGAACATGCCATAGTTATACACAAGGTTATTCACATAAAATTTTCACTTTTTTAATTTAGAATTGACCTTTTACTTATCTAATCAAAAGGCGCTCACTTTACGTACAATCAGTACAATATCTATGCCTTCTTAAAGATGTATATCAAGCTGGATGAATCACCAGTATGTTTTGCTTCATTATTAGAAGTTAAACCGATTTGCACGCTCTTAACATAGTCGGTTTTACCAGTTTGATAGCGAGTGCTTAACATAGCAATGTAAAAAGCGTCGAAAACCATTGGCCTTTTCTGCATCAACGCGAAGCCATGTTTCTTGAAGAGTGGTTCAACTGTGGTGGGTGTAAAATGGTACAAATGACGAGGCACATCATAAGCGGCCCAATATTGTTTAAAGTAGCGAGCATCGTATGAATTAGAATTTGGTACTGCAATTAATAGATGGCCTTTACTTGCCAGCAACTTATTTAGTTGGGTTATCGATTCGTTTAAATCAGGTATATGTTCAAGTACATGCCAGAGTGTTATGATATCATAAGCATGAGACCTAGCTACAGCGCTTAAATTAGGTTTAAGCTCGATACCCAACTTGCTTTGTGCGATGGCTCTGGCGTCATTATCAGGTTCCATACCCATTACCTCCCATCCGCCTTTTTTACAGACTTCTAAAAAGGCACCCGTCCCGCTTCCAACATCTAATATACGGCCCTTACCCTTGTTAAGCTCGTTGATCAAACCTAGCTTGGATCGGAGCGTGTAATTTCGCACCAGTTTATAAGCCGTGTTGACTAAACCCTTACTTTCATCATTGTGGGAAATGTACTGCTCTGATTGGTAATACTGCCCTATTGAATTAGCATCTGGACGAGGATTTGTCAGACGGAAACCACATTGTTGGCACACTTGTATGCTAAAATCCTGATTGCTTACCAGATAATCCTTACAGATTAGAAATGGTAAGAATGATGTATTGTTACAAACAGGGCAGTTGCTTACGGTTTCCAAAATAGATGTTAGAGTTTAATAAAAAATAAAAGCCCATAACCTAGTTTAAGGTTATGGGCTAAGGTAGATACCTTATCGACCCATATAAACTAATAAAATTGAAACGTCCGATGGGCTTACCCCACTAATACGCGAAGCCTGGCCAATAGTTGACGGGCGTAACCGTTTCAATTTTTCTTTTCCTTCAAATGAAAGGGCTTTTAATCGATCATAATCGAATGTAGGATTTATGGAGAGGTTTTCCCATTTGTCCAGTTTCTCTGCAGTCTGTTTCTCCCGATTTAAATAATCTTCGTATTTTATTTCAATAACTGTCTGCTCAATTACCTCCTCCCCTACCCCATCAGGAACGTTTGGCACAAGTGATAGTAGAGCTGTCATGTCATTTAACCCTATTTCAGGACGTTTTAGTAAGGTATATAAACTCCCTTTTTCACGCAAAAGAGCACTTCCTTTAAGGGTAAGCCAGTCGTTAATCTCTTCGGGCTTAACTTTCGCTTGTCTAATCGATTCTGTTAATTGATTGGCTCCATTTCGTTTTTCAAGCATCGCTTCATATCGTTCCTGAGAAGCTAAGCCGATTCCATATCCTTTCTCAGTAAGCCGCAAATCGGCATTATCCTGTCTTAACAACGTTCGGTATTCAGCTCGAGAGGTAAACATACGATAGGGTTCCTCTGTACCTTTAGTTATTAGATCGTCAATCAGTACTCCAATATAGCCTTCAGATCGTTTGATCGTGAATTCGGCTTCGTCAATCGCATTTCTATGTGCGTTTATTCCTGCGATTAATCCTTGGCAGGCAGCTTCTTCATAGCCTGTAGTTCCATTGATCTGACCGGCGAAAAAAAGATTTTTGATCAATTGGGTTTCAAGGGTTGGCTTTAACTGCGTCGGCGGAAAAAAGTCATACTCAACTGCATAACCTGGGCGAAACATTCTTACATTTTCGAAACCTGGAATCTTGCGCAGTGCATTGTATTGTACCATTTCTGGCAGCGATGTTGAAAAACCGTTTACATACACTTCTACGGTATCCCATCCTTCGGGCTCGACAAATATTTGGTGACGATCTTTATCCGCAAACCGATTTATCTTATCCTCCACAGATGGGCAATACCGTGGCCCTAAACCTTTGATACGACCCGTGAACATGGGCGATTTTTCAAATCCTTTTTTTAATTCATTGTGTACGGCTTGGTTAGTATAAGTAATCCAGCAGCTACGTTGAGTTGTTAGTGCGGGAGTATTTGTATAAGAAAATTTTCCAGGATTTTCATCGCCTAACTGTTCTTCCATAACCTCATAATTCAAACTACGTCCATCGACACGAGGTGGCGTTCCTGTTTTCATACGTCCGGCTTCGAAGCCTAACTGGACAAGCTGTTCAGTCAATCCTGTAGCAGCCCGCTCAGCCGTTCTACCTCCACCAAAGACTTTTTCACCGATAAACATTTGGCCATTAAGGAAAGTCCCGTTTGTCAGTACAACTGCTTTTGCAGAGAACTCGACGCCCAGATTTGTTTTTACACCGACAACCTGGCCTTTCTTTATAATGATTTCATTAACTGTATCCTGCCAAAAATCAATATTTCTATTCTCTTCTAGTGTCTTACGCCATTCCCATGCAAACTGGTTTCGATCACTCTGGCATCTTGGGCTCCACATGGCTGGTCCTTTTGACCGATTTAGCATCCGAAATTGAATCATGCTTTTATCGCTGATAATACCGGACATCCCTCCGAGGGCATCGATTTCCCGTACTATTTGCCCTTTGGCCACCCCACCCATAGCTGGATTACAGGACATTTGGGCTATTGTTTGCATATTCATTGTAATAAGCAGAATACGCGATCCCATTCTTGCTGCAGCATGTGCGGCTTCACAGCCAGCATGTCCGGCGCCTACTACTATGACATCGTAATTGGAATGCATTTCTAATGATTTTGAAAAATGTTTCACGTGGAAACTTTTCACAAAATTGTTGAAAGTTGATGAAAAGTTAAAACCTCGTGGAGTGTGATAATTAGCCAACAAAAAACCGCTGACCTTTGTGCCAGATCAGCGGTTAAATAAAAACGAGCTCTTATTTACTCACTCGTTGCAAATATTGGTTCGCTTCTTTCTTATAGAATAAATTGTAGTTAGGCGTAACCGACCGAAGTACTTCAACTTGTTTAGTTTTGTTCTGGAGATTCACAGAATCAAAGAAAGGAGGAGTACTGTGCTTACTCGATTTCGCTGTTTCAGCTTGCCGCTTAGGGTCTTCTTCCTGTTGTTTAAGGGCTTTTTCAGATTCGAGTAAACGGGTTAGAATTTCGTTCTGCCGATTGATGAGATTCTGATTGACGCGTTTGTTGACTAAGTCGGTTTCAGATTCATCCATTTTTTCCATTAAATCTTTAATTTGCTTTTCCTGTTGCTTACCAGTCTCTGTACCTTTTGCATTTTCTTCAAGCTTCTTAAGCATTTGTCGGATCATAGCCTGTTCGGCCGCCATCTGAGACAATTCCTCAGAAAGCCCCCTACCCGATTTACCTCCTTTCTGAAGTTCCTGCATTTTGCCATTCAATTGCTTTTGCATTTCGCCTACGCCACTTGGATTGTCGCCTTTCTTGCTACCTTTTCCCTTACCGGGCATAGCCATCGCGTTCATCTGTTGCTGCATATTCTTCAATACATCGCTTAGCATTAAGGCAAGATTGTTAATCGATGTCATAGCAAACTGCTGCTTAGAAGAAGCCATACTCAAGCGTCTATCCCGGAGTTGCTGAACACTTTCGTCCATATAGGACTTCATATTCGTAAGCTCGCGGGTTACGAACGACTGGATTTGTACCACCCGGCTAGCTAAAGCGTTTAGACTGTCTTCTATAATTTTTGCATCATCCTGAAGCTTGAGCTGCTCCTGAGAAAGCTTCGTTACACGAGGATCCTGTAAACTCATCCCACGAAAATCTTTCATAACACGTTCCTGACCAAATGATAGGGTTATCAAGTTATCAAGGATATTACGCAGATCATCCATGTTTTCCTGCATCTCCTGCATTTCAGAAGATTGCATGGATTCTTTCATCGATTTGCTCATCTGCCGCATAGACTTGGCCGATTTTTGCTGTTTTGAGGAAGCTTGCTTACCCTGATTATTCTTCATATTCTTGGTAGCTTCCTGCATGTTGTTTTCAATATCCTGCTGCTCATTTTCCGAGGGTTCAGGTTTATTGAGGTCTTCTTTCTCTGCTTGCTTTTCTAGTTCTTTAAGTTGTTCCTGCGTGTTTTTAAAATCTTCCTGTGACTTTTCCTGCGCTTTTTGCTGATCCTGAGATGTTTCATTTTGCTTTGAATTTTCTTCAGCCTGCTTTTCTAGATTTTCGGCTTGTTTCTCAAGATTCTCAGCGATGTTGTTAACCTTCTGCTCCAACTGCATTTGTTTAAATAGCTTTAGAGCGCGGTCCAGATCTCGTTCCAGATTACGTTCTTTCCGACTAAGCTTATCGAGCATGTCCGACGCTTTCTCATCTTGTTTGCGCTCCAGCAACTGTTTGAGCTGTTCATACAACTGCTTTGATTCAGGATCAAGCAGGTCATTGAACAACTTTTTAAGTTGTTCCAATTTGTCCTGCATGGCCTGATTTTTCTCGGCAAACCGCTGTTGTGTATCGTTGGTTTGCTGGAACTGCTCCTGCAGTTTTTGAATTTCTTTGAGTAGCTCTTCACGCTTTTGTAAGATATCCTGGAGTTGTTTTTTGTCCTGAAAATCGGAAGATTTTTTAGTACGCATACGGTCTTCCAACTGACTCAACTCCTTCTTGATGGCCTGCGTCTTACTAAGTGCATTGTCAATTTGCTGCTCCGTCTTCTCCGCTGATTTGCTGACTTGTTCCTGAATTTCAGCATTCGAAGGCACGACAAAATTTAGCTGATTGGAGCGACTGGACTTTGGACCATTTACCCCATCATTATCCCAAACCTGAACAAAATATTCAAGCCGATCTTCCTGACCAAGCCTTAAGCTATCGAGTGACCAGTTATAAATAAAGTTCTGGCTCGTGGTGGATCGGTTGACCGGAATATCACGGCTGTATTGGGGAGAAGCCTTACCATTACGAGTGATTTTATAATTCAGACGGAGCTTTGAAAAACCGTAATCATCCGATACAAGTCCCGATAAAGCAATGTAGTTGTAGGTAACAGTGTCCTGAATTCGATCGACTGAAATTTGCGGAAAGCGATCAGGAATCACCTGAACATTGTATTGAATTACCGAAGGGGATGCAATCTGTTCGTTCTTTAGAGATACTGTATACAAGGAATTTTGCATTACCCGGCGGTTCAGCGCAAAAGTGTTATTATCAATTAATCGAGCAGAAACTGGCTTGGGGTCGGTATTAAAACGCAATAAGAGTGAGTCAGTATGATCGGCAGCAAACTCCCAGTTTACGACTGTTCCCTGTGGAACCAGTAGATTGCCTACATTAGAAAGCTGTTCGGTAGGCTTGTTCAGATAAGCCGGGTAAACGAGCCTGACGTTAAAGGATAAAACGGCTGGTCGATCAATCAATTGCACTTTATAACTTGATGAATTATATCCGGCTGCTTCCAGATGAAAATTCAAATCGCGCTGAAGATTATCGAAGGTATAATTAAACCGATCACCTGCCTGGTCTAATTTGAACCGGGTACCGTTAGCCACCACATAAACAGCCTGTGGAAGAGCACTACCCGTTAGCTTGACAGACAATGGGAAGTCTTCGTTTCGGAACGCCTTCAACGACTTATTCTGGACTACAAATTGAAAAGGAGCTTCATCAACAAACTCTTCATTATAATGAACAAGTCGGGTCGACGACTTTGCAAAAAAGGCTGGGTTAAGGATTAGAATCAGTAGAATTAAGGCCAGCGGAGGAATGGCATATTTTAAGAACTGTCGGTTACGACTGATCTGAATGGCACTCGCAAACCGATTGATGAGCAGTTGTTGTGACCGCTGATTAAGGCTGGCCTGAAGCAAATCACTTTGATCCGATGATATTCGCTGGAGCTGTAAAGTGTTTAGTAGCTTATCTCCTACTTCAGGAAAAAAAGTACCGATTTGCCGGGCAGCTTCATCGTTCGAGAGAGGTCTACTGAGCCCATATAAACTCATCAGTGGTCGAATAATCAAGAGATACAATCCGGCTAGAATACTGATTATAAAACCAAAGAATAGTGCGCCCCGGCCTATGGTATTGAAACGACCAATAAACTCAGCCGTGTTGATCAACAGGTATCCGGTACCAAGCAGAGCTATAAAAAAAAGACTGCCTTTCACCAACTGGTTCTGGAAGTAACGTTTTTTATACTCGTCAATACGTTGAAGTAACGTTGAATAAGCAGTTGATGATTGCATAGAATTCAGGTCTAAAAAGTTAAACCAAGAGGTTTTCGAAATACTGAATTACATACTGTTTTAAAAAATTTTCCTGAGCTAAAAGATCACCGTGTGGAACTGGCTTAAGTTGTAAATATTGGGGCCAGCCGTCTTTGTCATGTCCTTCAAGTTTGTAATAGCCATCCTGACTCAAGACCTGACAGACGGCTATATGCATTAAATCCTGTTTAGCTTCCTTTGAAAAACGTTTAGGCCCTGTGCCTAATTCTTGCACACCTATTAAAAACAAAACGGCATTTAAGTCCGCCGGTCGCTTACCAACCAGTGTCTGTAACTGATTAAGTAACTCTTCCCAGGATTTATTTATACTTTTTTCTTCCACAACGTTTTTTGAATTTTACTTCTCTCTAAATTACAACGATTTACGGTTATTTAACGAACAATTGGTATGTTTCGATTTATCAAAATGCTACTGGTTGATTTTATTGAGCTACTATTCCCGTCTTTATGCCTGGGATGTAATCAAATACTGAGTGCTAATGAAAAAATTCTTTGCGTTCATTGCCGGGTCAATCTACCTGAGACAGGACAACATCTTGAAGCAAATGATCGGCTTGTACTTAATAAGTTTGCCGGACGGCTATCTATCCGATTCTTAGTGTCTTACGCTTACTTTACCAAAGGCGGAATTGTTCAAAAACTAATTCATGCAATCAAGTACAAAAATCAGAAAGAAGCTGCAAAAGAGATTGCTAGCTGGTACGGCTCTCAGTTGAAAACGGAGAGCTGCCTAAGCAAAGAAATAGACGTGATTATCGGTGTTCCGTTGCACGAAAGCCGCTTGTTGCAGCGGGGCTATAACCAGGCGGACTGGATTGCTGAAGGGCTATCCGAAGTGCTCGATGTGCAGTGTCGAAAGGACGTGCTGATACGAACTCAATTCAAATCGTCTCAAACGCGCAAAAGTCGTTTGGAACGCTGGGAAAATGTAAAAACGGTATTCGCTGTGTCGAGCCCCGACATTATAAAAGACAAAAATGTTATGCTTGTCGATGACGTATTGACTACTGGAGCAACATTGGAAGCTTGTGCGCTGGAATTATTCAACTCAGGTTGCAAATCCGTAAGCATTGTTACATTGGCCGTTACGAAATAGGTACACCAGTTATTAAACGTGTTTCGAGCAAAATAAAAACGATCACCCATTGCTGAGTGATCGTTTTTATTTTGCTCAATTTCTATTTATTACGACCGACACCAATCATTGCGCAACGGAAGCCAATCATGGCAGTGGCTGAGTCCTGATCCAGGAACCGGCGTGTGCCAGGCGAAAGCCAGTAAGCTACGTCATTCCAGGAACCTCCTTTATAAACCCGCAGCTTGTCATCAATCAAAGACTGCTTGTTCTTGGTGTCATAGTTCTTCGATTCATCCAGATAGCCGTTCCGACGAATTGGGTTTAAGTCGTTCACGTCCTGATAAGATAACGGACGATACACGTCATAAACCCATTCGTTGACGTTTCCAGCCATGTTATACAGACCGAAGTCATTTGCCGGATAAGCGTATATCTCAGCCGTAATAATAGCCCCGTCATTCGACCGGCCAGCAATACCTGCATAGTCACCACGACCGCGTTTGAAGTTGGCCAGCATTTGACCTTGCTTACGTCCTTTTTTCGGATTACGAACCGACGAACCATCCCACGGATATATCCGCTGGTTGATTTGGTTTTCGTCCATGTACTGAGTACCTATCAATGCTTTGGCCGCATATTCCCATTCTGCTTCCGTTGGAAGCCGATAGTCAGGTAAAATCATACCACTCTCAAGACTTGGCTTGGCTGGAGCAGCTGATGCTTCAGCAAGTGCAGGTTCTTCGGCCGCTTTTGATTTTCGCTTCAACGAGAAACCTCCTCCTTTCTTCTTAGGGGCTCCTCCTTTTGCCAGTTCATTATTTACCGCATTGGATCGCCAAACCGCGTAGTCGCTTGCCTGAACCCAGGATACACCCACAACAGGATAGTAGCGGAAAGCAGGATAACGGAGATACTGGGTTACGTAAGAGTCATTAAATGAAAGTGGATTCGCCCAAACAGTCGTATCCGGTAGGGCAGCTTTAACCACTTCTTCCGACGAATCACGAGAAATAGCATTCAAGTATTCGAGGTAATGGACGTTGGCCATTTCGGTTTCGTCCATATAAAATGACTGAATTGAAACGGTCCGCTCACGGTTGTCGCGGCTATTCATGACATCTTCTTCGAGGGCACCCATCGTGAAACGACCGCCTTCAATGAAAACGAGGTTTGGGCCTGCTTTCTGCCCAGCAAATTTTTTAACCTGGAAACCGTCTTTCTGGTTGTAAGCAATCCCCGTCGCCGTACTCTTCTTGCCAGGCTGCACACTGGTCGGGTGCTTGGACTTACAGGATGCCAGGGCCGCCGTTGCCAGCAGCACATAAGCCGCTCGTTGCAGGTGATACTTTTGAATCATTGCTCTATTTTGTGTAAAACGTAGGTGCAAAAATCGTTATTAAATTGTCATCGCTCCCAATATTTCATCCAATTGTTCAACAGAATATACATCGGTATGAGTAAAAATGGGGCGTCCCTTGGACTCTTTCAGCGAACATTTGGTTGGGTTACGTTTGATGTAGTCGATTACCTTACCAAATTGGTCGGACTTGAAGAAGTCGTCGTTCCCGTTAGAAACGAAGTATCCTTTTAGGATATTATTCTTAAGCGTCAGTTTTTCAAGATATAAACGTTCTGCTTTCCAGCGGACATTGACCATTTTAATCAAATTCCCAACCTCTTCGGGCATAGGTCCGAACCGGTCCAGAATCTCCTGCCGAAAGGACTGTAATTCCTCATTGTTTTGCAGGCTGTCCAGGCGTGTATATAACGCTAGTCTTTCCGATATATTGGCAACATAACGCTCCGGTATTACAACCTGTAGATCGGTCTCGATAACCGTATCGGGAAGGGCCAGTTTTAGTTCGCCCGGTTTTGTTTCGAACAAATCTTTGAACTCATTTTCACGCAATTCCTGCACTGCTTCGTCCAGCACTTTATGGTACATTTCGAAGCCGAGGTCATTTATGAAACCGCTCTGTTCGGCACCCAGCAGATTACCCGCTCCCCGAATATCCAAATCTCGCATGGCAATTTTAAACCCTTCGCCCAAGTCAGAGAAATCTTCGAGCGTTTGCAGCCGCTTACGGGCATCGGCGGTCAGTACTGAGGGCGGGGGCGTCAACAAGTAGCAGAATGCTTTCCGGTTAGATCGCCCTACCCTTCCACGCATCTGGTGGAGATCGGACAGCCCGAAGTAATGAGCGTTGTTTATGATAATCGTATTGGCATTCGGTATATCCAGCCCCGATTCGATAATGTTTGTTGAGATCAACACATCGTACTCACCTTCGATAAATCGGGTCATCATCCGCTCTAAACGGTCGCCTTCCATCTGTCCATGAGCAACACCCACCCGAGCCTCCGGTACCAGACGCATGATCAGATTCCCGATCGACTCAATATCATTGATACGGTTGTGCACAAAGAATACCTGTCCGCCCCGTCGGACTTCATTACTGATGGCATCTCGAATTGTCGCTTCGTTGTAGGCATGGACTTCGGTTGTAACAGGCTGTCGATTTGGCGGAGGGGTAGCAATTACCGATAAGTCTCGGGCTCCCATAAGCGAGAAATGCAGGGTGCGCGGAATAGGCGTAGCCGTCAGTGTCAGCACGTCTACTTCGACCCGCATTTCTTTTAATCGGTCTTTAGTTTTCACACCGAACTTCTGCTCTTCATCAATAACCAGCAGACCTAAATCCTTAAACTTGATGTCTTTATTGACAATCCGATGGGTCCCGATCAGAATGCCAATTTCGCCCGAGGCCACTCCTTTCAGAATTTCTTTGATCTGAGCCGCCGTACGAAATCGATTGATGTATTCGATCTTTACCGGAAAGTCGGCCATGCGGTCACTGAAAGTTTTGAAATGCTGCATAGCCAGAATAGTCGTAGGGACAAGCACGGCTACCTGCTTGTTATCTGCTACGGCCTTGAAAGCCGCCCGAATGGCAACTTCGGTTTTTCCAAAGCCTACGTCGCCACAGACCAGCCGATCCATCGGGTGTGGGCGCTCCATATCGTCTTTTACGTCGTTGGTCGCTTTAGCCTGATCCGGGGTGTCTTCGTAGATAAAAGATGATTCTAATTCAGCCTGCAGAAAACTGTCGCGGCTGTATGCATAACCAGGCGCCGTTCTACGTTTGGCGTAAAGCGCGATCAATTCGCGGGCAATTTCTTTGACCTGTTTTCGAATTCGCGATTTCTTCTGCTCCCATTCCTGCGTGCCCAGTTTACTCATCACCGGTGGACCGCCCTCACGGCCGCTGTATTTGGCGATCTTATGTAAACTATGGATACTGACAAGCAGAATGTCGTTATCGCGGTAGATAAGCCGGATGGCTTCCTGGAGGTTGCCAGCGTGGTCTACCTTCTCAAGGCCCGCAAATCGCCCAATACCGTAATCAACATGCGTAACGTAATCGCCCGGCTGAAGCGTTTTTAGCTCACGAAGCGTTAGTGCTTTCGACTTTGAGAATTTGTCCTGAACACGATATTTATAATAGCGATCAAAAATTTGGTGGTCAGTAAAGCAGGCGATCTTCAAAGCTTCATCAACGAACCCTTCTCGCAACCCGATATTCATCGGCTGAAACTTTATAAATGGATCCAGCTCTTCGAAAATTGTTCGTAAACGGTCCAGTTGTTTGAACGATTCGGCCGCGATGATATTCGTGTACCCTTTAGCCTGGTTGTCGCCAAGCGTTTCTACGAGTCGCTTAAAATCTTTGTTGAAAGAAGGCTGAGGTTTGGCATTATATTGTTGCCGAGCGTCAGTCTTGAAGTAGAATTTGCGGCCAAACTCAACGGTTCGAAATGGCTTCAGTTCGTTGAGGAACGTACGGCGCGTCTCGAATAGTAACCCCGGGTCTGAAACAACCTGAATACCCCCGCTATTGGCGACAACAGTACTAAAACTTTGCTCGGCCTTTTCATAGCATTTCTCGATGATCTCCAGCGAGAACTCGATGTCTTTGGCCCATATCGTCGTTGCTCCAGGCAGAAAGTTGAAAAACGGTTCGCGGGTTTCCTCGACAAGTTTTGTCTGGATGTTCGGAATAATATTTATAAACTCAACTGGATCAGTCGAAAGTTGCGATTCTGGATTGAATTTTCGGATACTCTCGACTTCATCATCGAACAAATCGATCCGGAACGGGTATTCGCTGGCGAACGAAAAGACGTCGATAATTCCCCCACGTACGGAAAACTGACCTGCCTCGTAGACAAAATCCGTCTTCTCAAATTCGTAAGTCTGTAATAACTCCGAAACGAAATGCGTATCTAGTTTTTCGCCCACGCGAATGGTCAATGTATTGGCCTGCAGCGATCGCTTATTGATTACTTTTTCCGACAGTGCTTCTGGGTACGTCACCATCAATAAGCCGTCTTTAGGAGCGGGGTTCAGTTTGTTGAGCACTTCGGCCCGCATTAGTACATTGGCGTTTTCTACCTCTTCGTACTGATACGGTTTTTTATACGACATGGGAAACAGAAGCACTTCCCGACCCAGTAGGTTTTGTAGATCATTGAAGAAGTAAGCCGCTTCGTCACGGTCGGTTAGAATATATAGATGGTTACCCCCGACTGATTTAAAAATCGTAGCGGCTAACACTGCATCCAGACTGCCCGCCAATCCCTTCACCTGTAACCGCTGCGGTTCCGTAGCTTGCTTTCGGTTGAAGGGTTCAGCAAGCAATTTTATAAAACTATCGTCGGCATAAAGGCCAAGCAATTCTTCCGGTTTCAAATGAAGTTCAGGTTGTTTGTCAAACACGAAAAGCCGCTAGAAGTCATCCTCCAACGGCACGTATGGGTAACAGCAGGCTTTTGAAATTTGTTGCGTTGGAAACTTATTTCAAGGCTGATATTGACCCATAGTCGATGGCCTCTGTGTCGAGTAATTTACGAATGCGGGGGCTGTCTTCAAAAACTAAGATCAGTTCTTTTTTGTCGATGTTTTCTTCCTCTTCTACCCACTTCCAGTCCTCTGCCGCTGCTTCTAAAATACTTAGCACATTTCCCACTTTAGCCGGATCACGCTCCCTGGAAATCAGCTCACCGGAGTTCGTAAAGTAAAAGATTATCCGTTCGTCTTCTAGCCATTGCAGATCGTTCAGACAGTCGTTCAAGTCCTCTAACGTGAACCCGAAGGTGGCTGGAAATTCAAGCAGCTCCGCCATTTCCTCGTAAAATATTCGAAGCGTTGTTGCTCTTTTTCCATCGATATGAACAATGAAATCGTTCGCAAAATGGACTTCTAACTCGCTTTCCGATTGGCATATCAGCACGTTTGGTGTCATGTATTAATTATAAATTAAATGATATTTGACTAAGTTGAGATGTTTCACGTGAAAATTGAGAATCAACAAGTTACGATCTTATGTAACCAGTTTACTCCTGGTGACATATGGATACACAAATAGGTGGTTCGTGCAAAAATACAATTTACACCAATAAAAAAGCCCTCAATAATGAGGGCTTTTTCTACTAATTTAATTAAGTGAAAAGAGAGGTATTCGAGCCGCGATCATGTTATGAAACATTAACTCGGTAATCATTGGAGTCATGTATTTTATGAGCGGAAATTCTGAAATCGACTCCATCACTTCAAGTTCCGAATCGGCTTTAAAAATGCACCAAAGCTTTTGTCGATCTACAGAAAGCGAGTAGGATAACAGAAAACCTTTCTCCATCAATTCTTCTACTTTGAGCCGCTGAGCGGGAATTCGATTTTCGAACCCTTCATCCATCACGGCCGGCAGGTCAAACTCAACCATATACTGGCTCATAGGCATTGCTGTTAAATATCCAGGTAAGAGCTAATTAGGCTCCGGCTATCAGCAAATTAACAATGTTTAGTTCATCTTCGTTAATCGTGTGCGGAAAATTTGGATATAACTTTGCAGTGACCTTAGCGCCCATCGCCTGAAACACCGACTCTGATTCCAATACCCGCTCTTTCGGTACGTGCGGATCACGATCGCTACAGCCTAAAAAAACAGGCGTGTTGAGCAAGGAGCCTTCGTAAAGCCGAGGTGTAGATGGCGGTCCGATCAGTCCACCACTCAGCCCAAAAACACCGCCATATTCGGCCGCATGTTGAGCGATAAATTCAAGCATTAGACAGGCACCCTGCGAAAAACCTAACCAGTAAATCTGCGGTAATTTGAAATTGAAATCAGCCTGCAGACGACCCCGCAGACTTGCGAGTACACCCAATGCCGAGGATAGATAAGGCTCATTTTCTTCGGTGGGTCGTAAAAAGGAATGAGGATACCAGGTGTTGCCGTGAGCCTCGGGTGCAACAAAGGCAAATTCTTTGTCCTGGATGTACTCGGAAATCGACAGTATATCTCGCGCCGAACCACCCCGACCGTGAACCATCACCATCACTTTGGTCGCTTCTTCCAGCGGCTTTCCAGCCGTACGTATATTGTTAGGATTGTGTATCATGCCTGAGCATGGATGAAAACCCATCTATCAGTCGATAAAAGGGTTTCACCCACATTATTTATTTAAGGATGATAGCAGGAAGTTCTGCTTCGATTTTAGCCCGACGAGGTTCATACTGCGGGGGCAATTTCAGCGCGGTTCCTAATTCAGCAACAGGTTCGTCGACAGCAAACCCCGGAGGATTTGTCGCTACTTCGAACAGAATTCCACCCGGTTCGCGGAAGTAGATACTGTTAAAATAATTACGGTCCTGCACCGGCGTCACGTGATAACCCGATTCCGCTAACTGATGTTGAAGAACTAACTGAGTTTCGTCCGAATCCGTCGAGAAAGCTACGTGGTGGACCGATCCGGCACCCTGCAGGGCATGTACATCTTTCGGCGAGTGCAACACATCGACGTAGTTCCCAGAACCGCCTTTACCAGCTTTAAACCGGAAACGACCTTCCTCCTCCCCTACCAGCGTATGCTGAAGGATCTCGGTCAGTAACTTGATCGTCTTATCAGGGTTTGATTCGTTCAATGTAACTGTGTGAAAACCCCGTACAGCAAACTCTGCCGGAATCCGGCCGTTATCCCAACCTAGTCGTTGATCCTCATCGGTAAAGACAAGTTCGATACCCATCCCATCGAAATCTTCGAAGCGTAGAAAGGTTTCCGAGAACCGTTTGTAGGGACCCGCATAGGGAATGTTGCGTTCATGAAGCCGATCCATCCAGAAGCTGAGCGACGCAGTAGGTGCAGAAAAAGCCGTGTAAGTCAACTGTCCCACTCCTTTCCGACCGCGGGGTAAATTGCCGTATGGAAAAAAGGTCAGGATCGTACCGGGTGAACCTGTCTCATTCCCATAATAAAGATGGTAAACATCGGGGGCATCAAAATTGACTGTTTTCTTAACGAGCCGTAAACCAAGAATGTCAGTATAATAATCGACATTTCGTTGGGTATCACTGGCAATCGTTGTCACGTGGTGAAGACCATTTACGAGCGTTTCCATAGCTTTGAAAAGACTTAAAGGGTGAAAATGTTTTACTGTTAAATTTAAATGTAGATACATTTGATGTATATACATTTAAATTTATAAAATCGTTCACACAAAAAAAAGTCCGAATCTTCAGATTCGGACTTTTTACTGATACATATAATCGATTACTCCATTAGGAAAGGGTAATCCTGTTGCATATAAACGTCTTTAAACGCTTCATCGGCCGAAGGATAAGGCGACTCTTCGGCAAACTTGACGGCCTCATCGACGATACCCTTTATTTTCTGGTCGATAGCTGAAAGCTCTTCTTCCGTAGCAATTCCCTGTTTCAGAATATGGTCTTTAACCTGCTCGACTGGGTCACGCTGTTTATATTGTTCTACTTCGTCTTTAGAACGATACTTTTGCGGATCCGACATAGAATGGCCCCGGTACCGATACGTACGGAATTCAAGGAACGTCGGGCCTTCGCCGGCGCGTGCACGTTCGGCAGCCCGGCTAACGGCTTCGTGAACCGCTTCGACGCTCATGGCATCGACGGGTTCGGAAGGCATATCATAAGCTTCAGCCAGGGTATATAGATCCGTGACGTTAGATGTACGAGCTACGGAAGTACCCATTGCATACCCATTGTTTTCTACGACGAAAATAACGGGTAGTTTCCAGAGCATGGCCATGTTGAAAGCCTCGTGTAAAGCACCTTGCCGAACAGCCCCATCGCCCATAAACGTGATGCAGAGGTTTTGGGTCTTATTGTATTTTTCCGCGAAAGCAATGCCAGCTCCCATCGGAATCTGAGCCCCCACGATGCCATGACCACCCATAAAATTGACCGACTTATCGAAGATGTGCATAGACCCTCCTTTACCCTTCGATGAGCCCGTTTGCTTCGCAAACAACTCGGCCATCACGGCCTTCGGATCGGAACCCAGCGCGAGCGGAATGCCGTGATCACGGTAAGCAGTTATCCATTTGTCGTCTTTTGTCAGGGCTGTAAACGAACCCGAAGAACAGGCTTCCTGACCAATATAAAGGTGGCAAAATCCCCGGATTTTCTGCTGCCCATAGAGTTGCCCGGCTTTTTCTTCGAATTTCCGCTGCAATTGCATGGATTCGTACCAGTACATATACCGCTCTTTGGAGTGCTGCGTTTTTGCTGCTGCCGGAGCCTTACCATTCTGTTTGGAATTCTCTTTGACGCTTGCCATGAGGAATGAATTTCGATAAAATCAGCAATCGTTGTGCCAATCAGTTACGAGGCCTGTATACCTAACAAACCGGCCATATCTTTGTTGCCAATATCAATTGCTGGTCGACCAGCAAACGATTGACAGCCGCGAAATTACGCAATATCGCGTTACACGCTATACCTATGCACCTCGAAAAACTTAGCCTGACAAATTTTAAGAATTACGAAGACGGCCGGTATGCATTTGGGCAGCAGATAAATGTAATTGTGGGGCCAAACGGGAGCGGAAAAACGAATCTGCTCGATGCCGTTTATTTTCTGGCGCTCAGCAAAAGTGCCTTTCAAAGTCAAGATGCACTGAGTATTCTGCACGATGCCGATTACTTTATCATCGACGGTATTTTTGAGGAGAATGAGCGTACGGTACAGATTACCATTAGCCTGCAGCGCGGACAACGTAAGGTGTTGATGGCCGATAAAAAACCGTATGAACGAATTAGCGAACACATAGGCCGGTTTCCGGTGGTTCTGATTGCTCCGAATGATACCGATCTGGTTCGCGAACACAGTGAAGATCGTCGCCATTTTTTCGACGGAGTGCTTTCCCAACTTGATGCCGATTACCTACGCAATTACCTGATGTATCAGCAGGTCTTGAAACAGCGAAACAGCCTGCTCAAGCTGTTTGCTGAACGGAACCAGGTCGACAACGATATGCTGGACACCTACGACCAGCCGCTGCTCGAACTGGGTCAGAAAATACACGACCGCCGGAAACAATTTGTCGAAGAGTTTTTGCCGGGCTTTCGTACGCACTACGCTTACCTGAGCGACGAGCGCGAAGAAGTGAATATTGTCTATGAGTCGGAAGTAAGCGCTCCTGACTTCGCCGAAGAGTTTAGGCACTTTCGTCGGCGCGACACAGTACTGCAGCGTACAACTATGGGTATCCATAAAGACGATTACTCATTTCTGATTGGCAGCGGCAGCGATCAATCCGTACCACTGAAAAAATTCGGCTCGCAGGGACAGCAAAAAACGTTTGTCATTGCACTGAAACTCGCACAGTTCGACTCGTTACAAACCGAAAAAGGCGTAAAACCTATTTTACTGCTAGACGATATCTTCGACAAGCTGGACGACCAGCGCATTGGCAAGCTAATTCAGCGTATGGACGAAGGCGCTTTTGGTCAACTCTTCATAACGGACGCCCGACCCGAACGCACGCGGGAGCTACTTAACTCGGTCAAAGCCGACGTTCGCTTCTTCGATATTGGCCATAGTTAGCCTGCATGATGAGGTAAGTCAGATCGTATTTATACTCCCCTGTGCCCAAAAGCCCGACAGACCTCCAGGTTCGTCGGGCTTTTGGGTTGTTTCGCACCAGTTTTTAGGCCGTTCATCATTAAAATGAAATTAAGCTGGAAACTGCGAACTATATTTGAGTTTCCGAAGTTCACCCAGCAAAAGTTCTATTTTTTGATGAAGGAAAGAATCTTGTCGGAGGCTGAACGACTGTTTTGGAAATACGGAGTCCGATCCGTAACGATGGAAGATATTGCTAAACAACTTGGTATTTCTAAGAAAACGATTTATCAACATTTTATTGATAAAGAACAAATCTTATCCCAGGTTATTCAGGGTAAAATCACTAAGGATCAGACCGAAATGACCTGTATGGCGGTCGAAGCTGATAATCCGGTGGAAGAAATTATGCACGTACTATCTCTGATTCAGAAGCATGCCGACCAGGTTAGCCCAAATCTGCTGATGGACGTAAAGCGGCATTATCCACAGGCTTTTGCCCTTTTCAAGCAATATAAAGAAGATGAAATTTTGAAATCTATTCTTGAAAATATACAAAAAGGTGTTGAGCAGGGTCTGTACAGATCCGACATGAATCCGGCTATTTTAGCCCGGCTCTGGGTTGAACAGATCGAGCTCACCTTCAACAACGATATTTTTCCGAGCGAGCAGTATTCCATGCGCGAAGTTCAGACTGAACTGATCAATCATTACGTGCGGGGTATGCTGACGGAGAAAGGCTTCACCATTTACAATCAGTATGTTAATCAGTACAACCATGAAGTTTGATCTACTAAAAAGGTCAGTAATCATCTGGCTGCTCACCCTCGTGGGAAGCACCAGTACGCTGCTGGCTCAGAACCGACAGGAGTTCTCGCTAAACGAAGCGATCAAGTTTGCCGTCGAAAACAACATTAACGTCAAGAACACAGCACTGGATGCCTTGAGCGCCGAATCCCGGATTCAGGAAGTAAGAGGAACGGCTTTGCCACAGGTAACGGTAGCGGGCCAGGTAACAGACAACCTAATTATCCAGCGGGTTTTTCTGCCAGCTGTATTTTTCGATCCGAAAGCCTCGGAAAGCGATCCGCCCCGCCCGGTTCAATTTGGCGTAAATTATGCGGGTAGCCTGGCCGGAAACTTAAGTCAACTCCTGTTCGATGCTTCGTATCGGTTAGGGTTGAAGGCGGCTGAAACGTACCGTCAACTGGCTCAGAAGAATATAACAGCGTCGAAAATTACGGTGGCGGAGCAGGTTGCCAAAGCCTATTACGGCGTATTGGTCAATGAGCAACAGATTAAACTACTCGACCTGAATATTGCCCGGGTCGATACGCTGTTCCGCAATACGCAGGAATTGAACCGGCAGGGATTTGCCGAAAAAATCGATGTGAGTCGGCTGGAAGTACAGGTAAACAATTTGAAAGCGGAGCGTCAGAACGTCAAAAATCTGGTAGATCTAAGTTATTACCTGCTCAAATTTCAGATGGGCCTGGGTATCAACGACAACATTACGCTGACAGAGCAGATTCAGGATATCGACCTCGACTCTGTTGAGCGGGCCAATGCGCAGGCAGTTGCTGAATTTGATTATACCCAGCGTATTGAATTCTCGACGTTGCAGTCGCAGATTCAACTGGCCGATCTGGACGTTCAGAGTATCGCCAAGCAGTATTATCCCCGGCTGTCGGCTATCGGTAACTACGGTTATAACACGGGTAGGAATAAGTTTAGTGATTTATTTGCTTCACCCTGGTTTAACTCAGCCATCATTGGCATTAACCTGTCGGTCCCGGTTTTCGATGGATTCCAGAAGAAATACCAGTCACAGCAGAAGCGATTTGCATTGCAGAAAGCCCAGAATAGCAGCCTGTTACTGAAAAACACCATCGATCTACAGATTCGTCAGGCAACGATTACTATTGGTAATAGCCTGCAAACGCTTCGGACCCAGAAACGCAACGTCGAACTGGCGCAGGAAGTAGCAAGGGTGACGAAAATTAAGTATCAGGAAGGTGTTGGCTCGAATATCGAAGTGCTGGATGCTGAGAACTCTTATCGGCAGGCCCAGAATAATTACTTCGTTTCACTCTATAACTTCCTGCAAACGAAGGTCGATGCCGACAAAGCCAATGGAAAACTTTACACAGGCCAGTAATTTTTAATGAATAGTGGACAATGTAAAACGAACAATTATCACAACTGAGCCCAGGCTCAATCATTTTCTGTGCTTTTACATTGTTCAGCACTCCAAGCATATGAAACCATACTACATCATTGCCCTCGCGAGCTTGCTAGCTGCCTGCTCGCAGGAGAAAAAGTCAGACCTGCAAAGTAAACGCGATGAACTCGCCGAGTTAAAATCGCAGCAGACCGAACTGACCACAAAGATTAAAGCGCTGGAAGCGGATGTCGCAAAACTCGATCCGAAAAAGACGGACGAAACGCGCGTAAAAGAAGTGACTGTAGCCCCACTGGCGGCTTCTACCTTCAAGCATTTCGTAGAATTGCAAGGTACCATCGACGCAAAAAACAACGTACAGGTATCGCCCAAATCGGGTGGTGTGGTTACGGCTGTATACGTGAAAGAGGGTGATCAGGTGCGGGCGGGACAGCCCATTGCGAAGGTCGATGACCAGTTATTGCGCGAATCGATAGCCGAAGTGAAAACCCAGCTTTCCCTGGCCAACACGGTATATGAAAAGCAGGCCAATCTCTGGAAGCAACAGATCGGTACCGAAATTCAGTATCTACAGGCGAAAAACAACAAGGAATCGCTGGAGCGCCGACTGTCGACGCTGGACGCACAACTGAGCCAGTCGACGGTAACCTCCCCTATTTCGGGGGTTGTCGATCAGGTCAATGTCAAGATCGGTCAGTCGGCCATGCCGGGTGCCGGTCTGGTTCGGGTCGTGAACCTGTCGCAACTGAAAGCGGTCGCAAAAGTATCGGATACGTACTCGGGTAGCGTTCGGAAAGGTGATGCCATCACGGTTGAGTTTCCGGATATTAACAAGAAGCTCAACTCCCGGATCTCGTTTGTTGCAACGATGGTCGATCCGCTAAGCCGGACCTTCACGATCGAAGCGCCACTGCCGTCTGACAATGCCTTGAAACCGAACATGCTGGCTCGTATCCGAATAAACGACCAGACCCAGGCAAACGCCATCGTGATCAACCAGAATCTGATTCAGGATACTGAAAATGGCAAACTCGTTTATGTGGCCGTTAACGAAGGCGGTAAGAAAATAGCGAAAGCAAAAACGGTGAAGACGGGTCAGGCCTACGGTGGTCAGATCGAGGTGACGCAGGGGTTACAGTCTGGCGACCAGATTGTAACGGCTGGTTATCAGGATCTGGTTGATGGACAGCCGATAAACTTTTAATGTGTAGCGACGCCAGGGATGGCGTCTAACGACCGAATGGCTCAACAGCTTGACGGTTTTAGCCGACGCATAGGAGACGCCATACCTGGCGTCTCTACAAAACGAAAACCTATTTCATTATGAAATTTGAACAGTATAAAACCCTCGGATTTACCAACTGGTGCGTTGAAAACCGGACGGCGATTTACATTTTCACCTTCCTGATAACACTGGGCGGGCTGTTCGTGTATAATAATCTGCCGAAGGAGCAGTTTCCCGATATTAAAATTCCACAGGTATACATCAATACCGTATATGTGGGTACGGCTCCGGCTGATATCGAGAACACGATCAATAAGCAGATCGAGAAGCAGCTGAAATCTGTTTCGGGCGTCAAGCGCATCAAATCGAATGCGTTGCAGGACGTATCGGTTATTCTGGTCGAGTTTAATCCGGATGTGCAGTCGGCAGAAGCTCTGCAGCGCGTTCGGGATGCTATCGACAAAGCCAAACCCGACCTGCCTCAGAAACTGGATTCAGGACCGACCGCCCAGGATGTCGACATTTCGGAGGTGCCGATCATGAACATCAACATGGCCGGGAATTTCTCGCTCAAGCAATTGAAAGAGTACGCGGAAGATTTACAGGATGTCATAGAAGGAATGCCTGAAATCCGGCGTGTAGACATCATTGGTGCGCTGGTTCGTGAAATTCAGATCAACGTCGATTTGCCGCGTATGCAGTCGGCCGGGCTGGCTTTCAGCGATATTCAGCAGTCCATTCAGGGGGAAAACATCAACGTATCGGGTGGTGAACTGAGCCTCGATGGTGTTCGTCGGACGGTACGGGTAAAAGGTGAATTCACCGAAGTTTCCCAAATCCAGAATATGCAGATCCGTACCGCAACGGGTGCCACCGTTCGGCTGGGCGATATTGCTGAGGTACGCGATAATTTTGAAGAACAGCAGGATTTTGCCCGGCTGAACAACAAGTCGGTTGTTACGCTGAACGTAATCAAACGCGCGGGCGCCAACCTGATCTCTGCGGCCGACCGGATCGAGAAAACCATCGATGAGTATAAGGAGTCGCGTTTTCCGGAAGGTCTGGAGGTGAAAATCACCGCCGATCAGTCGGAGCGGACCCGCGAAAACGTCAATGACCTCATCAATACGGTTGTCCTGGGCTTCATCTTCGTGGTACTAGTGCTGATGTTCTTCATGGGCGTTCGCGATGCCATTTTCGTCGGCTTATCCGTACCACTGTCGGCACTGGTCGCGTTTGTGATGATGCCGGTACTGGGACCCGTCGTCGGTACGTCGTTTACGCTGAATATCATGGTATTGTTTGCATTCCTGCTGGGCCTGGGTCTGGTGGTAGACGATGCCATTGTGGTTATCGAAAACTCGCACCGCCTGTTCAACGAGAATAAAAACTGGAATATCAGACAGGCCGTAAAAGCAGCTGCCGGTGAGGTATTCGTACCGGTACTATCGGGAACGCTTACGACCATCGCGCCGTTCTTCCCGCTCCTGTTCTGGCCCGGTATCGTAGGTGAGTTCATGAAGTTTCTGCCCCTTACGCTCATCCTGACGCTGTTTGCCTCGCTGTTTGTTGCCTACATCATCAACCCCGTCTTTGCGGTCACCTTCATGAAACGCCACGAAGACGATAATCATGCCGACCGTCAGACATTCGCTGAGATTAGACGTCCGCTGATGATCATGACGGTGCTGGCCGGTATCGGTTACGTCATCGACCGGGGTATCGGCAACCTGTTTGTGCTGTTCATCATTCTGTATGTGTTCAACCACTACGTACTGACGCCGAAGCTGATCGTACCGTTCCAGGAGCGGCTGTTGCCCGGTCTGAAGAATGGCTATCGGCGGTTAATTTCGTGGGTATTGACGGGCTGGCGTCCAGTGATTTCTATTGTGGCCGCTTTCGGTCTGCTTATTCTGACGTTCTTTATCGTTGGTATTGCCAAGCCCAAAGTAGTGTTCTTCCCGAGTGGTGAGCCAGATTACGTATATATCTATAATGTCATGCCGGTCGGCACCGATGCACGAGTGACGGATTCGGTTACCCGGGTAATCGAGAAACGGGTTTTCAAAGTTCTTGAGGACAACAAGGCTACAAATATCGTCAACTCGGTCATTTCGAACGTCGGTAAAAACGCGGGTGATCCACAAAATCCGGATCGGTCGGCAACACCGCAAAAATCCAAAGTGACGGTAGCTTTCAAAGGCAATGAAGAGCGCGAGGGTATATCGACGGATTCTTTGCTAGCGAAGGTTCGGGTAGCGATGCGTGGTCTAGCCGGCAGCGAGATTTCGGTTGAGCGCGAATCCAACGGCCCGCCGACGGGTAAGCCGATTGCCATTGAAATTGCGGGTGAAGAGTTTAACGAGCTGAAAAAGCTGGAAAAACAGGTCATGCAGAAAGTAAACCAGGCCGGTATTCAGGGCATCGACCAGTTGAAATCTGACTTGATCACCAACAAACCCGAAATTGTGGTCGATATCGACCGGGATAAAGCTGAACGGGAAGGCATTTCATCTGGGCAGGTTGCCATGGCGATCCGGACCGCTTTGTTTGGGCTGGAAGTGTCGAAATTCCGGGATGCCAAAGATGAATATCCGATTATGGTTCGTTTGAAACAGGATGACCGGAGCCAGATCGACCGACTACTGAGTCTGAATGTTGTTTACCGCGACATGGTCATGGGCGGTCAACTGCGGCAGGTGCCCATTACGTCGGTGGCGAACATCAGTTATTCGACCACGTTCAGCCAGATCAACCGCAAAAATCAGGAGCGGCTCGTTACGATCAGTTCCGACGTAATACCAGGTTACAACGCCAATGAGATTGTAGCGCAGATCCAAGAACTGATTAAGGATATCGAGGTTCCGAACGGATACACGGTCAAAATGGGTGGTGAGCAGGAAGATCAGAAGGAGTCGATGGACTTCCTGGTATCGGCGTTTGGGATCGCCATGCTGCTGATTTACCTGATTATGGCGACGCAGTTCAACTCGGTTGTGAAACCGATGATTATCTTCGTTACCATCCTGTTCTCCCTGATTGGAGTACTGCTGGGCTTTGTCATTGCCGGAAAAACCTTCTCGATCATTATGTCGGGTATCGGTATCATCGCTCTAGCCGGTATTGTGGTGAAGAACGGGATTCTGCTGATCGAATTCATTGAGGAGCTGCGTGGTCGGGGTGTACCGCTGCGCGAAGCCATTATCGAAGCGGGTGGTATTCGTCTGACGCCGGTATTGCTGACGGCTTCAGCCGCTGTACTGGGTCTGATTCCGCTGGCATTCGGGATTACCGTCGACTTCGTAGGCCTTTTCCGCGACTTCGATCCGCACATAGTCATCGGGGGTGACAGTTCGGTATTCTGGAACATCCTGGCCTGGACGATCATCTTCGGGCTTACCTTCTCGACCGTACTGACACTCGTTGTCGTGCCTTGTATGTACTGGGTGAACGAGCGGATTCGGATGAAGTGGTTCGGCAAGAAAGACCCGGCACTCGAACCCAAGGAAGAACTTGAAGAAGAGCTGGTCTAGTTATAAATCCGGTAATTGATACAAATGGGTAATTAAGTTGATCGTCAGACAGCCTAATTACCCATTTTGCTTCCTAACTTTTTCTACAATTCCGCTGTTATCCAGTTTCTTTGGTTCCTACGTTCTGCATTATTCATAATGAACCGTACTGTACTGTTTTTCATTCTGCCCGCTATTTTGCTGCTGATCGACTGGTATGTTTTTCAGGCTATCAAAACCCTAAGTCGAACCGCTACCGAAAGTACCCAGCGAACAATTGCCCTCCTTTTCTGGGGCTTTACGGCCTTGTCACTGCTGTTGTATGTGGTTATGCAACTGATGCCCCCTGACTCCATCAGCCGGAATACCCGTACGTTTCTCTGGGCAGCTATTGCCATTCCTTACTTCTCGAAAATTTTTGCCGTCCTTATTATCCTGATCGATGACATTGGCCGGTTTTTTCGCTGGATCGTCTCCTTATTCTACAAACCGGAGGTGCGCGAAGCCGTAGAAGACACGACCCGCACGAGTATGCCCGCTACAGACTCGATTTCCCGATCGGATTTCCTGATGAAAACGGCGTTAGTCGTCGGTACTGTTCCGTTGGTTGGCTTTACCTGGGGTATACTCTCGGGCGCCCATGATTACCGCATCCGTCGGATCAAGCTACCGCTGAAAAACCTGCCGTCGGGTTTCAATGGCATGACGATCGCCCAAATTTCGGACATTCATTCGGGTAGTTTTTTTAATAAAACGGCGGTAAAAGGTGGAGTAGAGATGCTGCTTGGTCAGAAACCCGATATGGTCTTTTTCACTGGCGATCTGGTCAACAGTCATGCCGAAGAAGTAAACAGCTATATCGATGTGTTCAACAAAGTGAAAGCTCCTTTGGGTGTTTACTCGACCTTAGGTAACCACGATTATGGCAAGTACGTGCAATGGCCAAGTGCACAGGCAGAGCGCCAGAATGTGCTGAATGTGGTAGCCGCCCATAAGCAAATGGGCTGGAATATTATGATGGATGAGAATAAGATTCTCGAACAGGGCGGAGACAAAATTGCGCTGATCGGTGTACAGAATCTCGGCTTTGGCCCGGCCGCCTTGCGAGCTGGCAATCTGGCTAAAGCGTACCGGGGCGCTGAAGATTATCCGGTAAAGCTTCTTCTCTCCCACGACCCTACCCACTGGGATGCTGAAGTCCGACCCAAATACGGCGACATCGATGTTACGTTCAGTGGGCATACTCATGGAGCACAGTTCGGGGTCGAAGTTGGCGATGTGCGCTGGAGTCCGGCCCAGTATTTCTACAAGCAGTGGGCTGGTTTATATCAGGAGGGTGATCAGCGTCTGTATGTAAACCGTGGCTACGGCTATATCGGCTATCCCGGCCGGGTAGGCATCTTACCGGAAATTACCATTTTCGAACTCGTAAAAGCCTGAAAAGCTTATTAAAACAGTCTACAGATTTGCTGTTGGATATAACAAATGGGTAAATTGTTCGCAGATTGCTAACGATTTACCCATTCGTCATTTAACTAAAATCTAAATCAGTCAGTTACCGAATCGACTACAACTAACTAGCAAACACGTATGAAAATCACGTTTATTACCGGACTCTCTTTTTTTATGTCGCTATGGTACTACCTGTACCCAGTCCAAAAGGCCGAAGAAACCAAGATTCCGCTTTGCCACGGACCTGCCAACGATATGGCCGCCCTGGCGGCTGACCCGGCGTTTCAGCGGCTGCATCCGGCGCCCCTACCCTTTACCTACGTGGGCGCTGGTGAGATGATTAAGTTTTCGACCCCCGATGGTCAGCAGGCCAACGGCTTTTTACTGAAAGCAAAGAAACCATCGGATAAATGGCTGCTGGTTTATCAGGAGTGGTGGGGTCTGAACGACAACATAAAAAAGGAGGCCGAAACTTTCTATAATGACCTGAAAGATGTAAATGTACTGGCCGTCGATATGTACGATGGAAAAGTCGCTACCGAACCTGCCGAAGCGGGAAAACTGATGCAGGCGGCCAGTAAAGATCGGCTGAGCAGCATCATGAAAGGGGCGATTGCCTACGCGGGTCCCAAGGCTGAATTTGCCAGTGTGGGCTGGTGTTTTGGTGGTATGCTGTCGCTCCAGTCGGCTCTACTGGAAGGCCAGAAAGCCAAAGGATGCGTCATGTACTACGGTCGGCCGGAGCAGGATGTTGAAAAGCTGAAAACCCTCAATACGGACGTGCTGGGCTTTTTCGGTAGTCAGGATAAGGGCATCAAGCCGGAAGATGTGAAAGCTTTTGAGGAGAATATGCAGAAAGCGGGTAAAAAGGCGACTGTGAAAATGTACGATGCCGGTCATGGATTCGCTAACCCCAGCAACCCGGTATATAACAAAACCGCTACCGAGGATGCCTATAAACTCGCTTTAGGCTATCTGAAGAATAAACTGAACGCTTAAACTCTAGCTGGAAATCGTTTGCAAAAGCCTGACTATGTTCTCATGGTCAGGCTTTTAATTAAACTTTAACGCCTGTCTGGACGTTTTGATTAAACGTAGTAGTTGATCAGTTGTCTAACTGACAAAACGAGCGAAAACTCACTACAACGATGAAAACGAATAGATGGATTGGCATACTAACTGGCCTGTTATTCGGTGCAGCTACGGTTAGTTTCGCGCAGTATGGACCGGGTAGTGGATACGGACCAGCTTACCCAAACGGAAATGGTTATAGCCCGGCTTATCCGAATGGATACGGACAGGCTTATCCGAACCAACCCTATCCGAATGGCTATGGCAGGCCTTATCCTAATGGCTATGGACAAGCTTATCCGAATGGAGGTTATTATGGCTATGGCCCCTATGGCCAACCCTATCCGGTACAGCCGCCGGTAGTCGTTGTTCCTCCACGGGTTATCGTCACTCCTCCTCCGGTTGTAGTGGGTCCTCCTGTTGTCATTCGACCTTATAACTACGGTTACGGATACGGTCACCGGGGTGGTCGCATAGGCGGGGGCTGGCGTCGATGGTAAGTAACGGACAACCTATTTCAGATAAAGCCTGTTAAGGGTGATAGAAGTGAGTGATTCAACAAATAAATCTCGATGAATACTATGAAAACGATAAAAGTGATGCCTCTGCTGACGGCCATTCTTCTGGTCGTTGTAATGGCTAGTTGCGGTCCTGCTTATGTAAGTACAGGCGTGGGCTACGCTCCTCGCCCCTATTACGGATATGGTTATGGCTACGCTCCCTACGGCTATTATCGCCCGTATTATCGTCCACCGGTTGTCGTGGCTCGTCCACGCTATTACACCCCTGCTCCCCGCTACAGAGGAGGCAGCCCAAGCGCTCGCGGTGGTTACGGTGGCGGTTTCAATGGAGGTGGCCGTTCACGTGGTCCAAGGTAGATTTTCAGTATAGCCAATAAATCAGGTACCGGCATGACGTCATGCCGGTACTTTTGTTTAATGAATGTCAGACGCAGGCGGTTATTGACGGCCTGTGTAGTTTACATAATCTCCCGATTCGATCAGACACCGGCCAGTTATTTCCAAATTATACAGATAAGTCCAGCAACTGACTTCCTGGCCATTCCAATCGATAGGTAGAATGAATCGAAGGTATTCGGTGGGCTGCGGAAACTGGGGGCCAATGCCTTCATATTCGTCTAGATAAGCAAGCAATGACCACTTGTGCTGATGAATGGCGTAAATAGTGCCCACGACACTGGTGTAAGCCTCTGGCTGATAAATAGCACCTGGATAATTGCCTAAATCGTAAAGCTGACCAGAAAATCTGCCTTCACCAACATACTGGCTATGCCGGTGTAAATACTGGGCAAATGCGTTCTCGAAGGGAGGCCGTAGCGTGCCGTAAACAAACAGGTGGTCAGAATCGATCATTATGTTTCTTTTGAACTAAAAATCTTTAACTTCAGTCTCACTAACAGCGCTATTTATGCGTTAAAGAGTAAATCAGGTTGTGATCATGAAAAAGACAAAAGTTATTCTGCTCGTCGCTGCATCTCTCCTGCTGATTGAGGTGCCCTTGGAAACGATGGCTTTTTCGGCCAGAACAACCACCGAAACATCCATCTTTGGCCGCAAGCGAAAAGGGTATAAACCAAAGCGAGGTGGTTTATTCAACACAGGACTTTTTCGCAAGAAAAACCCCTGTGGTTGCCCGAATCATTAAGCAATTGTTAAGAAATTGTATTAATACGATAACCAGGCCCTCTTTTGGGCCTTTTTTCGTTTTATTAGTTGTAAAAATCTGTGTTTCAGCGTAAAATTTCGTACCTTTGCGAAAAAATTGACCAGGAATTATCTACTTATTCTGATTACTCCGATTAGCTTTTTAAAAAAGTAATTCGAATACATTATAGTCGGTCAAAATAATCATAAAAATTCGGGTCCAGACTCGTATGCAATCAATTCGCAATATAGCTATCATCGCCCACGTCGACCACGGCAAAACGACCCTGGTTGACAAAATTATTCATGCGTCAAAACTCTTTCGGGAGAATCAGGAATTCGGCGACCTGATTCTGGACAACAACGATCTCGAACGGGAACGGGGAATCACGATCGTTTCGAAAAACGTATCGGTTCGTTACAAAGATGTTAAAATCAACATCATCGACACACCAGGCCACAGTGACTTTGGCGGTGAAGTTGAGCGCGTGCTGAAAATGGCAGACGGGGTTTGCCTGCTGGTCGATGCGTTTGAAGGAGCGATGCCGCAAACGCGTTTTGTACTGAGCAAAGCACTTCAGCTTGGCCTCAAACCGATTGTGATCATCAACAAGGTCGATAAAGAGAACTGCCGCCCGGACGAAGTTCATGAGCAGGTTTTCGACCTGATGTTCAACCTTGGTGCCACTGAAGATCAGCTGGATTTTCCGACCGTATACGGTTCGTCGAAACAAGGCTGGATGGGTCCCGACTGGAAGAAACCGACGGATAACATTACGTATCTGCTCGACACGATTGTAGAGAGCATACCCGCTGCGCCAATCAACGAAGGGTTGCCGCAAATGCAGATTACCTCGCTGGATTATTCGGCCTTTGTGGGTCGGATAGCTATCGGGCGGGTGCACCGCGGAACCCTGAAAGAAGGTGTTAGCATGGGGCTGGTTAAGTCCGATGGTTCGCTGAAACGCGTACGGATCAAAGAACTGCATACGTTCGAAGGGCTGGGTAAACAGAAGGTTGCCGAAGTTCAGTGCGGTGATATCTGCGCAGTAACTGGTCTGGAGGATTTCGAAATCGGCGATACGCTGACCGATTACGACGCTCCTGAAGCAATCGAGCGTATCGCGGTCGATGAACCGACGATGAACATGCTGTTTACGATCAATAACTCGCCATTCTTCGGTAAAGAAGGGAAGTTCGTGACTTCGCGTCACCTGCGTGATCGGTTGTATAAAGAAATTGAAAAGAACCTTGCCCTGCGCGTTGAAAATACCGATAGCGAAGACCGCTTCCTGGTCTATGGCCGGGGAATACTCCACCTCTCCGTATTAATCGAAACGATGCGTCGGGAAGGGTATGAATTGCAGGTTGGTCAGCCACAGGTACTGTATAAGGAAGATGAAAACGGTCAGAAACTCGAGCCGGTAGAAACGCTCGTAGTAGACGTGCCGGAAGAAACTGCCGGAAAAGTAATTGAACTGGCTACCCAGCGCAAAGGTGAGCTGTTGATTATGGAACCCAAAGGCGACCTACAGCACCTGGAGTTCGAAATTCCGTCGCGTGGGCTGATTGGTCTACGATCAAACGTTCTGACAGCCACCTTCGGTGAAGCTGTAATGAGCCACCGGTTCAAAGAATACCAGGCGTTTAAAGGGCCAATTCCAGAGCGGATCAACGGCTCATTGATATCGATGACCAGTGGTGTGGCTACGGCTTACTCGATCGATAAACTTCAGGACCGGGGTGTGTTCTTCATTGAGCCAGGTGATGAGATTTATACCGGCCAGGTAATTGGTGAACACAACCGTCAGAACGACATCGTGGTGAATGTGCAGACGGCAAAGCAATTGACTAACATGCGAGCTTCTGGTTCGGATAACAACGTTAAGATTGCGCCGAAAATCTCGTTCTCGCTCGAAGAGTCGATGGAGTACATTCAGAAAGATGAATACCTCGAAGTAACGCCTAAATCGATGCGGATTCGTAAGATTTATCTGGACGAAAACGAACGCAAACGCAACCAGAGTAAGTTTGTCATGGCATAACTAAGTTTAAATAAAGCAAAAGCCCCGTTGACGCTCAACGGGGCTTTTGCTTTATTTAAACTTAGTTCGTGTCGATTACTCGTTTAGAATGCAAACGTTGGCAGTGCTTTCAAGGGAAGCACGACGGGGGCTTTTGCATAAGCGGGCTTGGTCAATGCGCTTTGTGTGGCTGCGTATTCTGCCTGACGACGGGTATAGCTGTAGCCAGCTATGAACAGAAGCGTGCCCAAAATGACCATGATGATCCTTTTCATAATGTTAAGACTAACTTTCGATTGCAGGGGTGTGACGATAGTGGTGCTAAGGTAAGACCTTCCTAACCAATACCTTCTCATAAATTATTCTACGGCGATCGATAAATAAATTGACTCGTACATAAAAGACGTAGAAAGTACAGCGTGGTTACATAGGGTCTTGTTTTCATGCCTGCGTAATTCACTCTGTAGAACAAAAAATACGGTTGAAGGTTTTGACTTCGGCCTCAGAAAAACGGCTTTTTCGACCAACCGTTAAAAACTGACGCCGATTCGTACGGCCAGGCGATTATAAATCCGATGCTCATCACGCTGAATATCGTTTCCAAAAATAGGTTTCTGAACATCTACCAGCTGGCGTTTATAACTCAGCGACATAATAAACGCCGAGGATGACGGTCGGCCTATCCGCAAAGCAATTCCCGGATTGACCATCCATCCCCCACTGACCTCGTAACCGGTAGAGCTTTTATTGATCCAGGCAAAACCGTAGCCCCCATCGGCTATAGCCAGCAACCGAACATTACGATTTGGCCGGGCCAGATCGAACCGGATACCAGCGCCAATTGGCAGCAGCTGCGCGGCTTTATACCAGTCGATTCCAATTAACCCGCCTACTGCCAGCCGCTGCGTTACCTGGGCGCCGTTGAAGGTCTGAGCCGTAAAACTAAGTTTGTTTTCAACCGTCTGAGCAGCTGTCGTTCCGGAAGCTACCCGCCCGAATAAGCCACCCACCTCGGTATAGTTTACGTACATCGGTTTCCAGGGTTCAAACTGGGCCTGCGCTGTACTGATACCTAAGCCCATACCGATCAGAAAAAGTAGTCCTTTCATATTCAGATCAGTAATAGCTTGGACGACTGACAGGTATTCGGCTCAACTGGCGTAGCTGGCGAGGATTGCTGGCATCGAACTGATAAAACCCATCTTTGCCAATCAGGAGTAATGTCTTTTCCAGAGGAATGACATCAAAAGCGTTCAGGTCTTCGATATAATCCAGCAGGTTACGGTCGATGTTCATCGGATCGCTGATATCGAAGGATTTAAGCCCATAAGCACCTTCACAGATAAACAGATTCGGATAAGCTACGCCCAAACCGTGTGGGTTTCGCATGGGGTAACTTTTCAGCAATCGCGGATTGACGACGTCTGTAATATCCACCACATCCAGTTGATTCGTAAACCCACCACACTGGTTTCCGGAACGCAGGGTCACGTAGGCCGTGTTGTCATTCACTACGACCGGATCGCACACCCGCGCGTGCTGGAAAACAGACAACCGCACGGGGTTTTCGGGGTTTGCGTTATCGTAGATGTACATACCCGCCTGCGAGCCAATAAACAGCTTGTCTTTGTACGGAAAAATGGTCTCGATACCCCATCCCATCTGAATCTGATTACCGATTTTCGGATCAGCTGGGTTTTTTATATTGAACAACTGCATGGTCGACTGGCTAACCGTGTATAGGTAGTTGTCGTAAAGGGCAAACCGCGCCATTGAACCGGCCACGCCATTGGTTTTCGAGGTACCATCTGCGCCCGATGCAACAGAATTGAACTGAGTACTCGCCAAAGCCCAACCAACTGGGTTGACAGGTGTTCCTTCATCACAGTTGGTTTGAACAGTCTCCGTTACATAACTGACCTTCTGGTCATAAATCATCTGGTTGGTGGCATCATAGCTCCACCAGCCGCCCTCAAACGAGCCGTTCGGAAACACGTTCTGTACCCGATTGACTGCTTTGACCGATTGAGGGTTGCTAATGTCGAAGGCAATCAGGTCCATGTAGCTATCGGCATACAGAATATTGTTCCGAATGGCGATATCACCGTTGCCCGGTATTCGGATAAACGCAACGGGTTTGGGAGCCGACGGATTACGGTTATCGATGATATGGATCCCCTGTTTCAGCTCATTGATAAACAGAAACTGGTCTTTCGCGTATATTTTTCCGGGATTGACCAGCGGCTGAGCCGGTTCTGCCTGAACACCCAGTCTGAGCTGGTTGGCGGTAAAGTTTACGGACGTGTATTTCCGATAGGTGCGTGTCTCTTTGCAATTATCCGTACAGCCGGTCAGGATAAGATTGGCCACAAAGAGAACAGAAAGTAGAATATTTGCTTTCATAAGGTATAGGAGTTGAAATCATATGAATAAGAGTCCAACTGAATTGAAAGCGTTGGAAATGAGGAGAAATAAAATTGCCCGGCTGTCCTGATTACGGCCGGGCAATCCTGATCTTACACAAAAAGGGCAATTATTGTCGTTGATATTCGAAGGTAGACCCATCGGCGATGGTCCCTTCCTGACGACCACGCTGGTAAAGAAATAAATGACCATCGTGGAAGGAATAAGGCTGGGTCGTTTTATCCTCCGGATAAAGAATGGCCTGCTTCTCGCCCGTCTGGGTAGGATTGGGGCCTGTGTAAAACGTACCATTTTCTTCCTGCTGGCCGCTCTGTCTGGTCGTAACGCGCAAATACGTTCCGTCTGCCTTATAATCCAGCGTTTCGGAATAACCGGCGGCTTCAGGTGTTTGGTTGATCTGGGCGAACCCGTTGACGATACGAATCAGCTTCCACTGGCCAACCACCTGCGAATCGATCGGCGCAACGCTGGAATTTTTCTGTGAGCAGGAGAAGCCGATTCCTATGCCAAGCATGAAAAGAAAAGCGATTACGACTTTCATACTCATTTTATCTTTTTATAAATCAGGGTCCCTGGCTTCTCCCCGCCATAATGCAACCGGAGTTGCGTTGCTGTGGGTAATTCGTACCGGACAACTGCTCTTAGGTTGTTGAAATAGGTTTGTTCATACGTCATTGCCTGCGTTGGCCCCGCTTTTTTAGTACTGCTAAGCTGATCAAACGTCATCGTACCGTCCAGAACCGCAAACATGCGGGCTCCGTATTCATTGATAGACGACACGCCACTGGCAATAAACGGGGTGACATCGTGCGGAGGATTATCGGTGTCCAGCGCCAGTACCAGCGTGACAGTGTAAGCCGAATCTGGTTCAGTAAGCTGCCATGTGCCCACTAGCGGAGCTATATTCGGCGCCAGAACCGTGTCTTCTTTTTTGCCACACTGCGTCAGGAATACCAGCAGAAGCGAACCGATAATAAATTCTATGATGTTGCGTCGTTGCATGACTCAGTTGGTTTTTGTGTAAATCAGCACCCCGCCATTGTAATAAAGCTGCAATCGGTTATTCTCCGTCAATTCGTAACGAGTCACGGTTTTAAGATTGTTATAATAGTCTTCATCAAACTGCGCGGCCTCCGCTGTTCCGGCTCGGTATGTACCAGAAATTGAACCTATACTAATTGAACGCTGATTGCGGGCCACGTAGCTAAGCGACGAACTATACTGATTTACAGCAGATATACCTGACAAGCTAAACACCTGAACTGGTAATTTTTCCCAGGTTTGAACTATGGGCTCAATATGCAGGGTAACAGGGTATTTGTCTGGCTGAACTAAGAGCCATTCACCGAGTAAGTCGTAGACATCGATTGGTTCGACGTTCGATTCTGGTTTGCACCCTGCCAACAATATCACCACTGCTGCTGTAAGAAAGAGCCGCGTTTTCATTAATTACTTGTTTTGCCCGGATCCGCAATTTTACCAACAAACAAAATGGTTCCGGTCGTTTTTTCGTGAATCACGAACACAAAAGGCCGATCGCACAGGGTTGCTTGTGGCATGGAAGTAGTCGAGACGCCCCCCGTTGTAACAGCAGCGGCTTCGGTACCCTGCTCGTCTATCGCCACAAATGTATTTTGCTTTACAAAGCTAAGCGTTAAGCCAGTCTGAGTACTTATTTTGCTGAAATCAGCGCGGTCGGTAAAGGCCGTTGGCATGCCCATATCGCTCAGTGCTTTGTTGAGTAGGATTTCGTACGTCAGCGTGAACTTGGGTAGCCCAAAATCAACATTACTCAGCGTCATGTCTTTCTGCAACTGGGCCCATTCGGCACTGGTCAGTCCGTTGATCAGTGCATCTGCAGTGGTCGTTTCGCTCGGAAGCAGCACCGTCATCGAGAATTTGTCGGAACCATAGGGCAGCTCGATTGCCTGATAAGTAGAGCGATAAGCACGCTTCAGGTTCGCATTCAGGCGCATCATTCGTACGTTTGTCGTACCACCCGACACCAGCTTGAAAGGCGCGTCGACCGTTTTGGCTGGATCGAACTGAGTTTTCCAGCTGCCTTTGAAATATAGGGCATTCAGCAGAAACAGAACATTGTCCGGCTGAATCTGATCGATCACTTTCGGAATTTTGCCATTGGTCTTTGCACTAGCCCAGGCGTTGATTTTACCGACTGTGGCTGGGTCGTTGAAATTCTCGGCCGATACATCTGCTTTAAACGTCTGCTTCAGCAAATCCTGAAAGGAAGTGGCAACGGTGAACGTGTTGCGATACCAAACCGAATTGGCCAGATTCAGCGTCACTTTCGGATCGACACCCGGCAAGTTCTCCATTAGATTCTGGTACGTCTGGTTAGCCTCCGCCAGCGTTTGAGCATCTAACTTCAGCGTCTTCTGAATTTCCTGCGCCGTTGCGCCGTTGGCTCCGTTCATAATCATCCCCAGCGCAATGTGCAGGCTGAGTGGAGAGATAAAAACGTTTTTGTCCTGACCTTCCTGCGTTGTAACACGCTTCGTTACGTCGAACGCAAACTGTGAGGTCTGATCGGCAAAAGGTGCCGATACGCGCAGGTCTCCGCTTGTACCCGGTTCCGGATCGGGTATCGAGTCCGAATTCTTACAGCTAACGGCGGTCAGTAAAACACCGGCTGTAATTGTCGTTAAGATCGAAAAAAGGGTCGTTTTCATAACATTCCTCGAATAAAATAAGCAAAACACGTTTATACGAGTAAAAGTCGAATCATGGTCTTTTGTCAATTATAACTTGTTGCCGCGCCTTTTAGAGTCAGTCTAGCCTAAAAATGATAATCGACGCCAAAGCTCATACCGGTTGAGGTTGGGCGAGTCTGTACCTGCGAATTCGACTGCGTACCAACCTCCAGGGAAGGTTGGTATAAACCAGCCAGTGAAGCCGACCATCGGCCCGATGGCCGATACCGGAACCGAGCCCCCATCGAAGCGGCCAGCGAAACCGGCCGGTAAACGCCATCCTGTGCTGTCACGACTAAATCTGTACCGACAGTATTGCGTACGAAAATATTCGTTAGTAAGCCGCCCAATACCGCCAGACTCAGCCGCTTCCGGGGCCGTAACTGATACCCAACCTGGATGGGTACCTGCACATACTGATAATCGTTCGTCAGGGTTTGCAGGCTCTGGTTGGCGTTGTTACCCTGGGTAAGATAAGCGTAATTGTTGCTCGGCGTTGCGGCACTGGCTCGTGGATCGTAGTTGGCCAGATTACTGGAAGAACTGTTCTTCAGCGCATCGGCATAGAGGTTATTCGCTGTACCCCGATCGGCCCCGGCGCCCTGAATCAGACTAGTTACTGCCGACTGAGCGGGCGTTTCAACAGTCGAGTGGCCTGCCAGATAGCCAATCCCTGACTCGAGCGACCAGCGCTCGGTCAACTGAACTCCTGCGCCAGCCTGATAAGCGACGGAAAAGCTGCCCCGACTATTTACGGACGACGAGTTTCGGCTAGTCGTATTGGCGACCAGTGTATTCGCATAGCTGGTCTGCATTGCAGGCACTGAAACCATCGGATTGAAAGCCCCCGGCATCACGCTGGCCGAAGCCCACATTTCCCGCTTTTTGTGCGATTCTTTCGACATCTCTGGCTGCCGGTCTAAGTCGGCCGGTCGATACCACACGATTCGCTGAATTGGTCCGGGCGAACGCATCCGGATTGGTTTTCGGAGCAGTTCTTTATAAACAGCTGATACCGCGCTGGCCGATGGGCTACTTTCGCCGAATGAACTACTCGAGGTGTACGATGCAGCTGCCATGCGGTTATCGGGTGGTAGTAGCGCTAGCGTAGCTGTCGCCGGTCGATCCGATAAGGAGGAAGTAGAAGTACCGGATGTTGCTGTGGCAAGTCTGCGAAGCGAGTAGCGCTGTTGAGCTGATGGTTTCATGCTCTGAGCCATTGCTTCCCCTTTTGAGTGCATACCAGTCCGGTCTACTGTCGAACTAGCCGAACCCGCCAATAGCGTAGCGGGTTTTTCCGCTGATGCAGTGCCAGATACATTAACGTCGTTTGTTTGCCGCTGGCCGTTGGTATTGGCCTGAACAGTGGATGTGGCTGCGTTTGAGCCTACATTTTCCGGATTATTTCCTTTTCCGGATACATGAGTCTGAGCAACAGCTCTGCCATGATTGATAACTGGGGTGTCGATAGCCCACCAGCCGACGAAGAGCAGCGCCAGCGCTGCTGCTACGCCGGTTCCCCAGATAAATGGTCGCGACGAAGCTAGCCCCGAACCCCAGAGTGGAAGAATCTTAGGCCCATTGGCCTCATCTAATTCCCGCTCGATGGCGTCCCAGACCCGAGAAGGCGGCATTTCGGCGGATTCGTCGAATGTCTTTCGCCAGAAATCGTCTGGAATATTTTTTTCTAACTCATCCATTTTCTTACTGTTTCTTCATAGAGGGTGTCCCTGTGCCGGGCGCCCATCGGATTGTAATTTTTGCTGCAAAAGCATACGTGCTCGTGCGTATTGTGATTTAGAAGTGCCCTCGGCGATGTCGAGCATCTCGGCAATCTCCGGATGGTTATACCCTTCGATTGCATAGAGGTTAAACACGGTTCGACAACCGGGCGGCAATTCCTGAATTAGCTGGAGTAAGTATTTGTAGTTCAGTGTCGGTAAGCTTTCGTCGGCCTGTGGCAGAACAGGAGCCAGGTCCTGTACGTCGCCTATGTTTTCCCAGGGTTTCTGTTTACGAAGCTGTTTAAGGGCTGTATTGATCACGATTCGCTTCAGCCAGGCTTCCAGAGGGCATTCAAAGCGAAATGAATCGATGTTCCGGTATATTTTTACGAACGCATCCTGTAGAACATCTTCGGCTTCGTCGGGGTCTTTTATGTATCGTTTGCAAACGACAAAGAGCTTTCCGGCAAACCGCTCATAAAGCTGTCGCTGCACAATCCGGTCCTGCCTTCGGCATCCTTCTACTAATGCGTATTCATCCTGCATATCAACGCTGATGCCCTAATGATCTGCTTTAGAAGCAAACGGTTGGAAGTCAACTGAAAAAAATTCGTTTTCTTTCCAAAAGTATAAAGGGTCTAAGAATAATTAATGTTCGATGCCTCATTGCTACGTACCTTTGGTGGTTTAGCTAAGAAGTTACATGAATCGTCGGAACGCACTTCGGTCTTCATTGGGTATTGGTCTAACTGCACTCACGAAGGCAGACTTCAACTGGCTGGCTATGACTGAAGCGCGCTTCAAAATTGGCGCCTGCGACTGGTCGATAGGGCCTGCCGGCGACATACACGCCTTCGCAGTAGCCAAACAGATCGGCCTGGATGGCATTCAGGTTAGCCTGAACACCCTGTCGGATCAGGAACACCTTCGGCGACCCGACGTGCAAAAAGCCTACCGCGAAGCGGCCCGCCAGTCGGGCGTTGCGATCGGTGGGTTAGCCATTGGTTTACTGAACGAAATTCCGTATAAATCAGATCCGCGTACCGACCAGTGGGTGCAGGATAGTATCGATGTCGCTCAGGCACTGAAGGTCAAAAATGTTCTCCTGGCTTTTTTCTCGAAAAACGATCTGCGCGATGATCCACACGGCAGGCAGGTCGTCATAGATAAACTGAAAGCAGTGGCGCCGAAAGCCGAAAAGGCCGGTGTCGTGCTGGGTATCGAATCTTGGCTGTCAGCCCCTGAGCTACTGGCTATACTGGATGCCGTCGGGTCGCCAGCTGTCCAGGTTTATTACGACGTCTGCAATTCGACCGACAGAGGCTACGACATTTTCAGGGAACTGCGTGACCTCGGAAAAGACCGTATCTGCGAAGTTCACCTGAAAGAAAACGGCCACCTGCTGGGTCAGGGCAACGTTGATCTGAAGAAAGTCAGGCAGGTGCTGGACCACATTGGCTATTCGGGCTGGCTGCACATGGAAGGAGCCGTTCCGAAAGGTAAACCCATACTGGAAAGCTACCAGGAAAATAATAAGACCGTACGATCGCTATTTAGTTGATGCGGGCACAGAGGCTCGGTCATCAGTTCTGTACCACTGAATGTGAAACAAATATGAAAACAATTTTTTCGCTAACTCCTTTTCCACTCGCCTTAACAACGGTTGGCCTACTGTATCTGGCCGGACCAACGCTTCAGCCAGTGCGGTGGTCCGCTGCTGTACCTGAACCGGTGCAACAGACGAGTATTGTGATCGATAGCGCTGCCAATAAATTATACCTGCCCGACGATCTGGAAGCTACCCTCTGGGCCGAATCGCCCATGTTTTACAATCCGACGAATATGGATATCGATGCGAAAGGGCGGGTTTGGGTAACGGAAGCTGTCAATTACCGTAAATTCAACAACAAGCCCGAGGGGCGGCTCGACCATCCGGAAGGGGAGCGGGTGATGATCCTGGAAGATACGAATGGAGATGGAAAAGCCGACGACAGTAAGGTATTCGTGACCGACCCGGACCTGATTTCTCCGCTGGGTATTGCCGTCATCGGCAACAAAGTGATCGTTTCGTGCGCACCGAATATCGTCGTATACACCGATGAGAATGGCGATGATAAGCCAGACAGGAAAGAAATTATGCTCAGCGGCTTTGGTGGCGTCGATCACGACCATTCCCTGCATGCTATCGTGGCCGGGCCAGACGGTAAGTATTATTTCAACACCGGTAATGCGGGTCCACACGTCGTGAGCGACAAGGATGGCTGGACACTCCGATCGGGGAGCATGTACGTCGGCGGAACTCCATACAACAAAATTAACCACGGCAATCAGGTCAGCGACGACGGGCGCGTGTGGGTGGGAGGGCTGGCCTTACGGATCAACCCAGATGGGTCGAACCTGAAAGTTATGGCCCAGAACTTCCGGAACAACTACGAAACCGCGCTCGATTCCTATGGCAACATGTGGCAGAACGACAATGACGATGAGGTGATGGCCTGCCGCACGAGCTGGGTCATGGAAGGGGGGAATGCTGGGTATTTCAGTGCCGATGGAACCCGTAACTGGAAAGGTGATCAACGACCTGGTCAGCCGATCCCAACGGCGCACTGGCATCAGGAAGACCCTGGCGTTATGCCCGTTGGCGACATTACGGGGGCGGGTTCTCCGACAGGCATGGTCGTGTACGAAGGCGATGAACTCGGACTTTCTTACCGGGGTATGTTGCTGAGTGCCGAAGCTGGTCGAAACGTAATTTTTGGGTACAAACCCGAGGTGTCGGGGGCGGGTTACCGAATGCCCCGCACCGACTTTATCAGTACGTTTCCGCGGGTCGATGAAAACTACAAATGGAATGATGTCAATAACGACAGCCGCAAGTGGTTTCGGCCGAGCGACGTAGCCGTGGGCCCCGATGGTGCGATTTATATTGCCGACTGGTACGATCCGATCGTGGGTGGCCATCAGATGCAGGACCGGCAGGGATACGGCCGTATTTACCGCGTTACACCCAAAGGTAAAAATCTGAAAGTACCCAGGATTGACCTACGCACCACCCAGGGGCAGATTGCCGCTCTGCTCAGTCCGGCGGTGAATGTCAGGATGTTGGGCTTCGATGCGTTGCGGGAACAGGGTGAAAAAGTGATTCAGCCCGTCATGGCGCTGCTAGCGTCACCTAACCCATACCACCGGGCCAGGGCTATTTTTCTGCTGGTACAACTGGGGGGCGAAGGTCAGTTCGAAGTCGAGCGACTGCTTAAAGCCGATGACCCGATGACCCGCATCACGGCCTTGCGGGCCATCCGGAGCATCACTCCGGAGAATAACAAATCGAATCCGGGGCTGACCGCTTCGCAGGAAGCCGTGCTGCCCTTGCTCGGAAATTTATCTCTCGACCGAAATCCGGCGGTCCGACGCGAAGTAGCCGTGGCTTTACGGGATGTTCCCTACGATGAATGCCGGGTTATGCTGCTGAATCTGGTTAATGGCTACGATGGCAAAGATCGGTGGTATCTGGACGCCCTGGGCGAAGCGGCCGATGGCAAGCAGGAAGCGCTGTTCGCGGATATGACCTTACCCGAAGATCCCGTGAAATGGGATCAGCGGACGGCTAATCTGATTTGGGAGTTCCACCCAGCTTCGGCTGTCGGTCTGTTAAAAAAGCGGGCCTCCGCGCAGGCGCTCTCACCCGAAACCCGTCAGCAGGCCATAACGACCCTGGCGTTTATTAAAAGCCAGCCAGCCGCCAAAGCGATGGTTGAGCTGACAAAATCGCCGGACAAAGAAATCGCAGACCAGGCCAACTACTGGGTCGATTTCCGACGCGGCAACGACTGGGCTAAGTTTTTGAACTGGAACGAAGTTCGGCCGGTGACGGTCTCCGCCGAAGAGCAGAAAATGCTGGGCAAGCGGAAAGAATTGCTCGACGACACAAAAACTGACTCTGAGAAACGGAAAATAGCCATCGACATGTCGCGGGATGCCGAAGGAGCTAAGATTCTGATCGGGTTAGCGGCTGAGAACAAGCTGTCGGACGATCTGATCAAAGCGGCCGGCCCCGGTATTCGAACCAATAAAGATCAGACCGTTCGGACCATGGGCAAAGAATATTTCCCCTGGAAGCGCCCGACCCAGCCCGAAACGGCTTCCGTAGCCGCTACGCCAACAGCCGGATCGACGACTCCGGAACCTGCGCGCGTTGCTGAAGAAAAAGAGCCCGTCAAAACCCCTCCCGTGTCGACCGTACCTGTTCAGGCGCAGCCGACATCGGTTGACGCGGCTCCCGCAAAAGTCTCCGCGACAACCGATGTCAACAAAGCCAATTCGCCCATTGCGCAGATTGCGCTGCTTACTGGCGATGAACGAAACGGCCGAACTATTTTCAAGGTTAATTGTGCGACCTGCCACCGGCACGGCCAGCAGGGCGAGGATATCGGCCCTGACCTGACCAAAATCCATCAGAAGTTCGACAAGAGCGGGCTTCTTGAGGCTATCTTGTATCCAAGCGCGGGGATTGCATTTGGGTATGAACCCTATATGATTACCACCACTAAAGGCCAGATGTATTACGGTTTTCTGGTCAGCGACAGCGATCAGTCCGTCACGGTGAAAGGCATTAAAGGCATTAAGCACACGATCCCGGTCGGCGAGGTCTCCTCCCGAAGGCAGTATAAGAACAGCCTGATGCCCGACCCCACCCAACTGGGGCTGAGCCAGCAGCAACTGGCCGATCTAACCGCATTTTTATTGAAGCAGTAGTACCGACCGTCCTGGTCGGTATCACATAATGCCAGGGCTACTTAACCGAGTAGCCCTGGCTTTTTAATTCCGCGGCTGTCAGATTAAGGACATTGACATCCAGTTTGATCGGAGAAAGGGGCGTGTTGGTCGAGTCGGTTTTAACGGCCACAATGGCGTCGATCACCTCCATGCCTTTAAAAACCTGCCCAAAAACCGTGTACTTGTCGTCGAGTCGATGCTCGCCTTTCCTGTTCTGAACGATGTAAAACTGGCATCCTGCCGAAAGCATCTGCGGGTTGTTGTCGCGTCCGGCGCCGACAGCCCCGTATACGTGCCGGATTGCTGGTCTGAATTCGGGTTTCAGCAAGTACGGCGAGCCAGCGAAACCGGCCGGTGTATCCGGGCAGCCACCCTGCGCGACAAAATTTTTGATGACCCGATTGAAGGTCAGCGTATCCCAATAACCCGCCTTAGCCAGTTTGACGAAACTTGCTTTATGATTGGGCGTCTCATCGTACAGCCAGAAAAGCACGTCACCCTTATCGGTTTTGATCTGACCGACTGGATACGTTTTTTCGGGCCTGGGTAAAAGCGACGTACAGACAAGACAGGCAAATAGCAGAAAAATAGCGGGCATACGATCGGTAGTTAGAAGGCATTCGACGTTTTAACTCGGCACCGAGCTAAAACGCTATCAATATAGCTATCAATATACCGGAAGAATCAAAACACTAGACACAAACCCCTGAAATAAGGAGTGAGCCCAGTTCATGGCTCTGTATACGCCAGCCGATTAAACCCTTCGCTATAAACCAGAGTCATAGAAACAAACGTTGTGGAAAAACACCCTACCTGTCATCTATCCCAGCGATCGTTTTAATACAGACTATGCATCCATTCCTAACTATCTTTTTAATTCTGTTTACGTTAGCCGCTTCAGCGCAGAATAAACCGCTGCCAGACTACGCCCGCGACTGGCGACGCGCAGACTCACTGGCCTCTAAAGGCTTACCAAAATCGGCGGTCGAGATCGTTGACCGAATCTATAAGGAAGCCAGGGCTCAGAAGAACTACCCTCAACTGGCTAAAGCTGCTATTGCCCGTACAGTATACCGGGCTTATTCGGATGAAGATGCCTTTAAAATCCTGATTCGTTCTTTACGGGCCGACATTGTCGAAACGCCCGAACCGGCCAAGTCTGTTCTGCAATCAGTGCTGGGTGATGTGTACTGGCAATATTTCAGCCAGAATCGGTATAAATTCTACGAACGGACGACGGTGAATACGTCGGGAGCGGATAACGTAACAACATCAACGGATTCAACGGCCGATTTTACAACCTGGGATGCGCGTCAGTTGGTAGAAGCCGCTACGACGGCCTATCTGGCTTCGGTGCGGTCGAGAGATGCCTTGCAGAAAATTCCGATTGGCACGTACGATATGCTGCTGGAAAAAGGCGATCCGGATGCGCGACCCCTGCGACCGACGTTGTATGACCTGCTGGCACACCGCGCTATACAGTTTTTCCAGAACACGGAACCTGATCTACTAAAGCCTGTTTTTCGGTTTGAGCTGAACCAGCCCGCTTATTTTGCCAGCCCAGACGTGTTTGCCCGGCTAACGATTCATAGCCAGGATTCATTATCCGGGCGTTATCAGGCGCTCCTGCTTTACCAGCAACTATTGGAATTTCACCTGACCGATAATCATCCTAATGCATTAGTCGATGCCGATGTCTTGCGACTGACGTTTGTACATCAGCACAGCAATCTGCCCGAGCGTGATTCGTTATACCGAAAAGCCCTCGAACGCCAGCGGAATCAGTATAAAAATAGTCCGGCCGAGGCCGTTTATGCGTACCAACTGGCTGAGTTTCTAACCGCCTACGGTCCTGTTCGTCCACCCGACGACGCCGAAGAGGCCACCCCCAGTACCACCGACCCGAACCGCTGGAACCGCAAACAGGCGGCCGATATATGCCGGGAGCTAGTCAGCCGATATCCGGAAACGCTGGCCGGTAAGCAGGCCGCTCAGTTACTGAATCAGCTTTTACTTCCGAGTTATTCGTTTCAGATCGAGCAGGTCAATCAGCCACAGCAACCGTTCCGAGCGCTGGTAAGCTACCAGAACGTCAATAAGATACGGTATCGAATCATTCGGATAACCCTGACAGAACTACAGGCCTATCGCGAGAATCGGGCTGATGAAAGTCAGAAGAGAAAATGGTTTAGCGCCTGGTTGAAACGGCCTGTCATCGATGAGAGCTCGGTTGTTTTGCCAGATGACGGTGATTTGAACCGCCATTCGGTCGAGATACCCATTAAGGCTTTACCGATGGGAAGTTACCTGTTGCTGGCGACAACCAACAACCAGTTTCAGGAGAAAACGGAATACCTGAACATGGCGACGTTTAGCATATCCGAGCTTTCTTATCTGGTTCTCCCCGCTACAAATCAGGGCGTTGCCCAGACTGTCATTGTGGCAAACCGGCTGACGGGTGAGCCGCTGAAGAATATAGCTGTTTCGATTGTGGGCATTTCCTCAAAGCTACCCGCCCGCCAAAAATCATACCGAACGGATGCCAACGGCTGGGTGAACATCGCTCCCGCTGACCTGTTCAATGAGCCAAACTTTCAATACCTGATCGCGCATGGTGCCGATACCGTTCTTTCGGATCGACAGTATTTTTACAACGGTAATATTGGTCGGGGTGAGGAAACGGCTCAATCTTATGTCAAGTTGTTTACCGATCGGGCCATCTACCGGCCGGGGCAGGCTATTTACGTCAAAGGACTGCTATACAGTGGTAAAACCAACGCGTTCGCTGTCGTGGCCAATCAGGATGTTACCATCGATTTTCTGGATCAGAACGGCGAGCAGCTGGCTGAGCAGACGCTAAAGACCAATGAGTTCGGCACCTTCAGTGCCAGTTTTACAGCCCCGGTCGGACGGTTGACGGGAGAAATGAGTCTGCAAACCGCTCAGGGAAGTACGAGCATTCGGGTTGAAGAGTACAAACGGCCAACGTTCGAAGTAAAAGTCCAGCCAATCAGGCAGGCCGTCAAACTAGGGCAAACCGTTACGCTGAAGGCGGATGCCAAAACATTTTCGGGCGCTATTGTCGAAGGCGCTGCTGTACGCTATCGGGTTGTTCGCCGGCTTCGGCCACGCTGGAGTTGGTGGTACATGCCGCGCCGTACCGGCCAGACCGAGATTACCAACGGCACAGCTCAAACGGACGGGAAAGGGAATGTCAGCATTACGTTTACGGCGACACCCGATCGCGAGCAGGCGCGCGAAACCAATCCGGTTTTTGATTTCGAAGTAACCATTGACGTAACTGACCGGGCTGGTGAAACCCGTAGCGCAGCCCAAACCTTGCCCATCGGTTACTCGGCGTTGCAGGTAAGCCTCGTCATTCCGGAGGCAGTGGAACAGGATAAACCCGCCAGCTTCCCGATTCGGATTACGAACCAATCGGGCGAAAAAGTGTCGGCTACCGGCCAGCTTACTGTGTATCGTCTGCAACCGCCCGCCCGCTTACTGCGAAATCGGCTCTGGAACCGGCCAGATCGGCAACTGATAAGCCGGGAAGAATTCGAAAAACTGTTTCCGAACGATTTGTATGCCAACGAAAACAACCCGCGCTTCTGGCCAAAAGGTGAGGCCGTGCAGCAACTGTCGGTTAAGGCGCCAGCAGATTCGCTGCTCAAGCCTGATCTGAGCCGCTACACGCCGGGGGAGTATGTTGCCGAACTTAGCGTCACGGATTCCCTGGGGGAAACTACCCGAGAGCAGGTGTTTTTCTCCGTTGTAAACGACAGACAACCAGTGGCCTCCCGTAGACCTGAAGGCTGGCTACAGGCCCGAAAAACTACGGTCGAGCCAGGTGAGGAGGCTGTTTTCTGGGTTGGCAACAGTCAGCCGGGCTGGGTGCAGATGATGGTAGAAGAAAACCACAGGTTTGTACGGCAGGAATGGCTGAAAACCGATGGGAAGCCCCGGCGCGTTGCCTTGCCCGTTTCAGAACAGCAGCGGGGTGGGTTTGCCGTGTATTTTGTCATGGTGCAGAATGGGCGGATGTATCAGAAATCGCAGACCATTACCGTACCGTTCACGAATAAGCAACTGACCATCGAAACCCAGACATTACGGGACAAACTCAAACCTGGCTCACGCGAAGAGTGGACACTTCGCGTGAGCGGCCTGGCCAAAACCTCTGCCGAACTCGTTGCAACGCTTTACGATGCCTCGCTGGATGCCTTCGACCGGCTGGCCTGGCCAACGTCGTTTTATCAGCCCTATATGCCATTCTTTGTCAACTGGTACTCGGGGAGCTTCAGCGTGCAACCAGGGTATGTATTCTTTTATAAACCGCAACCCGAAATTGCCGCTCCGACGCGCCAGTACGATCAGTTGAACTGGTTTGGTATTCGGAATGACGCCATTCGGATTTCGCTCGTAAATGACGGGAAAACGATTTCGGGTACGCTAAAATACAAATACGGAGTCGGCGTTGCTGGGGCTTCAATTATTATTAAAGGAACATCAACTGGTACCAGCACCAACGCTAAAGGAGAATTCTCGGTGAAAATTAAACCGAGTCAGTCGCCCGTCACCCTACTAGTTTCCTATATCGGTTACCAAACTCTGGAAATAGCGGTATCGCCGGGAACAATGTCTTCACAGATGAATCCGGATGCGCAGGCCCTAAACGAGGTTGTCGTCACCGGCTATGGGCGCCCCGGAGCAGTCGGACCTATACTGGCATCGGGCAGAAAAGGCATGGCACGCACGGCAGCGGCCAGTCCGATGATGATGAAGTCTGAAGCGACTCTGGCTGCCAGCGGAGCAGCAGCTGATAAGGCAACTAATTCTACAGATGAACAGCCCCAGACTCCTTTATCACCCGCGATCAGCCCGCGCCGGAACTTCAACGAAACCGCTTTCTTTATGCCACAGCTCAAAACCGACGAGCAGGGGCGGGTAGTGCTGAAATTTACGATGCCTGAAGCACTTACTCGCTGGCGATTACTGGCATTTGCGCACACGAAAGATGTGAAAACCGGTACGCTGGAGCGCGAAATCGTTACCCAGAAGGAACTGATGATTACGGCCAATGCACCCCGCTTCTTCCGCGAGGGCGATACCATTCAGGTGCAGGCCCGCCTGACGAATCTGTCAGAAAAGCCGCTCAACGATATCAAGGCCAATCTATTACTGACTAACGCCCTGACCGGCGAACTGCTGGTCCGGCCCCAACTGACCAGTGGTCGTGAAAACGAAACGCTGGCTCCTGGTCTGAGTACAGCGGTCGGTTGGACGATCGTTGTGCCTAAAGGAATTGAGCTGATAACCTGCCGGCTTACGGCACAGTCGGGGCTTTTTACCGATGGCGAAGAGTTCACGATTCCTGTGTTGACTAACCGCATGCTGATCACGGATTCGCAACCTTTCTGGGTGAATGGTAAAGAGACGAAGGAGTTTAAACTGAAACCACTGACGAGCCTCAGTCCGGAACTGCCGGTTCAGCACGAGCGATTGACGGTTGAGGTGACCAGCAACCCCAGCTGGTATGCGCTGCAATCGTTGCCTTATCTGATGGAGTATCGCTACGAATGCGCTGAGCAATTATTCAGCCGGTTGTATGCCAATAGTCTGGCGGCTCACATTGTGGGGAGCAAACCTGTGTTCCGACAGGTCATTGCCGAATGGCAGAAAAACCCGGCCGCTAAAAGTCCGTTGCAGTTGAACGAAGAACTGAAAGCTGTTACACTGGAAAACTCCCCCTGGTTGGCCGATGCACGCTCTGAAGCCGAACGGCAAGCCAAACTCGGGCAACTGCTGGACGCGAACCGGATGGAACAGGAACAACGGCTTGCGTTCGCCAAGCTTGAGCAACTGCAAACGACCGACGGCGGCTTCCGCTGGTTTGGCGGAATGCAGCCAGATTTGGCCATGACATTGCACATTCTGAGCGGGTTCGGTCATCTGCAGAAACTAGGCGTTCGATTCCCCGACGACCTGCAAACGAAAATCGTTGATCTGCAGGCAAAAGCCATTCGCTACGTCGATGGCGAAATGGTACGCTGGATGAAGGATCAGAAGAAAGAGCAGCAAAAACGAAAAATCGTAGGAGCCTGGTACTTTTCAGCAACGCAGTACCTATACGCCCGTAGTTTTTACCTCGATAAACCGGTTGATACGGCCGTGTTGAGCTACCTGAAACAGTATGTCGTTGCCGACTGGCAAAAGCAGAGTTTGCAGGGACAGGCACTGTCAGCGTTGGCGCTTCACCGATTCGGCGACGCCCAAACGTCAGATCATATCCTGCGTTCTCTGCGCGAACGGTCGCGTGAATCGGATGAATTGGGGTTATACTGGCCGGATAACCAGAGCGGTCTTTACTGGTATCAAACGCCCATCGAAACCCAGGCCTATCTCATCGAAGCGTTCGACGAAATCAAAGCCGACCGAGCCAGTGTCGACAAGATGAAGCGGTGGCTGTTGCGCCAGAAACAAACACAGTCGTGGTCGTCGACAAAAGCCACTACAGAAGCCGTTTATGCCTTATTGCTACGCGGCAGCGACTGGCTGGGAACGGGCGTTACCACTCAGGTAAGTCTGGGTGGGCAGCCGATCGAAAATCGGGTAACCAAAGCGGATGCCATTACGGGTTATGAGAAGGTAACCTACGCAGCTACGGAAATCAAACCCGAGATGGGGGTGATCAAGGTAACAAAGAGTACGGATGGCCCGGCCTGGGGTGCGTTATATTGGCAGCACTTCGAACCACTCGACCGGGTGATGGCGGGGAGCACAGGCCTCTCGGTTCAGAAAACCCTGACTGTGCAACACGATTCGCCCAACGGGCCGATTATTTCGCCCGTTACTGCCAGCACATCGCTCAAGCCCGGCGATCTGATCAAAGTGCGGCTGGTGTTGAAAACAGACCGGGTAATGGAATATGTGCACCTGAAAGACAGCCGGGCTTCGGGGTTTGAGCCAGTAGCTGCGTTATCAGGCTATAAGTATCAGAACGGGCTAGGATATTATGAATCCCCTCGCGATGCCAGCACCGATTTTTTTATAGGCTATCTGCCTGTCGGCACGCACGTGTTCGAATATGACCTGCGCGTTGCTCAAACCGGCGACTTTTCGGCGGGTGTGGCCACCGTACAATGTTTCTACGCCCCCGAATTTTCGGCACACTCCGCTGGTGAGCGGGTAAAAGTGAAATAGCGTGCCCGTCAGACCACAGCAATGGCTTCGAGTTCCAGACTTAGTCCGTAATGAAGCGGACCGACGGGCACAATGGACCGGGCGGGACGATGATCGCCGAAAAACTGCGTGTATAATTCGTTGACGGTACCCCAGGCCTGAATGTCGGAGACAAAAACCGTAACTTTCAGAACGTTCTCGCGTTTGCTACCGGCAGCCTGCAGAATTGCGTCGAAATTGGCCAATATTTGCTGGGTTTGCTCGGCAATCGTCGCATCGGTTAGTTTCCGCCCATTCGGGGTTATGGGCAAAATCCCGGATAAGAAAACTAAATCGCCGTGTATGGTGGCCTGCGAATAATGCCCGCCCGGAGCCGGAGCGTTGGGGGTTTGAATGAATTCCATACGTATGGTATTACCAGCCAATTGGTCGAATGTTGATTGATCAGATATGTCCTACTGCTTCTGCCGACAGGATTTCCTGAACTACTCGTTCCCCTGAGCGGATGGCACCTTCAATATAGCCGTTCCAAACCGCCGATGTTTCGGTACCGGCCCAATGAATTCGACCGACGGGCGCTCGCAAAGCCGGACCGAGGGTTGTCCAGACTCCAGGACCCATTAGGCCTGCATAACAGCCGCGAGACCATTCTTCATTCATAAAACTATGGTCTATATAGCGAATAGGCTCAAGGGCTTCCGGTCCAAAGAACGTAGCGAAGGTCTGCAGCGCTGATTGTTGTCGGTCTTCATCCGATAGCGTAGAAAATTCCTTTGCCTGATTTCCCAGAACAAATCCCATCATGACCCCCAGGCTCCCATCTTTAGGTGAGTTGTCGAACGTAACCGTTATGTGTCCGTCGGGAGTAGCAGCAAGCCCATTCAGGCCCTGTCGACGCCAGAACGGTTTGTCGTAAATCGCGAAACATTTCCAGACAGAGCCCATCGGCATCCGCTGAAGTAGCTGGACCCGTTGTGCCGGGAGAATTGGCTGAAAATCGATGCGGTTTTGCAAGGCAGGTGGTACGGTTACAATAACACGCCTGGCCTGATAAGTGGCTTTTTCGGTCACGACCCGTACCCGGTCATTTTCCTGTAGAATAGCCCGGACAGGCTCACTAAAGCGAATCTGATCGGCAAACGTAGCCGCCAGGCGATCGGCTATGGTTTGGGCTCCGCCAGCAAAGCGTTCTTCCTGAGCGCCGTTTCGAATGTTCATCAGCGTGTCCAAATCCCGGCCGGATTTACAGTAGAATAGCGCGTGAAGCAGGGATATTTCCGCGGGATCGGCCGCCCAGATGGCCTCGGCTGCAATTTTAAAAAACTGGCGTGCCGTGGTGAAGTGCATTTGGTGGTGCATCCAGCTGGCCAGGGTCATCGTATCGAAACGCTGAGCGTTTGGGGTTGTCCAGGGTTCAGTCAAATCGACCGTTTTAGCCAGTTTATTCAGTTTTTTTATAGCCCCATCCAGACTCAGCAGCGCGCCAAGCGGTAGGGGAGGAATCAACCCGTTGTAGCGCTTTACCTGACCGCGAAAAAATTGCGTACTCTTGCCCTCATCGTACGTTCGGAAGGTTTCGACCCCGAATTCGCGGGCTAGTGCATACAGCCGATCCTGCGTTGGCCCTACCCACGCACCACCCAGATCGACGTAAGAGCCATCGGCAAAGCGTTGTGTCCAGACCCGGCCCCCCACACGGTCGCGGGCTTCGAGCAGTAGAACGTTTTTTTTGGCTTTTCTAAGCTCATGCAGAGCCGTCAGCCCTGCATACCCCGCACCAATCACGAGGATATCGTAGGTAGAGTTATGGTTGGTCATCGGGTAACAGAATCGACGCAGTAAGCTACAAAAAAAGCGAATGCCACGACACCTAACCAGGTCGTGGCATTCGCTTTTATACGTGCTCGACTATACGATAGCGTCGATGAGGGCCGTCACGATTGAAACCACAAAACTGAACAGCAACGCAGCAATAAAGCCCGTTACATGAAAATTAGGAACTAAGTAAGAGGTCAGGTAAACCATCAGTACGTTTAGAACGAGCAGAAACAGGCCCAGCGTAACAATAGTGATTGGGATGGTCAGAACCGTCAGAATGGGCTTAATGAACGCATTGAGGAAGCCCAGTACAATCGCTACAATCAGATAGGTACCGGCTCCGCCAGTTACGGAAACCCCTGGAATAAAATAAGTAGCCACCCAAACGGCCACAGCGCTGATAAGAATACGGATAATTAGTCCCATGAAACGTGATTATATTAGGTGAGTGAATTCTGAGCAAATACCACACTGGCGACTGCTGACGTTCAACAAACCCCAAACCCGAATCTATTGTTTTTGATGGCGGGATTGTAAGACGGCAACAATATCGTCAAGGTCCATATTTTTCTCTTCCAGCAACACCAGGAAATGGAATAATAAGTCGGCGGCTTCTCCTTTGAACAAATCGGCGTTATCGTCTTTGGCTTCAATCACCAGTTCTACCGCTTCTTCACCGACTTTCTGAGCAATTTTGTTGACACCACGTTGAAAGAGCGTAGTTGTGTAGGATTGCACGGACGGATTGATCTTCCGGTCGTGGATGATGCCCTGCAGGTAATTTAGAAACTGACCTTTACCTTGGTTGACTTCGTCGAAGCACGTGTCGGCCCCCGTATGGCAAACAGGACCCACCGGATTGGTTTTGATCAGAATGGTATCGCCATCGCAATCCAACAGGATCGTTTGCACATGCAGAAAATTGCCCGAGGTCTCGCCTTTCGTCCAGAGTCGCTGCTTACTGCGGCTGAAAAAAGTAACGATGTTGTCGGCAATGGTTTTGTCGTAAGCCTCACGGTTCATGTAGCCCAGCATCAGCACTTTGCCCGTTTCGGCATCCTGAATGACCGCCGGCAGGAGGCCATCGGGGGATTTTTCGAAATTAATCTCGGAATTCATGCCGTAAAGGTAAGCCACTACGCCCGAATCGTCTGCACAAATGCCCGGATGCTCTCGGGAGATATTCCGTTTTCGTCCAGATGCCGGATAAAGGCACTGCCTACAATGGCCCCGTTGGCATATCGACTGGCAGTATCGAAGGTTTCGTGGTCATTGATGCCAAAACCGATCAGGCGCGGATTGCGCAGATTCATGTCCTGAATTCGTTTATAGTAAGCCCGCATCGAATCGCTGACACCTTTGGTCGAGCCGGTGATGCTGGCCGACGAAACCATGTAAATAAACCCGTCAGATTCTTCGTCGATGCGCCGGATGCGGCTCTCTGCTGTTTGCGGAGTAATCAGGTTGACGTTTAGGATACCGTATTGGCGGAACGTAGGTGCATAATCGGTTAGGTACAAATCGAGAGGCAGGTCGGGTAAAATAACACCATCTACGCCAACTTCCTGACATTTCCGGCAGAAGTTTTCCACGCCGAATTGCAGAACGGGATTAATGTAGCCCATCAGTAGGATAGGAACGGTAATCGGAGTACCAGACGGATCGTTTCGACAGTCGGCTAACTGCTCAAACAGCTTCTTCAACGACATGCCGTTGTCCAGAGCGCGCTCGTTGCTCAACTGAATGGTTTCGCCATCGGCAACGGGGTCCGAATATGGCATACCAATCTCGACCAGATCGACACCAGCCGCCTGCAAGCCGCGCAGAACGGTCAGAGTATCTTCCAGATTCGGAAATCCGGCAGTAAAATAAACGTTCAGCAGCCGCTCACGCTTATGCGCAAACAGGTCCGTAATGCGGTTTTGGGTTAATTCCTGGATCATATCAGTATCGCGGACTTTAGTCCGCATAACCATGATTGAAATGGGTCTGTAACGTTCAGGCGGACTAAAATCCGCGATACAGCCTCTACAAATGTTTTGAATAGGTGCTTAAATCTTTATCGCCCCGCCCCGACAGGCAAACTACAACAATATCACTGGGTTTAAGGTCCATTTTTGACAGAGCCGCCAGCGCATGAGCCGACTCCAGCGCCGGAATGATTCCTTCGAGCTTGCTGAGCTGAAAACCGGCTTGTAAGGCCTCGTCGTCGGTAATGGCGTAAAAATCACCGCGGCCCGAGTCGAAGAGGTGCGCGTGAAGCGGCCCGATACCCGGATAATCTAGGCCTGCGGAGATGGAATACGGCTCGATGACCTGACCATCTTCGGTTTGCATCAGAATTGTGCGACTGCCGTGCAAAACACCCGGTTTGCCCAGAGCCGTCGTTGCCGCCGAGTGCCCGGACGTCACTCCCTGACCAGCCGCTTCAGCAGCTACCAGCCGCACCGAGGGCTCGTGCAGGTAATGAAAGAACGTACCGGCGGCATTGCTGCCTCCGCCCACGCACGCAACCACGTAGTCGGGGTTTTCGCGACCGATTTTCGCAAACAGCTGCTTTCTGATTTCTTCGGAAATGACCGACTGGAAACGCGCGACCATATCGGGGTAGGGGTGTGGCCCAACCACCGAGCCAATGATGTAATGCGTGTCGACCGGGTTGTTGATCCAGTGACGCATCGCTTCGTTGGTCGCATCTTTGAGCGTTTGGCTGCCCGATGTAGCCGGAACGACCGTAGCCCCCAGCATGCGCATCCGGTCGACGTTGGGTTTCTGGCGTTCCATATCGATGCTGCCCATGTAAACGATACATTCCAGACCCATCAGCGCGCACACGGTTGCGGTAGCTACACCATGCTGCCCGGCTCCAGTTTCGGCCACGATGCGCTTTTTCCCAAGCCGTTGCGCTACCAGAATCTGGCCGATGGTGTTGTTAACTTTATGCGCTCCAGTATGACAAAGGTCTTCACGCTTGAGGTAGACGGTCGCGCCAACCTGCTCCGACAGACGTTTTGCTAGAAACAGGGGAGTCGGTCGCCCGACGTAATCTTCCAGCAGTTGCCAGAATTCCGCCTGAAAACCTGGATCGGAAATAATGTTTAGATAGTTCTGTCGAAGCTCTTCGACGTTTGGGTAGAGCATTTCGGGAATAAACGCTCCGCCAAAGCGGCCATAAAACCCTTTGTCGGTGACGGCGAAGGAGGCTTGGGGGTCAAGCGTGGTTTGCATATGAATTAGTGCTTAATCAGGCGCAGTCCTAAGGCTGGCAGGTGATCGAAATCGTTATCGGTGGGTGTGGAGTTCCATATCCAGATAAAGGTCTGTTGCCGTAATCCAGATCGGTCGGCCGCTGCCGTCGTTTTTGCCCATATTGCGGGCGGAAAATTTCAGGGGTGCCGTTTTTAGTCTCCCCTGACTAAATGCATCGATTTCTGCGTAATATTTTACCAGATCGTATGTGATATCGACATTGGGATAGCGAGCTACCATATTCATCATGAACTCGACTTTTTGAATACCCCAGTCAGACTTCAACGCGAAAGCTTCCAATTCTCCAATTGTCACAATCGACAAAATAGTCTTTATCGGTGGTAGTCATTGCTGGCGGATATAAGCGATCAGTAAGTTTGTATCATAAATCATACAGCACCCTTATCGCCTTCAGCTAATAATTCATCCATTTTTCGATTTTCCTCCTCGGTAAATTCCGGAAATATGCGATTAAATGGATCTTTTACAACTGTTGCTTCTAAAAACCGCTCTACACCCCAGCGACGTATATCTTCTGGCTTGTAGCTGTTTAAATGTCCTGACTTCATAGGAGGAATTTCAGCGTCAATCTCCTTTGTCGTTTCCATTCGTATGGTTGTTTTGTTGAATAACAGGACTAGGTGCGGAAAGATTTTGCAGCCGCTTAGACGATCTCTTCGACGGGACGCACCCGCTCGATAAGCGCTTTCACTTTCGCTACATCCTTGACCCCCGGCGCTGTTTCGACCTGGCTGTTTACGTCTACACCGTACAATTTCATGCCTTTCAACTGGGCAAGCTGATCGAGGTTGTCGAGGCCTATGCCACCACTGATGAAAAACGGTTTTTCGTTGTCATACCGCTTCAAAATACTCCAGTCGAACGGAACACCGTTGCCGCCGGGCTGGTCACCTTTGGCATCGAAGAGAAAAAAGTCGCACTGGGCTTTGTAGTTGTTCAGCATAGAAAAATTAAAGGATTCGTCGACGCGGAACGCCTTGATGATGTTGATGCCCCGATTCCGCAGGCTTCGGCAATATTCCGGGGTTTCGGTGCCGTGCAACTGGACATACTGAAAATCGTACTTTTTCACCGAGCGCAGGATGTAATCGGGGCTGGCGTTGACAAACACCCCTACTTTTCGGATGGATTTGGGAATGGCTCTAACCACTTCTTCGTCCAGCTCTTCACCGACAAAACGGGGCGACTGATCGTAGAAGATAAACCCAATGAAGTCGGGGTTCAGCGCAGTAATTTCTTTCAGGTTGTCGGCGTCGCGTAGACCGCACACTTTAATTTTCATAGGCTGGAAGAGTTGATAAAGGTAGGCATGCGGGAAGTGAAATCAGTGACTAATCGGTGTAAGGCTGCGGCTGGATCGGCGGTTTTCATAAACGCTTCGCCAATCAGGAACCCATCGAAGCCCGCCCGGAAGAGCGTCTGCATCGTTTCGGCGTCATGTAGCCCGCTTTCGGTAATTTTAGCAAACGTGTCAGGGATGCGCTCGACCAGCCGTAGCGACGTATCGATCGAAGTCGTAAAGGTTTTCAGATCGCGGTTGTTGACTCCAACCAGATCGACTGAGTGGGTCAGCGATTGATCGAGTTCGGCTTCGTCATGCACTTCGAGCAGTACCTGTAGCCCCAACTCCTGGGCCTGCTGGCTGAGTTCGGCTACTTCGGCTGGTGTCAGACAGGCCGCGATCAGAAGAACCACATCGGCACCCCAGGCTTTGGCTTCGAGAAGCTGGTACTGGTCGACCACGAAATCTTTGCGCAGAATCGGTGTGCCGGGATTGGCCAGGCGAGCCGCCTGTAAATCCGCCGGCGTACCGCCAAAGAACGGCTCGTCCGTCAATACCGACAGCACAGCTGCCCCGGCTCCTACATACCCCTGTGTGGTAATAGCAACGTCGGCCTCAGCATTGATTACACCTTTCGAAGGCGACTTTCGTTTGAACTCAGCAATGATGCCGGTGGAGCGCAGGTCCTGAATCGCATCGCGCGCCGACAGCGGCTGCCGTTTGAAATCAGGCATTTGTTCAAGTACAGCGATCGGAACCTCGGTCTTCCGTTGTGCCACTTCCACCCGCTTTTGCGCGATAATCTGGTCAAGTATGGTCATTCTGGCTACTCAATCAATTTCTTAAAACAGGCCAAGGCTCGGCCACTTTCCAACGATTCGCGGGCCAACGCGACGGCTTCCTCGCGGGTTTGGACTTTTTCGGCGGCCAGCAGCGCCATAGCGGCATTCGCCAGGACGGCCTGCTTCTGAGCCGGAGTTGCTTCGTCGTTGAGCACATTCAGGAATATCTGGGCCGACTCATCGAGCGTCTGCCCGCCGGCCAGTGATTCAGGCGTCAGCGTATCCAGGCCTAACTGCCTGGGTTCCAGTACTTGCTCTGTCTGATTGCTGATCACTTTGAATACGCCCGTCAGTGAAATCTCATCGTACCCGTCCAGCGCATGCAGAATCATGAACCGCTTGTCGGTTTGCTGATAAAGGTACGCATATAATCGCGCCAATTCAAGGTTAAAAACCCCAACCAACTGTTTTTGAGGCTTCGCCGGATTGATCATTGGCCCCAGAACATTGAAAAATGTCTTTACGCCTAAATCCTTCCGAATCGGAGCTACGTTCTTCATCGCTGGATGAAAAAGCGGGGCATGAAGGAAGCATATACCGGCCGTTTCGACTTTCCGTTGAAGTTCGCCGGTGTCGTTTGTGAATCGGTACCCCAGTCGTTCCATAACCGTCGAGGAGCCTACCAGCGACGACACACCGTGATTGCCGTGTTTGGCTACCCGCTGCCCGGCTCCCGCAACGACGAACGAGGCCAGGGTCGAAATATTAAACGTATCCTTCCCGTCGCCACCCGTTCCGCAAAGATCCATCGGGTCGTAAGCCGCCAGATCGACCGGAAGGCAAAGCTCCAGCATGGCATCCCGAAAACCTTCGAGCTCTTCCAGGCGCAGGCTGCGCATCATGTAAACGGTTAAGAATGAGGCAATTTGTGCCGGGTTGTACTCCCCCCGTCCAATGCCCAGCAACACCTGTCGGGCCTGGTCTTTGGTCAGCGATTTGTACTCAAAAAGGTGATTTAGAATGGCTTTCATACCAACGTAATGCGTGAACGATTAAATGTTAAGCGATTCGGGTTAATTGAAGCATTTGATAGGCTCCTTTTTGAAAATGATACGGAACATCTACAATTTCTGCCTGAATACGGGTGGCTTGACAGTCAGCCAGTACAGGTTTCAGGTAAGGGGAAGGCTTTCCAGCTAGCGAAATCAATGGAAAAATGCGGACCTTATTAGCGACTCGAATTAACTCCTGGACTGACGCCAGATGAAATGCTTCCGATAATTGGTCGGAGTACAGAAAAAGCAGATGTGAACATACCGCTAAATCAAACGACTGATCGGAGAAGGGCAGGGCAGGTAACCCATGGGTTTGGTAGCGCCCCTGTTGCCGCCCGTTTTCATAATCAGTCAGAAACTGCTTCATGGCCTTCATTCGCTCATCGCCTAGTTCGTCAGCATTCTGATATAAAGTCCAGTTGTACTGCTCCTTATGGTTTCGTAATTGCTCAATAATTTCCTGATAAGTGACCCCAATGCGTTTTTCAATCTCCTCTGCCGAAAAAGCATAGATTGGATCAATTGAAACGACCGGGTGACCAACAGCTGTTTGCTCTGCGTTGAAACTGGCTGGTCCATCACCTACCCCCAAAATTCGACTACGTAGATCAGCCTCGGTCAGGTTGAACATACGTCGATACTCCTCTCGTGTTCGACCCCAGGGTACAATTTCGGCCAGCTTCATATCGCCAACCAGTTTTCAATCATTTTTACTCCGTTCTCCGTCAGTACGGATTCGGGGTGGAATTGCAGTCCTTTAACGTCGAAGCGAACGTGGGATAAACCCATGACGCGCCCCTGTTCGTCGACGGCCGTGGTGCGCAGGTCGGCGGGCATCGATTCGGGAACGACCGTCCAGGAGTGATAACGGCCAACGGTCAACTGCTCGGGGATGTCGGCGAATAGCCGTTCCGATCGATCGGTTATGCTCGTTCGGTGCGCTACCCCGTGCAGAACATCGCCAAGATTTTCCAGCTGCGCTCCATATACTTCACCGATGCCCTGGTGGCCCAGACAAATGCCCAGAATGCTTTTGGTCGGGCCATACTCTCGTACCAGTTCCTGCATGATACCCGCTTCGGAGGGAATGCCCGGTCCCGGCGAAAGCATGATCTTGTCGTACTGGTCGACGTCTTCGAGTGCAATTTTGTTGTTCCGAATGATGTCGGGCTGTACACCTAACTCCCGCAGAATGTACACGAGATTATAGGTAAACGAATCGTAATTGTCTAGGACCAGAAGTTTCATACGTAACGCGGGTAGAAACCCGCAGTTTATTTTTGAAGCGGGTTTCTACCCGCGTTACCGTTACAATTGTTTTGCCTGTTCGATAGCCGTTCGCAGAGCGGCCAGTTTGTTATGTACTTCCTGTAATTCGCTTTCTACGACTGATTTGGCCACGATGCCGGCACCGGCCTGATAATAAAGGGTATTGTCTTTACTCATGAACGTCCGGATCATGATCGCGTGGTTGAACTCGCCATCGAAACCCATGTAGCCAATGCTACCGGAATAAAAACTGCGGCTCAGGCTCTCGTATCGGTCGATGAGCTGCATGGCGTTGTGTTTGGGAGCACCGGAGAGCGTACCGGCGGGAAACGTTTCGGCTACGATCTGCAGCGGGTCCGCCGATTCGGTCAGGTCACCCACAACTTTCGATACCAGGTGAATGACGTGCGAATAGTACTGAACCTCTTTAAACGTCTCTACTTTCACGACGTTACAGTTGCGGCTCAGGTCGTTCCGGGCCAGGTCGACCAACATCACGTGTTCGGCCGATTCTTTAGGATCGTCGTAGAGTTTCTGAGCGAGTTCGGCGTCGTGAACATCATCGCCCGTGCGTCGGAAGGTGCCGGCAATCGGGTAAATGGTGGCCTGGCGATTTTTGACGACAATCTGCGATTCGGGCGAAGAACCAAAGAGTTTGTAGTTGCCATAATCGAAGTAAAACAGATAGGGGGAAGGGTTCAGCGATCGAAGCGCGCGGTAGACATTGAATTCATCACCTGTGAACGGCGTTGAAAACCGGCGCGACAGCACGATCTGAAACACGTCGCCCCGCTGGCAGTGGTCTTTTCCTTTCTGAATGACTTCCCGAAACCCGTCGTCCGTAAAGTTGGATTGCTCGGGCCCGGCTGTGTTGAACGAGTAGGTTGGGTAATTACGACCCGTTATCAGGTCGCTGATGTAGTCGAGTGTACTCTCGGGCTCGCTTTCACCATCCCGGAGGTAGCTGTGTTCGAACAGATACAGCTCATCTTTGAAGTGATTGATCGCCAGTACATACCGGTAAACCATAAAAACGGCCGCCGGAATCTGATTTTCAGCAGGAATGGGTGCGTGTAAGGTTATATCTTCGAAACCCTGCACAGCCGGATAGCCAAAGTAGCCGAACAGACCGTTTGTGATAAACGAAAACGGTGCTTTCTCGTGCCGGAAACTATCTTTAAACTGTTGCAGTGCTTCCCGCATGTGCTGAATCGGCAACGCACTCGTCTGCTCGGGTTCGCCGGGTAGTTGCAGGGTAAGCTGGCCAGAATCGTAGGCAAATCGCGCAACGGGGTCGAAAGCGATGTAGGAGAAACTGTTCTCATTGCCGTGATAATCGGAGCTTTCGAGCAAAATGCTGTTGAGGAAACGATCGCGGATGCGCAGATAAATACTGACGGGGGTAATGATGTCGGCCAGCATACGCTTGTGGCGACTGACAACGCGATAGGCAGGTTTCAGGTCGGTGATCATAATTGTTCGTCTTTAGTCGATCGTAAATGGAATAGTACGGCGGAAAAAAAATAAGGCTCACCGGGATGACGGTGAGCCTGTAGGAAATCTGTTGGTAAACAACAAAACGGCAACCCTCATCCCAACGTAGGAGAGTGCCACCACCAAATCATGTTGTTAACCGTATTAATCATGTGTTTCTATCTCAAAAGTTGTTGGTCGGGGTGGCGGGATTCGAACCCACGACCTCTACGTCCCGAACGTAGCACGCTACCAGGCTGCGCTACACCCCGCATTGAGGCCACAAAGATAATGTCTTTGTTTTATTCCGGACAATGCCCAACTAGTTTTTTCTGGAAAAAATCCACAAATTCTTTTGCAATGGACTACCGAAGGCGTCGACGTTACATTTCAATCATTCGGATGCTGATGCTTTTGTCTGCGTTTACTTCAAAAGAAGATTCGTCGAAATCGGGTGGTCCCATCAGCATCGTCACGTTGGAAAAACCGAACGGCTCCGAGGGCATCTGACCGGCAAAGTCCATCTTCTGGTTGTCATTCAGGTCCTGATAAACCCGGACAGCATAACGCCCTGGAGCCAGCGCTTCAAACGTTGTGGTAATCTCACCCGATGGGGTTACATCAACAGCTTTTCGCTGGATGGATTCACCCGTAAAGCTGGCCTTATCTTTAGCCAGACCCACATAAAGCTTCCCGCTGCGGTTATTGACATTCGAAACCACTACCGTCAGTTTATGGGTGGTTCCGGCGGGAGTCGGCGAGGTTGACTGCTGGGCCAGGCTGGATTGATCAACCGTGCAGCTAATAATAAGGGCGATAAAGGCGGAAGCGATTGTTGTTCTCATCGGGTGTTATGGATTGCGTTTGTTTTTGTTCGATGCAAACATACTGGACGATTACCTTCCAGGTCAAAACGAAGGGATAAACCGCACGCTTTGGGATGAATAGCATGAGCAGGGATATTTACCCGCGCGGTGGGAGGTTCGGAAAGGGCTTTACCGACAGGATTGACAGGATGAACAAGATTTTGTGAAGACAAACAATGCTGTCAATACTGTCGAAAAAAATTACGTAGCGTTCAGGGTCAGGTTGCCGCTTTTGGTGTAGCGAATTTCTTCTTCGGCCAGCATTTGCTTCACGGTCTGCGCAAGTGCATCGGCATCGGTCTGCGCAAAATAATGCGCAAGTTGTTTGGGAGAGATTCCCGGACCATTCGCCAAGGCAACATATTCGCGTACCTGCTCCCGTACCACAGTTGACGCATTGTCCGCTTTCTTTTTTTTCTTAAGGCAGTTATCGCAAATACCACAGGCTTCGCCCGGTTTCTCGCCAAAATAAGCCTGAAGCAGCCGGGTACGGCATTGGGTGGTGTGTTCGGTATACACTATGGCGGCCTGCACTTTTCGCATCGCCAGCTCCTTCCGTCGGTTCAGCTCGGCTACGTTGATGGGTAAGGTAGGAGCGTCGTAACGCGGAGTCAGAAACGTTAGCTGCGGTTTGTCTTTCTGCTTCTCGTAGATAACTACGTTGCGCTGATGCAACTGCTGGAGTAAACCTTCGATCTCGCTCTGGTTGATCAGGAACGTCCGCGCCAGTGTCGATTCAGAGATCGTGATGAAATCGGTGAACAACTCGCCCCCGTACATGCGCAGCAACAATTTCAGAAACGAATCGAAACGCGGATTCATCACCTGAAATTCATACAACTGCCGATTGTCCAGCACTATGGTCAGCCGGGACGGGTGGAAGTAGTTTTCGTTCAGTTGAATAAACCCTTCCAGTTGCAGCTGTTTCAGCGCATAGTGCGTTTCCTGGGGCGGGAGCCTGAAAGTATCGGTAAACGCCACTAAATCGAAATCGTAACTGCTGAACTCGCCCCCACCCACCGGCACCGCAGTATAATTGGCAACCGCCTGATAAACCCGGCGGAGCATGTCGACAGGCTGATACAACTGCTCGGTACGGTGGCGCAGGTTTTCCAGGTCGCTGTTCGTATACAGCATGACGGCATACGCTTTCTGTCCGTCGCGGCCGGCCCGGCCTGCTTCCTGGTAATACGCTTCCAGCGAATCAGGTACGTCCAAATGTATCACTGTCCGCACATCTGGTTTATCGATACCCATGCCAAAGGCATTGGTGGCCACCATGATCCGCGTTCGGTCCTGAATCCAGGCATCCTGCTTCTCGGTGCGCTGTTGGGTGGTCAGACCGGCGTGGTAAAAATCGGCGGAGATACCCTGCCGGACGAGCCATTGAGCTACCTGCTGCGTTTGCCGACGGCTCCGTACGTAAATGATGGCGCCACCTGGCACGTTCTGCAGAATGCGCAGCAGCCGTGCTTCTTTACCTTCCTCCAGGACCGCCGAGTACGATAGATTAGGCCGGGCGAATGTCTGCCGAAAAATCTGGGGTTCATACAGCACCAGTTTATCGACAATATCCTTCTGAACATCGGGGGTGGCCGATGCTGTCAGCGCGATGACCGGCGTACCGGGGATATACTGACGGAATTCAGCGATTTGGAGATAAGGTGGCCGGAAATCATACCCCCAGGCCGAAATACAGTGCGCTTCGTCGACGGCCAGCAGACAAACCGTCATCTGCTTGACGCGCTCGATAACGATCTCCGTGCGAAGCCGTTCGGGCGAAACATACAGAAATTTTGTGTTGCCGTAAATGCAGTTGTCGAGGGTAGTATCAATCTCCCGGTAGTGCATGCCAGAGTAAATAGCCGCGGCCGGAATGCCTCGCTTGCGGAGTTGTTCGACCTGATCTTTCATCAGAGCAATCAGGGGCGTTACCACGATGCATACCCCTTTCATCGCCAGTGTGGGTACCTGAAAGCAAATGGATTTGCCGCCCCCCGTCGGCATCAGCACAAGCGTATCCTGCCGGGCCAGCACGGCCTTCACCACATCTTCCTGCATTGGCCGGAAGCTGGGATATCCCCAGAACTGCTGTAAAATCTGCCGGATAGTCAAGCCAGTAATCGTTAGTCGTCAATAGATAGGAACCAGCAACTGTTTACTAACGACTATCTACGACTATTACGCAAATTTACGATGCAGAAAAGACAAATCGGAGTGGTGACGGTTTTGCGTTTATAGGCATGCTCAACCATTAATTAACCTACAATGATCCAAAAAGTAATTAAGTCCGACGAGGAGTGGAAAAAGATTCTGACCCCGGAGCAATACCAGGTGGCCAGGGGAAAAGGCACCGAGCGCGCCTTTACGGGCGAATATTGCGAAACCCACGACCCCGGTGTTTATGCCTGCGTCTGCTGTGGTACCGAACTCTTCGAGTCGAAAAACAAGTTTGAGTCGGGAACCGGCTGGCCAAGCTTTACCGAACCGATCGAAGAAGAGCGCATCCGGCTGGAAAAAGACTACAGTTATGGCATGTTCCGGATCGAAGTACTCTGCAATGTCTGCGACGCCCACCTTGGCCATGTTTTCAACGACGGTCCGCCCCCCAACGGCTTGCGATACTGCCTGAACTCAGTTTCGCTGGTGCTGAAGCGAACCAGCTAAGAATCGCGGACTTCCGTCTGCTCTGAAACCATTTAATAAGCGGGCAGAAGTCTGTGAACCCATATGCAAAAGCGGCTGGTTGTCTGTAGGTTTGTAGCCAGCTTGGCCAACCTGCCGCTTTCGCTATGAGGATATTTATACTTTGTGGGTGTCTGGGATTACTTGTTGGCTGTTCGCCAGCCCGACGGATGAGCCGCGAGCTTCGGACTAGTCCAATCTATACCGATCATTTTACAGGGGTAGCGCTTTACGATCCAGTCCGTAAGCGATCGCTGATTCAGCATAACGCCGACAAACCGTTTACGCCAGCCTCGAACACCAAGCTGTTCAGTTTCTACACGGGTCTGCTGAATTTATCCGACTCATTACCCACGCTGCGTTACGTAGTCCGTAACGATTCACTGATTTTCTGGGGAACCGGAAACCCGCTTCTGCTTCATCCTGATTTGCCCGATACCACCGTCCTGTCGTTTTTGCGAAATCGAGCGGAGAAATTATTTTTCTCCGGTGCTAACTATACCGGCCCACGCTTCGGAGCAGGCTGGGCCTGGGATGATTACAACGACGATTATTCGCCCGAACTGGCCCCCTTGCCAATCTACGGGAATGTTGTCCGCTTTCGCAACGGGTCCGGTAGTCCGCGTCGGTTTATGGACAGCCTCAAGGTTCTTTCGAATCAGCCAGTACGGTCCGGAATTCATCGGTCTGAGTTTAGCAACCAGTTTATCCGGGGTGGTGAAACAAAACCAGCCCGTCAGGATGTTCCATTCCGCTGGTCGGCTGAGTTGGCCGCTCAATTGCTGACTGACACGCTCCACCGGCCAGTTGGCGTGCTGCCAATGCCTATTCCTGCCAATACCCGACTGGTTCGCAGCTCACCGACGGATTCGCTCTACAAGCGCATGCTCTACGTCAGCGACAATCAGTTTGCCGAACAGATTCTACTCATGATCTCGGCCGAGCGAAACAGATCTCAACTTGACCCCGATGCTGAACGAAGTATATTGATCGACAGTGTTTTGCATTATGCATCAGCGAAACCTTCGCCTGCTAAATGGAGCGATGGGTCAGGCTTGTCACGTTATAACTTGTTTACACCCAATGTCTTTATCGATCTGTTGGGTCGACTGTACGCAAAAGTGCCTCAGGCGCGGCTATTTGCCCTGCTACCCGCGGCCGGTCAGTCGGGTACGTTACGAAGTCTGGTTACGAAGGGCCAGCCTTACGTGTTTGCCAAATCCGGCTCAATGACGGGCGTGTATAACTTAAGTGGTTACCTCCTGACAAGGCGTGGCAAAGTGCTGTATTTCAGTATTATGCACAATAATTTTACGCAATCGGTCAGCGAAATGCGCCAGCGCACAGCCGAAATGCTCGGGAAAATCCGGGACAGGTTTTAGATAGCGCGGGTGTTAATCCGCAACGCTTAAAAAAGCGGGTTCGAACCCGCGTTACCTAGGTGAAATCGAACGAAGAAACGTAAACGGGCTGGTCACGTTTGAATAGCCTCTGCGCTTCGGGTACTTCCAGTACCATAACGTGGGTAAGAATGTTTTTCTGAAATCCGCTCAGTAATCCCATTTGCGTTGAGTTGGCGAGCAACGTGTTGATTGGATCTTTCGTATCGATTTGCAAAAGGGCTGAATGATAACCGAAATGGGCCAGCGTGCTTTCCAGTAGAATGGGCAAGAGCTCTTCCTGGCCTTTCGACAAATAAATACCTTCCAGCGCGAGAAAGGCGTATTGATGCGGATTGAAAAAACGCCTTGTCGCCGAAAAGATCGGCAGAACATGCATCATCATCCAGCCACTGGCGCCGGGCATACTCGAAAAATTCCAGCAAACCGGAATGGCCTGAACGCCCGCCAGAATTTCGTTGCCTTCCTTTAAAACAAAATAGTTGTTCTGATACCCGATTTTAGCGAAAGTTGTCAGCTGGTGAGTTGCATAGAATGACCTCAGCTCAGCTAGCAAAATCGGTTTGTCAGCCGCTAATAAGCGCGCGAATCGGGAGTCGATTTTCGGTGAATAGCGTCTGAAAACGAAGGTTTTAAGTATAGCCGCAGCCGTAAATCCTTCGCGGTTGGAGATACGGAGCGATCGGGTATTTTGTTCTTCGATGTAGGAGTAGAAGACAAGTGGTTTTTTGGCCTTACTTTTTATGTAGTTGACCGCCTGTAGTTTTAGTAAGCGCCCGTAGCCTTTGCCCTGTTGTGGCGCATCGATGGACAGATAACGTCCGTAAAAACCAGCTACGGGTTGTCCGTCGAATCCGGCGATGGGGCGCTCATCAAGGCAATAAACGCCGACAAGGTCCTCATTCTTAAATAAATGGAAGAAGAAAGGGTTATTGAGCTGGTTGATTTTGTTGCTATGTCCCGTATGCTGGTATCGAATTCCGTTAGACCCATACACGGTACGTTTCAGTAGAGTTACGGCTGCGGAGTTTGCTGTTTTTTTTACCACAATACGAAGCGCTTCATGCTGGTAAACGACGGCTTCCGTTAACGAAAATTCATTCATGGCGCTTAAAGATTTACTGTCTTACCAGCAAATAGATCGGATAGCTCACCACAATAAAGCCAACCGCGTATAAACTGCTCGAAAAATCGCCGATGACCACACCCGCCAGAAAAGCCAGCGACGCAATCAGTAGTGTCCAGGTAGAAACGGGATATCCCCAGGCACGCACGGGCCGGGGCAGTTCCGGTTCGGTGTGTCGAAGGCGGATCAGGGCTGCAAAACACGATGCATAACAAAGTACGAAAAAGAAGGTAGCAATGTCGGAAAGCTTGCTGTAGGTATTGGTCAGAATCATCAGGATAGAGGCCAGCGCCGTCAGGGCCGTAGCGTAGGTGGGTGTTCCACCTTCATTGACGTAGGTAACGAACCGGAAAAAGAGTCCGTCCCGCCCCATGGCGAAAATAACTCGTGGGTTGAACATGATCTGCGCATTGATGATCCCCATGATCGAGATCATGAGCAGAAACGTCACTACCTGTGCACTGCCCGGTCCGAACAACAATTGTATGGCATCGGCAGCGGGGAGTTTCGAACCGGCCAATGCCGATAGCGGAAGAACGTACAGCAGCGCCAGATTGACCAGAATGTATATGCCGATAATCAGCAGTACCCCGCTGATCATGGAGCGAGGCAGGTTTCGGCTGGGATCGACGTCTTCTTCCGTAAAGTAAGCCGCTGTGTGCCAACCGTCGTAGGTGTAAAAAATGGACTGGAGTGCTGCCAGAATACCTACCCAGAGCCCTCCTTCGGCCAGCGGCCGAAGGGTTTCTGCCGAAACTGCTGGCTGATCTGGCTTCACGGTAAAGCAGACAATGACGAACACCAGCAGACCAACCGCTTTCAGAAAGCTCATCACTTCCTGCGCCCGGCTGGCTAGCCGTACACCAATAGAATGAAACGCCACGAACAATGCCAGAATGCCGACAGCTACAACCTTCTGATAATCAGTAATGGATGGAAAGAGCAAAGCCGTATATTCACTCATAACGGCGGCTCCGAACGCCATTGCCGATACGCTCCCCAACCAGCTGCTGATGCCGATGACGAACCCGACGTAATTGCCAAATGCCCGCCGGGCGTAGACGTACCAGCCCCCTGCTTTCGGCAGCATCGTGCCGAGTTCCATGACCGACAGTGACCCGGCCAGTGCATAAACGCCGACGGCCAGCCAGACCGCAATGATGAGCGTCGGGTTGCCGATGTCCTGCGCAATGGGTCCTGGTTTACGTAAAATGCCCGTACCGACCGTACCGCCAATGGTTACGGCCACGCCGAAACCGACGCCTAATAATTTTTTGAGCTGGTTCTGGGCCATAGTACGGCAGATGAGCAGGTTGTTGAATCCGTGGAATGGTAAGCTACAATGATAGACAAAAAAGGGGCTTGTTCGGTCGCACTAAAGACCGTTACCCCGTCTCGTCCGCGTTTTTTCGTAAGTTTGTTCGTATGAGAGGCTTGTTGATGCACCCGTCGGTACTGGTGTTTGTGGGCGGTGGAGCAGGGAGTTTACTGCGCTACCTGGCCGGCCGGTGGATACCGACTACCTTGCTGGGACCCCCGTTTCCCAATGCTATTCTGCTTGTCAATGTTGTGGCTAGTTTCACACTAGGCGCGGTTGTTGGGTGGACCATAAGCCGGACGGCGGGCGACGAAGCGCGTTTGCTGATCGGAGTTGGTTTTTGCGGAGGACTCAGTACCTTTTCGAGTTTTAGCTACGATACGGTTTTATTGCTACAAAACGGTCGTCCAACCACAGCCCTGCTGAACATCTTCCTCAACATCATGCTATGTTTGCTGGCTTCGTCCGGAGGGCTGTGGCTGGGCCAAAAACTCTGAAACCATGAAACGCCATGCCCAATTTGTCATATTTTTAGCGTTCCTGTTCATAATGTCAACGAATTCACTTGCCCAGGACATAGCCCACCGGCTATACGATGCTCACGAGACCTACAAAGAGAAAACGTTAACCCACAGGCGGTTCAAGCATGCAGCTATTCTTCCTTTACTAAATAACCTGGGTAGCCCCCTGGTGGTCAGTCAGGCCGGCGAATCGCTGGAAAAACGGGCCATCTATCAGGTAAAAGCCGGAACAGGGTCGACGAACGTCTTGCTCTGGAGTCAGATGCATGGCGACGAAGCGACCGCCACCATGGCCCTGTTCGACATCTTCAACTTTCTACAAGCGAAAAATGATGGGTTCGATGACTTCCGCCGGGTGATCCTGACCAAGGCGACGCTTTACTTCGTGCCCATGCTCAATCCTGATGGTGCCGAGCGGTTTCAGCGCCGGACGGCCGCGGATATCGACATGAACCGTGATGCGTTACGACTGCAAACGCCGGAAGGCATGCTGCTCAAAAACCTTCAGCAGACCCTCAAACCCCTGGTCGGCTTTAACCTGCATGACCAGAATCCGCGCTATGGAGTCGGAAAAACGGGCAAGCAGGCTGTCGTTTCATTTCTGGCTACCGCCTACGACGAGGAGCGTAACGTCAATGATATTCGGCAGCGGTCGATGCAGTTGATTGTGGGCATGAACCGGGTATTGCAACAATTCGTGCCGGGCCAGATTGCCCGCTACGATGACGAATTCGAACCGCGCGCATTCGGCGATAACATTCAGAAGTGGGGTACGACTCTCGTGTTGATCGAATCGGGTGGCTACAAAGGGGACTCGGAAAAAATGGCGATCCGGCAACTGAACTTTGTTGCGATACTATCGGCGCTGAAAGCCATTGCCGATGGTTCGTACAAACAGGAAAATCCGGCAGACTATACTGACATTCCGGAGAATGGTCGTCCGCTGTTCGACGTGCTGATCCGGAACGTTACGGTTAAGCGCGAAGGGCGGCCCGTTCTGGTCGATGTGGGGATCAACCATCAGGAAGTGAACGACCCGGCCGCTCATACGTTCTCTTACAAAAGTACGGTCGAAGACATCGGCGATCTGTCGACGTTCCATGGGCTCGAAGAAATCGACGCGACCGGGCTGACGCTGGTACCGGCGAAGATCTATACAGACACCCTTGACTCCGTTACCGATCTGGATAAACTGGAGTTGACGGCGCTCCGACGCGATGGTATTCTGGCCTTTCCAGTGCGAAAAGTGCCTAAGGATACGTTTCCGCTTCAGCCCGTTCATGTGTTGCATGAAGGTGAACTACCAGCACAGCCGCTTCAACTGGAGCAGATTCCAACTTTTCTGTTGATGGACGGCAACCGAATTCAATATCGCTTCGTAAATGGCTTCTGGAAAGATGCACCTACTGGCCTGCAAAATGGCGTAATTGACTGACGGCGGGACGTTACCAGAAATAATGCTACCATAACATTGGCATAACGCCTGCATAATAGCTGATGCGTAGCTTTGTCCTGTCATTCATCCCATATAGTACTATTAAATTTCATATTGGTGTCGCATAGAAAGGCCAGGGCTGTGCTCTGGCTTTTTTCTTTGTCAGTAAGTCTGAGTAATCCTCAACGAACTAGTCATCAATAACTGACTAACCCGGATAAACGAAAATCGCCCGACTATGCAGTCGGGCGATTTTCTGATTAGGTGAGAAACGTTAGAACGAGTACCGTGCTCCCAACTGCATCTGCCAGCGTGATCCCAGCGGATCGATCGAGTAAGGCGCTGACGGACGCGACCAGGTAAAGGTCGGATCACCCGTGGCTGGGTTGGTAGCCCGCGACAGACCCACCGATGCGGTGGAGTTGAACGTGTTGGGCGAGAAGTAGTAGTAGCCTAGTTTCTTGTCCAGCAGGTTCAGGAAGTTGATGATGTCGTAGCTGATCTGAATCGACTGACGGCCTTTCAGCTTGATCTCGTGCAGGAAGCGCAGATCCATCGTGTTGTTCCAGGGCGTCCGTCCGGCGTTCCGCTCAGTGAAGTCACCCTTCCGGGTTTTCAGGTAGGGGTCCGATTCGACGAAGGCCATGAAGTCCGCGGCCTGTGTGCCGGTCGGCAACAGCTTCTGTGCTTCGGTCAGGTCACGCGGGATATAAGCCAGACTGTTTGCCTGCGCCGATCCGTCGACCGTTGTGTTGACGTACCCCCACGAGAAAGGTGTGCCCGACTGTAGCGAGTAGAATAAGGTTACGGTGGTAGCGTTGGCCGGGTTCCAGGTCTTCCGGTAATTGATCGTACCTACGATGCGGTTACGAATGTCGAAGTTAGAGTAGGCCAGTTGCGGATCGTTGGGGTTCAGCGCCTGGTTCAGCTGCCAGTTCGACTCCATCGAATTCCGGATACCGTTGGTGATGTCGTACGATCTGCCATACGTATACGCGGCTGAGAAACCGAAACCTGCCGAATAATTTTTCTGCACCTGTGCCGTCAGGCTGTAGCGGTATCCTTTGTTGGTATTCGACAGTAGGTAGGCGTTTGCAAAGTTGTTGTCGATGCGTTGGGCACCGGCGGTTCCATTGGCGGCTACGTAAATCGGCTGCTGGTGCTGCGTGTCGTAGCTGTAGTACCGAACCACGTCTTTGGTGTTCACCTGCTGAAATTTCAGGTCGTTGATCACCTTCGTATACAAGCCTTCGAGGGTAAGCTTATATCCAGCGATGGTGTAGTCGACGGCTACGTTGCTGCGGAACATCTGCGGCATCTTGAAATTATTGTCGATCAGGTCGACCTGGGTTCGGGCTACCCCGCCGTTTGCCGGGTTGTTGTTGATCAGCAGACCTCCGTTGGGCACCAGCGGATCGCCAACCAGTTTCGTCGTGGCTGTAGCATTGTTGTTGAAGTCATACGCACCATACCCTACCCCGTTGTTGTAGAAGGCATACCCTAACCAGGCAAACGGAATCCGGCCCGTAAACAGCCCCGTTCCACCGCGGATCACTATGCTCTTATCGCCCAGTACGTCGAAATTAAAGCCTAAGCGGGGCGAAATCTGGACGTTGTTCAGGTAATTGTTCCGAATCTGGTTCAGTGGGGTGAAGCTGTAGGTCTTGCCCATATTCGTCGGATCGCCCGCCGAGCTGGTTACCTGTTGACTCAGAATGGGTTTGTTGGGCAGACCGGCGTAATCCAGACGAATACCGGGAGATAGTTTCAGGCGATCCGTCAACTGAATGTCATCCTGTACGTAGAAGCTCAACAGATTGACGTTGAAGTGCGCATACGGATTGTTGAACTGGTTGTCCAGGTTGTTCGTCGGATCGGCAAACGGATAAGAGCCCCGAACCCGGTTGGGTAATTTAGCCAGAAACTCGTCGACCGAGCGGTACGAAATCCGTCCGTTGGGCGAGTTGACGAATCCATAATCGATGGTATAAAATTCGTTGTGCGTACCGACCGTGAACGTGTTCTTGCCCAGATAGAAAGTAAAGTTGTCGGTCAGCTCGAAGGTTTTCTGACGCATGTTAAATACCGAAGCTTCGCGGTCATTACCCAGGAAGATCGTACCGCCGTTGTAGGCGATTTCGACCTGCGGGAAAGTTCTGACATTGGCCAGTGTATTCCGGAAATCATGCACGCTCGAATAACCCAGGATCAGGCTGTTGGAAGCCCGTCCGCTGAACTGACTTTTCAGCTCGGCTACCGTACTGCTCTGGTTGTTGCTCTGCTTGAAGTCGATGCTCCCGAAGCGAAAGTTCTGCGCGTCGCGCTCAAGGTTGGTAGCTTCCGAAAACACCGTATTGTTCCGGATACTGAGTTGATTTTTATCGTTGATGTTCCAGTCCAGACGGTTGAAGAACTTCGTGCTGTTCGAATAGATGGCGTAGTCTCCGTATGCGCCAGCGTCGAGACCGTAGTTTTCTTTCACGAAGGTGCTGAGCTGCTGGGCAACCGCAACGTCCTTGATGAGTGAACTGGGCGAACCAGCCTGAAACTGAACGGGGTCCTGCCGACGGGTGATTTCTTCGTTGGTGAAGAAAAACAATTTGTTTTTAATGAGCGGAAAACCAACCCGAACCCCTGTCTGGTATTCATGAAAAGTGCTGGGCAGTTTCTCTTTGGCATTCGATGCACCGTTCCAGCCGCCCGTCAGAGCCGCGTTCCGGCCGAAGGCGTATACAGACCCCGTTACTTCGTTGGTACCACTGCGCGTTACGGCATTGACCGAGCCCCCCAGGAAGTTCCCCAGCCGGACATCGAACGGTGCTACGGCCACCTGAATATCCTGAATAGCGTCGAGACTGATTGGGTTGGTGCGCGTGCTCGATCCGGGCTGCCCCGACGTACCCGTCGAACCACCCAGCGAGGGGCTGAAGCCGATAGCGTCGTTGTTGATAGCGCCGTCGACCGTTACATTGTTATAGCGGAAATTTGTACCGGCAAACGAGTTATTGTTGTTCACCTGGGGCGACAACCGGGTCATATCGGTCAGACTACGCGAAATGGTGGGTAATCGGCGGATGGTTTCGTTGTTGACACTAAGGCCCGCGCCCTGACGTTCGCCCTCGCGATTGCCTTTTACGACAACCTCCGTGAGCTGCGCGCTGGCATCCTTCAGGGTTACGTTTAGGTTGGATGTTTCGCCCAGTTGCAGGGTTACATCCGAGAGCGTTTCCGTATTGTAGCCAACATAGGTAACGACTACCTGGTAAGGCCCACCCGCGTTCATGTTATTAATACGGAAACGACCGTCGGTATCCGTGACGGTCGCATATTTCGTGCCGGTGGGCGTATACACTGCCTGAACGGTGGCGCCGGGCAGCCCTTCTTTTTTGGCGTCGGTTATGTGGCCACTCAAACCACTGGTTGTTACCTGTGCCCAGGCGGCTGAGCCGATAACAATAAATAGGACTGTGAGTAAAAATGTGGGGAAAGAAAACTTCATCTGCTGATAACGAGGTGATTTCGCTGCAAAATTCAGGGAAAACCACACGTAGCGTGTTAGGCAAATGTTATCAAATGATAAGGCAACGTTAAGGTTTTGTTAAGGAGTTTTACGGATAAATTTCGCCGGCCTAAGCAGGTTTATCTAGCGATTTTGTCTACCATTGTAAAACCAGCCGTAAAACGGAAATACACCTGATATTACAGAGTATGCGTTACTTCGGCTTTGATTAAACGTCTATTACTCGACTAAATCCATGAACTTTTAGGCAGTTCATCAATGTTCAAAAATAAATCTAGTAAATTAGTAGGTAAAAAATCAGTACACACTTTTTGGGGAAAGCCCGTAAAGCTTTTGGCTGATTGTTAAGTACTTGTTAATTTGGCTGCTCCTAAGGGCCTGCTATCAACATCAACCCATCTGCTCGTAATAACTGTAACCCACCGCAATAATGATTTCCAAAAAAGCCAAATACGCCATTAAGGCCCTTAAAGTCTTAACCGAAGAATACGGAAAAGGCCCTGTTCTGATTTCTTACATTTCAGCAAAAGAAAATATTCCGAAAAAATTTCTGGAGGCCATCCTGCTGGAATTACGCAATCACGGTATTCTGCAAAGCCAGAAAGGAAAGGGCGGAGGCTACCTGTTACGTGTCGATCCGGGGCGGGTAAATCTGGCACAAGTCTTGCGCGTGATCGACGGGCCGATAGCCCCGACTCCCTGTGTATCGTTCAATTTTTACGTTAAATGCGACGACTGCGACGATGAGGTCACTTGCGCTTTGCGGCCGATTATGGAGCAGGTCCGGGATGCTAACCTCGGCGTTTATGAAAATACTACCCTGGTGACATTCCAGAAATCGATCGCATCGACGGTTAAAGAAATGGCTATTGGTACTTCTGAATTAACCGATGTTCCCTCAAGTTAAGACTAGATAATTCGGCGTACGCTGAAAAGCCGTTGGCCGTTAAGAAGTTAACTTCTTAACGGCCAACGGCTTTTCAGCTTGTAAAAAGTGGTTTATTCCCCGGCGGGCTGGTGTTCTTTTCGCAACAGATCGTTTATGGTCTTGACGGGGTTGAACGTAATGAGAGGCACCTCAACGAAAATAGTGTTCCAGTCGGCCATAGCCCCGTTCCACAAGCCGGGTAACTCCTGAGCTTTCAGGTCTTTCCCGTCCTTCGATTTGGCGGTGATAAAACCCGTTTGCGGATCACGATAAGCAGGTAGTTCGTATTTGCGGCCGCGATGGTCTTTCAGCCCGCAGATCAGATCGACGGGGTTGAAGTGGGTCGCTTCGTCGAAAATAGCCTTCTGAGCCGGGTTGCCTAAATCGATTTGAGCCGACTCAACAACCTGTAGAGACACGGAGCCATCCTGGTTTCTGGCCCAGAATGGGCCCCCTCCCGGTTCGCCCACGTTTTTCACCATCCCACACACCCGTACTGGACGATCCAGTTTGCGACGGTAATAAGCCAGCTTCTCTCGTTTCGACAGGTTTTCAAAGCCTTCGGGCGGTAACGTATAAAGGGTCCGGCGGAAAAGCTCGTCGGCTTCAGCCAGGTATCCGTCGCTTACGTCTTCGCCTTCCAGTAGACCCTGTAACCGGGCAATCTGTTGTTGGGCATCCAGCAAAACGGCCGCTAAGACCTTTTTGTAGGTAATTGTAGGCTCTTTAATTTCATCGGGAACGACATTGTCGATGTTTTTGATGAACACAATATCGGCATCGATATCGTTCAGGTTTTCGATCAGCGCCCCGTGGCCCGCCGGTCGGAACAGCAATGTGTTGTCCGGATTGCGAAACGGTGAATTGTCCAGATTGACCGAGATGGTATCCGTCGATTTTTTCTGTTCCGAGAAACTAATCTCGAACGTAACCCCGAGCCAGGCTTCGTAGTCGGCCAGTTGCTCGTTGATCAGGGTTTCGAAGCGGCTGCGGTGTTCGGGCGAAACTGTAAAATGGATTTTCACCAGACCATCGGAGTTGGCGTAGGCCGCGCCTTCTACCAGATGCTCTTCTACCGGCGTGCGGGGGCCATCGGCATACCGGTGAAATTTAAGCAGGCCCTTGGGCAGACTACCGTATTCCAGCCCCTCGTCGGTCAATAGAAATTCCAGAACGGTTTTTCGGTCGGCTTCTGCAACGGCCTTGTCTAAATTCTGGCCTTTGGCGGCCATAGCCGCTTTTAGATCCTCGTAAAAGGCAAAATCGGTCAGGCGGGCAAATACTTCATCGACCGATTTGTCGAACTTTCCGTCCAGAGCCGCAAAAAGAGATTTAAACATACGGGTTGCTGCGCCCGAAGCCGGTACAAACTTCACCAGATCGCGTTCGTGGGCGGCCTGGTCAAAACGATGGATATAAGCAGGTAGCTGGTTTTCATCGACGCGGATAATACCGTCGCCAATGGTAGCAGCCTTGATAACATTTAGGTACGGAAACCCCTGAACGAAATGGTTGATCTGCCGATCGATCTGATCGAGCGATATGCCCTGTGCCAGAATCTGATCCTGATCGTGCTGTGTAAAAGTCATATTGCTAAAAGGAAAATAGCGTTAGGAATGGGTGGCAAATTGGGTATTTCAGCAATAGTACGCAAATCAAATTAGGGTTAATCCAGCGGAATATTCAGTCTATAATGACCTGATTATCGGTTCGGCAATTACTTTTGTTTGTTTTCTGAATACACCCGTTACTCTATGAAACTGATTGCATTTGATGCTGACGATACGCTCTGGGTTAATGAACCCAATTACGTAGACGTAAAGCAGAAACTGTCTGAAATGTTATCAAAGTATGTCGATGAAGAAACGCTTTCGCTGCGGTTCTACGACGCACAGATTCGGAATCTTCGGCTGTTTGGCTACGGCGCCAAGAGTTTTATACTGTCGATGATCGAGACGGCTATCGAGCTAACAGACGGTGCCATAACCGCTTCTGAAATTCAGCAGATCATCGATGTCGGCCGAAAATTGATTGATTTCCCTATCGAAGTACTGGAGGGCGTGCGGGATACGCTGGAAGCACTCTCGAAGGATTTCGATCTAATGGTCCTGACGAAAGGTGATCTGTTTGATCAGGAAAGTAAAATTGCCCGCTCGGGGTTAGGCCATTTTTTCAAGCATATTGAAATTGTCAGCGAAAAAAACGAGCAGGCTTACCAACGGATTATCGAAAAATATAATGTCGCCCCGGTCGATTTCACCATGATCGGTAATTCCCTGAAATCCGACATTCTGCCCGTAGTGCACATCGGTGCACGGGCCATATACATACCTTACTCGGTAACGTGGGCGCACGAACAAGTCGCGGATGAGCAACTCGTGGGGAAGTCGTTTACTACGCTGGCAAACGCCCGCGAATTACTGGCTTTGTTTTAAGAGCGTGGGTCAGCCTTGAGTAAAGCCAGGGAAGCTCATCGGCCTACTAGTGGATTGTAAACCGGTCGGCGTCCAGGTTAGCCGGAAATTTCTCCCGAAACGCCCTTAACTCCTCTAAAGAGAGCGACTGCTGATGAATCGTTTCGGCGTCGGTTTGACGAAACAAAACCTCGCCCTTGAAGTCGATGACCGCCGAATCGCCGGAGTAAGCGTGACCGTTGCCATCCTTGCCAACGCGATTCACGCCAATTACGTAGCTTAAGTTTTCGACCGCCCGTGCCTGTAATAACACGTTCCAGGCGTTTCGGCGGGCCGCCGGCCAATTGGCCACGTACAGCAGCAGGTCATAATCGAAAGCCTGTGATTCTGTTTCATGATTGCGGCTCCATACCGGAAACCGCAGATCATAGCAGACAAGCGGACAAATTCGCCAGCCTTTCCATTCTTTTACGATCCGGCGGGGACCAGGTGTGTACACCGCATCTTCGCCAGCCATCCGAAACAGATGGCGTTTGTCGTACGTGTCGAACTGTCCGTCGGGCTGCATCCAGACGAGTCGGTTGAAGAATCGACCACCTTCCTGCACGACATAGCTTCCCGTGACGACGGCTCCGGTTTGGGCTGCCATTTGTTTCATCCACCGGAAGGTTGTCAGGTTCATCGGCTCCGCCACCGCGCGAGCATCCATGGTAAAGCCGGTCGTGAACATTTCCGGCAAAACGATCAGATCGGTTGGTTCGGGCAGGGTGAAGATATGCTCCTCCAGCATCGCTCGGTTGGCGACGGGATTATGCCAATAGAGGTTAGTTTGCAGGAGGGTGATGTGCATGGGGGAGAGGGTATAGGGGTAAGGGCGAAGGGGAGAGGGCATAGGGCATAAGGGTGACTACATGCTTACCATTTGCTCTTACCCCTTTGCCCTATGCCCTCTCCCCTTCGCCATTCACTTCGAAAACTTCATTTTATACTCGGCGTCGGTCTTGCCTTTGGAGATATCGGTCAGCTTTTTCTTGATCAGCGTCCGGCGGAGAGGGGGCAGGTAATCAGTAAAGAGTTTGCCGTCGAGGTGGTCGTATTCATGTTGAATGATACGGGCAGCCATGCCTTCGTATTCTTCTTCGTGTTGGTTCCAGTCTGTATCGAAATAGCGGATGACAACGATTTCCGGCCGGAAAACCTCTCCCCGAATACCGGGAATACTCAAACAGCCTTCTTCGAACCCCCAATCGTCGCCGGCTTCTTCAATGATTTCGGGATTAATAAAAACTTTTTTGAAACCGATCAGGCTCTTATCGACCTCTTCTTCAGGCTCGTCTTCATTCAGCGGTTCACCGTCGACCACAAACATGCGAATGCTCTGACCGATCTGGGGAGCTGCCAGCCCAACGCCGGAAGCCCCATACATCGTTTCGAACATATTGTCGCTCAGCGTTTTTACATCGACGCTGCCGGGTTCGATGGCTTTGGCGCGCTTGCGCAAGACCGGGTCACCGTAAGCAATAATTGGGAGAATCATAAGTTTAATGAAGAATGAATAATGGATAATGAATAATGCCTGTCAGAGAAATTATTCATTATCCATTATTCATTATCGTTTGCTTTCCATATACGATTGGAGGATAATAGCGGCACTTACTTTGTCGATATTACCCTTTTCACGTCGATCTTTTTTGGTGCTGCCGCTGGCAATCATGGACTTCAGCGCCATCACCGACGTAAAACGCTCGTCATGCCAATAAACCGGAATAGCTGGCAAAGCGTTCTGCAAATGGCCGACGAACTTCCGCACCCGGGCCGTATTATCCGTATCTCCACCGTCCAGTCCTTTCGGAAGCCCCACAATAAAAGCTTCAACAGGCTCCCGATCGACGTAGGCTTTCAGAAATTTCAGCACTTCGTGCGAGGGCACCATTTCGAGCGCCGTGGCAATCAGCTGCAGCGGGTCCGTAACGGCAATGCCGGTCCGTTTCATTCCATAGTCGATCGCTAAAAGTCGGGCCATTTCGGTAACAAAGGTAAGCAGGGCAGCGGGTTCGGGGCATAAAGGCTGACGAAAACCGCGAAAAATAGTTTGGAAACCGGTCCCCTATCACCTGTTGGGGCTGGCTACACGCCAACGCTCAACGTCCTGCCAGGTGTCCAGATCGATAGCGGCCAGTGGAAAAGGAACGTCTGCACAGTCGCTTAAGTGGCGCTGAATAAGCTTACGGGCTCCCATATCGCCCGATAATGCCTGAAATTCGGTCTGGTAGTGGATGTCGAACAGGGCCGGTACGCCGAGATGAGCCGCTTCGCCGTACCGACAGGCGACGATTCCTTTACCTGTCTGCTGACGTTTGTTGAGTAATTGTCTGAGCAGATCGGTCGTAACGTAGGGCTGATCGGTTAACACGACCAGAAAAGCATCGATAGCAGTAGGCATCAAACCGTTCAAGCCTGCTTTCAGCGAAGAAGCGATGCCTTCCTGCCAGGCCGCATTGACAACGATCTGAACCGGCAAGTCGGCCAACCCACCGCGAATAGCCTCTTCGTTGGCCCCCAATACAACCAGTACAGGTCCTGTTTCCAGGTTCAAAGCCGCCTGAGCGATTTGGCAGATCAGGGTTTTGCCGTTGCTGACCAGTAATTGCTTGGGCGTGCCGTCCAGACGACTTGAGCTTCCGGCGGCTAAAATGATGGTGGCAATCCGCATCGCCTTAACCGACCGTATCCAGGTCGAGGGTATCGGGCTGCCGGCTAGTTACCGGCGCATTTCCCGACAGTCGTTCGTGAATCGGGCCGGGTTTATTCTTTAAAAAGCTGCCCGATCCTTTCGTGAAAAAGGCTTTTACTTCCGCAATGATCGACAAGGCAATTTCGTCGGGGGTTTCTGCGCCCAAATCAAGACCGATGGGAGCATGCACCCGGTTCAGGTCAGCTTCGGTAACAGACTGGCCGTCTTTCTCGAACTCAGCCTGCATTTTATCGAACCGTTTGCGCGGACCCAGCATGCCGATATATGGCACATCAGTCGTGAGTAGAGCCTGCAAGACCGCCTTGTCATAATTGAAATTGTGCGACATTAGCACCGCTGCGGTCCGGTCCGTAATGGTCAACTGATCCAGTACTGCCTGCCGATCGGCATACAATACGCAGGTTGCTATCGGAAACCTCTTGGGAGCCAAATGGGCCACACAGTCGTCGGTGACGGTTACCTGCCAGCCGAGTTCACGGGCGAGTTTGGCCACCGGAACGACATCATACCCTGCGCCGAAAATGACTAACTCGATGCCCGGATCGATGCGCTCGATAAACACTTCGGCGTTGCCGAGTTGAACGCCATAGGCCTTGGTAAGCGGTTTTCCGGTATTGAACACCGTCTGGATGTCGGCCTTCAGCCAGCTGGGAACGGCGTCTCCGGACGTATCGGTCATGACAAACCGGTCGCCCGGGGTAAGTCCGGTCAAACTGTCACTTTTCAGAACCGTCGCCAGCGCCCGCACATCACGCTTCTGCATAAACTCTTTCAGCACAGCGACCGGGTTTTCTGCATTCGTCGGATCGATGGGTTCGATCAGCACGTCGATGATGCCGTTACAGCCTAAGCCAACCCCAAAGCTATTGGCCCCATCATCCATCGTGTCGTATGTAACGACGATCGGCTCGCCGTCGCGCATCACCTGACGAGCTTTGCGCAGTGCATCGCCCTCCAGACAACCCCCGCTGATAGCGCCTTCCCACCGGCCGTCGTCGGTAATGAGCATGCGCGCGCCCGGACGCCGGTACGATGAGCCCTCCACCCAGACAACGGTTGCCAAAGCCGCTTTACGCTGGGTAAAGTCAACCTGCTCAAAAACTTCGACAATGCGTGTAATTTCTTTCATGGACTAATGCGACCTATTCCTTTTGAATTTACAACAGTAGAGACATGAATCTGTTTATACTTTCTCCAGCCCGAACGGTAGCCGACGGATGCGTTTCCCGGTTGCGGCAAATACGGCATTGGCTAAAGCGGGTGCCAGTGGAGGAAGACCAGGCTCGCCAACCCCTTTGATCGTTGACCCTCCCTCGGCTAAAATGTGTACTTCGACCGGTGGCATCTCGTTGATCCGCAGCATACGGTTAGTATCGAAATTAGCCTGTTTTGCGCGACCGCTCTCAAACGTAATGCCGTCTTTCGTCGCTGCCGTGAGCGCCATGGCAACGGCTCCTTCCACCTGGGCTTTTACCGTATCAGGATTGACAACCGTACCCAAATCGATGACGCAGTAAACTTTGTCGACGGTTACACCTCCGCTCTGGGTTTTGGAAACTTCGACCACCTGCGCGGCCAGACCCGCAAAAAACTCCCACTGCGCTACACCCCGGCCTTTGCCGGCAGGCAGCGGTTTATCCCAGCCCGAAACCTCTTTCAGCTTCAGAAGCATCCGTTTGGCATCGCTCTCTTTTGTGAGTAAGTCTAATCGGAAAGCCAGCGGGTCCTGACCGGCTTTGTGTGCCATTTCGTCCAGAAAGCACTCGTGCGCAAAAGCAACGGTCGAGCTGGTCACCGATCGCCAGTAGGTAAGCGGGATGTGTGTTTCGGCGTGAACGTAGCGCGTACTCAAATTTGGGATCTCGTATTTCTGATCACCCGTGCCTTCCAGCATAGTACTGTCGGGCTTGGTCTTGTCGTAGGTTTCATTCATCGTCGCATCGATCGACGGCGAGATGACCTTGTGCTGGAAAGCAACGGCTTTCCCATCGGCAGCCAGCGCCCCCCGCATCGCCGAAAACGTCATGGGCCGGAAAGGACCCAGGCTGGTATCGTCTTCCCGCGTCCAGATCACTTTGACGGGTTTGCCAATCGTTTTCGATAACAAAGCCGCTTCGGTCGCAAAGTCTTGTGTGAGCCGACGGCCAAAACCGCCCCCATTGAACAGAATATGCACGTTGACATTGTCGGTCGGCACGTTGAGTACTTTGGCAACTTCCGCCCGCACCAGGTCTCCCCCTTGCGAAGAAACCCAAAGTTCGACTTTATCACCGGGCTTGACATGAGCCAGTGCATTCATCGGCTCCATCGTCGAATGACTCACCATGGGCGTTTCATACAGCGCTTCGAGTTTGGTGCCAGCATCGGCGTAGGTTTTATCGAAATCGCCCGCGTTATGGCCAGTCACCCCGTCGGTTTGGGCTAAGTCACGAAGGTGTTTCTCGAAAGCTGTCGAATCGAAAGTTTCGTGGCCCTGATGATCCCAGTTGATGATGAGCGCTTTTCGTCCCTGCAGGGCGGCCCAGTAAGAATCTGCAATTACCGCAACGCCTTCGTACCGATTTTTGCCGACCACCCGCTCTAGTTTCACGGCCTGTTTCACGCCCTTTATTTTCAGAGATTTCGTGGCGTCGAAGCTGATCAGCTTACTGCCCAGCACCGGGCAACGTTCGACCGAAGCGTAGACCATGCCCGGAACTTTCGCGTCGATACCGAATGTGGCCTGGCCGCTTACCTTCAGCGGCACATCGGGTCGGGGCATCGATTTGCCAAGCATCGTAAACTGCTTTGGATCTTTCAGTTTGGGCTCTTTCGGAACCGGTAGCTTAGCGGCCGGTTCGGCCAATTGACCGTAAGTCAGTTTTCTGCCCGTGGGTTTATGGACAACGGTTGCGTTTTCGGCAACGCATTCGTCCACCGGAACCTTCCACTGATCGCTGGCGGCTTGGATGAGCATTTCGCGGGCCGAAGCGCCTACTTTGCGCATCTGCGTGTATCCGCCACGGATCGAACCACTACCGCCGACCGCCTGCGACCACATACCACCAAATTTGGTTTCGCCCCCGGTCTGCTGAATCGTGACATGATCCAGTGACACTTCGAGTTCTTCGGCAATCATCGCCGGCACGGACTGGTACGTTCCCTGACCAATTTCAGGGCGCGGGTTCATCAGGGTAATCCGTCCCGATTTCTCGATCAGAATATACGGACTCAGCTCAATCGTTTCGGCAAGGGCCAAGCCTGGCTGAGCGCTCAGGTTCAGAACCGGGCTGGAGAGAACCTCGGCTGTTGGAAAACCCAGTGCAAAAGCAGCGCTGGTCAGGCCGGCCGCTTTCAAAAAATCCCGGCGGGACGTACGCAATTCCTGTTGTGTTGGTTTCTGGCTCATCGTTTGCCGATTTTAGGCGTGGTTTTCGGCATTTTCGGCGCAGCCGCCATCTCGGTGGAAGCGGTATGAATCGCCTGGCGAATTCGGTTATACGTACCACATCGGCAGATGTTACCCTGCATGGCGGCATCGATCTCCGCATCCGATGGCTTCGGGGTCTGCTTCAGCAAGGCAACCGCCGACATGATTTGTCCCGACTGGCAGTAACCACATTGGGGTACCTGATGCTCAATCCAGGCTTTCTGTACCGGATGATCGGCGGTTTTCGAAATTCCTTCGATGGTCGTGATCTTATGACCCGCAGCGGCCGAAACCGGAAAGCTACAGGACCGGATTGCACTACCATCCAGATGCACAGTGCAGGCACCACACTGCGCAATACCGCAGCCAAATTTTGTACCCGTCAGTCCTACCACATCGCGAATGGCCCACAGTAAGGGCATTTCCGGATCGACGTCCAGCGTATGGGGTTGGTTATTAATCGTCAGCTTTATCGCAGCCATGTACGAACAGATTGGATAATGATAAGCGTTTATACCAGGAAAGTTACGATTTTACTACGTAAAACGGGCATTATGATATGTTTTAATAGGAGGCCCAAAAATTCGGTTAGCTGTCCTGTATTCGCGAGATAAAGCAACTTCAGAAAGCCTATCCGTGGGGTATCTGTCAGACTGTATAGTTGCATTTAGTTGATGACAGGTATGACGAAGGGTACACAGTCGATCAAAATAAAAAATCAGATTGACATTTAGAAATAACTTTCAGGGAAAAGGGTTATCCGCTTTTATTCGTTGGCAACATCATAAATCGATTTGATGGCTGCCTGAGCGTGGCGGCTTTTGTAGGTACCCAACAACATAAACTCCCACGTGGGAAGCATGAGTTGGAGGCCTGTATTGCCAGAGACAGTATAAGCGCTGTTTTTAGGAATTATGCACAAAGGCTTTTTCCGGCTTCTTCATAGGTTAGCCAAACTCGATGTATTTATATCAGAATGACTAACTTTCCCCATGACTTTTGCCGATCAGCTAATTGCGTATTACCAGACCGTAGCCGACGAATGTGTGCTGGGTGTATCACTCGACTGTGTTATCTTTGGTTTTCATGATACCCGCCTGAAAGTGCTCCTGCTACGGTGGAAAACCACCAGCGAGTGGTGTCTACCCGGTGGATTCATTTACAAAAACGAATCCGTTGACGATGCGGCTGGGCGGGTTCTTCGCGAACGTACCGGCTTGGATCAGTTGTTTCTGCAACAGTTTCATCTATTTGGCGAAGCGGTTCGGTACGACCGGCAGGATACCTGGCAGCGCCAGAAAATGCCGATAGCGTATGACAACAACAGCAAGTGGCCTGAACGAACCTTATCGGTAGGCTATTATGCGCTGGTCGATTACACCCGAGTGACCCCCTCCGCCGATTTTATGTCGGATGAATGCTGCTGGTGGGATGTAAGCCACCTGCCCTCGCTGCTCTTCGATCATCAGCAAATTATCGACGTAGCCCTCAAAACCCTTCGGCTGCAACTCAACTGGCAACCCATTGGGCTTAATCTGTTGCCCGAAAAGTTTACTATCCCGGAGCTACAGCGGTTGTACGAAGCGGTGCTGGACCGACCGCTGGATTCCCGTAATTTTCATAAGAAAATAACCGGCCTGAATATTCTGACACGGCTGGACGAACGGCGGACTGGTGTTGCCCATAAATCGCCGTACCTGTATCAGTTTGACGAACAGAATTACACCAAAGCTCTGGTAAATGGTAGTCTGGTTTTTATTTAAAATGCATGCGTTGGCAACTGAAGTTCAGCTGACTGGCTACACTTGTTGAACGAATTGAGTAACATTAATGTGTCGCAGGCAGTTGTTTTTCAGGACTATGGACTACAACTTATGGAAACAAATACATCGGAAAATCACAAAATTGGCCTTGGGGTAATCGGAATGGGTGGGTTCGGTCTCTTCGCCGTTCAGCAGTTTCTGCAGATCCCGAATACAAAACTGGTTGCCATTGCGGGGTCAAAGCGAGAGGAAGCGCTTACGACCGCCCGGCGCTTCGGAGCCGATCAGTTAGACAGCATCGAAGCGCTGGTCAACCACCCCGATGTAGATGTCATTTACATTGCTACCCCACCCTTTATGCATTATGAGCAGGCTATGCTGGCTCTGAATGCCGGCAAGCACGTAATCTGCGAAAAACCACTGGCCATGAATCTGGAGCAGGGTCAGGAAATGATCGAAACCGCCCGTCGGAAAGGCTTGCTTATGGTAACGAACCTGATGCAGCGTTACAATCCGATGTTTGCCCGTATCAAGCACCTGATCGACAAAAAGCTGCTCGGCGAGTTCCTGCACGGTTATTTCGAGAATTACGCGGGCGATGAAGGGCTGTTGCCCCAGCACTGGTTCTGGGATCGCAGCAAAAGTGGCGGCATCTTCATCGAACACGGAGTGCACTTCTTCGACATGTTTGAGGGATGGCTGGGCAACGGAACCGTGAAGGCCGCTCAGGTCATCAAGCGCCCGAACAGTGCCGACATTGAAGATCAGGTACAGGCTGTCGTCGAATACGGCGACGACGAATCGGGCCGTAAGCTGGTCAATTTCTACCATGGCTTCACACAAACCGGCCGAATGGATCGGCAGGAGATGCGGTTATTGTTCGAGCGGGGCGATATCACTTTGTTCGAGTGGGTACCCACTCGGATGATCATGCGGGCTGCCGTCGATGAAGAAACCACCCGGGCGCTACTAGATTTGTTTCCAGCGGCTCAGCTGAACGTAACGGCAAACATCGGGGGCAAAGACCGGCCTCTACGTGGCCGACACAAAGAGTTTGATGCCTACCAGCAAATTGAATTACGGTTTGGCTTCGGCGATGAAAAGCAGCATGTCTATAGCGAGTTGCTCCGCCTGATGTTCCGCGATCAGACAACCGCTATCCATTATCCGGGAACGCATCGGATCATCCGGGAGGAAAACGGACTCGAATCGCTTCGAACGGCTGTCATTGCCGACAAGATGGCTCGTGAATAAGCCCGACAGGAGAGCGGTTAATAAAAAAATTTAAAAATATTGCTCTTTCCCCAGAAAGGGCAACCTAAATGCGTGCGAACTCCTTGATTTTTTGCGACATTTGCAACTGCTGAACCATCTATATTCTGCATACGCATGATCACGGAGTCCTCTTTACTCGACAATTCTGACACACAGTTGCCGGGCGAATCTACGCCGGCCTCAACGGTGGGTGGTCCTATTCAGTCGGCCATTACGTACGAAAAAATTCCGACCCATATTTATGCTGACGCTAAAGCTGCGTCACGAGCGGTAGCACGGGAAATCGCCGACCTGATTCGCCAGAAACAAAGCGAGGGCAAGCCCTGCATACTGGGTCTGGCCACGGGCTCTTCGCCCAAAACGGTTTATGCTGAGCTGATTCGGATGCACCGCGAAGAAGGGCTGAGTTTTCAGAATGTAGTCAGTTTTAATCTGGACGAGTATTACCCCATGGAACCGGATTCGCTTCAGAGTTACTGGCGGTTCATGCGGGAACAACTGTTTGACCATGTCGATATTCTGCCCAACAACTACCATATCCCCGACGGTACGATCCGGACGGATAAGGTCGCTGAATTTGCTAAACAATATGAAGCGGATATCGAAGCGGCTGGCGGTCTCGACTTTCAGCTACTGGGAATCGGAGGTAACGGCCACATCGGTTTTAATGAACCAGGTTCGCTGATCAACTCGCATACCCGCCTGATGATGCTCGATAACTCGACGCGGGCGGCTGCTTCGGTCGATTTCGGCGGGTTGCCCAAAACTCCGCGCAAAGCCATCACGATGGGGGTGTCGAGTATTCTGAGCGCTCGTCGCGTGGTGCTGCTGGCCTGGGGGGAGCGCAAAGCACCGGTGATTCGCGGAGCCGTCGAAGGATTGGTGACCGAACTGAACCCGGCTTCGTATCTGCAGACGCACCCGAATGCGCTGTTTGTTATCGATGAAGCGGCCGCTTCTGAACTCACCCGTATGAAAACACCCTGGCTGGTGGATTCGGTGGTCTGGGACAACAAGATGAAGAAAAAGGCTGTCACTTATCTGTCGATGGCGTTGGGGAAACCCGTTCTGAAACTGACCGACCGCGATTACAATGACAACGGGATGAGCGATCTGCTGGCACAATACGGTCAGGCGTATGATATCAACATCGATGTCTTCAATCAGCTTCAGTACACCATTACCGGCTGGCCGGGCGGCAAACCCAATGCCGATGATACCAACCGGCCCGAACGGGCATTGCCGGCGCATAAACGTTGCCTGATTTTCAGCCCGCACCCCGACGACGACATCATTTCGATGGGGGGTACCTTCCAGCGCCTGCGCGACCAGGGGCACGAGGTGCACATAGGCTACCAGACCTCCGGAAACATTGCCGTCGCCGATGACGAAGCGTTGCGATTCGCGGACTATGTCGTGGATTTCAATACCAAATTCGGTATCGAAAGCCCCGAAGCAACCCGAATTTTCCAGGACGCTGCCGTATCGCTACGGGAGAAAAAAGACAGCGAAATGGATACGCCGGAAGTTCGCTACGTGAAAGGCCTGATCCGGATGGGCGAAGCCAAAGCGACTTGTCGGTTTGTGGGTATTCCGGTCGAAAACGCGCATTTCCTGAACATGCCGTTTTATGAAACGGGTACGGTTGCCAAAAAGCCCCTGAGCGAAGAAGATATCCAGATCACGATGGCGCTGATCGAAGAGATTAAGCCGCATCAGATTTATGCTGCCGGCGACCTGGCTGATCCACACGGTACGCACAAAGTGTGTCTGGATGCGGTTCTGGAAGCGGTCCGTCGGTTGAAGAACAAGGATTTTATGAAAGACTGCTGGGTGTGGCTTTACCGGGGCGCCTGGGCCGAATGGGATGTCAGTGAGATTGAAATGGCCGTTCCAATGTCGCCCGACCAGGTTATGAAAAAGCGCCTGGGTATTTTCAAACACCAGTCGCAAAAAGACGGGGTTGTCTATCAGGGAACTGACTCACGTGAATTCTGGCAGCGTGCCGAAGAACGCAACCGTGGTACCGCCGATATCTACAATCGGCTTGGTCTGGCGGAATACGAAGCCATGGAAGCCTTCGTCCGCTGGCACTTTTAAGTATCGTGGACTTTAGTCCGTTCTCTCCGTCTCGATAGGAAAGAACGGACTAAAATCCACGATGATTATAACAGAGTACTACCGTAATTCATCATACTGGCACCAATTGGTGCCATTTTTTTTGTAACGTTCAACCTAAAGGGAGCTATTTCTAAAAAGGTTTATGAACGCTTACAGGAAGAGAAAGCATTGGCGCTTTCCCGAGTTGATAAGGCAAATAACAACGCTAAGCTGCTTTACGACGAACACAAACGTCCCTTCGCACGTGTCGATCATATTCTGGACACCTGCCAGCGCGGGCAACCTGACTAGCTCAGCCGCTTTAGCCCGCTTTTTATCTACCACAAAGCGGACTAAAGTCCGCGATACGGAACAAATTCTTCACACTTTATTTATTATAATACAAAAATTGAATACTATTGTAGTTGTATTATAAAATAGACGTTATTACGCTTCCAACGCCTTTCGATGATCAGCCCTAACAGACAAAAAATGCTTCGGTTATTTGCCCTGCACGAATTTATCCGGGACTACTTTACGAAGTCGGACTGGATCAAGCTGGCTTACCTGACGGATAACCTCGAATTGATCGAAGACCACCCCCGGCTTCTGCGAAGTCTGGATTTTAAAGACGATGATTATGAGGGCAATAGCTTACAGGTGCTGTCGAAGCTCATCAATGAAAGTAATAGCAATCTGTACGAAATAGAACGGTTTGTCGAAGCGAAGAAAGCGGCTCTGGAACAGGGTGTTCAGGAAGCGCCGGAATTTGTTTCGACGGTTCAGGCCGTTGCACCGGAGCGGGTCATCACGTTTGCGCCCGATGTATTCCGGATTCCGAATAAGCCTGTCGAAACAAATGTGCTGTCGGTGATGATGCCGTTCGAGAGTAAATTTTCAGGAACCTATAACGCTATTCGCAACGTGTGCGCCAAACTGGGCATCGATTGCAAGCGGGCCGACGATATCTGGGACAACAGCATCCTGATTCAGGACGTGTTCGATCTGATCTTTACCTCCAAAGCGGTCTTAACCGATTTCACCGACCGAAACCCCAACGTGTTTTACGAAACGGGTGTAGCGCACACACTAGGCAAACTGGTGATCCCGATCACACAGTCTGTAAGCGACATTCCGTTCGATCTGCGGCATCACCGGGCGTTGACCTATTTGCCTAATGCCGAAGGCTTGCTGAAACTGGAAAAAGACCTGGAGCGGAAGCTGGCGCAGGTGTTTAGTTGATTGCTTGTCTGCTCCGTTGTATCTTCGGGAAAACCTTCCTGAAGCTCATGCAACCCGCTGCTTTATCGCGCTCTGTCAGCAAAAAAGACTCCAACATCACGTCGGGTCGACTGCTTTCACTTGATTTTTTCCGTGGGCTGACTGTAGCCGCTATGGTGCTGGTGAATAACCCCGGCGATTGGGGCCATATCTATGCCCCGCTTGAACACGCTGCCTGGAATGGCTGGACGCCCACGGACCTAATTTTCCCGTTCTTCCTCTTCATCGTGGGCGTGTCGATTACGTTTGCACTGGGGGCGAAGCGTGGTGCGTCAGGGATTGTTGGGAAAATTGTGAAGCGAAGTGCTACGCTGTTTCTGCTGGGGTTCTTTCTGAATTTCTTCCCAAAGTTCGACATCTCGACCGTTCGGATTCCGGGGGTGCTGCAACGAATCGCGGTTATTTATCTGATCTGTTCACTTATTTTTCTGAAAACCAGTCCACGGCAGCAGCTGTATATCCTCTGTGGCTTGCTCGTTGGCTATTGGCTGCTAATGACGACAGTTCCGGTGCCGGGTGTGGGATTCGCTAACCTCGAACCGACAACCAATCTGGCGGCCTGGCTCGACCGGACGATCATCACACCGGCGCACGTCTACAAAGTTGCTAAAGTTTGGGACCCCGAAGGCTTATTGAGTACGCTCCCGGCTATCGGTACAGGCCTGCTTGGGATGCTAACCGGCACCTGGTTACGAACTGATCGCGGAGTTGCTGAAAAAATTGCCTGGCTTTTTGCGGTCGGCTGTCTGACAACGCTGGCGGGCCTGATCTGGGACAGCTTCTTTCCGATCAATAAAGCCCTCTGGACCAGTTCTTACGTTTTACTGGCGGGTGGACTGGCGATGCTAGGGCTCGCGCTGTGCTATTGGCTGATCGACGTAAATCAATATCGGCGGGCGGTGTTGCCCATTGTAGCCTTCGGTGTCAATGCCATCACCGTTTTCTTTCTGTCGGGACTGATTCCCCGCATCATGAACCTGATTCACGTGACCCAGCCGGATGGAACTGAAGTGGGCTCGAAAGAATATCTGTATCGAACGTTTATTGCCCCGCCGTTCGCCGATCCCCGAAATGCATCGCTGGCCGGAGCCCTGACGTTTGTATTGATCTGGGCGGTAATCCTGTGGTGGATGTATCGAAAAAATGTGATTATCAAAGTTTAGCCGATGCCGCTTTGGCGGTTTTTCTCTTCCAGCGCAATGCGAATCAGGTCTACGGTATTCTTGACGCCTGCTTTCCGGATGATGCTTGCCCGCTGATTCGCGACGGTATTCGGACTAATGCCGAAGCGCTCGGCAATTTCGGGGCTACTCATGCCATTGATCAGGCAGGTCAGGATCTGAGCTTCCCGGGAGGTAATTTTATGCCAGACCGAAGTGGGTCTGGGGCCTGGCAACGTCACTGGTTTTTGGGTCGTCTGGTTCGGTAAAATCATATGCTGAATAATGACCGAAGACGCGTTGGGTGGATAATACAGATCGCCTTTGACGACACTACGAACGGCCTTCAGAATTTCCTCCTGACCCGTATCCTTCAGCAAATAACCCGCTGCACCGTGCTGCACGGCTTTCAGAATATACTCGGGGTTGTTATGCATGCTGAACATCAGTGTCCGGATTTTTGGATAGCGCTGCGAAACGACTTTGAGCGCATCGATGCCCGACATACGGGGCATGGTAATGTCTAACAACAGCACATCGGGCTCGATACTGGCCAGCATATCGATGGCCTCGTCGCCATCAGCGGCTTCTCCCACGATCTGAATATCGGCTTCGTCTTCCAGCAGCATCCGAATTCCTTTCCGGACAACCGAGTGATCATCGGCCACAAGAATGCGTATCGACATAGCTAATCATCTGATAGATTGATGGTTACCTTAACCATTGTTCCTTTTTTAAGCTTCGACCGAATCGTCAGCTCCCCGTCGAGTAAGCGTGCGCGGGTGCGCATGTTTTCAAGACCGTTGGTGGCCGGCAGAGGCTCTCCACTTTTGGCACCTGTCTTTAACGTAAATCCTTTTCCATCGTCTTCGATGACCAGCGCCAGCTTTCGGTCGTCCTGTTGCAGAGCGATGCGGATGGTCTGGGCTCCAGCGTATTTGACGGCATTATGCAGCGCTTCCTGAGCAATTCGGTACAGGCCGATTTCTACCGCCGGACTTAAGCGTTTTGCATCGCGATTCCCATCGAAAATGATGGTTAGTCCCGACGAACGGCCCGTTTGTTCAGCCAGTAAGTGCAAGGTAGCGCCTAAACCAAAATCACTCAAAGTTGATGGCATTAAATTATAGGATATCTGCCTGGTTGTCTGAATAGTGTCGTAGATAAGATCGCATAATTCGCCGAATCGCACGCGTTGTTTTTCATCCAGCACCGCGGTCGACTTCAGCTTTTCTGCGTGCAGTTTCAGACCCGTCAGCATCTGGCCGATGCCGTCGTGCAGCTCGCGCGCAAACCGGCGCCGTTCTTCTTCCTGGCCTTCGAGCAAACCCGCCGACCGAATCCGGTCTTCGGCTCGTTGCAGCTCATACTTCTCCTCCGTCGTTTTCAACAGCTCGGCCTGAGTTTCTACCAGCTTGCGGTTCGAGGCCGCCAGATTCTGGTTCGTTGCTCCGAGTTCATGATTGGTAATGGCCAACCGATTGTTGGCCGTTTGTAAATCGTTTTCCGACCTGGCCAGTCGGCGCACCACATTCTGGGTATAACCAACTACAGGTCTGAAAACAAACAATCCTTCGATCAGCAGCGTCAGTAACGTGGCGGCCGCCAAAATCCATTCGATTCGTTCGAGGGCTTCGACGCGCTCAAAACTTTCGGTATCGAACTGAAATACGATGTCGTTCATCTGCTGAACAAACGGCAGCTCATCCCGCAGAATAACTCGCAACGCATTTTGGCGGTCGGCGTCCGTTGCGCCCGAACTATTTACCGCTCTAAAGCTTAGAAAAATAGACTGAAAAAACGGCTCGATTCGGGTAAACATGCTGTCCAGCGTATGACTCTTCCGGACTGTATAGTCTTTCTCCATCCGCAGGGTCCCGTTGCGCAACTGAATGTGCGTCTGGCTCCAGGTCTGCAGTAACGAATCGAACGAAACGGTATCGGCGGCCGAAAGCCCCGTAGCTCGCAGTAGCGCCAGCTTTGTCAGGCGCTGGCTGAGCATCCGCTGCCGACCCGCCACGTTCACCACGCGGCTGTCGTCGTAATGGTTTCGGATCGTTTGCCGGATAAACAAAAGCCCGCTCAGCGACAATACGGCGATGACCGTAAGCGCCAGGATATAAAATCGGGTTAACCGACGGGCTACCTGCTGATCGAGCTGATGCACACGCTGAGCCTTGATTAGGCGGTTGGTTACGGCTTAAATTAATACTATTTAGAATACTCCGGCCGCTGTATCAGAGTAAAGCGGTTTCCAGCGACCGGAATAAGAGCGGATCAAACGCCAATGTATACAATTCCTTGCTCGACTTTAATCGGGAAGGTCTTGATCTGATACCCCTCATCGTTCAGACACTGCCCCGTTTTCATCGAGAACGTCCGTTTATGGAACGGGCAGGCCACTTTAGGTTCTTCGCCCTGGCTACCGATCATGCCCCGGCCGAGTGCCATCTGCTGCCGGTGTGGGCATTCGTTATCGGTGGCGTACCACTCGCCCCGACGGGTAAAGTTGAAAATAGCGATCTGCCGCCCTTCGATCAGGGCGCAGGCTCCTCCGTCTTCCGGAACATCATCGACCCGGCAGGCTGCGTGCCAGGTCCGTTTTTCTGTATCGATAGCAAGAAATTCCATGGATTGAACTGTTTTTGGATGGTGACATTTTCTGTCATGCATGGTCTTTATTGTCATTGGATACTACCACAATAAATGCCTGTGCATGACAGAAAATGACGATAAACAACACGCGCTTAAGCCCACTCTTTCGCCCGGATCTGGTCGCGCAGGGGCTCGAACTGAACCGTCGGGTCTTTCACTTCCGGTGCGTTGACGAAGTGCGTAAACCGTTTCCGCAACTCCGGATTCTCGACTACTTCCTTCCATTCACAAGCGTAGGTATCGACAATCAACTGCATTTCGCGTTCCAGATCGGCACCGATACCCAGCACATCGTCGAGAATGACTGCTTTGAGATAGGTCATGCCACCGTCCATTTTATTTAGCCAGGTGGCTGTGCGGGTGAGTGGATCAGCGGTTTTTACGTAAAACATCAGGAAGCGATCGAGCAACTTGATACAGGTTTCTTTATCGACATCGGAAGCCAGAAGCTGAGCATGCTGTGGTTTGGTACCACCGTTACCGCAGACATACACGTTCCAGCCTTTTTCCGTAGCGATGATTCCGAAATCTTTGCTTTGTGCTTCGGCACACTCGCGCGTACAGCCCGATACACCCGACTTGAGCTTGTGGGGCGACCGCAGGCCCTTGTACCGGTTCTCCAGCTCGATTGCAAACGTGACCGAGTCCTGTACTCCATACCGGCACCAGGTCGTACCGACGCAGCTTTTCACCGTCCGCAACGATTTTCCGTAGGCGTGGCCACTTTCGAAACCGGCTTCGATCAGCTCCTCCCAGATTTTTGGCAAATCGCCGACGTGCGCACCAAAGAGATCGATTCGCTGACCGCCCGTAATTTTGGTGTAAAGCCCGTATTTCTGAGCGACCTGACCCAGAACAATCAGTTTCTCAGGAGAGATTTCGCCCCCTGCCACGCGGGGCACGACCGAATACGTACCCCCACGTTGAATATTTGCCAGAAAGCGATCGTTCGAGTCCTGAATGGGCGCGCGGTCCTGCTTTAGAATGTTCTCGTTCCAGAGACCCGCCAGAATATTAGCAACCGCCGGTTTACAAACTTCGCAGCCATCGCCTTGGCCGAGCTGATTCAAAACGTCGGTGTATGTTTTCAGGCTGTTCATCTTCACCAGATCGAGCAGTTCCTGACGCGTATAATCGAAATGTTCGCAGATGATGTTGCGCACGTAGACGCCTTTGGCCTTCATTACGCCCTGGATCAGGTCTTTTACCATTGGCGTACAACCGCCACAGCCGGTACAGGCTTTCGTCGCTTTTTTAATCGCATCGACGGTATTATGCCCTTTTTCGCCAATTTCATGGCAGAGTGCCGCTTTAGTGATGGCTTCGCAGGAGCAGATCAGCGCATCGTCGGGCAGACTCATGACCCCGGCTCCCGCTTCGTCGCCCCCCCGCGACCCTAGAATAATGTCTTCCGGGTCGGGTGGGAGAATGGTTTTATTCTTGCATGTCTGCAGCAGCATATTATACTGCTCGGCGTCGCCTACCAAAATACCGCCCAGCAAGTGTTTGCCATCGGCCGATACGTTGATTCGCTTATAAACTCCTTTCGCCTTATTTTCATAGACGATGGTCCGGCAGACCGGCTCGGCGGCAAACGGATCGCCGAAACTACCGACATCCGTGCCGATCAGCTTCAGCTTGGTCGACATGTCGAACGGCTTGAACTCTTTCGGCTCGCCCACCAGCCTCGATGCGACGGCGTCGGCCATTTCGTAGCCCGGTGCCACCAGCCCGTAGATCATGTGGTGCGCTACGGCGCATTCGCCAATGGCGAAAATCGATGGGTCGGAGGTTTGCAGGTAGTTATCGACGAGAATACCTCCACGCGGATGCGTATCGAGCCCAGCCGCTTTCGCCAGTTCATCGCGCGGACGGATACCCGCCGAAATCACCAGCATGTCGACGGCCAAATGAGAACCGTCGGCGAACTGCATACCCGTAATTACGTCCTGACCTGTAATTTCCTGCGTGCTTTTCGACAGGTGAATCTTCAGGCCTAGTGACTCCAGTTGCTGCTGCAGAATTCCCGAACCTGCGTCGTCGATTTGCCGGGGCATCAGCCGGGGAGCAAACTCGACCACATGGGCTTCTTCCAGACCCAGGTCGAGCAAGGCTTTGGCAGCCTCCAGCCCCAGTAGCCCTCCGCCTAACACCGCCCCGTTTCGAGCCTTACGCGCGTACGACTGAATGAGGTCGAGGTCTTCGATGGTGCGGTAGACAAACACGCCGTCTTTCTCTACACCCGCAACCGGTGGTACAAACGCCCCTGACCCGGTTGCCAGTATGAGGTAATCATAAGATACTACGACCCCGTGGTGTGAGCGCACCTGCTTCTGTTCCCGGTCGATGTCGACGACTGGGTCAGTCAGATACAGATTGATCCCGTTGTCGGTATACCAACTGGCGGGCGCGAGAGTCAGATCCTCTGCCGTTTTGCCCGCAAAATAGGCGCTCAAGTGGACGCGGTCGTACGCTACACGCGGTTCTTCCCCAAAAACCGTCAGTGAAAAGCGCCGTCCACTTTTTTCTTTGGCTACTAATTTTTCGCAGAATTTGTAGCCGACCATGCCATTGCCAATAACAACGACACGCGTGTTTGTGTGTGTGTTCATAGTTAATTGTAACTATAACATTGTGAAAACCCCGTTTAAATATTGTATTAATTTAAGAAATACGTCTTATTTCCCCCGAAAAAGACATGTCAAAAGTAAAGGTCGTTTTTCTTATTTCCTAACGTTATATTCGGTTTGAAGTTAATAATGAGATATATTTTTTCGAAAAAGACTTGTTTTTAAGAATATCACCCCTAATTTTGACCTCAGATACCAAATAGTTGTATTTAACTATAAATAGTACATTATCACTATTTATCAATTTTAAGCAGCACCTGTATGAAGCCAAAGCTTACACTCGTGGGGGCGGGTCCCGGCGACGGCGAATTGATCACCTTGAAAGGGATCAGGGCGCTTCGGCAAGCCGATGTCGTATTGTACGACGATCTTGCTAATGACTCTTTGCTGGATTTTGCGCCGGAGTACGCGCTGAAAATCTACGTTGGTAAGCGGGCGGGTAAAACCTCCTTTCCGCAGGAAGAAATCAATACGTTGATCGTGCGGCTGGCGCAGGAACACGGACATGTGGTTCGGCTGAAAGGCGGAGACTCGTACGTGTTCGGGCGGGGCTTCGAAGAAATGGACTACGCTCGTCAGTACGGCATTTCGTGTACGGTGGTACCGGGCGTGTCGAGCAGCATTGCGGTACCGGCTTCACAGGGGATACCGGTGACAAGCCGGGGGGTAAGCGAGAGTTTCTGGGTTATAACCGGCACAACGCGCACCGATGAGCTTTCAGACGATCTGCAGCTAGCGGTTCAGTCGAAAGCTACGGTCGTAGTGCTGATGGGTCTTGGTAAAGTAGCGGAGATTTGCGCGCTCTACTGCCAGGCAGGCCGTGGTCATCTGCCTATGGCCGTCGTACAGAACGGCACGCGGGCCGACGAGCACTGCGTACTGGGCCAGGTCTGGAACATGCCGCAGTTACTGGCCGAGCAGGGCGTGGGGGCGCCGGCGGTGCTGGTCATTGGCGAAGTCGTAGCTTTGCATCCGTCTTATCTGGCCGAATGCCTGCGCAGCGTTTCAATGGCCTGCTAACAAAAAAGCCGATCCGGTGTGGGGGCACCTTTGGACCGGCTAAACAGGGGTTGTCTATGCGAAAAACACAAACACATCAAAGGAAATGAAAAAACACACGTAAAGCAAATCTGCCTTTCGCTCTGGTTGGGCCCGCTTCCATTCAAGCATTCTGCTTCTCATCGCCCAATAGCTGCTTCTTTTCTCGATACCAAACTGAGCTGCACTGATTTGTGTGGTCAGGGAGGTTATTGCCAACACGGTTTAAGCTCTTGTGTAACGCGGGTTTCCACCCGCGGCAATGATACATAAGCACGGGTTTCCACGGCTGCAGCCGACCACCCGCGTGATAATCACCTACCATGATGAAAATTTACCTTACACGTCTCGCGCTGTTGGGAGCGCTCCTGCTGAGTATACAACCGAAGCTGGTGGCGCAAATGTCCCTGGTTGGGCAGCTTCGTACGCGCACCGAATTACGTAACGGACTCGGGAATCTGCCGGTGAAAGGGGCGCCGATGGCAGCGTTTACCTCGCAGCGCGCCCGGCTCACCTTCGGATATAAATGGGACCGAGTCACCTTTGGTCTGGCTATTCAGGATGTGCGCGTCTGGGGGCAGGATGCCTCCACCATTTCCAATGCTGATGGTAACCGGCTGATGGTACATGAAGCCTGGGCCGATCTGGTACTGCTGAACCGCGCCGATTCAACGATTCAATCAAAAGCGATCGACTATTTATCTTTAAAAATTGGCCGTCAGGAGATGATCTATGATGACTCCCGGCTAATCGGTAACCTGGACTGGCTCCAGCAGGCACGTCGGTTCGATGCAGCTCTGCTCAAAGCGCAGCACAAAGGCTGGGCGCTGGATCTGGGGTTTGGATTCAATCAGAATACCGATGCGTTTGGGGTAGCAGGTACGTACTATACGCCCGCCAATGTGCCCACGTCAGCACTCTCGACGCAGAACGTCACCCTAAGTATACCTGCCGGGTTTTTGCCGACGTCGGGTAAAGGTGGTGCGCCCGTGGTGACGAATGCGATCAGCACCAATGGACAGAACCAGCAATTCAAGTCGTTTCAAATGGCGTATCTAACCCGGAAATTCAACCGGACGAAATTTTCGGCGCTGGTTTTCAAAGACGATTTTCAGAAGTACCGGATCGACTCGATTGGCACCGCAACGACCGGTTACGTATATGGGCGCCGTTATGATCAGCTGGGTACTTATTCGCGCGTAACCTACGGAGCCATGCTGACGGGCCAGTTGGGCGCTCCGGCCAAACCAACGCAGCTTCTCTGGCAGGCATTTGGCTACTGGCAAAACGGTAGAGACCGCGATGGCCTTCAGATCAGACAGGCCCATCATTACGGGGCTAACCTGACGATTCAAAAAGGGGCACTGAGTGCGGGTCCAGGCTACGAAGTGTTATCGGGAAACAATGACGCAACCATCAGATCGGGCGAGACCAATCGATTCGACCCATTGTACGGTACACCGCATAAATTCTGGGGGCTGATGGACTACTTCTACGCCGGTACGGGTTCGCCCACGGGCGGTTTGCAGGATGCCTACCTGAAGTTCAAATACACCGGTAAGCGCCTGACCACAACCTTCGACGTGCATTACTTTGCCCTGGCCAGTACGACCTTCAACAAAATGCCCGATGTGCCCGTGTCGACTCCGCTGAGCAGCAAACTAGGTGTGGAATACGACCTGGTGGCGACATACGCGCTCAACAAATTTACAACCGTCGAAGCGGGCTATGCGATCATGAACGGCACCAATACCCTGGAATACACGAAACAGGGAACCATGAACCAGAAAGATAAAATCGGTACCTGGGCTTATCTGATGATCAACATTCGTCCGGATTTTTTCGCGGGCAAAACCACAACGAAGTAAAGCGATTCAATCAACCCGAATTTTTAATCCCTTAAAACGTAGCCAACATGAACCTACCTGTCAATAAGCCACTCGAATCGCTGAACGTCCTCAGCTTCAAGGGTATTCAGATGCGTACCTTCCACATCACGTGGCTTACCTTCTTTGTTTGTTTTTTCGGCTGGTTTGGGCTGGCGCCCCTGATGCCGGCCATCCGGGCCGACCTGGGCCTGACCAAGCCGCAAGTGGGCAATACGATCATTGCTGCCGTATCGGCCACCATTTTTGCGCGGCTGTTAGTGGGTAAACTGTGCGATACCTGGGGGCCACGCAAAACTTATACGGTATTGCTCGTATTGGGTTCGCTGCCGGTTATGCTCGTCGGCTTAGCCCACGATTACACCACGTTTCTGCTGTTCCGGTTGGCGATAGGCACCATCGGCGCATCGTTCGTGATTACACAGTTTCATACGTCCATGATGTTTGCCCCGAAAATCAAAGGAACTGCCAATGCCGTAGCCGGCGGCTGGGGTAACCTGGGCGGAGGTATAACCCAGGTGGTGATGCCGCTGATCATGGCGGCTATCGTCGGGTTCGGTTATACGAAGCCCGAAGCCTGGCGCTTAGCGATGATCGTGCCCGGGTTGTTGATGCTCGTCATGGCGTTTGTGTATTACCGCTATACGAAAGATACGCCAGACGGCAACTTCGATGAGATCGACCGTTCGGAGGCAAAAGGTGAGAAAGTGAGTTTCTGGAAAGCCTGCGCCGATATTCGCGTGTGGGCGCTGGCGCTGGCCTACGGTTGCTGCTTCGGTATGGAAATTACCTTCGATGGCGTAGCCGCGCTGTATTTCTTCGACAATTTCAAGCTGGAAGAAACGCAGGCTGGTTTCTGGGCTATGCTCTTCGGCGGAATGAACATTTTTGCCCGTGCGCTTGGCGGTATCGTGGCCGACCGGGTCGGTAACCGATACGGGATGCGGGGGAAAGGGATTCTGCTGGCGGGAATGTTGTTGCTGGAAGGCCTCGGCATTATGCTGTTTGCGCAGGCAGGTAGCCTGCCCATGGCCATTGTGTCGATGATCACCTTCGCCCTGTTCCTGAAAATGTCGAACGGAGGAACGTACGCGATTGTGCCGTTTGTGAATCCGAAAGCCGTCGGTGCCATTTCCGGTATTGTCGGTGCGGGTGGCAACGTTGGCGGCATGCTGATGGGATTCCTGTTCAAATCGCAGTCAATCTCCTATAGTCAGGCGTTTCTGTACATCGGTTGCCTTGTCGCCGTTGTCGGTCTAACCTTATTCCTGGTCAACTTTGGGAAAGCCGTTGTGGTCGAACCCGCCGAAGCCGAATTGCAAACAGCTTGAATTTAAATGGATAATGTAAAATTAATAATGAGAAATGTGCTGATAGTTAGGATTGTATAGTTGTAGGAGCGTCTTCTTATTCATTTTGCATTATTCATTATCCATTAAATCTATGACTCACCAAACTACCTGTTGTTATTGTGGCGTTGGCTGTGGAATCAGGGTCAAACAGGAACAGAACGGACGATTGAGTCTGGACGGTGATCCGCAGCACCCTTCGAACAAAGGCATGCTTTGTTCGAAGGGAATGAATCTGCATTATACCGTGATGGATCAGTCGGACCGGCTGTTATATCCGCAGATGCGGCACAACCGGTCGATGCCCATGCAGCGGGTGAGTTGGGATGCGGCTCTGGAGCGTACAGCCGCCGTTTTTAGAACATTTATTCAGAAATATGGCCCCGATTCGGTGGCTTTTTACGTGTCGGGCCAATGCCTGACGGAAGAATATTACCTGGTCAATAAGCTGATCAAGGGGTTTATTGGCTCCAACAACATCGATACGAACTCCCGGCTGTGCATGAGTTCGGCGGTGGTGGGTTATAAACTGTCGCTGGGTGAAGATTCGGTGCCGGTTTGTTACGACGATATTGAAGAAGCCGATGTTTTTCTGGTCGAGGGGGCCAATCCGGCCTGGTGCCATCCGATTCTCTGGCGCCGGATCGAAGCCCATAAAGCCGCCAATCCGACCGTAAAGATTATTTGTGTCGATCCGCGCCGGACCGATACGGCCCGTTCGTCGGATCTGCATTTGCCCATTCGGCCTGGTACGGATATCGTGCTGAACAACGCCATTGGTCGCCTGCTGATCGAAAACGACTATATCGATCCCGAGTTCATTGCCGATCATGCCGACGGTTTTTTCACCCACCAGGAGCAGGTCATGAAGCGCTCGGTGGAGGAAGCTGCCGACTTGTGCGGTATCGACGCTGAAGCAATTTACACGGCAGCGAACTGGATTGGCCGGTCGAAAGGATTTTTGTCACTATGGACGATGGGGCTGAATCAGTCGGTGATTGGGGTCAACAAGAACCTATCGCTTATCAATCTACATCTGATAACAGGACGTATCGGCAAACCCGGTAATGGGCCTTTCTCGCTGACAGGACAGCCTAATGCCATGGGAGGCCGCGAAACCGGCGGCCTGGCCAACATCCTGCCCGCCCACCGCGAGGTTACGAATGCGGCTCATCGGGCAGAAGTCGAAGCGTTCTGGAACAGTCCGGTCAGGATTGCGGCCAAACCTGGCCTGACTGCCACCGAAATGTTCGAAGCCCTGGCCGATGACCGCTTAAAAGCCATCTGGATTATCAATACAAATCCATTGGTAAGCATGCCCGACGTCAATGCCGTTGAAAAAGCGCTGAAAAAGGCTCGGTTTGTGGTTGTGCAGGATGTGTCGAATCGAGCGGATACGGTGCGCTTTGCGGATGTCGTGCTGCCCGCTGCGGCCTGGCTCGAAAAAGAAGGCACCATGACCAATGCCGAGCGCCGGATTGCCTACCTGCCGAAAGTTATCGACGCACCCGGCGAAGCGCTGCCCGACGTAGAAATTATCTGGCGATTTGCGCACAAAATGGGATTCGGAGCCGATTTCGACTACAAGGGTGCTTCGGAGGTTTATCAGGAATACACGCGAATTACCGCCGGAACGAACGTCGACGTGACGGGTGTCAGCTACGAGCTGCTGAAGAAAAAACGGACGGTGCAGTGGCCGTTTCCGGCCAAGAGTGCAGGGTCTGGGGCAGAAGAGGACGGTACGAAGCGATTGTTTACCGATGGGCGGTTTTATACGGCCAACCAGCGCGCGCAAATCCATGCGATACCCGACGAGAATACGTCCGAGCCGACAGACGATGATTTTCCGCTGGTACTGACCACCGGCCGTATCCGCGATCAGTGGCACACCATGACCAAAACCGGGCGGGTAGCCAAGCTCAATCAGCATATTCCGCAGCCGTTTCTACAACTGCACCCCGACGACGCCAAAGCGCGTAGGATTCAGGATGGTCAGCTGGTGGAGGTACGGGGTCGGCGGGGTAATGTACGGGTGAAAGCTCAACTGACCGATGATGTACGTCCGGGATTGTGTTTTTTGCCGATGCATTGGGGGAAACTGTTGGACAGCAATCTGAACCGGGCCAACAACCTGACCAATGCGCTGGTCGATCCACGTTCGAAAGAGCCGGATTTCAAATTTTCGGCCGTGGAGGTATTGCCATACAAGAAGCCTGTTGAGAAAATCATTATTATCGGTGCGGGGTCGGCGGGGCTGGGTTTCATCAATGCCTATCGTGCCTTGAACACAGACGATGAAATTCATGTGTTCTCCAAAGAAATTTACCCGTTCTACAACCGGGTTTTGCTGCCCGATTACATCAGCGGTGAGCAGACCTGGGAGCAACTGGTCAAACTTCGGGAAGATCAGTTTGCCGAAGCCAACATCATCGTGCACAAAGGGGTAGGCGTCGAACACATCGACCGGGCTGCCAAGGTTGTTATCGATAGCAACGGCGTCGAACATTCTTATGATAAAATTCTGCTGGGTACGGGAAGCCGGGCGTTTATGCCCAAAAGCGTACCACGCATACCGGGTATTTTTAACCTGCGTTCCCGGCTCGATGCCGACTCGCTCTTACCGTTTCTGGATCGGGAATCACCCCATGCGGTAATCGTCGGTGGCGGTTTGCTGGGGTTGGAGCTGGCGGCTTCGCTCCGGCAGATTGGCGCACGGGTAACGCTGGTACATCGGTCTGGCCGTCTGATGGAACGACAGCTCGACCAACTGGCCAGCGAGCTGCTATACCTGGAGCTGCTGGATCGGGGGATCGAGGTATATTTCAACGAGGAGATTCAGACGTTCGCCGGGCGGGATCGCCTGGAAGGAGTTCAGCTCAAGTCGGGTCGAAAGATTGATTGTCAAGTGGTTGTGATGGCCATCGGAACCGAGCCGAATATTGAGCTGGCCCGCATTTCGGGGCTGACCTGCAACCGGGGCGTTGTGGTGAATGATTACCTGCAAACGTCCGATCCCGATATATTCGCGGCTGGTGAAGTGGCCCAGTGGAATGGCCAGATGTGGGGCGTCACCCTGGCTGCCGAACAGCAGGCCGAAACGGCCGCCCGCTTTATCGCCGGTGATGTCTCTCAGCCTTACCAGGGTAGTTTGTCTATGAACATCCTGAAAATGGAAGGGCTTCATTTATGCAGCATCGGGCTGGCCGAAGTACCGTCAGGTGCAGCCCATCGGGCTGAATACGAAGAGATTATATTCATCGATAAGGCAAAACGGTACTATAAAAAATGCATCGTTCAGGGCGATAAACTGGTGGGGGCCATTCTGGTGGGCGATAAAAACGAGTTTGCCGAATTCCGCGATCTCATCGATAAAGGAATCGAGTTATCCGAAAAGCGATTGCAACTACTACGAGCCAGTAAAAAGGTAGATCCGGTGGAGGGAAAACTGGTTTGTTCCTGTAATACGGTTGGCCGGGGCAATCTGGAACGGGCTATCCAGGCGGGCTGTACCGATTTTCAGCAGCTCTGCCAGAAAACAGGCGCCGGAACCGGCTGTGGTTCCTGCCGACCCGAAGTGCGAAGCATCCTATTGTCAATTATAGAATTAGTGAATGATTGAATGAGGGAATAGACGTTGATTTTCAGCTATTCAATCACTCAATTATTCTATCAGTCAACATTAATCCATGCGCGACTACTACACCCTCAAAATCAATATGCCCGCTGGCATCGTATCGCCGGGGGCGCTGCAGAATGTACTGTCATTGGCTCAGGAGGCCAATGTCCGGACCGTACGGTTTGGCGCACGGCAACAGTTGCTGATGACGGTGCATTACGAGGACATGCGTTTTCTGGAGAAAGACCTGAAGCAGCATCAGGTTTCGTATGAGGTCAATACGGAACAGTACCCCAATATCATCAGCTCATACTGGGGGGAAGACGTGTTCCGGACGGGGGCGTGGCTGCGCGAAAGCGAGTACCATACGGTGCTGGACCAGTTTGATTATCAGCCGCGTCTGAAAATAAACCTTTCGGATGCAAATCAGAGTTTCACCCCTTATTTCACCGGAAACCTGAATTTCGTCGCTTCTTCCGACCCGCATTTCTGGTATTTGTACATTCGCCCGAAACAAAGTAATGCCGTGTTTCAGTGGCCGGATCTGATTTATACAAACGATGTCGGTCGGTTGGCGAAAACCATCGAAGAAACCATGCTGGACCAGGGGCAGCGGGACGGCGAAGCGTTGTACGAAGCGGTTACGGCTGGGCGAACGTTTATTACGCAGCCTGCTCTGCAGGAAATAGAACTACCCGAGTTTTCGCTACCCTATTACGAAGGCTTCAATCGTTACGGCCAACGGTCGTGGCTGGGCTTATACCGTCAGGATGAGCAGTTCTCGATACCGTTTCTACTGGATGTTTGCGCGCTTTGTCTGAACACGCGCATCGGTGAAATCTGCGCGACTCCCTGGAAGTCGCTGATTATTAAAGGCATCGAAGAAAAAGACCGGGTAGCCTGGTCGTATGTTCTAGGCAAGCACAACATCAATGTACGTCACGCTGCCAACGAATTAGCCTGGCAAACGGAAGACCACACGGACGAGGGGACGCAGCTCAAAAACTACGTCATGCGGTATTTGCAGAAAAACGACACCCGCACGTTTGGGCTTTGTTTCGGCGTTCAGACCTTGCCAAAGTCGGAGGTATTCGGTAATGTACTGATTCGTCGACGACCACTACTTCGTATCGGACAGCTCGCGCTGTTCAGCGTTTATGATTTGTATTTCACCGAAAATTTTAACCCCAACAGCCGGACCTATCGCTTATTCGAGAAAGGGTTATTCAGGATTCATGTTCCGAATCAGATCGGTCGCCTTTGCCGTAAGTTCAACGCCCGACGGTTACAACAAACAACGGAAGTTGTCGGCCTGGATGTCTCCCCATCAGAACCTGCTTCGGTAACCCCCAATGCCGTTTATCAGTGTCCACATTGCCTGACGGTGTACGACGAACAGTATGGTGATGAACGACTGGGTATTTCGGCTGGCACTCCTTTCAAAACCTTGCCAGCTGAGTACGTCTGCGCTACTTGTGAAGCCCCTAAAGCGGAGTTTAACGAAATCCTTATCGAGGACATTACCGTATAAAGTGCAGCATTATTTATCTACGGGGCTGATGCTGCCGATCTCCGAGTTGCTGATAAAAGCTACTCGCTTGCTGTCTGGTGACCAGGAAGGCGTATTGATTGTGCCCTGACCACCGTAGATGTACGCAATGACTTTGGGCTGCCCCGTACCCGAAATCGGCAGTAGCCGTAAATAAACATGCTTGTAGAACGGATGGTCATCGGCCTTGACTTCGTCTTTCAGGAATGAGAGAAAAACGATCCACTTGCCGTCGGGTGAGATATGCGGAAACCAGTCGTGAAATTCGCCGTTGGTTATGGCTTCCTGCTGGCTGCCATCGGCTTTCATCCGGTAGATCTGCATGGTGCCGGTCCGGGCAGAGTTGAAATAAATGTACTTTCCATCGGGCGTATATTCTGGACCGTCGTCGAGCCCTTTGGCCTCGGTCAGCCGAACTTCGGGACCACCGCTGGCAGGAACACGGTAAATATCGAACTCGTTATCGCGCTGACCCGTAAATACCAGCTGTTTTTTGTCGGGCGACCAGCCGTGCAGATATGATGGCCCTTTGGGGGTGATCTGCTTCGGGTTGCCGCCCGTGGCCGGAACGGTATAAACGATCGAGCCGCCTAATTCTTTTACCCCACTGCTCAACCCCAGCATCTTTCCGTCGAATGACAGCACGTGGTCGTTGTTGTTGTTCTTTACTTCGCCTGTATTCAATACCGTTGGCTGTCCTTTGGCCAGGTCAAACTTGTACATGAGTCCGTCGCTGTTGTAAATCAGCGATTTGCCATCTGCCGTCCAGTTCGGAGCCTGTAGCGATTTGGGCGAATTATAAATAACCCGGCGGCTGCCTGTGCTTACGTCCAGAATTTCCAGATTGCTGCCCAGATACTGCCGGTAAGGGACCAGGCTTTCGGGAGCCGGGGCGCTGATCCGGACATCCGAGAATACGCCCCGCTCAACGACGTCTTTATTGTGTGAGCCCACGAACAGGCCAACATATACCTCATCGCCCAGATTCAGATCCGCTACCTGTTCGGTCACGAACGGTTCGCCGAATTTGGCTACCCGCATGGTGTAGGTATTACCTTTCCGTTCGAGCTGAATGACATCGGCATGGGTCAACGTCGACTTGATCTCTTCGGTATTGGCACCGGTAGTTCGTCGGAATTGCAGAGACGTTAAGCCATCGCCATGCTCTACGGCATTGATATGAGCCGATTTACCGTCCAGACTGCTGCGAACCATCCAGCCAACCTTGCGGTGTGGATCAACGCCTTTGCCGACCAGCGCAGCCCGCGTGTAGAGGATAAAATCACCTTTCAGACGCTTCCATAGAAAATGAAACTCGTCGTGATCGAACCAGACGTTATAACCAGCGCCCGAAAGTTCGTACTGACGGGTTTTGGGATTGTAGCTGGCGGAGCCCGGTTTTAATACGTCGCCGACATCGCCGTGACCATCGAAGAGGCCAAGCGTCGATTTCTGGGCCAGAACCGACGCTGATGTTCCTACAAGAAGACTACCTGAACAGGCCAGTATGAGTATAGAAAGGAATACGTTTTTCATCGAAAAGGAAGGGTTATCAGAAAGCCAGCCAAGCCAACGCTTTACCAGCTAATTACAGAGGCTAACAGACGCACTTTCTACCGATTAAGTACAGATTAAATCTTACCAGGCCGCGCTACCTACTGGCAGACCAGTAATTATAGTCGACTGCTGTCTTCAATGCATACCGCGTCTAATTTTGTTCCTAATCAGAATCAATCAATGGATCAAGTGCATAAGCAAATGACTGAACTTACACCTCCTACCGGCCAATCGATCTCAGCACCAGCAGATACGCAGGTTTTTGCGCTAACCGGAAAGGTAGCGCTGATCACGGGGGGCGGCAGCGGTATTGGTTTCGATATAGCACGCTGTATGGTTTCAGCCGGTGCTACGGTCGTCATTACCGGTCGGCGCGAGCAGCCTTTGCGCGATGCGATAGGTACGTTGGCCGGCGGAAACGGCGAAAAGTCGGCTCATTATTTTGTCAGTGACGTAACCGAGCGCTCGTCGCTGGAAGGGCTGGTGGCCGAAATCGAGCGAGTGCACGGACCCATCGATATTCTGGTCAACAACGCGGGAATCAATCTCAAAAAACCAGCACTGGAGGTTACCGACGAAGAATTTGACCGAATCGTGCAGACGAATCTGAATTCAGTGTTTACCCTGACGCGCGCCTGTGCCCGTCGGATGCTGGCGCGTGGCCGTGGGTCCATCATCATGATTTCGTCGATGGCGGCTTATTACGGTATCGATCGGGTAGCGGCCTATGCGGCCTCTAAATCAGGGGTCGAAGGAATGGTGCGGGTACTGGCGTCTGAATTTTCCGGAAACGGAGTTCGCGTAAACGCCATTGCGCCGGGTTTTATCGAAACGGCCATGAGCAAAACTGCAATGGGGGGCGATCCCGACCGCTTTGCCCGCGCTATGCGCCGGACGCCCATAGGTGCCTTTGGTAAGCCGGAAGACATCGGCTGGGCGGCTGTTTTTCTGGCGTCGGAAGCTGCCCGCTACATCACAGGGGTATCGCTTCCGGTCGATGGTGGAAATTCAATTGGCTTCTAGCCTGACACTGCGCTATTGAAAGAAAACACGTAGTTTGCAACGGATTATCTTCCTTTCAACAAAAATTACTCGCCTGAAGGCCGCTTTGCCAATCCGATGATCGAGCAGTACAAACAGCAGCATCCTTATTTATTGGCGTTAGATTCTATCATTTTTGGCTTCGATGGTGAAAGCCTGAACGTACTGCTGGTCAAGCGTGGAGTCGAAAACGATACCTGGTCTCTGATGGGCGGCTGGCTACGGCCCGACGAGGGGCTTGAGCAGGCTGCCGACCGTATTTTGCTGGAGCTAACCGGGCTGACTAATGTGTATCTGGAGCAGTTGTACGCGTTCGGTGAACCTCATCGCGACCCCATCGTCCGCACCATTTCGGTGGCGTATTTTGCGCTGGTGAAAGTGGCCGATTATGCGTCGAAAATTTCGGAAAGCTTTCAGGCTCGCTGGTTTTCGCTCTATGATCTGCCGACGCTCCTGTTCGACCACGCCGAGATGGTCGATCTGGCCATCAAGCGTTTGCGCTACAAAGCGGCCCAGCATCCGATCGGTTTTGAACTGCTGCCCGAAAAATTCACCATCCCGCAGTTAAAAAAACTGTACGACGCTATCTACAACACGGAGTTCGATAAGCGCAATTTCAGCCGTAAAATTCTGTCGACCGGTTTGCTAATCAAACTCAATGAGAAGCAGAAAGGCTTTTCAAAGCGCGGAGCTTATTTCTATCAGGTCGATACGGCTAAATATCAGCAGCTCACCAATTCGTTTCTCAACTTTATTCCTACATCGGATACACTGCTTTGAGTTTTGGTATCGCGCAAGTATCACGCCAGCCCGGCCGTGTACCCACTGTGCCGTTTTTTAAACTGAAGCGGGTTTTCGCCTGTAACTCGCCGGAAGATTTTATTGAAGTAGGAGAGGCTTTCAAAACCGGAAGCAAAGCAGGCTTCGGTGACGGTATTGTCCAGCAGCAGTAATTTCTGGGCCTGATTGATGCGGTATTGATTCAAAAACTGCGTAAAGGTCAGCCGGGTCATGCGCTTGAAATAGCGGCAAAAAGCGGCTTCTGTCAGGTTCGCCAGAGCAGCCACCTCCGGAATGTCGATCTTGCGCGAATATTGTTCGGCAATAAACTGGTTCACGCGCTTGAGCCGTTGCTGTTCTTTCAGATTATAAGCGCTGACTACGGCTTCTCCCTGCAGAAGGGTGTATTCGTGGCTGACGGCCAGCTGTTGAAAAATATTCAACAAAGTCATTAAGCGTTCGAAAGGGGGGAGTTGAGCCAACTGGCTCAATTGTTCGCCTACGACCTGTTTGGTCTTTCCATAAAACGAGATGCCGAAACGAGCCCGCTCGAATAACTGCGAGATGGTCATAAACTCCGGTGCCTGCCAGAATACATCCCCCAGAAAATTTTCTTTTAGCTGAACAACCACCTTCCGATGGTTGGTTTTGACGCCGTAGTCGAAGTTGAGGTGTGGAATGTTTGGACCGATGAACACCAGATCGCTGCCTTCGTAGCGGGAAATATGCTCGCCTACATGCCGGGTACCGTTAGCCCCTTCGATATACACGATCTCGTATTCCGGGTGATAATGCCACAGAAAGACGTCGCTGAGGTGGGGCGTCAGCAGCAGATGAAAGGAACTGTTCAGATCGGGGCTAATCTGCTCGAAAGAAAGCTTCATGGCTTCATATATTTTGCCAATACTGCCTAAATAAATAATTTTCAGGCTGACTAAGAGCAATATAGTGCAAAAACTGGCTACTTCCGTTATAACCCCTGCCTGAACAGGATAACTAATTTTGTTCAATAAAATCGCTCCTAAATACTATCAGCAATGGAAACGACACAACCAATGGCTCCTACCATGATCCCGGACAATGCGCATAAAGATATTCCGGGCAACCCATCCACCGCCACCAGTAGCAAGATCGGCCTTAACGACCGCTCGAACGGAAAACCTCTGCGCGTGTTGTCGGAAGAAGACTGGCAGTTCTGGAAAGACAACGGCTATATCGTTATCAGACAGGCTGTACCTAAAGAAAACACGGAACGACTCGCGCAACTATTATGGGAGTTTGAAGAAAAAGATCCAGCCGATCCGTCGACCTGGTATACACCACCCCGCGCTGAAATAAAGATGAAAGAGCTGACCAACAGCGGCATGGTCGAGCTCTACAACCACCAGTATGAATGGGATAACCGGCAGTATCCGCGCGTATACGATGCGTTCGTAGACATCTGGGGAACCGAAAAACTGTGGGTGACCATCGATCGGGCGAATCTGAACCTGCCTGTACAGCCGGGTTTTGAGTTTAAGGGCTTCATTCACTGGGACTACGACCCGGAAACAAAACCCCAGAACGTGCAGGGTGTATTGGCGCTGGCTGATCAGACTGACGAAAATATGGGCGGGTTTCAGTGTATTCCAGAGCTCTACCGCACCTACGACACCTGGAAGTTGACGCAACCCGCCGACCGCGATCATTTTAAACCCGATACAACCGGATTCGAGCTGGTGAAAGTGAAAATGGAAGCGGGTGATCTGTTGATTTTTAACAGCACTCAGCCGCACGGGATCCGCCCCAATCGCTCGAAAGATAAAGTGCGCCTGGCGCAGTACATCTCGATGATGCCCGCCGAAGAAGACAACGAAGCGCTACGGCAATGGCGGATTACTTCCTGGCGCGAGCGGCAGGCCCCCGAAGGATATGCGTTTCCGGGCGATCCGCGCAACTGGGAAAAAACCCGTTATGAGCGGGCCAGTTTGTCGGAACTGGGCGAAAAACTGTTAGGGCTTAAAAAATGGTGACCCATAGTTAGAAAATTTATTAGGTGTCATTTTGACAATTAATGATTAAGTGTCATTTTTACACGAAAATAAAGTATTTTCAGTAGGGCTTTATTTTTGAGTCATCAGGATCAACTAATCAGCTATTATGTCAACGATCACTCTGGGCGATCAGGAATACTTTAAAGGTATCGATGCCATTCCGTATGAAGGTACGGAGTCAAAAAATCCATTGTCGTTTAAATGGTATAACCCGGAGCGCATAGTGGCGGGTAAGCCCCTGCGCGAACACATGCGGTTTGCTATCAGCTACTGGCATACGTTTACCGGCACTGGGGGAGACCCGTTTGGACCGGGAACACGTCAGTTTGCCTGGGATCTAAACGCCGACCCGATCGTGCGGGCGAAGCATAAAATGGATGCTGCCTTTGAGTTTATCACCAAAATTGGCGCTCCTTACTATTGCTTCCACGATATTGATCTGATCGATGAGGGGCCGACGGCCCGCGATTACGAAAACCATTTGCAGGCCATTGTCGAATACGCCAAACAGAAGCAGCAGGCCAGTGGTGTAAAATTACTGTGGGGAACCGCCAACGTGTTTTCCAACCCCCGCTACATGAATGGCGCATCGACAAACCCTGATTTTGCGGTGGTTGCTTATGCCGGTACGCAGGTGAAGAATGCAATCGATGCAACGATTGCACTGGGTGGCGAAAACTACGTTTTCTGGGGTGGCCGCGAAGGATACATGTCGCTGCTGAATACCAACATGAAACGGGAAGTTGAGCATTTGGCCCGCTTTCTGACCATGGCTCGCGACTATGCCCGCAAGCAAGGGTTTACCGGCACGTTTTTCATCGAGCCAAAGCCCATGGAACCTACCAAACATCAGTACGATTACGATGCGGCTACGGTGATCGGATTTCTGCGTCAATACGGTCTGGATCAGGATTTTCAACTGAATATTGAAGTCAACCATGCTACCCTGGCCGGTCATACGTTCGATCATGAGTTGCAGGTGGCGGCCGACGCGGGTATGTTAGGCAGCATCGACGCCAACCGGGGCGATAACCAGAACGGCTGGGATACCGACCAGTTCCCGATCAATCTGTACGAACTGACCGAAGCTATGCTGGTGATTCAACAGGCAGGAGGCATCAAACCGGGTGGAATCAATTTCGACGCTAAAGTTCGCCGGAACTCGACGGACCTGGAGGATATTTTCGTGGCGCACATTAGCGGGATGGACGCTTTTGCCCGCTCGTTTATCGTTGCCGACCGTATCCTGCGCGAATCCGACTACCTGAAATTCCGCGCTGACCGGTATGAATCGTTCAACGCCGGAGCAGGGAAAGATTTCGAAACGGGTAAGCTGTCGCTGGAAGATCTGCGGAGCTACACACTCGAAAACGGTGAACCGCAACTGCGCAGTGGAAAACAGGAATGGCTCGAAAGTATTATCAATCAATATATTTAGCGTTCGATTTCCAGCCTCAGTTCTTGTTCGAAAAACTCCTCAGACGTCAACTCTCTGAGGAGTTTTTCGTTGGTAGCCAACTGAAATTAGCACCATTCAGTTAAGCTGACTGACAAAAAAATGGTATCATTAGGGTATGACTCGCTATACCGACGATCTGAAACAGCAGGTGGAACGGATTCTGCGCTGGGAGCCCTCTTCGCACTGGCGATGGCGCGATTTTGTGCAACTAAGCGAACTGGTGCAACGTCATACCAACCAGCCTGTGGATGCTCACGAACTGCAGGCTTTCTGGAAATCGGTACCAATGCCGTCGCCGGTGTTGCTGGATGCCCTCGCCCGTTTCGCCGATTACAACGGTTGGGATGATTTCTGCACCCGGAATTTTTATGGCGAAATGGAAGCCGACGACGAAACCGCTATGCTGCACGCGCCTATGTGGGAAATTCCGATTCGGTGGGTAATCCGGATTTGCTGGTTTGCCGTCATTTTATCTATTCTAATCGGAATTGTACTCATCTGGAAACACTAAACGATTCCGTAATTTACAGCGTTATTGCTCTGTATATTAACTTAATTTAAGCGACCGAATGGTACGTTTTGCCGTAAGCCTAAGCCTGCTGCTCATTGCAGGCCTGACATGGGCTCAACCCGCTCCTAAAACTAAATCAAACCCTGTTAAACCTGCTTCTGTTAACCTGAATAGCCCAATTCCGCTCGATCCCGATGTTAAGGTGGGGAAGTTGCCCAACGGACTGACCTATTACATCCGCAAGAATACGGAGCCGAAAAACCGGGCCGAACTGCGGCTGGTCATTCGGGCGGGATCGGTGCTGGAAACCGATAACCAGCAAGGCCTGGCTCACTTCATGGAACATATGGAGTTTAATGGAACAAAGAACTTTCCGAAAAACGAACTGGTCAATTTCCTGCAGTCGGCAGGTGTTCGCTTCGGGGCCGATCTGAATGCATACACCGGTTTCGATGAAACGGTTTATCAGCTACCGGTTCCGACCGACTCGGCCAATGTGTTCAACAACGCCTTTCAGATTCTGGAAGACTGGGCGCACAACGCTACCATCGACCCGGTTGAAGTCGATAAAGAGCGCGGGGTCATTCTGGAAGAACGCCGACTGGGCCGCGGGGCCGGTCAGCGAATGCGCGACCAGTATTTTCCGGCCTTACTGAATAACTCGCAGTATTCGAAACGGTTACCGATTGGTACTGAACAGGTGCTGACAACGTTTAAGCCCGAAACCCTGCGCCAGTTTTATAAGGACTGGTATCGCCCTGATCTGATGGCGGTTATCGCCGTCGGCGACTTCGACATGAAGCAGGTGGAGTCGATCATTCGAACCAAATTCGGGCGGATTCCGGCCGTGAAAAGTCCGAAGCCGCGAACCGAGTACGATATTCCCGCTCACAAAGACACGAAAGTGGTGATCGTGACCGACCCCGAACAGCCGAATACGGTGGTGCAGGTCATTTACAAGCGTCCTGAAATCAAGGAAAAAACGCTGAACGATCTGAGAGAGAGCATCAAGCGCGGGCTGTTCAATACCATGCTGGGCAACCGCATTCAGGAACTGACCCAACGTGCTGACCCGCCTTTTCTGGGCGGCTATAGCAATTACAGTGATTTCCTGGGAAATCTGGACGCCTTTACATCGATTGCGATCGCTAAAGAAGGAAATGTGGAGCGGGCCATCCGGGCGGTACTGGATGAGAACGCCCGTGTAAAACAGTTTGGCTTTACACCCACCGAACTAACGCGCGCCAAACAGGAATTTATGACGAACGTAGAGCAGGCATACAGCGAACGGAACAAAACCCGATCCGTCAATTTTGTAAACGAATACGTGCAGAATTTCACGGATAAGGCGCCCTACACGAGCATCGATTTCTACTACGATTTTCTGAAAAAGGAGCAGGATGGAATCAAACTAGCCGAAGTGAACGCGCTGGTCGATCAGTTTATCCACAACGACAACCGGGCCGTTATCGTTATGGCTCCCGAAAAAGATAAAGCCAAGCTGCCGACGGTCGCTCAAATTCTGAGTTACGTCGACGATGCCGGAAAAGGACTGACTGCCTACGAAGACAAAACCCTCGATAGCCCGCTGCTGGCCAAGCAACCCACCGGTTCGCCCGTTGTTGCTGAAAAACAGATCAAGGATATTGGCGTAACCGAGTGGACGCTCAAAAACGGTGTTCGGGTGGTGCTGAAGCCGACCAGTTTCAAAAACGATCAGATTCTGTTTTCGGCCAGCAGCCTGGGCGGAACGTCGCTCTATGACCTGAATGATTTTCAGTCGGCGCGGTTTGCTTCGACCCTGACGGCCATGGGTGGTACCGGTGAATACAACCAGATTCAACTGGGTAAATTCCTGTCGGGCAAGCAAGTAAGCGTGTTTCCCTATATCGGCGAACTAAGCGAGGGCATGAACGGTAGCGCAGCACCGAAAGACCTCGAAACCGCGCTTCAGTTGCTCTACAGCTATTTTACCCAGCCTCGTAAAGATCCCGATGTGGTCAAAGGGTTTTTGTCGAACCAGCGAAGTTCGCTGCAAAACCAGATCAATACGCCGACGCCACAGCGGGTTTTTCAAGATACGGTGACCGTGACCCTGGGGAATAACAATCCGCGTCGGCAACCGCTCAAACCCAACGATCTGGACAAAATCGATCTCGACCGGACGCTGAAGATTTACCAGGAACGCTTTGCCAACGCCGGTGATTTCACGTTTTTCTTTGTCGGAAATTTTAAGGAAGAGCAGATAAAACCGTTGCTGGAAAAGTATCTGGGGGGCTTGCCCGCAGCAGACAAAGCTGAGAAATTCAACGACCTGGGTATCCGGGCGCCAAAAGGGCAGATCAGTAAAACGGTATACCGCGGTCTGGACCCGAAAGCATCGGTACAATTGGTATACAGTGGTGATTTGACCTGGTCGCCCGAAACGACGGTTCAACTGGATGCGCTGGCCGAAGTGCTGGAAATTAAACTGATCGAAAAACTACGGGAAGAAGAAAGCGGTGTTTACGGCGTTAGTGCGAATGCGGCTTACGCAAAATATCCGGTGCCGCGTTATACGTTCCGTATCAGCTTTGGCTGCGCCCCTGAGAATGTCGAAAAGCTCATCGCCAAAACCCAGGAATTGATCAATGATCTGAAACAAAAAGGTGCTGTACCTGCTGATATTACCAAATTCAAAGCCGAAACCCGTCGGGAAACCGAAGTACAGTTGAAAGACAACCAGTTCTGGCTCAGTTACCTTCAAAACCAGTACTATACCGGCGACGCTCCCGACGAAGTATTACACGAAAATGAACACCTGCAGAAAGTGACTGTCGAAAGTACCAAAGCCGCTGCCAATCAGTATTTCGGACCGAATCTGATTCGGCTTGTGCTGATGCCGGAAAAGAAACAGTAGATGAATGCTCAGGCAATCCCGTTCAACTAAACGGGATTGCCTGAAGATGTAGGCGATTAGTTTATTTCCGTATATTTAGCCAAATCCTCAAAAGCTATGGAAAGTACAGTGCTGCTCCGGCTATACCCGATTTGCAAATGACTGTTCCTGAATTATTTTCGCTTTAGAAATACAGTTTTAGTGAGAAGCGGGCGTATCGGCGGAGATCGGTACGCTCGTTTTTTTGATCGCAGCCATCCCACCGTCTATATTCACGACGCTATCGAAGCCGCGCGCTTTCAGGATGGAGTTGGCTACCATCGAACGGTATCCGCCTGCGCAATGCACATAGACAGGTTCGTTTCGTGGAATTTGGGCCATATGGTCGTTGAGGTTATCCAGAGGAATGTTTTCAGCGCCTTCGATGTGTTCTTCGGCAAACTCAACCGGTTTGCGAACATCGATTACAGCCATATTTGAATGCTGTTGCCAGCGCTCGGCAAACTCCTCCGCCGAAATCGATGCGATCGTGTCGACTTCTTTGCCGGCTTGTTGCCAGGCTTGGAATCCTCCTTCCAGGAACCCGATGCATTGGTCATAACCTACCCGCGCCAGGCGCAACACGGTTTCGCCCTCCTGACCCACAGGAGTAACCAGCGCGATTGGTTGGGCCAAATCCGGAACCAGCGCCCCAACCCAGGGAGCAAACTGACCGTTCAGACCGATATTAATTGAATTGGGGATGAACCCCTGCGCAAAGTCGGCCGCCGACCGAACATCCAGAACCAGCGCCCCGGTTTCGTTGACGGCCGCTTCGAATGCGTTAGGAGATAGGGCCTGGCTACCCCGCTGCAAGACTCGATCGATGGATTCGTACCCTTCTTTGTTCAGGCGGGCATTTTCGGCGAAATAAGCTGGAGCGGTCGTCAGGCCGTCCAGCACTTGGTCAATAAATTCGGCTTTCGATTTTGCCCGTAGCGCATAGTTGAATCGCTTCTGATTGCCAAGGGTGTCCGTCGTCTCTTTGCTCATGTTCTTTCCACAGGCCGATCCGGCACCATGAGCGGGGTACACAATCACGTTATCGGCCAGCGGCATAATTTTGGTATGCAGACTGTCGTAGAGCATCCCGGCTAAATCACGCTCGGTGAGATTGCCCTTGATCGCCAGATCGGGCCGGCCGACGTCGCCGATGAAAAGCGTATCGCCGGTAAAAATGGCGTGATCTTTTCCGGTTTCATCGAGTAGTAGATAAGTCGTCGATTCGGGCGTATGACCGGGCGTGTGCAGCGCTTTTATGGTAACGTTTCCCAGCCGAAAGGCTTCGCCGTCTTTGGCCCGATAGGCAGCGAATTTTGTATCGGCACCAGGGCCATACACAATGGTAGCACCGGTTTTTTGGGCTACGTCCAGATGCCCGGAAACAAAATCAGCGTGAAAGTGAGTTTCGAAAACGTACTTTATTTTCGCCCCATCTTTTTCTGCTTTTCGAAGATAAGGAGCCGTTTCCCGAAGCGGGTCGATAATGGCGGCTTCACCAGCGCTTTCGATATAATAAGCACCTTGGGCCAGGCAACCCGTATACAATTGTTCGATCGTCATAGGATATCGCGGACTGTGGTCCGAATTTCAAGCAGATGCGGACTATAGTCCGTGGTATAATTCCCGGCCGATCATATAAAAGGCGATTACGAGTACAAACCAGCCAAACCCTTTCTTGAGTTTGTTCGGTGCTACAAAACGCGCAAAATACATGCCCACAAAAATGCCGATGATAGATAAACCCGTAAAGGGCAGCAGAAAATTCCAGTTCAGGTCGGTATGGTGAATATCACCCAGGAAACCAACGAACGAATTGACGGCTATAATGACCACCGAAGTGGCGACCGCTCGGTGAACCGTTAGTCCTGCCAGTAATACCAGCATCGGCACAATCAGAAAACCGCCCCCTGCTCCAATGGTACCGGTCAACAAACCCACCGACAAGCCATCGAGCGCCAGGTTTCCGTAACGTGGCCGCCCATCGGCCGCTTCGCCTTCTTCCGGCCGATCGTTGCGAATCATGGCATGGGCCGCTATGATCATAACAATGGCGAAGAAATACAGGATCGCATTGCTTTTCGGCAGAATGAAATTCTCGAACTGAAAAAGCGGATCGGGAAGCGCCGGTAAAAGAAACCGTCGGCTTAAATAGACCGATACAAAGGAGGGGAGGGCAAATGCCAGCGTAATGGGTAAGCTGACCCGTTTCTTCCAGACATGATTGATCGATCCGACCAGCGAAGTAGAGCCGACGACGAACAGTGAATAAGTAGTTGCGAGGACCGTTGGGATATGAAATACATAGACAAAAATAGGAACCGTCAGAATAGACCCGCCACCGCCAGCCAATCCAATCACTAAGCCTACAACAATCGCCGACGCATATCCGAATAGTTCCTCTCCACTCATGAAAAGCAAAACTACAGTTCAAGCACGATAAGTTTACAAGCTCATAAAAAACGCCCTCTACTTTGGCAAGCGGAGGGCGTTTTTGGATTATGCAGGATATCGTGGTCGAATTATTCTTCGGGTTTATTCAAGTGACTATGCTGACGGCTATAGGCGAAATAAACGACTAAGCCTATGGCACACCAGATTAGAAATGAAATTTTAGTGTCGGTGCGCAGATTGTACATCAGATACAGATTGGCACCGATTCCCAGCGTAGCAATGAGTGGTAACACCGGAGTACGGTAAGGGCGCTCCAGATTGGGTTCCCGAATTCGTAAAAGCCAAACTGCTCCGCAAATCATGGCAAAGGCCAGCAAGGTTCCTGAGCTGGTCAGTTCCGATACCTTATCGATGGGCGTCAGAGCGGCTACAATCGAGACAATAAAGCCTACCAGGATGGTGCTTTTCCAGGGGGTTTTAAACCGGGGGTGAATCGAGGCAAACAGGCCCGGTGGAATCAGGCCATCTTTAGCCATACCCAGGAAGACCCGGGTTTGGCCAAGCATCATCACCAGCATTACCGATGTTAGCCCACCCAGAGCCGCGATGGTAATGATGTAAACTGCCCAGGTCAGGCCCTTATCAGCGAACGCCTGCGCCACGGGCGCTTTCAGGTCAAGGGCTTTGAAAGGCACCATACCGGTCAGTACCAGCGAGACTAAAATATAAAGGACTGTGCAAATGATCAGTGAGGCAATAATGGCAAAAGGAACGTCTTTCTTAGGATTGATGGCTTCGCCTGCCTGCGTCGAAACGGCATCGAACCCAATATAGGCGAAAAACACGATGCTGGCCGCTGTAACAATCCCATTGAAGCCATAATGCTGCTGCCCTGTTTTATCGACAATCGTTTCGGGAATAAATGGCGTCCAGTTGGTCGTATCGACATAAAAGGCTCCTACGATGATAACGAAAATAACGACCGCGACCTTCACAATGACGATAATGTTGTTTGTGCTGGCGGCTTCTTTTATACCCCGTACCAGAATATAAGTCACGACCAGCACAATGAGAAACGCGGGCAAATTGATGGCAAACGAAAAATCGGGAACTGCTACACCGGTAGCCCGCAGCGCAGCGGCTTTTTCCTGGGCCGTAATAGGATCGTTCATCAGCCAGATCGGCGGATCGATATGAAAGAGATGAAGGAGCTTCTCAAAATAACCCGACCAGCTCACAGCTACCGTTGTGGCCCCCATCATATACTCAAGAATCAGGTTCCAGCCGATGAGCCAGGCGAAAATTTCACCAACGGTTCCGTACGAATACGCATAGGCTGATCCTTCGACGGGAAGAATGGAGGCAAACTCAGCATAGCAAAGAGCTGCGAATGTACAGGCTACACCGGCCAGCACAAACGACAGGGCCAGCGCTGGGCCTGCCCAATCATGAGCGGCAATCCCCGTCAGTACGAAAATCCCTCCCCCGATGACGGCTCCAATGCCTAATGAGGTTAGTCCCCAGCGTGTCAGTACGCGCTTGAGTTCACTCTTCTTCATGTCGGCTTCATAAGCCGCAAGGGGCTTTTTACGCCAGACACTGGTATCAACTGGTTTCAATTTAGTTTCCATGTAGGAAAATACAGTTTGGTGATTGTGTCGTTTGGAAAAATATTCTTAGGTGAAAACGCCGGGAAAGATACTAAATTCCGTGACATGAACCAGAAAAAGCCGGGTAGTTTTCAGGCTACCCGGCTTTTTGGAACTTGTTGATCTAGGATTGAGAAGGACGAATCAGCGGTTTTTTATCTTTCTTTTCCTTCTTCGCCGTAAACTCTTCGGGCGTGGCCGCTGCTTTCGTGGTGAAATCAGCGGGTATCGCATCATAACCCGTTTTCTTTTCGGTTACAGGCGTGGCTAGCAGCGCCGAATCTTTTTCCTGATCGCGGCTCAGCGCATCGACAACGATCGGCGTTGCCACGAACAGCGACGAATACGTTCCGACAATAACCCCGATCAGCATCGCGAACGAGAAGCCCCGGATGGTTTCACCACCGAAGATGAACAAGACCAGCAGAACCAGAATCGTCGAGAAACCCGTTACGGCCGTACGGCTCAGGGTGCTGTTCAGCGCGTTGTTGATAATCGTCGGGATGCTTTCTTTCTTGCCGCGGTTCTCGTTCAGGTACTCACGCACCCGGTCGAAGACAACCACGGTATCGTTCATGGAATACCCCATAATGGTCAGTAAGGCACCGACAAAAGCTTGGTCGACGTCCAGCGAGAAGGGTAGCCAGCCGTTGAAGAAAGTGAAAATAGCCAGAATGATCAGAACGTCGTGGAACATAGCCACCACCGCGCCATAACCAAACGCCAGTTTCTTGAACCGGATCAGAATGTAAGCAAAGACGACGGCTACCGCCAGCAGGATCGACCATAAGGCCGACGTCAGAATGTCGTAAGCGATGGTCGGTCCAACTTTCTGAGAGCTTTCAATCTTTGCCGGATTACCACTGAGGCTGCTCAGGCCTTTGTAAATAGTGGCTTCGGCTTTCTTATCGGCACCCTGCGAATTGTCGTCGACCAGATAAGGAGTCGTTACTTTTACCTGGTTGGAACCGATACCGGTGCCACCATAGGTTTTCACTTCTGGCGAAGCCCCCAATACGCCTTCCAGCGAGTTCCGAACTTCGTCTGTGCTAACAGCTTTTTCGAACCGGATCACATACGAGCGGCCGCCTTTGAAGTCGACACCCAGGCCGAATCCTTTGAATACAGCCGAGATGATACCCGCAGCAATGATTACCGAAGAAACCGTGTAATACAGTTTCCGTCGGGATACGAAATCGAAGTTCGAATCAGCAAACAGATTTTTAGCCCATGTCGAGCTGAAAGTCAGCGTTTTGCCATTGCGGATATAGTATTCCAGCAGCAGTCGTGTGATGAAAATAGCCGCAAACAGCGAGGTCAGGATACCGATGATCAGCGTGGTAGCAAAGCCCAGGATCAGACCCGTACCGAAGATGAACAAAACAACACCGGTGAGGAAAGTCGTTACGTTCGAGTCGATGATCGACGACATGGCGTTTTTAAACCCGTCGCTAACAGCGGTTTTGAAGGTTTTTCCTTCGGCCAGCTCTTCTTTGATCCGCTCAAATATCAGTACGTTCGCATCCACGGCCATCCCAATCGACAAGACGATACCCGCGATACCTGGCATGGTCAGCACGGCGCCCAGCGAGGCCATAACGCCCAGCAGGAAGAACAGGTTAACCAGCAGTGCAATGTCGGCAATGAACCCGGCGCGGTTGTAATAGAATACCACAAAAGCCAGTACCAGCAAAATGCCGACAAGCGACGAAATAACCCCAGCCGTAACCGCTTCCGAACCCAGAGTCGCTCCCACAACGCTTTCTTCGACGATGTTGGTCGGTGCCGGCAGTTTACCCGCTTTCAGTACGTTGGCCATATCTTTGGTTTCTTCAACCGTGAAATTGCCCGAGATGCTCGACCGTCCGTTCGGAATTTCGTTCTGTACGTTTGGAGCAGTATACACCAGGTTGTCCAGCAGAATGGCTACCGGTCGGCCAACGTTAGCCGCGGTCAGGTTTTTCCATTTACGGCCACCTTCGGCGTTCATATTCATGGTTACTTCCGGCCGGCCCCGGTCATCGTAATCGTTAGCTGCGTCGGTAATCACATCGCCTTCGAGCGGAGCCCGGCCACCTGGTTTTTTCAGGAAATAAAGCGGCAGAATTTCTTTACCATCGGTAGCTTTGAAGGTTTTCCGATCCCAGGCGAAAATGGCATCCGATGGGAAGAGGCTACGTACTTCAGGTGCGTTCAGCACCGCGTTGGCGCGAGCCGTATCTTTCAGGTAAACACCCAGTTGATCCTGGCCAACCGGCAGGAATAATTGCGTTAGCGCCGTACCCTGAGCGGCTGCGGCTGCGGTGTCATTCTTAGCCGTCGAATCTTTCTTTGCGCCTTTCGCCAGCTGCGATTCCAGGCTGGAGGTACCTTGGGCTGCCGAGCCAGCAGATGGGTTCGTGGTTTTCAAAGCCGCTTTCCGAGCGGTTTCTTCGCGCAATAGATAAGCGCCCATGCCTTCGAGGGCAGGAGCCAACTCGTTCAGCCGGTAGACTTCCGTGAATTCGAGTTTGGCTGCGCCGGTCAGCAGTCGGCGGATACGCTCTGGGTTATCGACACCCGGTAATTCGATCTGAATACGGCCCGAGCCCGGTAACCGCTGAATGTTTGGATTGGCAACCCCAAATTTATCGACCCGCGCCTGGATGATCTGGAACGCCCGCGTAGTGGCTCCGTTGACCTCATCATTCAGTAGCTTCCGTACTTCGGTATCCGACGACTGGAAGTTGATTTTACTACGGTTGGCGCTGGTGGCGAATACAGTAGCCAATTTGGTGTCTGGAGCCAGTTTCTTAAACTCATCGGCGAACAAATCCACGAAGCTGGCATTGCTCGTTTTCTGCGCTTCAGCCGCCTGTTTCAGCGCCTGGTTGAATTTCGGATCCCGGTTGTTACCCGACAAGCTCCGCAGAATATCGGCAGGCGACACTTCGAGTACGACGTGCATACCGCCCTGTAGGTCAAGGCCCAGGCCCAGTTCGCGTTCCGTAACTTCCTGAAGGGTGCTACCCAGGTAAACAGGCTCTTTCCAGAGCGAGTCCAGGTAATGTTGTTTTTTGTCACGGTCGACCTGGCCTTGTTTGTTGGTCGCATAAGCCTCCGCGTCGGCCTTGATACCGCGCGAAACGAATGTAAAGGACAGGAAATAGATGCAGATGGCTGCAATGACACCTGTCAGAATGAGAATTCCGGTTCTGTTTTGCATGGGTTATAACGGGCCTGTGGTCCGTTAAGAAAAAATAATAAGGTAAGTACAAAATTAAGATAGGCGGGTACCGGGCCGGAAGCTCGGCAAAACACTAGGGCGCATTCGTAGCTATATGATGCCCAAAAACGTGCTTGAAATAAGAAAAATAGAAATGCGGAAAGGTAAAATGCCGAAGCAGCGGGATGCTTAGCAGCATTAGAATCACGAGCGTGGGCTCGGGAAGCAGAATAGCGGTCTGACCCGAACCGCCTAATTGTATGGCAGGGGTAACAACAGCTTCGAACTGGGCCGCGCTCAGTTGGGCATCCGTTGGGTTGGTCGACTTGCCCGATTTAGTTTGTTCGGTTGCCGGCTTTTTTTTCGTCAGCGTCTTATGCTGCGCCGTGCTGCCATATCCCCACATCGCTGAAAACAGCAATAAGGTGGCCAGCATTAAGCTCGAAAGACGTTGTATGACGCGCGGTTGCTTCATAAATTCCCTTAGCGGATTACAAATTTCGCACCAATTTCGGTGGAATACAAGCGTTTGCCGACACGATTATCCGGATACACAGAATTTTTTCTAAATCAGATGCACGCCACTCCAAATGCGACGCCAGGACGAAATCGCACACATTCTATTAATCCTGTCGAGAAAAAATCTGCTACCTTGCACGCATGAATTTGCATGAATTTATCCAGTTAGCCCTCGCCGAAGATGTTGGCGACGGCGACCATACATCTCGCTCTACCATTCCGGCCGATGCCCAGAAGCGCGCCCGGTTGCTGGTCAAAGAATCAGGAATTTTAGCCGGGGTGGAGGTCGCTCAGGCGATCTTTGCCGAAGTCGACCCCTCGTTTGTGGTCGATGTGCTGCTGCACGACGGAGCCCGCATTAAGCCCGGCGATGTCGTACTGACGGTCAGTGGAAATGCCCGCAACATACTGACCGCCGAGCGGCTGGTGCTGAACTGTATGCAACGCATGAGCGGCATTGCCACCCATACCCACGAACTGGTTCGTCTGCTCGAAGGTACACGGGCCAGATTGCTGGATACGCGCAAGACTACTCCAAATTTTCGTATTTGTGAGAAAATGGCCACCAAAATCGGAGGAGCGGTCAATCACCGCTTCGGATTGTACGATATGATTCTGATCAAAGACAATCACATCGATTACGCAGGAGGCATTGAAGCGGCTATAACCAAAGCGGTTGCTTACCTGAAAGAAACGGGCCGAAACCTGCGTATTGAGGTCGAAACGCGCAACCGTGCCGAAGTAGAAGAGGTCATGCGGGTCGGTCAGGTCGATGTGATTTTGCTGGATAATTTTTCGCCTGATGGCATCCGTGATATGGTCAGGCTTATCAACGGTCGGTTCGTCACCGAAGCGTCGGGTGGTATCGATGAAACCAACCTGCGGGCTTATGCCGAAACGGGCGTAGATTATATTTCCTCCGGCGCGTTGACGCACCAAATCAAAAGCCTGGATTTGAGCCTGAAAGCGTATTGATCGATACCGAGTCAGGTCCTTTGTGGGGTGGTGCGAATAGTCTTTATCAGACCGTCGGATTTTCGTCGATACCTAATCTGGGTAGGGCCGGGTTCAGCACGCGGGGAACGACTTTAATTCGGAAAACGCGCGTTCCGGCAACATCGAAGTCGCAGCCATAAAAGCCGCGTTGTTTTACGCCCCGGTAAACGGCTGTATAATTTACTTTAGGCGGCCAGTTATTCAGGGCAAGTTCGGCGGTAATGGCGTCGACGGCCTTGCGTAAATTCGAAAAAAAAGTGATGGTCGGTTCGCGCTGTCGGATGGTAGTGAGCGATCCGACCGACTGAATAGAAACTTCATAAATAATGCGGCCGGTGGGCTTCAATACTGGGTTTTGTGTCAATGTGTTATTCAGGTTTATGCAATTTTACCCATAAATGGAGATTAGAGAAAAATAATTCTACTATTTTTCTTGTTGTAAACTAAAAGCGATCGTCAGGCGTTTTAACTACAATTGCGTCAATCAACGCCCATCTGTCAGAAGCAGGTGGGCGTTGTTGGTTTACAAAGAAAGCGTCGGCCCAACAGACCGACGCTTTCTTTGTCACTATAGGCTCCATTCGGCACTAGCGAGAGCCCTTATTTTTTATACATCACCGTTTCGACAGCCTGTAACGTACGCTTCACGTTCGGCAGAATGGCTTCGATCAGCGTCGGCGCGTAGGGCAGCGGTAAATCCATGCTGTTGACCCGAACGACGGGTGCATCCAGATAATCAAAAGCGTTGCGCTGGATGTTATAGGTCAGCTCCGAAGAAATAGCCGCCAACGGCCAGGCTTCTTCGACAATGACGCACCGGTTCGTTTTCTTCACCGAATTGATGATCGTTGCGTAATCGATCGGGCGAACCGAGCGCAGATCGATCACTTCGGCCGAAATTCCATTTTTGGTCAGTTCATCGGCAGCGGCAAGTGCCACCTTCATAATCTTACCGAACGACACGATCGTGACGTCGTTGCCTTCCCGCACCACATTGGCCTGGCCAATCGGAATCAGGTATTCTTCTTCCGGAACCTGGCCTTTGTCGCCATACATCAGTTCCGATTCCATAAAGATAACCGGGTCATTATCGCGAATGCAGGATTTGAGCAGACCTTTGGCATCATAAGGATTCGATGGCACGACTACTTTGAGCCCCGAGGTGTTGGCGAACCAGTTCTCAAAGTTCTGCGAGTGTTGGGACGACAGCATGCCGGCGTTACCAGTAGGCCCCCGAAACACAATCGGGCAGGAATATTGCCCGCCCGACATCGACATAATTTTTGCCGCTGAGTTGATGACCTGATCGATCGCTACCAGCGAAAAATTGAACGTCATAAACTCAATAATTGGGCGCAGGCCGTTTATGGCTGAGCCAACGCCAATACCGGCAAAGCCCAACTCGGCGATCGGTGTGTCGATCACCCGCTCGGAGCCGAATTCGTCCAGCATGCCCTGACTGACTTTATAGGCTCCGTTGTATTCAGCCACTTCTTCGCCCATCAGATAGACCAGTGGGTCCCGGCGCATTTCTTCCGACATGGCCTCCCGTAGGGCTTCGCGGAACTGTATTTCTCTCATGCTGAGTGTATTAAATTTCAATTAATGACTTTTTCTATTCACTGGTCATACCAGGTGAAATAGCGAAAAACGGTCAAAATTAGGCAAAATGACCTAATTCGTCAAATCAATCATACGACCTTATTGCTCAATCGATTCGCGGCTTTTAACCTGTAAACCGAATTGGTATAAAAAGAGCCTTGACCAGATAAGTTTTATCGGACAACGGCCAGCTTGCCGGCCAGGCCTGCCGACCCATCGGCGGCCACAACGACGACCAAATAAATGCCGGTCTGAGCTTGGCGACCCCGGTAATCCCGAAGATTCCAGGTGGCAGTTCCCCCCTGCGATTTAGCTTCGAATACCAATTGACCACCCGCGTCCAGGATTTTGACCGTTGCATTTTCGGTCAGACCATTGATGCCAACCGTACCCGTAAAATCAGGGCGGACGGGGTTAGGAAAAATGGTCAGGTTATTCAACACCTGGCTGGGCTCAGTAGCCGGGCCGCGGTACGAACTAAGTCCGTAGGGACGACTGAGCGATCCGGTTTCAAAGAATACCGTTCCGCTAATCGGTTCGATAGCCAGCGCCTGAATTAAGTCGCTGGGCAGAGGGCTACTGTCGGCTGTGAACGTATCGAGCAGTTGCGACCCGTCAGGAGCCACATGATAAAGCCCGCTTTGGGTACCCAGCCACTTGCGATTCCCGCCATCCACAGCGATGGCTGTGACTGCTTCGTTGGCCAGCAACCGACGCCGATTAATAATGGGCGATTGCGCGTCGATTTTACCGTCGATGGCATCGTAAGTGTTATCGATCACCATGGGGCCAGCGTCTGTACCGATCCAAATCGAACCCGTCCGGTCTTTAGCCAAAGCCAGCACCGTCGAACTTAGTAAGCCTCCCTGTCCGGTAGCCGTACCCAGAGATCGGCTTCGATTGGTTTGTGGATCAATCACAAGAATACCACCAGACCCGTTTCGACGAATCCACAAAAAGCCGTTATCGTCAGGAACGATCTGGAGGATAGTCCCCTGATAAATGCCTGTTAAAGACTGCATTTGCCCATCCGCCCGTCGGACGTGTAGGGTCGCCTGCTTCGCAGTTGGATTGGCTGCGGCTATCCATACGTTGCCTACAGCATCGGCGGCCAGGCTGGTGATAAACGAGCCAATGGCAGCAGGCAGTGTCACGACCGTGATTGGTTGCCCTGCGGTCTGGCGCCACAAGCCCTGGCCGAAACTGCCCAGGTAAAGCGTTTGTTCGCTGGGCAGGTAAGCCGCGGAATTGAAACCGCGCGTAATACCTGAATTAGTATTCCCGCTCCACCGCTGATCCGGTACCGAAAAGATCTCAACAGGTGACTGGGCGGGTGTGATGACTGTTGTGTCTGCAGGGCTGTTCGTGAGCGCGACGAGGCTTCCGGGAAAAGCATATAGGTTGGCAAATCGATCCTGTTGTGGGCCTTCAGGCACAATTTGCTCGAACGTACCGGCATTGCCCAGTAGTAAACCGTTCTGCGCATCGGCAACCCACACGCGGTTACCATCAGCTGCTACTTCGCGCGGATCCGTCAGCAATGGCCCTGTAAAAGAACCTGACCCCGGCAGGCTGACTACCTGCTCCGTCGCCAGAATCTGCCCATTGGTTGTTGGAAACTGCCGGATAATGGCATTGGCCAGCGACTGGACTAAAATCCAGCTGCCGTTTCGCCGTTCGTACACTCCTACTTTGCTGGCCGAAACCAGTAATTTATTCTGATCCGACGTAATCGACACGGTTGTACTGATTGGCAGGTTCACTGTACGCCAGTTGGCCGGATCGGCAATGTTGACGGATGAGGACAGGCGGCTGGCGATCAGCCGGAAACTGGTTACCGACGGACCAGCAACCAGTATGAGCGCATATAAGCTGTCAGCCGTAGTGGCCGTGGCATAAACCGGTACCGACGAATTGCTGGTGCTTGTAAAATATGTATCCCGAATCTCGTCTTTGCTAACATCGAGGACAACCAGGCCAAAATCGGTGCTCAAATAGGCATTGTTGCCCAGGCGATTGATATGATTGATCGAACGGGAAGCTGGTAATGAAGTAGAAGACCGAATTGTATTCAGATTCTTTACAGAAACCGGTGTGCCCGTCTCCGATAGGGTAAGGAAGTCCAGATTGCCGTTCTGATAAGAGATGAGTAGCCGCTTCTGGTCTGCCAGATAACACAATCGGCTGATGCCCGCGTCGCTCAATCCCGACGACTTATCGAGTGTGAGAGTTTCGTTACTGGATTTGTTATACTGGAACAAGCCGTTGCGGCTGGCCGCATACACGTAATTCCCCACTACGGCAACCGACTGTCCTGAGCGGTAACTCACGTGCGATTGCCAGGAACCGATTTGAGCGAACGAGCCGTGGACAATGAATAATGTATAATGAACAATGCATAATAAACGGAAAAATTTTCCTGAGAGTCCAGTATTCATTATCCATTGTCCATTATTCATTCCCGAGCTTTCATTGTTCATCGGTGTCCTCGTAAACCCACTCTTTATGTCCCGCTTTTTCTCCGAGCGAAAAACAACGGCGGCACCGGGCTTCATAGCTATCGGTTTCGCCCAGCAAAACCCGTTCGTTGGACGGCACCAGCCGGTAAGAGTAGTGAGCGATATCACCACAGACCACGCAAATAGCATGAACCTTAGTCACATACTCGGCAATACTCATCAGTTGGGGCATACAGCCAAATGGTTTTCCGGAGAAATCCATATCCAGACCGGCGATGATAACCCGTTTACCATCGTTAGCCAGCAGGTTACAAACATCGACGATATCATTGTCGAAAAATTGTGCCTCGTCGATACCGACAACGTCGCAGTTGCCGGCGAGTACCGGAATCTGGCTCGCTGTTTCAACGGGGGTAGAATGAATCGTGAGCGATGAGTGAGACACGATGTTCTGTTCGTCGTAGCGGGTGTCTAAGGCAGGTTTAAAAATTCTGACGTTCAGCTTGGCGATCCGGGCGCGCGTCAACCGGCGAATTAATTCTTCGGTTTTACCTGAAAACATCGAGCCACAGATTACTTCGATCCAGCCGGTGCGAAGATGGGGTGGTTCACGTCGGCGGTTGGGTTCTATAAACATCAGACGTCAGTCGTGGTAAAGGCCGATAAGTTGTTTAAAACCAATTCGCCACCGGCTCATAAACCGAGCCTGTACGACCTGTTGCGCAAATTTAAAGCGGTTGGCAGGCCGTCAGGACGTATGAACGAGCGTAATTGGTATATACAAAAGTAATTTTTTTCGGGCACCGGCTGATTATTCGACCGTCATTTTATCGCGGCCTTCAGTTCTCCAGCGCCTACTATCCCGAAACAGCTTCATCCGATTAGGAATGGAAAAGGGCTTAGCTTCTTTCTGCAACCATGCGTTTTCAGTTGAGTTTATCCAGAAAAATATTCCTGAGCCGAATAGCGCAGGGAAGTAGTTCAAATTGATTTACCCGAATTATCTTTGTTTTGATTGAAAAGAATGAGGGCTCATTTCGTTTCACTGATAACTCATATAAACAACGGCTATTCCTGATGTCGAATAAGTTTAATGCTAACGCCCTGACTGAGTATAGTAAGTCGTATGCGCGTCGTATTGCCACGGATTTTTATCACCAGCATGCAACCATCAATGGGGAGCAGATTTTGTCGCTTACGCCCATTGCTCAGATTAATTTGTTCGTTATCAGTAGCTTGTCGGATAAGTGGAAAGCGGATGCGGAGAAGTTTCGCAGCCATTATTTCGATTTTGCGGATGCCGATGTGCAGGAAGCGTTGCAGAATTTTATGAATGTCGTGTCGCAGCATATTTCGGTTCGGCGCGAACACCTCGAACCGCTGCTGGCCGAAGCTACGCGCCGGACTATCATTCTGCTCTTCGACCCCCGGGCGTATTTCGATGAGATCATACGGGCGCAACCCGAATTTATGCTGACGGCAGCTGCATTGAAGCAAATCACCCGGTTCACGAAGATTAATCAGTTTATTCCGGCCTATATTACCCAACGGACGAAGGATAAGCCGTTCGTGTACGTCAATCAGGCCATCGGCTATCTGGACGAAGCCCTGGCCCAGCGCGGTCACGAGCTGGAACATTATGATAAGTACGTCGCGCTGTTTTCGGAGAAGCTACCGATGGATGTGCCAGCCCTATTGCGGAGCCATGTTCCCGACAGTATCCCGAATGCGCCGTCCCGGTCATTTTTCGATACGGTTGCCGAACCGGCTGTTCCGCCCGCGCCCCTCGTTCCTACCGAAGCGACGCCCACAACCGTTGCCCCGGCAATCCCCCCCCAGGCCGAATCGGCTGTGACTGACAGCGAACCGGAAACCGACAGGCGAGATGCCATTCAGGAAATTTCGGACCATCCCAAACCAGAATCGACCGATTCGGCCGGATCGAATGGGCCGATGTTTCTGGGTGGTAGCCCCGGCCCGGAGCCCGTTGCGCCCATAAGTCAGCCGTCGCAGCTACCAACCGGAGCCATTTCGCAGCCCGCCATATCCGAAGCCAGTCAGCCGCTTATTTCCGTAGAATCAGCACCAACGCTTAACGACGCCTTGCGGGAAACCGTATCGACCGAGTCTGCAGCAGGTCAGGTAACGACGGTGGCCGAAACGTTTCACCGGGCACCCATCGAAAGCGTTGCCCGCAGCATTTCATTAAATCAGAAGTTTCGGTTTATCAATCAACTCTTCAATGGTAACGCCAGTGCTTATAATCAGGCAGTTGAGGAAATTGATACACTCAGCAGCTATGGGCAGGCGCTCGACCTGATTTCCGATCAATATGCATCGCAATATGTCTGGGATATGAACAGCGATGAAGTCAGTGAGCTGATCGAGATCCTGAAACGGCGATTCGCCTGATGTATTTCTCCCTAAAGCCGGTTTGATCACCGAACGTTTATGTAGCCGTTTAGTTGGTAGATGTGTCTTTCTGAATAGGCTTCCGTCTTATAGCGGCCAACTTTATTTAAAGGTTGGCATATCTATCGGACCTTTGACCAAAGAAGACCGTGCAACGGCTTTATCGGCTGATCGTAGCTAGCTGGCTGGGAATTGTTCCCGCATTGGCGCAGACGGGCATCATACCTCGGCCCGAGGGGGATCGGGCTGCGGATATAAGCCGTTCGCTGCAGGATCTGTTTCCGATACAAACCGAGGGTGTCGATTATCAGGGAATCTACGACGCGCTGGCTCAACTGTACGCCAATCCGCTAGATCTGAACCGGGCCACACGCGATGAACTGGAAGCTACCTATCTACTGACGGAGCGACAGCTAAGCAGTTTAGCCGCTTACCGGGCCAGCGCCGGCGATTTATTATCCATCTATGAACTTCAGGCAGTGCCCGATTTCGATCTGCCGACGATTCGGCGACTCCTGCCTTTTGTGACCGTATCGGGTGAAGCCGGCTTATTGGGGCCATTTCCTACCCCGACCGATAATTACCTGATCGTTCGCTTCGAACAGCTACTGGAGCAGCAAAAAGGATTTTCGGAAGCTATACCGGATAAGAAAGGAACCTTGCCGACGCGGTATCTGGGAAACGCTCAGCAATGGTATCTGCGGTATCGGTATAGCCGTCCGAGGGCGTTCAGCATCGGCCTGACCCTGGAAAAAGATCCTGGCGAGCAAATCAGCTGGCAACCGGCGGCACACCAGTATGGGGCTGATTATGTGTCGTTTCACGCACAGCTACAGAATCGGGGGAAATGGAAAAATATACTGCTGGGTGATTATCAGGTGCAGATAGGGCAGGGGTTAATCCTGTCGGCGGGGTTTGTATTGGGTAAGAGTGCCGAAACGGTACAAACGATCCGACGGCCAATGCTGGGGGCACGGCCGTATACATCCCTGACCGAATCGGGCTATTTTCGGGGCGTAACGGCTACCTATGCCTTCCGCCCGACCCTGGACCTGACCATCCTGGCAGCCTGTAACCGGCGTGATGCGAATATAACCACCGATGGGCCTGGGCCGCTTCGAATGGCTACCTCCCTGCAAACTTCAGGGCTACACCGTACCCAATCGGAGATCGACGACCGGGGAAGTCTGCTCGAAACCAACCTGGGGGTTCATTTACTCTACCATAGCCGGCGGCAACTACAACTCGGACTGACCGTATTGCACACGAATTTCGACACTTTCTTCCAGAAGCGTGATCTGGCTTACAATCAATTTGAATTTACTGGCCAGCACAATCTGGTTGTGGGGATTCATGGGGGGTACGTCCGGCGAAACTGGAATCTGTTTGGCGAAATGGCCCGGAGTAGCGGCTCTACAACTAATTCGGGGGGTATCGGGGCAGTTGGAGGAACTTTGGCCAGCCTGACCAAAAGGCTGGATATGGGCCTGGTGATTCGGCATTACGATCGCAATTTCCACAGCTATTACAGCAACGCCTTCAGCGAAGGCACGCGAAGCATCAATGAGTCCGGCGCTTACTTCGGATTAAAATATACCGTCTATCGCACGTTTACCCTGGGCGGCTTTGTCGATTATTTTCACTTCCCCTGGCTAAAGTACCTGGTCGATAAACCGTCGAGTGGATTCGACTTTCTGCTACAGGCCCGCTACACGCCCAACCGGCAAACGATTTTTTATGGTGTATACCACGAGGAACACAAACAAAAGAACCTAACAACTGGCAAACAGACCGATGTGGTCAACACCACGCGTCGGAGTTACGTGCTGAGTGCCGACTATAAACTGATGCGAAATGTATCGTTGCGGTCGCGAGTGCAACTGGGGTCGTTCGGATATGCAAAGCAAAGCCCTTCCCGCGGATTCGCCCTGATACAGGATGCTACACTGGACTTCCGCCCGCTGAGCGTAAGCGGACGGGTTGCTTTCTTCAATACCGACGATTATGATAGTCGGCAGTACGCATACGAGCGCGACGTGTTGTATGCTTTTTCATTTCCGGCTTACTTCTACCAGGGTCTCCGCCAGTTTTTATTGGTTCAATACAGCCTGAATCGCCATCTGGATATCTGGGTGCGTTGGGCGCGCACGAGTCTGCTGAACCGGGATGTAGTTGGTTCGGATCTGGACCAGGTCGACTCCTCCCATAAGACCGAAGTGAAAGTACAGGCGCGGTGGAGATTTTAAGCAGCTTACGGACCGGATAGTAAGGCGATTGCCAGGAGCGGCCTATGCGCTTGGTTTTAGGCTATCTTTGCCTTTGCCTCTTACTACTCAGCATCATCGAATGTTTACCTTTTTACGTGGTGTATACCAGTTTATAGTTCAGCACACCTATGGATTCCTCTGGTCAATTATCGGATTCTTAGGAATAGTAACGGTCTACATCCGGATCAAAGTCATTTATCTGGTAAACCCCGACATCGGCGGGATTGAAAGCAATGTTATCTACAGTGTCCTGCGTCTGATGGCTGGCTACCCACTTTATGAAAACCCTGAACAAGCCCCCTATGCAGTCACTCAATATAGCCCCATTTATTATTACCTGTCCGAGGGCTTTTCGCAGCTTGCCGGGCTGACGCCCGACGATGTATACGGGGTGTATATAGTCGGGCGCTGTATCTCGTTGGTCGCCAATGGGTTCTACGCCTGGGGGATTGGAAAATTAACTCGGACTTTGCAACTGCCGATGTCTGTAGCCGTATTGGTCGGGGTATTGGCTTTCTCATTGCTTCCCCCTCAATCTTACGCCCGGCCAGATAGTTTATACAATGCGCTTGCCGTCTGGACCGTGTGGGCAGTACTGCACTGGCAGGTTCCTAATGCTAATCAATCGATCCGGTACGGGGCTGCCCTGACAGCCTTTCTAGCCTCGCTCGCTTTATTCTCCAAACAATCAGCGCTTTGTTTGCCCATTATTGTGGGTGGTTATGTCATTTTGTTCAGTGGAAAATCACAGCGAATTCTCCCGTTTGTCGGCTGGTTCGTGCTGTTCACCGGCGTCCTCTATGTAAGCCTTTTCCGTCAGGAGGCTACGCTTGTTTATGCGAACGTGGTCCGGGGCGTGAGCAACGGTATTGACTTAGTCAGTTTCCGGTACAATATGGTCGATCATTACCTGCGCCCTTTTGCGTGGCTGGTCGTGCCGGGGCTTGCGATCAGCATTCGGTATATCATTTATGAGCAGGGAGCGCGTCAGTTCATTGGATTGGCGAACCTGGGATTTTTTCTGTTTGCCATGGTTACCGGACTCAAATGGGGTTCGGCGTTGAATTACTTTACCGAATTTACGGGGCTGTCGTGCCTGCTGGTCGTCGATCTGCTCTGGCAGTTGCGCAATACCCATTCCGATTGGGCCGATGTGGGCCGTTTGGGGCTGGTGTTGGGCATTGCCTGGGTTGTTCCGGTCAACGCCATGAACTTCAATTGGGGACGCTCGTTTGGTAAGCCAGTGGATATGACGCAGTACCAGCAGGAGAAAGCTGTTGCCGATTATATAAAGAGCGAACTGAAAAAGTGCCCTGATTGCCTGGTTTATAGCACCTTGTATAATAGTAGCTATCTGAATGCTTTTCTGTTTAGAAACTGCATCGTTCCCCAACAGGATCTAATTATTGGATCGGCCTACCCACTTCGTTCGTTCGATTATACGGACCTTGACCGCGCGGCCCAGGACGGACGTATCCGTTTTCTGGTCAGTAAAGAGGGTGAGACCGAGGCCCCGCTGTCGCCACCCATGTATCTGGCAAACTACCAGCCGATCAAATCCCTGGAAGGCTACACCGTTTACCGATTTAAGTCATCGGGAGCGCAGTTGCCCGACGAGCGGGGAAGAAGAGATCCGTCGAGGGTTATTTCTCCATCTCCCGAATGAGCTTATTGGCGTTGATAAACTCGTTTAATTCATCGACGCCCGAATGGGTGAGCGTAGCGCTGGTACCTTCCCAGAGTTTGTTCCCCTGGTAGAGAAACATAATTTTCTCTCCAATTTCCATCATGGAGTTCATGTCGTGGGTAATCACAACGGTTGTGATCTTGTATTCATCCGTGATTTCGGAGATAAGCTGATCAATTTTGATGGATGTCAGCGGATCGAGTCCGGAGTTTGGTTCGTCGCAGAATAAGTATTTAGGGTTTAGTACAATCGCTCGGGCAATACCGACGCGCTTTTTCATACCACCACTGATTTCGGAAGGCATTCGATCGGCGGCATTCTCCAGCCCCACACGACGCAGACAATCCATTGCCCGGTCTACTTTTTCATGTTCGGCCTGTTCGGTAAGCATGTCGAGCGGAAACCGAACATTTTCCAGCACGGTTTTCGAGTCGAACAGGGCAGATCCCTGAAACAAAACGCCCATCTCCCGGCGAATGGTTTTTTGTTCGTTCAGGTCGGTCGTCAGAAAGTTGCGTCCGTCGTAGAGCACTTCGCCGGAGTCGGGCATGATAAGACCGATCATGCACTTCAGCAGCACGCTTTTTCCGGTACCGCTTCCTCCAATAATCAGGCTGGTGTCGCCTGGTTGAAAGGAGCCGCTGATACCTGCCAGCACCTGCCGATCGCCAAACGTTTTCGATATATTCTTAATCTCGATCATAAGTAAAGAACGCGCGAGAGGAAAGGCGATGGCTGACACAGGGGACCGAAGCACTCAACCAGCCATGACCAGTTCGCTCATTATGTCAGTAGCATCTGGGTCAGGACAAAGTCGGCAGCAACAATGGCCACGCAGCTGTTGGTTACGGCCGCCGTAGAAGCGGCCCCTACTTCCAGCGCGCCCCCCTGTACGTTATACCCTCGGTAGGCCGAAATGGTTGAGATCAGGAAGGCAAATACTACGGTTTTGATGAGGGCAAACGTAACGCCGAACGGTTTGTAATCTACCCGTAACCCCGACACATACTCTTCAGGTGAGATAACGCCCGCCAGGGTACCCGCAATGTAGCCGCCCAGTATTGACAGAAAGCCGGCCATGATCACCAGCAGAGGAAACATCAGGACAGACGCAATCACCTTGGGCAGTACCAGATACGAACTAGAATTGATGCCCATCACTTCCAGAGCGTCTATCTGTTCAGTGATGCGCATGGTACCTAACTCACTGGCGATGTTCGACCCTACTTTACCCGCCAGTACGATACACGACAGGGTAGGGGCCAGTTCCAGAATGGAACTGTCTCGTACGATGAGTGCAATGATGTTTTTCGGCACGAACGGATTCGTCAGGTTATAAGCTGTCTGTACGCACGTAACGGCGCCAATAAACGTGTTGACGAGAGCAACGATGAAAATAGAGCCGACCCCGATGGAGGTGCATTCGTTCAGAATAAGTCCCAGATAAACGCGGAGCTTCTCCCGGTTTCGGAAGAGTGTGCCCAGAAAAATAAAATAACTGCCTATTCGTGACATAAAAGCGTGTAGCGAAACAAATCGGCCTGGCATGGGCCAGGTCAGTATCCTCTATTCGAGAGAACCCTCGTAAAGATAGAATGGTTTCTGACGTAACTTGCGCCATACACTAAACCGCGTACGACGGTCGTCGTTACTGGCGGAATAAGAAGCTTTTTGCATGAATCCATTAATTGTTGTAACGGGCGGTACGAAGGGAATAGGTCGGGCCATTGCCGACCGGTTTGTGAGGGAAGGATTCGAGGCTGTTGTGTGCGCCCGTTCCGTCGATGGGGTGCAGGGGGCCGGGCTGTTGCCTGTGGCAGCCGACCTGTCGACTCGGGATGGTGTCGTGCGCTTGCTGGAGTACCTCTACTCACTTAACCGGCCCGTCGAGGTACTAGTCAATAACGCGGGTATATTTCTGCCTGGCCAGATCCATAATGAAGCGGAGGGGACGTTTGAGCAGGTCATGAATACGAATGTAGCCAGCGTGTATCATCTTACCCGCGGGCTGGTCGGCGGCATGATTGACCGTCGGCAAGGGCATATTTTCATGATGTGCTCAACGGCCAGTATTACGGCCTATACCAATGGCGGCTCCTATTGCATTTCCAAATTTGCGCTGTTAGGCATGAGCCGTGTTTTGCGGGAGGAATTGAAACCGTATGATGTGAAAGTGACGGCCCTATTACCCGGCGCTACGCTAACCGCCAGCTGGGAAGGAACGGACCTACCCGAAGAACGATTCATGAGGCCCTCCGATGTGGCCGATAGTACCTGGGCGGCTTATTCGCTTTCGAAAAGTGCCGTTGTCGAAGAAATTCTGATTCGCCCCCAGTTAGGTGATATCTAAAGCACCATATAAACAATATGCCGGATGACGGTTCGCTGCAGACTCTTTTGTATCTTGCGCCCCACTTCATCAGGTCCAAACTTAATAACTTTTTACTATCAACTAATTATTGCTAACGAATGGCTTCCGTTGAGTATCTGGGTATTGACGTCGGCGGCACGAACGTCAAAATGGGTATTGTCGATGCTAATACCGGTAAAATCTCTAATTTTTATAGTCACGATACCATCAGCTGGCGCCAGTCGGGACATTTCATTGAGCGATTCGGGGATGCTGTTGCTTTGCAGCTCCTTGCCAATAAAGATGTTAAGCAGGTAGGAATCGGCTTGCCCGGTATGATCAATCGTACACGAACGGTTCCTCTGGAAATAACGGCTATTCCCGAAATCAACGGTCTGCCAATGATCGAGTTGTTGAGTACTCGCTTTCCGGGCGTTCAGTTTTTTCTGGAAAATGATGCCAATGCTGCCGCTTTAGGCGAATACTATTTCGCGGAAGAGAAAATTACGGAGAATTACATATTCATTACCCTCGGCACCGGTGTTGGCGGAGCAGCCATTATCAACAAAAAAATTTTTACGGGGGGCGATGGTAACGCCATGGAGCCAGGGCATATTCCATCGCGTAATGGGCGAGTGCTGGAGCGTAACATTGGAAAGAAGGAACTGCTGGATCTGGCCAATGAACGTCGGAACGAATTTAAAAAAGAAACCCAGCTTCCTGCCGACGGTAGCATTTCAACAACGGGACTCGTTGCGGCTGCCGCCGAAGGTGATGAACTGGCCCTGCAAATATGGGCTGAAGTAGGTGAAATCCTGGGCGAAGGGTTAGCTGCGCTGATTAAAATATTGGATATCAAGCAGGTGCTAATTGGCGGGGGGCTGTCGGCTTCTTTCGATTACATTCTGCCTGCCGTAGAGAAAACGCTGGATTACTGGTTGAATGCCTACTACAAAAACGGGCTGAACATCAAGCGGGCCACGCTGGGCAATGATGCCGGTCTGCTGGGAGCTGCTTCGCTTTGTTTTGAATAAACTAGTTATTCGCTGATAGCGATGCCACGGTTTCAACAGGCTTTTCAACGAACCGTAGCATCACTATCAGCGGAATAATAAGGAGACGTGCCCCGTTGTTTTCGCCCCGCTTTACACTACATTCACCTCCGGTGAAATAGAAATTCCAAACTTGTCAGCTACCGACAGTTGAATCTGTTGAGCCAGTTGTAAAATTTCATCGCCCGTCGCTTTCCCATAGTTTACCAGCACCAGGGCCTGTTTGGCATGAACGCCCGCATCGCCGGAGCGGTAACCTTTCCAGCCTGCCTGTTCGATAAGCCAGCCAGCTGGTACTTTTACCATACCCTCGCTCAGAGGATAGCCTGGAAGGGTTGGATGCTGACGTTGTAGATCGTTGAACTGAGCTTCAGGAATTTCCGGATTTTTGAAAAAACTGCCGGCATTGCCAATCTGGGCAGGGTCTGGCAGCTTACTGCGCCGGATATGCATGACGGCTTCGCTGATTGCCTGAATCGATAGCGTACTTTCCGATATACCCATGGCGGTCAATGTTTCCTGAATGGCCCCATAGCGGGTATGAAACGTCGGTTGTTTATCTAGCTGAAACGTAACACTCGTGATGATGTACTGATCCTTTAATTCGCGTTTAAACACACTTTCCCGGTAACCAAACGCACAGTCGGCGTGTAAAAAGGTTCGTTTCTCGCCCGTACGCATATGAACCGCTGTCAATGACTCGAATACCTGTTCGAGTTCAACACCGTAGGCACCGATATTCTGCATGGGGGCCGCCCCAACAGTGCCCGGTATCAGCGAAAGGTTTTCCAGCCCGCCATACCCTCGTTTTACGCAGAATTGGACCAATGCCTGCCAGACAACCCCTGCTCCAGCGGTTAAATAAATATGAGCCTCGTCTTCACGTACGACATCGATGCCCTGAATATCCATTTTGATCACCAATCCGTTGAAATCACGGCGTAACAGAACATTGCTGCCGCCACCAAGAATCAGTTTTGGCGTATCAACGAATTCGGTGAGCTGGAGCAACGTCCGTAAATCATGTTCCTGGCCAATCGTAACCCAATACCGGGCGGTGGCTTCGATGCCGAAAGTAGTATACGGTTTGAGTGATACGTAGCTTTGTATATCCAGCATGTAGGGTACGAAATAAAACACCAAAATTAGCCAAAATCCTGGATGGGTTTGAGGTTGAGTTTGTCTTACTGATTATTAGAATGACAAATTATCTATTTTTGCGTCTGAATAACCGAAGCATATGCGTTTTGGATTAAGTGAATGTTTGGTAATGGGGCTGTTAGTGATGACCGGTTGCGCCAGTAGCCGACCCGTAACCACGGGCCGTACGGTAACTGATTATAATAGCTACAGCGAAGATTTATCGGTAGTACGCCCTGTTTATAACGCTACTTCGTCAAATTTACCCGCTTCCAATAAGCCAGCTGCCCCTGTCAATACGTCGAAAACACCCAGCACAGCGCCAAGGCGAACCGAGCCTCGCAAGCCTACCGCGCCTATCGAAGCCTTACACGTCAATCGGCGCCTGGATATGGTACTCGATACGATTGCTTCTCATAACCGAACCATTCGCTATGCCCCCGGATTTCGTATCCAGATCTACGTAGGCAATCAGCGCTCGGAAGCCGATGCCGCTAAATTGTTGATTTACCAGAATTTTCCGGAACTTAGCCCTTACTTAAGTTATAATCAGCCAACCTATAAACTCAAAGTAGGTGATTTTATGCGTCGAATGGATGCCGAACGATACTTTGCCTCGATCCGACGATTAATTTCCTCGGCCCAATTACAAGCCGATAAGGTAGATATCCGCCGTAGCCTGTTGATCAAATAAAACCTATAGTTACCAGTTTTTTATTTTAATATATTTGGTGTGATTTAAGTTTGAGTATCTTTAATTTAAAGCCCTGATTGTACAGGCTAGTATACTATGAAGAAAGCATTAATAACCGGTATAACCGGGCAGGATGGAGCTTACCTGACAGAGTTGCTCTTAGCGAAAGGGTACGAAGTGCACGGCATCAAACGCCGGAGCTCGCTTTTCAATACGCAACGTATTGACAGTATGTACGAAGATCCGCACGAAAAAGGTGTGCATCTGAAGCTTCACTATGGCGATCTGTCCGATTCGACCAATGTCATCCGGATTATTCAGGAAATTCAGCCAGATGAGATTTATAACCTCGGGGCTATGTCGCACGTGCGGGTAAGCTTCGATGAACCTGAATACACAGCTCAGGTCGATGGTATCGGCACACTGCGCATCCTGGAAGCCGTCCGATTGCTGGGCTTAACCGAAAAAACCCGTATTTACCAGGCATCGACTTCAGAGTTGTACGGTGGGGTTCAGGGCCATGCCCAGTCGGAGACGACACCTTTTTATCCACGTTCGCCCTACGCGGTTGCCAAGCTATATGGTTACTGGATAACGGTCAACTATCGGGAGGCTTACAATATGTATGCCTGCAACGGCATTCTGTTCAACCACGAATCGCCACTGCGGGGCGAAACGTTCGTAACGCGCAAGATCACCCGTGCTGTAGCCCGGATCGGTTTAGGCCTGCAGGACAAAGTATACCTGGGCAATCTTGATTCGCTGCGCGACTGGGGCCACGCAAAAGACTATGTTGAAGCCATGTACCTGATTCTTCAGCAGGACAAGCCGGAAGATTTCGTCATTGCAACGGGTATAACGACTAGCGTGCGGGATTTTGTGCGAATGTCATTTGCGGAAATCGGAGTTGAGCTTACCTTTTCGGGCGAAGGTTCCGATGAAACCGCGGTCGTAAGCAAATCGTCAAATCCCGACTTCCCGGTCGAAGTAGGCAAAACAGTCTTATGCATCGATCCTCGTTACTACCGTCCGACTGAAGTAGATTTGTTGCTGGGCGATCCGACCAAAGCGATGACAAAACTGAACTGGAAACCGAAGTATGATCTGCCAGCTCTGGTGAAAGACATGATGACGGCGGATATCGATCTCTTCCGGCGCGACCAGCTTCTCGCCAAGAGCGGTCACCAGGTGCTGAACTATTTCGAATAGATTGATCGCTTCCTGAAATTTCCAAGTTAATCGATAACAAGAAGGGCCCCCAGAAATCTGGGGGCCCTTCTTGTTATCGATTAACTTGGAATCAATTATTAAACTGGAACGGCGTAATAATACATCCGCGAACTGTTGGGGTACATGCCAATCAGCATCAGACCTTCTCCTTCTTTTACCGAAGACAGAATAGCTTGCAGGTCTTTCGTCGTCTTGACATTCTTACCGTTTGCTTTCACGATGATAAAACCTTCTTCTACGTCCGTTTCAGCCAGTTTGCCATCCGTAATTTTTTTCACCCGAACTCCCCCGGTAACACCCAGTTGTTTGGCATCCTGAGCGGAAAGATCTTCGAAACTGGCGCCCAGTGTGCTTAACGCCGTGTTAGAAGCAGAAATATCAGATTTCTTGATGACATCCCGGCCACCGTTCCGATTGCGAAGTTCTACTTTGAAGTCACGTTCGGTGCCATCGCGATTAACCGTTACGGTTACAACATCCCCCGGGCGACGACGGCCAATGATTTCGCGCATTTGTGCATCCGAATCGAGTGTCTGACCTTCCATCTTCACAATGACGTCGCCTTTCTTCAGACCAGCAGCTTCAGCAGCCCCTTTTTCGACCACGCTTTCTACGTAGATACCACGGCCGATTTTAGCGCCTTTTTCTTTCGCTACCGTGCTGTTCAGCTCGATCGGCAGGATACCGATGTAGCCACGCTGTACATTACCGTATTTAAGTAAGTCAGCGGATACTTTTTTCACCAGCGATACCGGCACGGCAAAGCCATACCCACTGTAATAACCCGTTGCCGAAGCAATTGCTGAGTTGATACCGACCAGTTCACCCCGCAGGTTTACCAGTGCACCTCCCGAGTTACCAGGGTTGATTGCTGCATCCGTCTGGATGAAGGCTTCTACCGGCGAATCAGGTTTAGCGTCGTTTTTATTGATGTTTTGATCAAGAATACCGATCCGACGGCCTTTGGCACTTACGATCCCTGCCGTGACGGTCGATTCCAGGTCGAGTGGATACCCGACGGCCAAAACCCATTCCCCTAATTTCAGGGCATCCGAATCGCCCAGCGTAATAGCGGGCAGGTTGTTTGCCTCTACTTTAATAACGGCCAGATCTGTCAGCGGGTCGGTGCCGATAACTTTAGCTTTAAAGCTACGCTTGTCGGTCATAATGACCTCTACTTCGTCGGCATCCTGAACCACGTGGTTGTTGGTTACGATGTAGCCATCTTTGCTTATAATTACACCTGAACCTGATGCCTGACCCTGCTGACGGCGGGGTTGCCGCTGGCCACCACCAAACTCATCACCAAAGAATTCCCGGAAGATATCCGGTACCTGTTGCTGACGAACCGTTCGAGTCATTGTAGTCCGGATGTGCACAACCGTTGGGGTTACTGCCTCGGCTGCCGTCGAGAAATCTCCCGGGGCCGCCATTGGTCCCCCTGGCATGGAAGCCAAACGACCCGTAATGGCCGGTATTGGCGACGATTCGTTAAAAATTACATCCCGGTTGTTGAATCCCAACAGGTTGTAAGCGGCCAGCGTTATTACACTCGAAAGGAGTGCCATCAACGCTAATAATTTCCAGTTGCTTTTCATGATTAATGGGAAAATCTAATTGCTTTCTTTTTGTGTTGGAGTCGAATTCTGCTCTGCTGATATAACGGAAAGAAGCTTCTGAAAAATCCGGCCTGCAGATGTCCTTAACAAAATTTAACAAGCCTTTGTTAAGGGGCGTATTAGGCTACGGAGCTTCTGATAATCCGCTGATAATTTACAAACAAATGCTATACCACCCCAATTAAATCCACTTCTTTACGCCATCCTGTCATTGTTATCTGGCACTATGGAGCAAAGGGTGGACAACTTGACACAATACAGGCCATGAATTTCTGCCCCGAAAAGCTACTGCGGGCAGATTACTACTGTCAAGATAGGGGGAGGCTATTTTATCGCCAGCAAGTCGAAAGCTTTTTCAGCGGCCGCCTGTTCCGCTTTTTTCTTACTATAGCCGCTTCCGGTGGCAAAGGGTTCTTCATCGACCAGCACCTGAGCAATAAATTCACGGAAATGGCTATTTCCTTTTTCGGAAATGATTTCGAAGCGAATCTCTTTGCCTTCGCGTTGTGCCCACTCGATCAGTCGGCTTTTGAAGTTGCCATTTGTCTGTACGACCGATTCGATATCGTAGTGCGATAACAGGTCTTTGAGGATAAACTGCCGGGAGAACCGAAACCCTTTGTCCAGGTAGATGGCGCCAACAAGGGCTTCGAGCGCATCTCCGTACATCGATGTACGGGCAGGCATACTGCGGGTCCGGCTGCCGTCGTACTCGATAAGTTGATCGAGCCCAATTTTGCGGGCAATGCCATTCAGGGTTTCCCGGTTGACGATACGCGATCGGATTTCGGTTAAGAATCCTTCGTCTTTGTAAGGGTATTTTTTAAATAAGAATTCCGCAATAACCATTCCCAGCACGGCGTCGCCCAGATACTCCAGCCGCTCGTTCGACTCTCGGAAGCCCTCGATAGCAGTTGCTTTTGACGCTGAGGTATGGCGCAGAGCTAACTGGTAGAGCCCCATATTGGATGGGCGCGCACCAATGATGTGGCCAATAGCCCGGCGAAGGTCTTTACGCGAACCAGCATCGCCAGACCGGAACCAACTTAAAGGATTGAACAGCTTACGAGGCAGAGCGATTTGCACGGCGGCTCAGCTAAGTTTACGGAAAATAACGATGGCATTATGGCCTCCAAACCCAAACGCATTACTCATCACCGTCGTCATCGAGCGCGCCTGTGCTTTATTGAACGTTAAATTAAAGCGCTGATCGATTTCGTCGTCGTCCGTGAAGTGATTGATCGTGGGGGGGACAATCTGGTGTTCGAGCGCTTTGATACAGGCGATGGCCTCAACCGCCCCAGCCGCACCCAGCAGGTGACCCGTCATGGATTTGGTTGAGCTGATATTCATCGCAAATGAGTGTTCGCCGAACAACTGATGAATCGCCTTCAGTTCCTGCGGATCACCGATGGGCGTCGATGTACCGTGGGTATTGATATAATCAATTTCCGTTGGCGAAATACCTGCATCGTTCAGGGCATCCTGCATAGCCAGAAAGGCACCCAATCCCTCGGGATGAGGGGCCGTGATATGATACGCATCGGACGACATACCCCCTCCAATCAATTCGGCATAAATTTTAGCCCCGCGCGACTGAGCGTGTTCGTACTCTTCCAGAATAAGGGAGCCCGCTCCTTCACCCAATACAAAGCCATCGCGGTCTTTGTCGTAAGGCCTCGACGCGGTTTCCGGCGAATCGTTGCGCTCCGACAGCGCCCGGTTGGCATTGAAACCACCAATACCAGCCTTCGTGACAGCCGCTTCCGAACCACCAACCACACACATGTTTAACCGGCCCAGCCGAATGTAGTTGAAGGCATCGATGATGGCATTGTTTGTGGAGGCACAGGCCGACACCGTCACGTAGTTTGTGCCGCGGAAACCGTAGCGCATGGAAATCTGCCCCGATGCACTGTCGGCAATCATGCGTACAATAAAAAAAGGATTGATGCGGGGCGTACCGTCTCCTTTCGCGTAATCGATCATCTCATCCTCGAAGGATTTAAGACCACCGATACCCGACCCCCAGATCACGCCGACTTTATTTTTGTCGATGGTGTCGAGGTTCAGGTTCGCGTCGCGGACGGCTTCATCAGTAGCAATGAGCGCGTAGTGCGTAAAAGCATCCATCTTACGCGCTTCCTGCCGGGGAATAAATTGGGTTACGTCCAGCCCTTTAACTTCGCAGGCGAATTGCGTACGAAACTTGCTGGCGTCAAACTTCGTAATGGGACCGGCCCCGCTTACACCGGCGGCTAAATTGTTCCAGTAAGTGGTTACATCATTGCCGATCGGTGTCAGAGCACCGAGGCCGGTCACTACTACTCGTTTGAAAGTCATACAGCGATACTGCGTAATAAAAATAGGAAACAACGCAAACCCAATAGTTGTTAGCGTTGTCTTCCAGATACTTGATGGCTTATTCCAAATACGGCACTTTTGAGCGTATCTGTTGGCAGGTTCAGTCCTGATTCAGTGTCAGCTGAAGACTACTTGCCAATGTGTTTTTCCAGATACTCAATGGCCAAACCAACCGTAGAGATTTTTTCAGCCTCGTCGTCAGGAATGGGGAGGTTAAACTCCTTTTCGAATTCCATGATCAGCTCAACCGTGTCGAGTGAGTCTGCACCCAGATCATTCGTGAAGCTTGCTTCCGGCGTTACTTCTGACTCTTCAACGCCTAATTTCTCAACAATAATATTCTTAACTTTTTGTGCAATGTCCGACATTTTAGTAGTCCGTTGGAGTTTAAAAAACTGCGCAAAGAAAGGTATTTACCTTTGTATTGTCAAACAATTTTTTCGATAACTGATCGTTTTATGAAATCTGTTTTTAATGTATAACTCGTTTATTGTCAGTGTGTTGATCATTAAAATTACACAATAGAGAAGGCAATCGTAGACGAAAGATAAATAGCAGATGCAATAAGTTTTACGCCATTTATTAACAACCCACGCGGTTTATTGGATCAGTAGTGGCCCGATTTAAATGCTTACCGAATCACAACGGATTTGCAAATATGCGTGGGAATAATCCCTGTACTACGGATCAGCATTTCCGCGTCCTGGGGCTGCGTATTTCCGGTAAGAACCAATGCCGTATCCAGTCCGAATTTATTGCCGCCCAGAATATCGGTGTGTAACGTATCGCCCACCATCAGGATGTCTCTTTTGCTGACATGCGAGGCATTCTCCAGCCGCTCGTAGGCGAACATAAATAGCTGAGCGTCAGGCTTGCCGAAACGGATGAACTTCTTGCCAACAATAGTCTCGATCATTTTAGCAACGGCTCCGATGGCAATGGCGATACGGGTTTTAGAAGCAGGATACGTCGCATCGGTATTGGCGACAATCACCGGAATATTTCGCTTGCGCAGTAAATTAACGGTCTTGTTCAAGTCGGTATTCCAGTCGAATCCTTCGTCGTCGAGCAGCACCAACGCATTGATATCGGCGACATCTTTCAAATCGACCTGACTGATGGGGAGCGTTTTCAGGCCGGTTGTTTCCAGGTAATGTGCCGACTTTTCAGTGCCTAAATAAGCTACGGTGCCCTGATGCACTTTCAGGTCGAGATACTCGCGGGCCAGCATTCCGGATGAAATGATCCGTTCGGGTTTGATGGCATAAAAACCCTGCCGATAATAGGATTCCGCTAATTCATGGGGCCCTCTGGAGGCATCGTTGGTCAGGACATAAAAATCTTTGCCGTTCGCCTGGAGCCACTCAAAGGTTGTTTCAATACCGGGTAGAATGCCTTCCGAATTTTTCAGAACACCGAACGCATCGAAGAAGAATACCTTATAGTGAGCAGCTACAGTTTTAAAATCGGCAAGTTGCATAGACACTTAACTCAATAGAATACGGAGATCTAACCATAGATTATTTGTAAAAGTACAACCTTGGCCGAATTTTCGATTAATTTTCTTTTAATGGGTTCAGTGTATCGATAATAAGTTTGTCTGAGATGGGGGCAACTGCAGTATAACCCGCTCGGACTCTGCGATTTTACCCAACGTAGCCTGGGCGCCATCTGACCGCCAAGCTAAGAAAAAGCCGATATCGAAGTCAGATCAGATACCCAGAGCGTTCAAAATTTTGTCGGCGTCGAACTGCTCGATGGATGGGAAATAAGTTTCGTAAGCTTCCCGCTGTAGCTTGGTCGCGTAGGTTCGATGGAAGAAATAGCGTCCGTATTTGATAACGTAGTTAAGAATGAAGAACCGGTAGGCTTCGGGCAAAAACCGAATTTCATTTTCGGTAAGCGGAAAAACACTGTGGTATTCGCGCAGGAACAACAAAAACCGATCTTCCATTAGCGGCCCAATGACATAGCTGAAGACCGTCCGATCGCCGATGTTGGAGACTACCCGGCTGAAAAAGTAAAAATCCATAACCCGGTAACTGATGCGAAACCAGTCGTAATCCCAGCGCGAATACAGTTCCAGGTTTTGCGTAACTGAGAAGTTCCCGATATTCCAGTCTACAAACACGGGCATGGTTTCGACGCTGCCCGCCACGAGCTTCTGGCGATTTGCCAGAAAAAGTTCGCACTGACGTTTCAGTTCTTCGATGTGCATACGGTGCTCAAACTGACCCGATTCGGTATCCAGCAGGTCAAGAAGATCCCAAATGTCTGACCGCAGGGTTTTCGAGGATTTGGGCAGGACCGGACTTACGCGCGAGCAGGCTTTATGGAATTTGGCGATTTGCCGGCCCAGCATCTGGATGTGATGATCCTCTAACCGACGGGGCAGCTTCATCTGAATACGTATGGGATTATAGAACACGACCCAGGCATCGATGAACCGGTCTTTATAGCGATAGGTATAAACCTGCCCATCGTGGACCAGTGATTTCGCCAACACATTCTCGAACGGATATAACAGATTATTCGCCAGGGCATGAATGATGCGGTGATCTTCCAGAAACTGTTCATACCGACCGAAATACGACAGTTTGGCAATAATATGCCCGCCATCTTCGAAGGTAACCCGGAAGACGTGGTTGGTGGATACGCGTGCACTGATGTCTTCGATGGTATGAACCTGCACTGACGGATCAAATTCGGCCCAGGCTTTCTTTATTATACTCGGGTAATCGACAAGACGCATGGTTATAGATGCAGAGACCGCACCGGTGGACTAGTCTCTACAGATTAAATAATTTCAAAATAACGTTTCAACTCCCAGTCGCTGACCTGTCGAATATACTGCCGCCATTCCCAGTCGCGCGTGCGGGTAAAGTGGTCAACAAATTCAGCGCCAAACAGTTCGGCCGCGATTGGCGAATGAGTCATGACCCGCGTAGCTTCGTCGAGATTCGAAGGCAAAGTACCATGCTGCTTATCGGCATACCCATTTCCAACCGAAGCGGCAGTATCAAGCGTAAGTCGGTGGCGAATGCCATACAAGCCCGAAGCCAGTGCAGCCGCAATCGCCAGGTACGGATTGGTATCGGCCCCCGATACCCGATGCTCGACACGGGTGTAAGCCTCCCTGTGGTTCAATACGCGAAGTGCGGTTGTCCGATTATCTACTGACCAGGTTAGGGTGGTCGGCGCCCAGGCGCCCTCGACCAGTCGCTTGTAGCTGTTGATCGTCGGAGCGAACATGGGTGTAATGTGTGGCAGACAAAACAGTTGGCCGGCAATGTATTGCCGCATCAGTTCTGACATACGATCTGGCTTAGTGGTATCGTAGAACAGGTTTCGGGTTTGTTCCGGATTCCATAGACTCTGGTGAATATGGCCACTGCAGCCCGGTAGATCCGCATTCCATTTGGCCATGAACGTAGCGATCACCCCGTGCCGGTAGGCAATCTCTTTCACCGCAGTCTTGAACAGCGTTGCTTTATCGGCGGCCCGAATCACCTCGTCGTGCATAATGGCAGCCTCGTAAACACCCGGTCCGGTTTCGGTGTGCAGTCCTTCGAGCGGAATGTCGAATTGCGCCAGCAGATCGAACAGATCATGATAAAAGGCGCTTTCGAGTGATGGGCGCAGAATCGAGTAACCGAACATGCCCGGAGTGAGCGGTTCCAGTTGCTGAAAGCTTTTCTGCTGGAGTGTCTGCGGAGTTTCCCGAAAATTGAACCACTCGAATTCCTGAGCAAATTCGGGGTGGAAGCCCATTTGTTGGCACTGGCTGGCAATTCGCTTCAACAAACTCCGTGGGCAGGCGGCTACCGAATAAGGCGTTGGCGGGCTGTCTGGGCGCGGTGAAAAGTCGGCCAGAAAAAACGGAATATTATCTTCCCAGGGTAGTTGCCGAAAAGTCGACACATCGATTCGGACGGGCGCGTCGGGGTAGCCCGAATGCCAGCCCGTCGTGCGACCATTATCGTAAGGAGTATCGGCAGAATCCCAGCCCCAGACCACATCGCAGAAGCCGAACCCGTCTGTCAGCCCATCCAGAAACTTTTGTCGATGAATAATTTTGCCGCGTAGAATGCCATCGATATCCGTAAACGCGTATTTAATTTTCGGACTGTCACTTTGGTTGATGAAGTCAATAACATCCTGTTGATTCATAGCATAAGGCCTATCTGCAAAACCGCGACCAGTGGCTAAAGACAGACACGTTGAGCGAAGATAGGCGCGGGAAAGCTACGGATTTTTATTTGATCGTCCAGAGCGGCATAAAATCTACTCAGTGGATAATTATGCACGTTTTCGCAGGGTTTCATGCTGAGCCGGTAAGCGGTATTATAGCATTCAGGTCTATACACCGTGTTTCACGTTATCCAGATTGAAATGCAGCCCGCGGTTTTCACGTCGGGCCATCGCCATTTTGATTACCAGGTAAGCCACCTCGATCATGTTCCGCAGTTCGCAAATGGGCACCGAGACCTTCGACTGACGATATAGTTCTTCGTGCTCCAGATAAATCAGCTCAAGCCGGTCCATGGCTCGTTTCAGCCGCCGGTTTGTCCGAACAATACCGACGTAGTTCGACATAATCGATTCGAGCTCTTTCTTCATTTCAGTTACCAGCACCAGTTCTTCCGGATGCGTAGTGCCTGCATCGTTCCACTCCGGGATGTCAGCCGGTAAAATGGCCTGTTGAAGTAATTCCACGGTTTTTTGGTATGCCCGATGACCGAACACGACAGCTTCCAGCAAGGAGTTGGAAGCCAGCCGGTTGGCGCCGTGCAGGCCCGTGCAGGAACATTCACCCACAGCGTACAGAAACTGAATATTGGTCTGGCCCCATTCATTAACGCGAATACCTCCACAGAGGTAATGCTGTGCCGGCACAACCGGAATGTAGTCTTTCCGTAAATCCAGGCCCAAATGATCGTGGCAATAGGCCGTAATGGTTGGAAAATGCTCAACAAACTTCTCGTAGTCGCAGTGCGTCACATCCAGATAGACATGCGGATCGCCCGATTTTTTCATTTCCGAGTCGATGGCGCGGGCCACAATGTCGCGCGGAGCCAACGACAGGCGGGGGTCATACTGCTCCATGAACGTTTCCCCTTTTTTGTTGCGTAGCACCCCACCAAAGCCGCGTACAGCTTCAGAAATTAGAAAATTGGGTTTCTTACCCGGTTCGTAAAGCGCCGTTGGGTGGAACTGAATAAATTCCATATCCTTACCGATGCCCTTAGCGCGATAGGCCATGGCAATGCCATCGCCGGTGGCAATGTTGGGGTTGGTTGTGCTTTGGTAAATATTGCCGATACCGCCCGTGGCGAGCAGGGTAGTGCGGGCCAGAAACTGTTCGACCTTGCCGGTTTGGGTATTAAGCACATATGCACCAAAGCATTTATTATCGATATCGTATCGATGCACTGTTTCGCCGAGCTGATGGCGCGTAATCAGTTCGACGGCGTAGAAATGCGTGAAGATTTCGATGGATTTGAGCGAGGCCGCTTTTTCGAGCAGCGCCCGCTCGATTTCGGCACCGGTAATATCTTTGAAATGCAGAATGCGAAAATCCGAATGGCCGCCTTCCTTGGCCAGGTCGTAATCAGCACCGTCATGTTCTTTATCGAAGCGTGTGCCGTAATCGATCAGCTCCTGAATCCGAATGGGGGCTTCGCGCACCACAATTTCGACGATATGCCGATCGCTCAGAAAATCGCCCGCCACCATGGTGTCTTCAATGTGTTTTTCGAAGGAGTCATCTTCTGACCAGACGGCGGCAATTCCGCCCTGAGCGTACTTGGTATTGGTTTCGTCGGCCTGAACTTTGGTAATCACACCGATGCGAACCGGTTTCTCCAGCTTTTCAAAGTGCATAGCCAGCTTAGTGGCATAACTTAGGCCGGCGATACCGGAGCCAATAACCAGAAAATCAAATTGATGGGGCATTATAATCAAATTGGTTAAAGCAATCCGGCCTTCTGGAGCCGTTGTTCTAGTTCTTTACGGGTTATTATATCTGCGTCACTTTTGTCATAAACAGATAGAATAATCACACGCTCATCAATAATTTTAACGCAGGTCATTACCCGGGCTCCTCCACTTTTTCCTTTTTGTTTCAAACTAATAGCCAATCTTAACTTAAAACAATCTTTGCAAGGGGTTCACCCTGTGTCGAATTATCTTCCAGCATGGACAACAGCTCACCAAAGTCTTTCTTAAAGAAGGGTATCTTTTACTTAAATATTTAACGTCTATGGCTGCAGTCGTGGCTATTTCTACATTAAAGCTCATTAAGTAATTCGCGGGCTGATTTCAATTTGGTTCCTTCACGCAAAGCAGGTGCTGCTTACGCTTAGCTTTAGATGTCCCATCTGGCGCTTCTATTACTTCCGCTTTTATATTCATTCGCTTCATTAGCTGCGTAACCAACTGAAGTTCCTCCTGATTACGAGGTCGTATGATCACATTCTGCATAGAACTGATCTTCTTAATTCTACTTACTCAACTCCAGCATTCTTGCTACCGATTCGTACGCTTTCAGCCGTACATCTTCCGGCACGATGATTTCCGGTTGTTCGTAGAGCATGCAATTGTACACTTTTTCGAGCGTGTTCATCTTCATGTACGGACACTCCGAACAGGCGCAGGTATTGTTCTGACTAGCGGGGGCTGGAATGATCTTCTTGTGGGGCACAGCCTGGCGCATCTTGTGCAAAATACCCGCTTCAGTACCCACAATGAACGTTTGCTCAGGGCTATCCACTACGTATTTCAGCAATGCCGTTGTAGAGCCGACGTAATCGGCCTCATTTAAAATGTGTTCCTGGCATTCGGGGTGCGCAATGAATTTAGCTTCGGGGTATTCGATGCGGAGCTTATGGAGCTTTTCGAGTGAAATGTCGATGTGAACGATGCAGGCCCCGTCCCACAGCACCATGTCGCGGCCGGTCTTTCTGGAAACGAAACGACCAAGGTTGGCATCCGGAGCGAAAATGATTTTTTGATCTTTCGGCAGGCTTTCAACAATTTTTAGCGCGTTCGACGACGTAACGATAATGTCTGACAAGGCCTTGATTTCGGCCGAACAGTTGATATACGACAGAACGATATGATCCGGATACTGCGCTTTGAAGGCCGCAAATTTGTCAGCCGGAGCTGAGTCGGCGAGCGAACAGCCTGCGTTAAGATCTGGAATGACAACCTTTTTCTGGGGCGATAATACCTTCGCCGTTTCACCCATAAAATGCACTCCGCAAAACACGATCATATCGGCGGGTGTGGCAGCCGCCTGCTGACTTAAGCCGAGGCTGTCACCAATGTAATCGGCCAGATCCTGAATGGCTCCATCTACGTAATAGTGCGCAAGAATGACGGCATTTTTTTCTTTTTTGAGCCGGTTGATTTCGGCCACTAAATCTATGTTCTCGGCAACGGGCTTGTTTACGTAACCTACCCGCTGCACTTCTTCCAGGATCGCTTCCATTGATTATATACGTACTGTTTATTTGTATAAACGATGAAGTGAAAAAAATGTCACAACTACTTCTAAGCCAATAAAGACGAATAGTCAGGTTTGTTGACCGGCGGGACGAATTTCAGGAATCGTTTCGGGCTTTCAAACAACCACGGCAATTTGATTAGTTTTGACGGAAACCCATCGGATTCATGACTGACGATTTTTTGACGTTACGCATCGTTCGCATTGTGCCTGAAAACCCGGAGACCCGCAGTTACTATCTTGAAACACTGACGGGCGAACCTGTTGCCTACCTGGCGGGCCAGTTTCTAACGTTGCTCATTAGGCACCACGGGCATGAAGTCCGACGGTCCTATTCGCTCAGCTCGGTTCCCGGCGAATCGTTGCGGCTGACGATTAAGCGGGTACAGAATGGGGAAATCTCACGCTACCTGCATGATACCCTGCACGTTGGCGATGTAATCACAAGCCTGCATCCGGCGGGCCGGTTCGTATTGGATGAAAGCCAATCCGGTGACCTGATTCTGCTGGGGGCAGGTAGTGGTATAACGCCTTTGCTGGCCCTGATCAAACAGGCTTTAGTTAGTGAATCGCCCCAACGACTGACGCTGTTGTACAGCAACCAGAACGAGCGGACCATTATTTTTCGGAATGAACTCGATGAACTGCAGCGACAATACCCAGACCGATTTCGGCTGCTCTATTTGTTAAGCAACCCATCTGACGATTGGGCTGGTCTGCGTGGGAGGTTAAACAACGTAATGCTCGAACGGCTACTTCCCGATCTCATCAGAACCGCGAACCGAGAAGCCCTGCGCTTTTACATCTGCGGGCCTGGCGATTACATGCGAATGATTCAGTTCACACTCATCTTCAGCGGGTTTCGGCCAAATCAGATCCGTCGGGAAAATTTTGTTGTAGAACCCGTAACGCTTACACCACCTCCGCTTTTAGCCCAGGACCGGACCGTACTGATCCGATTCCGCGGTCGTGAGGTCGAAATACAGGTGCCTGCCTACAAGTCGATTCTGCAGGCCGCGCTGGACGAAGGTCTGTTCTTACCTTATAGTTGTCGGGGTGGTCGGTGTTCGACCTGTGCGGCCCGTTGTCGTTCGGGTCGCGTTCACATGACGATCAACGATGTGTTGACCGACCATGATCTTACCGATGGCTGGGTGCTCACCTGCACCGGTTATCCCGAAAGCGATAACGTGCTGATTGAGCTATAAAGCCCTACTGCACTTTTGTCCGTAAAAAAGCAACTAGCACATCCAGACCCTTCTTATAGTGGTGATTGTTTGGAATAACGATATCGGCTTCGTCTTTGTGTGGTTTTACAAACTCACGATAAGCTGGGCGAACGTGGTGTTTCCACTGGTAATTGATCATTTCTTCCGTAAGGCCCCGTTCGGCCTGATCCCGTACCATGCGCCGATCCAACTTGATCCTGTTTTTCGCTGTGATGTACACTTTCAGGTCCAGCTGGCTGCCTACGTCCGGAAAATGGAAAACGAATAACCCTTCTACAATGATGAGGGGTGTAGGCCGGTAGATGAGCGTTCGGGGAATCGCATTTGGATTGTTGAATGTGTATTCCGGCGTTTCGACGGTCTGACCCGCGTGTAATTGACTCAGGTGCTCGGCAAATAACTCATGGTTGATTGTGCCCGGCAGGTCGAAGTTGTAAACGCCGTTCTGATCGATAGGAATATGATCGAGAGTTCGGTAATAATTATCCTGCGAAATCAGACAAATCTGTTCTTCCGTAAATGCATCGAGAACGTCTTTCAGGAAGGAGGTTTTTCCCGATGCGCTCCCACCGGTAATACCTACTATAAAGGGTTTCTGTTTTAGCGTCATGATGAAGCAAAAAAGCAAAGAAATCGTAAAAGAAGCGAGGCTTGTCAGTGCTGACCGAACAATAAAAAAGCGGTATACCCGCTGATGAGTAGACCGCTTTTTGCCTTGCTAAACTGCGTACTGTTTAGGCAACAATTGCTTCGGCGAGTACCAGCACTTTATTCTGAAGTACCTCTACTACCCCCCCGTCGACCGTAAATGTCTGTTGACCCGAAGTCGTCTGCACAATAATCGGTCCGCTGTCTAATGTACTAACCAATGGGGCATGATTATTTAAAACCTGAAACTGACCTTCGCTGCCCGGAAACGTTACAGCTGTGGCTTCGCCAGAAAACACCTTGCGGTCGGGAGTGATGATATCTACTGTCATGATAATGTACAATGTGTAATGTATAATGAGTGGGCAACGGAGTAGTATCCATTGTACATTATACATTCATTTATAAAGCTCCTTTTACTAAGTTAAGTATGCTGTTTATCTGAGTCTTAGCCGCTGGCTCGGCGGTTTTAGCCACCAGGCCGCCCTGATCGAGTTTGCCCACCGTAGATAAGGCCGTCGAAATAAGCGACTGACCTGAAGACTGTGTGCTGCCACCCAGTGACGATAATGCACTGCTGATGCCGCTCAGACCGCTGGTTAACTGACTGCCTTTTCCCAGTAGCGATCCGGCGGCCAGAATGCCTTCCAACTGATTGCCACCGGAGGCTAGTTTAGCCAGGCTAACTGCTTTACCTAAAACACCATTGCCTAATGCGCCTGTCGGAATCAGCGGAAGCAAGGCCTTCAGCTTGCTGGCCTGAGACAACAACTTGTCTTTGAACGAAGTGGGCTTTTGTTGAGCCTGCGCTTCCAGACCGGCTATGCCAGCTTTAAGTTCCTGCGTAGTCGTACTTTTATCGCCTTTGCCAAGCGCAGCTACAGCCGCATCTAAATGTGAGCTGGCCGAATCATTCTGGGATGGAGCAACCATGGCGACATCCACCGATCCTACTACCGCAACACTCTGAAATAGAGGTGATACCGGCTGGGCCGTGGTGATTGTCGTGATGAAAAGGCTAAATGGTAAAAGTAGCGTGCCTGACTTAAATCGAATCGTTTTCATAAAACTACGTGCGTTTTTTGTTTGCAAACTATTAGACTTAAGTCAGGCAAATAGGTAATCCTCAAATACGGTTAACAAAAAATTAAATTTTGTAGCCGTAATCTGAATAAGAACTACTACTGGCCAGCTTCTTTCAACATCCGCTCGCCTTTAGCCACTGCGTCTTCAATCGTACCGACGAGGTTGAACGCGGCTTCGGGCAGGTGGTCGTATTTACCGTCGATGATCTGGTTGAACCCTTTGATCGTATCTTCGATAGGAACCAGTACGCCTTTCAGACCCGTAAACTGCTCGGCTACGAAGAACGGCTGCGACAGGAAGCGTTGCACCCGACGGGCCCGGCTTACGATCAGTTTGTCTTCTTCCGATAATTCTTCCAGACCCAGAATCGCAATAATATCCTGCAGTTCTTTATAGCGCTGCAGAATTTCTTTTACGCGCTGAGCGGTGTTGTAATGCTCGTCGCCGAGAATTTCGGCGGTCAGAATCCGGGAAGTGGAGTCGAGCGGATCAACGGCAGGGTAGATTCCCAGCTCGGAGATTTTCCGGCTCAATACGGTGGTAGCATCCAGGTGAGCAAATGTAGTAGCCGGCGCCGGGTCAGTCAAGTCATCGGCAGGTACATACACGGCCTGTACCGACGTAATCGAACCCCGCTTGGTCGACGTAATCCGCTCCTGCATGACCCCCATTTCAGTCGCCAGGGTAGGTTGGTATCCTACGGCCGATGGCATCCGGCCCAGCAGAGCCGATACCTCCGAACCCGCCTGCGTGAAACGGAAAATGTTATCGACGAAGAACAGAATGTCACGACCGGCACCTTGCCCGTCGCCATCCCGGAAGTGTTCGGCAATCGTCAGACCCGACAGAGCTACCCGAGCGCGGGCTCCCGGCGGTTCGTTCATCTGACCGAATACGAAAGTTGCCTGGCTCTTGGTCAGTTCCTCGGCATCTACTTTGGTCAGATCCCAGCCACCTTCTTCCATCGAATGCTTGAAGCCTTCGCCATATTTAATGATACCGGCTTCGATCATTTCGCGCAGCAGGTCATTTCCTTCACGGGTACGTTCACCCACACCGGCGAATACCGACAGACCCGAATAAGCTTTTGCAATGTTGTTGATCAGTTCCTGAATGAGTACGGTTTTACCCACCCCTGCACCACCGAAAAGACCGATTTTACCACCTTTGGCGTATGGTTCGAGCAGGTCGATTACTTTGATACCCGTAAACAGCACTTCGGTCGAGGTGGCCAGATCTTCAAATTTAGGAGCAGCGCGGTGAATCGGCAGACCAGCACCCACCGATTGTGGTTGAGGAATTCCGTCGATAGCTTGGCCAACTACGTTGAACAAACGGCCCCGAATGCCTTCACCCGCTGGCATCATGATCTGAGTACCCAGATCAATGACGTCCAGCCCACGGTATAGCCCGTCGGTTGAGTCCATAGCGATAGCCCGGACACGGTCTTCGCCGAGGTGTTGCTGAACTTCCAGAATTACTTCCTGACCATTGCCTTTGGTCACTTTAAGCGCGTCCAGAATGGCGGGAATTCGTGTGCCTTCACCCTCGAAACTCACGTCCACGACCGGCCCGATTATTTGCGTAATCTTACCCGTATTGACTGCCGTTGCGTTACTCATTTGTATGTGGTATTGCTTTATTGAAAAGTTGCCCATTGTTTGGGACTGCAAAAGTAGGAGAAAAACCGCGTAAGGTCAAGGGACAAGTTACCCATTTTCGGGTTGATGGCGTACGGAATAGGTTTGGCAGTTAGGTTTTTACAGAAAAAAGAAAACAAAAGCGGGCTGGCGCAGATTTGTACAAAAAGTAGTTGATCGTTGTCTGCCAAGGGTTGTGCCTGATAAGCCTTGCCAGTTGACAGACGCCTATCGACTCGTTGCCTGCCACCATCAACTACCGACTTCACTACATGCTGCAACAACGTTCAAGTGGTTTATTACTTCATATCACTTCTCTGCCTTCTGCACACGGCATAGGCGACCTGGGTCCGGAAGCTTACCGATTTGCCGACTTTCTGCAAGCTTCCGGTCAGACTTACTGGCAAATTTTGCCGCTGACGCCGGTCGATCCGGGAGCGGGTTTTTCGCCCTACAGTAGTCCGTCGGCCTTCGCCGGAAATATCCTGATGATCAGTCTGGAAAAACTCGTTGACGAAAATCTACTCCATGCTGATGATCTGACAGAGTTGAGCGAACAGCCCGCCCCAGTTGGGGAACCCTCGGAACCTGCCGGTAGTCTGGAGGAAACGACACCAGCTATAGCGGCAGGCCCACTTGTCCAGGCCCCGAACGCCATGCATGCCGTCTGGATGAAAAAACGACCCCTGCTTCAGAAAGCGGCCGAAACGTTTTTGCGGGAGTCGACGCCTGCTCAGCGTAGCGACTATGATCGGTTCTGTAGCTGGCAGGCCGGCTGGCTAAACGACTACGCCCTTTTTACGGCTCTGCAGGAAGATACCGGTGAGCCCAACTGGATTCGCTGGCCAGCCGAACTCGTTCGGCGCGAACCGGCTGCCATAGCCAGGCAGCTCGAATTGCATCACGACCGGATCGAGACCGTTAAGGTTTTGCAGTATTTCTTTCTGCGACAATGGAACGCACTGACGGCTTATTGCTTTAGTAAAAAAATTCACCTGATCGGCGATATTCCCATTTACGTGCAGTTCAATAGCGCCGACGTCTGGGCCAATCCGACTTTGTTTAAGCTGGACGCCAACTTTCAGCCTCTGTTTGTAGCGGGCGCACCCCCCGATTACTTCAGCGAGTATGGTCAGCGCTGGGGTAATCCGATTTACGACTGGGAGGAACACGAACGAACCGGATTTGCCTGGTGGATGCACCGGCTACGGCATCAGATGTCTCTGTACAGCCTGACCCGCCTGGACCATTTTCTGGGTTTCGCCGTCTACTGGGAGATTCCGGCGAGTGAGCCGACGGCTCGCGTAGGTGAGTGGGTAAAAGCACCTATTGAGGCTTTTATGCACGCCATGCACCGCCAATTCGTGCAGTTGCCAGTCATTGCCGAAGACTTAGGGGCGAAAGCGGCTGAGATTCAGCCTTTCCTGCGGCATTATGGGTTGCCGGGCATGCGCGTTGTCCAGTTTGGGTTTGGGCCTGATATGGCTACATCGACGTACGCCGTGCATAATCATGCCGAAAATTTTGTGGTGTACTCCGGTACACACGACAACGACACCACGCTTGGCTGGTTCCGCGAATCAGACGAGGGGCACCGAAAACGCATGAATGAGTATTTTGGCATAAAAATCACTGACAAAAACGTGGTCGATCAGATCTGCCGAATCACGATGCAGTCGGTATGTCGTCTGGCTATTCTACCCGTGCAGGATATTCTGAATCTCGACGAAACTAACCGGATGAACACACCCGGCGCGGGTGGCCGGAGCTGGCAGTGGCGCTTACGCCCCGGCCAATTGACTCGCGACGTAGCTGTTAAATTACTGAAGCTTACCCGAATGACCGGCCGGGGCTAAGGTATTCCGGAATTTATTCCGCTTTGTAGCCAGTAAGCGGAATAAATTCCGGAATACCCGAAGCAGGTATCAAACCAATGTCAGTTGCTGAAGTTGTTCGTCGATGAAAGCCAGTTCATCCGAAGCAAGGGAAACGTCAATGGCTTTGGCATTTTGAATAGCCTGTTCGGCGTTGCGGGCACCGACTAAAGCCGCTGTGATGCCAGGCTGTTCGATCGTCCACCGGATAACGAGCTGGCTCAGGCTTGCTTTTTTAGCATCGGCCAGTGGTTTTAATGTTTCCAGCAGCTTATCGGCCTCAATGATATTTTCCCGTTTGAAAAAACGATAACCCGCCCGATGATCGCCTTCGGCAAACTGATGATCGGGCCTGATCTTGCCCGTAAGCAGTCCTCGTTCCATCGGGCTGTAGGCTAAAATACCCTTCTTATGTTCCAGGCAATATGGCACCAGCGTGTCCTTGATCTGCTGGTTGAGCATGCTGAATGGCACCTGATTAGAAGCCAGCGACAGAACCGTTTCGGCCTGCTTCATCTGCTCGACAGTATAGTTACTGACACCCGCCTGACGTACTTTTCCCTGCTCGATCAGCCGAAGCACGGCCTCCATACTCTCTTCAATGGGCGTGGCTGTGTTGGGCCAGTGCATCTGGTATAAATCGATATAATCGGTTCCCAGCCGCTTCAGACTGTCTTCGCATTCTTTTATGATGCTTTCTTTACCCGCGTATTTGTAAATATCGATCGGGTTGCCGGCATTGTCCTGACTTTTGAAACCGAAATCGCCCCGGGCCAGATCCCAGCGCATACCGTATTTTGTTAGGATCTGTACCTTATCGCGGGGTAGATCTTTGATGGCTTCACCAACAATTTCTTCGCTGGTGCCCTGGCCGTAAACAGGGGCCGTATCGATGGACGTAACCCCTAAATCATAAGCGGCTTTGATGGCCTGAACCGCATCGGTACGCTCGGTGCCGCCCCACATCCAGCCCCCGGCCGCCCAGGCACCAAACGTAATCGCCGAGAGTTGCAGTGTAGACTCACCCAGTTGTCTATAGTCCATGTGTTTTCAGAAAAAGTAAATTTCTCAGTAAAAAAGAAATTGAGGCCGTTTGTTCGTTGAGATGTAAGACGATCTGCCCAATTTTGGCCGCCAATCGTGGCGGTGAGAACCTAAGACACTAACTAAACTGCGGAGTACGTTTCTGTTTCATGTCATCTTTATTTTTCTGGAAGGACTGGGGCCGCACGTATCGGCTTACGTATTTAGCCAGCCTTAGCTGTTTCATTATCAGTATACTAGTGTTCCTTGTTGCCTGGGCTCGTGGCCTCAGTAATGTTGTTCACTGGGATGTATTAAGTGAGCTAAATGAACTGCCCGTTACGTTCCACACCTTCTCGGATGGGTTGCTGGATTATGCCGTAAATGGAAAAGCCTATGCCGTTTCCGAGCAGTTTGTGGCGGGGGCTATGCAGATACGGCCCGGTGTAGCAACGGCTCTTCTAACCGGAATAGGCGTTGCTTTTGTGCTGTTGTTGAGCGCTATTACCCGGTTTGAGCGGCTGCGCTATTTAATCAGCATGGCGATTCTGATTCTGGGAATGGCTTTTTTTCGGTGGGAAATGCTTGAAATACCGGGTCTGGGCAGCAATTATGTGTTTCTTCTGCTGGCTTTTTTGTTTGGCTCACTGAGTTATTATTTCCATGCTTTTCGATCCGAGATTCCCATTGGGATTCGCTTAGGCGCTTTTAGCTTACTGACCCTGTTGGTTGTCGTCGGTCTTGGAGCCTTATCGCCGGTTAAGTTACCCGCGCTGGCGATTGTCAGTTATGGCATGCCGGTCTTACTGGTTTTCAGCGTAGGGTTTATCTTTTTTATCGCTGCCGAAATCATGGCGGGTCTGGTCTGGCTTACGTCGGTAGGTCGGTCGGAGGAGAGTGCCGCTCAGCAAAGCCAGCGGAGAACCCTGGGGATCAATAACTTTCTGTTCGTCAGCTTGTTGTATCTGGTCAATCTCACGCTGATCTGGCTGAAAAATACGAAATCGATCGACTGGGATGTACTGGCCATTAGCCCGTTTTTGCTGTATCTGATCTCGGTAATCCTTGGGGTATGGGGGTTTCGGCGACTCCTCGACCAGCAGGAGGCCATTTCTTTCCGCGATTCCGGGGCCTATCTGTACGCTGGACTGGCGCTGCTGACTACCCTGACCATTGCCTACACATTTGCCACCGCCAACGACCCGCTGGTCGAGTTGTTCGAGGATGTAATTGTGTATACACACCTGGCAATGGGCGTGGTTTTCGGCGCTTACGTGCTGATCAACTTCTGGCCGATTTATAAACAGAATTTGCCGGTTTACCGAATTCTCTACAAACCGAAGCGGCTTGAGCTAAGCCTGTTCCGGATTGTCGGCGTAGTTGGAGTGATCGTACTGCTGGCTTCTGGTGGGCTGATTACCGTTCGGCAGGGGGTAGCCGGTTACTACAACGGACTGGGCGACTACTATACCGTCAGCAATGAATCGGCCTCCGCTACAGCCTTCTATCAGTTGGCGTTGGAGCAGGAGTTCCAGAACCACAAGTCCAATTATGCACTGGCTTCGCTGGCGCTGTTGCAGAGTAACCAGACCGCAGCCGCTTTTTATTTTCAACAGGCGCTACTGAAGCAGCCCCACCCGCAGGACTATGCAGGTCTGAGTCAGACGTATCTCCAGACAAACCTGTTCTTCGAAGCGGTCAAAGCACTGCAACGAGGCATCCGGGCATTTCCAGAAAGTGGCGAGTTGCAGAATAATCTGGGCTATCTATACGCTCGTACGAGCGTAGCCGATTCGGCTTATTATTACCTCAAATCGGCCGCCAGTAACGCCGGGCAGACGGAGGTGCCGGAATCGAACCTACTGGCGTTTTATGCCCGGCATCCAGCCGTTCTTCTGGCTGATTCGACATTGGCAAAAAGCGTCGCGGAATCTTCGTATGAATCCTATCAGGCAAACGCGCTGGTGCTTCGACTGGTACAAAGCCAGGACACCACCCAACCCGCTAAACCTACCTGGTTAGCCGGTGAGTCGGCTAACCAGGGCTTGAGTGTTGGCCGGTTTGCGAGCCTGTACAATTATAGCCTGGCCAATCATCGGGCCGATTCATCGCTGACCGGCGTCCTCAACCGCTTGTCGGTCGATCCGGTCAACCAGGATTTTACGGACGATCTGTTAGTGGCTCGGGCCCTTGCTGAGTACAGCCGGCATCATCACACGGCCGCGCTCGATCTGATGAGCCAGTTAGCCGAAGGCGATCAGCAAAATGGATCAGCTTATCGGTCCATAGCTGGCTTGTGGTTATTGGAGCAGGGCTTGTACCGGCGAGCCGCCGACACGTTCGGGTATAATTCGGACACCACATCGATTTACTACCGGGCAATGGCCTTTACCAAAGCAAGCGATCTGGTACTGGCGCAGTCGTTATGGGAAGTGGCTGGCAGAAACGATCCGGCTGTCAGGGGGCTGAAAGAAGTGCTTTATCAGGAACGGAAACCCCAGAATGACCTGGAGAAAGCTTTTTATACCACCTACCGGATCGACGATCCGAATCGAGGGGCTTACTGGGAAACGATTCAGGAACCGAGTCTGAAAACCGTTGCAGGAGTGGCATTGACGAATGATTTTCTGGATCAGCTACAATGGCGAAACGCCCAACTGGTGTTGGCGGGTCTTCCGGATTCTGCCCAGGTCAATCCCGTGGCTACTTCGTTGCGAACGGTTGCGGCTATCCGGCTCTCGGCTTTCCGCCGAAGTACTGGCTCGGCGGAAACGATGGCCCGGAAATTTGTTCTGCCCAGCTATTACGCCGAACGGGACTACTGGCTGGGTCAGACATACGAACGTACGCGGCACCTGGCACAGGCGCAGCGGGCTTATCGACAAGCGCTGCAGTGGGCTCCGTTGAATGCCCGGATCGTATCGGCAGCCGCCCAGCTCGAACAGCAGCAGAAACGCACCCGGCCGGCTTACGATCTGGTTCTGACGGCCCTATCGTATAACGAGGATAACCCAGAATTGCTTGAGACCTACATTAGCCTGTGTCTGGAACTTAGTTTGTTCGACTACGCCCAAAGCGGCCTGGAAAAGTTACGGGCCGCAGCGACACCTACCGATTATCAGGCATTTGTCGTAACTTATCAGGCAAAACTGGCGTCGATCGAAAACAGCCGCCAAAAATTCCTGCAATAAACTAGCTTTGCTTGTTAACGTACTCGGCCGTCGTATGAGCCAGAAATTAAACTGGGTAAAAGAAGCATTTCACCGTGAGCTGAAAATCAGGCAGGATGGTCAGATTGTTGGCGGAATGCAACGCCACTCGTTTGGCCGGGATGTAGAAGCCTACCTGAACAGTACACACCTGCGTTTCGACGTGACGGGATTTTTAGTTCATTCGGTTAACATTCATGACCTGAACGCCGATAATCGGATTATTGGTCAGATTGAGTTCCGGTTCGGAAAGCGGGCTGAACTAACCCTGACGTCAGGTGAAAGTTTCCTTTGGAAACGCCATAATGTGCTGATGCGCGAGTGGGATATGATTCGGGAGACGACCGATGGAGAGCCTGAAAAAGAAACCATCAATTACGATCTGACACGCCAATTTTTTGAAGACCACGGGGATATTACGGTCAATGAAAACGAACTGACGCCCAGCATCGAAGTGGTTATTTTAGCGGGCCTGTTCGTCCGAAATTATTTTCAACGCCGTCGGCGAATCGCTTCACTGGCCGTTGTCGGAGTCGCTACCCATTAAGCCCTAATGCACATGAATATTATCGAAACCCGCAATATCGCCAAGCGTTACGTCATGGGAACCGAGGTGGTCGAAGCCCTGAAATCCATTACGATCAGCATTAAAAAAGGGGAATATGTCGCGTTTATGGGGCCGTCGGGGTCTGGCAAATCGACTCTAATGAACATCGTCGGTTGCCTGGATTCGCCGACGTCGGGGCAATACATTCTCAACGAACAGGACGTGAGCCGGATGGGTGAGAACGAACTGGCTGAAGTTCGGAATAAAGAAATTGGGTTCGTATTTCAGACCTTCAATCTGTTGCCCCGCCAGACGTCGCTCGAAAATGTTGCGTTGCCTCTGATTTATGCGGGATATAATAAAGCCGACCGTACTGAAAAAGCCATGCTGGCACTTAAAAACGTTGGGCTGGAAAACCGGGCAGGCCACCGACCCAATGAGCTATCGGGTGGCCAGCGCCAACGCGTGGCTGTTGCGCGAGCACTGGTAAACGATCCGAGTATTCTGCTGGCCGATGAACCCACCGGTAACCTCGATACCAAGACATCCTACGAGATCATGGACCTCTTCGACCAGATACATAGCAAAGGAAATACGGTTATTATGGTAACCCACGAAGAAGATATTGCTGAATATGCTCACCGGATCATTCGACTACGCGACGGCCTGATTGAAACCGATCGCCTGAACACAAACATCCGGAAAGCGCAGGCCCTGATGCAGTCGCTGGAGTAAGCGGGCTGATATATTTACACCAAAAGGCCGTTGCAGTGCTGCAACGGCCTTTTGGTAATTTAAGGGGTCAGGAAGCCAGTACATCGTTGACTATCCGCTGCCATTCCTGCATCTCCGGAACACCGGGCTTACGTTTTCCAAATATCAGTGCAATGCTGTTTCCTTGCTTATCGAACAGGTCCAGACCGGTAACGATGCCATCTTTGGTGGGCTTACGCGTGACCCAGACACTGTTGATGTGATCCTCACGCAGGTGCATGTTGAATTCTGGGTCGAGGACGTTGTACCAAGCCCCCATACCAACGAGCTTTTTGACCGGACCGGTATGAATCTGAATGCAGCCCGGACTCGATGCAAAAATCATGATGGGCAGTTCGCGTTCAGAAACGGTTTCGAATAGCCTCTTCAACTGATCGACTGAAATCGAATGAGCATGTCCTTCGGGCGCCAGGCGGATACCCTGCTCCCGGTCGAGTTTATGCTTACGCAGCAGGCCAAAGAATTCATGGGTATCCTGCATGGCCAGCCACTCCTGCTGAAAAGCCTGTACGTCGACATCGTCATTGCTACCTGTCGCCGATGCTTTTTCCGGATAAGGTATCGTAACGATGGGCGCACGCTGATCAACTGCCCGATATTTCTGAACCAGTGCTTCGTAGGCCGCTTCATCAGATTTGTCGGTCAGGTAAATTTTATGTACGGCGGTGCCATCCAGATCAAAAAACTGAAGGCTTCTCCGGCCATTCTCATCGACGGCGAACCCAAAATGCCAGTGCGACATAAACAGGCGCAGATCGATATCGGGCCCCAGCACTAAGCCCGTCTGATCCTTAAACGATACGTTTTCGTACACCCCTTTGCGCTCATGAACAAGGGTATCGTTGCGCGTCAACGCCATGACATAGCCCAGCGTCGATACGTCTTTTAGGAGGTCCCGAAAATCGCCCTCCAGTCGCTGCACTGTTTCGCCCACCAGCGTGGCCAGTAGTTCGGCTTCGCTCACGCCCAACTGGCTGGCGGCATCGCGGATTCTTGTTTTTGGATTTTGTTCTCTGAACGCAGCCCAGCGTTCCTTGAGGCTTTGTGTTGTCGTCATTTTATATTGACAGTTAGATTGGATGGGTAATTGTCGACGGATTGATTATACTGAGGAACCACCAGGGGGCAGCTTATTTCGGGGTGTTCGATGAGCCATACGTTCAGGTTAAAGACGCGCCGGATGTTCTCGGCCGTAATGACATCCCGGGGCGTCCCCATAGCGGCTACCTGACCCGCCCGAAGCATAATTACCTGATCGGCATACTGCGCGGCCAGGTTCAGGTCATGTAAAATAACGACTGCGCAAAAGCCTTTCTGAGTCAGCTCACGCGCAATTTCCAGCATCTGGTGCTGATGGAGCAGATCAAGTCCGGTGGTAGGTTCGTCGAGGAACAGAAGACCCTGCGGTACATCCCAGATCTGCGCCAGCACCCGGGCTAGTTGCACCCGCTGCTGCTCGCCCCCGGACAGGGTCGTAAATACGCGTGACGCAAAAGACCACATGCCTACTTTTTTAAGGGCCATTTCCACAAGCTGGTAGTCGTATTCCGACGGGTGGAAATCGAAGTGTGGATACCGGCCCATCAGCACTAATTCACTAACCAGAAACGGGAAGGCAACCGCGTTCTGTTGCGGTAAAACGGCTCTGAACAACGCCAGATCTTTATCTGAGTAGGTATCAATAGCCTGGTTCCGGAGCAAAATATTCCCTACGGAGGTGCTCAGCTCACGGGTGCACAGTTTCAGGAGCGTCGATTTGCCGGCTCCGTTCGCTCCAACGATAGCCAGCAGTTCGCCCGGTTTTGCCCGAAAAGACACATCGTCGAGCAGAGTTCGTCCACGGATGCAATAAGACAGGTTTCTGACGTCTAACATTAGTTGAAGAATTAAGCTACCGACCGGCCTTTTTCCCGGAATAAGATCCATAAAAAAACGGGCGTACCGATGAGAGCTGTAAGAATACCAATGGGTAGTTCGGCAGGTGCGACCAAGGTTCGGGCCAGCGAGTCGGCCAGCGTCAGAACTATCGACCCGCCCAAAGCCGATCCGATCAGGACACGACGGTGATCGGAACCTACGCCCATGCGAACCAAGTGCGGAACCACCAGACCGACGAACCCGATGATGCCGGCTACGGCGACAGACGTGCCGACGGCCATCGTCGAGAAAATAATTATATGCCGTCTGACGCTTTTCAGGTTAACCCCCAGCATACTGGCCTGACTTTCGCCCAGAGCCAGCAGATTCAGCGACTTAGCTAAACGGGGAATGCCCACGAGCGCACAACCGGTGAACGGGAGAATACCCACAACCGATGTCCAGCTGGCACCGCCCAAGCTTCCCAGGCTCCAGAAGGTAATGTTGCGAAGCTGCTCATCCGTGGCCAGATACGTCATAATACCCGTTAGAGCCCCGGATAGCGCATTGATCGCGATACCGGTCAGGAGCATGGTAGTCATGAGCGCTTTACCTCCCAGCCTCGACATGCGGTAGACCACAAAGGCGGTCGTGCAGGCTCCGGCAAAGGCCACGATAGACAGGGCATACATGCCGACTAGCCCGGTGAGCGTCTGGAAGAATTTCACCTCCAGCACAATCATCAGGACGGCAGCCAGCGACGCTCCCGACGAAATACCGATCAGGCCCGGATCGGCCAGCGGATTCCGGAACAATCCCTGGATGGCGGCTCCGGAAATGGCCAGGCCAGCACCGATCAGAACAGCCAGACACACCCGAGGTAGTCTGATTGTGAGTAAGATAGCCTCTTTCGTGCTGTCGACGTCGACCGTGTGCCCGAATGCTTTGCTAAGGATCAGGCCAATTTCATAAGGCGAAATCCGCATGGCTCCGATACCAACCGACAAGACAATCGTCAGCAGTAATACGATCACCAACACAGGCATCAGCCATGGGTTGATTTCTCGTTTAAAAACCGAGGGCTGAACCGGATGTGTCATCGACGGCGGGCTAACGGTGGCAGTAGCAGCCATTGAGTTTAGACTTTAGGTTTCGAGGTGATTTTCTGAGCTAACTCCTGCAGAGCTTTGCCTAAGCGAGGTGAAAAGCCGCTGAGCAAATGACCATCCATGTCGACGATTCGGCTATTTTTTCCCGCGTTTGTCTGCGTAATCCCCTGTACTTTCAGCAGCCCTTCCAGCCCACCCAGGCTTTCGAGTCCGCTATCGAACAGCAAAATCACGTCTGGATTGGCCGCTACCAGCGATTCGGCCGTAAGCGGTTTGTAATTTTCGAAGTCGGCCGTAGCATTGACACCGCCCGCCAGCTGAATCATTTTATCGACTTGAGTACCCCGGCCCGATACCATCATCGTGCCCGTTCCGCGGGCGTAGATGAACAGAACTTTCGGGCTATTCATTGCTTTTTTTACCTGTGCCAGATCGGCATCCAGTTTTTTAAGTAAAGGTTTCGCTCTCGAACCAACCTGGCAGGTCGTGGCTACGTCCTGAATGAGCTTTCTGGCACCCGCAATGCTGTACTCCTGCTGAAACGAAAGGACGGTTATTCCGGCAGATTTGATCTGCTCAATCACCTCCGGTTTTGTTCCGGCATTTTGCGTGGTTAAAACCAGCGTCGGTTTCAGCGAAATAACTCCCTCCGCCGAAATAGTACGGTTGTGCCCAACTTTCGGTAATTTCTTCAATGATTCAGGATAGGTACTGGTCACATCGACACCAATCAGGTGAGACTGTAAGCCCAGATCGCACAGAATTTCACTGACCGTGCCATCAAGCGAGACGATGCGGACGGGTTCCTCTTTCGGCGGTTGGGCCGCACATACCGATAGGTTAATCGCCAGGAAAAGGCTTACCAGACCGATAAGCCATGATTGCGGAGAAGACAGTTTGTTTAGCATACTTGTAGGAAAATGAAACCGTCCGGTTCCTGAATAGGCGCCGGACGGCGTAGGTATAAATTAAGAGATCTGCTTAACCAGCCTGAATTCAACTTTAGGCTTACCCCGTTCGCCACCATCCTGACTTGTGAAGCTGACGAATTTGAGTTTATAGATGTTTCCGACAGCATCCTTAACCACGTAGAAGCGATCCGTTTTCACCCCAATGGTGCCGGTAGTAGCCCGCCAGTTAGCGCCAATGACCGAGCGGTCGCTCTTAAACGTTGTAGCCGCAATGTTGCTTTCGCTATAAGCATCGTAACTCACCGTGCTGGTCATTACCTCAGCTGCCGTTACACCGGCCAGAAGGTTGATAAATACCTGATCCGAGAAGTAGTACGGAATGTCGTTCGTGCCATCGCTGGTTTTGTAAATAGCGCCGGTCCAGACGATGTCCCAGCTATTTTTAGCCGGTTCGACGCTGACCGCAGCGCCAGTATCGAACGATACAAAATTGAAATTGTAAGCCGCATCTTTCGTAATCGAAACGGTTTTGAAAGTCGTTTCTTTGATACCCGCATATTGCAGGGTATAACCCGTTGTGCCATTGCGCAGTACCCGAATCTTGACCCAGCTTTTGGTGGGCGTCGAGCCACCCGTGCCCCGGTTGATGATGTACACCTTATTGTCGGCATCGGTAGCCGAAACCGCTGAAATGACCGTTTTGGTGATATCGCCCGAGACGTCGTCGATTAGTTTTAAACCCGACGGATCAAAGCCTAAAGTAAGCACCAAGCCCACCGTGTCGGCTGCGGTTACCTGCGTTAAGTCGTTCTTTGTCAAAGCAATAGCGCTCGCACCGGTCATATTGTTAAGAACGACCCGGAAGTCAGCGCCCGAATAGAAACCCAGGTCCCAGCTTGCCCGTTTCACCGTTGTCTGGCCGTTATTACTCAAGTCGACAAACACAGCATTGACGGCACTGGAGCCTCCCGTTCCGCCATCGAGCGTCAGAGTCGTACCCGAAGAGATAATCGAGGTGAATTTGACGGTGAGCTGTTTCGTGTTACCTACCAGCACCGGACTTGTCGCCGATGCAATGGTAAAGCCGACGGTTTCCGTGCCACTGAGGAAAATATTATCTGCCTTGGTCAGTTTGAATGAAGTTTCGCTGCTACCGGCCGGGACAGTCAGCGACAGAACGTTATTGGTGGTAGCAGGCGTAGTTGTAAACTGGGCTCCATAAGTAATACCGGTCGGTGCTAGCTGGACGGTTACAGGAGTAGCCGCATCGACCGCCCGTGATAATTTCAGCTTGATGGTAGCCTCTTTGGTAGTGGCATCCAGACCTTGTTCGGCGCTTTCGAACTGGACTAGGTTGTCGGGTAAGGGCGGGTCATTTTCTTTACAGGCATTTAGTGTACCAACCGCCAGTAGGAGCAGGCAAACAATACTTTTTTTCATGAGCGTATAGTGAATCGTGGAAATTTGATTGTATCAGTTAATTTTTATCGTCGGGGTATGGGCCTGGAATTAGTCAGCGATTCTTAGTTTTTGTACCACTGGAAACTGATCCCCAGAAAGTAAGAGCGCCCATAACTGACCGGTGCCGGGCCACCCGTACTGTGAGCGCTGCCGGTGTCGATGGATGTATTGGCCAGCCGGGTAATATTAATTAGGTTTTTAACCCCCGTAGTAAGCGTCAGAAACCTGGAAATGCTCTTGGTAAACGTGAAGTCGGCCCAATGGAATGGGGCTATTTGGGTGAGCGTGGCTGACATCTGATTATCGGAGTTAACCGTTGCCAGATAGCTGGGGCGTTTTCCCGAATACTTATAAAAGAGGCTAAGTTTGGTGTCGATTTTCCGGAGTGTATACGTAAGATTCGTATTGATCTCGGTCGACCACATGAAAGCGGGCAGCCGCCCTTCGGCGTATCGGGTCGTATCGGAGGTGGTCAACAGGTTATTGTAGCGACCGATATAAGAAAACCCGATAGTGGCCTGCAAATCTCTCCAGGTAAAGACATTTTCCAGCGTACCTCCCGTGGTTTTGAACTTATCGATGTTGATATTCATCGAGATCCGTGGGTCGCTCGGGTCAATGCCATACGTAATCAGGTTACTGAAATCATTGTAGAAGAAACCGAGCGTGGTCTTGAACTTCTGACGCGCCTGCCAGGCCAGCGATCCATTGAAACTGTTCGAACTCTCGGCTTTCAGATTCGGATTTCCCCGGATGGAATGACTGGCATCGAAGAAGTTAAAGTACAGCTCGCGCAGTGCTGGAGAGCGAAACCCGCGGGCATAGGCCAGGCGTAGGTCCAGCGTAGGAGTAAGGGCAAATTTGGTGTTAAGGGAAGGAATAACCGGTGGAGCGTCGTAAACAGAATTCTTAATGAAGCGCAATCCGGGCCGAATACTGATTCGGGAAGTTGGACTGAGCGTCGATGAAACAAAAAAAGCCATATCGTCGATCGTCGGTGATCCCAGAATCCTAGCGCCGGAAGCCGCATCCAGATTAATATCCACACCAGGTTGGAGAGAAACTGCTGTTGAAACTTTGTAGGAAGCCGTAGCCCGGTACGTCTGACTCGAAAACGTCGATAAATCCTGTTCGCCTTCGCCGATCGAGAGTGTTCGCAAACCGGTGGTCAAATCCAAAATCGTCGTTTGAGTTCGGCGTTGGTAATCGGTATAAGACGCCTGGGCATTGAGCTGAAGGCGATCATTCAGTTTCCAGTCTCCCTGTAACTGATGTACATAACGGTGGGTAATGTACTTCTGGTCGCGCGCCTGGCGGGTATTTACATTCTCGGTGCCCTGGCTCAATAAATCTTCTTTTAGGGCATCCAGCCGATAGTAGATAGTTACGGTTTCGTTGTGATAGCCTACCTTACCGTGCCCGAAGAGCTGGTCTTTCGGAAGCCAGTCTTTCACGCGCCCGACCGATTGCCCCTGCCATCCACCGAAGGTATTGTTGGTCGCTCCGGCCGACAGGTTCCAACCTTTTTTCTGCCAGCTGACGCCCGCCGTCTGCAGGTGAAGCCCCTGTTTGGTCAGTAAATTATAGTCTGTATTCGCCGTTTCTTCCTGAATCCGGGCCGTTATCCCCAGCCGCTCAGTGCCCGGTTGTTTGGTGATGATGTTGATTACTCCCGCCAGAGCATCCGATCCATACGAAACCGACATGGGACCTTCAACAATCTCGATCCGCTCGATGCTGTTGATATCGATCTGGTTCAGGCTTTCACGGGTGTCGCCCCGGTCAACCATTGGTAAGCCATCGAGGAGAATTTTCACGCTACGCCCCGACATTCCCATCAACTGCACGTCTGTCGTGCCCAGCGTCAGGTCATTGGAAAACCGAAAGCCCAGCTCGTTATTCAGCACACCCATTACGTTTGTAGCTGCTCGCAGGCGGATGCGTTCACTATCGATTACCCGCACGTTGTAAACCGATTTTTTAATCGACTGTGGTTCGTACTGGCCCGTTACTACTACTTCGTTTAATTGCGTGTTAGCAGCTTTTAAGCGGATAGTCACGAGAGCAGGAGCCCCGTATTCGACCAATACGAGTTGACGAGCAGGATCATGACCCATTACGGAGATTTGTAGTTCGTGTTTACCCAGTGTCAGGTTCGTAATTAGAAAGTGGCCTGCTACATCGGCGACGATAGATTTACGGTTACCCACAACCTGAATGGTGGCGAAGGCGCCGGGCATGCTATCGCTTAGGAGAACTATGCCACGTACGCTACCGACCGCCGTTGGTTGAGCCATTAATACGGATCGGTATGTGCCGATCAACAGGCTTGTCAGAAGCGCCAATTGGGTACATTTATTCTTCATATAACTTACAAGCCAAGAGTAATTAGCTGCGTCTATAGGTATCTATTAATATATAGACTTATTATAAATAATGTGTAAATGTAAAAGAAACCATCTTAAGGAAGCAAGAATTATTTAGAATTTGTCTGAATAAAATTTAATCTGTGTGTTTATTTTGTTTTAGGACAAAAAAAATAGTCCCGCCAGGCGGGACTATTTAAAAAGCTTGTAGAGAGATACTTAAAGAAAAAATCAGGCCTTCAACGTGATTCTACGGCCCGTCTCGGCAGCCTGGTAAATTGCCTGTAGAAGACGAACATCCCGCAAGCCTTCTTCGCCCGTTACATGGTCCGGTAATTTCTTGCCGGCCAGTAAATCCTGGCAAACGCCGTCCATGTGCGCAGCCTGATGGTTGACAACAGGTTGCTCGATAGGCCCTTTGCTGGTGCGTCCTTTAAGAGGTCCGTAACCAAAGGCGGGGGATAACTCAAACCAACCTTTTTCGCAGGAAGCATACAGCCGTTCAACACCTGCAGCATAGCTGGTGGTCGAATTGGAAACGGCACCGCTCGGAAATTGAAATTGCCACATCATGGTTTCCTCGACATCTTTGAATTTCTGCGGATCTGTTTTTGGCGCAAACTGGGCTGTTACCGAAACGGGCTCTTCGCCTGTTACGTACCGGGCACCCTGTACGGCATAGATGCCTACGTCCATAAGCGGGCCACCGCCGGCCATGCTTTTCTTCAGACGCCACTGATTTGGATCACCACTGTGAAAACCGTCGCTACTCTCAACGAATTTGACGGCGCCAAACACCTTTTCCTGCCCAAGTCGCATCACTTCCTTGGTGAATGGTTCGTAATGCAGCCGGTAGCCAATGGCCAACTGCTTGTTCGCTTTTTTGCATGCATCGATCATATTCTGACACGCTTTAGCCGTAATAGCCATCGGCTTCTCGCAGATGACATGCTTACCTGCCTGAGCTGCCCGGACTACGTACTCCTCGTGCATGGAGTTGGGCAATACGACGTATACTACATCGATATCTTTGTTGTCAGCTATTCGATCGAAGGTTTTATAATCGTAAACGTTCGCTTTCGGAATGTTGTATTTTTTCATCCATTCGTCGGCTTTCGACGGCGTTCCCGTCACGATACCCGCTAACCGGCAATTTTGCGTTTGCTGAAGTGCCGGTGCCAGTAAGTTTGTACTATAGTACCCCAGGCCAACTAAGGCAATTCCCAGCTTACGACCCGGCTGAGTCGAGCTCAACGAATAGAGGCCGCTGGCAGCACTCTGTACAAACTGATCATCGGCATAACCGAGGAGGGGGAGCGACAGAGCCGATGCGCCTGCGCCCAGATTCCGAAGAAAATTTCGTCGGGAATTGAACTGCTGTTTTTTCATAGATTGCCGATAGTTGAACTCAGTTGAGCCTGAACCATAAAAAAAGTACCGAAGCTGGTTTTTCTACCAACTCCGATACCTTGTTTCTTAGCCAAATAAGCCTTTTATACAAGGGCTATCTGAATCTCCGTCACACAAGCCGCCGGATTCGAAAAATTAATAACAGAATAGACCTCACGAACGGAGCCGTTGTTCTGATAACCGTTCTGATAAAGTTGACCAAATAGCGCGTCGTATAAATCGCCAAAGTCGCTCCAGGGACCTGTGTAGGTGTACGATGCGCACCGAAAACCGGGAAATACTTTATACGAAAATTCATCGGATGGAGCGCCGGGCTGGCTGATGGGAAGGATAATCTCCAGCCGAAACTCCGCCGTTTCGTTTCCACTAACCCCAGTATAGACCCACTGAATGGGGCCGGCCACGGTTAGGTTGAGCCGGGCGGCTTCACGATACAGGTTCTCGGCTACACCAGGTGCGTGTTGTCTTACGGTCGAAAGCGTAGCCGTCGTCGTAAAGCAAAGGGCTGAGAGTGGTTGGATTTCTTTTACGGATAAGGCTTTTTCAGGGATCGACAGTTGCGTTGTCATGGGATGTACTGGGTTTGGTGAATGACCACAGCAAAGGTCGGTAGAGGTACTGACAGCGGTATGTCAGCAGGGTTACGTATAAAAAACGAGCCAGCTTTTGGGCTGGCTCGTGAAGTTTAGCTGGATATCGCGCTTAGAAAATGTATTTGTTCTCGGCAATCATGGCGTCGGCAATCTGGCGACGGGCATCTTTCAGGTTCATCGGTTCAATTTTCGTGAATCGTTTCAGCCCCATCAGCATACCCCGTAATTCGTCGCCCTCGGCAAAGGACGTGATCGCAGCGCGACCGGCGTTATTTATTTTCTCGACGGCCTCGTGTAGATAAACCAAGGCCATTTGCTTCTGTAAGGCAACGGCTTCTTCGCCTTTTATGCCAATAAGTTTTTCGACCCGAAGCAGGACCGATTCAGCCGCGTAGATTTCGATGGCCATATCGGCAATATTCATCAGGATTTCCTGTTCGTTCGAAAGAGTCATCATAAACTTTTGAACAGCAGCACCGGATACCATCAATGCAGCTTTCTTCAAGTTTTTCACTACTTTCTTTTCAGCAATGAATATGCCTTCTTCCTCTTCGGAATTGAAATCGGGAATTGACATGATCTCTTTGGCAACGGCCATAGCCGGTGTCATCAGATCCAGTTCACCTTTCATAGCCCGCTTGAGCAGCATATCGACAATGAGCATCCGGTTGATCTCGTTCGTACCTTCGAATATGCGGTTGATGCGTGCATCGCGGTAAGCCCGGTCCATAGGTGCATCGGCCGAATACCCCATACCACCGTATACCTGCACGCCTTCATCGACCACATAGTCCAGCACTTCGGAGCCATGTACCTTCATAATTGCACATTCGATGGCAAACTGTTCGAGTGCTTTCAGCTTCGCTGCCCCGTCTTCCGAACCCTGACTTTTCAGGTCTTCGATCAGGTCGTCGATGTTTTGACCCGCGCGATACGAAGCCGTTTCGGACGTGTACACCTTCAGTGCCATTTCGGCAAGTTTGTGTTTGATCGCTCCGAATTGTGAAATAGCAGTTTTGAACTGTTTTCTCTCGTTGGCGTACCGGATGGCGTTGTTGATCACTTCTTTCGAGCCACCAATGGCGGCAATCCCTAGTTTGATCCGGCCGATGTTGAGGATGTTTACAGCGATTTTAAAGCCATTTCCCCGCTCGGACAGTAGATTTTCAACGGGTATCTTTACGTCGTTGAAGAAAATCTGGCGTGTGTCGGAGCCTTTGATCCCCATTTTATGCTCGGGCTCATTCATCGTGATGCCTGCATAGTCACGCTCCACGATGAAAGCAGAGAGATTTTTATCTGTCTGGCCGTTCTCATCGATTTTTGCGAAAACGATATAAACATCCGCAAAGCCCCCGTTGGTGATCCACATTTTTTGTCCGTTCAGGACATAGTGTTTACCGTCTTCGCTCAGAACGGCTTTGGTTTTGCCCGAATTGGCGTCGGACCCCGAATCTGGCTCTGTCAGACAGTAAGCGGCTTTCCACTCGCCGGTAGCCAGTTTAGGAAGATAGGTTGCTTTCTGAGCCTCATTGCCGTAATAAAGAATTGGCAAGGTGCCGATACCCGTGTGGGCCGATAACGCTACGGAAAACGAATGGCCAGCTCCCGTGGTTTCCGCCACCAGCATGGAAGTGTTGAAGTTAGTGCCGAATCCGCCATACTCTTCTGGTATGGATGTGCCTAGCAGGCCTAACTCGCCCGCTTTATCCATAAGCGACGAAATCAACTCCGGTGATTTTGCATTATCGATTTCGCTGAGCCTGGGCCATATTTCACGCTCCAGAAACTCACGGCAGGTAGCCGCAATCATCTGCTGCTCTTCGGTAAATTCTTCAGGGATAAAGACTTGGGAGGCAGCGGTCTCTTTAATCAGAAATTCGCCACCCTTAATCGAAGCTTTGGGTTCTGTCGCAATCATCTCTCGGAATGTTTGTTATGCTTGCATACTAATTCTATAACAAAGAAACTCATTTCAAAAGTAGTATGCAAGCATACTAATAATTTTTTGCCTACCCGTCGGTATGTGGAAAAGTATAAAGCAAAAACCTCCCGAAAAGTCAGGCCTTTCGGGAGGTTTTGTTCCGGTAGCGTATTACACTGGCTAATTCAGCCGCTCGAAAATACCAGCTACTCCCTGGCCACCACCGACACAGGCAGAAACCATACCGTATTGCTGATCCCGGCGACGCATTTCGCTGAGTAGTTGAACCGACAACCGGGCACCGGTTGAGCCCAGCGCGTGGCCCAGCGCAATGGCGCCACCGTTCGGATTGATCTTAGTCCGGTCGAGGTTAAGTTCCTGCATAACTGCCAGGGCCTGTGCGGCAAACGCTTCGTTAAGTTCGATCTGCTCAATGTCGTCCTGCCTGAGACCTGCCTTTTTCAGCGCTATAGGAATGGCCGCTACCGGACCGATCCCCATGATTTTTGGTTCAACACCCGCCGTTGCGTATGACATCATCCGGGCAACAGGCTGTAGATTCAACTCATTGACCAGTCGTTCCGACATAACTATCACAAAAGCGGCCCCGTCTGAAGTCTGCGACGAATTACCGGCCGTTACCGAACCACCGGCCGCAAAGACAGGTTTCAGTTTAGCCAATCCCTCTGCGTTGGTATCCTTGCGGGGGCCTTCATCCTGAGCAACGGTCCACTCGCGGGTTTTCTTTTTACCGCTCTCGGCATCGAAGTACGTTTCATTGACTTTGATCGGGACGATCTGGTCGGAGAATTTTCCTTCTTTCTGAGCAGCCAATGCTTTCATGTGCGATTCATACGCAAATTCGTCCTGTGCGTCGCGGCTAATCTTAAACTGTTGCGCTACCTGTTCGGCAGTCAGGCCCATGCCGATATAGTAATCCGGGTGCGTTTTTGCGATTTCATAATTAAGCGCTGTTTTCCAGCCCATTACCGGTACCAGCGACATCGATTCCGTACCGCCGGCGATGATGCAGTCGGCCAAGCCTGCGTGGATTTTTGCCGAAGCAATGGCAATAGCTTCCAGCCCCGACCCGCAATACCGGTTGATGGTCATACCAGGCACACTTTGGGGAAGCGATAGCAGAGCGATATAGCGGGCAATCTGCATACCCTGCTCGGCCTCGGGTACAGCGTTTCCAACGATAAGGTCTTCAACCCGGGCTGGGTCGAGGTTGGGTACCTGAGTCAATAAGTGTTTGATTACTTCGGCCGCCATATCGTCCGGGCGGGTAAAGCGGAGCCCCCCGCGTGGTGCTTTACCCACGGCAGTACGATATCCGGCTACAATGTATGCATCCATAAGTAAGTTACTGATTACTGGTTAAGCAGGATTTACCTTATAAACTCTTAAGGGATAAAAATAATCACAAATCGGTATAAATTATTATGCAAGCATACTATTTTGTGAGATAGTCACCTTAGGGAATCGACTGCCGTTTGAAAAAACTCAACGCTTCGAGATAAACATTGATGTCGTTGGGGTAGTCGTGGTGACCACCGATGACCTTCAGGAGCGTAACCTCCGGTTTCCCTTTTTCTTTATAGGTATAGCGTTCGATTGTCTTTTGATCACTTGGGTCTACATCGGGCAGGAGTTGCTTTACCGGCTGTTGGGTGTAACCTGCCAACTCCGCCCAGTAATGAAATGTCCGCTCGGTAGATCGGACCAGCCCTAAACTGATTCCATTCGTTTTTACCTCTCCTCCGCCATATGGGTTGACGGTGTCGCTGGTGCCATTGACAATCAGGACTGGAACGGCAACCCGTTTCTCCAGACAATCCAGGTTATTCGTATCGGGCAAGCTGGCAATAAGGGCCGTGATGGCACGGACTTTCTCTGGCATTGTCAGGGCTAGCTTGTAGGCCATGTGCCCACCTCCCGATGTACCGATGGCAAATAGTTTTCGGGTATTGACCAGGTACTTTCGGTCGAAATAACCGATCATCTCCTCAAAGAAAGCATTCTCATTGATGTTTTCCAGATTCGCGGCTGAATTCGCTGTTTTGCGGCATTCGTTCCAGTACCGTTTGTACCCGTCGGGATAAACCAGGAGCAGGTTTTCTTCGTCGACTTTTTCTTCCAGTTTTGCCGCTCCCTTTCGCATTCCTAACCCATCGCCACCGGACCCGTGCAGAATAAAAATTAACATAGCATTAGGTTTGGGCGATTTGATAAAGTGAAACGTTCGATAATGGCCTTCAATAAGGACCGAATCTGTTTGCACCTGCTTTTGAGCGTACGCCAATTGCAGAGTAAGCATAAAAAAGAATGCTGGAAGGTGAAAAGGGTAACGCATAGAATAATTAGTTAAGCTAATTTGGACTGTGTCACTGTAAAAAAAGCCGCTCAATGAGCGGCTCAAAATGGTAAACGGTAGTATGACTGGACATCTAAGCGATTAAAAGTGACGATCGCCTGCTTCGCGCTTGCCTAACATGACGGCCCCTACCATGGCGATAAGAAATAAGACGGAAGCCAGTTCGAACGGCAGGATATAGTCGCTGTAGAGTAGCCGCCCCAGATTTTCGACTAAGCCTGTTTTAGGATCGAACGGGGTTTGGCTGCTCACCGTAGGCACCTGAGCACTTTTGGCGCGAAAAATAGTGATGAGTAGCACCATCAGAATCCCGCCGACCACTACTGAGATCATCTTGGTCAGGTTTGTTTTCGACTCTTCGTCTTCTTTCCGCAGATTCAGAAACATGATCGTAAACAGAAACAGTACCATAATAGCTCCAGCGTATACGATTATATTGACAGCGGCCAGAAATTGAGCGTTCAATAGAATATAATGCCCTGACAGACAGAAGAACGTAGCAATCAGGGCCAGTACACTATAAATTGGGTTACGAGCCGTTACGACTCCAATAGCGCTAAAAAGCGTAACGACCGTTAGCCCCAGAAACAAGTATCCGGTGGGGGTCAGGGTTTTAAAGAAGTTAAGTGTCTCTGTCATGAGTGATGGTCTTTTGTGGCCACGGCCTATCATTCAATACCTGTTGAATGATAGGCCGTGGCTCTTTACTACGTAGCTGCTCTAGTCAGGCTTGGTTCGGTCGGTGTTGCTTTTACTTCTGCATTGTTGTCACGGACATACCGATCGTCCATTTTCTCGACAAGCCGATCTTTACCGTAAATTATTTCATTACGCTCCTGAAAAACAGGAACCATACGATCGTGGCGTAGGTATACTGCTTGTTTGGGGCAGGCTTCTTCGCACAGGCCACAGAAAATACAGCGCAGCATGTTAATCTCATAGACAGCAGCGTATTTTTCCTCCCGATACAGGTTTTCTTCCCCTTTTTTGCGTTCGGCTGCTACCATTGAAATCGCTTCGGCCGGGCAGGCAACTGCGCATAAACCGCAGGCGGTGCAACGTTCGCGCCCCTGCTCATCACGCTTCAGTACATGTTGCCCCCGATAAATCGGGCCCAGGTACCGCTTTACTTCCGGATATTGAATCGTCGGCTTCTTGCGGAAGAAGTGGCGGATCGTAATTGCCAAACCGCCCACTACGGCTGGCAAATACATCTTTTCCGCCAGCGTCATTTCCTTGTTGCTGACTTGTTTAGATCGGTTTGTTAATTGCATAATAGTTTATAGTTCGTAGTTCATGGGCCGCTATTCAGTAAGAATGTACGCCACAAACCGTCTTACCCTCTCTGTGGCACAATTTCCCGCTTAGGGGTACGGCTCGTCGACATAACCGCCAGAACAATCATGATCACGGCAATCAGCCAGGTTGAGTATTTGAAATTATACAGCAAACCAGCGCCCGTCACAACTACATTCAGAATAGCCAGGGGGATAAATGTTTTCCACCCCAGGTTCATCAACTGGTCGTAACGGAAACGGGGTAGCGTCCAGCGAACCCACATGAAGAAGAAAATAAAAAAGAAAATCTTACCGAAGAAGACAACGACGCCGATGGCCGTTGCCAGGTTGTGTCCTGTAACGGCACCCAACGAATTTTCAAGCGCCCGACCAACCTCATTCATGAACGGGTAGTGATACCCACCAAAATACAGGGCCGAGATAAATGCCGATGACACAAACATATTGATGTATTCGGCGAACAGATAGAAACCCAGCTTCATTGAGCTGTACTCCGTATGATAGCCGCCGACCAGCTCTGTTTCGCACTCGGGCAGATCGAATGGAGTACGGTTGCATTCGGCAAAAGCGCAGGTCAGGAAAATAACGAAGCCTAAAGGCTGAGTGAAAACATTCCACTCGAAAAAGGAGGCTTGTTCGTTGATGATCGCCTGAAGCGATAAGGAGCCAGTCATCATCAGAATGGCGATCAGCGACAGTCCCAGCGCAATTTCATAACTGATATTCTGGGAAGCCGCCCGGATGGCACCCAGCAGCGAGAACTTATTGTTCGATGCCCAGCCACCGACCATGATGCCATAAACTCCCAGTGATACGACCCCAAAAATGTACAAAACTCCGATGTTAATTTCGATCGGCTGTATTGGAATTGTGTAGCTACCAAACTTAATGGTATCTCCAAAGGGAATGACAGCACTCGACATCAGCGCCGTTAGCATAGCCAGACAAGGGCCCAGAATGAACAGCCATTTGCTGGCCTGCGACGGAATGAAATCTTCTTTGAAGAACATTTTTCCCGCATCGGCAATGGGCTGCAGCAAGCCCCAAGGGCCTGCCCGGTTTGGACCAATTCGGTCCTGTAAGAAAGCGGCTACCTTACGCTCAGCGTAGGTAGAATAAGCGGCAATTCCGAGGGTGACCGCGAAAATGACAAGGATAATGAGCCCTTTGACGAGCAATACGGTTAGATCCATGTTTTTGGAAAGCTTCTTTAGTCAGGTTGACCTATCAGTTAAGGCTCGGGTTCGAGGGCGGAAGGCAGCACTTTAGCGAAACGTTCGGGAGGAAGTTGCTTGATTGTTAACTGTGACGTGTCCCGGCCATCATCGATAGGTTTGTATTCCGCTGCTGCCAGCCGTTGGCCAAAGCTTGGTTTTATCGTATCTGCACGATACTTGTTGGCTGAAATTACTGAACTCCGTGAAATCTTCGTAGGCCCTTCGATAACCCAATCGCTGGTTTTCTTTTTGTCGAAGCGGCAGGTATTGCAAATAAATTCTGTTACCTCGCTCCATTCATTTTTACGAGCCGTTACCCGAATGACTTCCTCACCCCGGTACCACAGGGTTACTTTTCCCGAACAAGTTGGGCAATCGCGGTGGGCATCGACTGGCTTGGTAAACCACACGCGGTTTTTGAAGCGGTACGTTTTGTCAGTCAGCGCGCCAACCGGGCAAACATCAATGACATTACCTGAGAAATCATTATCGATTGCTTTTTCAATATACGTGCCGATTTCAGAGGCATCACCCCGGCCCAACACTCCATGAACACGCTTGTTGGTAATCTGATCGGCAGTGTACACACAGCGATAGCACAGAATGCAACGCGTCATGTGCAACTGAATGTAGGGGCCGATATCGTGTTTCTCGAATGTCCGGCGATCCTCTTCATATCGGGTCGTTGCCTTGCCATGGTCAAAGGCGAAATTCTGAAGATCACACTCTCCAGCCTGGTCGCAAACGGGGCAGTCGAGCGGGTGGTTTAGCAACAGAAACTCAACCACACCGTTGCGGGCATCGATAACCTGCTGGCTGGTTTCGTTTTCAACGATCATACCGTCCTGCACGGCTGTCAGACACGAAGCTACCAGCTTGGGCATGGGCCGTGGATCTTTAGCCGAGCCGGCTGCTACCCGCACCAAACAAGCCCGACACTTTCCACCGCTACCTTTCAGTGGTTGGTAATAACACATGGCTGGGGGCGCTACCGACGGCCCAATCTTACGGGCTGCCTGTAGTATAGTTGTCCCTGGCTCAACTTCGACTTCTATTCCGTCAATAGTTACTTTCAGTAATTGCGGCTTTACGTCTTCCATATCTACAATGCGGCCCGAAAGCCGCTAAATTTCATCATTGAATCGCGGCTTTCGGGCCGCGTTACATTATACAAGTGCCATTTCGCCCCGATAAACGGCGCCTGGCTGAGTCGCTTCAGAAGGGTGATCGATGTGCCACTGAAATTCGTCCCGGAAGTGGCGAATGGCACTGGCAACGGGCCAGGCAGCCGCATCACCAAGCGGGCAAATGGTATTCCCTTCGATCTTTTTGGATACGTCGACCAGTAAATCTATATCCTGCTGATGACCGTGGCCGTACTCGATCCGGTGCAGTACTTTTTCCATCCAGCCCGTTCCTTCGCGGCAGGGGCTACACTGACCGCAGGATTCGTGGTGATAGAAACGGGAGAAATTCCAGGTATTCCGCACGATGCAGGAAGTTTCGTCGAAAACGATAAATCCGCCTGATCCAAGCATGGTCCCCGTTGCGAAGCCACCGTCTGACAGTGATTCGTAACTCATCAACCGCTTGTCGCCATTAGCCAGGGTCAATGCCAGATTGGCTGGTAAAATGGGAACCGACGATCCTCCGGCTACGAGCGCCTTGAATTTATGGCCTGGACGGATGCCACCGCACCACTCATCGGCATAAATAAAGTCTTCGACCGGTACGCCAAGCTCGATTTCGTAAACGCCCGGTTTTCTGATGTGGCCCGAAGCCGAAATAAGTTTAGTACCTGTGCTGCGGCCAATCCCGATGGCGGCATATGCGTCGCCCCCGTTATTGATGATCCAGGGCGTGGTAGCAATCGACTCAACGTTGTTGACAACGGTCGGGCATTGATAAAGACCTTTTACCGCTGGGAAAGGGGGTTTATTTCGGGGATTGCCCCGCTTACCCTCCAGCGACTCAAGCAGGGCGGTCTCTTCGCCACAGATGTAAGCTCCGCCACCTGGTTGCACGACCAGTTCCAGGTCGTAGCCACTGCCTAGGATATTCTTACCCAGAAAACCTTTCGCTTTCGCTTCGGCAATCGCTTTTTCGAGGATGTTAATGACGTACATCAACTCACCCCGAACATAGATAAATGACTTGTTGGCGCCCAGCGCAAACGACGAAATAATCATTCCCTCAATCAGCAAGTGAGGAAGATTTTTCATCAGGTAATGATCTTTGAACGTACCAGGCTCCGATTCGTCGGCGTTGCAAACCAGATAGCGGGGAACGCCCTCCGGCTTCGCCAGAAAGCTCCACTTCATGCCCATCGGGAAACCAGCGCCCCCGCGCCCACGAACGCCCGCTTTCTTGACCTCTTCAACAATGGCATCCGGTGTCAGGGTCTTTAACGCCTTTTCAACGGCTGTGTATCCACCTTTTTGCCGATACACATCGAAGGTTTCGATGCCAGACGTATTGATATGTTCCGTTAATATCTTGATAGCCATGAGGGGGTTATTTCGACAATTCGTCAATAATTTCGTCCACGCGCTCGTTGGTCAGGTGCATGTAGTATTTTTCCCGAATCTGAAACACGGGTCCCATACCGCAGGCCGCCAGACATTCTACTTCCTTCAGCGTGAACTGACCATCCACCGTAGTTTGACCGGCATCGATCCCTAAGCGTTGTTTCAAATGGTCGTATACTTCTTCGCCACCCATCAGGCAGCAGGGACCTGTCCGACAGTACTCGATGACGTGCTTGCCGACTGGGTCAAGGTGATACATCGTGTAGAATGATGCTACTTCGTACACCTCGATGGGTTGAATGTCAAGCATCCGGGCTACATAATCCATGCCTTCAGGACTCGTCCATCCTTCCTGTTCCTGTAGTAAGTGTAGTAAGGGTAGTAAGGCCGATTTCTGCCTGCCTTCGGGGTAACGAGCTATAATTTCTTTTGCCTTTGCCAACCGCTCCGGCGTAAATTGTACGGCGGGGTTATTTGTCTCTGTCGTCATTATTCACAGCAGGTATTCATCCTCAAAAACTTAATTCCGCAGGCTCGAAACTTAAGCATCCAGCTCACCCGCAATCACATTCATGCTACTCATGATTACGATGGCGTCGGACAGGGTCAGCCCTTTGCACATTTCCGGATAGGCCTGATAATAAATAAAACACGGACGACGGAAGTGCAATCGATACGGGGTCCGGCCGCCATCGCTGATCAGGTAAAAGCCTAATTCGCCATTGCCACCTTCGACCGCATGGTACACTTCGCCAGCCGGGGCGTCGATCTCACCCATCACAATCTTAAAATGATAGATGAGGGCTTCCATATTTTTATACACTTCCTGTTTCGGAGGCAGGTAGTATTGGGGAGCGTCAGCATAATGCGATCCTTCGGGCAGGTTATCGATAGCCTGCTGAATAATGCGCAGACTCTGCCACATTTCTTCATTCCGGACCATAAACCGGTCATATGTATCACCGCTCTGACCAACGGGAATATCGAATTCAAAATCCTGGTAGGACGAATACGGATTCATTACCCGAACGTCGTAATCGACACCGGCAGCTCGCAGGTTCGGTCCGGTAAAGCCATAGCTCAATGCCCGTTCGGCCGAAATACCACCCACACCAATGACCCGGTCCATGAAAATCCGGTTCCGATTGAACAGGTTCTCAAACTCACGAAGTACCTTGGGGAAACGAACCAGCAACTCCTTAATCTTGCGAATGGCCGTAGGGGAGAGGTCACGCTCCATGCCGCCAATCCGACCCATATTGGTCGTTAAGCGTGCCCCGCAGACTTCTTCGTAAATTTCATAAATATTTTCCCGCTCCTGGTAGATATACAGAAAACCGGTGAAAGCACCCGTATCGACGCCCAGAATCCCGTTGCAGATCAGGTGATCGGCCAGACGAGCCAGCTCCATCATGATCACACGGATATACTGCGCCCGCTTGGGAACCTCGATGCCCAACAACTTTTCGACCGTCATATGCCAGCCCATGTTGTTGATAGGCGACGAACAGTAGTTCATCCGGTCGGTAAGGGTGGTGATCTGGTAAAAAGGGCGCCGTTCGGCAATTTTCTCGAATGCCCGGTGGATGTACCCGATCGTTTGTTCGCCCGACACGATTTTTTCGCCATCCATCTGAAGAATGTTCTGAAAAATACCGTGGGTAGCGGGGTGCGTCGGACCAAGGTTAAGCGTTGTCAATTCGTTGACGTACTGAACGGGACCTTGTTCGGCGGGCAGGTTATTCTTAGCAATATCGAGTTCTTCAGAAACCATGTTTAAAGATCTTTCGGTTTTCAGTCTACGGTTCGTCAGTTGTAGGGTAACTGAAAACTACAAACTGAAAACTCTTTTTATCGTCCAAACAATGCGTCAATCTTATCTTCACGCGTGCCGTCCTCAAGTGGGTACTCTTTACGCATGGGATAGTAATCCATTTCTTCCATATTCAGGATTCGACGTAGATCGGGGTGACCATCGAAGATGATACCGAACAGGTCGAACGTTTCCCGCTCCATCCAGTTGGCGCTTGCAAACAGCGGTGTCATGGTTGGAATGTGCACATCGTCTGCCGTTAGGTACACTTTAAGCCGCAGCCGAAAATTGTTGGTCAGACTGTGAAGATGATAAACGACGCAAAACTCCCGGCCCACCGAGTCGGGATAATGAATCGCCGTAATATCCGTCAAAAAGCCAAACTGATAGCTGGCATGGCTTTTCAGGTACGAAATAAGCGAAACGATCTGATCGGGGCTGGTCGAAAAGGTCAGCAGGTCGTACGGATCATCAAAGTCACTAACAGACTCACCAAACTGATTGATTATGGTCTGTGCAACTTCTTCGTTGGTTAGCATCGTCAATGAATCAATGGATAAATAATGAAGCTGAGCTGCCCGCTTTACGAATGAGTTGAAGATTCAGGAACGAACCTCGTGCACGGTATGCTCACTTACTGAATATTATACGAGTTCAGAAGCTTCTGGTACTCGTCTGTATTGCGCCGACGGAGCGACTCATTTTTTGCCAGTTCCTGCACCTGCATGACGCCTTCCAGAATTTGCTCCGGTCGGGGCGGACAGCCTGGTACATACACGTCTACAGGAATAATTCGGTCGATACCCTGTAAAACACTGTAGGTGTCGAAAATACCACCGCTTGAAGCACAGGCTCCGATGGCTATAACCCACCTGGGTTCGGCCATTTGCAGATAAACCTGTTTGACGATGGGCCCCATCTTTTTGGCGATGGTTCCTGCTACCAGCAACATATCTGCCTGTCGCGGAGAGAAGCTGGGACGCTCCGAACCGAAACGCGCTAAATCGTAGGTAGATGCCATGGTAGACATAAACTCGATGCCACAGCAGGAGGTTGCAAACGGAAGTGGCCAGAGCGAATTTGCCCGGGCCAGTCCAATAATTTTATCGAAAGAAGTAGCTGAAAAGCCCGGCCCATCGTAGCTTGCTGGAACCGCAGAAGCATCGGCCATCTTAATATCTGTTGCCATGAAAAACTCGGTCCGCCGTTGCGGTTGAATTGGTTATTATAACAACGAATAAATGCGCTTTAAAATTCGCGATAAAGGCCTTATTCCCACTTTAAAACGCCTTTGCGAATGATATAATAGAAACCCGCCAGCAGCAGGCCCATAAACAGAACCATTTCAACAAAACCAGTCATTCCCAGTCCTTTGAAATTGACAGCCCAGGGATACAGGAAGATGACCTCTACATCGAAGAGAACGAACAGAATCGCAATCAGAAAATACTTAATGGAAATGGGAGTACGGGCATCACCCTGAACTGGAATCCCGCACTCGAACGGATCGTCCTTTTTCTGACTATGGCGCTTAGGCCCGATAGCGTGGGTAACGAGCATCGTTGTCACAATGAACCCCAGTGCTAGACCAAGTTGAATAAGCACCGGCAGATAATCGGCCGGAACATAAGTTGCATTCATAGAATTAGGTTGAGAATACGAACGCAAAGGTAACGATAAAACCAATGACGAACGCTGGCAATACTAGTTTGCCATACATCAAATATACACTCAAAAATGCAATAGTGAAAACTATCTGGCCTAAAAGGCCACAGCCCCACCAGATGGCGGGGCTGTGGCGTAAATTAACAATCTGTTTTTATCGGTTGATGATAAAACGACGCGAAACATCGTAACCGGCCGATTTGACCCGAACCAGATAAACGCCCTGGGATAGACCCGTCAGATCGATAGCTTTCCGTTCGTTGAAAGAAGATATCTGGCTGGTAAAGAGAAGTTGACCGCTTAGCGAAAACACCGAAACTTCGGCATTACTCAGATCTTCGATCGTTTCGAGGGTTATCCGGCCATCCGACGATGGATTCGGATACACACTCAACCCTCCGTTCGACTGATCGAAGGTGAAACCCTTCGGCGTACTGTAATCCGAATAGCAAGTCAGGCTGTTATTATTCAGTGTGAAAGTCGACCTGGCGCGGGCCGAATAATTGGCCGAGACAATCACCTTTACAACAGCACTGGTTGGAGCAATAGCTTCGCCCCCCCGTCGCCAGTCAAATAGATCCGATTGGCCGCCTGTAGGAGTGGGCAGTACGGCCTGTAAAGTGTAAGCCCCGATCTGTTCGATGCTTGGCGTTGGCAGCTTGGGCCGAACGATCAGGCTGATGGGCGCCGATTGGGCGGATTTACAGCCATAAATATTTTGCGCCTGGAGCGAGTAGTCGCCTGCCTTATTTAATGTGTACGTACGGCTGGCTGTAACGGCCGTGCCGCTGGTCCAGAGCCCTATGCTGTTGGTCGCTACATTAGCGATCAGAGCCAGAGTCGAGTCGGTACATATTTGCTGCTGCCTGTCGGCCACTTTAGCCGCGTCGCGAGCCAGCGAAATGGTTGGCGTTGCGGGTTGAATTGGGCTTTGTACATCAACAGCGGGGGTCAGAAACGTATTGCCTTTCTGATCTTTAACCGTCGCCCGATAAAGACCCGGCTGGGTAACCGTGATGGTCTGCGTAGCCTGGCCAGAATTCCAGGTATAGGATTTGTAAGCAACTGGTAAGCTTAACGTCAGGGTGCTGTTCGACGAACCGCAGGCTACAGTAAGCGATGGAGGAGGCAAGGGTGGTAGCGGCCGGGAGCTGGCAAAGAACACCGCATTGAGCGATTCGTACCAGGCCTGACCCAGATCATTCAGTCCTTTATCGCCCGGATTGTTGGTTGGCCGGTTGCCAAAGTGTACTTCGTCGAAGCGCGGGATTTGGATATTGTCTGTAAAAGGACCGGCAAATACGTTGTTGTTGTATGTATTTATGACATCATTTTGTGCCTGAATGATGTCCTGACTAACTTTTCCTACGTTGTAAGACGATCGGGCCAGCACCCAGGCCGTGTACCGATCGGTGTCGGCCCGGATCTTATTGACAATATACTGCATGGCTTCGGCGTATTCTTTCCTGGTCGAGTTCAGCGGGATATTGTCTGTCTCGCCCTGCTGCCATAAAACAGCCCGCAGACCCTGTAACGAACAATAGTAGCGCAGAGCGATAGCTAAATTGGCATAAGGCATTCCGGGAGGAAAGTTTTCATTAGGCGTGCCAATGGCAAAAATATTCTTGGTGATCTGATTGTTGGAACTCTCTTGCCAGTTTTTGATCGTGGTACCCGCCCAGGCTGTATTGATGAACAGCACCGGAACATTGTATTGCTTCACCAGCAGATCGCCTAATACGCCCCAACACCAGGCGCTCTGACCACGAGGGCCAATCAGGGAGGTCGCACTCAACTGCTGAAACGTCGGCGCTGGTGGATCGTTGAGCGAATTGGCTACGCTATTGTCATACGTTACGCAGTTGACCCGGTCGTCGCCAGCTCCCATAGCCCCGTAATTCTGAAAACCCTGCGCGTTGGATTGACCCGTGATAATGAATACTTCACCGATGCCGACCTTTCGAATGACATCGGTCCCAATGACTTTGCCACCTGCAAAGCTCTGAACTTCCAGCCGGTACCAACCGCCTTTGGCCTTTAGCCCACCCTGAAAAATCCCACCTTGTGGGTTCTTCTGGATGGTGAACCAATCGGTGTTCAATCCCTGGCCATTCTCTTCTGCCTGCACCCTGGCCTGCACACTGTCGGTCGGTTGGTAAATACTGCCCGATACATAAATCGTACTGGTGTTGTCGTTCTCTCGCTGAAATATGGCCCGGCTTTCCGGGTACGTGATTTTAAGTGCCTGAGTAGTCTGAGCTGATATTGTCGAGCTGACAGCCATCAGGCCAAGCATAAACAGGGATAATAAAGAATAGCGGTTTTTCATCTGATATCAATCAATAAGTTGCACGGACCAGTAGTCACCTGGCCTAAGAATCTATCCGCAACCCCTAGCCAAATGGTGGCTTTACCGACAGATTTCGTACAAGTTAGTTTCCCGGTAAAGTGCAATATTAGGGCTAATTTTTTAGATTAAACGGTATATGTGAAATTAATATTACAATCCAAGTATAATTCGCTTGGAAACGTTGAAGTCGGCCGCCTGAACACGCAATAGATACGAACCGGAAGGTAAACCAGACAGCACCAGCCTTTTGCGCTCGTCGAAAAGTGGGACCGCCGTTGAATAAACTAGCTGGCCATAGAGCGTGAATAAAGTTACTGTAGCATTTACCAGATTCTCCTGGGTTTCCAAAACGATGATTTTGTCAGGGTTGGGGTTTGGGTAAATGCTGAGCCCCTGGTTGTTGGGGTCGATGGTAAAGGAAACAGGAGCTGATGGGTGCGAAAAACAGGTTAATACTGGCGAATAAATTACAGACGATCGAGCGGTGTAATTTCCCGTCTGGTTAGCCTTGATAATAGCTGTCTGAGCCGCCAGCGAATCAGTACCCCGGTACCAGCGAAATTCTGTACCGTTTGAAGAACTGACAGCCTCAAGTGTATAGGTACCAATGATATTGACTGTCGGTGGATCAGGCAGGGCTCTTAATTCGACGGCAATATTACCCGCTTGAGCCGAAATACAGCCATTTACGTCACGAACTTTAGCCGAGTAGGTACCAGCTGTACCGGTCGTAATCCGCTGTGTCGAATCGCCCGTACTCCAGAAAACGGTATAAGGACCATCGACCCGTAAGGTAGCCTTCGACTCCTCACAAATGATCCGGTCGGGGCTGGCCAGAATGGTCGGTGTATTAGGTAAGGGATTGACTTTTACTGAAATAACCGTTGAATATGGCGACAAACAACCAATCTGATCACGGGCCTGCGCAGCATAATTACCCGACGAGGTAACCACAATCGCTTTCGCATTCTGACCACTTGACCAGACCACGTCGAGCGGGCTGGCCGCTGTGAGCGTAACCCGATTACCGTCGCAGAAAGTCGTCGACCCGCCAGCCGTAACCGAAGGTGAAGCTGGTAATGGATTGACAGTGATCGTAATAATGTCAGACTGCTCCGACGTACAGCCGAACTGATTACTGGTTCTGACAGCGTAATTTCCTGATGTGTTCAGGGTAATGCTCTGAGTCGCCTGCCCACTGGTCCACTGATAAGCTACATTCTGCGGAGCCGTTAGGGTAATGTTGCGGTCAGCACAGAAGGTAGTAGGCCCGCTTGTGGCGATGACTGGTTTAGCAGGTACCGGATTAGCGGTTACTACAATGGTGTTCGAGCGAGCCGATGTACAGTTGAACTGATCGGTTACTGTTAGAAAATAGCTGCCCGAAGCCCCTACTGTAATCACTTTGTTTTGTTGGCCATCGCTCCAGTTGTAGCGTATATTATCCGCGCTGGTTTGTAAGATGGTATTATCACCCTGGCAGAAGGTAGTCGGTTTGGCGTTGGCGATGGTCGGCGTTTCGGGCAGCGGTTTAATACTGACGTCCACCACATTTGAGGTGAAATCGCAGCCACTTACGTCTCGATAACGAACGTAGTACGCTCCGGCTGTATTCGTTGAAAAAGTCTGATTGTTGCTGACAGTGGCGTTATTCTGCTGATTTACCCAGGTAATAGTTGAGTAATTGGTCACCAGATTCAAGCTGTTGCCTGCACAGACATAAGGAAGTCCGTTGTCGGCTACAGCGGCAACGACGTTCGGTACACTAATCTGAGTAGAAAAAGCTGTGTTGCCTAAGCCGTCTTTAACTTTTGCCCGGTATATGCCCGGGCCTTTGGTTATGGTATTGCCTGATTCGCCCGAATCCCACTGAATGCTGGAATAATTGCCGTTAAGCGTAATTCGAAGATTATTATTACCTCCACAGGCAATCGAAACCGTAGGGGCTGGCGTCGGATCGATAGGAGTGGACGACTGAAAGAATGAATCATTCAGGCTGTTATTCCAGGCGTTGGCAACATCTATAAGGCCATTATAATCAAAATGCAACCCGTCGACGTCGAAGAGGGGAGGGCGTTGGCGGGGAACCTGGATAGCATCCGTGTTGGGACCGGCAAATACATTTCCGGTAGAGCCGATAACAATGTCTTGGGCAGACGTAATAGAAGCATCGACTCCGCCAATAAAATCGCCATATGAAGCGCGGGCTACGACCCACGCCATATTTCTGTTGTAATCTCGGCGAGCCTGGTTGATTACCAACTGTAAATCACTTACGTATTGACTGGTGGGTGTGTTGATGAGATTATCGGCTTCGCCCTGATGCCACAGAACCGCCCGGACTCCCAGCATGTTCGCGTAAAATTGAAGCGCTATTTTCAGGTTGATATATGGCTGACGGGGCGGGTATGGCTGTCCATTGTATACACTGAAAGCCGTTCCTCCGTCGGGTGCGCTCTGCCGCCAGTTCTGAACTGCCGTGCCATCGAAAGCGGCATTGAAAAACATAACGGGTACGTTCAAACGTCTAACCAGTAGATCGCCCAACTGGCCCCAGCACCAACTACCTACTCCACGGGGGGAAATGGTAAAACCGGCGTAATTATCGAGTTGAGAAAAGACAGGTGTTGGTGGATCGTTTGGAAAACCAGTCGGTGGATATTGGTAATTAACGCAGTTAACCCGGTCATTTCCAGGGTTAGGGGCACTTTGATGAATCCCCTGTGCATTGGACTGGCCGGCAATAATGAAGACTTCGCCGATTCCAACACGTTCGATTACAGTTGTGCTGCCAACCTGCTGATCGCCATTCATGCCACGCACTTCGAGGTTGTACCAACCCCCTTGTCCCTGTAGATCGCCTGCGTATACGCCACCGGAGGCATTATCCTGAATCGTACGCCAGTCCGTCGATTGGCCCTGACCATCGCGAGCCTGCAACCGCGCTTCTACACGCGTCAGCGAGGATGTGTAATAGCCGGTGATGCGGATGGTGGCCTGCCCTGCATTATTTCGTTGAAAAACGGCTCGGCTTGTTGGAAAGGATACTTGAATCTGAGCGATTGCCAGGGAAGGAAATAGCAAAAAAAAAGCCATTCTGGCTATCCTATAGATATAGTTCATAGATAATTAAGACGTAGCCCGACGAATACCCTGATCATCACTTATCAATACATATAGTTAAACTGGCTCTGATGTTGTCAGATTTTGCCAGATCATATCTTTTAATTCATTCAATCCCCGTTGACTCACCGAAGAAATAAACGTTACGGGGACTTTCTTAGGTAAATACTCTTTAAGGCTTGTCAACGTGGCATCATCAACAAGATCTATTTTAGTAATCGCCAGCAGCCGGGTTTTATCCATCAGCTCTGGATTGAATTCGCGCAGCTCATTCAAAAGCGTGTTATATTCCCGCCGGATATCTTCCGAGTTAGCCGGAATCAGAAATAGTAGCACTGAGTTGCGTTCGATGTGCCGCAGAAACCGTAGCCCCAATCCTTTGCCCTGAGACGCTCCTTCGATGATACCTGGGATGTCGGCCATCACGAAGGATTTGAAATCTCTATAGGCTACGACCCCAAGATTGGGGACAAGGGTTGTAAAAGGGTAATCAGCAATTTCGGGGCGGGCGGCCGACAGGACCGACAGCAGAGTAGACTTCCCGGCGTTAGGAAATCCAACCAGTCCGACGTCGGCTAGTAATTTCAACTCCAGAACGACCCATTCTTCCAAACCTGGTTCTCCTGACTGGGCGTGATAAGGAGCCTGCTGGGTCGATGATTTGAAATGATCGTTGCCCATTCCCCCCCGCCCGCCCGGAAATAGAACAATCTCCTGTCCGTCTTCGGTTATTTCAGCCAGCTTTTCGCCTGTGTCGGGATTTCGGGCAATGGTGCCAAGTGGCACTTCGAGGATGACGTCTTCACCCTGGGCGCCCGTTCGTCGTCCACCTTCACCAGCTACACCATTACCCGCTTTAACGTGCTTACGGTATTTCAGGTGTAATAAGGTCCATAGCTGCGCATTACCCTGTAGGATAATGTGACCACCGCGCCCGCCATCGCCCCCATCGGGGCCTCCTTTAGGCGTGTGCTTTTCTCGTCGGAAGTGAACGGATCCAGCTCCACCAGCACCTGACCGGCAATTTATTTTAACGTAGTCAATGAAATTTGATGAAGCCATACTAGTTCTACCTCACAACCGATTCTTCTATTTTTTTGCAGATGGCGTCGAAAATATCGTCAATTTCGCCAATACCATCAATAGCCGCGAATTTGCCCTGTGCGCTGTAATAATCAGCGACGGGCATGGTTTCTTTATTATACACACTTACTCGTCTGCGAGCAGTCGCTTCGTCCTGATCATCGGGCCGACCTGATGTTTCCCCCCGCTTCAGTAAACGCCGAATGAGTTCCTCATCATCTACAACCAGCGCTATCATCGTTGTAATAGGCGTCTGATTCTGGCTGAGTAACTGATCCAGAGCTTGTGCCTGTAGAACGGTACGTGGAAAACCATCGAAAATAAAACCGGGTGCTGACGAGTTATCGCGCAACTTGCTTTCGATCATACCAATCACTACCTCATCGGGCACAAGTAATCCCTGATCCATCAACTGTTTAGCTCGTAAACCTAGTTCCGTCCCGGCGGCAATCTGGGATCGTAATAAGTCACCCGTCGATAAATGAACCAAATTGTATTTACGAATCAACTTCTCACTTTGGGTACCTTTTCCAGCGCCTGGTGGGCCAAACAGTACAAGGTTAAGCATACGGTTTTTAGGGAGTAATCTTGTTTAGTCAAAATTTGCGCCTGTAAAGTTAAGATACCCGTTGAAAATAATCGTGCTGACTGTCACGTGTTTTATTATTCGTAAAAACAGAAAAGCGTAGACATGGTGCCTACGCTTTTCATTAATCTGGTTTTAAAGCTATCAACTACTGGCGATTTTCTTTTTGGTAGTAGCCTTAGGAGCGGCTGGTTTGGCTGCCGGCTTTGCTGCTGCCGGGGCAGCTTTAGGGCCTTCCAGTGCTTTTTTAACGCTTTCGTCGTTTGGATCGAGGGCTAGCACCTTATCGAAGTATTCTTTCGCTTTGGTATCATCTTTCTTCAACAGACTAAATCCAGCCAGTGCTTTGTAAGACGTGATCAGATAACGCTTATAATCGGTTTTATCCGAAGAATCTGGCGCCATGGCCTGCTCAATGAATTTCTCATAGAGCGGTGCTGCCAGGCTAGCAGCCTTTTCTTTGTCGTTCGGATAAGCATAATAGTTAGCTCCTGCCCGATAATAGTAAGCCAGCGGATACTTTTTGCCATCTGCTTCAATCTTTTGCGACATGAGTGCAAAAGCTGAATCGGCACGCAGGTAGTACTGTTGTTTGACTTGTTTGATCTGAGCGGTATCCATTGGAGCAGCAGTGCTGTCCCGGCCTACCCGTGGAGCATACTGATAATTAGCCAGACCTAACCACAGGTAGTCATTATTCTGTGGTTTTTTATCGTTAGCAATAGTTTTAACGTAATAGTCGGAGGCTTTATCGTACTTTTTCAAGTCGTAGTAATTCTTGGCAATTTCACGATAGAGGTTCTCAGTCGTGTCCTGCGAAGCAGCCTTTTCTAAGTTAACGATGCTCAGTGAATCTCCCTGTGGTGTCCCTAACTGACCGTAGGCCCGGCCCAGGTATTTATAATCGTCGTAGATCACTTTCTGCGGAGCAGTCGAGATAAAGCGGTTCAACGACTCAACGGCTTCGTTATTTTTACCTAAAGCACTATACGACCAGCCGTACATCCGATCAATAATCGGGTTATTGATTTTTCCTTTCAGCTGGTCCAGATAAGTAATAGCACCCTGATAATCCTGAGCCAGGAATTTATACCGGGCTACGTCAAGCAACAGTTCCGGATCGTTCGTACCACTTTTCTGAATGTATGATTCATAATTCTGAGCGGCACTCTTATAAGCCCGTGAGTTTGCCAGGGCATCGGCGTAAGCCCGATACGTGGGTGCGAATTCTGGATCCGTCTGGATGGCCTGCTTGAAGTAATCCTGCGCTTTCGTGTAGTTTTTACCGCGCAGATACAGTCGTCCAATTTTGTAGTTGGCCTCCGCCAGCTTAGGATCGATCGTCAGGGCGTTTTCGTATTTCGTAATGGCATTACCACCATCATTTTTGAGGAAATACGCATCTCCCATCAGCATTTCAATCTCGGCGTTCTCGTTCTTTTTGTCTTTCTCATCGGCAATTGCCAGAAGACGGAGCGCTTCAGCCGGGTCATTCGTCTGATCCGACAGCGTGTACATTTCGCCAGCGCGAATCAGAACATCCTGGTTTTTGCTTTTTGTTTGCGCTACTGCGTTGTCGATCAATGATTTTGCGGTAGCACGGTCTTTCTTAGCTAAAGCAACACCGGCCAATCCCACGTTATTCAACTGGTTTTTAGCGTCGGCGGCAGCTCCTTTATCGAAAGCTGCTTTTGCTTTATCAAGCTGGCCGCTTCTAAGATAAAGATAGCCCAGGTAAAACTGATTTTCAGCATTGGGCGAACTGGATGCCAGTTGCGTTAGGGTTTTTTCTGCTTTAGGATAACGCTCAGCTTCTATATCTTTTAAAGCTGTCGGCAGATCCTGCGCCAGAACGGGAGCGGCCATAGTCGTTCCGATAAACAGGAGACTCAACAGCGATTTTTTCTGGTTGTTCATCATGTAAATCAAGTTGGAAATGAAACGGGTTAGTTCTATTTAAACAATCTACAAAATTAAAAAATTACGTTTAAACCGAAAAAACTTAGTTATTTAGTCAAGTTTATAACTCGATCATATGGCATTCTCGGCCAAAGGCCCAACTTACGAATGATCAGTGACCCGGCATCCCGGGCTATGTAATTTATAAGCCCACCGCCCAGACCCGGGTGGGTCTCACGGCTTAAGATATAAACCGGCCGTCGCAGAGGATATCGTTGCATGCCTAAATCTTCCTGAAATGGCTGGAAGTAATCATCCCGCGTCGTTGGGTTTGCTTTGTCCGACACGCCCATTACGCGAAGATCGCGGGCTAATTCGACCGACAGGGGTTCGTCGCTATCGCTGATCCAGTTAACGCCGATAAACCCAAGTGCCGACGGATTCTTACGAACAAAATCAATTACCTCCCGATTCGAGTGCGTCGTGAAGATGCGTAGTTTGCTTACGTCCTTCACATTAAATTTATTTAATACAAACTCTAAATTACTCGAATTGTTATTGTCGAATACTAAAGTTATGGGGGCTGATTGATTGCCTCCGGTCAACTGCGACCATTGCTTTGTTTGCCCGGTAAATACCCGACGTAGTTCCTGCATAGTAATCAGGCTATCGGTATTTGCTTTGTTGATAATAAGCGCTACCCCGTCGGTCGCAATCTTCTCCGTGGCTCCTTTTATTTTTCGCTGGTTCAACACCGCCCGCTCATTCGGTTTCAACGCACGAGTCGTGAAAACCAGGCGAGCGCTGTCGTGCAGCATCATATTAATGGCTTCCTGCTCAGGTTTGTACACAATCTTAAAGTGAGCATTCGGATAAATGCCGGAATAAGCTGACGTCAATTGCATAACCAGCGGAGTGAATGACTCATCGGCAGCAATAACGATGTCGCCACGGGACGGATTGTCCAGAGGTTTATCGCCACTACATCCTACTATGCAGGTCAATAACGCTGAAGCTGTTAATAATCGATTAATCATTTTCCTGGAAACGTTGGTAGGCGCGATAGGCCCGGAAAAGTCCGTAGATCAGCAGCAAAGCACCCATGCTGTAGCGCAGTGGCCCAGGCTCGGGTAACATGCCAAAAGACTGAGAGGAGGCAATCAGTGCGATGCCTCCTCCCATGTATGCCAGCGAAGCCAGTACTGAAATATACAGTGTTAGCTGCGCCGGACCTTGATTTTGTCTGCGCATTGAAAAAAATTACTCCAGCGTAAAGTTAATCGGCAGGTTGTATTTGACACGAACCGGACGACCAGATTGCTTACCAGGACGCCATTTTGGCATGCTTTTTACAACGCGCTGCGCTTCTTCATCGGTGCCAAATCCAAGTCCTTTCAAAACAGAAACATCTTGAATACTGCCATCCGTATTGACAACGAAACTAACGAACACCCGTCCTGACACGTTAGCGCGCTGAGCAGCTGCCGGATACCGTAAGTTTTTCTGCAGAAACTGTCCAAGTGCTGCCATACCACCCGGAAATTCGGGTTGCTGTTCAACAACTGTGAAGACTTCTTCTTCTTTCGGAGCCGCTTCGACGGCCACCTCTACTTTGGTTGGAGCAGCCGTTGCTTCAGGAGCGGCAATCACTTCTTCGGCGTTCGGGTCACCTTCCTGCGTTTTTTCAGCAGCAACGGCTTCTTTCAGCTCTTCAACGGCTGGCGGTGGCGTTTCTTCCGGAACTTCCTCATCCGGTTTTACTTCCGGCGGCAGGAATTTTACGGTATTCACTTTCGGCACTTCCACCGGTGGCGGTGGTGGTGGCGGTGGTTCATTTGGGTCGATAGGGGGAGGTGGAAGCTTCATCAAGTCTACCTCTACCATCGCCTGTTCTTCTTGCTCCGGAGTTAAAGCTGTAATGATGGTCGGCGCAAGTACTCCTAATGTAAACAGAATACCCCCGATAATCAGCGCGCGGGTTACTGTTTTAGGGTACGTTTTTCGCAGATCATACGCACCATACGCTTGGTTCCGGTTGGCAAACACGATATCATCGAGTGTTGCCTTGGAGTCTAATTCTGCCATGGTGTTATGCGTCAAATTTGGCTTTATCTTTTAGAAGCTTCTTTTCGTCCGGGGTCAACTGATCCACCAGGGCGTACCGTTTGGTTTTGGTTATGGCCATCTCATCCAGTACATCGACCATATTTTTGTAGGTCGACTGTTTTGTGGGCTTGATAACGACCACAAACTTATCAGCAGCTACTTTACGAGCGTTTTGCTGAATGGCCTGACGGAATTCGTATCCATATCCAACGCTCTTTACTTCGGGGTCTTCATTGGCGGCTTTACCAAAAATATAGTAGGCCTTGTTATCTTTTCCCAGAAAGATCGTCATTACGTTGGAAGCCTTGATTGGTTCCGTTTCTTCTTTTTGTGTTTTATCTGGCACGTTGAGCGTCATCGAAGATGGCTTGCTCAGGGTGGTGGCCAAAATGAAAAAGGTAATCAGGAGAAATCCCAGGTCGACCATCGGTGTCATATCCACACGGGTCGACGCTTTCTTGGACCGTACCTTACCACCATCATGTTTACCACCACCACCGCCAGTGTTAATTTCTGCCATGTTTTTCTTAACAGATTAGCTAGGTGAAAATCAAACGTTATACGATCGCCCAGGCATTAATCAGCTTTCCAACCAGCCGGCGGGGCTTCGGTGCCCGTAATCAGGTTGAATTTGTTGATGTTTTGTGCCTGCAGCGTAGCTAATACATTTTTGAATTCGGGGAATTTGGCGAGGTTATCACCTTTCAGCGCAATCCGAAGTTTGTTATTAGCCTTACGAGAATTGAATACCCAGTCTTTCAGCTCGTTCGTTGGACCGGCACCGGTTGTGTCGGTTGGAATCCCCGGTTGTTTTATCTTTGCCTGTTGTTCTTTAGGCAGACTCAAAAACGACTTCAACTGAGCGATTGGCAGACCGAAGTTCGACATCAGAGCGAATTCTTTCTTCTCTTTGTCGGTAAACGTAATGCCTTTCGCGGCTGCGATGTTGTCCAGCGTAGCAATACGTGTCTGCTGGTTATCAGTACCAAAATAGACCTTCCCATCGCGGCCAAGACCAATGGTCATGATGTCGCTATCAGGAACCTTAATGCCAGATATAGATGACGGGGTTTCGATGGCGGCAGCATCCTGAGACCGGAACTGAGCGGTCAGGATGAAGAACGTCAGCAAAAGGAATGCTACGTCGCACATCGCCGTCATATCCACCGTCGAACTGGCGCGTTTTATTTTAACTGCTGGCATGAGTTAGTTTGTTTCGTCCTGCCCGGCTTAGCCGGGCAGGGGAGTTAATTACATCAACTAGCACCGAACGGCTTAGTAGTGAGCCGCAAAGTTTTGCTGAATGCTCAGACCGATTTCGTCGATGTTGTACGTCAGTACGTCGATACGGCTGGTGAAGTAGCTATACATGATCGTTGCGATAGCGGCCGTACCGATGCCAAGCGCCGTGTTTACAAGGGCCTCCGAGATACCCGTCGACAGAGCGCCTGTGTCAGGCTGACCCGTAGCACCCATAGCTGCGAACGCGCGGATCATACCAAGTACTGTTCCGAGCAGGGCGATCAGCGTCGAAACCGAAGCCAGCGTAGCGATGATCGTCAGGTTCTTTTCGAGCATCGGCAGTTCGAGCGTGGTTGCTTCTTCAACTTCTTTCTGCAAGGCTACCAGTTTTTGTTCTTTGTCTAACTGCGTATCCGTTGCCAGTTGCTGATATTTAAGCAGGGCAGTTTTTACGACGTTACCGATCGAACCTTTCTGCCGATCGCACTCCTGAATAGCAGCAGCTACTTCATTCCGATCGAGCTGGCTTTTGATTTTCCGAACGAAGTCGTCGATCGAACCCGAACCGTTTGCGCGGCCGATGGTGATAAACCGCTCAATGGAGAATACCAATACGGTCAGGAAACAGGTAAACAGAATGGGTACGATAAATCCTCCCTTGTAAACGGTACCGAAGTAGTCGCCGGGCAGTGGTTCTTTTGTGTTATCGCCTTCCTGAAAGTGGCTGCCATCACCGAAAACGAACATATAAGTCAGGATACCGATAACCAGCAGTACGGGTATAACTAATGCTGGGTTCAGACCGCCTGACTTCTTCTTTGGCGCTGGTGCTTTGGCAGGTGCTGGAGAGGGAGTTTGTGTTTTCATTGTAACTGGACTGTAGGGTTAAAATTTAAAAGTTGGTTTGCCCGGTAAAAAAAGTGAAAAATTTAGACTCTTTCGGTTTGTGCACCCAAAAATTTAACGGAAATGCATTCAAGCCTCCACAAAAATATGGTTTTCTGATTAAAACCATACAATTCTACTTGTCAAATGTTTCACCTTTATTGCAATCCAGTAATAAATAGTTGGATATATCTACTTTCACCCAAAAGAAAATCTGCAAATGGAATCCTAGCTAAGCTGAGTCTATCTTGTCTAAAACAAAAGTCAATAGAAACTTCGGCAGAACAAATCAGATACCTTTTTGCAGTGATGTTCGATAAACCCCTATTTCTCAATACAACACTGGTAAGCTCTCCGAATCGCTTCAATCGGTAACTACGCTACGTGAAAACGGGAGGTGCGTTGATCATAAAATAATTGTTAAGATTACTGAGAACACCTTTTTGAAGGCCCTTTTATCTGTAGATGCCGAATGGAATGGGATTCCATAAGAGGCTGTAAAAAATTCCTGGCAGACGACCGAAAAAAGCGGAGCGGGGTTCTTTGGAGAAATGAAAATAGGTTGAAATAAAAAGAGATGCAGAATATGTTCTGCATCTCTTTTTATTTCAACTGTCGGGAAGGCGGGATTCGAACCCACGACCTCTTGCACCCCATGCAAGCACGCTACCGGACTGCGCTACATCCCGAATGGGAATGCAAAAGTAATGGATTATGACCAATGTACAATGAACAAGAGCATAATTTCTGCCTTACTGTTCATTGTACATTAGTCGATCCCGTTTAATTCTTACTGCTTCCCTGAGCGGCTGGGGGCTGATTTGCCCGTCGTTGCTGTTGCATAGGGTTTGGTCCCTGCGGGCCAAACCGTTGCTGTTGCTTAAACAACTGGAAACGCGTAGGCTGAGCTACTCGTGGGAAAGAGTTGTTCTCCGCATCGATGTCGGCAATCTCCTGATAAGGGTCGAGAGTCCACTGCTTCACTTTTTTGGGCGTAGCAATTACTTTCTTGATCGATACATCGTTGAACCGCCATATTTCGGCGGGGAATCGGGCAACCGAATCGGTGCCGTCTTCAAACTCCATCCGAACGATGACCGGCATGGGTATACCCCCTTTATTTTTCAGCGACAGGGTGTAAAAATTAGTACCACCGTAGGTTTCGAGCGTTTTCCGTTCGTCGGCGCTTAGAGTTGCCAGGTAATCCTGGTATTTCTTTTTGTCGGCTTCTGTTACCGCATACGGGTCATAACTGTTGTAAAAATCTTTCATGGTCGAGTCTTTCGCAACCACCGTCTCGGCCTGCGTTGCTGCATCGCGTTGCTTGCTGATGGTACCCGCCCGTCGTTTGGCGTCGGCACGAGCGGCTGCTTTGCTAACCTCAGGGTTGCCCGAATCGACCTGATACCAGTCGACTTCTACTAAGTCCTGATCGACAGGTTCGACGCCATAGAACCAGCCTTTCCAGAACCAGTCCAGGTCTACCCCCGAGGCATCTTCCAGCGTGTGGAAGAAATCAGCCGGCTCGGGGCTTTTGAAGGCCCACCGGCGGGCATATTCCTTGAAGGCATAGTCGAACAGATCCCGGCCCATGACCGTCTCGCGCAGGATGTTGAGCGCCGTGGCCGGTTTGGCGTAGGCGTTCGGGCCAAGACTAATGACATTGTCGGAAGACGTCATGATGGGTGACAGAACCGACTTATCTGACTTCATGTAATCCACGATGTATTGAGGCTCACCGCGACGGCTGGGGAAATTGTAGTCCCATTCTTTCTCAGCCAGATATTGGCAGAATGTATTCAGGCCTTCGTCCATCCAGGTCCACTGCCGTTCGTCGGAATTGACGATCATGGGGAAGAAATTATGGCCTACCTCGTGGATAATGACCCCGATCATGCCTGCTTTGGTCTGATCAGAATATGTACCATCTGGCTCCGGCCGACCACCGTTGAAGCTGATCATGGGGTATTCCATACCGCCCCCCGCCGTAGCATGACACGAAATAGCAACCGGATAAGGGTACTTGATCGTCCGATTGCCGTAAGAGCGAAGGGTATGTTCGACAACGCGGGTCGAATACTGGCCCCACAGGGGGTTGCCCTCTTTCGAGTAGAACGACATACTCCAGATTTTATGCCCATCACCGTACACATCGGTTTGCATAGCATCCCAGATAAATTTACGGCTGCTGGTGAACGCAAAGTCACGTACATTCTGCGCGTTGAAAATCCAGGTTTTTTTCCCAGCGGCTGCACCGGGCTTGGCCTTCTCAGCCGCTTCGGCTTCGGCTTGCGTAACAATAACAACAGGCGTTTTTGACGTAGCCGCCTGGGCCAGCCGTTTCTGCTGCGTAGCGCTCAATACCTGCTTATAGTTCTGACACTCGCCCGTTGCACCGACTACGTGATCGCTCGGAGCCGTGATCGCAACCTTGTAATTGCCGAAAATGAGCGTAAACTCGCCCTGGCCCAAAAACTGCTTGTTTTGCCAGCCATTTACGTCGTTATAGGCACACAACCGCGGAAACCAGTGCGCAATGAAGTAATTATAATTCCCATCTTTCGCAAAGAACTCCATGCCACTCCGGCCGTAATATTCGGTGATGAAGTAATTCCAGTCTACATGGAAAGAATAACTGGCGCCGGGTTTCAGCGGGGCAGGCAGGTCAATCCGCATCATGGTCTGGTTGATCGCGTACTTGAGCGGATTGCCCGACTTAGCGTCTTTAACCGCGGTGATTTTATACCCGTATTTATCCGTCGCCTGCTGGCTGCTCCGTTCGCGCACCGATGTCAGGTTCTGCAACTGCGCGAAACTCATGCCGCTTTCGTTGACACCACCCGTTCGGGTAACGCTGCCTATCGATCCTTTGGCGAACAGGTTCTGATCGAGCTGAAGCCAGATAAAGGGCAGTTCGTCGGTTGAATTATTATGGTACGTTACCGTCTCGGAACCGATAATTTTCTGATTCGCATCGTCCAATTCTACCTTGATGTCGTAGTCGGCGCGGTTCTGGAAATAATCCTTTCCGGGCGCACCGGCGGCCGTTCGAAAGGTGTTGGGCGTGGGCAGCATCGGACCCAGCTGTTCAAAGCGCGTATTGGCGTTCTGCGTCGGAGCCGTTGGTGCCTGAGCCTGTAAAGCGGCTGACCACAGGGTTAGACTGGCCAGTAATACTACTTTTCTCATAGTCTGTTGTAAGTTAATAAAGCTTGTTAATTACGACCGGTACCCTGTCTGGCCGGTGATAGCTGGCGTTGTTGCTGCATAGGGTTTGGTGCCTGATATCCGGATCGCTGCTGTTTGAACAGCTGGAACCGGGTCGGTTTAGCCACCGGCGGAAATGAATTGTCTTCCGTATTGATATCCGCAATCTCCTGATAAGGGTCGAGAGTCCACTGCTTCACTTTTTTGGGCGTAGCAATTACTTTCTTGATCGATACATCGTTGAACCGCCATATTTCGGCGGGGAATCGGGCAACCGAATCGGTGCCGTCTTCAAACTCCATCCGAACGATGACCGGCATGGGTATACCCCCTTTATTTTTCAGCGACAGGGTGTAAAAATTAGTGCCTGCCTCAGCCAGCAGCCGTTCTTCAGCCGTTAGGGAAGCCAGATAATCCTGGTATTTTTTGCGGTCTTCGGCTGTAACAGCGTAAGGGTCGTATCGATTATAAAAATCGCGCATAGTGCTATCCTGAGCCACTACGGTTTCATCTTTACTCAGGGCATCGCGCTGTTTACTGATCGTATTCAGTTTGCGCTGGGCAGCCGCCCGGGCTTCCGCTTTACTGGCCTCCGGGTTCTGAGAGCTGGCCTGAAACCAGTCTACCTTAACCAGTGATTGATCCACGGGTTGAACGCCATAGAACCAGCCTTTCCAGAACCAGTCCAGGTCTACCCCCGAGGCATCTTCCAGCGTGCGGAAGAAATCAGCCGGCTCGGGGCTTTTGAAAGCCCACCGGCGGGCATATTCCTTGAAGGCATAGTCGAACAGATCCCGACCCATGACCGTCTCGCGCAGGATGTTGAGCGCCGTGGCCGGTTTGGTATAGGCGTTCGGACCGAAAGTATTGCCGGGAATATTATCCGAGCTGCTCATGATTGGCACCTGCTGGGTCGAATCGAGCTGCATGTAGGGTACGATGTATTGCGGATCGATGCCGTGCGCCGGAAAATCGGCATCCCATTCCAGACAGGCCAACCCTTCGAGGAAGCTGTTCAGACCCTCGTCCATCCACGACCACTGACGCTCATCGGAATTGACGATCATGGGGAAGAAATTATGGCCTACCTCGTGGATGACCACTGAAATCAGGAAGTTCTTGGTGCCAACTGAGTAAGTGCCGTCTGCTTCAGGGCGAGCCCCGTTGAAGCTGATCATCGGATACTCCATACCGCCTACTGGTCCGTGAACCGAGTAAGCCACCGGATATGGATAGCCAAACGTCCGGCGGGAATAAGAGCGAAGCGTATGCGCCACGAGCCGGGTCGAATACTGGCCCCACAGCGGATTGGCTTCTTTCGGGTAAAGCGACATGGCCCAGACCCGCTTGCCTTCTACGCTCGGCTGGAGCGCATCCCAGATAAATTTGCGGCTGCTGGCAAAAGAAAAGTCGCGTACATTATCAGCCTTGTAGATCCAGGTTTTTGTACCCGTCGGTTTGCCTTTCTCCGCAGCTTCGGCTTCCGCCTGAGTAACAATCACGACAGGGTTTTCGCCCGGTTTGTCGCCTTTGTTTTTGGCTTCGTTCCAGCGCTTCTGCTGCGCTGCGGATAAGACCTGGGTCGGGTTTTGTAATTCGCCGGTTGCACCAACGATGTGATCGTTCGGTACGGTCAGGGCCACGTTATAATTGCCGAAAATAAGCGTAAACTCGCCCCGGCCCATAAACTGCTTATTCTGCCAGCCCGTTACGTCATTGTAGGAGCATAAACGCGGAAACCACTGGGCGATCTCATAAATATAGTTGCCGTCTTTCGGGAAAAATTCATAACCACCTCTGGCTCCGACGCTTTTTACGTCGACAATATTGAAATTCCAGTCGATAGAAAACGTAACCGACTTCCCAGGCGCAACGGGCTGTGGCAAATCGATCCGCATCATGGTCTGGTTGATGGTATACTTGATTGGCTTGCCCGCCTGATCGCGCACAGACGTTATTTTATGCCCGTAATCTTTGCTGGCCAACGCTGTGCCCGCATCGAGTTGCCGGAAGGAAACGTTTTCTGGGTTAATACTGCCCGTTTGAGAGGTTCGGCCATTGACATCGGGTCGGAACAGATTCTGATCCAGCTGGAGCCATAGGTAAGGCAGTACGTCCGACGAACGATTATGGTACGTAATGGTTTCGGAGCCGGTTATTTTTTGCTTCGTGTCGTCGAGCGTGGCTTTGATGGTATAGTCGGCGCGGTTCTGGAAATAATCCTTTCCGGGCGCACCGGCGGCTGTGCGGAAGGTTGTCGGAGCCGGCAGCATGGGCCCTAACTGCTCAAAACGGGTGTTTGCCCGCTGCGTCGAAGGAGCCGGCGCTTGAGCGACCACTAACTCTGCCGAGATTGCTAAACTTACGCCCAGCAAAATTATCTTTTGCATGTGTTCGGTTATAGTTGTTGATAAGCGGGGTAAAATTACAAAAAAGGCCTTGTAAGTTTTCTATCGAAAAGCGAATAAAGGTTTTCCGGCCTACAGGTTACCTAATTTAGTAGCTCACTCAGATACTCGTTACTGATGATGAGCGATAAAGCCATACCTGCAACGATGCCCGATACGATAAGCGTCCAGCGAAGACGGCTGCTGCGCACCAGATCCAAAGCGACGTACGTTAATCCGAGTACCAGGCTGACAATAACCAGCTGACCCAGTTCCAGTCCGAGATTAAACGCCAGTAGTGGCTTCAGAATAGAAGCTTCGCGACCCAGCAGACTCCGTAAATAATTGGAAAATCCCATTCCGTGGATCAGACCAAACGACAATGCCAGGCCATAGCGCGCGGTCTGGTTAGTGAACCGGGTCTGTTGAATACGGCGTGAGCCAGGTTCCTGAAAGAAGAAATTGACAACTGCCGTGATCAGAATGGTGACCGGAATCAGGAGTTCGATTAAGGCTGTTTTGTAATGAATTAACTGCAGGGTTGCTAGCGCCAGAGTAATAGAGTGGCCAATGGTAAAGGCAGTTACCAGAATCAGCACCTGCCGCCATTGATGAAGGGTGTATACCGCACAAAGCGCTATAACGAACAGGATATGGTCGTAACCGCCGGGATCAGTAATATGGTCGAAGCCCAGCCGCAGGTAAATCAAAAATTCTTCCATACGCTATTCTTTGAACCAGTCGGCATACATCACATAATTAGCCGCCGTTCGCCTGAAGGTTTCAGCTTGCTCGGGCGAAACAGCTTTCAGGAAGCGGGCCGGATTACCTGCGTATATGGAACCGGCTGGCACAAGAGTATGCTGGGTCACGATGGCTCCAGCGGCAATGACACTACCCTCGCCGATAACCGCTCCGTCCATAACGATGGCGCCCATGCCAATCAGCACATTATCTTCCAGCGTGCAGCCATGCACGATGGCGTTGTGCGCAATGGAAACGTAATTACCGATGGTAGTTTTATATCGTTGATAAGTACAATGAATGATGGCACCATCCTGAATGTTAGTACCGTCGCCGACACTAATCGAGTTGACGTCGCCCCGGACCACGGCGTTGAACCAGACCGTACAGTCACGTCCCATCGTTACGTCGCCAATTATCGTCGCTGTATCCGCAAACCAGCAGTTTGCGCCGAATTGGGGATGAATACCCCGAACAGGTTTAAGTAGTGCCATAGCACAAATATAGGCTGATCGTCCCGTCTATAGCTATAAATAGAAAACAGAAGGACCGATTCGGCGAATCGGTCCTTCTGTTTTATGATAGAGTACTCCGTACCTTATTTCTTATCGATTTTATCGGCCGCTTTGTCAAGCGCATCACCGATATCATCGACGACTTTATTTGCCTGCTTTTTCACTTTATCGAAGTCGTCTTCGGAAGTGCGCTGAACCTTGATGTACGAATCCGATAACTGATTCCGCTTGTCTTCCAGATCCTTGATTCGATCTTCGCGTTTTTTGCGGTCCCTCCGGCTTTCGTTTTTTACTTCGGCCTTGGCATCATCGAGTTGTTTATCGATTTTGTCCATCTGGTCTCCCAAACGGTCTGTCAGGTCGCGCCGGTCTCGATCGAAAGAGCTTTTATTGTCCCGGTCGTTATCCCGGTTGCTCCGCCGGTCATCCCGATTGTCGGAGTTGTTATTCCGGCTGTCGGAGTTGTCGTTCCGGTTATCGCGGTAATCATCGTTTCGCCGATTGTCGCGGTTATCCGAAGAATTATTGTTGCGGTCGCGGTCGTCAGAGCGGCTGTTATCCCGGTCGTTGTTGTTTCGGTTGAACAGGGAATTGCCCCGGTCCCGATCGTCATTCTGCCGGTCGTTCCGGTTATCGTAGCTGTCCCGGCTATTCCGGTTGTCGTACCGGTCGTTGTACGAATTCCGGTTATCGCGGTTATCGTTTCCCCGATCGTTGTACGAGTTCCGGTTATTCGAGGATCGGTCGTCGGAGCGGTCGTTGTATGAATTCCGATTATTCGAATAGCGGTCATCGTTTCGATCCCGATCATTATCGCGGTTGTCGTACCGATCGTTGTATGAATTCCGGTTGTTATACCGATCATTATCCGACCGATTGTTGTAGGAGTCGCGATTATTGTTCCGATCGTCGTTGCGGTCGTTATAAGAATCACGCCGGTCGTTATAGCGGTCATTAGTCGAGTAGCGGCCGTCGTTATCCCGATCGCTGTTGCGCCGGTCGTTATAACCCTGATTGTCGTCGTACCGATCATTATACCGGCTGCCATACGAATCGCTGCCCGACATGCGACCAGGCCGGTCGTTGTTATCCCGATCGGTTGAAGATCGGTAAGCACTACTATATGGATTCCGATAGGTACTGTATGAGTTGTTATACGAATCGTCGTCCCGTGAACTGTTCCGGCTCATTCGCCGGTCGTCGCGGTCTCTCCGACTGAAAATAGTAGTTCCTCTATCGTTATTGTAATCCCGATCGCGTGAATTCCGATCATCGCGATCATCGCGCCCGGAGCCCGACCGATCGTCGCGCTGTACCATGTCCTGCCGGCTGTTCTGCGAATCACCGTACAGCCATTTTTCAGTAGCTGCGCAGGATGATAAACCAACGGTAGCTGCTAGAAAAGCCCCAACTACCCAAATTTTCCTTTTCATAGCGTTGCGTCATTTTATACTAGTGAGATTGATACGTCAAAAAGCATACCACCGTATGTTTTAGCTAGTATAACCAATGGGCAAAGCAAATGTTGGAATTGTTTTCTACAAATAGCGTAGAATGGTATACACGTCGTAAGTAAACGCCATCTTATTTTACTGTCACAAACGTAGCTCCATGATAGCTGCGATAATCACCGTTATACATGGCATCGGCCGATACTGGCCCCACCGCAAACCGTCCCTTCGACACCGCCCTGGCCAGGTAATAAAATGTTTGTTCGGTGCCCGTAACCGTTGTGTAAAAATTCAGCCGATCGTCGCGCAGATCAAACTGATCGGGAATAGACGCATTTTTTATCCAGGGCATGTCACGTGGTTCGGTTAAGCGTGGATTTTCTACTTCGAGCCCGGCGGGCAGCAAATCGGTTAGAACGACGTTCTCGACACGAAGGCCATTGGTGCTGGAAAGCGTCAGTTTTACTACGACCAGATCGTTCTGCCGAATTTCGTTCATCGGCCGACCGTCGCGGTTTAGATAGACTCGACGGACGCGCAACCCCTGATCTTCCTGCATAATTTTCCCGGAAGCCGGTACGCCCTCACTCTGAGCAAAATAATACACATTGCCGGTTCCCTGGGTCTGTATAGTCAGCGGTAGCCCGGTCGGAACTCGTTTCAGAGTCAGCAGCGCATTGGTTAGGGTTCCCAGGGGTTTGTTACCAGCCGACAGGGTTGCCGTAGCGGTACTGTTGACTGCCTGACGAGCTAGTTTGCCAAGTGCCAGAAAGGCAAAGGCGGCTTCCTGAGTATTTAAGTAGCTGGTTTGTTTCAGGGCCCCTGATAACTGTCGGGCCAGGGTCGGGATCTGAAGATTATTACGGTCAGTCTCTACCAGCGCATCGAGAACAAGGGCCAGATTGCGGATGGGCGAAGCGTAGCTACCGCCCGTCTGTCGTCCGGTTATCGTGTCGGTAAAGCGCTTAGGTAACAGGGCCGTCGAGCTGCGAGTGTCGCCGACCCGGAAGAAAGCCGACGCCAGCAGATACCGGCTATCGGGTGTCAGCAGGCCGACATTCTGTTTGTAATAATTCATGGCCGATCGATTTGGTTTACCGGCTACCGCCAGAACATAAAGACTGTAGAGAGCGGTTCGGCTGGCTAGTTTATGAACCGTCTGGCCACCTGCTTCATCGACCATAACGGTATTTTCCAGCGCCGGATTATTTGTCGATGTAGTCAGAAAATCAATGGCTGAACTTAGTACCGACGGACGTACTTCGTAACCTGCTTCCTGTGCTTCGGTTAGAAAATGAACGGCATATGCACTGGCCCATTCATCGACGGGTATAGCACCTGTACGCGCCGTTACGATCCCCGGCCACATGGTAAAACCGCCGTTGGGCGTCTGCTGGCCTTCCACCTTTTGAATGGCCTGTCTGACATTCGTGGTTGGGTTGAGGTCGCTGTCGCCCGCCCGAACGAAATACGTATTGGTGGCCAATTGTTTAGTCAGATCGGCAAAATAGAGTTGCGGGAAGGCTTTGGAAATCGTCTGTTCGATACAACCGTGCGGATAACCCAGCAAAAAAGACAGCTCACGTCCGTATTGAGCAACTGGCGACCGGCTCAGAGTAATGCTCGCCCGGGCGGTTCCTGGCAGGAAATTGCCGACTAGCTGTAACCGCTGCGACTGCCCACTCGCAACGACGCCCGAAAGCGTGGTTTTTTGTAGTGAAACCGCCGGACGGACCGTCACATCCGTTTTTTCGGTAAAGGTTTCGTTCAGTCCTTTCACCGTTACCATGATCGTGCCTGCACCAATGGCCTGTTTAGCCGTAAGATGAAAAACGGCGCGACTTTCCCGGCCGGGAAGTAGAGTAAGCTTCTGGCTACTTACACTATCGGCAGTCAGGGGGCCACTCAGCGTCAATTGAGCCGTAACCGCTGCCGTTTGTTTGGTGGTATTGCTCAGATTGACGGGTAGATCGAGCTGATCGCCGGGGCTTAAAAACCGGGGGACGCCGGTGCTGATAACAATTGGATCGGCTACCTTCATGTTGCTGTTGGCCGACCCAAACGCATTGTCCTTATAAGCAACAGCCATGACGCGCAGATTGCCCGAGAACTGGGGGATATCTACCGAAAACTCCGCTTCACCGTCTGAGTCTGTGTTGAGAATACCGCTCCAGAGCGCCACCAGTCGGACACGGCCATTACTTAGCGGATTGACCCGCCGTTCCAGATCATATCCGTCTCCGCCTGTGCTCGACCCTGACTTGAGCGATAATTCCGGATAGAGGAGGGCATACAGATCGTGGCTACCTACTTCGAGCGCCCGTTTCTGGTAGAAAAAACCATGTGGGTCGGGAGTTTTGAAGTTTTTGAGTTGCAGAATACCTTCGTCTACCACCGCTACGGTCACCTGAACGTTGCCTGCGGTTTTTACCCGGATCGTCTGCCGTGTTTTCGAGCGCGACTGTGTAACCGCCCTTATGGCAACCGGGAGTTTTGTATCGACATCCTGCACGGTTATCGGCGCAAAACCGTGCGCAACCGTTAAGGGAAGATTGGAGGGCCCCGAGCCCTGTTCCTTGACGGGCCGAATAAGCGTTGCGGTTATGTACACATTCGGCAGATGCGATTTGCCGACCGAAAAGCTCCATTCTGCCGACTTATTGTTGGTTGTCAGCCAGTGATGTTCGAGAACCCGGTTTCGCTCGACGGTCACCAGCAGTTTACCGTCGAACGGTGCCTTGATGAGTACGCTGGCTTTATCGCCAGTCTGATACGAAGGTTTGTCGAAGGTCATCAGGACCTGCCCTTCCTGACTAACCTCGAACGATGATGCCGATGTGCTGCCATACCCATACGCATAAAAGCCGGTAGCCAAATAGCCACCTGCGCCCGGTCGGCGAACCCGGATTTCGTACTCGCCCGAAACCGCCGGAACGTATCGAAAGCCTGCCTTCCCGCCCTTGAACAATAAAGTGTTCGTATAAACGGGTTTTTCTTGTCGGCGGGTCATATATTTTATCTGGCCGGGGCCGCTGCCTTCATGCTGCTTTTCGATAACGGTCTGATAATCGTAACGAACAACCTCAATCTGTGCGGAAGCCGACGGGCGTAAGGTGCCTGCAACATCCAGCGCCACCAGATCGGCAGCTACCGGTGCGTTCGTGGCCACATAGCGGTCGGGAAGCCGTATGCCGAAGAAAGTATCCTGAGTCAGGATATCGAAACGCCGGAGCCGATTGACCGGACGACCATTTTCGTCGAAGACGGTTACGAAAAGTTTGCCTTCCAGCAGTCCAATATCCTGATAAAGAGCCGGAATCAGGAAACGTTCTGTAGCTTGTCCGTTGGCGTTGGTGCGGCCCTGGCGAAGTTCTTTCGGGAAAACGTCGGTCCGGTTGCCGGGTTCAGTGGTTGGCGAACCGGCTCTTGCTGATTCGCTGGGAATGGAGAAATCATATTCGCCAAAACCTGCCGGAGCGAAAACTTTTCGTTTTAGCTGAAACTCCATTTCGTAGGCTCGGTCGGAAGCGGGCGGTCCGAACAGATTCGTAGCGGTTGCTGAAAGCGTAATCGTCTGGCCGGCTCTGTAGCTTGTCCTGTCCGTCAGCACATCCACCTTGATTCGGTCGGGAATAAATTCTTCGACGCTAATGGTCTGTGAGGTCAGCAGCACATTGTTGGCATTGAGCACTTCGACAGTATAGCTGCCAGTTACGGAAGCTGGATTCAAGGGCACATCGGTCGTCACGGCGCCCTGCGTATTAGTCGTTTTACGAAAGGATTGTAACTCGCGGCCATTAGGCATGAGTACCCGGATCAGGATAGGAATTTCGCCCACGCTCTGCCAGGTCTGCGAGCGAACAATAGTATTGAAATGAATCGTCTCGCCAGGTCGGTAAATATCACGGTCGCCGTATACGAAGGCATCGAAACCCGATTCGTTGTCGCGTTTGCCCTCGACGGCATAGCGTGAGGTTTCGACCTGAGTGTCGGGCAAAAACAGAAAGTTAAAATCATCGTCGGTCCGGGCTGTCAGTAAAGCGATCCGGAAGCCGGGGGCCTTTTGGCTTACTTTGTCGAATTTTGCAAAACCGCTCCCGTCGGTTTGCAGCGTGAAGACTGTCTGGTTATTGCTGCTGACGAGCGATATCTCGACGCCCTGCAGTGGTTCGGCCGTGTGTATCGAATTGGCCCAAATCAGTACTTCGTCGTTTGTCTGACGAGCTATCAAGCCAATATCGGACAGGGAAACCAGTTGATTGGCCTGAAGATAGGCTTCGTCTTTTGAGTCGACCGAGATCAGATACACCCCCCGGAGCGGGTGTTCCCGAAACGCACTCTGCTGATCGGGTAGGGCCAGATTCAGAGCCGATACGCCCCGTACTTTTGGCAGGTCAGCTGTTTCCACCGTTTTGTCGACCAGCACATCGCTTAGATTCCCCGCTTCATCCTGATCGTAGTTGAACAAACCTGATGGCCCCCACTCACCGGTCGCGTTTTCTTTATATTCTTCGTACCGGTTAGATCGTAGGTAATTCAGAATATTGTTCTCATACACGCGGGCAATTTTGACCTGCACCCTGGGAATGTTAACGATCGAAAGTCCAATATTTCGTTCGCCTTTCGAAGATAGGTAAAGTGCTTTTTTAGTGGCAAACTGAATGCTGGCGGGCATTTTTCCGAAGAATAGATCTCGCCTTACGGGCTCTTCCAGATGCGCCCCCAATACGCCTTTGAGCTGATCGGTCAGTGTCAGCACGTAGGTGTCCGTTTCGGTAAAATTGCCCCGGATGATGAAGCCGTTTTCGGTTAGCTCTGCCGTAGTTTCGAGCTGGGGCTGGATCGTATAATACTGACTCAGCGTACCGGGCTGCAACTCCTGGGTGGTAATGATCCGTACGATGCCCTGCGGTCCGTTAGTCGCGCTGTTCTCGAAGCGCGTTTGTACATCGGCCACGTTGACGGTGAAGCGGGAGGGTAAAGCACTGGTTGTTTCGATAACCTCCTTACTGGTGTACGGGGTACTAGGTACTTTGATGCCTTTGTCGACCTTAACGAGCAGAGGTTGCTCATTTCGGGCACCCGGTGCATCAGGAAGCGTCAGAGTAACCGCAGTCTGACCATCGCCCTGCGTGGCTTGTGCCGTCAGGGGTTTATCTTCGGTCGAGACGGTCAGTTTGGCGGCTACCTCTGCCGATGAAACCGGATAGTTGAAATGGAGCCTGGTTTTCGCGACGGCCTGTCCGGTTTCGCGCGAGCGGGTCCACCAGTTTTCGGTGCTGGTCAGTTGCAGATAAGGCGTATGGAAAGCGATCTCGTCGCCCGAAATGCGCAGGTCTTTCTGGTCTGACCGTTTTAATAAATCGCCGGTCAATTCAGCCCTATAGTCAGTAGCAGGTTCGAACGCACGGCTGGGTGAAAAAACCAGTTCGTTGGGAGCCGTCCATCTGAATTTTCCCCGGACAGCTGGTTTAAACCGGATATACTGCGTTGAATCCCAGTTATTCAACTGATTGGTTGGCCCCAGGTTTTTGTTGAACGTAAATGTCAGGTTCTGCGTCTGCTGCACTTCATCGTCGAAATTGCGGCCTACAACCGATACTTCATTGAACGTCAGGCGGGAACATTGAAACAGCAATAAAGCGAGTAAGGACGAGAGTAGAAGCGCGCGTGTTCGCATAGTGAGAGAAGGTAGGAAACCGAACGAATACGGAAAACCCACTCAAAGTTGTTGAGTGGGTCTGGATTTAAAATGCACGAGTTACTGAACGGTTGTCATTGCACCGGAGTGAGCTGAACATTGACAATTTTCCACGAGCCCGACTGTTTGGCACAGACGACCGAAAACGTGACGGTGGCGTCGAACGCCTGCCCCTGAACCTGGCCTTTGGTTTTCAGATTGCCGGTCATGACTGCTGCATCGGCATTGTACTGCCGGGTTTCCGTATTCGAAACAGTCGACGCATCGACCACGACATACCCACCGCTGATGCCCTGCACGAGCATATCGCCACCAACGGAATGCCCATCGTAGTTCGTCATGGTAAAGTCGCTGGCCAGCAGCTTGCTCATGGTGTTGCTGTCTTCATCGAGCAATGATTTAAAGAACGCGTTGCCCAGGCTGGTAGGGTTTTGCGCTGGCTCAGCAGCCTGTTGCGCAAATGAAGTGGTTGCGCATAAACAGGCGATAAAGAATACTAGGATTTTCATGGAAAATACTGGATTTTATTCGGGAAAAATATAAACAATAAATGAATAAACAAATGTACAGGCGTTTATTCGGATCTGATAATGACATATATATCCCGGCTTCGTCCTTTGTCGTCGGCACAGGAAATTTTCAATCTACCCAATTGAGGTTTAAAAAATAAGGCTTCGTTTGGCTTCGCCCGGCGATATAGTTTGTCGTTCAGATACCAGAATACAGTCTGTACATCATTCGGGGCCTGACAGGCTAACTGCAGTTCAGCGGGTTTTTGGGAGTTGATGAAATAGTCACTCCCGTTGTTCAGGCTGGTAATCAACGGGCCACTTTGACCTGAACCTAACTCGCCGAACACACGTTCGCAGGCCGGATTATGAGGAGGTACGACTTCAAACGGAATGTGTCGGCTTTGGTAAAACGAGACGAGTTCGGGCGACAGATTCGGGTAAGTTTGTCGAACGGCTCCTGAATCGGGGAGACAGTAGGTACAATAGGAAAGGGTTCTGGCGGCATTCGTAAAAACTGTTTTTCGATGCTGGCACCGGTGGTAGCGCGAAACGCCCATGATGCAATAGTCCGTCACCGGATTTGTGCAAAATTCACCCGGAACATCCCCCGTTTCGGGACAGATCAGCCGCATCGACAGCCTGGTAGCCGCTCTGGGCGGTTTGAACCAGGCCGTAGGCGAATTGTAATCCAGCACGTTGAAAAGCTGAAAAAGCAAGGGGGTGGCAGTGTTGGCTCCGCTTAGTTCGGCCACTCCGACACCCGAAAAGTTACCGACCCACACTCCGATCGTGTACCGTTGATTATAACCGATGCTCCAGGCGTCGCGTCGGCCATACGAAGTGCCGGTTTTCCAGGCAATACGGGGCAAGTGATAGCTGTTGTCGAAATTAGTTGGAAGATCGGGGCGGGTAATCTGCGTGAGGGTATGCGTAACCAGATAAGCCGCTTCGGGCGAGAGTAGACCGACACTGGTTCGTTGGACTGGCTGATTCGCTGGACGAACAAAACGAAGCGGCTCAAATTGGCCGGCGTTTGCCAGACCAGTATACAGCCGGGTCATTTCTTCCAGGGTAACCCCGCAGCCACCCAGAATCATCGAAAGGCCAAGCTCTTTGGCCTGCTTTTTAATGGCCAAAAATCCCGCTTTCTGTAGCGTAGAGACAAGCGAGGACGTACCCAGCTCGTTCAGTAAAGCCACCGCTGGAATATTCAGCGAGTTTGCCAAGGCGAATTCGGTCGTGACAGGGCCATTGAACCGGCGGTCGTAGTTCTCCGGCTCGTAACCACTGAAATTAGTGGGCACATCGTTAAGCTTGCTTTTGGGAGTGACAAGTCCGGCGTCGAAAGCCAGTCCATACAGGATAGGTTTGAGCGCGCTGCCCGGCGACCGGACCGCACGAACACCGTCGACCTGTCCGCCATCGAGCGTATTAGCAAAATCAGCCGAACCAACGTAAGCTACTACCTCGTGCGACCGATTATCGACTACCAGAATCGCTGTGTTCTGAATGTTAAAAGCCCGGATGCGGTTGGCATAGCGTTGCACCAGCTGCTCGGCCGTTGCCTGCAAAACTGAATTGATCGTTGAATGTACAATCGGCTGAGTCGGCTGTTCGGTCCGCAGCCGAAGCGACACATGCGGAGCTTGCCGTGGGGCTGCGCGTCGGTAAGCAATCAGGGGTTCGTTCAGGGCATCTGCAATGACGGCGTCATCAAATAAGCGACGCGCACGGAAGCGGTTGAGCCAGCGGTTCCGCTCCTGCACGATATGAGCGTTAGTTACTCCCAACCGTAAACTCGACGGTCGGTTTGGAATAATGGCGAGGGTAGTCAGTTCGGCCAGGCTCAATAGAGCAGGTGGCTTTCCAAAATACAGCAATGAGGCCGATTTCAAGCCTTCGACGTTGCCGCCGTATGGAATCAGATTCAGGTACAGTTGCAGAATCTCGTCTTTGGAATAATGAAGTTCCAGCTGAACTGCCCGGACCAGCTCGATCAGTTTATTGCCGTAAGTGCGCCGGCGGGGTTCGAGCAGGCGAATCGTCTGCATGGTGATCGTCGAAGCGCCTGATGTCCGCCGACCCGTCAGCAGGTTCCGGCCAACCGCCCGCAACATGGCTACGGGATTGAAACCAGGGTGATACCGAAAGTATTTGTCTTCTTTGAAAAGGATGGCATCGCGCAGCGTAGGCGTAATTTCGGATAGCTCGGCATACATGCGCCACTTGTCATCGCGACTCAGAAAGGCGTGCAGTATAGAGCCGTCGCGGGCGGTAATCAGGGTCGAATAAGGAACATACGTGTTAACGGGAAAGAAAAAATCGACGCAAAAAAAAATCAATACCGTCGCCACCAGCGTTTTCATCAGACGCCGTTGCCAGATTCGTTTGGCAATGCCGCGGGCATTTATCAATATTGACCTAAACATCGCTGTTCGTTTTGTGACTTCTGCCGCTGACAAGCGGTCAGAAAACCAGCAAAGCCCCTTAATCAACTAAACCAGACCGACCGGATTCCCGGTGCAAGTTAAGCAATGACCATTCAATTTTTCGGTGCAGCCCGCACGGTAACGGGCAGTAAACACCTGCTTACGACAGCCAAAGGCACACAAATTCTGCTCGACTGCGGCTTATTTCAGGGAATCAATACTGACGAGCTGAACGAGCAGTTTGGATTTGATCCGGCTCAGGTCGATTACATGGTTCTTTCTCACGCGCACATCGACCATACTGGCTTAATTCCCAAGTTGGTACGGCAGGGTTTTGCCGGTCCGATCTACACAACCTCGGCTACGATCGACCTGTGCGAAATTATGCTGATGGATAGTGCCCGGATTCAGGAGCGTGACCTGGAACGGGTCAACGAACGGCGTAAGCGCCGGAACCAGCCTGAGCTGGAAGCGCTCTACGACGAAGACGATGTCCGGCAGGCACTATCGCAGATGCATCCCGTTGACTACAACCGCCCCTTTGTGATTTGCGACGAGGTGACGGGTCTATTGACCGATGCGGGGCACCTGCTTGGCAGCGCGTCCGTCAGCCTGACCATCCGTGAGAACGATCAGGAAAAGCACCTGTTTTTCAGTGGCGATATTGGTCGGCCGGACGACAAGATTCTGCGTTCGCCCGAGCCGTTTCCCCAGGCCGATTATATCATCTGCGAATCGACCTACGGCGACCGGCTGCATGAGGCTGAACCCGATATGAAGGCTCACTTATTGCGGATCGTTCAGCGAACCTGCATCGAACAGCAGGGCAAGCTCATCATTCCCGCTTTTGCCGTCGACCGCACGCAGGAGTTGATTTACGCCCTCGATCAGCTCTCGAGTGAAGGTCGCCTGCCCCGCCTGTCAGTGTATATCGACAGTCCAATGTCGGTCAAAGCTACCGACGTGATGCGCAAACACGAGGAAGATTTCAATCCGGATATTCTGGCGTACGTCAAAAAAGACGGCGATGCCTTCGATTTCCCGAATCTGCATTATGTGTCGGACGTCGAGGAATCGAAAGCGATTAACAGCCTCAAAGAGCCCTGTATCATTATTGCGCCATCGGGTATGGCCGAAGCGGGGCGGATCAAGCACCATATCAAAAATAATATTACCAAAGACAACACCACTATTTTGCTGGTTGGATATGCCTCGCCGAACAGTCTGGGTGGGGCTTTGAAGCGGGGGGATAGAGAGGTGACCATTTTTGGCGAACGATACCCTGTACTGGCAAAAGTAGAGATCATGGATTCTTTCTCGGCCCACGGCGATTACCGAGAGATGCTACAATTTTTAAGTTGCCAGAATGCCGCTCAGGTTAAAACGATATTTCTGGTTCATGGCGAATACGATAAGCAACTGATTTGGAAAACGCATTTGCAAAATGCTGGTTTTCAGCATATCGAGATACCGGAAATGCGCCAGCAAGTAACCTTGCCCTGAGTTCTGTTAGGCCACTCCAGAAAAGACGAGCCATAAAAAAAGCCCCGGTCTGTCGACTGGGGCTTTCCATAAATGAGTATCTTTAGGTAAACCGTAACCTGGGTACCCGTGTAAAACAGCGGTTTAACACAACACGATATACTTTGCCAAATTGAGCATAACACCAGCGCTTAAGCTGTTTAATTTCTTTCGGGATGAGTATTTTGATGGCCTTCGCCAGTTCTTTTTCGAACAAAGCCTTATCAAAACTCACCTTCTGAAGGATGGTCTTGATATACTCGAGCATAGAGAGCATAGTACGTCATTTTTTTGGTTAAAGAAGCTTATGGATATCGAAAGAGGTTGACTGGTTCGTTCTATACCCGTAACGTCATTAACCTGATTTTTGTTGTCCAAAATTAGTAATGTTTCTTGAAGTATTCCGCAAATTTCTTGTATTATATTTTTATTACGCAATTGCTGGCCTTGCGCAAGGAGTTGATAATGTGCCTACTATTGAATTAGGCCAAACTGATTTTCCGATTGAACGGCCTTTTACCATTTCGGTTATCATTCCGAACACCGAAACCAGGCCGGTTATAAGTTTTCCGGATATCGCCGGGTTCACAAAAAAAGGTATAACGACTAGTGTGACCCCGGCCGAAATAGGCGAAAAAACCGTCGTCAATCAGGTTACAACGCAAAGCTATCAGGCCCTGAGCGCAGGTCGTTTTCGATTACCGCCGTTTAGCCTGACCATCAATGGCGAAGCTGTCCGCTCCGAAGGGGCTATCCTGATTGTCCGGGCGGCCAATGCGCCTGGTTCTACCGAATCGGCTGGCGCTACTCAGTATAAAGTCGACATTGCTCCCGAAGGCGCTGCTTTTCTATCGCTCCGGGCATCGAAAACGAGTATTTATGCGGGCGAAAGCGTAGCTCTGACACTGTCGTTTTTTGTAGCCGACAATTATCCTTACGAGCTTAGTTTCACGGCGCTCGATAAGCAGTTACAGACTATACTGAAAAAAATACGTCCGGTCAATTCTTGGGAAGAAAGCCTGAACATCAATGAATTGAAGCCCATTCCTGTACTGGTCCGCAACAAAAAATTTCGGGAATTTCGCCTGTATCAGTCTGTTTTCTTTCCGTTGTCGAACCAACCCCTGCGGTTGCCGGCCGTAAGCCTGCAACTGACCCGTCCGAGGCCTAAAATTGGTCCGCCATTGGCGCAGGCCGAAACGGTTTTATTTACAAGCAAGCCCGTTGTGGTGGCTGTCAGGGCTTTGCCCGCTCATCCATTGCGGGGGCGCGTACCGGTCGGGGTCTTTCGGTTGGAGGAGAATTTGGATCGACAGCGGGTCAACGCCGGACAGAGCGTACGGTACACCCTGACGTTTGCGGGAGAGGGCAACATTGCCACCCTGCCAGCGCCCGCCGTGCTCAACGAACGGACCGATATGGATATATTCCCGCCTGAAGAGCGCCATCTGCTGACTCATGCTGGTAATCAGGTGGTTGGGCGTAAATCCTTTACTTATTTTATCGTTCCGCATCAGAACGGGTTGGTACCGATGACCGACCGGTTTCTCTGGATATACTTTAATCCGCAGACTGTACGATACGATACCTTACGGCCTCGACTGGCTCTTCAGGTGGGTGGCCGGAAGCTAATGACCGTCAACAATGCGTCGGCTGTGGCTGGTATCAATAATGCCACTGAAGATGTCGCTTCGGCGGCTTCGGTGGGTAAGTCACTTTATACTGGTATCGAAGCGATGGACAGCACACGGCAATCGATCAGTTTCTCAACGCTTATTCGATCCATTGCCAATGTGTTGATCGTGATCATGCTGCTGGGTATGCTTTTCGTATTCCTCAAACGATGAACGCTGATTTAATGCGTACGGCGTAATCAATAAAACACGAAATTTGCCCTCATGAGCAGTACCTACGGAACAATATTTAAAATCTCTACTTTCGGCGAATCACACGGACCCGCCATTGGGGTAGTCATTGATGGTTGCCCGGCCGGGCTTTCGTTCGATACCAGTTTTATCCAGCATGAACTGGATCGGCGCAAACCCGGTCAGTCCCGGATTACGACCCAACGGCGCGAAGCCGATGAGTTCGAAGTGCTGTCGGGCGTGTTTGAAGGCTACACCCAGGGTACACCCATTGCCTTACTGATCCGCAATACCGATCAGCGCAGCAAAGATTACGGCCACATTGCCGAGCAGTTCCGGCCGTCTCATGCCGATTACACTTACCAGGCCAAATACGGCTCCCGCGATTACCGGGGTGGTGGTCGGTCGTCGGCTCGCGAAACAGCAGCTCGCGTCGCAGCAGGTGCCGTTGCCAAGCTCCTGTTGAGCCAGCAGGGCGTAACTATTCAGGCGTACGTCTCGCAGGTCGGTAAGCTCCGGCTCGACAAGCCATACCAGGAACTAAATCTGGCGCTGGCCGAAGAGAATGCCGTTCGGTGCCCCGATCCGGAAACGGCGGAGCGGATGTTTCAGTACATCGATGACACCCGCAAACGGGGCGATTCGATTGGTGGTATTGTCGACTGCGTCGTATCGGGTGTGCCGGCCGGATGGGGCGAACCTGTTTTCGATAAACTGCACGCCGAAATCGGCAAAGCGATGCTGAGTATCAACGCCGTAAAAGGGTTTGAATACGGTAGTGGCTTTGCCGGTGCGGAGTTATACGGCTCGCAGCACAACGACGAATTTTATACCGACGCCGAAGGACGAGTGCGGACAAAAACAAATCAGTCCGGAGGAATTCAGGGTGGAATCAGCAATGGCGAGGATATTTATTTTCGTACGGCATTCAAACCTGTAGCGACCATTATGCAGGATCAGGACAGCGTCGATATCCACGGTCAATCCGTGACGGTTTCGGGCAAAGGTCGCCATGATCCATGTGTCGTACCGCGGGCTGTTCCCATTGTCGAAGCGATGGCCGCCCTGGTACTGGCGGATATGTATTTACGAAATAAAGTGGCGCAGGTAGAAAAGAAGGCAGTGGGCGTGCTGTGAAAAACTAGTGTACGGCGCTATTCGCCAGCTGATTTTCAATTTGTTATTATAAAATTCTTTAGCGAAACTGTTTTACTTTTATTACCAGCGACTTTGTCATGCTCAGGAACGAAGCATGACAAAGACATTCATTTTGACGTTGCGTCTGACTGATTAAAACAGCTTCAATCTTTAAGTTGACTATACAAATTGTTTATGGCCGTTTGTGGACTCGCAAACGGCTTTTTTTCGCGCTGATTGGCTTGCTGCTCAGTGTAGGCACCCAGGCACAGAGTCGCTTCAGCTTTCAGCGGGGGTTGATGGGAACCCAATTCAATGTTATTCTCTATGCATCGGATAGTCTGATTGCCCAGCAGGCCTATCGGGCAGTTTCTGCCCGGATGGACACCCTGAATCAGGTTATGAGCGATTACCTGGATGGCTCGGAAATCAACCGTTTGTCGGCAACAGCCGGGTCAGGTCGGTGGGTATCGGTATCTGCTGACTTATTCAACGTGTTACGAAAAGCCCGGCGCATTGCCCAACTCTCAAACGGCCGCTTCGACCCGACCCTTGGCGCCTTATCGCTTTTATGGCGGAGGGCGGTTCGGCGGCAGCAGTTTCCAACGGCCAGCGAGCGCCATAAAGCCCGGCAAACGGTCGGCTATCGCTGGATGGAACTGGACAGCACCAACCGCTCGGTGCGACTGCTTCGGACTGGTACTCGGCTTGATGTCGGCGGAATTGGCCAGGGATTTGCCATCGACGAAGCGCGTCAGGTACTGACTCGTTTGGGTATCCGCTCGGCCCTGGTCGACATTGGTGGCGATATACTCGTCAGCGGAGCACCCCCCGGTAGAGCCGGTTGGCGAGTACAGGTAGGTACCGAAAAACAGGGCGATACGACAACGGTACTACTGGCTAATGCGGCCATCACAACTTCAGGCGATACCTACCGGTTTCTGGTACATAACGGTCGACGTTATTCGCACATTATGAATCCACGCTCCGGACTGGGATTACGGCATTTCGTTCAGACGACGGTGCTGGCACCCGAGGGTTATCATGCCGATGCATTGACGAAAGTTTTCAGTATAGCCGGTATTCGTAAAAGCCGTAGGTTACTGCGTCGTTGGCCTGCCGTGAAGGTACGGATCGTTGAACAAAAAAAAGGCCGACTGCGTACATGGCAGTCGGCTCCTTTTTAATAGCGGTATGAATTTCCAGATTGTGTAGCGAGTTATACCGCAATGGTTTTACCCGGTACGGCAATCTGATACCAGCCGTCTTTGTCGGGAAGGCTTTTCGGCATCGCGTCCCAGGCCAGCGTAGTCGGGAAAAGATCGATCTGCGAATTCAGCGCTTCATCCCATTTCACCACTTTACCCGAGTAGGTCGCCATACGGCCCATAAGGGCTGTCATGGTGCTTTTCGCTACTCGTTCGGCATCGGCAAATTTGTATTGTCCTTTGGCGATGGCGTCGAACAATTCGTCGTGTTCGATCTGGTAAGGATTCCCATCGGCTTTGGCGTCGTACGTAAAAATAGGCTGGCCTTTGTAGGATTGCAGGGCGCTGGTTCGCTTTTCCATACCTTCGACCTTACCCTTCGTACCGAGGAACATCTCATCGACCCGGCTGTACGTCCCCTCATAATGGCGGCACTGACTGTTGATGGTTGTGCCATCGGCATAGACGAAATCGACGATGTGGTGATCGAAAATTTCGCCGTAATCCTTACCCGTCCGAACCTGCCGACCACCGGTTCCCTGGCAGGAGACCGGATAACTATCTTTTACCCAGTTCGCTACGTCGATGTTGTGAACGTGCTGCTCATTGATATGATCGCCACAGAGCCAGTTGAAGTAATACCAGTTTCGCATCTGGTAATCCATTTCGGACTGGTTCGGTTGCCGTGGTTTCTGCCAGACACCTCCACTCACCCAATACACCTGGCCACCGATTATATCGCCGAGCGCACCGTCATGAATCCGCTTAATCATCTCCCGGTAGCTGGGCTGATACCGACGCTGCAAACCAACGACTACATTCAGTTTTTTCCGCTTGGCTTCTTCGGCCGCTGCCAGTACCCGACGTACACCCGGTGCATCGGTAGCTACGGGTTTTTCCATAAATACCTGCTTCCCCTGCCGCACGGCTTCTTCGAAATGACTGGGTCGGAAGCCAGGAGGAGTTGCCAAAATCACTACGTCGGCCAGCGCCATGGCCTGTTTGTAAGCATCGAAGCCCACAAATTTATGATCTTCGGGGACATCTACTTTAGGGGTGCCATCAGCCGCTTTGAGACCACGTTCGGTCAGGGCTTTGTAGGCGTTGTCCAGTCGGTCACGGAAGGCATCGGCCATCGCTACGATTTTAACGTTCTGCTTGGTATTGAGCGCCTGTTGGGCTGCTCCTGTACCCCGCCCACCGCAACCGATTAGCGCTACCTTGATGGTATCGTTTACCGAGAAGTGATACCCCTTGGAGGCCTGTGCCGCAAACGGCAGGCTACTGAGTATGGCTCCCCCAGTGAGCAGGCCGGATGTTTTCAGAAAATCCCGGCGATCCTGAGTCGATTCGTTCGTCATATATCCAAATAATTTCGGTTGAGAAAGTTGTCTGATACAGAAGTATGTACACGAGCAAATTTACTATAAGCCGACGGGAAATGTGTGCGTGTAGGAAGATCGCCGTCGGAACGCTAGTTTGTTGATTAGAAGAAAATATTGACTAAAAATAAGATTTCTCCGTATGTTTAGCCCATTAGCCAGTAAGCGATTTCTTCATAGTATCAAACCCATCCGTTTATGAGAAAACTATACCTGTACTCAGCATTCCTACTGAGTCTTTTCTGTTTATTAACCAGCGCCGTATCCGCGCAGACGCGCGTAGCCGGGAGAGTGACCGACGAAGCAAAAAAAGAAAACCTGGCCGGGATCAGTATAGCTGTAAAGGGAAAAGTGATTGGCACCATCACTGACCAACGCGGTAACTTCGCTTTAACGACCACGACCCCTACGCCCTTTACCATTGCCGTATCGGGTGTCGGTTTTCAAACGCAGTCGTTCGTTATCGACGGCAACCGGACAGATTTGAACGTGAGTTTGAAAGAACAGCCGATACTCGGTCAGGAGGTCGTCGTAGCGGCATCGCGGGTAGAGGAAAGCGTCATGCAATCCCCCGTATCCATTGAAAAAATGGATATTCGTGCGATTCAGAATACGCCGGCACCGAGTTTTTATGATGCGCTCCGGAACCTGAAAGGTGTGGAAATGTCGACGCAGAGTGTCACGTTCAGCAACTTCAATACCAGAGGGTTTTCCGGGAATGGCAATACGCGGGTCGTACAAATGATGGATGGGATGGACAATCAGGCACCTGGCCTGAATTTCTCCGTAGCGAATATTGTCGGAATGTCGGAACTGGATGTCGAAAGCGTTGAACTCCTACCCGGAGCCGCTTCGGCCCTATATGGTCCCAACGCGATCAACGGCCTGTTACTGACTACCAGTAAAAGTCCATTTTTGTACCAGGGGTTAAGCGCGAATGTAAAAGTTGGGCTGATGAATGCCAGCAACCGGACCAAACGATACAGCGAGGAAAAGCTTGGTGCTACCCCTTATACGGACGTATCCATACGCTACGCGAAAGCGTTCAACAACAAAGTTGCGTTCAAGGTCAATGTCGGTTATTTGGCCGCTCAGGACTGGCAGGCTACCGACTACCGGGATCAGAGCCTAGTCAATGGGGCTGGCTTATCGGGAACACGAGCTACTAACCGGGGATATGACGGCATCAATATTTACGGTGATACGGATCCGGGATTCACCCAATACCAGATACTTCGAAGCGCGCTCGCACAAGCTACCCCTGGTTCGGGGTCACCGCTGCTGCCCCTCAACCAGGGAATCATGCAGCTAGCCAACCAGTTCGGACCCGTGGCAGGCCTGACCCCTGCACAGGCCTATGATCGGGTATTGACAGATCTGTATTCGGGGCCGCTGAACTTCAATTATACCCGCACGGGCTACCGCGAACGGGATTTGGTCGATTATTCTGCCAAAAGCCTGAAACTTAACGGGTCATTGCACTACCGGATCGGCGAAAAGGCCGAAGCTATCTTGCAGGCTAACTGGGGTACGGGTACCACCGTTTATACAGGAGCAGATCGTTACTACCTGAATCGGTTCAACGTCGGGCAGTATAAAGCGGAAGTGCGTGGGTCTAACTTCTTCGTGCGGGCGTATACCACCCAGGAGCGGTCGGGAGATGCCTATGCGGTCGGGATTGCTGGTCTGGGTATGAATAATACGTGGGTCGTGAATCAGACCGCCAATGGTCCCGTCGTCAATACAGCACCCACGGCGGCCTATTTCGGAGGTGTAGCGGGTAACTATGCGGGGATAAGCTTTCCGGCATTTGCTGCGGACTTACAGACTCGGCTGGCTACGGGGATCAACCCACTGCTTGCTTACCAGGGTGCCGTGCTGGCCAGTCAGGCCAATGCGAACACATACTTCAATCAGGTCCTGCAACTGCCTGGCGTTGGCAATGGACAGGTTTATAAGCCCGGCACACCGGAGTTTGAAGCAAAGCTGAAAGAGGTTACCAGCAAAGCAATTCCAGGAGATGCCAATGGGGTAGGGGCTAAATTCCAGGACCGAACGAATCTGTACCACCTCGAGGCTATGTATAATTTCAACAAGCTTGTCGATCCTAAGACAGTTGAGCTGATCGTCGGTGGGAACTACCGGATTTATGAATTAAACTCGGACGGAACTATCTTTTACAATAACAACGGAAAAGAACCGACGATTAAAGAATATGGCGTTTATGCCCAGCTGCAAAAAAGCATTGCGGACAAACTTCGGTTGACCGGCGCTTTACGGTACGACAAAAACGAGAATTTTAAGGGACAATTCAACCCCCGTCTGTCGGCTGTTTACAGCGTAAATCGGAACAACAACATCCGGGCTTCCTTCCAGACAGGGTTTAGAATCCCAACCACACAGGATCAGTACATCGACCTGTTGACTCCGCAGGCTCGGCTGATCGGGGCTCTGCCACCTTTGCTGCAAAAATATAATCTAACCTCAGCCAACACATATACATACGAGTCCATTCTGGCAGGGCAGCCCAAACCGTATGATTTTCCTACCTTCAAGCCTGAACGCGTTTCGACGATCGAGTTTGGTTACAAAGGCCTGATCAACAGCCGGCTACTGATAGACGCTTACTATTACAATAGTACGTACCACGATTTTATTGGATCGGTTACCCTGATTCAGCCGACGGGAGCAACCACACGTAACGTTTATTCTATCTCTAAAAATTATACCAGCCCAATCAAAACGCAGGGATTTGGTATAGGCGTTGATTACTCCTTACCCGGTAATTTTCAGGTAGGAGGTAATGTATCCAACAACACCTTGAACACGGGTGGAGTGGGTCTGTTTAGTGGCGAAATGAACAAGAACACGCTGGAGGACGGCTTCCAGGTTAAATACAACACGCCTAAATACCGGTATAACATCAGCCTCGGTAATCGAAATATTCGGGGTAGTGGGTTCGGCTTCAATATCGTTTACCGCTATCAGGACGCTTTCGAGTGGCAGTCGTCCTTAGGAAACCCCAACATCAACATTAGTTCCGATATAAATAACCGGCCTATCATTCCGGCTTTCGGCACCCTTGATGCCCAGGTCAACAAGCGTATCTCTTCGATTCACTCGATCATCAAGATTGGGGGGAATAATATTCTGCAAAAAGAGTACACAACAGGTTGGGGAAATCCGACCGTCGGGTCTATGTACTACGTCAGTCTTACCTTCGACCAGTTGATGAATTAACGATCGGTGCCTATCCGTAAAAAGCCCGGCCTTCGTAGCTGAAAGCCGGGCTTTTTGTTATGATACGCCTTTTACTGATCGAACTTTTACCACGTTTCTAAGCTTTCAGGAATAATTAGTTTCTGCTTTGCCCGGTTTCTGTTATCCTCTACTGTATTGAGTAACGCTACACCTTCCGATCAACTTCCTGAAACCTCATCAACTGCCCTGCCCCGGCAGTTGACGCTGCTGCAAGGCACGGCGCTAAACATGATCGACATGGTCGGGATCGGTCCGTTTGTTGTGTTGCCATTAGTCATCAAAACCCTTGGCGGACCGCAGTTTCTGTGGGCGTGGGTGCTGGGAGCGGTTGTTTCGCTGGTCGACGCGTTTGTGTGGGCTGAGTTGGGGGCCGCTTTTCCGCGGGCCGGCGGCAGTTATAACTTCCTCAAAATTTCCTACGGGGAGCAGCGATGGGGCAAACTGTTGTCTTTTCTCTATGTCTGGCAAACGCTGATTCAGGCACCTCTGGTTATGGCGTCGGGCGCCATCGGCTTCGCTCAATATGCTTCGTACCTGATGCCGCTGGAAGAGTGGCAACGCAAGATCGTTTCGGGAGTTGTGGTGCTGATTATCATTGCGTTACTGTACCGAAAAATTGATTCGGTCGGTAAAATAGGTCTGGTCATGTGGGGAGCGGTGCTGCTTACACTCGGCTGGATTATTGTCGGCGGCTTAAGCAACGCCCGGATTCCGTTGTCGGACACGCTACAATCGGTTGGGTCGGTGAGTGGCGGACTGATCGCTGCGGGCCTGGGGCAGGCTTCTGTCAAAACCATTTACTGCTACCTGGGCTACTACAACGTTTGCCATTTAGGCAGCGAAATTCAGCAGCCTACGCGGAATATTCCCCTGAGTATGTTTATCTCGATTGTGGGTATTGCCCTCCTGTATCTATTGATGAACATTAGCGTGGTGAGTGTAGTACCCTGGCAAATTGCCCAGAATAGTGATTTCATCGTCAGCACCTTTGTCGAAATCCTTTATGGGCCCCAGGCTGCCCGTCTGGCAACGGTACTTGTATTGTTGGTGGCTTTTTCGTCATTATTTGCCGTACTGCTGGGGTACTCACGGGTACCCTATGCTGCTGCCGTCGACGGACAGTTTTTTCAAATCTTCGCCCGATTGCATCCGACGCGGCAGTTTCCGTACGTTTCGCTGTTGTTTTTAGGCGGACTCGGTTTTGTCTTTAGCCTGCTGTTCCGGCTGGGCGACGTCATTACAGCTATTCTGGCAATGCGAATTATGATCCAGTTCGTTGGCCAGGCCGTGGGTTTGCTGTTGTTACACCGTCGGCGGGCCGCGGCTGAGTTTCCGTTCCGAATGCCTCTGTATCCGTTACCCGTAGTGCTGGCCATCGGGGTCTGGGTATTTATTTTTTTCTCGACCGGTTTAGGGTTCATGCTGTCCGGGCTGGCCGTAACGGTTCTGGGCGTTATTGCTTTCCTGACGTCGGCCGGGGTTCGAAAGCAATGGCCCTTCGCCAAAGCGGAACCTGCAACCGACTATCGGTAAGGTACTTCCGACGGGTTCACTATCTTATCCGAAAATCAATCCAGGCGATATCGTCTTCACCGTTGAAATTATTGGCCATTGGCGTTAGGCTTCCCGGTACAGAATCCGCGTCTGGTGTGTCCGTTGCCCATATCTGAGCCGAATTATTCACCGCAGTCGACGACCCAATAGTTGCCGTAAAAACCCACTGCGTAACGGTATTGACGGCCAAAGCGGCAATCGTTCCTTCGATGAGTGTATAAGCACTGTTATTGCTGATGACATTCAGGCCAAGTGGTAAGGACTGTAGTGCCATACCGCGCAGCGTATCCCGAACGATGACATTAGTGGCTGGCACACCTCCCATATTGCTAACGCTGAGCGTAAACGTTACGGGCTGTCCCATCGTTGGTACGCGCTGATTGGCCATGATTGCCACCGACAAATCGGCTTTAGTGGGATCAGGCAGTGGCTGGTTGGAGATAACGGCTGGCATTGGCATCTGGTTAGGATTAGGCGAAGCATAAATGGCATTGCTTCCGGCCATTGTTCGCATGGATACCGCTGCTGCATCGTCCTGCCCATCGCCGGTACCCGAGCCGGGTTGCGAGTCAGGATCGGTCTGATCGCTACTACTAATCTGAGCAGCATTGACATACATACCGGCTAAAGAAGGCTGAAGCTGATACGTAAAAGTCCTGCTCTGACCGACCGCTAACGAAAAGCTGCTACCCCCCGTAACTAGTGCGCCAGCGGCCGATACATCCGTTCCGCCACTGACAAACAGCAAGCCTTCCGGTAACCGATTCTGCCATTGAATACCCGTAGCATTATCTGGTCCGTCATTCCGTACTATCAGTGAATAGCTTACCGGCTGATTGACACCCAATATGATCCTGTTTTGCCGCAGATCTAAGTTCAGATCGGCCATCGGCTGAGCAGTGCTACCCTGCTGTACGACAGTCAGCACATAATCTTCCGTCTCGCCGTAGTTGTAGGTGCCGCATGGGTCGGTAGGAATCGTAGCGTAGGCGATTGTAACCCGAATCGGTAACGCTCCGACAGACAGACTGGCAGGCAGACTGATCGTTCCTGAAAACTGGCCGGTAACCGTTGTTGGCGTCTGGAACAGCTGTTCGCCCTGGCCGGAGTCGAATATACCGTTTCGATCCAGATCGGCCCATACCGTTACCCCTTCCGGAAAAGTTGGATTAAGTAGCGTACCCGATATCGAATAGGACATACCGGCTCGTACCGATGTTGTTGTGGTCGTAAAGCTGCTATAACTGCCTGGCATACACATCGTATTCTGACTTAGCATCACTCCGTTCACTGCTACACTCGATATGCCGTCTGTTTCGGAGCATTGGGTCAAATACGTTGGGTGGCATGAGAGGGTCTGGATACTGATTACTTGGCTCAGTCCAGACGTAGTTGCGTTGGATGGCCGAAGCCGGTAATAGTACTTCGTGAAAGGAGCCGTTCTGGAATCGGTGAAGGTGGTCGTGTTAGGACCTACTCCGCCAATCGGTATAAAATTCTCACTGGGTGAAAGCGACCGTTCGATGAAATACCCCATTTCATTGGTGGCATTATCCCGCCAGGACAGTACGATATTACTATTATCCAGGGATGCAACCAGGTTAGTCGGAGCTGCTACGGGCGTCGGCGCACAGTCTAAGGTATAAGCCGTGTGCGTCTGACGCAGCGCCAGTCCCGCCTGCATTCGGTCGTATTGACCAGGGGTGAAATTATGTGTACAAGGGAAATAGTACGACATGATGTTGGACAGAGACGGCGAATAAGCCTCCCCGTTGGCGTCGCGGGCGGTGCTGCTGCTATCGTATTGAACGCACCCGTTTACGTAGACTAGTCTGGCTCCTGAGTTGTTGTATGGGTCGGCGGGCGTATCGCAGACATAGTCGCCATCGGTCGTGCAGTTTGCACCCGTGCCCCGGGTAACCAGTTCGGTCGTTGTGCCGGAATTGAGCGTACCGTTGCCCGATACTTCGCCAAATGTATGCACAAGATTGAAGTTATGACCTAACTCGTGGGGAATCAGCCGGTTTCCCATATCGTCCGGACTCCAGGTCTCGTTCAGGATAAAAGAGCGGGTCGAGGCCACGAAGTTGCCCGGATAGTAGGCGTAACCACCGGCGCCGGAAATGAACGAGTTGACGTAATACTGATTCAGGGCGTTGGATACATCATGCCCCCGGGTGACGGTTTCTTCGTCACTCATGTTGTCGTACTGTCCGTCGTTGTCTACGTAATCTGGGGATGTACCGCAAAAATAAAACTGAATACCGTATCCATTGAGCAGATAATAGCTGTTGGTAATAGCCATTACCTGATTCAGACTGGCCAGGTCCATGCCACCTGTGCCATTGCTCTTCCGTAGGATATGCGGGCGGATGGGTACGTACGTGATAGACGTAAATGCAGCTTTCGCTCGTTTTTGCTCATAAGCAACAGCCGCTTGCTGATTTATGGCCTGCCGCTCAGCTACTGTCAGATTAGGTGTACCGCAGAAAGCCGGACCCGCCTGTGTAGGATGTTGGGCGCGAAGTAGGGTAGGTAATAAACTTAAGAATATGGCCGCTAACCGTAAATAGTTTCCCATAGGAAGTAAAGATTATCATGCCAGATGGATAGAATATCATGTTAAACATAATACTATTTGAGTAATTTATAGGTTAAATATTTTTGATATGATCTATGAAATCATTAATGGTTTTCTTATGAGGTAATTTGTAAGATAAAATTTATGCGAAAAGAAGCAGCCTGGTCATCAGGCAGGCTAGATAACTCGTTTGGCTATCCGGCTTGCCTGATGACCAGGCTGCTTTGAGTGAATAAAGCCCTATTTCAGGGCATCGAATAAAATTTCGGCGGGGTGCAGGGCCTTACGTGAAGTACCATCTTTAATCTGATGGCGACAGGAAGTACCCGGTGCCGCGATAATAACGTCGTTGGGTTGCTGACGAACCGTTGGAAATAGAACCAGTTCGCCCACCTGCATCGATACGTCGTAATGTTCGGCTTCGTAACCGAATGAACCGGCCATACCGCAACAACCCGACGGAATCAACTGAACCGTATAATTTTGGGGCAACGATAGCGCTTTCTTTCCCGGAACCTGCGACGAGACAGCTTTTTGCTGACAATGGCTGTGCAGCTTCACGAGCCGGTTCTCGTTCGTAAACTGCTCCGGTCGGATGCGTCCTGCTTCAAGTTCCCGAGCGATAAATTCTTCGAAGGTCAACGTATGTTCGGCAATATGTCTGGCATCCGCTATCAGCGATTCATCGACCAGGTCGGGGTATTCGTCGCGGAAGGTGAGGATCGCCGACGGTTCCAGCCCGACCAGTGGAGTTTCGGCCGTTACCAGGTTCTTCAACTGTCGGACGTTGCGCTCAGCCAGGGTCTTAGCGTATTTCAACATGCCTTTCGACAGCGCTGCCCGACCGCTTTCGCCATGATCGGGTATGATCACTTCGTAGCCCAGCCGCTCGAACAATTGAATCGCTTTCTGTCCAACCTCTACGTCGTTGAAGTTGGTAAATTCGTCACAGAAAAGGTAAAGTCGCATAGGGCTTTGGCCCTGAGTGACCCGCTGCGCTCTGCCAGCTGCCCACCGCTTCAACGTCGTTTTTCCCATTGACGGCATGCTCCGGTCCGGATGAAAACCAACCATACGGTTCGCCAGACGCCGAAGAGAGGGCGTGCCCAGTACGCCATTCCAGGCCCAGGGCACCCACGAGGCCAGACCCGATAACCGGGCGAAATTGGCAACTAGCCGCGACCGGATCGGTACGCCGTTCGCATCGTAATAGTGCTGCAGGAACTCAGCTTTCAGCTTAGCCACGTCGACGTTGGAGGGGCACTCGCTCTTGCAGGCTTTACACGACAGGCACAGGTCGTAAACAGCTTTGATTTCCTCATGGTCGAAGCGGTTTTCTTTCGGTGAGCGGGTCAGCATTTCCCGCAGGATGTTTGCCCGGGCCCGTGTGGTATCTTTTTCGTTACGAGTAGCCATGTAGCTTGGGCACATGGTGCCGCCCGAAGCCTGGGTTTTACGGCAGTCGCCCGATCCGTTGCATTGTTCGGCATGTTGCAGAACGGTCTGGTCCTTGTACCGGAAATAAGTCTGAAAGCCTGGGGTTTGCTGACCGGCCTCATACCGCAGGAAGGTGTCCATCGGGGGCGTTTCGACGATCTTTCCGGGGTTAAAAACACCCTCTGGGTCCCAGGTATGTTTAATCTGCCGCATCAGCTCGTAATTGTGCGGACCCACCATCTGCGGAATAAATTCGCCCCGGAGCCGGCCGTCGCCGTGTTCGCCCGACAGCGAACCGTTGTATTTTTTCACCAGCGTAGCGATTTCTTCGGCAATCAGCCGGTACTGCCGGTGTCCTTCTTCGGTTTTCAGGTTAATAATGGGGCGCAGATGCAGCTCACCCGAACCCGCGTGGGCATAGTGAACCGAATGCATGTTGTGCTTAGTCAGAATTTCGTTGAAATCCCGGATATAATCGGGTAAATCGCTGACATCGACGGCTGTATCCTCAATCACGGCCACCGCTTTTTCGTCGCCGGGCAGGTTACCCAGCAAGCCCAGACCGGCCTTACGGAGCGTCCATATTTTTTTCGTATCGTCACCAAACAGTAGCGGGTAATGATAACCCAGATTGTGTGCCTGCATCTCGGCGATCATGGCAACCGAAAGTTGTTCTATTTCGGCACGCGTGTCGCGGGAGAGGTCGACGACCAGAATAATCGGGAAATGATCGGTCGGGGTTTTCTGAACAAAAAAGCTGTTCTTCCGCTGTTCCGGGTTGGTGTCGGCACGTTCGAGAATAATGTCGTCGATGAGTTCGACGGCATAGGGTTTGTACTTTAAGGCTACCAGTGTGGCCCGCAACGCTTCGTCGATCGAATGGCAATGAACGCAGACCAGCCCGCTTTCTTTCGGTGGCAGTGGCACCAGATTCAGTTTGATTTCGGTCAGAAAGCACAGCGTGCCTTCTGAGCCCGCAATGAATTTCGATAGATTGAACGGCTCCCCACCCGTGGTGAACGGCTCCATATCGAGCAGCGCATCCAGTGCATATCCGGTGTTTCGCCGTTCGATGGTTTTCTTGGGAAAATTACGTCGGATTTCGGCCTGGTTGTTCTGGTCGGCCAGGATCGCATTCGTTTTGAGTAGGATCTTGTCGGCCAGCGTAGCCGATCCGTTTTTTCGGCTGGCTTCGCTAACCGCTTTCGTGAAATCCCAGCCGCTCATCGAACTAAATTCGACCTCCGACCCGTCGGCCAGCAAGGCTTTTACGGCCAGTGTATGTTCGCGGGTAGCCCGGTATACAACCGAGTTGGAGCCGCAGGAATTATTGCCGACCATGCCCCCAATCATAGCCCGGTTGGCGGTAGAGGTTTCGGGCCCAAAATAAAGCCCGTAAGGTTTCAGGTACTGGTTGAGTTCGTCGCGAACAACCCCAGGTTGAACCCGTACCCAGCGTTCTTCAGGATTGATTTCCAGGATTTTAGTAAAATGCCGGGAAACGTCGACTACAATTCCACTTCCCACTACCTGACCCGCCAAGGAGGTCCCGGCTGTACGCGGAATCAGGGATGTCTTATTCTGTCTGGCAAAGGCAATCAGCGTTTTTAGATCGTCGATTGTTTCAGGAAACGCAACAGCCGTTGGGACTTCCCGGTAAGCCGATGCATCCGTTGCATACAGTGTCCGATAGACCGAGTCATAGAAAAGGTCACCAGCCAGCTGCGTAGCTAAATTTTGGAGCAATTCTGAGCGCATAGACACTAATATAAACCAAATTTCGGTCGTCAGCCATTAAAATCATCAGGCAAAAATAGGTGTTATTACCACATTTTTTCGAGAGAAATCAGGAATATATCCGAGTCCTTATGTTAGAAAAGTTAAAAAGCCTTATCGAATGTTTATAACGCAATTGCCTGATAGATAAGAGATAAGGAGACTACAGTAAAACTTTATCCTAAAATAATTCAAAATTATTGTATTTATTTAAGAAATTTTATGATACGATTTTGACTAGCATTGTTTCAATTTTAACCAGTGCTATTTGTATTTTGACGGTGGCATGATGTAATTTGCTACTAGGTTCGAGTTTACATGCTATTATTTCTCGCCTTTTTACTACAAAAGAGATACAAATACTGTTTTTTGTATCTTACTTACATAGGATTAAAAGACGATAAAACATAGTTTAATAAACATGAGTTTATAGGCTTTAACCCAAAATTACTAAATGTTTAATTTTTACTGTAAACCTATGATGGACAAATCCTACAAAATTAGTCGCTTTGGTGGCTGGGTAGGTCAGGTTGGGCATTTCCAACCCCAGGCATTTGGGCGAAAAGCTTTATTGGGCTTTTTCCCCCTGCTGGCAATGATGTTGCTGCTGAGTAATTCAGTGGCATGGGCGCAAGGGCGTACCGTAACAGGTAAAGTAAGCGACCAAACGGGGTTTGGCTTACCAGGTGTAAGCATTCAGCTGAAAGGAACAGCACGCGGTACTACTACCGACGCGGATGGGAAATATAGCCTGCCAGGCGTTCCGGATGGTGCTACATTGGTCTTGAGCTTTATTGGCTATGCCACCCAGGAAGTGGCCGTAGGCAACCGCTCGACCGTCGACGTGCAATTAGTTGACGATACCAAAGCCCTGCAGGAGGTCGTAGTAGTAGGGTATGGTACCCAACGTGTCAAGGACGCAACCGGAGCGGTATCGTCGCTGGGGCCGAAGGACTTTAACAAAGGGGTTATCTCTTCTCCCGAGCAAATGCTGCAAGGTCGTGTTGCCGGGGTTCAGATCACCCCCTCGAGTGGTGAACCGGGTGCTGGTATCAACGTGCAGATTCGGGGTACTTCATCGTTACGGGGTGGTAACAATCCGCTGTTCGTTATCGATGGTGTTCCGCTTGACGGGGGAAATACCAGTGATGCCGGTGGTGTCGATTTCGGTGGTGGTACCAGTTCGGCTCGTAACCCACTGTCCTTCCTCAACCCGGCCGATATCGAAAACATCTCTGTGCTAAAAGACGCTTCTGCGGCTGCTATTTATGGGTCTCGTGGTGCTAACGGAGTTGTATTGATAACAACCCGCAAAGGAAAGGCTGGTCAGCAAAGCCTGACTTTCTCGGCCTCGGGGAGCGTATCGACGGCTATGAAACGGTACGATCTGCTGAACGCAGCCGACTTTCTGAAGGGCGTAACCGCGGCTGGTGGGGATGCCTCCGTGGTAAACAAAGGGGCTACAACAGATTGGCAGGACCAGATTTTACGGACCGGGATTACCCAAACCTACAACTTAGGTTTCGGGGGCGGTAACGAAAATACGCGCTATTTTTTCTCGCTGGGCTACCAGGATCAGCAGGGGATTATAAAAAATTCAGGACAAAAACGGCTAACGGGCCGGATCAATGCCTCGCACGAGCTATTCAACGATAAGGTTGTCATCGATCTGAACGCTACGACATCGGGTGTAACAGATACGTATGTACTCAACAGCGATAACGCGGGTGCTCAGGGAAGTCTGATCGGTGCTGCACTTCAGGCTAACCCCACATATCCCGTTTATAACCCAGACGGAACGTTCTATCAGCCAGGTGGCGACTATCGTAACGTATCAGCTATTTTAGCTTATAACCAGGATGGCGGGCAAACCAACCGGACGTTGGCCAATGCGGGAATAACCTGGAAAATACTCGACGGATTGTCATTGAAAGCCAACTTTGGTATCGACAACTCAGGGTCGGTTCGCCGGACTGCTTTCGATTCCCGGTTGAATAACAGTGGCTTTACCTTCGCTCTTATTCCCAACCTGGTTACGCTAACCATCCCCAGAAGCAATGACACGGGTCTTGGTGGGGCCGCTTATATTCAGAATCGCTATCGCAACTCTCGCTTAGTAGAATACACGGCTAACTACAATAAGAAGGCTGGTATCGGGACTCTTGAAGCTTTATTGGGCTTCTCGTACCAGAACTTCGAAAATCAGGGTAATTTCCTGTTGGCCGGTAATTTCCCATTCGACGAAAGTCAGATCAGTTACATCGATGCCATTGGTTCGGCGAATGCCAACGGACGGACATCGTATGGAGCGGGATCAGACCACACTCGCAACGATCTGCAATCGTTCTTTGGCCGGGCTATCTACAACATCAATGAGAAATATATCTTCACTGGTACGTTGCGTGTCGATGGCTCATCACGGTTTGGGATAAATAACAAATACGGGTATTTTCCATCGGTGGCCGCTGCCTGGCGCTTGTCGGAAGAAGCCTTCATTCCTAAGAATGTGTTCGATGACCTGAAACTGCGTGTCAATTACGGGGTGACCGGTAATCAGGATTTTGCGGGTGGTGCTTCGAAAATTATTTTCACCGTAAACGCCGATGGATCAACGACACAGCAGAATAACCCCAATCCAAACCTGAAATGGGAGCAGAACACAACGGTTGGCGCTGGGGTCGATTTCAGCATTCTGAAAGGTCGGTTAGGGGGTTCGGTCGATTACTTCCATAAATCGTCGACCAATACCTTGTTTCAGGTATTCTACGCACAGCCTGCACCTGTACAATACAGATGGGTAAACTTACCAGGGGAGATCATCAACTCAGGGGTCGAGTTGTCGTTAAACTTCCAGGCTGTTCAGAAGAAGACATTTTCCTGGGAGGTACTGTATAACATGACATTCCTGAACAACACCGTAAAAAACCTCGGTACGACGGTTCCTACAGGTACGATTAACGGACAGGGTTTGTCAGGTGCTTATGCACAGGTTATAACGAGTGGGTATCCGATTTTCACCTTCTACATGCCGACTTTTACAGGCTATGATACAGAAGGCCTTGGCACCTACGCAAACGGCGGAGCGTCAGCATATCAGGGAAGCCCACTTCCTAAAATCCGGCTGGGGCTGACCAATAACTTTACATTTGGTAAATTCAATGCCAGTCTGTTCTTCAACGGCCAATTCGGAGGGTACATCTACAATAATACCGCCAATGCATTGTTCCTGAAAGCGCCGTTGAAAAGCGGTAAGAACGTAACCTACGATGCGCTGAATAGCCCGGAAAGTGGCCTGAACTCAGGTTCTGTTTCGACCCGTTTCCTGGAAAAAAGCGACTACATCCGGCTGACGAACGCGTCGATAGGGTATCGGTTCGATTTGCCACAAGGTGGATTTGCGAAGTCTCTGACGATTTCGGCCACGGGGCAGAACTTATTGCTCTTCACGGGCTATACGGGTCTCAATCCAGATGTGAACACGGTGAAGACGTACAACAATATTCCGTCGCTGGGTATTGACTATACGCCTTATCCAACCCCAAGAACAGTTACGCTGGGGTTAAATGTTGGCTTTTAAGCAACCAAAATAGGTTACGTTTCGTATATGTTTTAGTACTTTTTCAGTAGCTGAAATAATACGAAGGGTAAACAACAACCAATGGTTCACTTAATATTATACACAAAATGAATTTCTCGAAATACCAGATAATCGGTGTACTTGGCATAGCTACTATACTCGGTACAGTTGGTTGCTCTGATCTGGATGACACTGTCTACGGAAAAATATCGGCTACCAGTGCTTCGTCGACTGCTGTTCCGCTAGATCCAGTCAGTTCGTTGCAGGGCGCTTATCAGCAATTGAACACAATTGCCACGAACCAGGGAAACACCTACGCTATGGAAGAACACCCCTCAGATGAAATGATGGGACCAACGCGGGGTACGGACTGGGATGACTTCGGCCAGTGGCGGAAGCTTCACCAGCATACCTGGGACCCCACCCACCCACTGATCATCGGTACATGGAATGACCTGAACAGTGGTGTCTTCCGGGCAACCCAGACTATATCGATAGCTACGGCGACAACGCAACAGAAAGCGGAGGCTAGTTTTCTGCGGGCATTCTACATGTTTTACCTCGTAGATATGTTTGGGCAGGTTCCGTTTCGTCTGGTAACCGACGATGCTGAATCCAACCCTAGAGTGTTTAGCCGGAAAGAGGCATCGAACTACGTAATCAGCGATTTGCGTTACGCCTACGCTAATCTGGCAGCGGCTGCCCCCAGCGTCGCTACGAAAGAAGCAGCCGCTACCATGCTGGCAAAAATGTATCTGAACCGGGCTGTGTATAACCAGGACCCAGCAAGTCCTTCGGGACCGTTCACATTTGCCAAGGCAGATATGGATTCCAGCATTTACTTCAGCAATGCCGTAATCAACTCTGGGAAGTTTACCCTAACGGCTGCCGGGAAATACTTCGATAACTTCCACTGGGAAAATAAAACCCGCTCGAAGGAATTGATTTTTACGATCTCGAACTCAACGGCCAGTCAGCCAGGTAACGTACGGAACCGGTATTACATGACGCTGCACTACAACCAGTATGTAAATGCCTGGAATGGTTTTACGACGCTGGCTGATTTCTACAACAGCTTCGATGCCAAAGACGAACGACGGGGTGGCTCGGTTTCTGATTTGACCCCCGTAACGGGTCTGAATTCAGGTTTCCTTGTTGGTCAGCAGTACATCGTCAAATCGGGTGCAGCTACTCAGGTCCTGGACCGTAGTGGTAAACCTCTTCAATTTACGCCTGACGTAAACATCGCATATGCGCTGGAAAACAAAGGTATTCGGGTAATTAAATACCTGCCTCAGCCTGGTGCTGTGGATAACCCAGCCAATGACTACGTTTTTCTTCGTTATGCGGACGTTTTACTGATGAAAGCTGAAGCGATTCTTCGCGGAGGTACTGACCCAACGGGGCAGTCGGCTACGCAGATCGTAAATAACCTTCGCGCAACGCGGGGTGTGGCAGCTGCTACAGCCGTCGATTTGCCTACGTTGCTCGCTGAACGAGGACACGAATTATACTGGGAAGGTTGGCGCCGGAACGATCAGATCCGCTTCGGCACGTTCCTCGATCCGGTCGATCAGCGTCCAAACAAATCGCCTGCAACAGCCGTGTTGTTTCCCATTCCGCAGCAAGGGGTTGACAGTAACCCCAACCTAAAGCAGAATCCCGGGTACTAAGTTTGATTCACGGACAAAAAGTAAACAGCAGCCTGTGACAGGCTGCTGTTTACTTTTTATAGATGCGATTAAAGAACACTAATCTACGGTAAATCAGCACTCAGAGCAGGTTGTTATTCGTTACTATTATTAATGAAAACAGGGTTAATTCTACTGGGTCTACTGCTCCTGGCTTCCTGTACCAGTAACGATCCACTCTTTCAACGAACAGATTCAACAGATACCGGTGTTTCATTCATCAACCAGCTCACAGAAACCGAGCAGGAAAATGTACTGGCATTTGAGTACTTCTATAACGGTGCCGGTATTGCCGCTGGAGATTTGAATAACGATGGGCTTGTCGATTTATACTTTACGGGCAACCAGGCTAATAACAAGCTATTTCTCAATAAGGGTGAGTTTAAATTTGAGGACATAACGTCAGCGGCAGGTGTAGCCGGTCGAACAGGGGGCTGGAAGACAGGCGTTACATTGGCCGATGTCAATGCCGATGGCTGGCTCGATATTTACGTGTGCTACTCAGGCTTACGAACGGATTCGTTACGCAGGAATCAGTTATTTGTCAATAACCATAACCTGACCTTTACCGACCGGGCCGCCGAGTATGGGCTGGATGACAGCGGCTATTCGGTACAGGCCAACTTCTTCGATTATGATCGCGATGGTGATCTGGATTGCTTTCTGATCAACCACAACCTTAAAAACTACCAGCGTAAGGAAGCGGCTGTGATGCGCACCGAACGAGACTACAACGCCGGCGACAAACTGTTTCGGAACCAGGGGCCGGATAAACGATTTGTCGATGTCTCGGAACAGGCCGGTATCAAAAGTAATCCCCTGGGCTTTGGCTTAGGCGTTTCAGTATCGGATCTGAACGATGACGGCTACCCGGACGTGTATGTAACGAACGATTTCGTTGAAGATGATTACTGCTACATCAACCAGCGAGACGGTACATTTCGCGATGAGCTGCGGAGTCGGGTAGAGCATACGTCGTACTCGGCAATGGGTGCCGATGTGGCGGATCTGAACAATGATACCCGCCCCGATCTGATGACCCTCGACATGCTGCCGGAAAGCAATGCCCGTCAGAAATTATTGCCCTGGCCCGACAACTGGAACGTTTATCAGGCTCAGTTGAAGAATGGCTTTTGGCATCAGAATATGCGAAACATGCTGCAGATCCAGCAACCGAACGGGCAGTTTACCGAAATTAGCCAACTGGCAGGAGTGTCGGGAACCGACTGGAGTTGGGGCGTACTGCTGGCCGATTTCGACCTGGATGGCTACAAAGATATTTTCGTGAGTAACGGGATCGTGCGCGATTTTACGGATGCCGACTTTATCAAGTTCTCAGACAATGCTACCGGTCAGCCCGTACTCGACCAGATTCGGCAGATGCCTTCTACGCCGACCAGAAACTATATTTTTCGCAACAACCACGACCTAACCTTTACCAACGAACAAACTGCCTGGGGCTTCGACGAACCCGCTATCTCGAACGGCTGTGCGTATGCCGATCTGGACAACGACGGTGACTTAGACATCATCACCAACAATCTGAATGAGCCGGCCCGCCTTTACCGAAATACCATCCGCGAAACGGCTTCCGCCAAGTATATCACCGTTCGGTTAAAAGGCTCTGCGGCTAATCCATTTGGAATAGGTGCAAAAGTGACCGTAGAAGTAGACAGTCTAAAGCAGGTACAGGAGTATTTTCCGACGCGGGGTTTCGAATCGTGCAGTCACGGTGAGCTGTTATTTGGCGTCAGTACCGGTGCCAAATCCGCTCGTGTCCGCGTACGCTGGCCAGACGGAAAGACGCAGCAGTTGAATAACGTTCAATTAAATCAGCGCCTTTCGCTGGACTATAATCAGGCCCGAACCAGTATAGAGCCAAAATCCGAAGCCGCAGACCCCCTATTCTCCAGCGAAGCCCATGTGCTTGATTTTCGTCACCGGGTAGATTCGACCAATAATTTCGATGGGCAGATTTTGCTGCCGATGCAGTACTCCGCTACGGGGCCGCGTATGGCCGTTGGAGACGTAAATGGCGATAATCTGTCAGACCTGTTTATCGGGGGGAACGCGCTGCAGCCGGGTCGGCTATTCTGGCAAAATGCTGATAGTTCTTTCTCGGCCCAACTGCTCCCTGATCTACAAGGGCGAACGAATATGGATGCTACGCTGGCGGATTTCAACGGGGATAAGCGCCCCGACTTGTACGTGGTCAACGGAGGCTATAACGTCCGGCAGGCGGAAATGCGTCAGGATCAACTTTGGGTGAACAAAAACGGCGTTTTGACAGCGAGTCCCTTACCCAAGGAAACGGAAAATGGGAGCTGCGTCAAACCAATCGATATTGATCGGGATGGGGATATGGACCTTTTTATTGGGGGGGGCATCCGAACATTACGGTTTCCGGCGTCAGACGAAAGCTTCGTGCTTATCAACGACGGTAAGGCCACATTCACGAAACGGTCGCTGGGTAATTTAGGAATTGTGTCGGACGCTACCGTCTCGGATATTGACAAAGACGGCTGGCCAGATGTCGTGATTGTTGGTGAGTGGATGCCGGTTACGGTATTGCTGAATCAGCGAGGAAATCTGTCCGTTAACCACCTTGAAGCATATGAAAACCTGGCTGGCTGGTGGAATCGTATCGAAAAAGCGGATCTGGACGGCGATGGCGACGACGACTTGATCGTAGGGAACCTGGGGCTGAATACGCCAATCAGAGCCAGCGAGCAACTGCCCGCTACCCTGACGTATGACGATTTCGATCAGAATGGAACGCTCGATTTTTTTATGAGTTATAGCATTCAGGGCAAGGTATATCCGGCCTATTCGCGCGATGAGATTTGCGAGCAGCTCCCCTCTCTGCGCAAACGATTCACTACTTATAAAGCCTATGCTGATGCGCGTATTGAAAACTGTTTCGATGAGCAGCAACTGCGCCAGGCGAAAACCAAACGAATCAATGAGTTACGAACCCTGGTGCTGGAAAACAGGAATGGGGTTTTAGTGCCGCATGCGTTGCCGCTGGCTGCTCAATATGCCCCCGTCTTTGGTATTCTGGCGGATGATTTCGATCATAATGGAACAACGGATCTGCTGTTGATGGGAAATAATTCCCGGATGCGGCTCCGCATTGGCAAAGTGGATGCCAACCATGGCGTTTTGTTAAGCAATCAGAGAAATTGGCAATTCAGTGAAATGTCGTCGGCCAAAACGGGTTTATACGTACAGGGCGATGTTCGGGACGTGAAAAAAGTGAATAAGTACGTTGTGGTTGGTATCAACGGCCAAAACGTACTTACGTTTAAGCCCCGTACAGGAAAGAAGCAACAGCTTGAGAAACTTGGTCAGCCGCGATAAGGCCACAACATATAGCTTGATAAATAAGACATATAGAATGAATAGTAAACTGAGCCTGCTGGTCCTTAGCCTGTGGGGCCTGTGGTCGTGTGGGAGTGACCGCGGCAATAAAGAAACATTATTTGCGAATCTATCGGCGTCTGAAACAGGAGTCGATTTTGTAAACCGAAGTCTGGATCGAAAGGATTTCAATATTTTCAACTACCGTAATTTTTACAACGGTGGTGGCGTCGCAATTGGCGACGTGAATAACGACGGCCTGCCCGACCTGTTTCTGACATCTAACTTCGAAGCGAATAAACTGTACCTGAACAAGGGGGGAATGAAGTTTGAAGATGTAAGCCAGCCGACGGGGATTGTCGGGAAAAAATTCTGGTCGACGGGTGTAACGATGGCTGACGTCAATGGAGATGGTTTGCTGGACATTTACGTCTGTAACTCCGGTAGCCGCGATGCGCGGGGAAACCAGCTTTATATCAATCAGGGCCTAAAAAAGCGGGCGGGCGCGTCACCCGTACCCGTGTTTATCGATCAGGCAAAAGCGTATGGGCTAGACGACGGCGGCTTCTCGACTCATGCAGCCTTTTTTGATTTCGACCGCGATGGCGACCTGGATATGTATCTGCTCAACAACAGTTTTACGCCGATGGATCGTCTGGCTTACGCCAACGTCCGTCAGACGCGCGACAAACTGGGTGGCGACAAGTTGTTCCGGAATGAAGGTCCCGGAAAGAAATTTACGGATGTAAGCGCCGAAGCCGGCATTTATGGCAGCCTGATCGGCTTTGGCCTGGGCATTACCATCGGCGATGTCAACAACGACAACTGGCTCGATATTTACGTTTCAAATGACTTCTACGAGCGCGACTACCTGTACATCAATCAGAAGAATGGCACGTTTAAGGAAGATATTGAAAATCAGATGGGACACATCAGCCTGGCGTCTATGGGTGCCGATATCGCCGATGTCAACAACGATGGCAATCTGGATATTTTCGTGACCGATATGTTGCCGGATGATGACTATCGACTAAAAACCACGACTTCCTTTGAAAGCTACGAGCTGGGTCAGCTTAAGGAGTCGCGCGATTTTCATCACCAAGACTCCCGGAATATGCTTCATCTGAACAACGGGAACGGTACATTTTCGGAAATCGGGCGGATGGCCGGTACCAGCGCTACCGACTGGAGCTGGGGCGCCCTGATGTTCGACATGGATATGGACGGCAGGAAAGACATATTCGTGGCCAATGGAATTCTGAAAGACCTAACCGATCAGGATTATGTCGCTTTTCTGGCCGACAATCCGGATTTACAGTCCATGATCGAGGGCACCAAGAAGTTCGATTACAAAGAATACGTAAACAAGATGGGCACCAGTCCGCTGCCAAACTATGCGTTTCGGAACGTAAGCAACGGCATGCAATACGAAAACAAAGCGGTCGAGTGGGGGCTTGGAGAACCCAGTTACTCAAACGGCTCTGCGTACGGCGATCTCGATAATGATGGGGATCTGGACCTGGTTGTCAACAACAACAATTCCCCAGTTTCTATTTTCAAAAATTTGTCGGTCGAGAAAGATAAGAAAAACTTCCTGCGGGTACAGCTTCAGGGGTATGCGCACAACCCCAATGCGATTGGCGCGAAAGTCTACGTGCATCAGGGGAAAGAAACGCAATACCTACAACAGATGCCTAACCGTGGTTTTCAGTCGTCTGTAGATCTGACCCTGGTTTTTGGCCTGGGTGCCGATAGCGCGGGGAAAAAGCCTCCGGTCGATTCGATCAGGGTGATCTGGCCAGACGACAGGATGCAGGTAATTCGTCGACCAAAAATCAATACCACACTTCCGGTAGCCTATAAGAACGCGAATCAAACGGCAACGTTCCAGCCAAAAGCTACCGCCGGTGCACGCTTATTTACCGACGTTACGGCAACGGCCAGGCTGGATTACGTTCATCGGGAGAATGACTTTGTCGATTACAACCGGGATGGGCTGCTCAAAGAAATGCTATCCCGCGAGGGTCCCGCATTGGCCGTCGGTGATGTCAACGGCGATGGGTTAGAGGATGTCTTTCTGGGTGGAGCGGTCAACATGCCCCGATCACTCTATATCCAGCAATCGGGCGGTACGTTTACACTGAATAAGCAACCGTTTCTGGTCGACGCCATTTATACGGAAGATGTAGCGGCTACCTTTTTTGATGCCGATGGGGATAAGGATCTGGACCTGTACGTAGCTACCGGAAGCAATGAATTCGATGATCCGTCGTATCTGGCCGACCGGTTCTACCGCAACGACGGAAAAGGAAATTTTACCTGGGATAAAACCCTCCCCCGAACCCTGGAGAGCAACTCCTGCGTCAGGGCCGCGGATTTCGACCGCGATGGCGATCTGGATTTGTTTGTGGGCGGGCGTATGGTGCCGGGTCAGTACGGACAAAATCCCGATCAGTTACTCCTGGTCAACGATGGGAAGGGTAATTTCCGCAAAGCCACAAAGGACCTGATGCCGTTTTCAAAAGAAATCGGCATGGTGAAAGATGCCGTCTGGGCCGACGTCGATAACGATCATTATCCGGATCTGGTCCTTGTGGGCGACTGGATGCCCATAACCATACTTCGGAACAAACGGGGAAAAGGATTCGAACGGATGGACAATGAATCCCTCAAACAAACCGGTGGCTGGTGGAATACCGTACATGCTGCGGATCTGGATAACGATGGAGATCTGGATTTTGTGCTTGGCAACCTGGGCCTGAACAGTCGTATGGTCGCTTCGATCGGTGGGCCAGCTCATCTGTACGGCAATGATTTCGATCGTAACGGCTCATACGAGCAGATCATCACGTGTTACCGCCCGGGCGCAGACGGCCAGCCCCGGGAGTGTGTCATGGTGCAAAAGCCGGATTTGCAGAAACGCATTCCATCCATCAAAACGAAATACATCAAGCATGTCGATTACGCGAAAGCCGGTCTGGAAGACATTTTCTCGGCCGAGCAGCGCGAAGGTATGACCGTAAAGACCGTACAGACGGCCGAAACATCGATCGCTATCAACGACGGCAAAGGCAATTTTACCATTAGGGCCTTACCGCTTCAGGCTCAAACATCGCCTATTCATGCCATTCTGACGGGCGATTACAACGGCGATGGAAAAATGGATATCCTCCTGACCGGTAACTTCTTCGACGTACTGACGGAAGTGGGTCGTTACGATGCCAACTACGGGCTACTGTTGCTCGGTGATGGTAACCTGCGATTTACGGGGACAAAACCCGAACGGACCGGCTTCTTCGTGCGGGGGCAGGTTCGCCAGATGCTACCTATACGGAGTACAAACGGCAAAGAATTGATCGTGCTGGCTAAGAACAACGACCGCGCCCAAATTTTTGCGGTTTCGAAAGTCGGTAAACCATGATACGATTCTGCCTGCTTTTTTTCGGATGGGCAGCTTTGGTAGTGGCTTGCACCTCTAATCCGAACGCTCTGGAAAAACCGCTGTTTCAACGGCTGGATTCGACGCAGACCGGGGTAACGTTTGTGAATCGATTACAAAATACAGACAGTCTGTCGATTCTGGATTATCTGTACTTCTACAACGGCGGTGGCGTAGCCGCTGGCGATCTGAACAACGACGGCCTGACGGATCTGTATTTTGTTTCCAATCAGGGCGCTAACCAATTATACCTGAATAAAGGAAAACTCGCGTTTACCGACGTAACGGCTAAAGCGGGCGTAACTGGCAAGGCTGGCTGGCAAACCGGGGTCACCCTGGCCGATATCAATGCCGATGGCTGGCTCGATATTTACGTCTGTGCCGTAAGCCGATTCAGAGGCTTACAGGGCACCAACGAACTGTATATAAACAACGGGCCGGGGCCGGACGGTACCCCCACCTTTACCGAGCGATCGGCCGAATATGGTCTGAATTTCGCGGGTTTCTCGACCCAGGCTGCGTTTTTCGATTATGACCACGATGGCGATCTAGACTGCTTTCTACTCAACCACGCCGTCCATACCTCCCGAAGCTTCGATCACGTTTCGGCCCGTAACACCCGCAATCGGGAATCGGGTGATTATCTGTACCGGAATATGAGCATCGAACAGGGCGCAGCAGGTAAGTCATTCCACTTCGTTGATGTGAGTGAGCAGGCCGGTATTTTCGGCGCAGCCATGGGCTACGGCTTAGGTGTGGCCGTCGCCGATCTGAACAACGATGGTTGGGAAGATCTGTACGTTTCCAATGATTTTCACGAAGACGATTATTACTACGTAAACAATCACAAAGGTGGTTTTACGGAAAACATCCGGCAGGCGTTTGCGCATACCAGTCGTTTCTCGATGGGAAACGATATCGCCGACGTCAACAATGATGGCTATCCCGACGTGATGACACTCGACATGTATCCGGCCGACGAAACCGTAGAAAAATCGTCGCAGGGCGAAGACCCGCTGGACATCTATCGCTATAAACTTTCATACGGCTATATGGATCAATATAGCCGTAATTGCCTGCAAATCAGCCTGGCGGGTCGTAAGTTTATCGATGTCGGTATACTGGCGGGTGTGGCCGCAACGGACTGGAGCTGGTCTCCTCTGCTGGCCGATTACGACAATGATGGGATCAAAGACCTGTTTGTTGCCAACGGAATCGCTCGCCGGCCCAACAATCTGGATTACGTCAGGTATATCTCCGATGCTTCGACGCAGAATGAATTGGGATCTTCGTCGGCGCTGGACGAAAAAGCAATCCAGCTGATGCCCGAAGGCAAGGTACATAATTATTTGTACCGGGGAACGGCCAGCCTGCAGTTCGACGATAAATCAGAAACCTGGGGTTTTGCCACACCATCCCTTTCGTGCGGAGCGGCCTACGCGGATCTGGATAACGACGGCGACCTCGACCTGATCACCAACAACATCGACGAGCCGGCCGGAATTTACCGTAACGACGCCAACACGCTGTTTCCGAAGCGGCAGCACCTGACTATTAAACTCAAAGGCAATAGCGCCAATACATTCGGAGTGGGCGCTAAAGTGATCTTGAAATATGCCGGTTCATTGTCGACGGCGGGCGATTCGCTGCAACTGCAGCAGCTAATGCCGACGCGCGGCTTTGAGTCGGCCAGTGCACCGGAGTTGGTATTTGGCCTGGGAAATCATACTCACATCGACTCCCTGATTGTCATCTGGCCGGATTTGCGCATGGAAATTCGCCGAGGTATAAAAACGAATCAGACCCTCACGCTTCGGCAAGTAGACGCCAAGCTGGATGCCACCAATTTTCGGTACACCTCCCCGGCTGAGCAGCCGCTCTTCGCCGACGTGACCCGACGTGACTCGATTCCGTATCAGCATCGGGAGAATACGACTTACTTCGATTTCGTCCGCGAATCACTGATGCCATTTAAAGTTTCGACGGAAGGACCGCATCTGGCCGTTGGCGACGTCAATGGCGATGGCCTGGAGGATATTTACGCTGGAGGAGCCAAATGGCAGCCGGGTAGCTTGCTGGTTCAGCAACGGAACGGTACTTTCCGGAACGGACTGCAGCCCGCTTTTATAGCTGATTCGACCTACGAGGACGTGGATGCTGCTTTTTTTGATGCCGATGGAGACAAAGACCTGGACCTGTACGTCGTATCGGGGGGCAATGAGTTTCATCATAAAATGCCGGAGCAGTTCGATCGTCTTTACCTGAACGACGGTAAAGGAAATTTCAGTCGTTCGGTCGGTGCTCTGCCGCCCATGTATGACAATAAAAGCTGCGTTCGCCCCTATGACATTGACCGCGATGGCGACCTTGACTTATTTGTGGGGGGGCGCGTCGTTGGGTTCGAGTATGGCAAATCACCCAACTCCTACTTACTGATCAACGACGGAAAGGGTCATTTTTCGGATCAGACCGAAAAACGTTCCGATGGCCTGCGCAAAGCCGGTATGATTACAGACGCAGTCTGGGCAGACTACGATGGCGATAAAGACGCCGATCTGATCCTGTGCGGGGAGTGGATGCCGATCCGCGTTTTTGCGAACAACCAGGGCCGATTCGATGAAGTACAGCCAATCACTACCGACGGGGCTCCGTTGAGTGGTTTTTTTCAGCGTGTTCTTGCGGCCGACTTTGATCACGACGGCGATATCGACCTGGTAGCCGGTAATCTGGGAACCAATACCAAGTTGCGCAAAGCCCCCGATTCACAACTGCGCATGTGGGTGAAAGATATAGACAAGAATCAGACAACCGAACAGATAATCGCCTACAATCGAGGCAATAACTGGTATCCGCTGGCCACTAAAGATGAGTTGGGTAAGCAAATGCCGGGTATTATCAACAAGCGATTCACCAATTACGAATTGTTTGCCGGGAAACCACTGAATGAGGTAGTGAACGACGATGAGCTGAAAGATGCCGAAGAACACATCGTAAACCAGTTTGCCTCGGTGTATCTTGAGAATCAGGGGGGCAAGTTTCGGGTGCACGCGCTGCCGACGCTGGCTCAAGTGTCGAAATTGTTTGCCCTGCTGGCCATCGACTTTGATCAGGATGGGGATCTGGATGTGTTAGGCGGGGGTAATTTCTACGGAGTCAGTACTTACCAGGGTCGCTACGACGCCAGTTGCGGATTAGTATTGCGCAATGAGGGAGAAGGCCGCTTTACGGCATTGTCACCCATTGACACCGGGTTTCTACTGGCAGGAGAAGTCCGTGATATTCGGTTGGTTCAGACAATGAGCGGACCATTGGTCGTAGTTGCCCGAAACGGCACTGGCTTACAATCGTTTAAACCGCTGTTCCCAAAATAAGGCATCATCAGCACTGCCTTTCGTCCCATATTTTCCGTTAATTTTGTAAGTGGTGGATCACCCATGTATGATTTGACACCGTATAACTTGTTCGTAACTGTATGAAATCTTTGCTTCGCTTTGGCTGTTGGCTGGCGCTGGTTCTGGTCGTAGTGGCCGGTTGCCAGAAGCCTGCTTCACCCGCCGAGTATAATGCTAAAGCCGCTAATGTCGAGTACTATAACTCGGCGCTGAATAAACTGACGGAGGTAATTATTCACGACATTTTCTCCCCGCCTGTAGCCAGTCGTATTTATTCGTATGCCAACCTGGCCGGCTATGAAGCGCTGGTCCCGTTCGATGCGCAGTATGAATCGTTAGGCGGCAAACTAAAACGGTTTCAGGCTAGCCCTAAGCCTGAGCCTGGAAAAGAATACTGTTTTCCGCTGGCCAGCACCCACGCGTTTATGACCGTGGCGCGGGCGCTAACGTTTTCGGTCGATTTCTACGACACTTTTGAAAAGCCGTTCTACGAGCAGTATAAAAAAGATGGCGTTCCCGATGAGGTTTACGATCGGTCGATGGCCTACGGCGAAGCAATTGCCAAGCACATCCTGGATTATGCGGCCAAGGATAATTACAAGCAAACGCGCGGCTTCAAGCACACCGTAACCAACGAAGAGGGAACCTGGGTGCCCACGCCCCCGGCCTACATGGACGCAGCGGAGCCGCAGTGGAACAAACTTCGCTGCTGGGCGATGGATACCTGTAACCAGTTTATGCCGCCCAGGCCGTTCAAGTACAGCCTTGCCAAAGGTAGTCCGTACGAAAAAGAACTCGATGAAGTTTATCAGGCGGGTAAAAACCTCAGCAAACAACAACAGGATATCGCTTACTTCTGGGACGATAACGCATTTGTTATGAATGTGGCCGGCCACGTCATGTTTGCCAGTAAAAAAATGACGCCTGGGGGTCACTGGCTGGGCATTGCGCAAACGGTAGCCCGGAAACAAAAGCTGAATATGATGCGGACGGTCGAGGCTTACGCGCTCACGTCGTTTGCCCTGAGCGACGGGTTTATTTCGTGCTGGGATGAGAAGTACCGCACTAAAACGATCCGGCCCGAAACGGTCATCAATAAATACATCGATCCGAAATGGACGCCATTTTTACAGACGCCCCCCTTCCCCGAGTATCCAAGCGGGCATAGCGTTATTTCGACGGCAGCTGCCACCGTATTGACTGAGCTCATGGGGAATAACATCGCCTTTACCGACTCGACGGAGTTTAAATATGGTCACGGCGTCCGATCGTTTACTTCCTTCCGCCAGGCGGCTGACGAAGCATCGATCAGCCGGATGTATGGTGGTATTCACTACCGCTCGGCCTTGGTAAACGGGCAGACCGAAGGCGAGCAGGTCGGCAAATGGGTCATTGAGAAAATTCACGCGCGCAAAACCACCGTAGCCAGCCGCTAAAGATTGATTAAAAAGTTATTAAAGGTCCCTGCTTTCGAAAAAGTGGGGATTTTTTTTGAGTAAATGGCAGCCAATACATACAACTTTAACTCCTGTTCCCGCTGATGAAAAGTATACCTGTCTTATTGCTTATCTCGCTCACGCTCTGTAAGACTTTATTCGCTCAATCGACCAATGCTGATACGGCCCGCAAAAGCCAGCCAACGTACCATTCGATCAGCCGGTCGTCGGAAGATTCAACCCGATCTATCTTTAATTTCAAGGCGGCTCCTATCTACGTCCGGACCATGCCGTTTTCTATTTATACAGGTGCCGGAGCGCCCAAAGACCGAATTTCACAGAGTATCGAAATAGGTAAGTCGTTCAACGTGATTGACCTGGGTGTCGCCTTTGGCCGGAATTCGCTACGACCTGATACTTCACTGTTTCTGGAAGGACGCGTTACTATGGACGTCGCTAATTATGGCATTTTCGCAAACGAAATGACCATCGGTGCCGGGCGCGTTTTCGATAAACAAGGCAGTCTGATGCTCGAACTGACGTATAGTATCATGGCGCAGATTGCCCCTCGCGTTGGTATTGGCCTGACAACGGGCTACTATGATTTCAGCAGCGAATCGACGGACAGCTCCAAAACGTTTTATGGAATCTACCTGCGTTTCGGACTTTTACGAACCGATTCAGGGGGCTTGTTAGGCGGGGTCACCCGTGGGCGGTCACGGCCGGTGCGCATTGGCCGGCCACGACCGCACCGGCATGGCCGTTAAGGTTCGTCGGTCAACTGCTGCTGTATGACCCGCAGGCTGTCGATCAATGTCTCCAGCCGGTTTGTTTCTTTCCGAACGGTCCGCTTTCCCAGCACAAAATAGGCAAACAGCATCCAGGCCAGGTAAATACTTAGCGAGACGATGCGACCCGTTAGGCTGAAATACCCCAGAATTTCAATAAAATACAGACCAAAGGCACCGTTCAGGAGCACGTAATACAGGGGGATGTTAACCCGAATCAGGTACTTGCGAAGCGCGTAGTATTGTTCCCACTGCTCCAGGTGCTGTGTAATGGGGGCAGTTACGTCGATCCGACGCAGACGCTGGTAGAGGTTAAAGTTGATAAGGGCCTGAAGCGCCGGGATCAGTGCGATCAATATCACCGCCACATATGTCAGGGTAGACCGGAAGGTAATTCCGCTGAAGAAGCCAATCCATAGCACAACTATTGATGTTACCAACAGCGCTATGGCTGACAAAAGCTGAGGGCGCTCCAGTTTACGCCGGTTGGCAGCAGCCGTTTTTCTTAATTCTGCCAGGTCTGGAGCAGGCTTCAAAACGGACTGTTGTTGCCAGACATGTTTCAGTTGCTCAAAATTGTCCATATCGATGATATATATTGGTCAGCTGATGTTTGATCCGGTGAATTTTAACCCGCAGGGTTCCTTCTGAAATGCCGATAATCTGCGCGATTTCGGCATAGGGTGTGTCTTCGAGTACCAGGGTAATGATTAGTCGGTCGGTTTCGGCGAGTTTACGGATGCAGATGTATAACAGGCTTATCTGCTGCTCCAATTCACCCGTTTCTTCCGCGATTTGTTCGCTGTGCTGCGGCTGGAGTAAATCGGTTGGACGGTTCTGGACTGTCCGTAAATGATTCAGGCATGTATTGACCGCAATCCGATAAAGCCACGTACTGACCAGCGACTCGCCTTTGAACGCGGCTAGATTTTGCCAGACCCGCACAAACGTTTCCTGGGCTAAGTCCTGTGCCTGTGCGTAGTCGCCCGTATAGCCCAGACAGAGCTTCAGTACTTTTGGGTAATACTGCTGGTACAGCGAATCGAAATCCAGGCTGGGCGTCATAAAGAATCAATTAGCAGCCTGAAGAAACTGGTCGACCTGCTGATAAAACCACCGTGGGTCGTCGTACATGATAAAGTGTTTGGTATGAGCCACCCGTATCGTCTTTGGTTTCAGCTCGTTGTACTGCTCGTTTAAAATCTGCCGGGTTTTGGCTTCATCATTAAAATACAGGCTTCCCAGCACGAGCGTTGGCACCTGGATAGCCGCAATGTCCTTCCGAAGATCGGTTGTGCTCATTTCAACCAGGGTGTACCCGAGCGTCCGGCGGTCGCTGAGTGCCGACCAATGGGCAATCTGCCGGGCACGTGTCGAATCATTTACCTGCATGAGCATCGACCGGGCCATGGTGCTTTCGTACGAGTCGCTGGGCAGGTTTACGAAATTCTGCGCGACGGCTTCCGGATTGAACATAGGCAGTTTGCGTAGAGAATCGGCGCTGATGGCTGGATTGGTCATCGCCGAAATAAACGGAACCCCATCCACGCAGATGAGCTTACTAACCAGAGCCGGTTCTTTGCTGCTGATCCATAGACTCATAAAAGCCCCGAGACTATGCCCCATCAGAATTGGTCGTTGCAGATGCCGGGACTTTATATACCCAATAATTTCGTCGCGAACTGTCTGTAATACTGGGTTTTTAATAGCAGGTATGCCCGCAAAGCCAGGCAGCGTTAGTACATGACATTCGTACCGATCTTTTAGATGAGCCACCGTTTCTGTCCAGACATCGCCACTGCACGAATAACCCGGAATTAAAATAATCGGCTGCCCTTTTCCGGTAACGCTTACACTAAAGGAAGTAGGCTGCGCAAAAGCAAAGCGAGCGACAGCAAACAGGAGTATAAAAAATGAAGTCGTTTTCATGGTAAGTAAAGAATTTGTCGGTACAACATCGAACAACCGCCCTGGCGCCATAGCGGGGTTTCTGGTCATTGGAAACGGCCAGCCTTGATTTGTTACAACTTATCTTCACTTTTTTAGAAAAACTCCTGAAAACAGCATAATGGTAACCTTCAGGCTAAACCCCGGGCTCGTGGAGCGTGGTAACCGACCGAAGATTCGTTTACGAATAATTTGGTATTATTTTCAGTCTTTATTTCACATTGATCTACCTATGAATAAAAGGAATCTATTGTTTACGATCTGGCTGATGGCCTGGCCGCCGTTGGCGCTGGCCCAAACTTCACCAGACAATGAAGCCTGGCAACTGGTCGGGCAAAATATCAACCCCGCTGCTTACTACGGCATTACCGTCGGCAATGGAATGATTGGCCTTGTGTCTTCGCCCGAACCAATGAAAGTAAAAGACGTGGTGCTGAACGGTGCTTTCGATACCTACGGGCGGGGTCGTGTCTCGAACATCCTCAAGGTGTTCAATTTTGCCAATATGAACCTGGATGTCGATGGGCAGCGAGTGGGCCCTAAAGACATCGCGAATTATCGCCAGACGCTCGATATGCAAAAAGCAGCCTTGACAACAACGTTCGATTACAAAGACAAAGTAAGCGTCCGGCAAACGATGATGGCGTTGCGGCACTTGCCGTTTTCGCAGCTCACGATGGTCGAAATCACGGCCAGAACAGCGTGCGAAATAATCCCGATGAGCGTTATCGAAACTCCTGAAAACCTGAAAGAGGTCAAGAATTTTTACTCCGAGATCGACCGTTCACACGTAACGATTCGCCTGCTGACATCCGTTGCCAAAAGTCCGACGGGGCGGCATACGGTGGCCGCTTCGAACAGCTTTATCTTTGAAGAACCGCACGGTCAGGAGCCCGACGTCATCCACGAAGACTGGGATTACAACATGCACCTTGCCAAGTTTAAGAAGCGGCTTAAAGCGGGCGAAACCTACCGCTTCAGTGTGGTCGGGTCCGTGTCTTCGACTGCCCACACGGCCGATCCGCACAACGAGGCCGAACGCCTAACTATTTTTGCTGCCCTGGAACGTACGGAGCGGCTGCTCACACGCCACAGGGCCGAATGGGCCAAGCTCTGGCAGAGCGATATTATCATCGAAGGTGATGCTGATGCCCAGCGGGCAGTTCGGTCAGCGCTCTATCATTTATACTCGTTCGTACGGGAAGGATCGGGCTACAGCCTGTCGCCAATGGGACTATCGGGACTTGGCTATAATGGACACGTTTTCTGGGATACTGAATTATGGATGTATCCGCCCCTGTTGACACTCAGGCCCGACATTGCGAAGTCGATGCTGGAATACCGGTTTGAACGGATGCAGATGGCCCGTCAAAATGCGTTCAGTCATGGCTACAAGGGGGTTATGTTTCCGTGGGAGTCGGATGCCGATGGGCAGGAGGCAACCCCCGTCTGGGCGCTGACCGGACCGTTTCAGCACCACATCACGGGCTGCGTGGGCTGGTCATTCTGGAAATACTACCAGGTAACGGAAGACAAGGAGTGGTTGCGCACGCGCGGGTATCCAATGCTGAAAGAGGTTGCCGATTTCTGGGCCAGCCGGGTCGAGCGGGAAGGGCCGGGCAAATACCACATCAACAACGTAATCGGGGCTAACGAATGGCAGGAAAACATCGACGACAATGCGTTTACGAACGGTATGGCAAAAACGTCGTTGCTGTATGCCGTTCAGGCAGCCCAGGAACTGGGCCTAACGGCAAATCCCGACTGGAAGCTTGTTGCCGACAACATTCCCATCCTTAAATTTCCGGACGGCGTCACCAAAGAAAACCGGACATACGATGGAGTACTAATAAAACAGGCCGATGTGAATCTGCTAGCCTATCCGCTGCATATCGTGGCTGACGAGAGCGCTGCTAAAAAAGATCTGGCATACTACGAGCCTCGGTACTCACCGGAAGGCCCCGCTATGGGATGGTCGGTGCTGGCGACACTTCGGGCGCGGCTTGGCGAGCCCGACAAAGCCTACGACTGGTTTGTGAAGAGTTATAAGCCAAATGAAGTGCCACCGTTTGGGGTGCTGGCTGAAACAGCAGGTGGAACAAACCCCTATTTTGCGACGGGCGCTGGTGGGATGCTGCAGGCGGTGATCAACGGATTTGGCGGTCTGGAAGTTACCGACAACGGCATTGTTCAGCTTAAAACGAAGCTACCTAGAAAATGGAAATCCCTGACGATTAAAGGAGTTGGCCCCCAGTTGAAAACCTTTCAGGTACGGTAAAAAAGAAACCACTCGGGCCAGCGATGCGCTAATGCAGCGTCGTTTAGCCTGAGTGGTTCATTGCTTGTTACCATTGTGCTGCTGGTAGGTGAGTCGATTGAAGTTCCAGTTGAACATCTTTAGAGCCAACGGCCATTTTATTGAGGGCAATGTAAATTGTTTTGACGGCATTTTCGATGCGTTCCCAGCCTTCTTCGCTCCGCAGATCGATACTGATCATGGTGCGGTCGTTCTGAGCCATAATAGTCAGGTAAGTCATTGCACCAAGTACGACAGCCGAGATAGCCTGCGTGTCGGCACCTTTGACGAACGACAACTGACTGACAAGCCGGGTCATTTCTTCATCCTGCGCTTTGGCGGTTGTTTCAGCGATAGAATCATTTTCAATGACACTGGCTTTTAATATCTCACGGGCGGTTTTAAAAGTACGGAAATACCGATAGGTTTGAATAACCTGACGGTACCAGATACGAGCTACATCGGATTCGTGTAGCGGGCGGATCTGATCCAGCAGGGTGGGGGTGAAAACTGGAAAAAGCTTTCCCATTTTTACGTAATATTCCAGCAGGCCTTCCATGCCACCAAAATACCGGTAAATCAACACCTTGCTCACATTGGCTTTTTCGGCCACACGATTGACACCGACACCTTCCAAACCTCGTTCTGCAATCACATCTTCTAACGCTTCGACAATTCGCTGAGTGGTTTTGGCGCGGTTCCGGCGTATCTTCTCGTCTTTTTCCATAATCACTGCATTCATTAATAATTCAGATAGATGTCTTAATTCAAACAGATGTCACCTCCTTTGACTATAATTGTTAATGAAAGTCACTTTAATAAACTTTTATCAATCAACATCCATAACTTAAACGATTTATAGGCAAAATTGATTACTATAAACCCCTGTTCACGAGGATGTTTAACCGCTAAGTAATCTTACTGTCTGTGGCTATACGTTAAAACGATATAGATAGCAGAATTATATATATAAGGTTGGTAACAATGAAAAGTGGAGTAATGATTTGTTATTCTGGCGGGATACGCTACCCTCATTTTTTGACCATTTCTCACTTTTTTCGAGCGTTTATGGTAGCTAGGCAACCTTACTAGTCGATGTAGTGCATATTTATTGAATTATACTGATATTTAATTGAATCTTGGAGGTATTTGCAGCCAGTGGATTTTATGAAATTATTTTTAAGATAGTGGGTAAAATAGTACTCTCGCTGGCAGTAATTTCGCTGCCTTTAGCACTATGCCTCTGTTATGCGCCGGTACACAATTTAAATGAGGTGTTGCCACACGCTGTTCGGAAGCGGCCAAAAAAAGACTACAAATTAAGAAGTAAAGCGATTCAGATCTCACTACTGAACAGAGCCATTGTTGTCGACGGGCTGATGTTGATGCGAAAAGATACCGCCAACGGTTCTAGCTAGTACGATGTTTCTTAACAGAAACCGATAAATGTGTACTGAAACATTCTACCCCTGGTCGGTCAGGTGAACTGGTAAGCCCACCAGATCAGCCCGCCCTGCAAGGGGAGTCTGGCCCAGCGAAGCCAGGCCGGAAATTTCCGAAACCGGTTCGACGTAGCCATGTAAACGTTCGCCGGGAATACTGCAACCAATAGTAAAATAAGCCCCCAGGCCGACAGCGAACGGGTTGCCGGTAGCAGCAAACCGAGGCCAAGCACTACTTCGGCCACCCCGCTTACACTCACCAGAAACGGATGCGCGGGCAGGTAGGGCGGCATGATAGCCAGGTACATTTTAGGGTTGAGAAAATGATTCAAACCCGCTGCGATGTAGACAAAAGCCTGAATGTATAAGCTTAGGTTAGGCATATAGTCTGGATGTACGTTGGAAAAGCCGGACGCTCCAACGCACGTAAACCTAAACCGGAAAAGCTACTGCAATGATTTGAATTTATTCGATGAGGTGCCCGACAAAGCCCGCCCCATTATCCAGAATCTGCCCCCCGCGCCGAAAACCGAGCCCGCAGGCTTCGCCCGCGTAAAAAACTCCAGCCTGGTACCGATGTCCGGCCGAGTCTTTGGGAAACTCGACATACTCCTGATAAATTTTCGGATACTCGCCATAGGCGCCGTCGACGGCCAGTTGTTCGTTGCCATTGGCATTCAGAATGCGGGTGTTGGCACCTTCCCGGCCAAACAGCACCTTCTCTACGCAGGTTTTACCGACCAACGGGTTGGTATCGGTTTCCAGCAATAGCGGATGGTTCGGATAAAGCTCCCACAAAATTTTGAGGATGTATTTCGACTGAAAAAGGAGAGTGTATGCTGGATTCAACACCACAGCGAGCCGCTTTTGCACAATTTTCGTCAGGATTTCGACCAACTCCGGCTCTTCTTCAGCGATCGACTCCCAGGGCACCAGCTTGAACCAGAAATCTAGTTTTTCGAACTGACCATTCTTTGGATTCTGCCAGAAGATACCCTCGTCGGCCGAAAACTCGACATTGTCTACGAAATCGAATTCGATCTCGAAACCCGCTTCCCGGGCGGCTTCACCGAGCAAAGTTACATTGGTGTCGTCTTCAGGAAAATTCCGCATGGCAGACAGCAGCAGAGTAGGTTGTAGGTCCGGATTTAGCGCCAGAAGCTCCTCGAACTGTCCGGTTAGGGTTTCGAACAGCGCATTGAACTGATGGCTCTCATCGAGGCCATTGGCGCTGAGGTGAGCGTACTGCACCACGGCGGTTTCAGGTAGGCAGGTAGCCGTGTCGGCGTTGAATTCGATCAGTTTGATAGCATCCTGATCGCCAACGCCCCCAGCCAGGTCGAAGCGTCCGTAGAGGTGAATATTCCGGTCGTCGTCCCACGAGAGTTTGATCAACTCGATCAGGTTTTCCGGAATACCCAGTTCAGCAAACCGATGCGTATCGATGACGTGCTGGCCGGCCGCCACAAACATTTCGAATAATTCATTGGCGGCTTCGTAGTAAGCGTCGGCTTGATCGGGGCTTATAACGACGACCTCATTAGTCAGATAGGGGAGGGTATCCTGGCCTAGCATCCAGTTCCAGCCAAGGTTTCGAAGTTGTGTATCGGGCGAAGTAGCCAGCGTTTTGAGTAAAATCATCGGTAAGATTCTTATAAGTTGGTACGCAGTTGTGTGCGCCTTTCGGTTCCTGCAAAAACAGATCGTAATTCGTGCTGGCGTGGTATTATTTCCTAAAGCTCGTTTATTCCTATGTTCCGAACCTACTTACTTTTAGCTGGTGTGTTGCTGACCCTGACGACTGGTCAGGTCAATGGACAATCGGTAAGAAAAGAAACGCCTGTCGCTGTCATTTTCGATACGGATATGGGGCCAGACTACGATGATGTAGGCGCTATCACACTGCTTCATGCTTTCGCCGACGAAGGGCAGGCGCAGATTCTGGCCACCATAGCCTGCACCAATTACCCCAAAGTGACGCAGGTATTGAGCGTTCTTAACACGTATTTCAACCGCCCAAATGTACCAATCGGAGTTCCGAAAGGCAAAGCCGTCGGGGATAAAGACACCCAGCACTGGTCCGACACACTGGTAGCCCGCTATCCACACCGAATCCGTTCCAATGAGGAAGTACCTGACGCCGTGACGCTTTACCGCCAGATTCTGGCCAAACAACCCGATCAGAGCGTGACTATCATTACGGTTGGTTTTCTGACGAACCTGGCTAATCTGCTGAATTCGAAACCCGATCGGTATTCGAAGCTGTCCGGTAAAGCCCTGGTTAGCCAGAAAGTCAGGAGAGTGGTGAGTATGGCGGGTAAATTCCCCAATGGTCGCGAATACAACGTGTTCAGAGATACCCTCTCTTCGCAGATCGTGTTCGCAGACTGGCCGACACCTATCCTGATGAGCGGCTTCGAAATCGGCCAGAAAATTCATTCGGGGCTGCCGCTAATCCAGAACGCTGGCATCCAGCATAGTCCTGTGAAGGATGTTTTTCGCATTTCGTTGCCCAAAGCCCAGGAAGATAAGAATGGCCGGATGAGCTGGGACCAGACCGCCGTATTGGTAGGTGTACGCGGATATGCTCCGTACTATACTGTCAAATCCGGTCGGCTGACCATGAATCCGGATGGGTCCAACGGCTGGGATGCCTCAGGCAAGGGGCATGGGTATCTGGTAGAAAGCAGGCCATTTTCGGAGGTAGAAACCCTGATTAATGAACTCATGCAGCATCAGCCCCGGAAGCAATAAAGCAACGGAAACGGCCTGTCTGACGTTATAAATTACAGGGCTTTTCCGAAAACGGGTGTTCAGCATCGGCTGAGGTTTTCTGAAAAAGCGACGTTATAGATTAGGCAATCCTATTTTTGCACGACCTATGAGTGATTTGATAAAAGAAGCAGTGCGGAAAGGCGCCATGTTCTGTGCGTATCAGGAGCGAACCCAGCAGGAGGTTCGGGACAAGCTGAAGGAATGGGGCGTCTGGGGGGATGATGCGGAAGAAGTCATTGCCGAGCTGATTCAGCAGAACTATCTGAACGAAGAGCGGTTTGCCAAAAGTTTTGCCGGCGGAAAGTTTCGGGTAAAAAGCTGGGGAAAGCGCAAAATCAGGCAGCATCTGCAACAGCGGGGGATATCCGGCTACAATCTCGATCAGGCGATGAAGGAAATTGCCCCCGACGATTATCAGGAAACGCTAAAGGCCTTACTGGAAAAAAAACGCCAGAGCCTGCACGACGACAACCCATTGGCAATCAAGCAAAAGCTGGTACGGTATGCACTAAGTAAAGGTTACGAATCCGATCTTATTTTTGCCATACTAGGCCATGAGTAACAGGGTTGGAAAGCCGTGCTTTTTATAGTTATTTTTCGCACGGCTTTTCAGCCCTGTTACAGATACGTTTGTTTTTTTTCGACAATTTCCGGTTCCTGATGCCCATGAAGCCGTGTAAAGTTTCTATCATTCTTATCAACTATAACTCAAACCAGTTTACCCGAAACTGCGTCGATTCGATTGATGAGATGACCAAAGGCGTTGACTACGAAATTGTTATCGTCGATAATAACTCCGCGCCTGCCGATTACGAAGCCCTGAAACCGATGAGTTGCCAACCCCATATCCGGCTTATCCGCAGCCGAATCAATCTGGGGTTTTCGGGAGGAAACATGCTGGGAGTTCAGTTTGCCGACCCTTCTACGGATTATTATTATTTCCTGAATAACGACTGTGTTCTGCGAACCGACGTATGCAGCCAACTGGCCCTGTTTATGAACGCTACGCCGGACGCGGGTTTATGCGGAGCGCAGATGTATGCAGAAGATGGTTCCCACCAGATTACGTTCGGCTATCTGCCCACGCTGGGGACTAAACTACTTGGTCACAGTATTGTCCGGCTATTCAGCCCGGCTACGTATCCACCTGTCGATCGGATCTACAAAAAACCGTTGCGGGTTCCCTTTGTAATGGGAAGCACGCTGTTTGTACGGGCCACGACATTTGGCCAGATCAGTGGCTTCGACGTAGCTCATTTTCTGTACGTCGAGGAAGAAGATCTAGCCAAGCGACTGTCGATAGCCGGGTTCAACACGTATCTGGTGCCGCAGGCCGAGTATGTTCACTTTACAGGACAGAGTACGGTCCGGAGTTACGACATTGAAAAAGAATACTATATTTCGCTCTTTCATTATTTTCGTAAATACCATTCCTGGCCAGCACGGGCTCTGTTCAGAATCTATTATTTCGTAAAAAATGCCAGGAAAATTTACCGCGATCCGATCTATGGTCGATTAGCGTGGTTCATTGGCCGCGGGAGTCCGATGCGCGAGAGTCTACGCTACCGGCAGACCCTTCATTCCTGGCATGCCATAGCCGATAAAGTCTGACAGCCGGCTGGTTAAGATGCAGGGGCGCAAAACATCTGCACCACTTTCGCTAACTAGTCCAGGCGTGCAGTAGCTTCACCGGCTTAGCTCAAAATAATCGTAAAAATAGTCGGCTGGTTTCAGGTTGAGCCACTGTTGCCGGTTCTGAACCAGTTCGTCGTAAGTCAGAGCCTCAATTTGGGCCGGCGTAAAGGAAAGCGTCGATTCTGGCTTTGCTCTCGTAACGATTCCCAGGCCCTGGTCGCAATCGAGCACAAACACATTCAGGTCAGGGCGCTGGCTGCGCAGGTGAATAATAGTTCGCCAGACATCGCCATTCCACTCGCCGGTTGTCCAGGCGTCGAAGTGGCCAGCAGCGTCTGCTGTCTGCGGATTACAGTCGTGCATAACAATGACGCCTTTGTCGGTCAGGTATTGGAGGGTGTTCTCGACATCACGGAGCGCAAAATGATATTCATGCATGCCGTCGACCAGCGCTACGTGCAGCTTCGTATCCGCGAAAATACGCTGGGCATCCTGCTCGAAGAAGTCGTCGCTGGTCTTTTCGAAATACTGATTATTGAAATTGTATGGATTAAGAACCGTTTTGCCAAACCGTCGTCCAGCATTGAAGATGAACTTGGGATCGACCGCAACTTTAAACCTGCTTTTGATCCGAAAAAAAATATGACCGTTCTCAACACCAATTTCAAGGTAGTTTCTCAACCCTTTCTGACTCATTAAAGCTTGAATGACATCTAAGCGGTTCATGTAGAGAGGCCAATGGGGGATGATCGGAGTAGAATAAGTGCATAAAAATAGAAAAGTCCCAGTGTATACTGGGACTTTTCTATTTAACGTAGTGTCGGTAGCCTTAAAAATCAGCGTCGAACGTAATGCTCTTGGTTTCTTCGGCAACCGGGGCGGGCGCCGGGCTATCGGCATCCTGCGGATTTTGCGAAGCCGCTTTAGCCGACCGAAATTTCGCCATTACTTCACCCCGCTGGTATTCACCTACGCGTTTTTCGAAGAAATTGGTTTTCCCCTGCAACGAAATCATATCCATGAAATCGAACGGATTCGCCACGTTGTACAACTTCCGTAAGCCGAGCGTTACCAGCAGGTGATCCGCTACGAAGGCGATGTATTGCTTCATCAGCTCGGCGTTCATGCCAATGAGCGAAACGGGCAGGGCGTCGGCGACAAACTCTTGTTCGATTTCGACCGCATTCCGGATAATATCGTAAAGCTGTTCTTCCGGTAATTTATTGACGATATGATCCGTGTAGAGCATACAGGCAAAGTCGCGGTGCAAGCCCTCGTCGCGCGAGATCAGTTCATTCGAGAAGGTCAGCCCCGGCATCATACCTCGTTTTTTAAGCCAGTAAATGGAACAGAACGAACCCGAGAAGAAAATACCCTCTACTACGGCAAAGGCAATCAGCCGTTCTGCAAACGTACCGTTGTCGATCCAGCGAAGCGCCCATTCGGCTTTCTTCTGTACGCAGGGAATCGTGTCGATCGCGTTTAGCAGCCGATCCTTTTCGTTGGGGTCCTTGATATACGTATCAATCAGCAGCGAATAGGTTTCAGAATGGATATTCTCCATCATGACCTGAAAGCCGTAGAAGCATTTGGCTTCGGCATACTGCACTTCTGATAGAAAATTGACAGCCAGGTTTTCGTTGACGATTCCATCCGAAGCAGCAAAGAATGCCAGCACGTGCGAGATGAAATGGCGTTCGCCCTCGTTGAGGCTATTCCAGTCTTTCATATCCTGGCCCAGGTCAATTTCTTCGGCCGTCCAGAACGACGCTTCGTGGGTTTTATAGAACTCCCAAATGTCCCAGTGCTTGATAGGAAACAGCACGAATCGGCCTTTGTCTTCCTGTAAGATCGGTTCGATCACATCAGTTTGTACCATGATAACGGAGATGCGTTTTATGTGGAGATGCCCGATGCCGCCGAAGGGTAAACCGGACAAATATCGTGTAAGCTCAAGCTAACAAAGTTACGATTTCAGGTCTCTTGCGCAAGGCTAAGACAAGGACTCAGCGTTATTGGACAAATGAACATTTTAGGTAAAACACAGTAAATCAAATTTTTACGACGGAGTGCCCTGAAGAACTTCTTGAAATAGTTCAGTTACAGGTATTAAATCCGAAATCAACAAGCTTTCGGATTTAATATTACGGTGAAGATGTGTTATGTCCATTTAAAGTTCTACCTCATTCAGCCATTTCCTTTAATTGATTATGATTAGAACTGGTAGATAAAGAAACAAATTTTGAAAGGTCATGGTTGGGGCACGCTGAGTCCTTTTTTAACCAAGTATGCACCGATGTTAAATACATGGTTTACCAGTGAACGGCTTCAATACGGTCCTGAGTAGCAATTGGCACGGCTTGCGGCTCCGTTTATACCCGTACGATTTTCTAAACGCTGAAAACCAGGAGTTTGCGCGAGATATAGCCGTTTTTCGTCATCCCAGCCGTATCGACTTCCCTATCAACCTCAATTGCAATGGTTGGAGAAACCGTCGCGTATTTTTTAAATTTTGTTCAGCGTCCGGCATCGGTCGATGGGGAGATATTCTAAGCAATGTCCATACGAATTGTAGAGACGCGACCCTTCGCGTCTCATTAGCGTCAGCAATAGTGTAAGACCTAAAGATGAATCCACCTATCAGGCGCATGATCATGAAATCGGTCATGGAAAACCTGTATTCAGTGAGGCTGTTATATACGTACATCAGACTATTGCTGACGCCAATAAGACACAAAGGATTGCGTCTCTACACAGAACTACCCCCGCCCGTTTTACGTTGTTCTTTAGCATAAGCTCATCCCAACGTGACGGAAGAAAAAACAGTGGACCGGCAATCCGGGCTTACCGATATTGACCTGACGGGGTACGAACAGATTGAAGTCCTGGGTGCCCGCGAACATAATCTCAAAAATATTGACGTTACTATCCCCCGCAACAAGCTGGTGGTAGTAACCGGTATCAGCGGCAGCGGCAAATCGTCGCTGGCCTTCGATACCATCTATGCCGAAGGCCAAAGGCGCTACATGGAAAGCTTTTCGGCCTACGCCCGCTCGTTTATCGGCGACATGGAGCGTCCGGATGTCGATAAAATCAATGGGCTGAGTCCAGTCATTTCCATTGAGCAAAAGACGACCTCCAAAAACCCCCGCTCGACGGTTGGTACAACCACCGAGATCTACGACTTTCTGCGTCTGTTCTATGCGCGTGCCGGAGAGGCTTTTTCGTATCTGACAGGGCGAAAAATGGAACGGCAGTCGCAGGACCAGATTATCGATACGATTCTGGAGCAGTATGCTGGACAGAAACTGACGCTCCTGGCGCCGATTATTAAAGGGCGGAAAGGGCATTACCGCGAGCTGTTCGTACAAATCGCCAAAACGGGCTATACCAAAGTTCGCGTGGATGGCGTAGTGCAGGATATTGCGCCGAAAATGCAGCTGGATCGGTACAAAATCCACGATATCGAAATCGTCATCGATCGGCTCGTGCCCAAAGCCGACGATCGCTACCGGCTAAGTCAGTCCGTACAGACCGCACTGAAACAGGGAAAAGGAGCCATGCAGATGCTCGATGGTGCCGGGCAACTGGTGTATTTCTCGCAGAACCTGATGGACCCTGAGTCGGGAATCAGCTACGACGAGCCCTCGCCGAATACCTTTTCGTTTAACTCGCCCTATGGTGCGTGCCCGGTTTGTAACGGCCTGGGTGTGGTGGAAGAGATCACAGAAGAATCGGTGATTCCAGATAAATCGCTGAGTATCAGTAGAGGAGCTATTGCCCCATTGGGCGAATATCGGGAGTTGTGGATTTTTAAGGAGATCGAAGCAATTCTTAAAAAATACAAGCTCAACCTAACGACACCCGTCAGCAAGTTTCCGGAAGATCTGCTATACGCACTCATGTTCGGGACAGAAGATGAAGCGACTGTTCCGTCGAAAAAATATCCCGGTGAAGATTACTATAGCTTCAAGTTCGAAGGTATCGTCAACTTTTTGAAGCGGCAACAGGAGAACAGTACCGACAAAATTCAGGAGTGGCTGAAAGACTTTATGGTCGTAAAGACCTGTCCTGAGTGTGCCGGTGCCCGCCTGAAAAAAGAGTCGCTGTATTTTAAGATCGACCAGAAAAACATCTCGGAACTGGCCCGCATGGACATCTCCGAACTGACGCTCTGGTTCGATGGACTGGAAAGCCGCCTGAGTATCCGTCAGAACATTATTGCCAAAGAAATTCTGAAAGAAATTCGGAAGCGCATCGGTTTCCTGCTCGACATTGGCCTCGAATATCTGACGCTCGATCGGCCGCTCCGTACACTCTCGGGTGGCGAAGCCCAGCGCATACGGCTGGCTACGCAAATCGGTACGCAACTGGTGGGTGTATTGTACATTATGGATGAGCCGAGCATCGGTTTGCACCAGCGCGATAATGTCAAACTGATCGATTCGCTAAAAAACCTGCGCGATTTGGGCAACACCGTTCTGGTGGTCGAACACGATAAGGATATGATGCTTGAATCCGACTTTATTCTCGACATTGGACCGGGTGCGGGACGACACGGCGGGCAGGTGGTTGGCATCGGAACCCCGGATGAATTTATTCGGAATGGAAGTACGACCGCCGATTACCTGAGTGGTCGGCGGGCTATCGACGTACCGGCAGAACGGCGAAAAGGCAATGGTAAGTTCTTGATAATCAAGAATGCCACTGGCCATAATCTGAAAAACGTAACCCTGAAGCTGCCGCTGGGCCGGATGGTGACGATTACGGGTGTATCGGGTAGCGGCAAATCGTCGCTGATTCACGAAACCCTGTTTCCGATTCTAAATCGTCACTTTTATAAGTCGAAGCGGGAGCCCTTACCGTTCAAAACGGTCGAAGGACTGGAGTACCTGGATAAGGTCATTGAGGTTGACCAGTCGCCCATTGGCCGAACCCCCCGCTCAAATCCGGCTACCTACACGGGTATGTTCTCGGAAATTCGAACGCTGTTTGCCGAATTGCCCGAAGCCAAAATCCGCGGGTATAAACCGGGACGGTTCTCATTCAACGTTAAAGGGGGCCGCTGTGAAGATTGTGAAGGCGCAGGCATGAAGAAAATCGAGATGGAGTTTCTGCCCGATGTGCATGTCGTCTGCGAAACCTGCAAAGGTAAGCGCTTCAACCGCGAGACCCTCGAAGTGCGCTTCAAAGGCAAATCGATTGCCGACGTGCTCGACATGACCGTTGAGCAATCGCTGGAATTTTTCGCCAGTCAGCCTAAAATTCTTCGTAAAGTACAGACGCTGAACGATGTCGGCTTAGGCTATATTACCCTCGGTCAGCATGCGACTACATTGTCGGGTGGCGAAGCCCAACGGGTAAAGCTCGCTGAGGAACTGTCGAAGAAAGACACCGGCAAGACTCTCTATATTCTGGATGAACCGACAACCGGCCTGCATTTCCAGGACATCGCTCACTTGCTCGACGTGCTGAACAAACTCGCCGACAAAGGCAACACCGTGCTGATTATCGAGCATAACCTGGACGTTATCAAAGTCTCCGATTACCTGATCGATCTCGGCCCGGAAGGCGGTAACAAAGGTGGTAACATCATTGCCGAAGGCACCCCCGAAAAAGTGGCAGAAGTACAGGGAAGCTATACCGGTAAGTTTTTGAAAATGGAGCTGGCTGGATAGGGACATATGTTCTATCTTGTCAATTGTGTTATTAAAAGCTGATTTGAAGCGTATTGCCAGTGCCCGTCTGGCTGACGCCGAAGCCTTATTCCTGGCTAAGAGATTCGATGGTGCTGCTTATCCGTGTGGTTATGTCATCGAGATTACACTTAAGCTGAGAATCTGCAAGACGATGAAATGGAGCGGGTTTCCTGAATCGCGAAAAGAGTTTGACAGTTTGTTGAGCTTTAAAACGCACGATTTAGATATTTTGCTTCACCTGTCAGGCATTGAGAATAAAATTAAACAATTCCATTTTCTGGAATGGTCTACTGTAAAAGCCTGGAATCCTGAGTCGCGTTACAATCGGGTAACCTATTTGAATAAAACTCAATTTTTAGCAAGACAAAGCACCGTATTGAATATATTGAACGATACAAAAAAGCTCATGAACGTGCTATGAAATCATTGTTAAAGAAAATAGGAAACTTGCTTGAAACGGTAACGGCTGAGAAAGGGCAGCTAAGTTTTCTGGCTCTGGCGCTTCGGGAAGATGCTTTTGTGTGGGATCTATTAATAGCGGCTGAATGGATTGATAAGGACCAGAGAGAAGCCCTTGATTACTTAACACGTCAGGCACAACGGATATTGACTAAAGAAGAGTTACTCAAAATATCAGCGGTAATCTTGCTGCGTCACGAATTCTATACAGAAGGTAAAATAGTGACAAGCGAATTGGGATGGGAAGAAACAGACATAGATTTGTATGGTATCGCCGTGAAAAAAGCCTACATTTTTGCTGCACCTGATATAGAATTTAGAATGGGTCCAGCCCATGTCATCCTTTAGTTTTTAATTGAGTTCTTTGCATGCGTAACCCCTTCTTTTACATTTTGTTGCTTATCCTGGTCGTTCTGGACGGCTGGCTGTTATCACACCCCAATCTGATTGGTCAGGCTGGAGTGTTCTTTTTTGATTATACTGCTATCGAAACGTTTCCAAAAGCGCTGGGTACGGCTTCGATTGTAGTCGGCGTAAGCTGGCTGATAGCCTGGCTGGCGGGCCGATTGAGTCAGGCTGTCGCTTTGGGTATCCTGATTGCTTTGCTGGCAGGCTCGATTTACTATCTGTTTCAGAGCTTCACTCAATACAACACAGGCATCTATAAACTGACGGGGGCCGGATTTCGGGCGGGCGCTATTTTGCTACCTGGCCTGATTGCTCTGGTGCTGGGTAAAGGCGTGTGGGATACGATTGTGAATCGGCGCAGTTAGAGCGGCATAAAGCGGCTTTTTGTGTAGTTTTGAGATACGTCATCGCCTGTCTCATGAACAAACTATACATTCTCTTCCTCGTATTTCCTCTGCCCCTTTTTGCCCAGTCGACCTACCTGCTAAAGCCCGATCGCGTTTTCGATGGCGAAACCGTACACGAAGGCTGGGTAGTACGTATCAAAGATGATAAAATTGAAGCAGTCGGTTCCGCTTCTTCCATTTCGGCAACCGGTGCTGAAGTTGTCGATCTGAAAGGAACTACATTAACGCCTGGTCTGATCGAAGGTCACTCCCACCTGTTTCTACATCCGTATAACGAAACGCCCTGGGATGATCAGGTTCTGAAAGAAGCCCGCTCCTTACGAACCGCTCGTGCCACGGTTCATGCGCAGAAAACCCTGCTGGCCGGCTTTACAACCGTGCGCGATCTGGGAACGGAAGGGGCTGATTACGATGATGCTGGTTTAAAACAGGCGATCAATAAAGGCATTATTTCAGGGCCACGCATGGTTATCGTCACCCGGGCGCTTATTGCTACGGGAAGTTACGGCCCCAAGGGCTTTAGTGCAGATATCGAAGTACCGCAGGGGGCTGAAGAAGCCGATGGTCACGACGCATTGATTCAGGCCGTCAGACGACAGATTGGGAAGGGTGCCGATGCCATAAAAATATACGCCGATTACCGCTGGGGCCTAATGGCCGAAGCCCGTCCAACCTATACCGTCGACGAAATTAAGCTCATTGTGGACGTGGCTAAAAGCAGTGGCCGGGGCGTGGTTGCTCATGCCAGCACCGCAGAAGGTATGCGTCGGGCTATTCTGGGTGGCTGCGAAACGGTCGAGCATGGCGATGCCGGAACCCCCGAAATCTTTGCGCTCATGAAAGAGCATGGTACCGCGCTTTGCCCGACGCTGGCCGCGGGCGATGCGGTCAGTCAGTACCGCGGCTGGAAAAAAGGGCAGGAGCCTGAACCCGAACGGATTAAGCAGAAGCGAGTAACTTTCAGGCAGGCGCTGGATGCGGGTGTAATGATCTGCGCCGGTGGTGATGTGGGTGTATTCGCCCACGGAGACAACTCCCGCGAAATGATCATGATGGTCGATTACGGCATGAAACCACTCGACGTGATGCGGTCAGCTACGTCTGTCAATGCGGATGTGTTTCATCTGGCCGATCGGGGACGCATCCGCCCCGGTCTGCTGGCCGATCTGGTGGCCCTGGAAGGGGATCCGACCAGAACCATAACGGATCTGCGTCGTATACGGGCGGTGATGAAAGGAGGAGCATTTTATAAGCGGTAAGGAAAAACTTATCGTATAGTCTTCCTGTTACATCTTAATGGAAATGTAATATGGCTTTTTTACAACAATTTCATCTGTCGTTTAGATTTTTGGGCTAATTTCGCCCGGCGTGGATTCACCCGAATCGTTTCGCTACGTCTACGTCTGTTGGGCCGGCCTGGACAGCCTGGTTGTGGTAACTTCAGCCTGATCCTTACTTTGCTACTAAATTAATTACCTCTGATTCACTCTACCCTGTATGGCAAATTCCGCTGAATTAACTGTCGATGGTAAGTCCTATTCATTCCCGACTCTGGAGGGAACCGAACATGAAAAAGCCTTCGACATTTCAAATCTTCGTGATCAGACCGGCTACGTAACGTTAGACCGGGGTTATAAAAATACCGGTGCTACTAAAAGCGCCATCACGTTCCTGGATGGTGAGCAGGGCATTCTGCAATATCGGGGATATGCCATTGAAGATCTTGCGGCTAAAGCCTCGTTTCTGGAAGTTGCCTACCTGCTCATCTACGGTGATTTGCCTACGCAGGAGCAGTATAATACCTTTGAAACCGCCATTCGCCGTCATACGCTGGTCAACGAAGACATGCGGAAGATTTTCGACGGTTTTCCTGTGAAAGCGCATCCGATGGGCGTGCTGGCGTCGCTGGTAAGTGCTATGAGTGCCTTTTATCCGGATCTGGAAAGCGGTAAAGATGAAGATATCGACCGGCATATCATTCGGTTGATCGCCAAACTGCCAACTATTGCCACCTGGTCGTATAAGCGGGCCTTGGGCCATCCTGTCAATTACCCGAAAAATAGCCTTGACTACATTCCGAACTTCCTGAACATGATGTTCTCGCTACCGGTCGAAGAGTATAAAGTGGATCCGGTGGTGGCCGAAGCGCTGAACGTACTGCTAATTCTTCACGCCGATCACGAGCAAAATTGTTCGACATCGACGGTGCGGCTGGTCGGTTCGTCGCAGGCCAATATTTACTCGTCCATTTCGGCGGGCATCAGTGCATTGTGGGGACCGCTCCACGGTGGCGCCAATCAGGAAGTGATCGAAATGCTTGAAGCCATTAAAGCCGATGGGGGAGACGTCTCGAAATACGTCGAGATGGCGAAAAATGCCAAAACAACGGGCTTCCGGCTATTCGGTTTTGGGCACCGCGTCTACAAAAATTTCGATCCACGCGCGAAGATCATCAAAAAGGCTGCCGACGATGTACTGAGCAAACTGGGTGTTAATGACCCGATACTCGAAATCGCGAAAGGCCTGGAAGAAGCTGCGCTGAACGATGAGTATTTTATCCAACGCAAATTGTACCCCAACGTCGATTTCTACTCGGGTATTATTTATCGTGCCCTGGGTATTCCGACAAACATGTTTACGGTGATGTTCGCCATTGGCCGGCTACCCGGCTGGATTGCTCAATGGAAAGAAATGCGCGAGCAAAAAGAGCCAATCGGTCGCCCCCGTCAGATTTATACCGGTGCAACCTTACGCGAATTTGTTCCGTTAGAGAATCGGTAAATTAGTGTAGTACCGAAGCCTGAGCTTCGGTACTTAGAACATATCATAATCGTGCTTGACATAGTTCCACTGCCATTCCCGCCAACTTTGGCATAAGCCGCCCTTTCTTAGTGATGCCCAAGTTCCACTGGTAAAGAGCCATATAAGCGGTAGTAACGAAGAATGTGCCGCCTAAGGGTTGGATGTGCGGAAGCTTTCGATGATATATTTCGTGATAGGTCATATGTTTGTACCAAAGCCTTGATGACCCATCTGACGTACATAAAAAAACAGGGTAACGGATTAGCAAATCCGTTACCCTGTTTTTACTCAGCCGAATCTCCAGATTCGGCACTACACTAAAGCAAATTAATCGTCGAGCAGGCCTTCGTCGTCGTCAGCTGTGCCTTCCAGAACAGGATCGAGTAGGGCGTCTGCATCTTCGGCGATTTTCGAACGAATTTTTCCTTCCAGTTCAGCCATCAGCTCAGGATTGTCGAGTAGCAGTTCTTTCACCGCATCACGACCCTGCGCCAGCCGGTTAGCTCCGTACGAGAACCATGAGCCGGATTTCTTCACGATTTCCATCTCAACGGCCAAATCCAGCACTTCACCTACTTTGGAAATACCCTGACCGTACATGATGTCGAACTCGACAACTTTGAACGGAGCGGCCAGTTTATTCTTCACTACTTTCACTTTCGTACGGTTACCGACAACATTGTCAGCACCTTCTTTGATCTGACCGATACGGCGGATATCTAACCGAACGGATGCGTAGAATTTCAGTGCATTACCGCCAGTGGTTGTTTCGGGGTTCCCGAACATAACGCCGATTTTCTCCCGCAACTGGTTGATGAAAATGCAGCAGCAACCGGTTTTATTGATCGTACCCGTCAGTTTCCGTAATGCCTGCGACATCAAACGAGCCTGCAGACCCATTTTGCTTTCGCCCATTTCGCCCTCGATTTCGGCTTTAGGAACCAGGGCTGCTACGGAGTCAATAACACAAATATCAATAGCGCCCGAGCTGATCAGGTGTTCGGCAATTTCGAGCGCCTGTTCGCCATTGTCGGGTTGGGAGATCAACAGGTTTTTGGTATCGATTCCCAGCTTTTCAGCATAAACCCGGTCAAAGGCGTGCTCGGCATCAATGAAGGCGGCTAGGCCCCCCGCTTTTTGCGCTTCGGCAATGCAGTGCATCGTCAGCGTTGTTTTCCCAGATGATTCAGGGCCGTAGATCTCAACGACACGACCGCGGGGCATGCCACCGATACCAAGGGCCAGATCTAATCCCAGAGAGCCGGTCGAAATCACCGGGACGTCGACAACTTTGCTTTCGCTCAGGCGCATCACGGTGCCTTTACCGAAGGCTTTGTCAAGCTTCTCAATGGTCGTTTGAAGGGCTTTTAATTTACTGTCATTAGCAGATGCTGTGGCTTGCGCCGTATCTGATTTTGCCATGTTAGGACGGTTGTTTAAACAGATAAAATTAATCAAAATTGACCGGATAACCAAACGGTTTTCAGAAATAGTTGAGGCTTTTGCCACGACCGCTTTCTGACCGGATGGGTCAATTTGAATGGCTATATAACCCGTTGATCGTTAAGGTTTTAGCGGGCTTCGGCTGCGTTATCCGTTAGCGTATGGAATCGGCTTGAACCGGTTGTTGAGCTGGATCTGTCTGCTGCGTTGGAGGCTGAGTTTGCTGCGGTTGTGCCTGACCGGGCTGATACCCCGGATAAGCAGACGTATCGCCGTAAGGACGAGCTGGTGGCCCCACAAGTTCGACACCGGTTATGTAATACTTCGTCTCGCCGTTCCAGGGGAATTTCAGAATCTTCTCTTCGTAATGCAAGGTTACTCGCTGGCCTGATTTGACAGCCTCAGTAATCTTTTTGGCGACCTCGTCGTCGTCGACGGAGAAATCAAAATACTGGGGTGTCAGAGAGCCGGTTTCCCCCGAAAAGCCGCCTACGTTCAGAACACCTTCGTAGGTTTTGAACAGAAAACCCCGTCGGCTGAATTTAGAGACCGTACCAGCGCGTTCTCCGTCGCTATAACTCCATCCGGTGAGTGCATAGAGAACCCCGAAAACAACGAGTAAGAACAGTAAGAAATATAAAATCCCTCGCATAGGTAATAAATGGTTTGGTGGTAGTGTATCAGTACACAAATAGACAACATTTTCCGACAACTTCTGTTTGCGGTCTTTCTAGACCCCGAATTATTCGGTAAGTCACCCGGGGCAACACTGTCTTTTCCGGTACTCTTCTAAAAGTTTTGCCCTGTATTTTGTTACTTTGCGGCTGGTTCGCTTACCGGCCTAATGGCTTGGTAGTCAAACCTCATAAACCGGTACGCCGGAACGATCGAATATTTCGTTATTAATCCTTCTTATTCTTGACAATGAGTACCATCCAAAGCATTCATGCCCGGCAGATTCTGGATTCACGCGGCAACCCAACCGTCGAAGTGGACGTCCGTACCGAAAATGGTTTCCTGGGTCGGGCCGCCGTTCCCTCGGGCGCATCGACGGGCACCCACGAAGCCGTTGAACTTCGCGATGACGACAAAAAGGTGTATATAGGCAAAGGGGTCCTGAAAGCCGTTTCGAACGTTAACGAACTGATTTTCCCGGAGCTGGTCGGTATTTCGGTCTTTGAGCAGAGCATGATCGATAAAATTATGCTTGAACTGGACGGTACACCCAACAAAGGTCGGCTGGGTGCCAATGCCATTCTGGGCGTATCGCTGGCAGCTGCTAAAGCAGCCGCGCAGGAATCGGGTCTGCCGCTGTATCGCTATATCGGTGGCGTGAATGCCAACACCCTGCCAGTGCCGATGATGAACATCCTGAATGGTGGTTCGCACGCTGACAACTCCATTGATTTTCAGGAGTTCATGGTCATGCCAGCCAATGCACCAACCTTCTCGGAAGCGCTGCGAATGGGGACTGAGATTTTCCATACGCTTAAGGGCGTACTGAAAAAAATGGGCCTGGCTACCAACGTAGGTGACGAGGGTGGCTTTGCCCCGAACATCAAATCGAACGACGAAGCGATTCAGACCATTATTCAGGCGATCGAGAAAGCAGGCTATCGGCCGGGCGAAGATGTCTGGATTGCAATGGACGCTGCTTCGTCGGAGTTCTACGATGCTGAAGCGGGTGTTTATCACTTCAAAAAATCGACGGGCGATAAACTGACCTCGTCTGAAATGGCAGGTTACTGGAAAGAATGGGTGAACAAATACCCCATCCTGTCGATCGAAGATGGTATGGCTGAAGACGACTGGGCGGGCTGGAAACAACAGACCGATCTGCTGAAGGATAACAAAACCCAGCTCGTTGGAGACGACCTGTTCGTAACCAACGTAACCCGCCTGCAGGAAGGTATCGACAAAGGCATTGCCAACGCGATTCTGGTGAAAGTGAACCAGATTGGCTCGCTGACCGAAACCATCGATACGGTCAATCTGGCGAAGCGTAATTCGTACAAAAACATTATGTCGCACCGTTCGGGCGAAACCGAAGATGCGACCATTGCCGACCTAGCTGTTGCCCTGAATACGGGTCAGATCAAAACCGGTTCAGCTTCGCGCTCCGACCGGATGGCGAAGTACAACCAGCTCCTGCGCATCGAGGAAGAACTGGGTGAAACGGCTTATTTCCCAGGACTTAAATTTTAGCAATGGGGTAAGGGCAGAGGGCATAGGGGTAAAACAACCTCTGCCCTTTGCCCTACGCCCTCTGCCCCACGCTCCATGCTTCAAAAACTGCTTCATTACGGCCGAAATTTCTACGTAGCTACAGGCTTAGGCCTGCTGGTCTGGATGACGTTTTTTGATGCAAATGACCTGCCTACCCAGATTCGGAACTGGTGGAAGCTGCGAGAACTGGACAAAGATGCCCAATATTACCAGGCTCAGATCAAAGTCGTGCAGACGAAACGGCAGGAAGTCTTGGGGAGCGAGCGCCTTCGCGAAAAATTTGCCCGCGAAAACTACCTGATGAAAAAACCGGGCGAAGATGTGTTCGTAATTGTCGATGAACATAATGAACCGCTGGAAAAATAGCATGGGTTGCACGGATGGCAGGAGTTGCTGGGAAGTTGTACAATCCGAGCTATCTTCGCTACCCCCGCCACCCGAGCTATCCTTGCTATCCCCGCCCATTACCCCATGCTGAACGTCCTCTTCGTTTGTTTAGGGAATATTTGCCGATCGCCTGTGGCAGAGGGTATTTTCCAGCAACTGGTGGCCGAAGCAGGGCTCGAAAAGCAGATTCAGGCTGATTCTGCCGGAACGTCGTCTTACCATATTGGCACCCTGCCCGACTGGCGCACCCGGGCGAACGCAGCCGAACATGGGCTTACGCTGACGCACCACGCCCGTCGGTTAACGGGCGACGACCTGGCGCAGTTCGATTATTTTGTGGCGATGGATGAACGCAACCTCGAAGCCATCGAAAAACTGAATTACCGAAGCACGGGTCTCCATACAACCGACACAATTTTCCTGCTGCGGGAATTCGACCCGGATATAAGCGATCAGCCCGATGTGCCTGATCCGTATTACGAAGGTCCCGACGTGTTTGAGGAGGTTTATCAAATCTGCCTGCGTTGCTGCCGACAGCTATTAACGTATATTATTCAACAACATAATCTGACGGTTGACCAAGTGAACGAGTGAAGCCGCATCAGGCGCTTTAGCTATTCACGGGTTCGTCTTTTCTCCGTAAGACATGAGCAAAAAAGTCATTCTCATCATTCTCGACGGCTGGGGTATCCCGCTGAAACCGGAAGTGTCGGCCATTGAAGCGGCTAATACACCGTTTATAAACTCGCTATTCACCAAATACCCGCACAGCACCCTGGAAGCATCGGGGCTGGCCGTTGGGCTACCCGCTGGCCAGATGGGTAACTCTGAAGTAGGCCACATGAATCTGGGGGCTGGGCGAGTTGTTTACCAGGATCTGGTGAAAGTGAACAAAGCCGTTGAGGAACACACACTAGATAAAGAGCCGGTCCTGGTCGATGCACTGAACTACGCAAAAACGAATGGGAAGAAAGTGCACTTCATTGGGCTCGTGTCCGATGGAGGTGTCCATGCGCACGTCGATCACCTGAAAGGATTGTTATCGATTGCCTATGATAATGGCTTAACGGATGTATTCGTTCATGCCTTCACGGACGGCCGTGACACGGACCCGAAAGGCGGCATTGGTTACCTGACGGAAGTGCAGACGCATATGGCTACGACAACCGGGCAAATCGCCAGTGTCATTGGTCGTTATTACGCCATGGACCGTGACAACCGCTGGGAGCGGGTCAAAGTAGCCTACGATGCAATGGTAAAGGGTATTGGCCGGAAGGTGTCACCTGTCGACCTGACAAACGCCCTGCAGGAATCTTACGATGCAGATATTACAGACGAATTTATTACCCCGATTATCGCGACAAACCCCGACGGTTCGCCTGTAGCGGTTATCGAAGAAGGCGATGTAGTTCTTTGCTTCAACTTCCGCACCGACCGTGGTCGCGAAATTACGCAGGCGCTGACCCAGAAAGATTTTCCGGAGCAGGGGATGAAAAAGCTGAATCTGAATTACATCACGATGACCAACTACGATAGCGAGTTTATCAATGTTAGGGTCATCTTCGATAAAGATAACCTAGGCAAAACCCTGGGTGAAGTCGTGGCGGATGCCGGTCGGAAGCAAATCCGGATTGCCGAAACCGAAAAGTACCCGCACGTAACCTTCTTCTTTTCAGGTGGTCGCGAGGAACCCTTCCCAGGCGAAAAGCGCCTGCTGTGTCCATCCCCCAAAGAAATGGTTGTTCTGGATGATCGGGGCGTGGAGATTACCATACCGGTGAAAACGTACGATCAGATTCCCGAAATGGCCGCTTACGATATTCGCAATGCCATCATCCCGGAACTGGAAAAAGAAGAAACCGATTTTATCTGCCTGAATTTCGCCAACACTGATATGGTCGGCCATACGGGTGTGTTCGAAGCGGTTGTGAAGGCCGCCGAAACCGCCGATGCCTGTGCACAGGCAGTTACCGAAGCGGCTCTGGCGCATGGCTACACCACGATTATCATTGCCGATCATGGTAATGCGGAATACATGACGAATGACGACGGTTCACCTAATACCGCCCATACGACCAATTTAGTGCCCTGTATCCTGGTCGATAAAGACTATCATCCGGAACTGAACAACGGTAAACTGGCCGATATTGCCCCGACGATTCTTCAACTCATGGGAATCCCCCAGCCGCCGGAAATGGGTGGTGTGAGTCTGATTAAGGGATAATGGAGCATGCCAGCAAGAGATTTATACCACGACATAGTTATTCACAATTGCTGAAGCGTTCGTCAAAGCGGGTGTTCCCAGAGAAAATATTGTGCTGGGTTTTCACCCTGAACACATACGTCAATACACCGGCTTTGCTGTGTCGTAGCTGAGGTGATATCCTTAAACAAAAGCCGCTCCTGTTAACTCAGGATGCGGCTTTTGTGTTACCTGGCCGGTCTGGCTACAGTAGTAGATTGCCGTGTCGCTTCTTTTAGGAGTCGTAGCGACAAAACGCAGCTTTGCTTACCGTATGCAGATTGATAACTCCTTACAACCCACCGACCTTTCCAAAAAACTTACCCGATTCTGGGAGATGTCCGGCCAGAAAATTCGCCTGATCGAGCGAGAGTACGACGTCAGCAAGGGTTCACCTGTTTTTACGGCCGCCGGGAAATATACCACCCGAGGCTGGACCGAATGGACACAGGGATTCCAGTTCGGCTCGGCTATCCTGCAATTCGATGCGACGGCCGAAAGCGACTTTCTGGAAACGGGCCGACAGAAAACCCTGATGGTGATGGCTCCGCATATCAGCCATATCGGCGTACACGATCACGGGTTCAACAACGTCAGTACCTATGGTAACCTACTCCGGCTTATGCGCGAGGGCCGCATTCCGGCCAATGACTGGGAGGCTAACTTTTATGAACTGGCGCTAAAAATCTCCGGAGCGGTACAGGCCAGCCGCTGGACCACCATCAAGAGTGGTGGGTTCATCAGCTCGTTCAACGGACCGCATTCTCTTTTTGTCGATACCATCCGCTCCTGTCGGGCGCTGGTGCTGAGTCACGCGCTCGGGCATGTGTTTCAGGGCGAAGGCGATATAAAGATCAGTTTGCTGGAACGGGCCTTGCAGCACATCAAAGCCACGGCCGATTACTCCGTATTCTACGGCGAAGGACGTGACTCTTATGATTTGTGGGGACGTACGGCGCACGAAAGCGTGTTCAATGTGAAAGATGGCAACTTCCGGTGTCCCAACTCGCAGCAGGGCTATTCGGGCTTCACGACCTGGACGCGTGGACTAGCCTGGGCTATGTGCGGCTTTGCTGAACAACTGGAATGGCTGGCGACTCGTGCCGATACGGAACTGGAGGCCTTTGGCGGGCGCGATGCCATCGAAGCGTATATGCTGAAAGCGGCCCGGGCAACCTGTGATTTTTATATTGAGCATACGCCCACCGATGGGATACCCTACTGGGATACGGGCGCGCCAAACCTCCATCGGCTGGGTGATTATCTCGACCGCCCGGCCGATCCGTACAATGCGTTCGAGCCGGTGGATAGCTCAGCAGCAGCCATTGGGTCTCAGGGGCTTCTGCGCCTGGGAAAATACCTGACCGACAGGGGCAACGAAGCAGACGGAGCGCGCTATTGGCAGGCGGGTCTAACGGTACTGACTACGCTGCTTGATGAACCGTATCTAAGCACCAGTCCAGACCATCAGGGCTTGTTGCTCCATTCGATCTATCATCAGCCTAATGGCTGGGATTATGTACCGCCGGGTAGCAAAATTGCTAATGGTGAATCGAGTATGTGGGGCGACTACCACATTCGGGAAGTGGCGCTGTACCTGCAACGAATCATTCGTCAGGAACCCTATTACGCTTTCTTTAACTGCCTGCCCCGATGAGCGAGAAATACAAACCCCAGTTTCCCCGCATGGCTCAGTTAAAAACGGCCAACGATTTGCGGAATTATTTGTCGAAGAACGGCATTGACCTGCCCTTTGATGAGACGCTATTACCACCCGCTGAGAGTCCGTTCAATCGGCTGATTCCGCTTAAGTCGGGCAAAACGATCGGGAATAGGTTCTGCATTTTGCCGATGGAAGGCTGGGACGGTACGACGGATGGCCGACCGACCGACTTTACCCGAAACCGCTGGAAGAAATTTGCTATCAGCGGGGCGAAGTTGTTGTTCGGCTGCGAAGCCGTAGCAGTTTGTCACGCGGGCAAAGCTAATCCGAATCAGCTGGTGCTGAACAACGAAACCTTCGCTGATTTTGTCGAGCTGCGTCAGTTACTATTGAAAGAACATACCGAAGCGTTTGGCAACACCGACGATTTGCTGATCGGGCTCCAACTAACCCACTCCGGACGGTTCTGCAAACCCAGCAGCCATAAAAAATTTGAGTCGAAAATTCTGTATAGTCACCCATTCCTAAACAGCAAATTCGGCATGCCTGCCGACTATCCGGTGTTGACGGACGACGATATCGACCGAATCATCGAGCAGTATGTGGAAGCGGCTGTATTGGCTCAAAAAGCGGGTTTCGATTTCGTTGACGTCAAGCATTGCCACGGGTATCTGGGGCACGAGTTCCTGAGTGCAGTAAGCCGCGAAGGTCGATATGGCGGTTCGTTCGAGAACCGAACGCGCTACCTGCGAACCATTGTGGCCGGTATCCGTCAGGCTGCGCCGGGGCTTGAAATCGGTATTCGCTTGAGCGCGTTCGATATGCTTCCGTTCAAAAAAGGGCCTGCGGGTACGGGTGTGCCCGAGCCTGCTGAACAGTATCCGTTTGCGTTCGGAGGAAAAGACAACGGCATAGAAGTCGACCTGACCGAGACGAAAGCGTTTTTAGCGTTGGCTCAATCGCTTGGTATACAGCTGGTTTGTGTTACCGGCGGTAGTCCTTATTACAACCCGCACCTGATGCGTCCGGCCCTGTTTCCGCCTTCAGACGGTTACCTGCCGCCGGAAGACCCACTGCTGGGTGTAAAGCGGCAAATAGATGTGACACATGAATTGAAACAGGCTTTTCCTGAACTGGTCATTATCGGGTCAGGCTATTCGTATTTGCAGGAGTGGCTTCCGAACGTGGCACAGTACGTACTGCAGCATCATATGGCCGACAGCATCGGTTTTGGGCGAATGGTATTATCCTATCCGACTATGCCGGCTGATATGGCCGCCAGTCGGCCGCTGGTCCGGAATCAGATTTGCCGGACGTTTTCGGATTGTACGACGGCCCCGCGGAACGGTCTGATTTCGGGATGCTATCCGCTCGATACGCTCTACAAGAAAAGCCCTGAAGCCGACGCGCTTAAAGCCATAAAAGAGAGCCTGTGAAAAACGTAGCGTTGATAACGGGCGGTAGTCGAGGCATTGGCTACGGCATTGCGGAGCACCTGGCCAAAGCGGGATTCGACCTGGCGATTAACGGGGTTCGGTCCGAAGCACTGGTGGCCGATGCATTGAATGCGTTACGGGCGCTGGGGGCCGAGGTCATCTACTGCCCCGGTGATGTTGCTTCGCGGGACGATCGCAGGACGATCCTGGAGACGGTAAAAGACCATTTCGGACGGCTGCATGTGCTGGTGAACAACGCGGGTGTGGCGCCTAAAGAGCGTCGGGATATTCTGGAAGCGACCGAAGAGAGTTTTCAGCACGTGCTGTCGACCAACTTGCAGGGGCCGTATTTTCTAACTCAGGCTGTTGCTAACTGGATGATCGAGCAGCAAGCCGACAGCGCTACCTTCACGGGCTGTATCATCAATATTTCCTCGGTTTCGGCTACGGTAGCGTCGGTAAATCGGGGAGAATATTGCGTCGCCAAAGCGGGTGTGAGCATGGCAACCCAATTGTTTGCCGCTCGGCTGGGCGAATTCAATATTCCGGTCTACGAAGTTAGGCCGGGCATTATTCAGACCGATATGACGGCGGGCGTGACGGCAAAATACGATAAGCTGATCGCTGATGGCCTGAGCGTCCAGAAACGCTGGGGCTATCCCGACGATGTGGGCCGGGCGGTTGCCGCGCTTGCACTGGGCAGCTTTCCCTATTCGACCGGACAGGTAATCATGGTGGACGGCGGTATGACGATCCCCCGGTTATAAGATTTTGGTAATCAGGCCGTAGTTCTAGATTAGTTTTAGATGTATTTCCTCTTTGAAATGAATAATGTAAAATAAAGAATGGATAATGCTAAAAATCGGAATTAGAATATCCATTGTACATTATCCATTATTCATTTATTTATTCCAACCCAACAGCCAGCCATGGAACCCCAAACCGAATCCCGAAGAAAATTTATCAAATCGACAGCCATAGGCTCTCTGGCCGTTCTGGGCATGCCCACCTACATTCCTGCCCACGCCTTTGGCGCGAATGACCGCGTTCGGGTGGCCGTTATTGGCCTGAACGGTCGCGGAAAAGATCATATTCAGGGATTCTCCCGGCTGAAAGATGTGGAAGTGGTTACCCTTTGTGATGTCGACAGTAATGTGCTTCAGGAACGGGCTGCAGAGTTTGAGAAAAAATACAACCGGAAAGTTCAGACGATTGCCGATCTGCGACAGGTTTACGAAGACAAAAATATCGACGCGGTGAGCATTGCCACGCCAAACCACTGGCATGCGCTGGCGGCCATCTGGGCGTGTCAGGCCGGGAAAGATGTGTACGTCGAAAAGCCGGGCGCACACAACCTGTATGAAGGCCGGAAACTGGTCGAAGCAGCCCATCGCTACAATCGGATTGTTCAGCACGGGGTTCAGCTACGGAGTTCAGAAGCCATTCAGGAAGCGATCAAGCACCTGCGCGACGGGCTGATCGGCAATGTGTACATGGCGCGGGGTCTGGTCTATAAATGGCGGCCCGACATTGGCGATCAGGGGAAATCGCCCGTACCGCCCGAACTGAACTGGAACCTGTGGCAGGGACCCGCGCAAACGAAAGACTTCAGTAAAAACTACGTTCACTACAACTGGCACTGGTTCTGGGATTACGGCAACGGCGACATTGGTAACCAGGGCATTCACGAAACGGATCTCTGCATGTGGGGCCTGAACGTAGGGTTACCCGAAGAAATCACCTCGGCCGGTGGGAAATTTCTCTGGAAGGACTGTAAAGAAACACCCGAAACCCTTACCTCGATTTATAAATACCCGAAAGAAGGAAAGGTCATTGAGTTTGAGGTTCGGCCCTGGATGACAAACAAAGAAGACGGGGTTGAAATTGGTAACCTGTTCTATGGTGACAAAGGCTATATGGTTATCAACGGTTATGACGATTACAAAACCTTTTTAGGCAAGGAGCGCACGCCCGGACCCGCCCGTAAAGCAGGCGGAGATCACTACGCGAATTTTATCGAAGCGGTTCGGGCGCGGGATACCAAAAAGCAGAACGGCCCCGTCGAAACCGCACATCTGGCTTCGGGCATTGCGCATCTGGGCAACATCGCTTACCGACTAGGACGTACGCTGCATTTCGACCCGAAGAACGAAGTGTTCGTTGGCGACAAAGAAGCGAACCAGATGCTGACCCGCAAATACCGCGCACCGTTCCTGGTACCCGAAAAGGTATAACCTACGCTATTGACTCTGCCACGCTTGTCCTGGTATCCAGCTAACGAACTGACAGGATAAGCGTGGTCGTACAGCCGAAGAAACGTTAATTCCGACTCCATGAAGCCAGTCACTATTCCTGAACCAACCCCAACGAACCAACCCGTCATCCGCCAGCTTCTGCAAATTCCGGTACTGGTAGCCGCCCTTGGTTATCTGGTGGATATGTATGACCTGTTTTTGTTCAGCGTGGTACGGGTACCCAGCCTGAAAGCGCTTGGCGTTGAAGGCGATCGGCTCCTGAGCGAAGGTATTTATCTGCTCAATACACAAATGGCTGGTATGCTGATCGGTGGAATTTTCTGGGGTATTTTAGGGGATAAAAAAGGGCGTCTTTCAGTCCTCTTTGGCTCGATTCTGCTTTACTCGCTGGCCAATATCTCCAACGGGTTGGTAACTTCGCTCAACCAGTATGCGCTTTTGCGCTTCATTGCCGGCGTCGGTTTAGCGGGCGAACTGGGGGCAGGCGTCACCCTGGTTACGGAGGTGTTGCCGAAGGAAATTCGCGGTTACGGCACGACGCTCGTTGCCACGATGGGCGTGCTGGGAGCCATTCTGGCTTATTTTATCGCCGATCTGTTCGACTGGCGGATTTCTTACTTTATCGGTGGTGGACTGGGCCTGCTGCTGCTCATCTTACGCGTGAACGTGCTGGAGTCCGGTATCTTCATGAAAACCCGCCAGCGCGTCGTGTCCCGGGGTAGTCTCCTGATGCTCGTCTCCGACCGAAAGCGCATTGCCAAATACGTTCAGTGTATTCTGGTGGGCCTACCGATCTGGTTTGTTGTGGGGATTCTGATCACCTTCTCGCCAGAATTTGGGAAAGCGCTTGGCCTGAGTGCTCCGGTTGTAGCGGGAAAAGCGGTGATGCTAAGTTTTTCAGGGCAGGTAGCTGGTGATCTGGTCAGCGGGTTTCTGAGTCAGTCGATGCAAAGCCGCAAAAAAGTAATTCGGCTATTTATGTTGCTCTCGCTGGTCTTTATGCTGGTGTATCTGCTTGCCCCCGTTAGCGACCTGACCCTTTTCTATGCCATTTGCGTTTGCCTCGGCTTCGCCAACGGCTACTGGACGCTGTTTGTGACCATTGCCGCCGAACTGTTCGGGACCAACCTCCGGGCTACCGTCGCCACAACCGTACCCAATTTTGTTCGTGGGGCCACCATCCCGCTCAGCGCCCTGTTTATTCAGCTGAAACCGGCTTTTGGCACGATCTATAGCGCGCTAACGGTAGGGATTTTAACAATAGTCGTTGCGTTGATAGCTCTGACTTTTCTGGCCGAGACGTTCAGGAAAGATCTGGACTATATTGAAGAATAGTAGCGAGGGTTCCCATCCGCGCTACTATTATCACCGCAATAGCCGTAAGTCGAACGAAAATTCGGGCAGTACATCCTCACCCGACAGGCTGTTGTCAAAGCCGTTAACAATACTAACCGAGCCGTCTGTCCGGTAGGTTCAAACTTCTTCGGTTCTCGGGTCAACTAGCCACGCTAGTAAGCTACCCGTGTCTATATGTAAACAAAAAAATTACCCTCTAAAACAAAACTTCCCAAGAGCTTAACACTCTCGGGAAGTTCGTAAAGGATTTTAATAAGAACTACATATCGAACAGAATCCGGGCGGGGTCTTCCAGAATCTGTTTCACCCGAACCAGGAAGCTCACTGATTCTTTACCATCAATGATGCGGTGATCGTACGACAGCGCCAGATACATAATCGGACGAACGACGATCTCTCCGTTTAGGACGACCGGCCGCTCTACGATGTTGTGCATACCCAGAATAGCCGATTGGGGAGCGTTGATGATCGGCGTCGACAGCATCGACCCGAAGATACCACCATTCGTGATCGTGAACGTACCCCCGGTCATCTGCTCGATGGTCAGCTTGTTGTCGCGAGCCAGGCCCGCCAGCCGAACGATTTCTTTCTCGATACCAGCGAAACTCAGTTGCTCGGCATTACGAATGACAGGGACAACCAGTCCGCGCTCGGTCGAAACCGCGATCGAAATGTCGCAGAAGTCGTTGTAAATGACCTGGTCACCATCGATTTGTGCATTTACCGCCGGGAAATCTTTCAGCGCAATGCAAACCGCCTTCGTGAAGAACGACATAAAGCCAAGCCCCACGCCCTGTTTCTCCTTGAATTTGTCTTTGTACTTATTCCGCAGATCCATGATCGGCTTCATATCGACCTCATTGAAGGTCGTCAGCATTGCCGTCTCATTTTTCACAGCTACCAACCGACGGGCAATCGTCCGGCGCAGCGAGGTCAATTTTTCGCGACGCTGGTTCCGGTCGCCTTTGGGGGCAGCGGGCTCAGAGCTCGGAGCCTGGGGTTTAGCCGCTGCTGGCGCGGCTTGTGCTTGGGAAGCCGCAGGAGCTGGAGCAGCGGGTTGGGCCGGTGCGGGTGATGTTTTCAGCGCATCTTCCTTCGTAATCCGTCCACCAACGCCACTTCCCTGAACCTGCTGGGCATTAACGCCTTTTTCGTCCAGGATTTTAGCGGCTGCCGGCGATGGGTAATGAGCGGCATAGCCGTTCTGTCCATTCGAAGCGGGGGCTTCCGAGGCCGGTGCGCTGGCAGCTGGCTGAGGAACTGATGCAGGTGTCGATGCGGAAACCGTAGCACCAGCGCCCACTTCAATTTTGGCAATCAGGGCGCCAATCGGCAGGGTTTCGCCTGCTTGCGCAACGATACGCAGGATGCCGGCAGCTTCGGCGGGTAGTTCGAACGTCGCTTTGTCGGATTCGAGTTCGCAAAGCACTTCATCCAGAGCTACCTGATCGCCATCTTTCTTGCTCCAGGAAGCAATGGTTACCTCCGTAACCGATTCACCCACGGCTGGAACTTTCATTTCGACTACACTTGCCGCAGCCCCGTTCGAGGATTGAGCAACGGGAGCCTGAACGGGCTCCGCTACCGATTGCAGCGCGGGTGCTGGTTCAGAAGCAGGCTGAGGAGCTGGTGCAACTGGGGCTTCCGCTTTTGCCGGGGCAGGCGTTGGGCTAGGCGCACTACCGCCAGCGTCGATGGTACAGATGCTGGCCCCAATAGGCAGTACGTCGCCTTCCTGCGCCAGAATATGCAGGATACCATCGGCTTCGGCCGTTAATTCGAATGTCGCTTTGTCAGAGTCGAGTCCGCAAAGAACATCGTCCATTTTTACGTGATCACCTTCTTTCTTGTACCAGGTGCCAACGGTTACTTCGGTAATGGATTCCCCCACGGGAGGAATTTTCATGTCAACGGCCATATGTGTTAGTAGTTAGTCGCCGGTGGTCAGTTACAGCAACTAACCACCGGCGACCATTGACTTGTTTTTATTCAAACGCTCTCCGAACGATATCGGCTTGTTCCTGGGTATGAATTTTGGGGTAACCCGTAGCTGGCGAAGCAGCCGCTTTCCGCGAAATAATCGGCAGAGTTAAGCCAATACGCAGCAGATACGACCAGTAGCCCATATTTTGGGGCTCTTCCTGTACCCAGATTACTTCAGCCTTTCTGTATTTAGCCAGTATAGCATCCAACTGGGTTTTCGGCAAGGGGGCAATCTGCTCCAGGCGCACGATAGCTACGTCGTCGCGCTTATCGGCCTGTTGTTTTTCGAGCAGATCGTAATAGACTTTACCCGTGCAGAGCAGCACTCGCTTCACTTTTTTCTCCTGTGCATAACTGTCGTCGATGATTTCCTGGAAAGAACCTTTCGTCAGGTCTTCCAGCGGAGAAATGCATTTTGGATGACGCAGCAACGACTTCGGTGACATAATCACCAGCGGTTTGCGGAATGGCCAAGCCAATTGCCGACGCATGATATGAAACAGGTTGGCGGGGGTACTTACGTTCGCAACGACCATATTGTACTCCGCATAAAGCTGCAGATACCGTTCCGGGCGGGCATTCGAGTGCTCAGGGCCCTGGCCTTCGTAACCATGTGGCAGCAGCAGCACCACGCCGTTTTCAATACCCCATTTCGACTCAGCAGCGGCAATGAACTGGTCGATGATAAGCTGTGCGCCGTTCGAGAAATCACCGAACTGCGCTTCCCAGATCACCAGCGCATGCGGATTTGCCATGGCATAGCCATATTCAAATCCGAGTACGCCGTATTCCGACAGAAGTGAGTTATAGACCTGAAACTTCTGCTGTCCTTCCTGAATGAAGTCGAGCGAAGAGTAGGTTTTGTTCGTTTCAGCATCATGCAGGACGGCGTGGCGGTGCGAGAACGTACCCCGCTGCACATCCTGTCCGCTCAGGCGAACCGGCTTCCCTTCCAGCAACAGCGAACCGTAGGCCAGCAGCTCGGCCGTGCCCCAGTTCACCAGTTTGGTGTCGGTCAGCATCGTTTGCCGATCTTTCAGCAACTTTTCAATCTGCTTCAACGGCTTGAAACCTTCCGGTACGTTGACCAATGCCTGACCGATCGTGGCCAGCGTGTCGGCAGCAACCCCCGTTTCGGGCGATTTCTCGAAGTCGGAAGGCTCACTGAACCGGAGTTCGGCCCAGTCGAGGTCCAGACGAAGCGGCTTATATGGAATTTCTTCTTTTTGCTTCACCCGGTCGAGCCGATCCTGCAACTGTTTCTTGAACTCGGTGTCCATGCGCTGAGCCAGTTCGGCATCTACGTCGCCCCGCTGGATCAGCAGGTCTTTGTACAGTTCGCGTGGATTCGCGTGCTTATCGATGATGTTGTACATCGTCGGCTGCGTAAACTTCGGCTCGTCGGACTCGTTGTGGCCGTAGCGCCGGTAGCAAACCATATCGATAAACACGTCCCGGTTGAATTTCTCCCGGAACTCGACGGCTAGTTTCGCGCAGAAAATAACGGCCTCCGGGTCATCGCCGTTGACGTGGAAAATTGGAGCATCCACGATTTTAGCAATATCGGAGCAGTAAATCGAGGAACGCGCATCCTCGAAATCGGTGGTGAAACCGATCTGGTTGTTAATGATAAAATGGACGGTTCCGCCGGTCTGATACCCCGCCAGTTTCGCCATTTGTGTTACTTCATAAACAATACCCTGCCCTGCCACAGCTGCATCGCCGTGGATCAGAATAGGCATAATTTTTCTGAAATCGCCGTTGTATTCTTCGTCGGCCTGTGCCCGAACAAACCCTTCGACTACGGGATTGACGGCTTCCAGGTGAGAAGGATTCGGGGCCAGTTTCACGCTGATTTGTTTCCCCGATTTGGTTTCGGTCAGGCTCGAATAGCCGAGGTGGTATTTCACGTCGCCGTCGCCATGAACCTGGTCGGGTACGTTCCCCTCGAAGCCATCGAAAATCGACTCGTACGATTTGCCAAGAATATTGGCCAGCACGTTCAGACGACCGCGGTGTGCCATTCCGATCATCACCTCTTCGACGCCCATGTCGGCGGCCTGGCTGATGATGGTATCGAGCGCCGGAATCGTTACTTCACCCCCTTCGAGCGAGAATCGTTTCTGGCCTAAATATTTGGTTGCCAGAAAGTTCTCGAAAACGGTTGCCTCATTGAGTTTTTCCAGAATCCGCTTCTTCTCATCGAGCGTAGGCTCGAAAACGAGAGCTTCTTTCTCGATTTTATTCCGCAGCCAGTTCTTAACGTCCAGTTCGCGGATGTACATGTACTCGAAGCCAATGTCGCCCGAATAAATTTTCCGCAACGATTCCATAATGACCCGTAAGGTAGCGGGGCCAATGCCCAGTAGCTTACCCGATTCGAATACGGTATCCAGGTCGGCATCAGACAGGGCGTAATCGGGTAGGTCGACACGGGGCTGCCGGTCTTTCCGTGCTTTTAATGGGTTGGTTTTCGCCAGTAAGTGGCCCCGGGAACGGTAAGCTTTGATCAGGCTGGCGACCGAAACTTCTTTTTCGGCATGTGAGGCATCCACCGGTTTCGAGCTGATCGCGTGACCATTGCTCGAAGCGCCGTTTGTGCTGACGCCATTGGCTTTACCGTTGGCTTTTTCGCCGTAGGCTAATGAAAATTCAAATCCTTTAAAAAATTGCTGCCAGCTTTCGTCAACTGACTGAGGGTCTTGCTTAAAAGACTGATACAGTTGATCGACGTAAGCCGCGTCGGAATTGGCGATATATGAATACTGATCCATGACGGGGGCGCGTCGTTGTTTTGACCCACAAAGGTAGCGTATCGCCCAAACAGTTTACTGCAAACGGGCCTGTTTTTTATGCTATTTTCTTCTGGTAATAACGCGCTTAGCTTTACAACAGCATAAACCCCGGATTAGTTGGCAAACTGGACCGGAGTTATAATTAATACAAGATCCCCGACCGCTTACTAACCACTGCGTATGACTTTTTGAAGAAGCCACTGGCCAGCCCTGATGAGCCGGGCAAAATTTAAAAAGCGAGCCGACTGCGTAGCAAGATCGGAACAAGGTATTGATATAGCGTGGCCTTATAGCCGTTAAATGCCTCGTCAGGTACGTAAACAGAAATTCTTTTGCTGAATAAGCACGTCACTGACAACAGATGAGCCCACGGGTCAGGCACCATATTCCGGCGCTGATTATCGGCTTCTGCGCTGCCGGTGCGTATATTTGACCATAAATCGTGTCGCGAACTTGCTTATGACCGTTGGTGCTTCTCCTGCTTATCAACCTTCTTCCTCAACACCGCGGTGGTACCGATTACTGGGTATCCGACCGGATGAAGCCCGAACGGTAGGATTATTTTTTATTCATAATTTTTTGCTGGGTATTGGTACGATCCTGATCTACGTAGCGGCCAATGCCATTCTGCTGGAAAATCATCCTGAATCGAGTTTGCCCATTGCGTACGTCGCTTCGGCGATGGCTATGATTGTTACGGGTCGATTGTATGCCTATTTCGAACACCATTTAGTGCTGCATAGCCTGGCAGTGCGGGTACTGCTGGCCGTGGTGGTTATGACACTAATCGTGGGCGTGCTGGTGGTGGTGGGTCATTCGGTGGCGGCTGCGGTGGCGATTATGGCCGGCTACCGGATCATTTATTTGCTGACAAACCTCGAATTTTGGGGGGTGTCGGCGGTGGTGTTCGATACGCGGCAGAGCAAACGGTTGTTTGGGGTGATTAGCTCGGGCGACATGCCAGCCAAAGCGTTAGGGGCTATTCTGGCAGCTCTGGTGCATGCACACGCTGACGTGCTGCGGTTACTATTGGTCGCTTTCGGTACGTTTCTGGCGGCTTTATATGTGCTTCGCCTGACGATTCAATCGCACGATGTTCATGCTCCGCACCTCCCACCCCGGCTGGCCCGACGCGAGCCATCACGGCTGATTGGACAACGATTTGGCGGTAGCGAGCTGGTGTTTTACATGTGCGTAAGTCTGGCTGCTCTGGCCGCCGTCGGTACCGAAATCGAGTATAATTTTTTCATCAACGTAAAGCATCGGTTTCACGACCAGACGGATGTAATTCGCTACGTCAGCTATGTGCTCGCGCTTACCTACGGGGTAGCCATGCTGGTGAAACTTCTACTGTCGAGGCAGGTACTCGATCGGTTCGGTATTCAGCGATCATTGCTGGTGTTGCCCTGGGTTGCCCTCGTGGCTCTGGCCGGTCTGACGTTCCTAAATCGGTTCGTTGCCGACGAGACTGTTCTGCTGGTGTATTTCTGCGGGCTTTATCTGGTGTTCGAGGTGCTTCGTCGGGCATTGTTCGATCCCGTATTTCTGGTGTTGTTTCAGCCATTGTTGCCGCCCCAGCGGCTCAAGGGGCATACGCTGGTCAAAGGGCTTTACGAACCTATTGGACTGGGAGTAGCCGGTTTTCTAATCTTCGTTCTGCATGCCACTCTCGATTCGTGGGTACCGTTGGTATGGATCGGGGCGTTGGCCGGAGCCATCTGGCTGCTCCGGCAAACGTATCAGCGGTATCTGCATGAACTGAATGATGCCATTGGTAGACGGTTTCTGGAGCAGGATCAACTGCCTATTCCTACGGCGGCCGAGGCTGTTCTCGTCAAACAGTTGCAGAGCCATAAATCCGAGGAGGTCTTAACCGCTATTGGCTGGCTGGCTGCCCACTCTCCAGCAACGCTGGCTCAGCAACTTCCTGCTTTACTGGCACATCCTGACGCCACGATCCGCCGGCAGACACTGGCGAGTATCACGCGGGTCAACCAACCCGTACCGACCCGCCAGCTGATGCATATCGCCCTAACCGACAACGAGGCCCGGTTGCGTCAGCAGGCTGCTTATCTGGTTGGGCGGCAGATTACCATCGAGCCCGCAGAACTGGCACCTTTGCTGAATCACACAGACCTGCATATTCGGCAGGGTGCGATCAACGGCGTCCTTGAATTGAATCCGCACGATGCCAGAGCCCGTCAGGCGTTGACGCAACTAGCGGACAGCGACCGCCCGGAGCAGCAGAAAATAGCGTTACATCTGATCGAAACTCTGCGGTTGAACGAATTCTCACCTTCGGTAAAACACCGGCTGGCGAGTATGCATACCGATGTTGTAAAAGCCGCCATTGCTGCCGCAGGTCGGCTATCGGACGCTGAACTGACGCGGTATTTACTGGATAAACTTACGGATGAAACCATCGGACGGGCGGTTATGCAGGCTTTGAAATCACGCGGGGCCGACATTATTCCGGTATTGGATCATGAACTGAAAACAACCGATAGTCGGCTGAAACGCGAACGGATTGCGGCCATTTGTGGCTCCGTTGCTACACCCGCGAGTCGGCATTTGCTGAATCGACTGGCGCAGCAGCCTGACGTGCAGGTTCGGGCAACGGCGCTGCGGGCCTTACGTCGGTTTCCCGACGAACCTGCCGATGATGCGCTCTTTCAAAAGCTGATGTACGAAGAAATCCGGCTGGCTCAGCGGCTCCTTCACGGTAGTGTGACCGATCCGGATCTGGCCGATACGCTGGCTTATGAGTTAACCGTACTTCGTCAGCGATTATTCGACATTCTGGCGCAGCTTTACGACTCCGAAACGATTGCGGGTGCTCGGATGGGGGTCGACCACCCGGCCCGTGAGCGCCGGGCCAATGCGCTCGAAATGCTCGACAATCTGATCCCCAGAGCTACTTACCAGACCTTGCAGATATTGGTCGATGATTTGCCTCTTGACGAAAAAAATCGTATTCTCGACACCGAACTTGGTCCGTTTGCCGACCCGGAGCCCATTCGGGGGTTTATTCTCCGAATGGGGGAAACCGTATTTTCGGCCTGGACGGTGAGTGTGGTGCTGAGGAGCCTGCCGCCCCAGGAAGCGGTGGTAGCTCATCAGTCGTTAGCGTCTCGTTTTTCTACCTTATCACCACTGCTTATGAATCATTCGGCGGATCAGATTTCGGCTTACGACCGTGTGCTGTTGCTGGCACACGCCAGCCTGTTTGCGCAGACGCCCGAGAATGTACTGGCCAGCATTACACCCATTATGAAAGAAGAAGCGCATGCTGCCGGAGAAACGATCTTTTCGAAAGGAGATCTCGGCACCGGTATGTACGTGATCTATACGGGGGAAGTAGCTATTCTCGACGGGAGCACCGAACTGGCCCGCTTTAGTCGCGGAGATTTCTTCGGAGAGCTGGCGCTGCTGGATACGGAAGCCCGCTCGGCCACGGTAGAAGCCATAACGGATGTACGTCTGCTTCGCATCGATCAGGACGATTTCTACGATTTGATGGAAGAGCGGGGCGAGGTTTTGCGGAGTATCGTCCGGAGTTTGTCCGGGCGGATTCGGCGGCAGAACGAAGTCATTGCACAGCGGTCGGTCCTTGCTAATGAACAAAACGTATGAGCTGGTTAGATGGTGAATCGGTCGTAGCGGTTTTTATCGCCTTTTTCTCAATTCGTTACATTCGGAAATTTCTGGAGACGCCGACACGGCTGCCGGGCTGGGACCGATATCTGCAGCAGGTATGGCTCACGGGCTTTATCCTGATGGGATTGGGGCAGGTCTTTCCGCGGCCCTGGCTTGTCTGGTACTGGCTCATTGGCTATGCTGCTATTGCCTATACGGTCTGGCTGCTGCACAGTTTCCGGCCAGGTCGTACTTTGCTCCTGGCCATAACGCCCTACACGATCGTCGGTATTCTCAGCGATGTGTTCGAGCATGTGGCCCCAACTTTCTTCAAACATAACGAAGACTATTTCAGCTCGGCCGCCACGTTTTCGGTAATCTGGATGATCACTTTTGTGATCATCGCATCGAATCAGAAAAAGGGGCTGCTGAAGGAACAGCAACGACGGGAGCAGGAAGCTGAACAACGGCGCGTCATTGAGGAGAAGAAGAACGAACTGGAATACCTGGTGGCCGAACGAACGGCTGAAATTACCCGCCAGAAAGACGAACTTGAGCAAACCCTAACGGAGCTGAAAGCGACGCAGAACCAGCTGATTCATAGCGAAAAAATGGCTTCGCTCGGTGAGCTTACGGCCGGAATCGCCCACGAGATACAGAACCCACTCAACTTTGTTAATAATTTCTCGGAGGTTAGCATCGAACTGATCGATGAGTTGAGCGAAGAGCAGTCCAGAGAAGAGCGCGATCCCGAACTGGAGGCCGAAATTCTGGCTGACCTCAAACAAAATCTTCAGAAAATTACCCATCATGGCGGGCGGGCGTCGTCGATTGTCAAAGGAATGCTGCAGCACTCCCGTGCCAGCACCGGGCAACGCGAACCCACCGACATAAATGCGCTTTGCGACGAATACCTACGGCTGGCGTATCATGGGTTACGGGCCAAAGACAAAAGTTTTAATGCTACGCTGACAACGGATTTCGATAAGTCGCTGGGGCAGATCAGTGTCGTGGCACAGGATGTAGGCCGGGTTTTGCTCAACCTGTTTACCAATGCTTTTTACGCCGTACAGCAGCGCCAGAAACAATCGGGCGCCGATTATAGTCCGACCGTGTCAGTCAGTACGCGCTGTATCGATGAACAGGTAGAAATTACCGTCCGCGACAACGGAACCGGTATTCCGGAAACAGTCAAACAAAAGATTTTCCAGCCTTTCTTTACCACCAAGCCAACCGGCGAAGGAACCGGACTGGGCTTGTCGCTGGCATACGACACCATCACAAAAGGACATAATGGTACGCTTCGGGTAGAGAGCGAAGAAGGGAAAGGGACCACATTTGTCGTAACCTTACCCGCTTAATAATTCCTCTGGGCAAGCCGGGCCGGCAGTTAGTTGTTTTCGCCCAACGTCTCCGCTGCTGGCCTGACGTCCTCCTGCACTGTCGAAAGGTTAGCCGACAGACGCCCGCACTGGATTTTAGAACCGGATTGTTTCAATAATCGTAGAGAACAGTCGGGCTAAAGGACCAAAGTTTGTATTTTACCTCTGCGCTCGAAAGGTCACCTCGTATCTTCTTCGACCAATCACTCAATCAATAAACTACATGTACAAACTCGGTCTACTCATTTATTTTTCGTTCATTCAGGCGGTAACGTACGCCCAGACAGCACTTCCCGTACCCGCAACACCAACTGCATCGCCCGACCTGAGCGAGCGGGTCCGCATGCTGGAAGAAAATAATCGCTTTTCTGATCAGGGGCTGGCGAAGAGCATCGACGATTTGCTCTGGTATCAGAAACTGGGTGACGTGGCTAACATCGATAAAGTACGGTACGCCAGTAAACCTCCGCATGTGGTCCGTAACCCAACCGGGCAGGGAGCTACTAATCCTGTCGTGATTCCTGCGTATACCTTCGTCGCGAAGAAGTTTGCGTCGGCCAAAAAATTGCCGTTGCTCATTTTCGTACACGATGGTATTCACGGTGACTTCAGTACACTGTATGCGCACATCGTCCGTGAATTGATGGAGCAGGGTTACCTGGTGCTGGCACCCGAATACCGAGGGAGCGCAGGGTACGGCGGAACCTTCTACAACCAGATCGATTATGGCGATTTTGAGAACGACGATGTGCTGGCCGGAAAGCGCTGGGCTGTTGAAAATCTGCCCCAGGCCGATGCCGATCGGGTCGGTATTATCGGCTGGAGTCACGGTGGTATGATTTCGCTGATGAATATTTTCGATCATCCCGACGAGTACAAGGTAGCCTACGCTGGTGTACCGGTTTCGGACATCATTGCTCGGTTGGGCTACAAACCCCAGTCGTATCGAACTATATTTTCGGCCGCTACACACATCGGAAAAGACCCGTCCGACAATGTAGCGGAATACCGTCGGCGGTCGCCGGTCTGGAATGCCCAGAAGCTGAAAACGCCACTGCTCATTCACACGAATACCAACGATGAAGACGTCAATGTGCTGGAAGTCGAATCGCTGATCAACGCTCTGAAAGCGCACGAGAAAAAGTTTGAGTACAAGATCTATCAGGATGCTCCGGGTGGACACAGTTTCAACCGGCTCGATACGAAGCTGGCCCGCGAGTCACGCGAGGAGATCTACCGGTTCCTGGCCCGCTACCTCACTCCGCCCGGCGCAGTTGGCCAGAAATGAGCTCGTCTGTCCCCGGCGGGTACGGCAAATTGCTTATCTTTGACTCATTGCTACATTATGATGAAGATACTAGTCGTCGATGATGAAGTCGACGTAAAAGATCTGTTTCTCCAGCGGTTCCGTCGGGAAATTCGTAACGCAGAATTTGAATTGGACTTTGCCAACTCGGGTGAAGAAGCCCTGACCTATCTGGCTGGCCATACCTCGGAGGTTATCCTGATCCTGTCCGACATCAATATGCCGGGCATGAGCGGGTTTGAGTTACTGCGCCACATTCGGCAGGATTTCAATTCAGAACCCCCGCCGGTAGTTATGATGATTACGGCCTACGGCGATCCTGACTCCCAACAACAGGCCGTTGATCTGGGCGCCAACGACTTCTTAACGAAACCGCTTGATTTCACGGTTCTCAAGCAAAAACTTCACGATCTGGTATGAAGGCCAAAATATTAGTGGTCGACGATGAAACAGACCTGGAACTGCTGATCAAACAGAAATTCAGGCGGCAGATTCGGGAAAAACAGTACGAGTTTGTGTTTGCCACCGACGGCGTTGCGGCTCTGGAGACCTTACTGGAGCATCCAGACACCGATATGGTGCTTACCGACATCAATATGCCAGGCATGGATGGGCTAACGCTGCTGGTGAAGCTTCACGAGAATAACCCCATGCTCAAAGCGGTCATCGTGTCGGCTTATGGCGATATGGACAATATCCGCACGGCCATGAACCGGGGGGCCTTCGATTTTGTCATGAAGCCCGTCAATTTTGAAGACCTGGAGCTGACCATGCAGAAAACCATGGAATACGTCACACAGCTACGCAAAACCGTACAGGCGATCAAAGAGAACAACATCCTGAAGATGTACGTCGATGAGTCGGTACTGACGTTCATGAGCCAGTCTGAATTCGAAACGGCCCTCTCGGCCAGTGAAGCAGTGGAGGCCACGGTATTATTTATCGACATCTGCGGATTTACGGCTCTCTCCGAACGGGAATCGGCCGATACGATCGTCAAGCTGATCAACCGCTATTTCGATGTGATGGTCAAAGAAATTATTGCGCAGGGTGGACACGTCGACAAATTCATGGGCGATGCCATTATGGCGGTCTTCCGGGGCGAATATCACCTTGATCGTGCCATCGAAGCTGCTCTGGGAGTACGTGCCCAGATCGATAGCCTGGAAGACCATCTGCCGAATCATCCTAACTACAGGCCACAGGTAGCCATTGGTATCAACACCGGCGAAATGGTATCGGGTAATATCGGTTCGACAACGCTCCGTCGGTTAGATTATACCGTGATTGGCGATGCCGTCAACGTTGCCCAACGGCTACAATCGGTAGCCCAGGCGGGCCAGATTGTTATTGTCGAATCGGCCCAGCGGCAGATCGCCGAATCGTTCACTTGCGAACGGATTGGTGAAGTGAGCCTGAAAAATAAGGCCGAACCCGTGGTCATTTATAACGTAGTAGGATGAGAGGAGATGTATGATATATGAAGTAGAATGTAGAATGTATGAAGCCGTGCATACATTCTACATTCTACTTCATATATCTTTTTTATTCTTCCGCCAGCGTACGCGAGATGTTCATCCGATATACGCCCAGGGCCGGTAGGGCAGAGGCCAGAAAACCGACCAGAAGTGCAACCCCCAGCAATGCCCATTCTTCAGGCAATATACCGAACGCGGCTAAATTATAGTGGTACTCCGACGAGACACTGCTCGAAAAAAGCCATAAGCCAATACGGCTCAAAAGAATCCCCAGTACGAAGCCGATCAGAGCCAATACCAACCCTTCCAGGAGCAGCATACCGAATAACTGCGCTCTTGTTGCGCCCATAGAGAGCATGAGGGCCATTTCGTAGCGTCGTTCTTTCAGCGAGTTGTAAAGCGAAACGAAGACGCTGATGCCTGAGATCAGCATAATCACGATGGCCAGCCCCCGCAACGTTTCGACACCGACGCCCAGGAGCGAAAACAGCCGGTTGACTTCAATATTGGGCAGTGCGGCCTGAAGCTTCGAATTGCTGTTGATGCCCCGCGCGAGCATCATACCCAGCGGATTCCGGAATTTAATGAGCATGCTCGTGATCTCACGGGGAGCTTCTTCATGACCTTCTTCGTGCGCTTCTCCGTCTTTGTGTTCACTTTCCTCATGGTGTTCTTCGTGTCCATGATCGTGAATAGCCCAGACGCTCGATACCGGGGTTAGAATGAGCTGGTCCGTGACCGTGTTGGTCGGGCTCAGGATTCCGACAACCTTATACTTCGAATCGGCATGTTCTTCGCCCGCTTCATCGAGACCGTGTGAACTGGCAAACGTATCGCCAATTTTCAGACCCGTGATGGCGGCTACGCGCGGGCCAATCACCGTTTCCAGGTTTTGTTGAAATAGTTTGCCTTCGGCTACGGTCGCGCCGAAATGATCCAGGTATTTTTTGTTGGTACCGACAATCCGAAAAGACCGATAATTATCGCCTATGGCCAGCGGAATAGCTGTTTTGATCATCGGATTGCGCGTCAGCCGCTCCGCTTCGTCAAGTGGAATATTGCCCGTCGGCGAATCGATCTGATAAATACTGGAAAGAATGAGTTGCAGTGGGCTTCCTTTGGCTCCCAGAACCATATCGATGCCCCGAATATTCTTGCGAAACTGGTCGTCCAGTTGCTTATTGAGCAACAACAGCAGCGAAATAATCGTAATCCCAAAGGTCATCAGTAATCCGCTCAGGAAACTGCTCAGGGGCTTGTCTCTCAGATTACTCCAACTAATTCGAAACAGATTCATAAAGGCAGATCAACAGCAGTCTTTGGAGGCAATACAAACGCAAATTACTGAATCGTAACGCGATTACAAGTCCAGCTTAAAATGATGACTGGTAATGTTGAATCGTTTGTTCAGGTATAATCGGTGGGCATCGTAACGCGCCGGATTTTGGCCTGAATCGAGCGAAACACATTGGCAACCGGCCTGCCGTGCCTGATCGATCACAAAATCGAGCAAGGCGCTGGCGCATCCTTTGCCCCGGGCTTCGGGCAGAGTCGACAGATCGTCGATGTAGAGAGTTTTGCCGCTGTATAACAGATTTAAATACCGATAGCCGACGGCGGCAGGCGCGGGTTCCGACGCATTGCCGGGATCCACGAATGCCAGTACGAATCCGTCGTTGGCCTGCTGAAAACGAATACGCTCAAAAGCCTCTTCAGGTGTCAGATGCGACCGAAGCGCCAGCATAGCCGGTATCGCCCGCCGGATATCGGCATCAGACGAAGCAATTACGATGGTCATAATAGTTCGCGAATAGTTTGTAAGAGTTGGTCACCTCCGCGTTCCAAAATACGTTCGGCCAGTGAGTGACCAATGGTAGATGCTTCTTCGGGCGTCCCTGCGACCGTTTCGCGCAGTAACTGACTACCGTCGAGACTAACCAGGCCGCCCGTCAGGGTAATCGTCTGGTCGCTGGTCCATTGCGCCAGCGCAAAAGACGGTATGCTGCAGCCGCCTTCCAGCCGCGCCAAAAACGCACGTTCGGCCCGCAGACAGGCCGCTGTCGGCTCATGATCGACCAGCCGGACAATCGCTTCGCGTACGTGGGTATCCAACGAAGCCGTAGCAATCTCGATCGCGATACTCCCCTGGCCGACAGCGGGTGTAAACTCATCGGTCGGCAAATGCGCCACGATCAGATCATCGTAGCCCATCCGGTGAACGCCCGCATAAGCCAGTAACAGTGCATCGCACTGCCCTTCGTCGAGTTTGCGAAGGCGAGTTTGCAGATTGCCGCGCATATCGACCGTCGTCAGATGCGGGCAGAAGTGTTTGAGCAGGGCTACCCGACGCGTGGAGGAAGTACCGATCCGAAAGGCTTTTCCACCGGTTAACGAAAGGGTTTTATTTCGGCTAACCAGTACATCGTTGGCCTGTTCCCGTTCGGTAAAGGCGATAATGCTAAGATCGGCTGGCATGTTCGAAGGAAGATCTTTGGCGCTGTGAACAGCTATATCGATCGTACCTGTCCGGAGCTGGTCTTCCAGTTCCTGTGTAAAAACACCTTTACTGCCAATTTTTGCCAGAGAGCGGTCGAGCACGAGGTCTCCTTTGGTTTCGATAAATACCAGCTCCGAGGTCAGCCCACCCCGCTCGAGCAGAGTTTTTATGTGTTCCGCTTGCCAGACGGCTAACCGGCTGCTGCGTGTTCCAATTCTGATATGCATGGTTTCACAAAGATACGGCATGATATGCAGCTTTTGGCAATGCGTTTATTGTGGTGATGTGTAGAAACCTAGCCACACACAGCCCATAAATCGCAACACTGCTGTTTTTTCGTAGATAAGGGGGGGTTACGTTAAAAGATACCTAAAAAAGTGGAATATGGTGCCAAAACGGCATTATCTGGCTAAAATAAATCCTCAGTTCCTGACAACCTGGCGTAGAGAAGGCCATTAATCCTTTAGGCACGACGTTTGTCTATAATATAGTACTTGAACAGTAAATAACACCATTATGAAAGCGATAGAAAATGTGTTTAAGGGAACAGGCGGTCAGATCGATTTGCTGAACACGCTCTATGGTGGTTCGACTCAAACCCGTATGGACGTCGAGCGTGAAGATGAACACCTGGTTATTACCCTTTCGGCCCCCGGTGTCAAGGCCAATTCATTCAATGTGCTAGTCGAGGGCAGTAAACTCGTTCTCTATACATTGTTGGTCAGTACCTCCGTTCAGCAGGATGAAGGCAGTAGCCAACGGTTAGCGGTACCCATGTTCCTGCGGGTTCTGGATATCCCGTCTTTTGTAGACGCTGATCATATCGAAGCGGTGCATGAGCATGGCCAGGTACGGGTGATGTTACCCTTCCGAGACGAAGAGCAGATGCATCGGCGCATCGATATCAAGAATCTTTTCTAGACAGTAACATGCATTTCTTCCAGGATCTGAGGGTCCTGTTGCCTATAGATGAGTCTGAGCCGCTTTTACGAAAGCGGCTTTATTATTTTATAGAAATCTAATCTGGCTACAACCTGAAAACAGAAAAGTAGTGTACATTTGCATAAGTACTTATATAAATGATGATATAGATGGGCTTTTATCAGAAAATAGGGCCTATGGCGCTGGGAAGTCGCTTTCGGCAGTTGAACGAGCGGTTAATGCAGGAAGCGGCCAGGATTTATTCGCTGTATGGCGTGAAAATGGAACCGCGCTGGTTCCCCGTTGTGTTCGCACTGACGCAGGAAGATGGTCAGTCGGTTGCGCAACTGGCTGAAGAGATTGGCCACTCGCAGGCATCGGTGAGCCAGATCGTTAAAGAGATGAACCGGCAGGCGTTCATTACTATCAGTAAAGCGCCCGAAGATGGCCGCAAAACTATCATCACTTTATCCGAAAAAGCGCGGCAGCATCTTCCTGCTTTGCTGGAGCAAGTGGCTGATGTGGGTAAAACAATGGATGATCTGCTGGCGCACATGCAGTATGACCTTTGGAAAAGCCTGGATGAGCTCGACTACCTGCTTGATCAACAGGGCCTTTTCGATCGGGTAAACCAAACTCGTAAATTGCGAGAACGACAACAGGTACAAATCGTTGACTATACGGAGGAATACCACGATGCCTTCCGTCGGCTCAACCACGAATGGATCACTACTTACTTCGTGCTGGAAGAGTCGGATAATCTGGCGCTCGACTATCCGAACGAGAAAATTATTCAGCCGGGTGGCGCGATTCTGATGGCTTTGTACGAAGGCGAACCTGTCGGGACCTGCGCGTTGATCAAAATAAATGAAACCCGGTATGAGCTGGCCAAAATGGCTGTTTCGCCAAAAGCGCAGGGAAAACACGTTGGCTGGTTACTGGGCCAGGCTAGTTTGCGTAAGGCAAAAGAACTCGGGGCTGGCACGGTATATCTGGAGAGTAATACGATTCTGAAACCTGCCATCAGCTTGTACCATAAGTTGGGTTTTCAGCGGGTTATCGGTCCGCCTTCGCCGTACAAACGGGCCAATATTCAGATGGAGATAACCCTATAGCCTAAGCCGCAGGTATGACTGATACCTAAAACAGGCCGCCTGATAATTTCTTTCGATGAGCCTATTGGCAATTGGTTATGTGACTATTTATGAGCTATCCGTCAGCAGCTTACCCCTTGACCTGAAACGTGAGTTTGTCATGAGACTCATTGACAAGCAATAATTTCGTCTCAGAAGACAGTACTCAGTTTCACATAAACCCACTTGCCAATGACGGTGCCTGTCGTTTGGGTCCTGGTTTTAACCTTCCTGATCAACCTGATCAGTACGCTGTCTTATTCGGTGCGCATTGTCGGCATACGCACGAAGAAAATAGCTGTTTCGTTTGCATTGTTCAATGTGCTGGTATTGGTGTCGAGGCTATCGAATGGCTTTCAGGCGCCTATTCTGGCAAACCTAGTTGAGAAGGCAATTACCCATCATCAGCCTAATCCGATTGAGCAGTTTCAGTGGATTTTGTGGATGACCTCCCTCGCTACCCTTGTCGGTGCGCTTCTGATTCCGGTATTCCAGCGATTGTTTTCCTATGCTGTGGTGCATTTCAGCGAGCATAAGTCGATGCCTAAGCTGTTGCTGGCCAGCCTGTCGCCCGCTGGGTTTCGCCTGATTCGATCGAGTGCAGTACTACCTAGTTACCTCAATCTCACTCAACTGGTGAGTAAAAAATCTATACCCTGGCAAGTGTTTATCGCCAATATAATTACGGTGGCTGTACTGACAGTAGGTGTATTAGCCTCATTGTATGCCGGCTATCTGAACCCAGACCTAAGGACCACGTCGAGTAATCTGTCACCGGTCATCAACGGTCTGGCGACTATCCTGATGTTTCTGTTTATCGATCCTTATTTATCGATTCTGACCGATGAAGTAACAGAAGGAAAATATGGAGAGCCTGCTTTCAGGCAGCAGGTTGTTTTAATGGTGATTGCTCGGCTATTGGGAACCCTCATTGCTCAGATCACCTTCCTGCCTGCGGCTAGGTTGATCGTACTAGTAGCTGAACAGATGTGACGTGATTTTTATCGGAAGGGCAAGGCTGAACAGGCTCCGAAACAAATAGTGAGTAGTCTACTTTGCCGCGTTGGTGCAGATGCCCACGTTCGGGGCAATCGATCCCTACGAAAGCCTTCCGGTTAGGAGTGGAACGAACCACTAACCGGAAGGCCTCGCTATTAAAGCCATTCCTTACAGTTCGGTATGACTTGGGTTTGTTCCGCAATTATTTATTAATTAGCTGTATAGCTGAATATTAAGGTTGTTGTATAATTGCCCGCAGGTTTCAGGAAAGCAGTTCCGCCCACGGTTCGGTACCGAATCAGGTTGACAATATTGAGCAGCGAACTGGCTAAGCCGGATGCCAATGTCTGATTGGTTGTACTAAGAAAAATTTCCGGGCGATTCCCCAGATTTAACGACTGCATAGCAATCGATGAAACCGGTATCGACTGATTCTGATACCGCAGATCGTCGGTTGCCCGAACTTGTAATGACCAGCCAAGCCCAACAGAAACGCTTAACTGCAGGGTATTGTGGTTGATCGACACTCCATTCTGGTAATCACTGATGCTGCTGATACTCAGCCCCGGATTACTCAGGATAGTAATGCCAAGTGCGCTGGGAGCCGTGGCTTCTGCCAGTAGTTCGTCCGGTATATAAGGCTGAGCCAGAGCGGCTGATCCCCAGAGGAGTATGGCGATCAGGCCAAATAGGATCTTGACAGACTTCATTTTAAATTAGCTTCCAGCTCTGCTACCTTGAGCGCCTGACTCGGCCCGCTGTCGAGAACCGCCACAATAAGGTATTTGCCTGCCGATAGGTTAGCTGGAACTGCCGCGGTGACCTTATAAGCATCCTTCGGCATGGTATTTACCGGAACTGCCGCAGTTTTTACCTCCTCCATTGTTTCCAGATTCAGATACTCCAGCCGGAGTTCGCTTTCCAGTAACGTTCCGCCAGTGTTATTGACCTGTACTTTAACCTGGTACTGTTCTCCAGCCTTCGCTACATCCAGGCCTGTAATGGCGATATCCGCCTGGGGCGTTTCTTCCGGAAGAACGTATACGTGTACGCCAATTTGCGCTTTTACAATGAACTGCGACGCTCCTTTCAGGCGTGCCACTTCCTGTTCATTCGACTGGGTCAGGAGCAACATGCCGTTACGAATGAAATTGAGTTTGTTTGATGAACCAGTCGTCAATGTCACTAACACATCCCGCTCTTCGCCCGGTGCCAGTTCAATCAGACTCGGGGTAATTTTAAATAAAGAGCAACTGGACGTCGGCAGGGTGCCAGATGGATAATAGACTTTGTCGCCTGTCGAATCCCGACGCCAGTCAGCGCAGGTAGCCTGCAGGATCAGGCGCGTGTCCATTGGGTTTTTCAGATGCAGGCGAAGTGTTTGCTCGGCGGTTCCCCGTTGGGTAAAATACAATTTTGCGGGCGATACCTGAAAGCCAATCTGCGCCTGACAGAATAACATATCTGTCAGGCACAGGATTAGCGCCAAAACCCCTGCCCGCCCAATTGGGGAAAGAAGTAGTTTTGTCATGCTGTTTGGTTAATGAGCTGATATTGAATAAGTTAACGTAGCCATGTACGCTCCGCCTTTGACATAGAAAGCGTTGTTATTCGTGACGGTCGAGTACTTTACGTCATAAATCTTTAGCATAGCTGCCGGTGCATTGGCGATGATGGCCTGGTCGGCAGTCGACAGGTTCAGCGCCGAGGTGTAGCTTGTCGTAAGCGTTGGAGCCGCCTGTACCATAATGTTGTTGATGGGAATACTGCTGCCCGCTGCCGTTAGTAAACCCTGCAAGTCACCATCAGATTTGACCTTGATATCATAAGGCCGGTTGCTACTGGCGGTCAGCTGGGCCGGAGCGACAAAATTAGATCCGTTCTGGAACTCGGTGATGGTGCCAATGCCTAGTGGTACGGCGGGTACGGCTACCACCAGAGCTAGTACGTCGAGTACAGTTACGGTTACTACCGCATTACCACTGGTAAGTTGAGCCTGAGCAGGTTTGGTGCTTAGACCAAGAACAAGGGCAATGGCAGCAGTGATGAAAATTTTGGCAATTTTTCTCATTTGATTGATTGTTTTAAGCAATTACAGTTAAACATTGGTTAAGTACTTTCACTACAAAGATTATAGAAATTTATTTTTTACGCAAAGCGGATTTGCGTTAACTAAATTATAGTATGATTTGTTAAATATATTTTTTGGTAACAAGCACTCATTTACAGTCCTTTATATTTTCATGATATTTACTATTCGGTAGTAATGCATTTGTTATCAAGCGGTTGTGTTTAAAATACTGACAAGCAAATAGTAATATTGTAGAAAGATAATTCTCCATAGCGATCGTTTCTAGTTTGTTCAGACGCTCAAAAGACAATACTTTGTTAAAATGTATCGTACAATTAAATGCCTGGTATATATAGGTATATTTACTATATACGTAAGCCATCTGTCTGCCCAGCCGATTCAGCTCAAAATAGCACAGGATTCTATTGTGACAGCGGTCGGGAAGACATTTACCAGCCGGCTGACAATAGCGAATAACAGCCAGCAAAAGCAGCAGATCGATCTGTTCGTACAACTGCCGACATGCGCCCAATTGCTGTCAGCTCTTCCGGAGCATATTGAGTTGATACCAGGCCAGGTAACAATGGTCCCCATAAAAGGGCTGGTGAACAATCAGGCGAACTCGCCAGAAGAAAAGATGACCATCCGTATAGCCGACCAGGCAGGTCATATTCTGCAGGAGCTGTCCTGTCTGGTTTTGATTAAGGGGAAAATGAAGTCAGCGGTAACGCTATATTCGCTGGAAGAAACAGTTGTTTTACTAGACCCGACTCAATCGGCTCGTTTGCCGCTACGTTTCGTACACAATCGCAACCGGGCTGGGCATTTTACTATCGACATTCGGTCGTTGCCCGAAGGCCTGGATCGATCGGCTTTTCCGCTACCCATTAAACTACTGGCAGGTCAGGATACAACCATAACGTTTGAGGTAGATCCACTACACAACTGGTCGACGCGACAACCTTATCAGTTGATTGTAAATGTGCTGGATGATCAGAAGACCCTCGTCGGGACAATGGCTTATAAACTGGTCGTGGCAGTGGCGAACAAGCGATTTCTGGAAACGAACATGAACACACCCGGTGGCTACGGGGCCAGTGCCGCGCTGACCTGGTTAAGTACCAACCAGTGGGCCCGGGAGGTGCGGGTGTGGGGGAGCGATTCGATTGGAAAAGCCCAACTGGAGTTTCATCTCAACTACCTCAACTACGGCTCCGATCATTTTCAGCAGCTTCAGAACTCGTTTGTTTCTTTGCGTACCAACCGGGCTATGGTGCGACTGGGAACCTCGTACGATTACCATGAGCTGGCCCTGTTCGGCCGAGGCCTGAAGGTAAACATTGGCCAGCCCGACCGGCAACTGACCGTTTGGGCCATCAACGCAAATCCGAACTGGTTCAGCCCTTACGATAATATCTGGACGGGTAATATTTTTTCGGTTCGTTATGACCGGCAGATGCCGTCGTTGCCGGGAGGAAGCTGGTCGGTCAGTAGCAATTATTTTACCCAGACCAATACAATGCGGGAGGGTTATCTGAATTTTGCTTCCTTTCGCTACGACCAGTCGGAGCGTCATTCCCTGCAACTGCTGGGTAGTCAAAGTGTTGAATTTGCCAGTCAGGGAGCCGACCGTGCACGACGATTCGGCTGGGCGGGACAGCTAAACTATGCCTATCAAAGCCCCAAGCTAAACTGGCAGTTACGCTCGTATTTCAGCAATCCGGTTTATTCAGGGCTGCAGCGGGGCGCTTCGTTGGTGTATAGCCAGTTATTCTGGCAACCATCGGCTTACACGTCGCTGGTCGCCAGGGTCAATCACATGGGCTATGACCGGGTAACGTTCTCATCGGCCGTTGATTATACGCGGAACAAGTTCAGTAACACCGTGGCTGAGCTAAGCGTAAACCATCGGATCAATCAGCTTTCGCTCGGTCTTCGACCGTATTGGTTTTCTCAGAGTGATATGGCTAATTCAGCCAGCCAGCGAGCCGATGCGTATCGGATAGCACCCTCCCTGGCCTATCATCTCCGGAGCGGGCAGCACATCGAATTTAGTTATGATGTTGGCTTATTCCATGACCGATCGACAGGAGCGGGAGGTTCCGGACAGTTAAGTCAGCGAATCGTATCGACCATCATTGCGGGTCCTTTCAGCTTCTGGGGTTATTTCCAGAAAGGACCGTACTACCTATTCGACCTTCGGAATATTCAATCGGATAAAATGATGACCGCGTCGCTCACGCCGACTCTGGACTTTGCCTTCTTCAACAGAAAGCTTTTTGGATCGATTGGGCTGAATTACCTGTACGATGGCACCTCCGACCAGGCTCGCTACATCACTGTCGGGCGCGTTCAGTGCGATCCATCGCCAGGACTGTCGATCCAGCTTACGGGTAATGGAACGCCTTATAGCGCTCGTCCCGAATTGTCGTACAGTTTATACCGCATGGAAGTGGTCAAACGCTTAAACTCACTCAAGTCGAAGCATCGGGGTCAACTGCAGTTGAGATTTTTTGAAGATACCAACGGAAATGGAATAAAAGACACGGAGGAAGGGTGGATGGATAGCCTGCTGGTTACCATCAACGAAAATACCCTGATGACAAACGCGAAGGGAAATATTACATACAGGCACATTCCACCGGGCGATTATAAGATTTCGGCCATTAGCGCAAACCGGCTGGGCGATCCGGTACTGTATCATGAAAGCATTAGTGTCGGCAAATCGGTTACCAAAACAATCCCGCTGTCGCGCACGTTTCGGGTGGCTGGCCAATTGCGCTGCCAGACTAACACGTACGACAATCAGCCCTGCCAGTTCAATCGGTTTGCTATCGATATAATACGCGATCAGAAAACCATTTCTTCGACCAGCCCACTGCCCGACGGTACGTTTTCGGTTCATTTGTCGCCGGGCAATTACCAGTTACAGGTTCATGACTACGGTCGCCAACCGCATGTGACGGCAAAAGCCACCACATTTACCTTAACTGAAACCGGTCAATACCCCGTTTTTGACTGGACCGTCGATGGGTCGACCCGACCGGTCGACGTCAAACGGTTCACTGCTAAATAGAGAATAAGTTTGATGAGCGAAAGTATTGAAAAAGCCGCTTAACCTGAGTTGAGCGGCTTTTTCAATAACCCGAGGGTGTTAAACCTCCGGATAGTGGATGGCGTGGATGGGTATTTAAAATTATTCATGACCCCACCAGGCCTGGTGGCGCCTGGTCAGGAGCCGACGCTTTACGGAGCGGCCAGGTTTCGGGAGCAGATGTTTGAGCAGACGTTTCATTGGTTTGTTGTTTTCGCAATTGGATCTTATGGGTGGATTTGATGCAACGAAGGTAAATCGTTGAGAGGTCGAAGCCATGCAGAAGCGGATAGACTGACAAAAGAAGCGGTTGAGATGAACGATCTGTTAGATGAATAGCCAGGAGCAGACCGATTGCCAGTGAATGAATGAGTCGCGTGTATAAAGTAGCCCGGGTAGAAACCCGCGATTTTCGATTAAAGCTCGCAGGTTCCACCCGGGCTACGCTAATCTTATCACCCCTTTTTTTGTCCGCAATTGAACAACACTTGTCCAGTTGCGGACAACTTTATGAATTGGCACTAGAGTTAAGTTATTGATAATCAGTTGTTGATTTCGTTGGCACGGGCTTTGGATTAAGGTGATCAACTCAGTAAACAACTCATACAAACCACTAAACACATACGACCATGTTACCATTGATGACCAAAGTTGCCGCTTCTCTGTTGTTAAGTGCTTCGACCATTATCAACCCAACCACCCCTAACAAAGCCCTGTCTTTCGATGCCAGCGCTTACGTGACGATCAACCACCAGATTCGCGTAGCCGTCCAGAAAAAAGCGAATGTGCCGGTTACGGTTTTATTGCGAGATAAAGACAAACACGTATTGTACCAGCAGCACCTGAACCGGAAAGAAGAGAAACACGCCATGATGTTCAATGTAGATGCACTGGCCGACGGAGAATACGAACTGGAAGTGAAATCCAGTGAAGGCAGCATCCGCAAACAACTGAATCTGTCTACGCAGCCCGTTCAGCAGACCAGCCGCATCGTAGCGATGCAGTAACAACCGACTGAATGAAACGCCAAACGCCCGGCAATTGCCGGGCGTTTGGCGTTTTACAAACCCACCCGATCACGGCTAAGCTTGTACCGTTGGACAAAAACAGAAAAGCCGCTCAACGGAAGTTAAGCGGCTTTTCTGAGTAGCCCGAGAAGGATTCGAACCTCCACAAACAGAACCAAAATCTGTCGTACTACCCTTATACTATCGGGCTGTTTTGCATTTGCGAGTGCAAAGATAGCGGTCAGTGTGGGTTAAAAGCAAATACTGACCCGAAAAAAATGGCTTTTTCGCTTCCAGAATTGCCTATGTGCTGATTTTCAGAGGTATCTTGGCTACAGGCTGGTGGCTGGCGTGGCAGAACTGATCTTTTTAATCAATCCCTGCAGCACTTTACCGGGTCCGCATTCCAGAAACTCCGTAGCACCGTCGGCCACCATCCGCTCGACCGACTGAGTCCAGCGAACAGGCGAGGTCAACTGGGCAATCAGATTTGCTTTGATTCGGTCTGGGTCGGTATTGGCCTGGGCATCGACGTTCTGATATACCGGGCACCGGGGTGCGTTGAAGGGCATTCGTTCGACGGCTTCGGCAAATTCAGTCTGGGCAGGCTCCATAAATGTCGAATGAAACGCTCCGCTCACGGCCAGGGGCACCACGCGCTTAGCGCCTGCGGCTTTCAACCGTTCTTCAGCCAGTTGAATACCCGCCACGCTTCCCGAAATAACCACCTGACCAGGGCAGTTGTAGTTTGCTGGTACCACAACTTCCTCGGTAATCTGTGCGCAAACGTTTTCGATGACCTCGTCGGCCAGACCCAGGACGGCGGCCATCGTCGAAGGAACCAGTTCGCAGGCTCGCTGCATGGCCGTCGCTCTGACCGAGGCTAACCGTAAGCCATCGGCAAACGAAAGCACTCCCGCTGCGGTCAGGGCAGCCAGCTCACCGAGCGAATGCCCGGCTACCATGTCGGGAGCAAACGAATCGGTGGTCAAAGCCAGCACAACACCGTGTAGAAAGACAGCAGGCTGGGTATAGATGGTTTGTTTCAGATCGTCGTCGGAGCCTTCGAACATAACGGTGGTCAGGCTATAGCCCAATACCTCATTAGCCTGATCGAACAAGTGGCGGGCCGCGTCGGAATTTTGGTAGAGATCTTGTCCCATACCCCGAAATTGCGAGCCTTGCCCCGGAAAAACGTATGCTTTCATGCGAAGTGCCTATTGGTGAATAAAAACGGCGAATGAGTGCAAAATAGCGGGATAATTACGGTTGAACAAAACAGAATTGAAGACACCGGCAAGAAAGGGCTTAGCGTCGGTAGTTGGCTAAAGCTTACATCCGTTAGCCGATACTCGTCGATTTTTCGTCGGAAGAGCCAGTAAATCATAAACTATTGGCTTAAACGCCTGGTTAGCAAACCGGCTGGACAACTAATTTATACCGACTGTAAATAAGTTATAAAACTGCGGATAAAGGCGCTTAATCTTGTTTCCATCGGGTTTGTGCTTTAGCTTTGATGCGCCATTCAAACCGGCTTTTTTTCAATAGTTTACTTCTAAAATTCGTGTCGTTCATCCTATGGCTTGGGTAACACAAACACTATCCAGCTCCCTTGGTCGCAAGGTTATTATGTCACTGACGGGACTGTTTTTATGTTCATTTCTAATTGTTCACGCGGCTGGAAATCTCCAGCTTTTCAAAGGCGATGGCGGACGGGCTTTCAACGAGTATACGTACTTTATGACCCACAATCCGCTCATCATGACTGTCTCCTACCTGCTCTACACGTCCATCCTGGTGCATGCGCTGATGGCCATCGTACTAACCCGTCATAACCAGGCTTCCCGCCCGGTTAAGTATGCCTACAACAAACCCGAAGCCAACAGTTCGTGGTCTTCGCGAAATATGGGTATTCTGGGGACCGTTCTGCTGGTATTTATTGTTATCCACATGCGTACGTTCTGGTTCGAAATGCACTTCGGTTCGGTCCCCATGGCCGAATACGATGGCAAAGAGTACAAGGACTTGTATGCGGTAGTAAAGGCAGCTTTTGGCGAATTGTGGTACGTTACGTTGTATGTTATCTGCATGGTGGCGGTAGGCTATCACTTATGGCATGGCTTTCAGAGCGGTTTCCAGACGCTGGGCATCCGGCATAGAAAATATACACCGGTTATCGAAGCGCTGGGTAAGTATTTCTTTGCCGTTATCATTCCGCTGGCTTTTGCTGTTATGCCGATTTACGTGTATTTACAGGTTCATCATATAATTTAATGAATGGGTCAATGAGTCGGATTATTGACGTGACAGGGAAGTCGTCACCGTTAATTCGAGCATTCACGCATTCGATTAGTCAACACTGGACGAATGAAACTGGAATCTAAAATCCCCGAAGGGCCGCTAGCCGAAAAATGGTCACGGCATAAGTTTGGGTTGAAACTGGTCAACCCAGCTAACAAGCGCAAATACGATATTATTGTAGTGGGCACGGGCCTGGCTGGCGCATCAGCGGCAGCCTCGCTGGCCGAGCTGGGCTACAACGTCAAAGCCTTCTGTTATCAGGATAGCCCCCGCCGGGCGCACTCCATCGCTGCGCAGGGGGGGATCAATGCCGCGAAGAATTATCAGAATGACGGCGATAGTGTTTTCCGTTTGTTCTATGACACCATTAAGGGGGGCGATTACCGCGCTCGCGAAGGCAACGTTTACCGGCTGGCCGAAGTGAGTGTGAACATCATCGACCAGTGCGTGGCGCAGGGGGTTCCGTTTGCGCGGGAATACGGCGGTACGCTCGCTAACCGTTCCTTCGGGGGCGCACAGGTATCGCGTACGTTCTACGCACGCGGCCAAACGGGTCAGCAACTGCTGTTGGGTGCTTATTCGGCGCTGAGCCGTCAGGTGGCCAACGGTAAGGTCAAGCTGTATACCCGTACCGAAATGCTCGACCTCGTTGTCGAAGGCGGTAAAGCGAGAGGCATCGTAGTGCGTAACCTGGTAACGGGTAAAATCGAATCGCACTCGGGGCACGCTGTTCTGCTTTGTTCCGGAGGGTACGGCAACGTATTCTACTTATCGACCAATGCTATGGGCTGTAATGTTACAGCTGCCTGGCGTGCGCACAAAAAAGGGGCTCTTTTCGGAAATCCATGCTATACGCAGATTCACCCAACTTGTATTCCTGTGTCGGGTCATTACCAGTCGAAGCTGACTCTAATGTCGGAGTCGTTGCGGAACGATGGCCGGGTATGGGTGCCCAAGACTAAGGAAGATGCCGAAAAAATTCGGAAAGGCCAGCTGAAACCCAGCGATTTGCCGGAAGATCGGCGGGATTATTTCCTCGAACGGCGGTATCCATCGTTCGGTAACCTGGTGCCACGTGACGTCGCGTCGCGGAACGCCAAAAACATGTGCGATGAAGGCCGGGGTGTTGCTAAAACCGGTCTGGCGGTTTACCTGGACTTCGCCGATGCCATCAAGCGTGATGGACTGAAAACCATCGAAGCAAAGTACGGTAACCTGTTCGAGATGTATCAGCAGATCACCGGCGAAAACCCGTATGAAACCCCGATGATGATTTATCCTGCCGTGCACTATACCATGGGCGGCTTGTGGGTCGATTACAACCTAATGACCACCGTTCCGGGTTTGTATGCGTTGGGCGAAGCTAACTTCTCCGATCACGGCGCCAACCGCCTGGGCGCTTCGGCACTGATGCAGGGGCTGGCGGATGGTTACTTTGTCATTCCATACACCGTTGGCGATTACCTGGCAACCATCGGTCCGGCCGACAAGATACCGGTCGACGCGCCGGCTTTCAAAGAAGCGGAGCAAAAGGTTCAGGCGCAGATCCAGCGGTTTTTATCGATCAAGGGTGAGCGGCCCGTCGATGAGCTTCATAAGGAACTGGGGCATATCATGTGGGAGTACTGCGGTATGTCGCGTACGGCGGAAGGACTACAGATCGCCAAGAAAAAGATTCAGGATCTGCGCAAAGAGTTCTGGACGAACGCCAGAGTACTGGGCGGAGCCGAAGAAACCAACCAGGCTCTGGAACAAGCCTGGCGTATTGCCGACTTCATGGAACTCGGCGAACTGATGGTCGACGATGCCCTGCACCGGAATGAATCCTGCGGTGGTCACTTCCGCGAGGAATACCAGACGCCCGACGGCGAAGCCCTGCGCGACGATGCTAACTTCACCTACGTAGCCGCCTGGGAATATCAGGGCGAAAACCAGCCGGAAATTCTGAATAAAGAACCATTGGAGTTCGAAAATGTGAAACTGACACAGCGGAGCTATAAATAACAGTAGTCAACGTCATGAGTCGGCCGTGGTCGAAAAACGGCCCGATCGGCTCACGACAATCGACTCGCGACTACAATTATGAAGATTACACTGAAAGTCTGGAGACAGAAAAATAGCAATACAGAAGGAAAACTGGTCGAATATCAGCTGGATAATGTATCGGAAGATATGTCGTTTCTGGAGATGTTCGATGTGCTGAACGATTCGCTGACCCGAAAAGGGGAGGAGCCCGTAGCGTTCGACCACGACTGCCGCGAAGGAATTTGTGGTACCTGTTCAATGTATATCAATGGCCGGCCGCATGGTCCACAAACCGGTGCCACGACCTGTCAGCTGCACATGCGTTCGTTCAACGATGGCGACACGATTGTGGTTGAACCCTGGCGGGCCCGCGCTTTCCCGATAATCAAAGACCTCATGGTCGATCGGGCCGCTTTCGATCGGATTATTCAGGCTGGCGGTTATATATCGGTCAACACCGGTTCGGCACCCGACGCTAACGAAATTCTGATTCCCCGCAGTGTGGCCGACGAGGCTATGGATGCGGCTGCCTGCATCGCCTGTGGTGCCTGTGTAGCGGCCTGCAAAAATGCATCGGCTATGCTATTCGTATCGGCCAAAGTATCGCAACTGGCTATTTTACCGCAGGGTAAGTCGGAGCATAAAGAGCGGGCTGAGCGCATGGTAGCCCAGATGGATTCTGAAGGTTTTGGAGCCTGTTCGTTTACCGGCGCTTGTTCGGTCGAGTGCCCGAAATCGATTTCGCTGGATCACATTGCACGGCTGAATCGGGAATACCTCGGTGCTAAACTAAGCTCAGAAAACGTTCAGGGATAAGCTCCTGTATCAGAAAAAGCCCGGCCAGAAATGGTCGGGCTTTTTCGTTTATAAACAAGCAGCTTAGGTGCCGGATTTAAAAACGGGCGTCTGGTTAATAAAGTAAATTATACGATAGGAATAAACCGGTAAAAGATAGGCTAAACAGGCTTTCTGTAGTAAGCGTATTTATTCGGCCCTGACCCTGAATCATGTCTTTTACTCGTAAACTTTGTTGCCTGATCCTGCTCGGCGCTACGGTGCTGCTTTATTCGGAGATGACGGTCCGGAAGCCGGCCGATCCGCCCCGCGTGCTGATCTTCTCGAAGACAAAAGGTTGGAAACATACCTCTATTCCGTTCGGCATTGCGGCTATTCAGAAGCTGGGCAACGAAAACGGTTTTCTGGTCGATACCACGAAAAACGCAGCCCTGTTTACCGACGATAACCTGAAACAGTACGCAGCCGTTGTCTTCAACAGCACAACCGGTAACGTACTCAATGGCGAGCAACAGGCCGCTTTCGAGCGGTATATTCAGGCAGGCGGTGGGTATATGGGTATTCACGCTGCTGCCGATACGGAATATGACTGGCCGTGGTACGCCAAGCTGATGGGAGCCCATTTTTCCAGTCATCCGCACAACCCAAACGTGCGCAAAGCGACCGTCGAGGTGAGTGATAAAACCCACCTGTCTACCAGTATGCTGCCCGACCGCTGGGACCGAACCGACGAGTGGTATAACTACCGGTCCTTTTATTCAGGCATCAAAGTCCTGGCCGACCTGGACGAAAGCTCTTACGACGGAGGGACCAACGGCGCAAATCACCACATTAGCTGGTATCACGAATTCGACGGTGGTCGGGCTTTTTATACCGGTGGCGGACATACCGACGAAAGTTTTAGTGAACCGCTGTTCGTGGCCCATATCTTAGGCGGAATCAAGTACGTCATTGGCGAAAATAAGCCACTGGATTACCGAAAAGCGTATTCGAAAGTAACGCCGGAGCAGAACCGCTTCGTAAAAACAGTACTGGTCAATGACCTGAACGCGCCGATGGAGGTCGCTGCTGCTGCCGACGGGCGGATCTTCTTTACGGAAATGTCAGGTAATTTATCCGTGTACGATACTCGTACGAGCAAATACGCGCTCGTGCACAAATTTCCGATTACGAACATGGGCGGAACGGGCCTGATCGGGGTGACGCTCGACCCGAATTTTGCAAAGAACCAGTACGTATACCTGTATTATGCGCCCGGTGGCTTGACGGAAGAAACGCTGGGTTTTCAATTATCCCGCTTCAAGCTGAGCCCGGCTAACGTGCTGGATGTATCATCGGAAAAGATTTTGCTGAAAGTGCCGGTTCAGAAAAACAGCGGCTCTCACCATGGTGGGTCGCTGGCCTGGGATAAGGCGGGGAACCTGTATTTATCGACGGGCGACGGGTCCAGCCCCTTTCCGTCGGATGGCTACGCGCCTATCGACGAGCGGCCCGGCAAGGAATATTATAGCCTCGATGCTCAACGGTCGGCAGCCAACACCGATGATTTGAAAGGGAAAATACTACGCATTCATCCGGAACCCAATGGCACCTACACCATTCCGGATGGCAATCTTTTCCCAAAGGGAACCGACCCGTCGGACCGCGCCAAGACGCGCCCTGAGATTTATGTGATGGGTTGCCGGAATCCGTACCGCATTGCCGTGAATCCGAAAACGTCGGTGGTCTACTGGGGCGAAATTGGGCCGGATGCTGGCAAAGAGGGGATTCAGGGGCCACGCGGTTACGACGAATTCAACCAGGCTCGTAAAGCGGGCAATTTTGGCTGGCCGTATTTTGTGGGCAACAACTATGCCTATCCGAAATGGGATTTCGCGACCAAGACCGCTGGCCCTAAATTCGAAGTGGCTGCACCGATCAATAATTCACCGAATAATACCGGGCTCAACCAGCTTCCTCCGGCAACTCCAGCCATGATCTGGTATCCGTATGCGGCATCGGACGAGTTTCCGGAATTGGGCCTGGGCGGCCGTAGCGCAATGGCGGGCGAATTTTATACCTTTAACAAGAGCGCTACCTCGCCCAATAAATTTCCGGATTATTACGACGGCGCGTTGTTCGTTTTCGACTGGATGCGCAATTGGGTGATCGCCCTGCGATTCGACGAAAAAGAAAACTATGTTCGCAACGAGCCGTTTATGGCGGGTAACGGCGACTTCCGGCGGCCCATCGACCTGACATTCGGACCGGATGGCGTTATGTACATGCTTGAATACGGTTCTGTATATGGGGCGGATAATGAAGATGCCCGACTCGTCAAAATCGAATATAATACGGGCAACCGGGCACCTCTCGTTCAGGCCAGCGTGGTCGATTCGGCAGCTCAGGCTTATGTAGACAAAACCGTGTTTCTGACCTCGGAACGCCGGAAATTGCCTATTCTTCGTGAGGCTGATGGGCAGGCTCCCCTACGGGTTATGTTCAGTAGTCAGGGGACAAAAGATCTCGACGACGATGACCAAATAACCTACCAATGGTTTTTTGATGGCAAAACAGCTGGCGCTACGACGCCCAACGCTACCTACACCTATACAAAACCGGGCGTATATAAAGCTATCCTGAGCGTGACGGATCGGGCAGGAGCCGTTAGTCGGGATACGCTTCTGGTGAAAGTCGGCAATACAAAACCGAACGTCGCCATTACCAGCGCTGGCAATAAGTCGTTTTACTGGGCAAATAAACCCTTTACGTATACGGTAAAGGTCAACGACAAAGAAGATGCGAACGTCGACCCGAAGCAGCTTAAGGTAATGTATGCCTACAATCCGCAGCCGAACATGATCGAAAACACGGCTCCCAACGCGAAAACACCCGCACTGGCTAAGATCGAAACCAATTCGCTCGGGAAAACTCTGGTTGCAGGCAGCGATTGCAAAGCCTGTCACACGATCGATAAAGTTTCGGTTGGCCCATCGTTTTTGGCCGTTGCGCAGAAGTACAAAAGCCAGACCGGTTCAGTAGAGCAACTGGCCACGAAAATCATCAATGGTGGGGGCGGAAACTGGGGCAAAGAACATGTCATGAGCGCGCACCCGCAACTGGCCGCTCAAGATGCCCAGGAAATGGTTCGCTACATTTTCTCGCTGACCGATAAGCCACGCGATCCCGTGGCCTTACCAGCACAGGGCCGTCTGCCGATGATTGACCACGCCGAAAGTGACCTGCGCGGCCAATACACCTTATTGGCTTCCTACACGGATAAAGGCGGTAAACAAGTCGGGCCTCTCACCGGAACCGACGCCGTTACCCTGCGCAATGCGAAGGTGATGGCTATTTATACCGACGCACAAATGGGTTTCGCCCGGTTTGGAAATAACCTGTCGCCTGGGGCACATAAATCATACATCCTGCTGAAAAACGTTGATTTGACGGGGATCAGGCAATTTACCTACGAATACGGCTCAGCTGACCAGACTGGCGAGATCGAGGTACGTATCGACTCGCAGGCGGGCTCAATTGTCAGTACAGCGACTTATCAGCCAACCGGTTCCTGGGATAAGCTGGCTACCTTGACCGGCACATTAGCCAAACCCGTTTCGGGCAAACACGATGTTTATTTCTTTGCCGTCAAAAAGACGAAACCAAACGATAAAATTCTTAAGCTGAACAGCATCCAGTTCGACGAGTAAAAAATAATCATCCTTTTTTTTGATGCATTTAAGAAATTACCAATGAGTACATTTAAGAAACCGATAAGTGCTTTTGCCGTGCTAGTAGTAATGGCAGGACCCGTGTTTAGTCAGCAGACCAGTTCGCCGGGCAGCCTCGATTCCATTACGGTCGTGGCGCCCGGCGCTACGCTCAAACAGATTTCCAGTCAGTTTACCTTTACGGAAGGACCAGCCGTCAACAAAAAAGGCGATATCTATTTTACTGATCAGCCCAACGATAAAATCTGGAAGTACGACACCGACGGCAAATTGTCTCTCTTTATGGACAAAGCTGGCCGGTCTAACGGACTCTATTTCGATAAACAGGGCAATATCATCTCCTGCGCCGACGAAAAAGATGAGTTGTGGGCGATTAGTCCGGATAAGAAAGTGACGGTATTGATGACCGACTTTAAAGGGCAGCGCATGAACGGTCCGAACGATTTATGGATCGATCCGAAAGGAGGTATCTATATGACCGATCCGTATTATCAGCGTGATTATTGGGAGCGTAAAAAGCCGGACATCGACGGACAGAAAGTGTATTATCTGCCCAAAGGAAAGAAAGAAGCGATTCTGGTCGACGGTGACCTGAAACAGCCGAACGGAATTGTCGGAACACCCGATGGCAAATTTCTATATGTTGCTGATATTCGCGACAATAAAACGTATAAGTACCAGATCAGCCCGGATGGAACGCTGACTAACCGGCAGCTTTTCCTGTCGCAGGGCTCCGATGGTATGACCCTGGACAGTCAGGGGAACCTCTATATCTCGGGAAAAGGCGTTACGGTCTACGATCCGAGCGGTAAAAAACTGGGCAACATTCCGGTGCCGTCGCGCTGGGTCGGCAACGTCTGCTTTGGTGGAAAAGACCGCAAAACATTATTCATTACCGCATCGGAGTCGGTTTATACCCTGCCCATGCGGGTTAAGGGAGTGGAATAAAATGAATAATGGATAATGTACAATGAATAATTTGCATCAGTCGTGGCATTATTCATTGTACATTATCCATTATTCATTTCTACGCCGTGGCTCCTTCTTTGAGTCGTTCAGCATTTTCGGTAATGCGGAGCTGTTCGATAAACTCGCCGATATCGCCATCCATGACCGCGGGTAGGTTATAGACCGTCAGGCCAATCCGGTGATCGGTTACGCGGCTTTGTGGATAATTGTACGTCCGGATTTTGTCGGATCGGTCGCCACTGCCCACCATTGTTTTACGCTGCGAGGCAATGGCATCGTTATGCTTCTGCAACTCGATTTCGTAAAGCCGCGAACGCAGAACGGTGAGGGCTTTGTCAAAGTTTTTTAACTGCGACCGTTCGTCCTGACACTGAACTACCAGGCCCGTCGGAAGGTGGGTAAGCCGAACCGCAGAATACGTGGTATTGACCGACTGGCCACCCGCGCCCGACGAGCAGAACGTGTCTTTGCGGATGTCGTTCATGTTTAGTTCAACGTCCACCTCTTCGGCTTCGGGGAGTACCGCCACGCTGGCGGCCGAGGTATGGATGCGTCCCTGGGTTTCAGTGGCCGGTACGCGCTGCACGCGGTGTACACCCGACTCGAACTTCAGTTTGCCGTACACGTCTTCGCCTTCAATTTCGGTCACAATCTCTTTGTAGCCGCCCGACGTTCCTTCGGTGTAATCGACCAGGGACATGCGCCAGCCCATTTTCTCGCAGAAACGCTGGTACATCCGGAACAGGTCGCCCGCGAAAATAGCTGCTTCATCGCCCCCGGTACCACCCCGAATTTCGAGAATGACGTTTTTGCTGTCGTTGGGATCTTTCGGCATCAGCATTTCCTTAAGCAATTCTTCCTGCGCTTCCCGGCGAGGCAGTAGCTCATCCAGTTCTGCTTTGGCTAACTCCCGGAAATCTTCGTCCTTCTCGGTCGCAACGATCTGCTTGGCGTTCTCAATTTCCTGAATCAGTTGCGTGTAGGCCTGATACTGGGTGTCGATCTTTTCTAAATCTTTATATTCTTTGCTCAGCTTCATGAACCGTTTCTGGTCGGAAACGACCTCGGGCTGCACAATTTGCTGGGCTACTTCGTTGAAGCGTTCGCGAATGGCCTCTAACTGGTCGAGCATGGTATATACTGTTAGTTTGCCTTCCGGCTGCGGCAGGTAGCCGATGCGCAGATGGGCAAGCGGGAATAGACAACTGATGAATAAACAAATTTACGAAAATCTGCTGAGTCGGTCTTTATTAATGCTGTGTGCAACCAACCGGTTTGTCAGCGCGTTTTCTTAGTAAATGACGAAACGTAATCCTATTAAGTTCCTGTTTATGGTCCGCTCTTATGTTCTTTCCGCCTTCTTAATCAGCTTTTTAGCGGCCTGCAATCCCGAGCGGGTGCATTATACGAATGAGTTGAAGGAAGAGATGGCTGATTCGAAAATCAAACGGATTAAGGATGCCGATTTAATTGAAACCATCGATAACCTGGGTGCAAAAGTCAGTGCAACTCTGCAGAAAGAACTTGCTGCCCAGCTTCAGAAGACGACCGACCCGGCCGAACGGGCGAAACTGTGTCAACTGAAAAACCTGCCCCGTACTAAAGCTATTGCCGAGCGCTACAAGCTCGACATTCGCCTGCTGGGTGCGGCCGATATACAGAACCGATCCTTACCCGCTAAAGAGCGTGAGATTCTGGATGCTTATCTGTATAGCGCCAGGCAAAAACAGACCTCAATTGCTAACATTCAGAAAATTAGCGATACGTCGTTCGTCTACAATGCAGCCGTTCCGGCAGATAACCCCATTTGTGAGGCCTGTTTTGGAAAGCAGGAAGTGCCCTACGCCGTCTGGCATCTGGGGTTTCGGAAGCGTGAGGTGATCCGGCGCATGAGTGCCTCAACGAAAAAATAAATACCTGTAGAAGCCTATTGATCAGTAGGCTTCCTATTTCGAAAGTCAATTTTTATATTGACTTATCTATCGAAAGACGGAGTTGGCAACCTGACTATCAGCCCAGCTAATTAGCTTTGTCGCTGTTTCGCTTGAGCTATCTCCTTGAACGTCAATTGAATGGATGTTCTCTTCAGGGCGTTGCGAAAGTCCGTGCAGATAAGCTTTGTCGTAATACGCTAACGTGAGATCAACTACGGTTGCGTAGTCCTGACGGTCGAGTGCCTCAAGGGCGTCTTTAGTGACTTTACCACCGAGCCGCTTGCGGATACGCTCAGTGGCTTCGACAAGCAAGGCGTGATCGATTCCAGCATACTCGGCAACAAGCCGGCTTATACGCAGCGGTTTGGGTAGCTCGATCACCGCAATGGGCGCGGTGCGCATCTGCTGCCAGAGCGGCATGGGAACGAAACATGAGCCGATACTACGACTTTCGTCTTCGAGCCAGATTCGGCGTGCAGGATCAAGCTGACGCCATTGGCCGAAAAGCAGGTTTTCAAACTGCTCCGTCGTAGGTTGCGGGCGTTGGCCAATAGCGCCATAGGATGACCCCTTATGGTTCGCCAGGGCTTCGAGGTCGATCACCTGTTCGCCCTGACGAGCCAGTTCTTTCAGGATATCGGTTTTCCCGCTTCCGGTTTTTCCGCCAAGGACAAGGAGTTGCCGGGGTTCGGCAAAAGCCGCCAGAACAGTATTTCGGTACGCTTTATACCCGCCAACGAGCGTCGATGCGGACAAACCGGCGGTGTCGAGCAGCCAGGCAAATGAACCGCTTCGCATGCCGCCCCGCCAGCAATGGACCAACACTTCCTTCCCGTCTGGATTCAGTTTTCTCGACTGCTTAACGAAATCGGCCAGTTTCGGACCTACCAGGTTAAGACCCAGCAGGACGGCGGCATCTTTTCCGGCCTGTTTGTATTTCGTACCCACCTGAGCCCGCTCGGCATTGTCGAACAGGGGAATATTGACCGCTCCGGGGATATGGGCGTGCGTATACTCTCCCGGCGACCGAACGTCGATAACCGGTAGCGTATGCGCTTTTTCCAGAAAAGTATCGACAGCAAGTGGATGGACCATTATCTGAACCAGGATTTAGTTGATTAAACTGACTGACTATGATCTATGGTCAATAAATAGTTCTGAAAATCAGATCAATCCTGGTTCAGACAGCGCAGATACATCTGTATCGTATTGTCCAGGCCGTAATAAAGCGCATCGCAGATGAGCGCGTGGCCGATCGAAACCTCCTGTAAATTAGGAACTTGCTCGTCGAAAAAGCGTAAGTTTTCCAGACTCAGATCGTGACCGGCATTCAGGCCCAGACCCAGTTCGTTGGCCCGTTGCGCGGCCCGGACAAACGGAGCTACGGCCGCTTCGCGGTTGCTGTCATATTGGGCTGCATAGGGTTCGGTATAAAGTTCGATCCGGTCGGTGCCGACCGCTTTCGCACCTTCTACCATCCGTTCGTCGGCATCGACAAAGATCGATACACGGATACCGTCGGCTTTGAACGTATCCACCAACTGGCGCAGATGATCCGCGTGGCGAACCGTGTCCCAGCCAGCATTGGACGTAATGGCGTCGGGTGCATCAGGCACGAGAGTCACCTGAGTAGGTTTCACTCGTTTGACCAGTTCGATAAACCGCTCATCCGGATTACCCTCAATATTGAACTCAGTTGTGACGACTTCCTTTAAATCCAGCACGTCCTGGTAGCGAATGTGTCGTTCATCAGGACGCGGGTGTACGGTAATGCCCTGGGCACCAAACCGCTCGCAGTCGAGCGCGACTTTCACAAGATCCGGGTTATTACCACCCCGCGCGTTTCGAAGGGTAGCAATTTTATTGATATTGACGGATAAGCGAGTCATTTGGGTAATGAATAATGAGTAATGTACAATGAACAGTGACTGGTTTCTTAACTTTGCCGAACCGGTGATGGTTCATCGGTCAATAACCAATCCCGCATTATCAATTCTGCTTTCTACATTATTCATTACTGCAATGGCTCTAAAACAACAAATTGACGCCGATATTAAACAGGCTATGCTGGCCAAAGATCAGGACAAACTCCGCGCGCTGCGGGCCGTGAAGTCGATGATTCTGCTCGAAGAAACGAAAGAAGGCCAGTCCGGCGAGTTAAAACCTGAAGACGAAACCCGTATTCTGACCAAAGCCGTGAAGCAGCGGAAAGATTCGGCCGACATCTATCGGCAGCAGAACCGCGCGGATTTGCTGGCCGTTGAAGAAGCCGAGATTGCGGTTATCGAGCAGTATTTGCCCAAACAACTATCGGACGACGAACTGAAGGAAAAATTGCAGGCCATCATTTCCCGCGTAGGCGCATCGGCTCCTTCAGACATGGGCAAAGTGATGGGCGTGGCTACGAAAGAACTGGCCGGCCAGGCCGACGGGAAAGCCATCTCAGCGATGGTAAAAACGCTATTGGCGTAGCGGGCAGGGCAGAGGGGGACGGGCGCGGGGTTATCCTGCCCCATGCCCTCTGCCCCATGCCCTCTGCCCTTACCCCATGAACACACTCGACTTACTCATGCTCATTCCCTTAGCCTGGGGTGCTTTCAACGGCTATCGCAAAGGTCTCCTGGTCGAGATCGTTGCGGTGATTGCCTTTGTGGTAGCTATGATCGTCGGGTTTAAATTTCTGGCATTCGGTATCGATCTGCTGAGCCCCTACATCAGCCGCGAACTGGCCCGAAAAATTCTTCCCTGGCTGGGTTTTTCGGTGATTTTCTTTCCGACCGTATTCATGATCAACCAGATGGGTATGGCCATCCGCCGATCATTGAAATATACGCTGCTGGGTACCTTCGATAGCCTGGCGGGCGCTATGGTTGGTCTTTTTACCTGGATCTTTGGAATTAGTGTTATCCTTTGGTTGTTAAGCTATATGGGCGTGAAAATGCCTCCTCGCCAGACAGAAAGTGCCTTCCTGTACCCATACATTCGGCCCATTGCGCCCATCGTAATGGACAAAGCTGCCGTCTGGGTTCCCAAAGGGCTTGAAGCGGGCAAGAGATGGCAAAGTACTATTGATCGTCCCGGCCAGCCAACTGAACTAGTACCGGCCGCCAATTGAGGAAGACATAGCTGACCAGGACGGTCGGCACTACCGTATGAAACAAGACATCCGTAAGGTATCCGTTCCACAGTTGAAAGACTGGCTTTCGCAGCAGGGCGAACAAGGGTTTCGGGCAAAGCAGATTCACGAATGGCTGTGGAAAAAAGCGGCCCTGTCGTTTGATCAGATGACCAACCTGTCCCGCTCGACCCGGGAATTGCTCGACACCCATTTTGAAATTCGGCCGCTGACGGTCGATCAGCAGCAACGAAGCAGCGATGGGACCATCAAATCCTCATTCCGGCTGTTCGATGGCAATTTAGTCGAAGGCGTGTTGATTCCCGCTCTGCGTAACGACGACATGGACCGCATGACCGCCTGCGTATCCAGTCAGGTGGGCTGTTCGCTGACATGTAAATTCTGCGCGACTGGCTACATGGACCGAAAACGAAACCTCGATGCCGCCGAAATTTACGACCAGGTGGTAGCCATCGACCGTCAGGCAAAAGAAAACTACGATGTCCCGCTCTCGAACATTGTTTACATGGGCATGGGCGAACCTTTGCTGAATTACAAAAATGTACTGGAATCGGTGGATCGGATTACCTCGCCCGACGGGTTGGGGATGTCGCCCAAACGGATTACGGTTTCGACGGCGGGCATCGCTAAAATGATTCGGCAACTGGGCGACGATGCAGTCAAATTCAATCTGGCTCTGTCGCTTCACGCAGCCAACGACCAGAAGCGCGATCAGATCATGCCGATCAACGAGAGTAATACACTGGAGGCATTGGGCGATGCGCTCGGCTATTTCTACCGGAAAACCGGTACCCGAATTACATTCGAATATATCCTCTTCTATAATTTTAACGATACCCCGCAAGACGCCCTGGAACTCTGGAAGTTTACCAAGCGTGTGCCGGCTAAAGTGAACATTATTGAATATAACCCTATTGCCGAAGCTAATTTCAAAAATACGGACCCACAAACGCTGGATAAATTTGCTGGTTTTCTGGATAGCAAAGGCGTGACGGTCAATGTTCGCCGAAGCCGAGGAAAAGACATCGACGCGGCCTGCGGTCAGTTGGCAGGCAAAAAGTAGAGATGCAACGGATTACATCTCTACTTAACAATTTGATAACACTGCTATGTATAGTTTGACGTACTTTTGTGGCAATCATTGGCTTACAGACCAATTGTTCGTCATCTTACAGAAGCTACCCCACCTATGTTTGGATTAGAAACGGATGTTTTTATCCTCCTCTTCATCAGCCTCTTCGCTGCTTGTGCCTTCGAATTTGTCAATGGTTTTCACGACACCGCCAACGCTGTTGCAACAGTTATATACACCAATTCGCTAAAGCCGACCATCGCCGTTGTATGGTCCGGTATCTGCAATTTCACGGGCGTTTTGCTGGGCGGTATCGGCGTCGCCATGGGGATTGTCAACCTGCTACCGGTCGAACTGCTGGTCGATCAGAATGTGTACCACAGTGTGGCCATGGTGCTGGCATTGCTGCTAAGCGCTATTATCTGGAACCTGGGTACCTGGTATTTTGGGATTCCAAGCTCAAGTTCGCACACGCTTATCGGGTCGATTCTGGGTGTAGGACTCGCTTTCTCGACGCTACCAGACAATAAAACCGGCTCTGCCGTTAACTGGGATAAAGCCATAGAAACCGGCGAAGCGCTACTGTTGTCGCCCTTGCTTGGTTTTAGCCTGGCCATCGTCCTGATGTTTATTCTGCGCCGACTGGTAGCCGAAGATGTGAAGGCGCAGCTTTTCAAGGAACCAAAAAAGAATAGCGAACCACCTACCTGGATTCGGAGCATCCTGATTGCCACCTGCTCACTGGTTAGTTTCTTTCATGGGAGCAACGACGGACAAAAGGGGGTTGGCCTCATCATGTTGATCCTGATTGGGGTCGTACCCTTTCATTTCGCCGTAAAAGCCGACCTCGACCCGCGTCTGATGCAGGCGAATATTGCCGGCATCGAACAAACTATTGCCGTACTGAACCCACAACAGTTATCGTCGGCCAACCGGGACCGGCTTACGAGAACCCGTACTGAATTGAGCGAACTGAAAGCCCTGATCAGCGGTCCGCTGGTAGATAATAAAATCCCAAATGAAAAGCGGCTCGATGTTCGGCGCGACTTACTGCTGATCAACAGCAATATGAATAAGATAGTGGCTGACGAAGGCGCTAACCTGAGCGCAAACCAACTGTCGGTGCTGAACCGTAGCCTTAGCGAGGAGCATGGCTTACGTCGGTTTACGGACTATGCGCCTTTCTGGGTTATTCTGATGATTGCGCTCTCGCTGGGGCTGGGTACTATGATCGGCTGGCGCCGGATCGTGGTAACGGTGGGCGAGAAAATTGGTAAACAACATTTGACCTACGCACAGGGAGCTTCGGCCGAGCTGGTAGCCGCCACTATGATCGGCCTGGCGTCGTGGCTGAAACTGCCGGTGAGTACGACGCACGTTCTGTCGTCGGGTATTGCCGGAAGTATGGTGGCCAGCAAGGGGGTTAAAAACCTGCAGGCTTCTACGATCCGGAACATTGCCCTGGCCTGGGTGCTTACACTGCCCGTTTCGATATTGCTCGCTTTTACGCTCTATTTGTTTTTCCGCTGGATTCTGTAACGTGGACGGTCGGCCGCGCTACAACTCTTTAATCGCAATATTCCGGAAGCGGTGAGCGGCACCAGGTTTCCAGGAACCCGCCATGTTAAAGGCTTTGGCGTCTTCGGAATAGACAGCCGACCAATGGGCCTGTAAGCCGATCATGCCCGTGGTGGCACCGGCAATAAAATCATTGGCAGGTTCGGTGACTTCCCACATCTGTTCACCGTTTACCCACAACGTAATGCGGGGAATATCGCCTTCCATTCGAATGCGAAACGAATTCCAGTCGCCCGCTTTCCAGACACCGGCAATGCGTTCGGCATGCGCGCCTTTACTGACGTTCATGCGTTCGCCCAGCAGGTCGCCTAGCCCACCGGGCGTGGCCAGCTCGATCTGGTAAGCCGCTCCGCTTTCGGTAGAACGAATGAAGATGCCCCCATTGCAGAACGAGTCGATTTTTGCTTCCAGGTACAGTTCGAAGTTTCCGTATTGCTTATTGGTCAGCAAAACGCCACCCTGACCATATGGGTGCTGCTTGAGGGTAATGACACCGTCTTCCACGTAAAAATTGCCCGTCGTACCCTGGTGCGAGGTTCGGCTGGTATGCCATCCCGTTAGGTTTTTGCCGTTAAACAGAGGGGTGAAGCCAACTGGAATCCGACGGGTCTGTGCAGGAGCCGGGTTCACAAGAAGTGAAAGAAGCAAAATGCTGAGTAAGGTCAATCTTGTCATGATGCTGTAGCTGAATGAATTCTTTCCTGTCATGCTGACAAGGAAGCACCTTAAGCTAATCGAACAATGTAGTCTGAAAATTCTGAGATGCTTCCTTCGTCAGCATGACAATTTCGCTCATTGATGAGGTGATTATTTAACTTCCATAAATACCCGAAAGCCAACATCCCAGCCATTTCCCGGCCCGGCCGCGTGGGTCATGTAGGTTGCGTTCTTGACGTCGCCCATAAACGAAGCGCCTTTCAGAACGTGCTGACTTCCTGAACGGGGGGGAGTCGGGTCGGCGAAGATTTTTTCGTTGTAGTGATCCTGAACCCACTCCCAGACATTCCCCAGCATGTCGTACAGCCCCCAGGCATTCGGGGCTTTCTGTCCTACTTTACCGGTAGTTTTGCCGCCCATCTGTGCTGATGCCTGAATGTCTTTCCAGGAAATGTCGCCCTGCGCGCCCGCTCGAGCTGCGTATTCCCACTCGAATTCAGTAGGCAATCGATAGCGGTGATCCTTATCGAGTGCATTGAGTTTCTTCAGGAATGTTTGCGTATCCTGCCAGGTAACCTGTTCAACCGGATGCTGATCAGCGTCATCGCTAACCTTATCGCCCTGAAAAGTCGACGGGTTGGCGTTCATTACCCGTTTCCACTGCGCCTGCGTGACCTCATATTTGCCAAGGTAATACGGTCGGCTGATCCTGACCTGAAAACCGGGTTGGGCATCCCGTTTAACCAGATTTTCGGCAAGCTGATAATCCTGTGGTCCCCAGACGGCGCCAGTGTTGGCAGAGGTTGTCTGGGGCGGTTTAGGGTAAGGGGGCTGAAAGGTACCGACGACCATGTTTCCGGGATGAATCAGGACGAATTCCATACCGATGGGATTTGTGAAAACGGGCGACTGAGCGAAGATTTTGGTCGCGAAAAGGAGCAGGTAAATAAACAAAATCCTTATAACGGCAGGCATAGTACTTACTTATTGGGTTTACTCCAGTTTGTTCGTTCGGCGCGACCCAATTTGAAAATTTCCAGTTCCTGTTGTGTCATACCACCCGGAATCACCGGTGTAGTCGCACGTACATCGGCCACTTCGTTGGGCGTAACCACTGAAGCCCTGTTGCCCAGTTCACTGCTATTGCGGATATAACTAAGGACAGACGCGATCCATTTATCATCGTTGCTACCCATGGCAGGCATCAGATCTGTATAGGTTTTACCGTCGAGCGGACCTTTCGTGCCGTTTAACAACAGCTGAATAATCAGGGTTTTGTCGCCCCGCACCCGTGGCGAACCAACGAGCGGGGGAGCAGGCATTTGCTTACCGCCCATCGTGATTCCTTTTCCATCGGGGCCATGGCAGGTTGCGCAGAGTTGCTTGAAGATAGTGGCTCCCTTGGTGACCAACTCCCGGTCGGCAGGGCTGAGGTTGCGGGTTCGTTCCAGCTCAGCCTGCTGCATTTTCTGCGTTTCGGCGAAGGTGGCGAACGAAAACTGCATGAGCTCATTCTGCGGATTAGCCGCCAGTAAGTCGTTTACAAGTGCTACTGTTCGTGGTGTTTTATGATTTCGAAGAGAAAGAGCCAGTTGAATGCGCACATCCGCACTTGGATCGTCCTTGAGCGTTGCCAGTTGGTCGATCATGGCCAAATCTTTTTTCTTCAGGAAAGCCTCACTGATCCAGACGGCGGTTTTTCGGACCTGAGCGGAAGTATCAGTAAAGGCTTTAAAAAGCGTAGGCTTGTCGATAGCTTCCAGGCCTTCCAGCGTCCACAAAGCGTGGATGCGGGCCAGCGGGCTGGGGGCCTTCGTTAGAGACGCTTTTTCACCAAGAGCAATTTGCTTTAAGGCCGGAACAACGGATTGATCGTTTCGGACGATGAGCAGCATTTGCGCATTATCCCGCCACCAGCCATTCGGATGATCAAGATAATTGACCAGTTGACTGCTCGGTTCATTGAGCATATTCGGGCGACGGGTATCGCGCTTGAAACCGTCGTGAACCACGCGGTAGATACGGCCCATTCCCCGATTTTTATACAATCCTTTCTGCTGAATGACAGTGCCTAAATACGAGCCGGGTTTTGTCCATTCGCTTTCCTGAATGATGCCGTGGTACATATCGACGATGTAAAAGCAGCCATCGGGTCCTGTATATGTATTGATAGGACGAAAATTCATGTCGGCCGAGGCAAGCCAGTCTTTCTGTTTATATGCATCCTGAATATAAACCTTGCCGTTACGGTTGAGGACTTTACCCCGCTTGATGATACGCCCCACGGGTTCTGCGATAAAGTAATCGCCCTGCATATCGGCGGGCAACCGGTCGCCCCGGAAAATAGACTGGCCACAACCCGACGTGAACTTATGCAGCGTATTGTCTTCCTTTCGCAGCGCTTCGCGCCCACCCTGCGCATCGACATTGCCGATTATAGGCCAGGGTTGGGTAAACTCTTCGGCGTACTGATCCGTAAAGTTCAATGCGCCATAAGCCGGGTTCTGCTGAATCTGCACGGCTGGTAAGCCCGGCCCTGCTTCGGAATAAAATAAACGACCGTAATTATCACTCGTCATTCCCCACTGTCCAATCATGTTATCGACAAGCGTATCGGCAATCAGTTTACCATTTTTGTATTTATACCGGAGGTTGTCGCGCGTAGGGTAAATCCAGTTATCCAGATTCCACAATAAGCCACCGTTCTGGTGTTCCAGGTTTCGGGAATCCAGCGCATCGTTTTTGAAAACGATTTTTTTCTCATCCGCTTTCCCATCGCCGTTCGTATCCCGGTAGCTCCAGATATGCTGAACATTGGTGATGCCTACCAGCAACTGATCGCCAACGGGCAGAATGACGCGGGGCAACACCAGGCTATCGACGAAAATCGTCGATTTATCCATTCTCCCGTCGCCATCGGTGTCCTCCAGTCGCTTGATACGGCTAGTCGGTTCGTACTCTCCGCTGGCGTTGGCATCTTTCATGTACGTATTCATTTCGGCTACATACAGCCGGCCGTTGCCGTCCCATGCCAACGCGACCGGCTCCTGAATCATGGGTTCGCTGGCGACCAGCTCGACATGGAAACCCGGCGGTAGCTGCATTTTTTTGATGCTGGCTTCGGGCGACAAGGGATCGACGGGTGGGTTGGTATCCTGTACTACGCGCGCAAAATCCTGTCCGGATGAGGTCCTGTACGAGTTATTGCAACCGGATGCTAATTGGCTAAAAACCAATAAACAGGTGGCCAAGCGAGTAAGTCCAAGCCTTGTTTCCGAATCGATAGGTAAGACCATTGCGGTTCCTGTTAGATGAGGTTTCTGCTACTTGAGACTGTTACTGAAGCTGCATGGATAGAATTGTCTTAACAAATGGCCCAATCGCTTTCTGTATACTACCTTAATACCTGAACGGTGGGTTTCTACTACAACTCATGGAGGGAGTCGACCGCGCATTCTGCAACCTGTTCACTAAGCAGAATTATTCTGGCTAATGTATGGCTGCCCCGATACGGCTCCGGCGTATTAGTTAATCAGGCTCGATTGCTTAGAGTCGAAAAGAAACTGCCCTCAACTCTGCTCTTGTGCCCATTCCGGAGCATCCTGCTCGATGGCATGTCGGACTTTGGCGATGATGTCGTCGATCGTATCGTCTGGGCCGTACTGGAGCGGAGCCTTAAACTGAACTGTCAACAGCGTATTCCTTTTTTTGAATCGTAACCCCTTTTTGTCGAAAGCCCGCCGGAATCCGTTGATAACGACCGGTACGACGATGGGTTCGTTGTTTTTAACGAGGTGGCCCGTGCCCTTCCGAACCGGCGCGTAGGGGGTGGTGGTGCCCTGCGGAAAGCTAACGACCCAGCCGTGAGCCAGTGCTTTGGCAATTTTATCGTTAGCCGTCGTATCGACCGCTCGCTGAACTTCACGCCCATCGGCCCGCCAGGAGCGCTCTATTGTCAATGCTCCGGCTGCTGCCAGCACACGCGGAACAAATCCTTTCTTCATTGTTTCAGAGGCTGCTACGTAATACTGTCGGGCGCGGGGACCGAATAAATAAACAGGTGGCACCATTGTGTTCTGAAACCCCCATTTCACGGCGCAGAAAATGTGAAAGAATGCAATCACATCCGCAAAATAGGTCTGATGATTCGACAGGAACAGAACATTATTGATGGGCAGATTTTCCAGATTTTCGGTGCCTTCGATCTGAATACGATTAACAACCGTGTAGCGTGCATACGTCAGCCAGCCGACAAGGCCGATCAGGAATCGTCTGACAAACAGTGAACTGCCGAATGGGTCACACTCAAACAAACCCAGTATATCCAACGGCATCAGAAACTTGGGTAGGTAACTGAATTTGGTTGGCTTGATATACTTCATCGTTCGGTTAAGAGTCGTAGGTAATCGGTAAAGTTAAAAGACGGCTTCAATGTTTTCAAGAAAAAATATAACTGGCTGATTGCCAGACTGCGGGTTTCAGGTCGTAGGCATTTTCACGTGTAATCCGATATACCGAATGCAAATTTTTTTAAGCCTGATTAATCCTTTCAGGTTATCTGTTCTCTAACCAACAGGTTTGACACTAATAAACTACTTCGCCTATTGCCGACAGTCTACACAATTAAGTTCAGGTCTTTTCCAATCCATTTTCTCATCAATACCATGAAACGAATTGTGCTTGCCGGTGCTCTTGCTTTAGTCAGTCTGATCGGTTCTCAAACTTCTTTCGCGCAGGTTCAGGTCGGCTTTCGGGCGGGTGCCAACTGGGGCTTTGCTTCTAAACCCGATTATCTGGGGAGCCTGACCCCCGCTTTCCATCCGTCCGCCGGACCGACGGGCGCTATTTTTCTGGACATTCCGCTCAGTGATCGGGTGTCGTTCCGCCCCGAAGTCGCTTATGTGCAAAAAGGCATTTCGATCAAACAGAGCATTGATTTTAACGTAGGCGGATTCAATCTGCCGCTGGGGGCCACGATGTCCTACCAGTCACAGCATATCGAGATTCCGTTGCTGGCCAAATTTAACCTGAGCGATGGTCCCGTACAACCTTACCTGCTTCTTGGCCCGGCCGTAAGCTACGCCGTCGATGGGAGAATTCGTACTCGTGCTACGGCTCTTATTACAACCCAGCCTATAGATATAGACGTCAATTACGGCGGGTCACTGAGCCGCTGGGATGTCGGTGCCGTTGGTGGATTAGGACTGGCCATGGATGCCGGCGCCGGTAAATTTTTCATTGAGGGCCGCTACACCCAAGGCTTTACCCGGCAAATACAGGTGCCGGTTGTAAACGTAAACGTTCGTAACCGGGGTGTTGCTGTGTCGCTGGGGTATTCGTTCCCAATCGGAGGATACTAAGGACCTGGGTGCTGTCCTGCAAAACCTTATTATAATTTTGTTGAATCAACCTGAATCGGTAAAGGCGAAGCTAGTAAGCTTCGCCTTTCTTGTTGAGCTAAAATAGGATTAAAAACAGAGATTTTTCGGTTAATGACTTGCTATTACCAGTTGGAATTGTGTTAATTTTACTGTTCGTTAATCACCGGACTTGTCCTGCGACACCTCATTTATGGCAAAATTCACTGATTTTGTTCGTTCGAACGCTTCCGAACCTCATCGCATTCGTACCCGACAAATTCTCAAATCACATCCCGAGATCAAAAAACTGATCGGCCAGAAAAACCCGACGACCTTCTGGGTGATCCTGGGCTGCGTGTCGATGATGGTCGGTATGGCTTACCTGGTACACGATCAATCGTGGTGGGTTGTGGTGGCGGCTGCCTGGTTTATTGGGGCCTTCCCAGCGCACACGCTGTTCGTCTGCATACATGAAGCAGCCCACAATCTGATTTTCCGCAAGCCGACGGCAAACGCCTGGGCTGCTATTTTTGCTAACCTCCCAACCGTATTTCCAACGGCGCTGTCGTTCAAGAATTTTCATATCAAGCATCATGCCTTCCAGGGTGTGCATGAACTGGATGCCGATCTGCCCGACTGGTATGAAGCGAAGCTAATCAATAATTACGCGATCGGTAAAGCTGTCTGGTTGCTCTTCTTTCCCATTTTTCAGGCGATTCGGACCATTCGCTGCCGCGAACTGGCGGTCATCGACAAATGGGTAGCCGCCAATATTGTCGTTCAACTGGCGTTTGATGTACTGGTTGTTGCGTTGTTCGGCTGGAAAGCGCTGATTTTCCTGCTGCTGTGTTTGTTTTTCTCGGTAGGGCTGCATCCGCTGGGTGCCCGCTGGATTCAGGAGCATTACCTGACGCTCGATCCGGAACAGGAAACCTACAGCTATTATGGACAACTGAACGGAGTAAACCTGAACGTGGGCTTTCACAATGAGCACCATGATTTTCCGTCGATTCCCTGGAATAAGTTGCCGGAGCTTAAGAAATCGGCCCCTGAATACTACGATACGCTAAAATACCACACGTCTTACGTCCGTTTGTTCTTCCGCTTTTTATTCGACCAGGAGATCTCACTTTACTCGCGGATTGTACGTAAAGAACGTGGCCGGGTAACTGTAGCCGATCAGTCTAAACCAGATATCGAGCTAGTCCAGTCGCAGGCTATCCCAACGGAAGTAGCGGCCTAAATCGAAATGACCAAAAAAATCCCCGCCAGCATCTGGCGGGGATTTTTTTTATGGTAGAGTTTGGCGGTTAGTAGCGCGGTTGGAAACCCACAATTTCGGGCTACTAACTGCGGGTTTCCATCTGCGCTACTAAGTTCAGAACTTCGCCTTTCCCGAATCCAGAAAGGCCACAAAATTCGCTACATCGCGGTCGTAGTTTTTAGGTGGAACGAGCAATGAACCGTCGCTCTTGACCAGGCAATAATGCGGCTGGGCGTTGTTATTATACTTCGTTATCTGCAAGTCAGCGTTTTGCGCACCGATCGTCTTTTTTACTTTTTGATCGTATGAAGACGTATACCAGTCGGCTTCGGGTAGCTCGGTTTTATCGTCTACGTAAAGCGCCAGTACAACAAAATCATTCTGAAGGCGCGACAGCACCGCTGGGTCCGACCAGACACGTGCTTCCATTTCGCGGCAATTCACGCAGCCGTGGCCCGTAAAGTCAATGAAAACGGGCTTGTTCACTTTCTTCGCGTACGCCAAAGCTTGTTTGTAGTCGAAGAAGCCTTCCAGTTGATGGGGCAAGTGAAACAGATTGGCATATTTGATGCTTTCAGCAATTCGATTTTCTGGCTTTAGCCCTCGGCCCTCGGTCCGGTACAGATTGAAATCCTGCGAGGCTTCAGGAGGCAAATAGCCCGAAAGCGCTTTCAATGGTGCGCCCCATAAGCCCGGAATCATGTAAACGACGAATGAGAATGTAACGATCGCCAATAATAATTTCTGTACGCTAATGGATTTGACTTCGCTATCGTGCGGCAATCGAAGTTTACCCAGGAAATAAAAACCGATCAACGAAAAAATCACGATCCAGATCGAAAGAAAAACTTCCCGGTCGAGTAAGTTCCAGTGATATACCTGATCGGCAACACTCAGAAACTTCAACGCCAGCGCCAACTCCAGAAAGCCCAGCACCACTTTCACCGAGTTGAGCCAGCCGCCCGAGCGAGGTAAGTTTTTGAGCCACTGCGGAAAAGCGGCAAACAGCGTAAACGGAATGGCAAAAGCCGATGAAAAAGCGGCCATGCCCAGAATCGGCTTGACGACTTCGCCCCCCGCCGACGCTACCAGCAGGCTGCCTACGATCGGGCCTGTGCAGGAGAAAGAAACCAGAACGAGGGTGAAGGCCATAAAGAAAATGCCCAGAATACCACCCTGCTCAGAGCGAGCATCCGCTCGGTTGATGAGTGAATTAGGGAGTACAATCTCGAAAAGACCCAAAAACGATAAGCCGAAAACAAAGAATACCAGGAAGAAAAGCACATTGGGTAACCAGTGTGTACTGACGAAATTCGCAAAAGCCGGTCCGTTGATGCGCGACACTACGGTGCCAACGAGTACATAAATGCCGATGATAAACGCGCCGTAGAGAAACGCTTTCCACTGCCCACCCTGTTGGTTGGTAAAAAAGCTAACCGTTGCCGGAATAATTGGGAAGACACAGGGCGTCAGCAATGCTACTAAGCCCGACAGAAAAGCGGCCAGCATAAACCCCAGTAAAGACCCGCCCGATCCTGTTGCGGTTTCATCCAAGGCTATTACGGGACTTTTAACCGTTTCAGTGAGGGTCGGTCTGGCTTGTTTGGGCGTCTCCGCGGTAGTAGCTGAAGCAGTGGTCGGCGTCGAAGCTGTAACAGCCGTTTCAGCAACTGGAGCACTGGTGGCCGACGAGGCTTGAGGTACTGAGGCTACAGCCGTAGTAAGGGCAGCGGGAGCCGAAACCGTTAATCCTGAGATGACAAAATCTTCATTGCCCGGTATACACTGCCCGTCTTTATCGGTACAGACCTGGTAGTCGATATTTCCTTCCAGGAAGGGCTTATCGCTGAGGAGTTTGATCCGCTGTGTAAACTGGGCTGGCCCGTGCATCAGGTAAGTGTCACCCTCGAAGGCTTCTTCGTATTTGGTTTCTACCTTGCTGACAGGCTTCGGTTTGCCAACCAGTTCATAGGTTTTGTTTTCGTTAAACTTGATGACCGTTGGCAGCGGACCGTCGATTTTAGGGTTGACATCCGATGAGTAGATGTGATAGCCAGCCTGAATAGCTGCTGTGAAACGAAGCTCAACGACATCGCCGACTTTAGCGGCTGATTTAGCCGGCTTGTAGGACCAGGTGACTGGTTTCAAAATCTGAGCCGACGTGGCCAGCGGTAGCAAAAGCCACACGATTAGCCTAAGAATTGATTTCATACCGCTTCGGGTAAGTGTTGGTTTGCTTGATGAACAGAAATTCAACAAAAATATTTCCATAAAAACGAATAGTCGATAGATGTTCGTCGGAGAGGGGCAAAAGTCCGCGAAAACCGACCTCCTCCTGACGAACACCTGCCGACCACCGACAGATGAGAAACTGACTAATAACTGAACAAGATCGGATTCGACTCATCCTCTGGCTTGCTGCCGATAGGAGCGTTGTTAAGCCATTTGGCATGATCGGCTAGCTGATAATGATTGCGGGGCGGCATGATAATCTGATCCTTATCCATGTAAATCATGGTCATCACCTTGCGCGGCCGGTCGGAAACGTTCGGCCCGGCCCGGTGAAACGTCCAGCCCGCATGATAGCTGACCTCGCCAAGCTCGAAGGGGGTGTCGTTGAGGGGGAGATTCTGTTTGCGTAGTTCGGCATCGAGTACTTCTTCGCTTTCATCACTAATCTCGATGTCGCGGCCAATCTCAACGTGCTGACTACCTTCAGCGAACGCCAGTGGCCCCATTTCCATCGGCGTATCCTGGAGCGGAATCCAGACGGTAACCGTATTTGGCGAGGCTAGTGGCCAATAAAACTGATCAGCGTGCCAGGGCGTAATGCCACCCGACGGTTCTTTGTAGAGTGCCTGATCATGGTAAAGCCGCACGCCCTGAACCCCCATCAGGTCCGCTGCTATGTTGGCCAGACGTTTGGAAAAGACAAATTCTTTTGCCTGCTCGTCTTCCCGCCACAGGTTCATGATCTGTAGAAAGGCTCGTTCGTAAGTCGAGCGTTCCTCCATGGGTTTGGTAAGCGTATTGAGCCGAAAAACCAGATCCGTCAGTATGGTTCCGTAATGATCCAGTACCTCCGGACTCAGTACATGCTTTAATTTAACATAACCGTTCTGACGGTAAAAAGCGATTGCTTCCGACGGCACCGAATAATGATTATTCAGCTCCTGGAGCAGGATTTCTTTATGAACAATGGCTTCCATTGATAAATACGACGGTTAACGATCAGGTAGATGAATTAGACAAAAGTAGTCTGATTCATACGGAATAGCGCACAGGAAATTAGCGGTTTTGTGTGTAATTTTGATGACTTTTTAGCGAAAGCATCAAACTAGGGATCAAAATAGCACACCTCTTGAAAGCACTCTTTGAAAAAATAGTTGTGCGGGAGCAAAGCTCGCTGTTGGTTCGTCGGTTTGCCTTGCCTTACTTCGATGCACCCTGGCACTATCATCCAGAATATGAGCTGACGTATATCGTAAAAGGTACCGGGCAACGGTTTGTTGGCGACCATGTAGAATCTTTCAAAGCAGGCGACCTCGTGCTGCTGGGGCCAAATTTACCCCACTTCTGGCGCAGCGACGACGAGTTGATCCCGGAGAATCCGGCCCCAAAGGCCGAGTCGATCGTCGTGCAGTTTCCCGCCGAATTTAAGGAAAGCGGCATAGTCAGTGCACCCGAAGCCAACGCCGTTCACCAACTTCTCGACCGGGCTCGTCATGGCGTTTGTTTCAGTGCTGCCGCCGGGCAAGCAGTGGCTGGGCAGCTGGAACAGCTAGTACTCAGGACGGGCTTTCGGCAGTTACTTGGTTTGCTGGCTATTCTCGACCAGTTAGTCGACGACACCGAAGCCTACCTGCTGGCGAGCGATGGCTACCAACTGGCAACGGGCATGGCCGATACCGAGCGCATGCAGCGGATTCTGACGTTTATCTTAGCCAATTTCAAAGACGAAATCCGGGTTGACGAAATTGCGTCGATAGCGGGTATGACTCCTGCCGCTTTCTGTCGGTATTTTAAGACCCGAACCCGAAAAACTTTCGTTGAATACCTAAATGGCTTGCGGATCGGACACGCCCGGAAACTGCTTACCAGCGCTACCATGAGCATCGGCCAAGTGGCTCTGGAATGCGGGTATAACAATAGTTCACATTTTCACCGGCAGTTTAAAATTCACACCGGTATGACGCCGTTACGCTATCAATCGGCACTAAACCAATTTAGTTTTTAAGGGGCTCCTCGTTGGTATAAATCACTACGCCCTAACAAAAAGGGAGCTCATACCATAAGCTCCCCGAACAATCATATTCGTTAGCGCCAGTGACCTTCGACCCAGACCGGGCCTCGGCGGGATTGTTGCCAATGGCCCGGTGCCCAGGCAGAATAACGGGCTGGGGCAACCTGGTAATGGCCATTGACCCAGATATAATTGCGTCCCCGCCGGACATAATGGCCAGGAATCCAGGCATGGCGGGCAGAAGGAGCCGCCGGAATAACTTCGACGCGAGCAGGTGGTGGCCCCTGTACGGTAGTGCGGCTTGTAGTGGTACAGGAAGAAAGTAGGGCTGAGAAGAATAAGCCTGCCAAGGCTACTAGTTTGATTGGCGTTTTCATAGCGTTAGTTAATTAGGTTCGACGAGTGCTCAGGCCCGATCCACTGAATCAATGCCTAAGAAAAGCCGTTATTGTCTGTAAGATGACTCGACTAGCTGAAGGTTTAATCGGAGGCCATGAGAGACTAGCCCGCAGCTAGCCCAGGTCGGGCTTAGTTTTGTCGGATTTGGCCGCAAAATCTTCTACATCTTATGTACCTTTGTGTAGTTGTTCGGCTGTTCTTCAGTTTGTTTGCGCAGACATCGACTCAAGCGGATAGCCGACACCCAACTAAATAAACCGATCATATCGATGACTACCGTCACTACTACCACCCGCGATACGCAGGTGTTTGACCTGATAGCCAAAGAACAACACCGGCAGGAGTCCGGCATTGAATTAATCGCTTCCGAAAACTTCGTGTCGCCCGCCGTCATGGAAGCCGCCGGGAGCGTTCTAACCAATAAATACGCTGAAGGGTTGCCCGGCAAACGGTACTATGGCGGTTGTGAAGTGGTCGATCAGATTGAGCAAATTGCCATTGACCGGGCTAAAGAGCTTTTCGGAGCTACGTGGGTCAATGTGCAGCCGCACTCGGGGGCACAAGCCAATACGGCTGTGTTTCTGGCATGTCTGCAACCGGGCGATACGATCCTGGGTTTCAATCTATCGCACGGTGGGCACCTGACGCACGGTTCACCCGTGAATATATCGGGGAAATATTTCCGCCCTACATTCTACGGTGTTGAAAAAGAGACGGGGGTTATCAACTACGATGTGGTCGAAGAAACGGCCAGACGCGAACGGCCCAAAATGCTGATCTGTGGTGCTTCGGCCTACAGCCGCGATTGGGATTATGCCCGCCTGCGTGCCATCGCCGACGAAGTGGGAGCATTGTTACTGGCGGATGTTTCGCACCCGGCCGGCCTGATTGCCAAAGGGTTATTAAACGATCCACTGGCTTATGCCCATATCGTCACGACTACGACGCATAAAACTTTACGTGGTACACGTGGGGGGATCATCATGATGCGGAATGATTTCGAAAACCCATTCGGTATCAAAACCCCAAAGGGAGAAACCCGTCTGATGTCGTCGTTACTGGATTCGGGCGTGTTTCCGGGTACGCAGGGCGGCCCACTGGAACACATCATTGCCGCCAAAGCCATCGGTTTCGGCGAAGCGCTGAGCGAGGATTTCTACGACTACGCCGTTCAGGTGAAAGCCAATGCCCAGGCAATGGCCAAAGCATTCCTAAGCCGCGGGTACGAAATTATTTCGGGCGGTACCGACAACCACCTGATGCTGATCGACCTGCGGTCGAAAGGGTTGACAGGAAAGCTGGCCGAAAATACGCTGATCAAAGCCGATATCACAATCAACAAAAACATGGTTCCGTTCGATGACAAGTCGCCGATGGTGACCTCGGGTATTCGGGTCGGAACGGCGGCTATGACTACGCGCGGCCTGAAAGAATCGGACATGGAGCAGATCGTCGTATATATCGACAAAGTGCTGATGAATCACGACAACGAAGCCACTTTGTCAACCGTTAAAGAAGAAATTAACGAGTGGATGAAAGCATTTCCGCTCTACAAAAGTTAATCGTGAATGGCAGAGTGAGTGAATGAGCGAATGGACTTACCGGAACGTTTTTTATTCACTCATTTACTTATTCACTCATTCTCAATTAAGCAATGCCACTCGACCAACTGACTGACGAAGAAATTGATTCCGAAGGGAAGGAAATGTCCTTTTTGGATCACCTGGAAGAACTACGCTGGCACATTATCCGAGCTGTCGGAGCCATTCTGGTATTTGCTATCCTTGCCTTTATTTACATTGAAGAAATTTTTGATATCGTCATCATGGGGCCTAAAAATCCCAATTTCTGGACGTATCGAATGATGTGTAAACTGGCGGATGTCACGGGTTATAGGGACCTATGCGTTACGAAGCTGAACTTCGAGCTACAGTCGCTCGGCGTATCAGATCAGTTTACAATGGCCATGACCTCGGCAGCTATTATCGGACTTTGTTTCGCTTTCCCCTACGCCTTCTGGGAGTTGTGGCGGTTTATAAAACCGGGTTTGCGCATAGAAGAGAAAAATGCTGCTCGTGGTGCCGTATTTTTCGTTTCGATGTTATTTCTGCTGGGTTTGTTCTTCGGCTATTTCATCGTATCGCCACTGGCCATCAATTTTCTGGCGAACTTTCAGATTACCCCTGAAATCAAAAACCAGTTCGATATTACATCGTACATCGGTATACTTGTCACCCTTTCGTTGGGCTGTGCTCTGATCTTCCAGATGCCTATGGTGGCGTTCGTTCTCTCGAAAGTGGGAGTACTAACGCCAAAATTCATGCGCGAATACCGTAAGCATGCCTGGATCGTTATTTTGATAGTAGCCGGTGTCATAACACCTTCGCCGGATATTTATAGTCAGGTGCTGGTTGCTTTGCCGCTGGCTATGCTCTACGAAGTCAGTATTATCGTGTCGGGGCGTATCGAGAAGCAGCGAATAAAAGCGCATGAAGACTTAATGAAATCGTAATGAACTAGTCAATCGTAAGCCCTTTCTTCGGAAAGGGCTTTTTGTTCTCTAGTGGGTCCGACTATATTTACTAAAAAGCAGATGACGTATGCAGGCTCTGGAAAAAATACAGCTGAGGGATGAGCAGGTAGAGACGCTTGAGCGGGGAGGATTGGTTGCTATTCCAGCATCGTGGGAAGAGTTTGAGGACTTTTTGACGGAAACCAATTACCAGGCTGAATACTATAACGGCCAGATTATACTAATGGGCCTAGCCACGTTTATCCACGAACTTTTAGTTAGCCAGCTGATTTATCTGCTGAAAGGCTTTTATTTGGGGAAACCCTACTATGTAGCGGGTAGTAACGCAGGGATAAGAAAAGAAGGTGAAAAAGGGCATTATAATGCCGACGTACTGGTTATTAAAGACAGACCTGTTTACCAGAAAGGCTCTCAGTCAATTATTGCTAACCCCTATCTTATTGTCGAAGTCCTGTCGGAATCGACACTCAATTACGACTTGGGTGCTAAACGCCGGAAATACGAACAAATCGATTCGCTTCAGGAGATCATATTTGTTGACCCACTTGACCGCGAAGTAATCGTGTGCCGCCGGACAGAAAAAGTTAACGTTTGGACAGAAACCCTGTACACGTCACCGGATGAACCCGTTAGTATCGACGGTTTTGAGTTAACGCTGAAAGAAATTTTTGCCAATTTACCCGAAGAATAACCAATGCAGTACGATTTTCGAAAATATCATTATCGCTCCATCAATGCCACCAACGACACGGAGCGGGCGGCCATCAATCAGGAGTTGAAAGACCTGTATGCGTCGTTGCCGGACGAAGAGAAAGAAGAGTTCAACCGACAGCTGCAAACCTTTCTAGCCAAGGAAATGGGTCGCTTAAAGTCTAATTACGAATCGGTAAAAGGAAGTTTAGGCGATAATTGATGTCTGGGCGATTTTACCGTAGCAAACTTATCAGATCATTCCCCGCGCTTTTAATTCCAGGTACTTATTCACCGTATTGGCCGTCAGATTTTGCGGAGCGGTCAGGATAGTCTGAATGCCGTACTGCGTCAATTCCTTCACGATCTGCTTTTTCTCAAAGGAAAATTTTTCACCGATCGTCTGGATATAAATCGCTTCAGTATCGGCAGCGGGTTGGTCGAGCAGGGCGCGAAGCTCGGTATTCTCGAAGAAAATGACCAGCAGCAGATGATCTTTGGCCAGCCGACGCAGATAAGGTAATTGGCGACGCATGCCGCTCAGGGTTTCGAAATTGGTAAAAAGCAATAGCAGACTTCGCTGGCGGATATGCGCCCGAACGCTGGCGTACAAACTCTCGTAGTCCGTCTCCAGAAAACGAGTGCGCTGCCGGTAAAGGAGTTCTAGTATCTTGAGCATATGCCCGGAACGACGATCGGCGGGTAGCAGTTGGCCGATATGATCCGAGAAGGTCAGAATGCCGGCCCGATCCTGCTTTATCAAAGCAATGTTACTCAGAACCAGGCTGGCATTGATGGCATAGTCGAGCAGTGTCAGGCCTTCGAATGGGGATTGCATAACCCGGCCCTTGTCGATCAGGCAATAAACTGGCTGAGAACGCTCATCCTGGTAAGCATTGATCATCAGGGCCGTATCCTGAGCGGCTCGCCGGGAAGTCGCTTTCCAGTTGATGGTTCGAATATCGTCTCCGGTCGTATACGGTCGTACCTGCTCGAATTCCATGCTGTGACCAATGCGTCGGATACGCTTAATGCCAATCTCGTTCAGCCGGTTGGTGACGGCCAGTAGTTCGTACTGCCGCATCTGCAGAAAGGATGGATAAACGGCAACCGTTTTGCCCTGTTCAAACTGATACCGGCGTTTGAGCAGCCCCAGGGGCGATAACACGAATATATTTACTGCTCCAAAACTGTACATACCCCGGCGGGTAGGCCGTAATTCGTAGCGAATGGCCCGCGTCTCGCGCGGAGCCAACCCAGCCCGAAATAAAACATCGCGTCGCTGAAACTGAAAGGGAATTTCGTCGATGACTTCTACATCTGCCCGAAACGGGTATCGGCTCTCGAGGTAGATCGTCAGTGGATTTTCATCACCGTTCGATAGGCGCTCGGGTAATTCCCGGCGGGCGAAAAAACCATCTCTCGTACGAAACAGGAGCCAGCTGTCTAAACCGATCAGGAGGACAAAAACTGCGAAGGCTATCTGCGCCAGCGGAAACAGAAGCGGAAACGCGTAGGCCGCAATGAACAACAGTACGATCGTGATGAACACGAACCACAGCCGGGTTGAGACGAAGAGCGGGCGTAGAAAAGTCAACGGATTTTGTTCTTTAAAGTGGCAAGAGCCTCGTCGATCTCTGGCTCATAGATTGGGTTATAGTCGTCTTCCTGATAATCGCCAGTTCGTTCAGCGCGTAGTGCTTTGAAGAAGAAGGAAGCATCGTCAAAAGCCATTCGAGCTTCATCGAATCGATTGAGTTGTCGCAGCGCGCGGCCGCGATGGTACTGCACCAATGCACTACGACCGAAATTTTGAGCGGCTTTGTCCAGATCGGCCAGGGCTTTCTGGGGCTGCTGCGTTGCCAGATAACTCACTGCCCGACTCACGAAATGACGGTAATTGACCCATTCCGATCCGTGTTTGCTGGATAAAGAGTCGATGCCTATCGAAAACTGTTCAATAGCTTTTGCATACTTGCCGAGACCACGGTAAGCCAGCCCACGCATGTAACTGACCGGATTATGGCTAATGATATCATCGAATCGGGGCGTCAGGGCATCATAGGCATCGAGGTGGCGAAGTGCACGAGGATAGTCGTGCAGCCTCGCCAGATAAAACTCGCCGACCATGCCGTGTTCTTTAGGAAACTGCGCGGCTGTTTTTTCCAGCCATGAAGCGGCCGCTTCGTAGTCATTCTGCCAGAAGTAGTGGAACGCCAGCTGGCGATAATTCTGGGCGCTGGCGGCTAACGTATCCAGTCGAAGCTTTTCCCGGCCGGGTGCGGAAAAAAAAAGCGGTTCAGTCCGTCGATTTGCCCGCAGCAGCGAAGTCGTAGCCGTCAAAAAGCGTTCGCCATCAGGTTGTGCCGTCACGAAAAGCGGTAAAAGAAGGAGCAGCCAGCACAGTCGATTCATGGTAGAATATCCGTTAAACAGCCATCTTTTAGGCGAAACGTCAGAGAAACGATGGCATCGCGTGCGCGTGTATCCAGATTGTCAGCTTCCTGAGTGGAAGCGCTGGGAACCACCCAATTCTGGCAAATTGCCAGTAGTTGTTTCGTAATCCGGTTATCGAATGTCTTCGGGCAGTAATCCTCGTCAAAGCTGCTCAGCTCGAAGCGACCGCGTTCGCCCTGACAATTAATGACAAATTGCACCCTGATTAGTCCTGATTCGCCTGACTGATCGACGGCCCGGTAATACTGGCTAAAGAGCTGGGTGATATCGTAGCGCTCAAGTCCGTGCGTTAGTGACGTCCAGCCGCTTCTGAAGCAGTTGGTGCAAGTCTGAAAACCGCTGGAACGGCATGAGTCGGCTGTACTTAAGTTTCTGACCTGCTGAAACGTTTCCGTTGCCACAGAATAGCCGTTCCAGCCGATAGCCCGTAGCTGCTTTGCGGTTAGCCCACTGACCTGCCATATCGATTTGTAGTCGCCGTCTCGATCGAGCCGATTTCCCCGAATGACCAGAAATACGGATTTCCCGAAACGCGCTAATTGCCAGAAATGAGTCGTATGTTCTTTCGTTATCGGGTTTTCTACCTCTGCCTGACCATTTGCATAAAGATAAACGATCTGGTGGGCTGACTGCCAGACAGACCCGCTCAACTGCCGGAACGCCTTGGCTGAATCAATAGGTATAGGGGTAAACCGACGGAAAAGCATAGGGTAATTAGTGCCGATTCGGAGTAGATCACCCTGGACCGTAACTAGCCCGCGCGCGAAGCGAACAGTGTCCAGCCGTACGCTCCCCCCATTGGCAGACCAGGTGGCCGTGTGTTCCCGGGCCGACCCATCGATCAGGCCCAGATGATAGGTACTGTCTGGCTCGAGCTGGATATAAGCGGGTAGAGCACAATAGAAATGGACATCCCATTCAGTATGAACGCCGATCCAGGTCCCCACCAGTTGAGCTGGATCCTGTGCCCGGAGGAGCATGGGCTGGATAATGAATAATGTACAATGAATAATGAACAACGCATGCGTAAATCGGTACAACCCCGAACCTGAAGGTTCAGGGTTGCTCTTGACCGCTTTGTGTACTGCACTGTTCATCGTTTATATTGCCATTAATCAATATTCACTCGTCATCGGGGAACTTCTATTTTTTTTACCAGTTGCTCAATGACTTCGTCGGTTGAAGTTCCTTCCATTTCCCGCTCCGGCGTAAGCAGTACCCGATGACGCAATACGGGAGCGGCCAGCTCCTGCACATCTTCGGGCGTAATGAAATCGCGGCCGTTGAGGGTAGCCAGCGCTTTGGCACTGTTCAGCAGCGCCACCGAAGCCCGGGGCGACGCGCCCAGGTAAAGCGATTTATTGGCGCGGGTAGCCTGCACAATCTGTGCGATGTACGCAAACAGTTTATCCTCGATATGTACCTGATGCACCTGAGCCCGTAAAGTCGTCAGTTGATCGGTTGTGAGCACCGCATCGATCGCGTTCAACGCATCGGTCAAATTACGCCGTTTGTGGTGACCACGCAGAATATCGACCTCTTCGTCTGCAGTAGGGTAAGATACCACAATTTTGAATAGAAACCGATCGAGCTGGGCTTCGGGCAGCCGATACGTGCCTTCCTGCTCAATGGGGTTCTGGGTGGCCAGTACCATAAACGGCTCTTCCAGATGATAGGTGACGCCATCGTTGGTTACTTGCCGCTCTTCCATTACTTCGAACAGGGCAGCCTGCGTTTTCGCCGGAGCGCGGTTAATTTCATCGATCAGAACGATGTGAGAAAAAATGGGTCCCTGCCGAAAGGTAAAATCACCGGTTTTGGGCATGAAAACGGAGGTTCCCAACACGTCGGATGGCATCAGATCGGGGGTAAACTGAATTCGGCTGAAGTCTACCGATATCGTTTTGGCCAGTAGTTTGGCCGTTAGGGTTTTAGCCACGCCTGGTACGCCCTCGATGAGCACGTGTCCATCGGCAAGTAGCGCCGTTAGCAGCAGATCGACCATTTGCTGCTGACCAATGATCACCTTACCCACTTCAGTGCGAATCGCATCAACTGCTGTTTTGAGCGCAGTAAGGTCTAACCGGGAATCGAATGTTTCCATAATATACGTCTGAACCGCATCGGCGGCCCGGCAGGATTTTTATGATTTCATCTGACCGACCTTGATTTTAAAATTCAGCTTTCGCAGAAAGTAGCTTAACTCAAAGTCAATCAGCAAAATCACAAAAATCCTGGTTCAGATAGATGTTTAAAGTTTTGTATAGCCTGGTTCAGCGTCAGCAAATCGAATTCAGAAAACGAGATGTTGCGTTGGGCTTCCCGCAGAAGCCGAACCAGATCGGTGGCTTCTGCCGGCGTTACCCCACTCTTGCGGGCCAGCGTTTCGGTAAATTCTTTATCTAAAACAGTGGTGTTCAGCCCGTAGCGTTCACGAAGTTCGGCCAAAAAATACTGTATTTTCTTGCGTGTAAGGTTATCGTGTTCATTTTGCAGAAAATACAACCGACCGATCGATTGCACAAAGTCCAGTGAGGTGTTCCTCGGCTGCTCCATTACCGGAATAACCCGCTGGGTTCGTTTGCCGGCAAAGATCGCGTAGACAACCAAACCGAAAACGATCAGGTAATAAGCCCAGTTCAACGCAGGTTGCGAACGAATATACCGAAAAATAGACTGTTGCTCTTCATCGAACCGCCCTTGTTTCTGGTATTCGTCCCAGTAGGTAGGCAAGGGTGGCAAATAAGAAAGAGCCTTGAACGCGTAATCAGAGGTTTTGGTGTCTAATACGTAATAGTTCGTAAATGCCAGTGGTAAGTTGTGGATGAAAAACTGGCCTTTACCGTATTGGACCCGAATGAAGACAGGCTCGCTACGAGCATTACGCCCTAATACGGTAATCTGCCCCGACTCTTTGATGGTCAGGAAATTACGGCCATCGTCGTGAAAAAAATTGTAGCCACTGGTTGTTCGTAGCCGCGGGTTCATAAAATTTTGCCGTAGGGTCGTGTCGGCTTTTGTCGGCGCTTTTTCTTCGGCACTGAACCCGAGTACCGCTCCTAGCGTGTCGGGCAGGCTGTAAGCAGAAACGAAGACGTTGTTGCCGCGTTTTACATAAGCGAGAAGATTGGGAAGTTCATTCCCATCGATCTTAAAATCGTGACATATCAGGACATAATTACCTGGTGTCGGCAATTTTGTTTCCGTCAGAAAATTATAGATCGGTAACCGAACGGTTTTAATCGTCGGCTGATGCATCACACTGGGCAACAACTCGAATAAAGCCTGAGTACCGAACGGAATGGTTTGGTCGTTTCGGTAGGTCGGCGTCCAGTTGATCGGTTTAGGCCGGTAGTACTCAAAGAGCACATAGGCCATTACCGTTGCCAGCAGGATCAGCAGATATTTATTCGGTTTCAAAGCAGGTAAAGGCGGTAAAGTGTAGGTTACGACAGTTGGGTAACGGGCCGATTAAACGTCCTGAATTGTTGCCATAACTGGGTAAACTGTGTTTCATCGATCGGAAAATCGCCGTACCAGACAAATTCGAACTGGCGGGTCAAGTGTTCGAAGTCGGGCTGGTAGGGCGTGTTTTTTAGCTCATAAACATACTGTCGGTTGGTTTTGTCGGGTTTGTAATCGATCCGGCCCGCGTCGGTCAGGTGTTTAATAGTTTGCAGATACAGGAGCCTTACCGCCAGCCGAAAATTATGCTGATCGACGGCTTCCTGAACGGCCAGATCGAAATTGATTTCATGAATATTTTCGCTTAGATTCTCGTAATCCAAACTACCCGTCCGGGATTTTTTTGGAAACAGAAATCCCAGCACTTCGGCTTTCATCAGCAGGTAAATAACCAGCCCCGCAATGACGGCCAGGATAATGTATTGCCAGATATTCTGGTAAGCCTGACTGCTCAGGAAAACGGCGAGTTTCCGAAACAACCAGTTGAAAAAACGCGCTATCGGATTTTCGGGCGGTGGTGCATCATTCCCGTACTGGTAGTCGTGATCGGTTTGCAGATCTCGTAGCTGCTCAGGTCTGGGGTAGCGAACCACCAACGGCGAATGATCATCCCGACCGGCAACCGATGGTTTTTTAGAGTCGGCCTGCTGGGCATAGACGTCGGCGTATCTGCCTGATAAACAGCCGATCAGAAAAAGCCAGTACAGAAGTTGCTTTATCTTAGAAACTGCCTTCATCCGTATCGCGGGGTTGGGTTGGCGCCGTGCCGATGGAGTCGATTGCCGACAGCATACCCCGCCCTTCCTGCCGTTCGACCAGGTTGGTATACTGAAAGCCGATGGCCGTATATAGCACGGCGTTGAGGAGTGTTTTACCGACCAGATTAATTACATTACCGAGGGTCAGCCAGACCACCGACACGTTGGGCAGCAGTTTGGCCCCTGTCAGAAAAGCGAGGATCCCCGCCGGTATCGCGAACGCAAGCCCAATGAGCATGATAATAAGCCCCATCACGAAAATAAGTCCGAGGGTAGACCACCATTTGTCGCGAATCAGCTGAAAGCAGCGGCTCCAGGTAACCCCAAAATCAGTGTTCTCGAAGACGGTGACGGCCAACGATAGGGAAAGCACGACGGCCAGATAAACGCCGGGTATGAACAAAAACACAAAGCCAAAACCAATGATGATAGAGTTGAGAACGGAGATGACGATTGCGCGCCCAATGTGCGTCTGCATTTCTTCCCAGACATCGGCGACGGCAATATCGGCTTCCTTATTTCGGTTATATACCTTCATGTGCGCATAGGTAGTCAGAATGACCGCCAGATTAGCCAGCATGCTGAACAAGATGGTCAGCCAGAAGGTGGGCGATACAAAAAGGCTCAGCATCTGAAAAGCCGCCATAGGATCGCCATTGTTCGATGACTCGTTCGCAAATTTCATCATGTTCGACTGCATGAAACCCGTAGCGATGCCCGCCACCAAAGCAATCGGTCCGACGATGTAGAGCAGACACATACCCAGGCTTCGAAAGTTCTGGGTGACGTACTGAAACGTAGCGTTGATTTTATTGCCAAAATCGCGCTGCTGATAGAGGTCAATCATGACTAATTTTAGAGTTAAGGTAGATGGGGTACAGAATAAAATACCAGACGATGAACGAGGCCGATATAAGAATGATGCTGCCACTGATAATGGGGGGCAGTGTTAACCGCGTGACAAAACTTTCGAGGAAGCCAGCCATGATGAAAATAGGAACCAACCCAATCGCAATTTTCAGCCCTTGCTTGACGCCCCGCCTAAAAGAAACCAGTCGCGAGTAGGTTCCCGGAAATAACAGGCTGTTGCCAACGGTAAGACCCGCACAACCGGCAATGACAATCGCTGAGATTTCAAGCGTACCATGAATCCAGATTTTCAGCACCGAGTCGAGGAGGAGTCCGCGTTCATGAAAAAAATATTGAAAAGACCCCAGCATGACCCCGTTGTAGAACAGCATGGCCATGGTCCCGAACGAGGCAAATAACCCGAATAGAAAGGTGCGGAAAGCCACATAAATGTTGTTGAGGGTAATCTGGACGAACATGCTGGCCTGATCATGGCTGTTGTAAACCCCCAGCGGATCACCTTTTTTGATGTTCTCAAGAGTCATATTGACGTACTGATCGCCTAAAATCAGCCGTACGAATGTATTGTCGTGAGCCGCCGAGATCCAGCCCAGCAGGCAGGCAATCAGAAATATTCCTGCCGACAGGGCCAGCAGCCGGTGCGATTGCCGGAATAGCAGCGGCAGTTCGTATTTCCAGAACGTAACGAACCGACTTCGGTCGTCCTGTCGATTCTGCATTAAACTGCGGTGCATGTTGGCCGCCTGACTGTTGAGGTAGCGAGTTACTTTGGAGCCAGGGTAGAACGTACGTGCGTACGACAGGTCGTCGGTCAGCTCCACAAACCGATCCGTCAGCTCGTCCGGATCGCGGGTGGGGTTCTGCTCGATGTCACGCCATTTGTCGGCATTCCGCTTGATAAAGAGAGCTTCACGCATAAAAGTACTGACGAGCCGCTCGGGTGGCTGTAAGGGTCAAGGTAGCTAAGTTTGCCAATGTAACCAAGTTGGGACTAGTTTTATGCAAAAAGTTTTTGACTGAACCGACTTACTTACGACTTTTGATAACTGACCGTACGGAGGCCTCCGTACCGACTCTTTCGCATGGCTGTTACCATCCTGACTTCGCAAAACGTATTGCTGGAATATGACCCCGCCAGTATCGGCGAACGGATTCTGGCAACGCTGATCGACTACGCAGTCTTTTTTGGATGGTTTATCCTGGCCCTGGCCATTCCGGCTCAGTTAGGCATTCCCCGGAGTAATTTTTATGCTGTGTTCGTGTTCCTGCCCGTAGTGCTCTACGATTTGCTTTGCGAATGGCTGCTGAACGGGCGGAGTGTTGGTAAGTTAGCTATGAACATTCGGGTCGTCATGCTCGATGGATCACAGCCAACGCTGGGCCCTTACCTGATTCGCTGGCTATTTCGAATTGTCGAGTCCGTTGCTTTTATCGGTGGTATCGTTCCCATCGTTACTGTGGCCGCTAATGGAAAAGGGCAGCGGCTGGGTGATATTGCCGCCGGTACCACGGTCGTCAAACTGAAGCCATCAGTTACTTTAGACGAGATTCTGATTCAACCCGTTCCCGAAAACTACGCCGTTCATTTTCCCGACGTGCGGTTGCTGTCAGACCGTGATATCACGATTATCCGCGAAATTCTGCGCCGGAGCGATGATAGTGCTGCTCTGCGCACAGCCGATAAGATCAAAGCCGTAACCGGCATTGAAAGCGGCTTGCCGAACCGGGCATTCCTGGAAACGGTTATCCGCGATTATGAGTTTATAACCATACAATAGTGCGGACGGTCCGCCGTTGCGGCTGGGAAGCCGCCATTATTTACCATACTGCGGCTCCCCAGCCGCGCAATTATGCTCGATTCCATTAAATCGCTCGCCCGGCAATACGCAGCCGATATTGTGCAGACCCGTCGGCATCTGCATGCTCACCCCGAATTGTCGTTTCACGAGCGCAATACCGCTCGGTTCGTGGCCGATCAGCTCAAAGCCATCGGTATCACCCCGCAGGAAGGGGTGGCCGATACCGGTCTGGTAGCTATCATCGAAGGTCGAAAAGGAAATGGCACGTCAAGAGTGATCGGGCTGCGGGCCGACATGGATGCACTACCCATTCACGAAGCCAACGACGTACCCTATAAATCGACGGTAGAGGGGGTCATGCATGCCTGCGGCCACGATGCCCACACCGCCAGCCTGCTCGGGGTATCCCGTATCCTGCACGTACTGCGCGATCAGTTCGATGGAACTGTTAAACTGGTTTTTCAGCCGGGTGAGGAAAAAGCTCCTGGCGGTGCATCGCTGATGATTCGGGAAGGAGTGCTGGAAAACCCGGCTCCGGTGAGCATGCTGGGCCAACACGTTGCGCCGAATATTCCGGTGGGTAAAATCGGGTTCCGTGAGGGCATGTACATGGCCAGCACCGACGAATTGTACCTGACTGTTCGCGGGAAAGGTGGTCACGCAGCCATGCCCGATAATCTGGTCGACCCGGTCCTGATTGCTTCGCACATCATTGTCGCCTTGCAGCAAATCATTAGTCGGAATCGCCCACCCGCCAGCCCGTCGGTCTTGTCATTCGGTCGGTTCATTGCTGATGGGGTCACGAATGTCATTCCGAACGAAGTCACCATTCAGGGAACGTTCCGATGTATGAACGAAGAGTGGCGGGCCGAAGGCAAAAAACGAATGGTAAAACTGGCGCAGGGTATTGCCGAAGCCATGGGAGGCTCCTGCGAATTCGAGGTCGTTCACGGCTATCCATACCTGAAAAACCATCCTGAACTAACTCGGCGCGTGCGGGCCGAAGCCGTCGAATACATGGGAGCCGAAAATGTAGTCGATTTAGATCTGTGGATGGCGGGCGAAGATTTTGCGTTCTACTCGCAGGTTGTCGATTCGTGTTTTTACCGACTCGGTACCCGCAACGAAGCGCGGGGCATCGTCTCGGGCGTACATACACCGACCTTCGACATCGACGAAGCCGCTCTGGAAACCGGAGCTGGCCTGATGAGCTGGCTGGCCGTACGGGAGTTAATGCAAGGATAGATCGATTAAAAAATCACTTAACTAGTTTGACATACAGCCTGATAACAGCAACTGCTATCAGGCTGTATTGGTTAGACATTAGTACCTTTCTAAATAGCCCGATTCCTGCAAAAGTGTATCCTCAAATAGCACAATCCATTCCTTGATTGTTATACATTTGTACTTACTTATATCGTTCTACCTGAAAGTCTAATTACTTATACCTATGAATAGAAGAGACGCCCTCATGCGGGTGGCTGCATTGGCTGGCGCAACCCTCACGTTGCCCGCGCTAGCCGATACGCTCGAAGCCTCGGCCACTCGACGTGCCCTGACTGGCAAACCGGTCTTCTTTACGGCAGACCAGGATGCCACCGTTGCTGAACTGGCCGAAACAATTATTCCAACGACCAGTACGCCTGGTGCTAAAGCTGCTAAAGTCAATGAAGTTATCGATGTCATTCTGAAGGATTGCTATAAACCCGACGATCAACAGCGCTTCATCGAAGGCTTGGCCCAAACCAATAAGCTAAGCCAGGACGCATACGGTAAAGCCTTTGTACAACTCGATCCGACGCAGCGAATCGAGATCGTGAAAAAACTCGAAGCCGACGACAAGCAACGCCGGGAACAAATGGCGTCTGGCAAAGCCGTTGCTAAAGTGGAAAATTCGCAGGCTGACCTGCAAATGCCGGATTCCAAGAAGCGGTATACCCCTTTCTTCTCGATTCTCAAAGACCTGACGTTGACGGGATATTTCACTTCCGAAATAGGCTGCACACAGGCGCTTGCTTATGTGGCGGTTCCCGGTCGCTACGATGGTTGTATAACCCTTAAACCCGGTCAGAAAGCCTGGGCAATCTAATGTAAAATGAATAATGCACAATGAATAAGTAAGATCGAGTGGGCTTGTGTTAGTAACCAGCATCCATTTTACATTATTCATTATTCATTGAATAATCATGAACCTCAATATAGACGCAAAAAAAGATATGACCTACGACGCTATCGTCGTCGGGTCGGGTATTTCGGGTGGCTGGGCCGCTAAAGAACTTACCCAGAAAGGATTGAAAGTATTGATGCTGGAGCGCGGCCGTGATGTGAAACACATCGAGGGCTATCCGACCGCTACCAACAACCCCTGGGATTTTCCGCACCGTGGCCGGATCACGACCATGGCCGCCGAAGAATATTGGGCTAACATGCGTACCGGTTACACGGCCAACGAAGAATGGCGGCATTTCTTTGAGAACGACGCCCAAAACCCGTACCTCGAAAAACGCAAGGTCGACTGGATTCGGGGGTATCACGTAGGCGGTCGTTCGCTGATGTGGGGACGGCAGAGTTACCGCTGGAACAAAGAAGATTTCATGGCCAATGCCAAAGAAGGTATCGGGGTCGACTGGCCGATTCGATATGAAGATCTGGCCCCCTGGTATACGTATGCAGAAACGTTCGTGGGTGTTTCGGGTAATAAAGACGGAATCGATGTACTGCCCGACGGTAATTTTCTACCGCCTATGCAGTTGAACTGTCTGGAGAAAGAATCGAAGAAACGCATTGAAAAGGCTTTCCCCAAACGATTGGTTACCATCGGGCGGACGGCTCACCTGACAGCTCCCAAACAACTGCACTACGACCTGGGCCGGGCGGCTTGTCAGTTCCGGAATCAGTGCATGCGGGGTTGTCCGTATGGCGCTTATTTCAGCACACAGTCGGCAACCTTGCCCGCTGCGATGAAAACCGGTCGGTTAACCCTCCGGCCTGATTCGATCGTATCGGAAGTACTCTATGACGAAAAGAAAGGAAAAGCAACGGGTGTTCGGGTTATCGACCAGAATACCAAAGAGGTTCGGGAGTATTATGCCCGGGTCATCTTCCTCAATGCGTCGGCCTTTGCCAGTACATCGATTCTGATGAATTCGAAATCGCACCGATTCCCGAATGGAATGGGTAATGATTCGGATCAGCTCGGTCGTAACATTATGGACCACCACCTGGCCGCGGGTGCTGCCGGTACGTTCGAAGGTATGGAAGATCAGTATTACTACGGACGGCGGGCGAATGGGGTTTATATTCCTCGTTACCGGAACTGGAATGGCGACAAGCGCGATTACGTGCGGGGCTTCGGATACCAGGGAGGAGCGGGCCGTGGTGGCTGGAACCGGGGTAACGGCATGGCTGGCTTCGGCGCTGATTTCAAAGAAAGCCTGACCCAGCCCGGTCCATGGACGATGAGCCTGGGCGGATTCGGCGAGATGATTGCCGATCCTAATAACCGCATGACCCTGTCGCCCGATCAGAAAGACAAGTGGGGCCTGCCGCTGATCGTGTTCGACGCGGCTTATGGCGAAAATGAAAAGAAAATGCGCATCGATATGATGAACGATGCGGCTGAAATGCTTGAAGCGGCCGGTATGAAAAATGTAACGCCTTACAACGACGAGTCCAAACACCCCGGCATTGGTATTCACGAAATGGGTACGGCGCGCATGGGGCGGGATCCGAAGACGTCCATACTGAATGCACACAATCAGATTCATACGGTAAAAAACGTGTTCAATACCGACGGTGCCTGTATGGTGTCTGCTTCCTGTGTGAACCCCTCTCTGACTTATATGGCTTTGACGGCACGCGCTGCCGATTTTGCCGTAAAGGAAATGAAGAAAGGAACGATCTGAGTTGTCAGATTTCAGTACTTTTTAAAGGCCATGAGTTTGAACTCATGGCCTTTTATTTTTTGTGTAAATCGCTGGACCCAGGTCAAAAATTAAAAAAAAGTTAAACAATTCAGGATGAGCCGAGTTCTATTGTAGAATATCGCTTAAAACGATAAACATACTCAACTAATGAAAAAAATAATGATAATGGGTTGTATGCTGGTAGCCGGCATCGCCCTCAACGCTAACGCACAAACAACGAACACGACGCCAGGTACCACCTCATCTGGTACGACCGGCACGTATTCGAGCCCATCCAACTCGGGCACACCTTCGAGCACGTACCAAACGCAGCCCTCGACTAACTCGAGTATTCAAACGCCAGGGACTACCAACAATGGTATGCAGCCCTCGACGAATTCGAACACATATCAGAACCGGCCGAGTACAACGACCACCCCTGGTATGACACCGGGCGCGACGACGCAACCGGGTTCGGTAGATCCGACCACGGGTAATGTAAATCCATCGGGTACAACGACCCCAGGTACGGTAGCAACGCCTAACAGTACGTACAGCACGGGTACGGGCACCATGAACAGCACGTCGCCAAGAACCGATTCGCAGGGTACGTCAGGTACTATGGGTACCACAGACCGGACCAATAGCGGCACTACGACGAATAACAGCCGCCGGACCAGAAGCACGACCACGACGACGACTCCCAAACCTCAATAAAAGTAGTTTGGTGAAAATTGCATAAAACGCAGTTGGGGGGCATACCTTTGCAAAGGTATGCCCCCCAACTGCGTTTTATGGCTGATATAGATTCGTTGATTTTCCTGAATGAGTTAAGTGTTCGTCGGGGTAATCAAACTGTTTTAGACGCGATTACTCTATCCATCCGGACCGGCGAGTGCTGGGCCATCGTAGGCCCGACCGGTAGCGGCAAGACGACGCTTTTGCAAGCCATTGCCGGACAGCTTTTACCTACTTCGCCAGGTATGTTAACCCGAAAAGCTTCGCTCGAATTTGTCTCATTCAAGGAAGAGTCCAGCCGGTTCTCATACAGCGGGTACTTTTATCAGCAACGCTACCAGGCGACAATGGGTGATAAGCCCGAAGGCGAAGACCCTTCGTACCATGCCATTCCTACAGTCCGTAATTTTTTACAGTTTACAGACTCTCCGGAAAATAATGCGCTGATTCAGCGGCTGGGCATCGATCCGCTTCTGGATCGGTCCTTTCTGAAGCTTTCGAACGGACAGACCCGTAAAGCTCGGATTGGAAAAGCACTGCTGCGGCATCCGACCGTACTACTGCTGGACAATCCCTTCGTGGGGCTGGATAAAGCGTTTCGGGCAGAACTTACAGGCTGGCTAAGCGAATTGATCGAGCATGGGCTGACGCTCATACTGGTTGTAGAACCCGAAGACGTTCCGCCTTTTGTGACGCATATACTGGCCCTCAACAATGGGAGAGTACAGTGGCAGGGATCTAAAGTGGATTACAGTCCAAAAAACGAACCGTTGCCTGACGTTTCGCTTCCTGTTCTTCAAACGAAGCCCCAACCAGTAGATTTTACGGAAGCTTTCCGACTTCAGCACGTGACCGTGCAGTATGGGGAAACGGTTATCCTGAAGGATATAAACTGGGCCATCCGGGCGGGCGAACGGTGGGCATTACTAGGCCAGAACGGGGCTGGGAAGTCGGTATTGCTTAGTCTGCTCTATGGAGACCACCCCCAGGCTTATGCCAATGATGTGCGCGTGTTCGGTTTCCGACGGGGAAAAGCAGGTGAAAGCATTTGGGATGTTAAACGCCGTATCGGCTTTGTCTCGCCCGAATTACATCTTTATTTTCCACAGCAGTTGTCGGTGCGGCAGGTGGCGCTTACGGGGCTAACCGATACGCTTACACCACCCCGGCGTATATCGCCTGAAACGGAAGCTGATCTAGCCCAGTTACTGGCTTATTTTGAACTGGCTCACACAGAAGATCGCCCGTTTAGAACCTTATCGGCTGGCGAGCAACGACTCGTGCTGTTGATCCGGGCGCTCCTCAAAAATGCGCCGGTGTTACTGCTGGATGAGCCTTTTCAGGTTATCGATGCGCGGCATATTGAACGAGCCCGGCGGCTGATCGCCAGCTTCAGCAACAAAACCATTTTGTTCGTTACGCATAACCAGCACGAGTTGCCCGAAAATGTCGACCAGATTTTTGATCTGTTGACTGATAAAGCTTGAGCCGTACAGTTGATCAATGGCTGTAATCCTTTATTCTGAGTTGTGATAACCTTCCCCAACTGCAAAATCAACCTTGGCCTGCGGATCACCGAAAAGCGTTCCGATGGGTACCACAATCTGCAATCGTGCTTTTATCCCGTCGGCTGGAGCGATGTGCTGGAGGCCATTCCGGCTACTGAGTTTTCTTTTAGTAGCAGTGGATTAACTATCCCGGGTGACTCCACGGCAAATCTTTGTGTTCGGGCCTATAAGCTGTTGAAAGCCGATTTCGACCTGCCGCCGGTTGAACTTCATCTGCATAAATTAGTCCCGATCGGGGCTGGGTTGGGTGGCGGTTCGGCTGATGCGGCCTTTACGCTGAAGCTTTTGAATAACCAATTCTCACTTGGCATAAACACGCCACAGTTGGAAGACTATGCTCGCCAACTGGGCAGCGACTGTGCTTTTTTTATCCAGAACCGGCCGCTGTACTGTTTCGAAAAAGGCGATGTATTCAGTGACATTAGTGTCGATTTAAGCGGTTATTCTGTCGTGCTGGTCTATCCAAATCTGGCCATATCTACCGCCGAGGCTTATGCTGCGGTGCGCCCCGGGTTACCTGAAATTCCACTCGATCAACAACTGCAACTTTCGCCCGATACCTGGCGTACCACTATTCATAATGATTTTGAAGACAGCCTGTTTCCAAAATACCCGATCTTACCCCAAATTAAGCAGCAACTTTATAGCCTTGGTGCCGTCTACGCTAGCATGAGTGGTTCCGGTTCTACGGTGTACGGAATTTTCGACGCACCGATAAGTACGCTAAACCAATTTAGTAATTACAGCGTTTGGCAAGGAAAGTTATAGGGGTTAGTAGTTCATAAACAAGCCTGCTACGGGTACTAATCACCGCACGGGCATCCCTGTATCGACCGACCACTCTAAGATGAGTAACTTTGTGACCAAACGGCGGGAGCCGTTCCGTTTTATGGTCTGGCTAGGTATTGCGAGCAGTATTGTGGTGTTCACGATGCTGCTGGTCGCTTACGCCGTTCGTCGGACCGGCACAGGGTGGTCTGATATCAAACTGCCGGGGGTTTTCCTGGTGAGCACTATCGTTATCATTTTAAGTAGCTTCACGCTCAACAACGCCATCCAGGCGTTCCGGCACGAGCGATTTGGCAGCTACCGTACCAATTTGGGTACTACGCTCGTGCTTGGTACGCTGTTTATGCTGCTGCAGGGATGGGGTTGGCGGCAGATGATCCGGGCGGGGATACTATTAGAAGGAAATCCGGCTGGTGGCTTTATTTATATCATATCGGGCATTCACTTACTACACATTCTGGTTGGGCTTATTTTTTTAGGGATCATGTTGGTTGAAGCGCTGCGTCGCCGACCCTACATCGATTCGTTCGTGTACAGCGTTAACCCGCCCAACCGGCTTAAAATCAGGCTTATTACGCTCTATTGGCATTTTGTCGATATTCTCTGGATTGGTCTCTTCGTCTTTTTGCTCGTTCATCAGGGTCTCGATTTGCACCTGTCTTTGTGAACCCTATCTGGTTTTAAGGCTTTATCACGTTATTTGTAGGACATATTTTAGTTTTGAATTCATTCATGAGAAAAATTGCTATCTGGGTGGGGTTTTGGGCCTTAAGCCTGGCTTCATTTGCCCAAACGGCACCTTCGTCGACGACCACTTCCAAATACGATCCGCTCGCGTTGTTTCACCCGCTGTTCAATATGCAGCCCGGCAATGATTACCGTACGGGCAGTGGTGCCCCCGGCCCCCGGTACTGGCAGAATCGGTCTGATTATCAGATCAATGTAACTCTGGACGACCAGCAAAATACCATCACGGGCGAGGTGGTGATCACCTATAAAAATAATTCACCAGAGTCGCTGGCTTATTTGTGGCTCCAGCTCGATCAGAATGCCTTTAGCGATACTTCGCGGGCAACGAAAACTACGCCCATTTCGGGTGGGCGGTTCGGTAACCAGGGCTTTGCGGGTGGATTCTCGATAGCAAGCGTAACCGTCGATCAGGCAAAGGGCAAATTTACGGCTATGCCTTACGTCGTTACAGACACGCGCATGCAGATCCGTCTGGCAGAACCCGTAAAACCTAACGGTGAGGTTGTAAAAATAAAAGTAGCCTATTCGTTTAAAATTCCTGAATACGCGTCGGACCGTATGGGACAGCTGCAGCGGAAAGATGGGATTATCTACGAAATCGCTCAATGGTACCCGCGCATGTGTGTGTACGACGACATCGAGGGCTGGAATGTATTACCTTATCTGGGCGCGGGTGAGTTTTACCTCGACTATGGCGACTATGAATACAGCATTACCGCTCCCTGGAACCACATCGTTGTTGGGTCAGGCGAACTGCTAAATCCGAACGACGTGCTGACGGCCGACCAGATAAAGCGGTTGGCGCAGGCACGGAACAGCGATAAAACCGTAGTTATTCGTAGTAAAGACGAGGTGACGGATGCGAACACACGGCCCAAAAAATCCGGTGCCTTAACCTGGAAGTTCCGTTGCCAGAATAGCCGTGATGTGGCCTGGGCTTCGTCGAAAGCATTTGTGTGGGATGCCGCCCGGATTAGCCTGCCCAGTGGGAAAACCATCCTTGGTCAGTCGGTATACCCGGCAGAAAGCGCCACCAACGATTCCTGGAACCGCTCGACCGAATACGTAAAAGGCTGTATCGAATTTTATTCGAAATACCTCTACGAGTTTAGCTATCCAGTAGCAACCAATGTAGCCGGTATTGTGGGAGGAATGGAGTATCCCGGCATCATCTTCTGTAACCATAAGGACAAAAAAGATGGCCTCTGGGGCGTAACCGATCATGAATTTGGTCATAACTGGTTCCCCATGATTGTCGGCAATAACGAACGCAAATTTCCCTGGATGGATGAAGGCTTCAATACCTTTATCAACGAATTGTCGACCGCCAATTTCAATAAAGGTGAGTACAATCGGGAACACGGCACGATGCACGATATAGCTCCGGCACTTTCCTTTCCGTCTGAGCCGATTATGACCATTCCGGATGTGCAGCAACCGCGCGCGTTGGGTATTCTGGCTTATTACAAGCCCGGTATAGGCTTAAGACTGCTGCGTGATGTCATTCTCGGACCAGATCGGTTCGATTTCGCTTTCAGGAATTATGTCAACCGCTGGGCATTCAAACATCCTACCCCCTACGATTTCTTCCGCAGCATAGAAGACGGAGCAGGGGAGGACTTAGGCTGGTTCTGGAAAGGCTTCTTCTACGAAACCTGGAAACTCGACCAGAGCGTGAAAGAAGTAAAGTATGCGGAGGGATCGCCCGATAAAGGATCATTGATTTCTATCGAGAATCTTGAAAAGATGGCGATGCCCGTTACAGTTGAAATAACCGAATCCAACGGTAAAAAAGGACGAGTTAACTTACCGGTAGAAGTCTGGCAGCGTGGGGGTACATGGACATTTAAGTACGATTCGACCTCGCCCCTGAAAACCGTCGTGGTCGATCCGGACGAAAAACTGCCTGATATCAACGAAAAGAACAACAGCTGGCGGGCAGACGCACAGTAAAAGCGAAAAGTAGTTAGTGGCTAGTTGTCAGTAGTATTTGCTGGCAACTAGCCACTAACTACTTTTTTTATACTTCTACCAACATCGCGCCGTACGAATAGCCGCCCCCAAATACGGTAATAACGATGTGTTCACCTTTTTTGAAGGTATCCCACCGCTCAGAAAGTGCTATGGCGCAGCCCGCACAGCCTGTATTGCCGTAGTACTGAATATTTGAAATCAGCTTTTCTTCCGGCAGTTTGAGCGTATTCATCACGTTTCGTGAAATGCGCAGATTAGCCTGGTGCGGCAGAACATAGTCAACATCCTCAAGAGTAAGGCCACATTGCTCCAGCACCTGTAAGCTGGCTTTCGGCATATATTGGCAGGCATTGATAAAGACATCCCGGCCATGTGGCATTGTAACACCGCCCTCCATTGGTTTCATCATAACACCTGTCGTTGCCTTTGCCGTATGGGCGGCCCCGCCCGTTATCAGTGCTTTTATTGCAAAATCATTCTCGCTCTGACGTTCTTTGGTAATGAGCAGAGCAGCCGCCCCATCGCCCCACAAATGGCCCGAAATGGTATCTGTTTCGTTGTAATAAAGAGTATTGTGTTCGGATACGATTACTAACGCCCGGCTGGCCTTGTTAAGCGCAAAATAGCCTTCGACCACTTCTATGGCGTTTAGCAAAGAAGAGCAGGCCGTCGATATCGAAATGGTGGGGATATCAGGAATTTCCAGAAGATGCTGGGCTTCGTGCGCTATGGAAACAATGGTATCATAGGGGGTATACGTACCTCCCACAATCAGATCGATTGAGGAAAGGTCGGTTTTTTCCTGGAGTCGTTTGACGACTTCAAGAGTCATGGTGTTTGTATTTTCACCCGGAGCGGCTTTTCGGCGCTCCACAATGCCGGTACGTTCGATGATCCAGTCGCTGGAAAGGCCGTTGAGCTGGGTGAAATGTTCATTGCCAACCACCTGCGTTGGTAGGTAGTGGCTTACTGCGTGTATATACATCAGGCCAAAAAATAGAGGTCTAACACAGCTACAACCTGGATTAGTACCTAAAGTTAAATCCTTCCGGGAAATCGTGGTATTGAACATTAGAACAATACCATAATGTATTAGCTATGTCTAATTTTAATCTAAGAAAATGCATTTTGTCAGTCCGTCAAAAGCACAGCTTCATAAAAGTCTAATAATTTCTGCGCTTCTGTCGACCAGTTATATTTTGTCTCAACAGCCAGGCGCCCACGTTTTCCCATCGCTTCTGCTTCAGTTGGGTGCTCGATCAGGTAGATGAGCGCCTGGGCAATCTGTTCTGCGTCCGTAGGCGATACACAGAAACCACAATTGTGCCGTTCGACAACGTCCTGATAAAGGGGAAAGTTCGAGGTAATGACGGGTAAACCAAGCGCCATGTACTCAAACAGTTTGGTCGTATAAGAATCCGGATAATCGCCGACTGGTTTTAAGAGAGCGAGTCCCGCCGTTGCCTGCGCAGTGTATGAAAAAGCCTCCCGCTGGTCTGTATAACCATAAAAATAAAGATTCTGGCGCACCTGCGAGTAAGCCGGTAACTGCTCCAGGTCTTTATTGGTAAAGGTACGTTGGCCAAACAGATGAACACTAAACTGAGGATATACTTTCATAAGGCGGGCCAGGCTTTCAACCAGCACATCAAACGATCGCTCAAAACTAAGCCAACCGATGTAAAAAAACGATGGTTTATCCGTCTTAGGTTGGTAAGGACGACGAAAGGGCTCAAGAAACGATAGTTGTGGGTAGTTGTAAATGACCGCGTGTGGCTTCCTCAAGTGCTTATAAGTCTTCAGGTAACCATGTTCCGTAAAAATCAGATAAAAATGACGACAGGCGAGCCGGTCGAACCAGCGGAAACACGCTTCGAGAAGAATGCCCCGGTTGAAGGCTTTCAGGTACATTTTCAGGTGCAGATTCTCCTGCACTTCGTAAATAACTTCTGCTCCAATCAGGCGAAAGATATAAGCAAATGGCAAAAATTCCGGGGCGTAAACATGCACTAGCTGAGGCCAAAGCCAGATGCAGCGAAGTATAATGAGCGGGCAGGTCAGCAGTGTTCGCCAGATGACACGCCTGAAATAAGGCAAACGGATAAAACGAATCGTAGGGGCTATGGTCGCATCGGCCCTTGGCAAAGCGCAATATACCTCATACACATCTGCCAGCGTCTGACATTGTTTAAACACAATGCGCGGGTCCTGAGGCTGATGGGCCGTACTTATGTGCAGAACGCGGATTTTTTTCACGAAACGGCTGCGTAGTTATTTAACCAGCCCAAAACTACGCAGTTCTGTGTCAATCTTTTGATTCCATTGTTCCTGAGCCGCCTGATTAAGGCTATGATTGGTTTCAGTATCATACTGGGTTTGCAAGCGGTTCATTTCCCGGAAAGCTTCCAGGAATTCGTACTGCATCTGACTGTTATAATCTTCGAGGGTCAGAATGTCGGCCTGAATCTTACGCTTAAACCGCTCGACAATAATTTTTGTGATGTCGAAATGGCGCTGCTCGTGGTTCAGGGCGTAGGCATTTCGGGCATCTGGTCGGCCCCAGGACGATTGCTTGAGCATGTACGCTTTTGCCGTCAGGTTAAGAATAATCACCCCGTCTTTTACAATACTTTTCCCTTCGTAGGCAAAGCTGGTAAACACTTCAGCTGCGTAATGACTACTCCGCCGGGGATCGGCTCTAAAATCGTCCCAGATCAATTTTCGATCGGGGTTGTAGTGGACGGTATCATCGTTGGTAATGCGCATGTCGTCCATAAAATTTATTTTTAGACTTTTAGCCAACTTTTCATTTTGCCCACTTTCCCGGTTCATGTAGTCATTCAGGTTGCGCAGAGAAGCCACTAACGATTGCCGGATAACCGACTCGATGACGGTTGTTTGTTCCAGGGGACGCGTGTAATTGGCTCCGCCTTTGTATTCGGTTAATTGAGTGCGTGTTTCCGCACCTGTATCATCTTTACCCAACAAATCGAAGGCGACGGAAAAGGTAAATTTTCCCGTTACCCGTCGTCCATTGGCTGTTTCGCTTACCTGGCACTGACGGATGCGCACGCCGACCGGCCGCAGGGATTTATTCTGTCTCATCCCCTGATTGATAAACTGTTGAAAACTGGTAGCTGCACCTTTTTCCAAATCGACAGGCAGCGGAGCCTGATTGAGCGCAAAAGCCAGCCGGGCAATCGGGCCACCTTCCGGTCGCTGATCGGTTACGGCTGCGATATAAAACTCTTTAGGGGTAAAGGGAACTGACTCTGGACGAAGCCGAATCGGCTCGGGCGGGGGAAACAGCAGGGCTAATCCCCACAAAAACAGTGAGAAAAGAACGTTATTCATGTTGACTAAATAACGGCTTGGTATCCGTAAAAGTGTCCGTAAGACCCGGGCAGTTCATAAAAAAACGCCCGGTGAATCATGGATACACCGGGCGTTTCTCAGAGAGTTACAGATCTTACTCGATTAGCATTGCTTTACCGCTAACGACATCATTTTCAACGGTTTTAAATTTGACGTCGCGCTTTACGGAGCCATCAGCATACTGGACATTGACACGAGCGTTCCGGTCCAGTTTGACCACGCGGGCCGGAGCCTGACGCTGGGGAGGCATAGGCGGAGCACCCGCGCCCATAGCGTCGTTTTCGGCCATGCGACGGGCATACTCTTCAGGCCCGGTAGCTAGATGACTGTCGTCAAAGTCTTCTATGTTGGTGTGAAGCTTTGGTTGCGGCTGTGGCCGTTGTTGCGTCGGTGCCTGACGAATTTCCTGCTGAACTTCTTCGGCTTCCTGGGCAGGAATATCTGCTTTCGTCAGAAAGCTAATCGTGTCGAAATTGACCTTGGTCAGGAAGCGCTTAAACAGTTCTACCGATTCGAATTTGTAAACCAGCAGCGGATCTTTCTGCTCGAAGACCGCATTCTGTACAGACTGCTTCAGGTCATCCATTTCGCGCAGGTGCTCTTTCCATTCCTGGTCGATCACCGACAGAGTCACGGCTTTCTCCATTTCCGTGACGATCTCGCGAGCGCCGGTCTCTACGGCTTTTCGCAGGTCTGAAACCACGGTTAATTCATGAAGGCCATCAGAGAATGGAACGACGATATTTTTGATCTGATGCCCCTGCTCAGTCAACACCTGGGTCAGAACCGGCAACGCTTTTTCGGCAATGGCCTGATTTTTCTGCTGATAATTCGTTTCTGCTTCCGTGTATAGCCGGTGAACCTGATCGGGCTTTTTCAGCCGGTTGAATTCTTCGGCCGTCAATTGCGGAGATAGGCCAAGCGTGGTCAGCAGTTGCAATTTGATTTCCTCGTAGTTGCCTTCAGCGTTATTGACCGTTTCTTCCACTACGTCATACATCGTGTTGGCAATATCGAGCGGTAAGCGGTCGCCGAACAATGCGTTCCGGCGACGCTTGTAAATGGCTTCACGCTGGTAGTTCATGACGTCGTCGTATTCAAGCAGCCGCTTCCGAATCCCGAAGTTGTTTTCTTCTACTTTCTTCTGCGCCCGCTCGATCGATTTGGTGATCATCGAGTGCTGAATCACTTCGCCTTCTTCCAGGCCCATCCGGTCCATCACTTTCGCGATCCGCTCCGAACCGAACAACCGCATTAGGCTGTCTTCGAGCGATACGAAGAACTGAGACGTACCCGGATCACCCTGACGACCCGACCGACCCCGCAACTGGCGGTCGACCCGACGCGATTCGTGGCGCTCCGTACCGATAATGGCCAGACCACCGGCCGCCCGCGACTCGGGAGTTAGTTTGATATCGGTACCCCGGCCTGCCATGTTCGTTGCAATGGTTACGTTACCCGGCAAACCGGCTGTGGCTACGATTTCGGCTTCGCGTTGGTGGTACTTGGCGTTCAGCACCTGGTGCTGAATTTTTCGCAAAGTCAGCAGTCGGCTCAGCAATTCGGAGTTTTCGACCGAGGTCGTACCGACCAGAACGGGTCGGCCTTTTTCGACCAGACTCGTAATTTCTTCGACGACGGCGTTGTATTTTTCGCGTACCGAACGATAAACCTTATCTTCCTCGTCTTTCCGGCTGATGGACCGGTTGGTTGGGATTACGACTACGTCCATCTTATAAATCTGCCAGAATTCCGAGGCTTCCGTTTCGGCCGTACCGGTCATACCGGCCCGCTTGTGGTACATGCGGAAATAGTTTTGAAGCGTAATCGTGGCGTATGTCTGTGTAGCATCTTCAACCTTCACGTTTTCCTTCGCTTCTACGGCTTGGTGCAGCCCATCCGACCAACGACGACCTTCCATAATCCGGCCCGTTTGCTCATCTACGATCTTTACCTTGCCATCCATGATGACGTATTCTGTGTCGCGCTCGAATAGGGTATAAGCCTTCAGTAATTGGTTTACGGTGTTGATACGCTGAGTCTTGACGGCATAATCCCGAACGACCGCTTCTTTATGGAGAAGCTTATCCTGCTCCGAGAAATCAGGATCTTTGTCGATGGAATTAAGATCGATCGACAGGTCCGGGAGAATAAAAAAGTTAGGATCTTCGCCCGAACCAGTAATGTAATCAATCCCTTTTTCGGTCAGGTCGATGCTGTTGTGGCGCTCATCGATGGTAAAATAGAGGGGCGCATCCGCTTCGGGCATCAACTTCTGATTTTCGGCCAGATAAATCGCTTCGGTTTTCTGGAGTAGGGCCTTATTACCGGTTTCACTCAAAAACTTGATCAGCGGCTTATGTTTGGGCAAGCCGCGATGGGCCCGGAACAGGGCCAGCCCCCCTTCTTTTTCGTCGCCCGCGGCAATCTTCTTTTTGGCTTCGTTCAGATAATCATAAACCAACTTGCGTTGTGCTTCGACCAGGCGCGAAACGCGCGGTTTCAGCTCGATATAATCCTGCTCATCGCCACGCGGAACAGGACCGCTGATAATCAGGGGCGTACGGGCATCGTCGATCAGCACGGAGTCGACCTCGTCGACCATAGCGTAGTGATGCTTTCGCTGAACCAGTTCGCTAGTTTCGCGGGCCATGTTATCCCGTAGGTAGTCGAAGCCAAACTCATTATTTGTTCCGTACGTAATATCGGCCAGATAAGCCTGCTTCCGCTGCTCCGAGTTGGGCTGATGCTTATCGATGCAATCGACCCGCATGCCATGGAATTCGAACAGTGGAGCCATCCATTCCGAGTCACGCTTGGCCAGATAATCGTTGACCGTAACGATGTGCACACCCCGTCCAGCCAGCCCATTGAGGAAAGCCGGAAAAGTAGCGACAAGCGTTTTCCCTTCCCCGGTAGCCATTTCAGCGATTTTACCCTGATGCAACACCACCCCCCCGATGATTTGCACATCGTAATGGACCATATCCCATTTAATGAGTGTACCGGCAGCATCCCAGCGATTGGCCCAATGCGCCAGCTCACCCTCAATCACTACGTTTTTCTTGCGGGAAGCGATTTCGCGATCGAAATCGTTTGCCGTTACCGCCAACTGTTCATTTTCGGTAAAGCGACGGGCAGTTTCCTTCACGACGGCAAAGGCCCGGGGCAGAATCGCCAGCAGCACACGTTCGAGTTCGGTATTACGATCAGCTTCGAGTTTATCGATCTGGTTGAAGAGCCGTTCTTTCTCATTGACGTCTACTTCTGAGTGGACGACATGTTCGTTGAGCTCGGCGAGTTGGTTGTCGATATCGCTTAGCTCGTCGGCGATTTGAGCCTTGAGTTCAGCTGAGATCTGACGCAACTCATCATTAGAAAGGTCTTTTAACCGGGCAAATTCGGTGTTCACCTTCTCGACATAAGGCAGCAATTCCTTAATATCGCGCTGTGATTTCGTACCGAAAAACTTAGCTATTAAATTAATCATTTCGTTTTATGCATTGGTAATCGGTGAATAAGCGTTACTTTTTAGCTAATAGTCTATCTAATTAAGACTATCTACCAATGACTGCCGACTGGTTTTCCGGCAAATTTAGTGCATTACCGTGGGACTACAACCTAGCTGGCTCCCTGACAGGCAGTGCTCAATATAATACAGTAACGTTTTAAAAGGAATCTATTACTTTTGTAACTCAATTTTTGGCCCAATCGCCAGGTTTCATGCGTACTAAGGACAAATTGTCATATTTTATTTGCCGTACCTATCCATTCACACTTGTTCTCCTGCTATTTATTCTGACAGGAGTTACTATGGCAACCGCTCAGCAGGCTGGTTCACGAGCTGGTCAACTAAGCGATGAACAGGTAATCGATTTTTACCGCCAGGCGCAGAGCCGGGGACTTACTGAAACACAAATTGAAGTGGCTGCCATGTCGCAGGGGTATACATTAACGGATATTGCTACCATGCGCCGACGATATACGGAAATTCAAACGAGGGGAGCTGCGCAAGCAAAAGACAAGGTTACTTCATCCTCAAGCAATGCCCGAACCTTACCTTCGGATGTCTCAACAAGAAGTATTGATTCGTTACCTACGAATACTCGCAAAGAGGTAAGTGCTGGATTACCCGTATTCGGAGCGTCATTATTCTCTAACGCTAATCTAACCTTTGAACCGAATCTACGTATCGCTACCCCCCGTAATTACATTGTGGGACCCGATGACGAGATTGGTATTGATATTTCTGGAGCATCTTCGGACAATCTTAAACTTAAAGTCTCGCCAGAAGGAGAAGTTAAAATTCCGAACTTACCGCCAATTTATGTGAGTGGTCTGACCATCGAACAGGCACAGGCGCGTATTATAGATCGACTACGCAAAAGTGGTTATCAGGGCTTGGGTGTTCCTGGGAGTGGTACGTATGCTAATGTGACCTTGACTAATATCCGTAGTATCCGCGTAACACTTGTCGGTGAAGTTGTTAAGCCCGGTACCTATACGATTTCCTCACTAGGATCTGCTTTTAATGCACTATATCTTGCCGGTGGGCCAAATCCGTTAACTGGTTCTTTTCGTAAAATCAGTGTTATTCGAGGTAATCGAGTTGTGCGAACTATTGATTTATACGACTTCATTTTAAGAGCTGACCAACGAGATAATATCCGACTAATGGATCAGGATGTCATTCGGGTTGCAGATTATGAAACTAGAGTCGAGTTAAACGGGCAGGTACGTCGCCCAGCTATTTTTGAGGTATTGCCGGGCGAAACCCTTAAAACAGTATTGGGGTTTGCAGGTGGATTTTCGGATGATGCCTACAGAGCCAGCATCACCGTCCGGCGTAACACCAATAGAGAGCGGCAAATAAAAACCATCACGGAAGCCCAAATGGCCGAGTTTATTCCTCAGCCGGGTGATGTCTTTTTTGTAGGAAAAATTCTGGAACGGTATGAAAATCGTGTTCAAATAGGAGGTGCTGTGATGCGGCCGGGGGATTTTGCCATTGAGCCAGGGACAGAAACCGTTCGCCAATTGATTCAGCGGGCAGAAGGCTTGCGAAATGATGCTTTCAAGAATCGGGCTATGATTGTTCGTGAGTTGCCCAATTTAGATAAAGAAAATTTATCGTTCGACTTAGGGAAACTGATGAAAGGAGAGATCGCTGACATACCCCTGATGAAACAGGATGTCATAACGATCCTGTCCATTAGGGATTTACGTGAGGAATACTTTATAAACATCGAAGGCGCTGTAAACAAACCAGCTGCTATTCCCTACGTCAGTAACATGAGTATAGCTGACCTAATCGCTAATGCAGGTGGTTTTCGGGAGGGAGCTAAACCAAGTCTGATAGAAGTAGCTCGACGAATTCGCAAAGACTCGTTAGACGCTAATTCACCCGCTCTTGAAATTCATCAATTTGCCGTTGACCGGAATTTACAGATTAGTTCTCAAGAGATTGGCGCCGATACAAATCGGAGCAAAGTTGCCTTTTCGTTACAGCCCTTTGATATTGTCTACGTTCGTACGTCACCTACCTACGAACCGCAGCAGCAAGTGTATATAAGCGGTCAAGTGATGCAGCCTGGAAGCTACGCTATCTTCAGACCTCGTGAGCGAATCGCTGATCTCATCAAGCGAGCAGGTGGTCTTCGGCCCCAGGCCTATTTGGCCTCAGCGCAATTCATACGCAATGGATCACTCATTGGTACCGATATTAGCAAGGTAATCGAGCATCCGGAGACAGAAGATAACTTACTGCTCAATCCTAACGATACCCTGTACATTCCTCGTCGCCCTGAAACAGTATCAATTCAGGGGGCGGTTTTAAACCCAGCGCAGGTAAGTTATAAATCCAACTATAGCTTTGACGATTACGTGAGTGACGCAGGAGGATTTACGGAAGATGCAGTTCAAAAGAAAACGTACGTTATTTATCCAAATGGACATAAAAAGCGAACTCACAAATTTTTATTTTTCAAAACATGGCCTGCAGTAGAGCCAGGTTCCACAGTCATTGTCCCCTTCAAGCCCTTCGAAGCTAAAACAAGAATGACTACAGGTGAACGCATTTCTATTTTGTCGCTACTAGCAACTTTAGCATTTGCGCTTACAAACGTATTGCGTAACTAATCTATAAGCTGAAGAAAAAGGCGTTGATTCTATTTTTTTACTTCGCACTATAATGGACGTTATAGAAGAAAAAAGAATTCAAAGTATTAACCAGGAGGGAATAGAAATCCGACTGAGCGATATTGTCGCTTTTATAAAAGCAAACCGGTTAAAAATTCTGTTAGGGGGTGTTGCTGGTCTGATCATTGGGGCGCTATATGCATTTTCAAAGCCCAACATATATAAAGTTGAAGTGACGGTAATGCCTGAGTTACAAGGTAGAGGAGCTGGTGGGCTGGGAGCGGCATCTGTGTTTGCTGGTTTAGGCCTTGACAATACAAATGCATCAGATGCTATTCGTCCCGATTTATATCCTAATGTTTTGGAAAGTGTTCCTTTCGCTATGGATATACTTAAGCAACCAGTGTATTCTAAAAAGTTGAATGCAACGACGACATTAGAAGAGTTTATCAATAAAACCAGTACTGCCAGCTTTATAGACAAAATCTTCAGCCTTCTAACAGTTAACGATGATGAAGAAAAAAAGAATAAAGGTGGAGCATATAATACACAAGCAATTGAATTAACTAAACAACAAGATGGATTAGTAAAATTAGTACAAGGTAGCGTGCTATCAGCTTATGATAGAAAAACTGGAATTTTAACAATTACCGCTACAATGACTGATCCAATTGTAACTGCTTCAGTTGCACAGCTCTCTTTAAACTATTTAACAAGTTACATTACAGCTTACCGAACAGATAAAGCTCGTAAAAGAGTGGTTTTTCTTGCTAATCAAACAAGAGAAGCAAAACAACGATATCAAGCTGCTGAATATGCGCTGTCCAATTATAGAGATCGTAACAGAAGTATTTTTTTGAACACAGCCAAATTAGAAGAGCAGAGGCTGCAAGCTGATTATATACTTGAACAATCCGTTTATAATGATCTTGCTAAGCAATTAGAGCAAGCTAAAATAAAGGTGCAAGAAGATACGCCAACATTCAAAACACTTGAGCCTCCAAAAGTGCCCTTGCAAAAAAGCGGGCCTAAAAGGACATTCATTATGTTGGGCTGTGCAGTTGCTGGAGTATTTATTAGCATGGCTTATGCTATAACCCGACGCTTATTTTTAAGGTAATAAAATAAGAACATTACCCCGTTTAGTATTTATAGTTAAGATGATGAATGAACAGGGAAGCTTTTACTTGAGGATGTATAATGCACGTTGGTTCACATAATAATACTAGAACAACTCTCGTCAGATACCAGAAAAATTTAAAAATTTGTAATGATGTTCATTTTAAAATTACTAATAATGATCTTAAAAATGAAAAGAATTGGCTAAAGTTAAAGACGACTAATTTTAAGTTGTCATCTAATATATTAAATCCACAAAATTTTCAGCTAAACGAATAGTCTTATTAATTAAAAAATACTATTTAAATGCCTTTTATTTAGAGAAAGGCTTATTAGTTTAATTTACAAGGCCATTAAGTTTTGGCCTTTGAAACTTACAAGGCCTAGCTGCGGATAAAATATATTGATAAATGAAAGCCTGAAAATCTTAAACTGATGTTTTATGTCGCTTTAATCAATGTTCATTTTATTAGTACATATTTGGAGTAATAGAAGCAAGAGGTATCAATTAAATAAGCTTCATGTGTCTGTTAATATTAGAGTAAATTTAAAAAATATTGCCGTTTAGATTGGTCAATATTTATAAGGAATTGATTTTTAAGCAAAACCAGCTCAAGTAAGTGGGGAAAAGTAAAATAACAATTTGCATGTGCTTTTATTGCGATAACTTTGATCGACCGACATTAAATCATTAATAATTGTATAAATTAAAATGCGGAAAATTATTGCAAATATTGGCTGGATATTCTTCGATAAAGTTTTTCGAATGGTGGTCGGTGTATTGGTTGGTGTCTGGATCGCTCGTTATTTAGGCCCTGCTGAGTTCGGTATATTAAATTATGCTAGCCTTTTTCCAACTATTTTTATATCATTTGCTGGCGCTGGATTAACAAATGTGCTAATGGTGGAGTTATCGGCAAATAATAGCAGTCCAATAAAACAAAATCGACTGGTACAAACAAGTCTAATTATTAAACTTATCGCTGGCATTTTAAGTTATGGCCTTACCCTTCTATGCAATTATATTTTTAATAGAAATAATCCAAGTTTATTTTTTCTTATAAATATAGCAGGATTGTCCCTCATTTTACAAAGTTCAGATGTAATCGAAACATACTTTCAGGCTCACACAAAGGCTAAAATGTCAGTTATAGTAAAAGTAATTGCATTTGGCATAGCATCAATTATGCGTGTATATGCCTTGCTTAATCATAGAGGTATTATATACTTCGCGGCAATCAACGTCATTGAATTAATAATTGCTTATATTCTATTGGTCAGTGTTTATAAGTTTCATGAGCTAAAACTTATAAACACTGTATTTATTAAGCCTGATTATAAATTAATTAGCCATCTACTAAATGTTGCATGGCCTATTATGCTTTCTGAATTTTTCATTTTTGTATATATGAAAGTAGATCAGTTCATGATCGAGTCGTTGTCAACAAATCGCGAATTAGGCCTTTACGGTGCAGCATTACGATTGTCTGAAGTATGGTATTTTATTTCAATTGCTATTAATACGTCTTTTTATCCTAAAATTGCCGACTCATGGAATAGTGATAGAATAAGATATTATAACGAATATCAGAATTTACTCAACATACTAGTATATATAAGCCTATTTCTAGCGATTTTCGTTAGTCTATTTTCTAATCAACTAATATCGTTAATTTATGGAGTTGCATTTAGTGAAGCAGGTATTATATTAAGTGTTCATATATGGGCTGGTGTTTTTGTTTTTATTGGCGTAGGAAGTAATAATTTAATATTAGTCGAAAATTTACAGACCTTTGCGCTTATTAAGACAATATTAGGCGCAGTAGTAAATATTTTATTAAACTTGTGGCTTATTCCTAAATTAGGAGCTCTAGGGGCATCCATAGCTACTTTTATTTCTTACGGGTTCTCAGCTTATGGAATGAATATGTTCTACAAGCCAGCAAGACATATTTTTTCCTTACAGTCTAGATCATTCATTAATTTTGTTACTTTTCAACTGCCGTTTACTCGTCAAAGCCAGTTTCTTTCATAAGAAAATTAAGACAATAGAATGCTTACAAAATTTTTCAAACAATTTCCTTTGTACTATGCAATAAAATTTAGTATACTGGAAATGGCAAGAAGGGTATTTAGCCCTGATTCTTCTTTAACCTATTCTCAAACAGGTGAGGATATTATTATTCGTACTTTTTTAGAAAAAAATATTACTGGCTTCTATGTTGAAATCGGTAGTAATGAACCTATTCAGCATTCCAATACATTTGGATTATATCAAAAAGGTTGGCGAGGCATTACGGTAGACGCTAATCAAAAAATGGTAGATATGCATAAAAGCCTACGACCAAACGATATTTCATTATGCGCAGCTGTTTCAGATATAGAAAAAGAAGTAATTTTCTACGAATTTGATATGGATGAGATTAGTACTATAGACAATGATTTTTATAACAAACATAAGGATATTCAAAAAGTTTCTAGACAAAGTACATTGAGAACTCGCACCCTTGATTCAATATTAATAGAGAGTTTGCCTGCTGGAACAGATATTGATCTCCTTTCAATTGATGTTGAGGGACATGATTATCATGTGCTTCGATCAATCAATCTGAATAAATATAGACCAAAGCTAATAGTCATTGAAATGCATAATTTTGACATTTTGCTACCTCTGGAAAATCAAGTATATAAATGGTTGTTAGAAAATAGATATCATCTTGCTGGTTATGCAGTCTGGAATGGATATTTTATAGCTAACGAATGGACGCCAAATGAGTAATTTAATAGAGTCGAAAACGAGGTACTCATTTGATGTGCCAATTTTATTTGTAATGTTTAATCGCCCTGAGCATGCCCGTCAAGTGATGAATCGAATCAGGCAAATTCAACCTGCCCAATTATTTATTGCAATCGATGGCCCACGAACAGGTATAAAACGTGACAATGAAGGCGTTCAGCAATGTATAAAATTGTTGGATGAAATTGATTGGCCATGTAAAATAGAGAAGCTAATAAGAACTCAGAACTTAGGTTGTAAAAAAGCAGTGAGTTCAGCTATCGACTGGTTTTTTGAAAATGTAGAATATGGTATCATTTTAGAAGATGATTGCTTGCCTGATATTACGTTTTTTGAGTTCTGTCGTATCTTATTGCTAAAATATGTAGATGAGCCTAAAATAATGCATATTGGTGGAACTAATCTATATGGGAATTTGACTTGGGGCAGCTATTCCTATTTTTTCTCTAAGATAGCTCATGTATGGGGATGGGCCACATGGCGACGGGCTTGGTCTCTATATGATGTAGAGATGAAGGACTATGATACATATAGGAAAACAGGCGGAATTAATGAAACTGTTATATACCGTCCGTCGCTGTCCTACTGGAAATTCTCATTTGACAACACACGTTCAGGCATAATAGATACTTGGGATTATCAGTGGGTTTTTGCAATATGGAAAAACCAAGGATTTACTATTATACCTAATCAAAATTTAATTTCAAATACTGGTTTTGGCCCGAATGCTACCCACACAGTAACAGATTCCGTTTGGTCTAGTTTACCCACAGTGGCTATAGATACTCAATTTATGAAGTTTCCCAAAGAGATAGAATTAGATACAGTAGCTTTAAAGTACGCCTTTGCTCATTTTTATCGGTTACCTTCTTGGTGGCTAATTAAGTTGAATAGAGTACGACGTTTAGTCTCTACATTATTAGTTAAAATGGGCCTCATAAAAACTCTATGAACTGTGAATATTTTTTTTGATTATCAAGCTTTTACATTACAAGCATATGGAGGTATTTCCAGATATTATTGTGAGTTAATTACAGGTATAAATAAAACGTTGCCCAATAAGGCTCATCTTTCAATACTATGGTCTAACAATATTCAGTTGCGTGAATATAATATTCCTGTACATAAATATATTTTTCCGAAGAGACATCGGCTATTATCTAAAACTAATAAATTATATAATATACTAGATAAAGAAGTACACAATTACGATATTTACCATGCAACCTATTTTGACGATTTTTTAGGACGCTATATAAAGACGAGGCCTTTTGTTACTACCTTTCATGATATGACATATGAGCGTTTGTCGCATAAATTCGCCGAATTATCTGATGATAAATGGATTATTCCACAGAAGAAAAAAATTGCCGAACGAGCTTCTCATCTTATTGCCGTATCTGAGAGTACAAAACGGGATATGATCGAGTTGTTAGCAATACCTGCTGAAAAGATTACAGTGATTCATTTAGGTAGTTCTTTTATGCAGTCAAATAGCCGACAAGAGTGTTATGATACAGTCTCGAGGCCTCCTTATTTATTGTATGTGGGTAATCGTGCTGGTTATAAAAACTTTATCCCATTTTTACGTTCAATAGCTAATTTACTTACTCGTTATAAAATAAACCTTATTTGTGCGGGAGGGGGTAAATTTACCATTGAAGAAAAAAATATAATTCAGCATTTATCTATAACTGCATTTGTACATCACCATGCTATAGATGATCATGCTTTAAAGAATTTATATTTGGGTGCAACAGCATTTATATTTCCATCTTTGTATGAGGGATTTGGAATTCCGATACTTGAGGCATTTTCTTGTAATTGTCCATGTATAGTCAGTAATAATAGTTCATTGCCAGAAGTAGCTGGGGAAGCTGCTTTATACATTGATCCTACCGAACCAGACTCTATTGCTATAGCCGTTGAAACCCTTATACTAGATAGTACAGTACGCAAAAAATTAATTCAGTATGGTCAATTACGGTTAACTCACTTTTCTTGGGCCCATACGGTCGATGAAACTATTAAATTATACAAAAAACTTCTTTAATCTTAGATATTAACTACAGTCGTATATTGTCCTGAAAGTTAAATACAATAAGATTATATTTGTTCAAGTAACTCGATAAATGTTTCAACAGTTGAGCTTTATTAAAGCTTTGCAGCTAGATCAGACAATCCTGACGATACTTTGAAAGTAGAACAGGGCGAGTCTTTAGTAAATTTAAGGTATGTGTAATCTTGATAAGTTGACAGCTTTGCTCTTTTAGGCAATTAGAGCATAATTATCCGTAGTTAGTAGGACTACCATTGAGTAACCTTCGAAAGCAAAGGCCTAATTAGGATAAAGCAAGACTTCTGTTAAAAGTTCTTCCAGCGGGTTGTCCTTCTGACGAGTAATCGAATCTGATCAATTATTCTTAATACTTGCCCTTTCAATATCGACACAGCGCCATTTTTCATCTTAGCGTGGTAAGTTTCGTAGCTGGCTGTGGATAGCATTAGATTACTTATGCCGCCCACTCGCATTTTAGCTGTAATATGATCAATATAAGAGGTGATTAATTTATCTTTAGGGCGTAACAACAACTCGTAATCACCTGATACTTTATACAGAGTATTGAAAAAGCCATATTTGTCAAACAGATGCCTTGCATGGAAAGCACCTACATGCCAGGTATTCATTTGGCGCTTAAAATGCTGCCACACCCATGGGGTTCCTACAACGCTTATGAGTGAAAGATCCTCATTTATAAGTTCAAGACGAGAAGATATAAACTCCAGTTCATATTGGTTTGGATGTTGAAGAATATGATTAACATAGACGCTGAGGGCGTCCGGATATAAAAGATCATCAGCTCCAATAAAGGCAATCCAATCACCCTTAGCCCGAGCAAGTCCTTTATTCCAGGCATCATAAATGCCTTTATCAGGTTCACTTACCCAGTAAGCAAGTTCGGCCTCATATTGCTTGATAATAGTTACAGTCTTGTCGGTTGACCCGCCATCGATAATGATGTACTCAAAATTCTTATATTCTTGGTTTAAAACGCTTGATATACAGGCATCTAGATACTTTTCCGCATTATAGGTGGCCGTAATCAGGCTTACCATAGGCATTGTTTGGCCTGAAGTGTCAGTAAATTCTTTAGCTTGATTTTTCATAATCAAAAAATGTTCTTTCGAAGAACGAAAATATGTTATTATATTCACATTCTTTTAAATGTGTAGAGATGAAACTGATAATGTATTATAGCTGGCGGAGTATTAAACGCTTGTCATTATGATAGAAATAGAGCTGTATATGTTATCGACTTGCTAATGCTACTTAAGCTTGTTCAAAGTCATACCATGTTCACAGTAATTATGTAGTATTTGAGTTGTCGACTAATTGACAATCTTTCCTGGGAGCACTACTTTTTAATCGACTTATACTGCTCGTTAGCTCACTAACCATTGTAACGGTCCAACTCCCTTAGTAAGGCCTGCATGTGCTGCCTAGAACCTATTGACAAGCTATTAATGCGTGTTTCGAATGGATTGTAAACGATTTTACCTATGAGTGTGATTAGACTGCTGATGTCGCAAAAGCTTGTCTCTATTCGCCATTTCGGCACCTAAACCCGTTTAGGAACGAAATAATTCGCCGAAGCGTCTGTAGCCCTATGTGGAAAAGCAGCTCATAGAGAAGCCTACAAATATAAGCTTTTCTATGAGCTGACATTGAGTAAATCTATGATAATAGTCTAAAACAATCAAAATTGTCCGGCGAAAGATAAGCAGCTCATTTTGATTTAAACTATAATCTTTATGGCGTGTGTGTGGTAAAACGATGATAAGTCCAATCTTGAACTGAATGTTATCGCGTCATTATCGCTATATATCGAGAGGTTATGGGACTAAATGAAAAGTGTCAAGCTATTAAATGATTATATTTGCCCAATTTTAGTTGTTCAGTGCTTATTATTATACTTTGGTTCTATTGTATAGCACTAAATTACGCTCATGTAGGAAAATTAATAAAAAATTCAAAACATGCTTTAAGATATACTTCTGCACCTTTGGCTTTTTATACATTAATACAAATTATTAAATCATGGAACCCCAATTAATTTCTATAATTACAGTTGTATACAATGCGGTCGAGACGCTGGAAGCAACAATACAAAGTGTATTAGATCAAGATAGGCACTTATATGAATATTGGATAATTGATGGAGGAAGCACTGATGGATCACTTGATATAATACGTAAATATCAACGTCTACTGGCGGGATGGTGTAGTGAGCCTGATAAAGGTATTTATGATGCTATGAATAAAGGTATTGATCGCGTAAATGGAAAGTGGATCTACTTCTTAGGAGGAGATGATAAGTTGAGACCAGGAATATTAAGAGAGATTCACAGATATTTAAATGTAGAACATTCGATTGTATACGGAGATATCATGTTTGACAATGGTCATCATTATCGATCTTTTTTAGGACCTAGAACCACTTTACAAAATACAGTTCATCATCAGAGTGCATTTTACAATGCGACGTTATTCCAAAAATATCGATATAATATTGACATAAAAATAGTTTCAGAATACGATTTACATTTACATATATATACAAAAAAAATGTCTACATATTATATGTCTTTTATTATAGCCGACTGTGCTACTGGTGGTGCTAGTAGCAATCTGATACGTTCATTAAAGGAAACTAATCAAATAAGAGCACTTCATGTGGAAAACAAATGGCAGAACAAAATCTATTCGTTTTTTTTAGGATTATATTATGCACAAAAAGGATTAAGGTATTTACTCTACGGGCATAGGGTGTAGTATTATTGATGAATTGGTATTCTTATGATGACTAAAAATAGTTTCGATTTTATCAGATTTCTTTTTGCGATCACAGTTGTATTAAGACATATTATAGATTTATCTGATGAACCTACACTCCTGAAATTTCAAAATTTTTTTGATTCATACATTTGTATTACTGGTTTTTTTGTCATTAGCGGATTCTTAATCAGTAAAAGTTACGCCAATGGTGAAAATGTAAAAAGTTATTTCGTAAGGAGAGGTAAACGATTGTTACCTGCTTATATGGTGTCGGTTATTGGAGCCGCAGTATTATTATCAATAACTAGCGAGTATACATTCACATCTTATTTCGCAAATAAACAGTTATATAGTTATCTAGCAGCAAATATCTTTTTCTTGAATTTTTTACAACCTTGTTTGCCGGGAATATTTGTTCATAATCCTAGCTGCGCTGTAAATGGAGCTTTGTGGACTATTAAAGTCGAAGTTTTGTTTTACTTAATCATTCCTTTAATGATTCGCTGGTTGAATAGAATAGATAAGAAATATGTGTTGATAATATCAATATACGTACTATCTATTATATATAAATACTACTTAGAGAGCAGTGGCAATACTTTAATGGTTATTTTAAGCCGACAAATGCCTGGCTTTTTAAGTTATTTTATATGCGGTATTTCATTTTATTATTATTTTGAAAAAATATACGTTAATAAGTTTAAACTATTTTGCTTAGCTTTTCCTGTGTTTGTATTTGAATATTATTATAATTTAGAGATTTTTCGACCAGCCGCTTTTTCTATAATAATATTCTTTTTTGCCTATAGTTCTAGTTATCTGAATAGTTTTGGGAAATATGGAGATTTTTCGTATGGAATATATATATTCCATTTTACCATTATACAATTATTCGTACACTATTATCTTTTTGAGAAATACAACCCATTTGTCATTTCTACATTTATTACAGTTTTAGTACTACTGATGTCGATATTGTCCTGGAATTTTATAGAAAAACCTTTCCTGAGCAAGAAAAGGACAAGATTGCTTTTAGATCTGTGACTTAGTAGTAGAGAAAATTATTACCTCAATGTGTAAGAATCCTTCTACTAGACTTTTATTTGACTATTATATTAATCAATCTCAATAGATTAAAATTTGTCTGGTTTTTTAATGAGAATCTATTTTGCCTCTACACCGATGTTGTAGATAATGTATTCGAGAGAAGAGAAAGATAGCGCTCAAGTATGTCCTAACATAATGGCAGTTATCAATTCCTAAAAGATATAATCTCAAGCTTTAATAATACATTTTTTCTGATTTACAATGAATCTAAAGAAAATAAGGGCAAATTTTAAACAAATTTTTCCAACTACTCACGTAATTGAGAAATTGTTTTTGAAGACAGTCCTTATGGAATAAGATTTCGTAATTGTTATAGTCTAAATTTAATATACAGATAATTATATCATAATAATATGTGGTGATTATATTTAAATAGTTGCAAAACTTTGATTTTTATCTAATTTAGATTATTTTATTCGTATTTCTTAACCTAAATTAGATATCAAACAGTAAAAAGGCAAATGTTTAATTTTTACTTTAATGGCTCGCTTAATAACAATTGGGTGAGCTGTGGTTTACCAAAAATTTTGAAACATAAAAACTTCTGCAAATTTGACTAATTATGATCAATGTTTTTCTAGGAAAGGATTACCCAATTATTCAGTTTCAGCCAACATAGTGTTAGAATATACGAGATTATTTTAATGTTTTGAATATACATCATGTAAATGATTGCTAATCTTATTGCCTGTGGTTTATTATCTATAAGAATACTTTGTAGGCTTCTATACCCATTAATGACTCTGCGTATCGCTCAATACATAGCTATTTTTCCGGAAAAGTCAACTATATTTGATGAGTGAGTAGGAGTATCTTTTAGGAATTATTTATAATAAAGTGCTTTTTTAGGCCTAAAATACACTTTATATGGTAAGCGCTTACAACTTTTCAAATAAACTTTTATGCCACAGGCGGATTCTACTACTAAAAGTTTAAAGTATAAACCTTTCATATCAATTATTATCACTGTGTTGAATGGGGAAGAAACCTTGGAAGAATGCCTGAACAGCATCTATGAGCAGACATACTCTAATTATGAACTAGTTATAGTAGACGGCGGTAGTACAGACCATACAATAGATATTATAAATACTAGTCCGATAGCTAACAAGGTAGTAAACATATTACCTGGCAGTGGTTTATACGCGGGTTTAAATGCTGGAGTCAGTTTATCGACTGGTGAATGGCTTTATTTTTTAGGAGCAGATGATAAGCTTCATAATTTTGATACCTTGCAAAAGGTGTCTGGAATGATTAAACATAAAAAAGAAACAACTAAAGTCCTGGTGGGGAATGTAAACTGTGTGAAACAAAAAAATATTTTACGGCCTAAATTTGGCTCGCCATACTTACTACGTCATTCCGTACATCATCAAGGCATGTTCTATCATAAAAGTGTTTTTGCCAAATTGTCTTACAACGAAAGTATGCGAATAGCATCCGATTATGAATTTAATTTAAGATTAGCGATAATTGGAATACCACATCAATCTATGGACATTATTGTATGTGATTTTGCCGGAGACGGTATTAGCGAGAATCAATTAAATCGAGGTTACTCCGAAATGCAGCAAGCTCATGAGCGCCTTTTTAATGGGTTTGATTTTTTATGGGTAAAGAAGTATTTCTGGCTGCGCAGAAAGACAGGCGCATTATTAAGACATTATAATCTTTTAAAATTCAGAATGTGGCTTAAGAATATATTTGGTTAACAAATGTGCTTCCTTAGCGTAAATTAATATATGAGAATCGCTTTGTTTTAAGTGAGTTTCATATGAACTGGTGTGTTTATTAATAATTACAAAGTTTAATTAAGCGAAAAAATGGAAATAGAATTTGATATTCTGTCAAACCTTTTCGGATGGGTAGTTTTGATATTTGCATTTTACATGGTACTATACTATAGATTTGTTTTTTCAATAATTGACCCTCTTTTTAGCTGGATATTTTCGACAGCTTTCGCCAGTTACTTTGCTACACAAATTATTCCAGACTTGCAAGATATATTTCATTTTTTTGGTTGTCAAGCTTTTCTGTGGATGGGTTTCGTAATTGCATACAGGTATACTACCCCTTTACATGAAGGAATTCATGAGCAGATAAACGACTTTACAGGTCAACTAGCCTTGCGTCATACAACATATTTGCTGGTCTCATTTTATATTATATCAAATATTATAATAGCTGCTAATACCGGTTTTGCTTTATTTTCCGATGATCCTACTGTATCCAAGATCACGAACTTTCAGGGAGGATTCGGTTTATTTAGAAAAATAAATTGGGCTGCAGGTAAATTTTCTATTACAGCTCTTATTTATATGTTTATACTGAAAAAAGGAAGAATAGACTTAATACTATTACTATTAGTTGTATTTTTTTCTGCTGTTGAAGGCTCTAAATCAGCCCTCTTGGGAGTTATTACTTCCCTTGGTGTAGTAATATATCATCCAGTATTCGCTTATAGAAAAAATATTTTGAAAAAATTCCAAAGATATATTCCATTTTTTTTGTTAGCTGCGCTAATTATAGCTTTTACTGTACTAATTAAAGAGAGGGGTAACTTTAGTGAGGCTTATTTGGGACTAGTTAAACGCTTATTGTATAGTGCAGACTCTCTTCTATTTTTTTATCAACCAGTCAATGTTGATTATTTCGCAAAATATTCATTTACGGATTATATTCCTGTTATAACGAGTCCTGTTCTTGGTTTTCTTCGTTTACAGCCGTATCAAGAAACCATTGGGAATATTATGTATGATAATTTACGTACACCAGGTTCTTTTGGCGCTACTATCGGGCCTAATGCCCCATTTTACATTGAAGGGCGTGTCTATTTTTATTATTGGGCGGCTTTCCCCTTCAGTATGTTATTAGGGTTCTTATATGCCAGGACCAGGGTCTATTATTTTTCTCTAAACAATGTAAGTGCTTTTTATTTTGTTTTTATGGGCTGTTTCTTACAGTTTATGGGGACTATAATTGGGGACGTTAACCTGACAGTTAATCTTTTATTTGGATTGTTTTTTTTTGTTATTCCCCCTTATATATTGGTAAAACTTTTATTAGAGAAAAAGCTTATCATACCATTAAGGCTAATATCCTTTAGACTATATAACAAAAAATAAGTATTATTCTATGACTCGTGTCAGTGTATGCATGGCCACTTACAACGGTGCCTTATTTATTGAAGAGCAGATTATATCTATCTTGAATCAATTAAGCGATGATGATGAATTGATTATTTCAGACGATGGCTCCACTGACTCAACAATTTCGCTGATTGAGTCCTTTTGCGATCCTCGTATCCATTTAGTAATAAATCCGCGGTATGGATCCGCCGTACGGAATTTTGAGAATGCTCTTAGGCATGCTAAAGGAAAAGTTATTTTTTTATCCGATCAGGATGATATTTGGTATCCAGATAAGGTAGAGGTTCTATTGAAAGATTTAAATCACTACGATTTAGTATTGACTGATTGTCGAGTAGTTGATGAACAAGGGCATACACTTAGTGAGTCATTCTTTGCGAGTAGGGGTAGCCAGCTCGGATTTTGGCGAAATCTTTGGAAAAACTCTTACATGGGATGTTGCATGGCTTTTAACCGGAAGGTGTTAACGTATGCTTTACCTTTCCCTAAGCATATTCATATGCACGATTGGTGGATTGGGTTGCTCACGGAGTTACATGGAACGTCTTATTTCCGTAATCAGCCTCTAATTCAGTACCGCCGTCATAAAGCCAATGTGTCTCCCACTTCTGAAGGCTCCTATCATTGGGGCATACGTATTGTAAACCGACTTTGGATGGGTTGGTATGTTTTCAAACGCGCCTACGCGTCGCAGTAACTATTATATTATGATTTCTGTTGTCATCCCTACCTATAATGCAGCAACTTATTTACCAAGTCTGTTAGATCGTTTAGCTAACCAGACGATCGCTCATGAGCTAATAATCATCGATTCATCATCAACGGATCAAACGCCCATATTGCTGAAAGAACGAGGGATCGCCTTTCACTCGATACCAGCAAAGGAATTTAACCATGGAGCAACCCGGAACTTTGGTGTTTCGCTGGCTACCCATGAAAATGTCATCATGCTTACACAGGATGCGTTACCTGCTGACAATAAAGCATTAGAAAGATTAGTCGCAATGATGAATAGACAGCCGACCATTGGTATGGCCTATGGTAGGCAACTGGCTTATCCTCAGGCTCAATTAATGAGTCAATTTGCTCGCTTAACTAACTATCCGCCCCAGAGTATTATCAAGTCTAAAGCCGATATCTCGCGGCTAGGTATCCGAACCTGTCATTGTTCTAACTCATTCGCAGTTTATCGCAAATCGGTCCTTCTTTCAGTTGGAGGATTTCCAACTGACACGGTATTAGGCGAGGATGTAGTAGTAGGCGCCCATCTTATTCAAAACGGGTATTCGATTGCCTACTGTGCTGACGCACTGGTATATCATTCGCATGATTATACTATGATGGAAGAATTCAGGCGTTATTTTGATATTGGCGCTTTTCATCAGCAACAACGCCCTTTACTAAAACCCTTTCAGCGAGCAGAATCAGAGGGTTTCCGATATGTTCTCGATGAGTGGAAATATTTGAAGCAGCATCATGCTATGGCTTCCATACCTAATCAATTAGTACGGACAGGGGCTAAGTACATAGGTTATCGACTTGGTCGGCTATATGATAAAATGCCGGTCAGTCTACGACAGAGATTAAGTATGCATCCGCGTTTTTGGAAGGGCAGATCATAGAGGGATGGCATCATTAACTAAAAAGTCACTTTGCAGTTCAGCAACACCATCATAGTTTACTAATTCGATCCCACTCCCATTGCCCGTAATCCGGGGAGTGACGGTGACGGTGCCAATACGGTTTGCGAATGTAACATCTACCAATATACCTACAATATCTAGATACCATGGGCTTGTCACACTTCTGTCTAGCATAATAACCGTAGTTGAAGGCGGGTCCATTGCCCCAACATAATTTTGGGTGACAAGTACTTGCGCCTGGAAGGAAAGCACAGCGTTACTGGCAGAGCCATATCCGCCCGCTCGTATAATCCCATCAATCCAGATTCTATAGAACCCTGCTCTTCCGTTCGGGGAAGACGGATTATCGGCCTGTAAAAAGTTGATGGCAGTTGCAGGTGTTATTGCATTTACGTTACCAGCACTTACATTATTATGGGTTAATTGCCTTATACGGCCTCCTTTTTTTTCAAACGGACGTGCTGTATTAAAGAGGACATTAGCAGTTTTTTTTAAAAGATTTGGTGAGATAATGTATTGATTTGATGTAATATCGAAACACGTGATAGTGCTATTGAGAATTGATCCACTAGCTACCTGATTTGGATCGCTGGCAGGGGCATGATATAAGACATATCGATTATTACGTTCCGTCACTATTGGCAAGGTAATGCGGACATTTAAATTTTTTACAACACAACCCGTAACATCTATTAGTTCAGTTGTCGGCGAAGCTGCATTTGATGAAACAATATCCAGGTCGTTCCCTTCAAATCCCCCATTCGTTACCTGGAGTATCCGCGAAAAAGCTTCAATAGTGGCATGGACACGAAGGTTCGTTGTATATCCATTACAGAGTATGGCTGTTTCGTTTGTGCCGGCATTGCTTATCGATTGGCCTATGTACCCCTGAAAGTTGAGGCTGTTAGTCCCGTTCAGTAGTAAGGCTGGCTGGCGCTTCTCAAAGTTTTGTAATGATGTTGATACTATGTTGATCGAGCCCATACTTCCAGGTCCAGTAGCCAACGTTTGATAGCGACTTGTTGCTGTGAAAGTACTCCCTACACCAGTTACACTAGCGGTATAGCTCATTATGACTGGTGTGTTAGCACGAATAAGGCAACTATCGATGTAAAACTCTTCTGATCGTATATTTAGTATGCCAATTGTACCTAGGCCGTTATTGGCAGTTGGGAAATCCTGTAACTGGAAATAGCAGTTTCGAATACCACAGTTAAGTCCGCCAAAAGAGGTCAGAGCAAACTGTACTCCTATCGTTGAGCGATTAGGACCGTTGCCTGGGTTCGATACAAACGTAAAATTTTCACAGCCAGCTAGTGATGAACCACTGAAATCGAATATAGCTCCACCAGTAACGCCAATGATGCTAGTGTTAAGATAAGCTCCGCCATCTCCCATCAGCCAGATTCCATACGTGTTGGTAAGATCAAGTGGAGCAGTGATGTAATAGAATCCAGCTGGGAAGAAAATACTGACTTTGTAGGGGCCACCTCCGGTTGGATAGGTCAGACTTTTTGCATAGTTTATTGCTCGTTGAATTGCTGCTGTATCGTCGACCTGCCCATTTCCTAAAGCACCGAACTGTGAGTCTTTAACACTTATCATAATTGTATTCTATTGAATCATCAATAACGCTATATAACAACTATAAATTAAACTCTTTAAGGATTATTTATTTAATAAAACGAATAATTTTAAAATTATATTATCATTTTGATGAATATGGTTACTCTAATATTATTTAATTAAGCACTATAAAACTGCTTACTGGCTGGTATAACGGTAGTTAAATCGTCGGTCTGGCGCGCTGTCTCCATTATAGAAAAACTCGTTTATGTCATTCAACCGCTGAATGTTGTCGGCCCAGTGAAAGTCTAATTGTATCTTATTCGGCTTCTGTCGAATCATAGCTAATGGTACACTAAGTTCAAGTTCGTTATTGGTATAACGAAAAAGGCCTGAGGAAGTCTGAACCCATGTTTTGCCATTCCATCGATTAATTATCGATCTGTTCCCATCGTTCTTATAATTTATTAAAAAGTCATAACCCGCCCATCCGGTTTTGTAGGATTGATCAGTGTCAATAAATAGAAGCATCCAGTGCTTATCTGTTGAAGGGGTTAATTTTTTGATCGTTTTAACATAAAAATATAGGTTCTTCTTGTCGTGAGCGACTCGGCAATGGTTAATATCGTTGCGACCTGTATTATTTACATAATTCATTTTTTTATCGGCTCTTGGCCAGTTACGGTGTAGAACATCTCCATTAGAATCGATAAAATCAGGCTTTACAGAAGCCCATTCATCAAATTGCCCATCAATGGTAATGGTTTGTAGCGGACTAGCTGACTCAGGTGCAGGCGTCCCTTTAAACCGACGAATATTAGCTACTAATTGATAGTAATAATTATCGGTGTACCCTCCCTTCATCGGATCGACATCCCGATTATACTCTTCATTGTATAGGTCGACAAAAAAGGTCTGTCCTGATTTTAGCGGTCTGCCTGCAAACATAACGGGCTTTGCTTTGACAGCTGAGTCCGATCGATCCTCGATAAAGCGCTGGGCCATCCACTCGTTCCAGCCTGTAACGAATACTACTGTTGGGTTAACCTCCAGAGCCCGCTTCCACTGTTCGTCAAAATATAGCCCCTGTTGAGTTTGATTGGTAATCCCTTGCTTATTTAATAACCCTTCTTTTCCCTTGTGGAAACTCTTGCCTATACTATTATCAAAGGGATGGCTGGCAACCGAAACAGGAATTTCCTCTGGAATAGCGGGGTCTTTATCCCAGCCATAGTTCTGCGGGGTTCGGTCAAGCCACTGCCAATGATGGGGTTCATTGCGAGCGTTTGTCCACGCCCAGCTATATCGCCATGTAAAGAAATCGCGTATAGAAGGGTCTTTCATTTCTTCTATTTTGCCTAGTATCAATGGTTTGCCTTGCCAACGGAACCAAAGTTCCGGGTAGCGGTTCTGCGCATAGAATTGTTGATAAACATTTGTGATAGTCTCAGCGCTTTTTGAGTAGGTGACGAAGCATATATAAGGTGTTGGCATCCCCTGATGGCGCATTGAAACTGATATTTCACAGAGTTTATTTACGGTGGGTAAATACAGATCTGCGTTCGTTGTATCAAAAAAAAGAATATCGACACCGGCCAGGGTAAGTAACTGTAGATTACGTCGAATTACCCATGGATCATTTGCACTGAAATAACCAATTTCTGGTTCGCCCCACCAGTGAAACGAGAACTTAGGCCCGAATTTCGGTTTGGCCGGATTACCTTTAGTTATAACGGAGATGTCATAAATTGCTTTATCGTTATAATTGCCGTGCCATAAAAAATAGAAAATACCTACATATTTATTCTGTTTGAAGTCACCGGTCTCTTTGTATGAAGGAAGTGATCGTCCAAGACCGTCAGTTGCCGCCCAATTTGCACTGACTGGCGGTAAAATCGGTGATCCTGTTTCTTGATGAGCATAGGTTCCTGAAACGGTGTCGCTAGGTATAATTAATTGAGAAGAAGAGCACAGCAAGCTGAAAGCGAGCATACTAAGAAAAAACCATTTCATTATTAAACACTAGTTTTAATGATTAATAATTGAACATAGATTTATTGGTATAGTTCAGTATGTCAGCTCAGCTCAGCTCTGCAACTTCAGGAACTGAGTTAAATCTAGACTTAGGGGCTGAAACAACGACTCAATTTACAAATAACAAGATTACAATATTTAACATATGTGATTTCGTTACCATTCCTTAAATACTTAACAGATAAGGTGTCTGGGACGTTTAGCCCTACGGTGGCTAAGTAGAACTCTTTGAACCGATGCATGCAATTTACTTATATACCGGGTGTTTGCATTAGTGTTCCGATCCTTGTGAGTAATTAACAGGCAGTTCTAGTAAAAGTTTTTGTCGATTTCCAAGCATACGGTTCATGGCTATCCTGTTGAAACCAGCAGTTGGCTATTAGCTTGCTCCACATTATAGGGCCATATGCTTTCAAATTATCAATCCATAAGATAGTTGCCCGAAGATAAGTGCTTCTGTATTTGTTATCTAGCCGTCAAGGAGGACTCGAGTGTATACACTAAATTCAGGATTGACGGTTAGCTTCCTCACTCTCATAGAAATTAATTTTAACTTTTAAGAAGAATGTCTTGGCGTTTACATTGAAAGTTTACTAATTATTACAAAAGTTAATAACAGGTTAAATGAAAAGTATCTTTAATTTGCTATTTTTGATCATAAAAACGAGATGGTAAAGAATTTTGTCTAAAAAGGGCTCCCGATTTATGCAAGGCGTTTTGGTAGAAAAATATTTATTGCTGATAGCCGATTCACTGCCGTAGAGGCCAACAAGTGATTAAGAAGTGATTTTTGTAGTATAATTGACACACAATATTTAGATCATATCCAACGTGGAAAAAATTTTACTAGCATTTTGCTGCTGCTTTTCAGCCATTGCCAGCTTTGCACAAACAAATTTTGTTGCCACTTCCCCCATGTCAGCTACTCCAGGCTCCGACAATACCCTGGTGGGTGTAGGAGCAGGCAATTTGAATATGACTGGTGCCAGCAACCTATTTATCGGGCGGGGAACGGGTACGCTGAATATGTCAGGAACGCAAAATGTTTTTTTGGGTGCATCTGCTGGAAATCAGAATTCGTCGGGTCAGCAAAACTCATTCTTGGGATTTAGCGCTGGACTTACTAACGACGGGGGGAACAATAATACCTTTCTGGGGGCTAATAGCGGCTACTATAATAAAAATGGTTATAACAACGCCTTTGTAGGTGATCGATCTGGCTTCTCAAATTCCTCAGGTCATCACAATGCCTTTCTGGGTTCTGGGGCCGGTTATGTTAACACGCAGGGAAACAATAATACATTTGTTGGTGCTGACGCAGGTAGTGGGAACTCGACGGGATCTAATAACACGTTCTTAGGCTCACTGGCCGGGGCGTCCAACGCGGGATCTGTACAGAATACCTTCGTGGGATCTAATGCCGGAACAACTAATACAGGCTCGGGAAACACGTTCATTGGATACCGATCTGGTGAAAATAACCAATCTGGCGGGTACAATGTGTTTATTGGAGCCGTTGCCGGAGCGAATAACACTACTGGTTTAGGAAATTTGTTCCTGGGCCAACAATCGGGCTTAAGCAATACAACCGGTAGTTATAACCTATTTATGGGAAATGGGTCGGGCCTAAGCACAAATACAGGAACGGGAAATACGGCCATTGGTGATGGGTCACTTTTGTATAACACAATAGGTAATTTAAATACTGCTATTGGTCGTTATGCAGGAGTTAATAACAGCGGTAGCAATAATGTGTTTATTGGTTTCGGCGCAGATGTGTCAAAATCTACGCCTACCATTACAAATGCTATTGCTATTGGTTTCCAAGCCGTGGTCAGTCAGACTAACAGTATGGTTTTAGGAAATGGGGTTAATGTTGGTATTGGTACATCGGCTCCGGCTAATAAATTAGAGATCACTCAAGGCACTGCTGGTAATAGCGGCTTGCGGTTTACTAACCTAACCTCTGCTTCAACAGCCACAGTACTAAATCAAACCAAATTTTTGACTGTTAATGCTCAGGGTGATGTTATTTTAGGAAGCCTCAATGGATCAGGGCGTATAGGTGCTGAAACGGAAAGCTTATGGCAGACCAATGGTGATAATCTTCTTAACTCCAATGTGGGTGGGGTAATCATTGGGCCAGGTGTCAACAAGACACCAACGGGTTATCGACTTTATGTCGCAGACGGTATTCTGACCGAAAAAGTAAAAGTGGCTGTGAAAAGTACCGACGATTGGTCTGACCGGGTATTTGAAAAAGGGTATCAACTTAGAAGTTTGAACGAGGTAGAGCGTTTCATTCATCAGGAGAAGCATTTGCCGGGCGTACCATCTGCTAATGAAGTAGTTAAAGAAGGGGTCGATGTTGGGAAAATGCAGGCAAAGCTGCTCGAAAAAATAGAGGAGTTAACCTTATATGTTATCGAAGTAAAAAAGGAAAACGAAGCGCTTAGAAAGAAGAGCGTTGCATTAGAGCGACGTGTGAATAAACTTCAGCTTAAAGCCCGAAAATAATATGCGACTCCTGTTGACATGTTTAGGATGTTGTATAGCGCTCATAAGTGCGGCTCAATCCACCCACCAATCGCTACGGATTCTGATGACCTACGAAAAAGCCGGTCATTATATAGAACAAGCTACAGCGACTATAGAAGCCACCAACAAGGTGAACGCTTTGACAAATGTTGAGTATAGGGCTGGACGCTCAGTTACTATGTTGCCTGGGTTTGAAGCTCGCACAGGTAGTATCTTTAAAGCGGCTATAATGGCAACAAGCATAGATGAAGAAGGTAGCGCTAAATTACAGTTAGTTGCCTTTCCCAATCCATTTGAACGGTCAACTACAATTGAATATTATCTACCCACAAATGGGAAAGTGAACGTTTGGGTCACAGATTTACAAGGAAGGATAGTTGGGCAATTAGTTACCGCAGAAAATCAATCTGCAGGCACACATCGTATAGAATGGAGACCTACCGATTCAAATCCCGGTATATATATGCCTACGGTAGAGCTAAATCAGCAGAAAATAATAAGCCGAATAGTAAAAAAATAGTCTTCTAGTCCCAAAACTAAAGACCCCAGGTATCTACCTGGGGTCTTTAGTTTTTTATAATATCGACCAAAAATTAAGCTACTTATTAATAAAGATTAATCGAAGGCATTATTATTGTGAATTACTTCAATTCATTTTATTTGGCAATCAATGCGTACTTGCTCTAAGTCAGGTCACTTATGCCTACTATTTGTTCTTGTTATCACTGCCAATTGCCTGCATGCACAGCCTATTCGCAAACCATCCCAGTATGTTGCAGAGGCTGGTGCTTATATTTCGTCATCGACAGAAACACCGTTCTGGTTACGGGCCAATCAATACGGGATTGTACCCTATCGCTCGCCGGTAGCTACCTTTCGCGCTGGTATATATGGTGGCTATGACTCCAGTCGGCATGGAGATGGTCGCTGGCGAGATTCGAAGTTCGACGTTGGGTATGGTTTGAATGTCGTCGTAAATGGTACGCAGAACGGATTATCTTATGAGCATAATGTATTACTGCCAGAAGCTTACCTAAAAATTCGGAGAGGTATATGGGAAATCTACGTAGGGCGTCGACGGGAGAAATTTGGCTTAGCCGATTCGACGCTTTCTACTGGTTCCTATGCTTGGTCAGGCAACGCTATGCCTGTGCCTAAGATACAGATCGCTATTCCTAATTTTACTCCGATTGGCTTTACCAAGGGTTGGGTAGCCGTTCAGGGCACCTTTGCGCATGGGTATCTGGACGCAAACGGGTATATTATGAACACTATGCTTCACCAGAAGTCGCTGTATCTACGATTTGGCCGTCAGCGTGATTTCATGCGTGTATATGCAGGACTTAATCACCAGGCTATATGGGGAGGTAAAGTTGCCGATCCTGCAAATATTCCACCATCCATTCAGGCAGATGGCAAGCTTCCCTCCGGTTTACTCAACTATTTTTATGTAGTATCGACTTTGGCACCCCGAAATACAGACCTTTCAGAATATAATTATTTTGACCTAACGAATCGAATCGGTAATCACCTGGGATCCATAGATGCGGCTGTTGAAATCGATATGGCGCGTCATACTTTATATGTATATCGGCAAAATATTTATGAAGATGGCTCGCTTTTTTATTTAATAAACATTGCCGATGGGTTGAACGGGATACGGCTCCGACGAAACGACGGAAACGCGATTGTTCGGGATATACTGTTTGAGTTTTTAAATACGACCAGCCAGGGCGGGCCTGAATTTATACTGGAAGACCCTAAACGGCGTGGAAAAGATGATTACTTCAATCATCAGCAGTTTCGGGACGGCTGGGCCTATAGGCAACATACCATTGGGACCCCCTTTATTCCGCCTGCCCTTGGACCAAGAGATCAATATCCATACGGATCATTTACGGCGAATAATCGCGTGTATGTATTTCATACAGGAATAGCCGGTAGCCTGCCATTGCGCGGCCGGGCACTACTAAACCCTATCGCTTATCAGATTAAACTATCATACAGCCACAACTTAGGTACCTACAATATTCCTTACTTGCCTGTTCGTACGCAGTTCTCGGGATATGCTGGGATCATGGCACCCCTGAATATTTTGGGGGGCCTTCAGCTAACGGGAAGCATTGCAGTAGATGCCGGAACCTTGTATCAGAATAGCATTGGTTCCTTTATTAGTATACGCAAGGTCGTCAACTCGAATTGAGTTGAGCAGCGGATAATCTATTGTTGTTATTTTTTAAACATATTCCCTATTCGTCAATTATTAATAAGTAGCCGATTGATAGTTTTTTAGCTGAAGCCTAGGGTTTGTGTTGGTTTTATTATAATTTAACAGGCTATTTCATCGGGTATTGGATTTTTTTGATCCAAAATACGTACTTCCTATGCTACTTTATTGAATGTGGAGAGTCTAATAGCTACCTATACTTGATAAGCAAACCGAACAGATATGAGGCATCGCTATTCTATACTGTTTTTTCCACTTCATATCATTGTTGATTTCTTAAGCCTGAACGCGGCTTTCTACGGTGCCTTTTTGCTCAAATTTCAGACGGACGAAGGTGTAATGGTTCCACCTTATTCTTCATTCTGGCTGTTGTTTAATCTGATTTGGCTAATTGAGATATTACTGCTTAAACCGTACACATTTCCCCGGCAACTGTTTAAAGCCGACCACCTCTTAAAGCAACTGTTGACGCTGACAGCGATTCACATTGCTGTCATTTCGATGTATTGGGTCGCCGTACGCGGATATTATTATTCGCGGGAGCACTTGATAATCACGTATATGCTCTTTGTTGGTATAGGGGCATTAGTCAGGATAGGGGAGCTGGTCTTCCTTAGAGAATACCGGGCCCGGGGGTATAACAACCGCCGGTATATTATTGCCGGTTACGGCAAACTGGCTGCTTCAATCCAAAGCTTCTATGATGCACATCCTGAAATGGGATTTCGGTTCTATGGCTACTTTGACCGGCCGAACCATGAAAACAGCAATGTACTTACCGGCTCCTATAGCGATTTGATACATTTTGTCGAAAAAGAGCATATTGACTGTATTTACTGCTGCCTGACCTACATGGACAACGAGCAGTTGAAAACTATCGTCGATCGGGCCGAAGCAGGAAATTACCAGGTAAAATTATTGGTCGACTTCAGAGGGTTTCTGGCTCGTGGGGCTGCCGTCGAGTACCACGACATTCTGCCCGTACTAAATATATCGCCCAATTTATTGGCGGATTTACAGATCAACGTATTTAAGCGATCCTTCGATATCCTGTTTTCTTTGACTGCACTAGGGCTGGGAATGCCATTTTTCCTGATTATAGCAGCAATTACACGATTTACATCCGCTGGCCCTATATTTTACGCACAGGAACGTATTGGTAAAGGGGGGAGACCTTTTAAGATTTATAAGTTTCGCAGTATGTATGTAAATGCGGAAAAGTCTGGACCAGTGCTATCAGGTGGCCTTCTCGACAATCGTATTACACCCTGGGGACGATTTATGCGCCAAACCCGTCTCGATGAAATTCCTCAGTTTTACAATGTGCTGATAGGCGATATGTCTGTAGTAGGGCCGCGGCCGGAAAGACAATTCTTTATCGATCAGATTGTTGAAATTGCCCCTGGATATCGCTCACTGCTGGAAGTAAAACCTGGTATCACCTCGATTGGCCAGATTAAATATGGGTACGCAGCCAGCGTTGATGAGATGGTGAAACGATTGCGATATGATTTGATTTATCCTAAACGTCGTTCGTTTATGTTTGATATGTGGATCATTGCGCAAACCCTCCGGGTTATGGCACAGGGCCGGGGAAAATAATTTCCTTACAGACCAATCCGGATCGTAAGCCATTTAATAAGAATGGCTGGCAAAGCCCGGAAAAACATTGATTTTTCATGCTGTTTTAACAAATTGCCCGCTAATTGATAGTGGGCAATTCTTATTTTTGTGATAGTTGGCTTGTGTAGAAAAGCGAAATAAGCGCGTTAGGATGGTGCGAGTACGTAGAATCTGGAGTTGGTTGAGTATCATAATAATTGTCGGTTTAGGGGGAGCATGTGGACAAAGCTCCGAAACCAGACAGGCGCAGAACTTACGCCGGTGTGCAGACGACCAAGCACTCACCGCTGAACAACAGGCTTCTATCAGGAAGCAAATCAATGCAGACGAGAAAATTCAAAAGATCGAAACCATCTTCCGTCAGAAGGTCCGTAGCGGTCTGAATGGCAATGTTCTGGTCGCGCAGAAAGGCCTGGTTCTGTATAAGAAATGCTTTGGTCTCGGGCATTTCGAGCGAAACGAACGCGACACGCTGGTCGAAGATTCTAAGTTTCAGCTCGCTTCCTTGTCTAAGACCTTTACGGCTATTGGAACACTCAAATTAATCGAAGCCGGTAAGCTGAAATTTGAGGATACTATTCAGAAATTCTACCCTGATTTTCCATATCACGGCATTTCTGTTCGAGATTTGCTAAGCCACCGGAGTGGTCTGCCCAATTACCAGTATGCCTTCGACGATAGCATGAAGGTGAATTTCTATAAGAAAGAGAAACCTTACCCAACCAACGCGACCATCATGCACTGGTTTGCGACGGTAAAGCCCACACCCCACCGATACAATATACCCGGACGTGGTTTTAGTTATAGCAATACGAACTATATGGTGCTGGCTTCGATCATCGAAAAAGTAACAGGCCAAAGCTACGAAGCCTATATTCATAAGAATATATTCGAGCCGCTCGGCATGCATCATACGTTCGTTGCAACCACTAAAAACGATTCGATTAATCAACATCGAACGGCTGGTTATCAATGGAATCGTCGGATTCCCAAGGATTATTATGACGATGTTGTCGGTGATAAAGGCATTTATTCCACGACGGGAGATTTGTTTCGATGGTATCGGGCCTTGAATGGTGATTGTCTGTTACAGAAAAAAAGCCTGGCCGAAGCGTTTGTGCCTCGTAGTTTCGAACGAAAAGGGGCAAAAAATTATGGTTATGGCTTTCGTATGATGCTCAACGACCTTAATCAGCCCGAATACATTTACCACGGCGGTTGGTGGAAAGGCTATAATACTATGTTCTGGTTCAGTCCGAAAGATGAGTACGTCATTATCATCTTAGGTAACCGATATAACACTACGGTTTATCAAGTTAAGGAACTGGCTGAGATACTGCACGGTGGAGCGGCTAATAAAACATCCGGTACAGACGGTGACGTAGAAATATGAGTAGAGCCGACCGCTAGGTCGGCTTTTTCTGTTCTAACGTCGTTCAAAATGCGCACTTTGCTTGTCTGTATGCTTTTAGCTACTGCTATTCCCCACATTGGCTTATCTCAGGAAGTTATAAAGTTATGGCCCGATAACGCCATTCCCAATGCAATCGCCGGTGCCCAGATTACCGAAAAGTCCGAAACAGCCGGGGGCATTCTGCGTATTAGCAACGTGTCGGTTCCCACGCTGACAACCTATCTGCCTGCTAAAGATAAAATGACGGGCGCAGCCGTTATGATCTGCCCGGGGGGAGGTTATTCAATTCTGGCCGCCAGCCATGAAGGGGAAGATGTTGCCCGTTGGTTCAATAGTTTCGGGGTAGCCGCTTTCGTGCTGAAATACCGGCTACCTAACCCCGATATAATGACTAACCAGCAGGAGGTTCCGCTCATGGACGCTATGCAGGGAATGACGCTGATTCGTCAGAACGCAGCTCGATATGGGATCAGCCCCGACAAAATTGGCGTGATGGGCTTTTCGGCAGGGGGGCACCTGGCAGCCACCTTATCGACGCATTATCACCGGGGAACGCAAGCCAGCGAAACGGCTAAACCAAATTTTTCCATTCTACTTTATCCAGTAATCACCTTTGGCGATAAAGCGCACGCGGGATCCCGAGATAAGTTGCTGGGTAAATTGAATACGTCTCCTGACCTGATCGCTTACTACTCCAATGAACAGCAGGTGACAAGTCAGACCCCGCCTACGTTTCTGGTTCACTCAGAAGACGATAAAACCGTACCCGTCGAAAATAGTATCAACTACTACCTCGCATGTCTGAAAAACGGAGTTGCAGCTGAGATGCACCTGTATCCAAAAGGGGGGCACGGATATGGTCTCCGGACTGAAAAGTTCGGTTCATTAAATGCATGGCCTGATGCCTGCAAAGCCTGGTTGATGGCGACAACTGCCGCTAAACCGTAAATGGCTAAACCCGAAGGAATGTATTTTTCTTGTATAAGAAATACAAAAAGATCCATTTTACTGCCAGAAAGGCGAACACCGATCCAACGGCCTGAACCGGTTCACTGAAAAAGTGCAGCAGTCCACTAAACAAAGAATGGGTTGTGTATTCGAAATCGATGAACCGCTCGGATAAATATATCAGGATTGAATTCATACCGATCACAATAAAGAAAAAGGTCCACCGCCGGAATTGTAGCATGTCGATAAGCCAGTAGAACAGGCTCAGCATCAATAAGCTCCAGCCACCAGCTACCAGTACGAACGAACTGGTCCATAGGTTTTTATTTACCGGAAGCACGAGATTCCAAATCCAGCCCAGCGTTACGCAGGCAATTCCACCGATTACCAGCCGCTGGAGTTTTTGACCATCGCGCACGCCATGCTGACGTAAAACCGTTCCGGCAAAAACTCCCAGTAAGCCTGTGCCAATAGCGGGGAAGGTTGAGAGCAGGCCTTCCGGATCATGAACCACTTTATAGAGTCGCCCCGGTAGCAGTAAGCGGTCTACATACCCGACCAGGCTACCTTCCAGGGTCAGATTTCCAGCTCCAAAACCTGGTACGGGCACCAACATAAGCATAGCCCAGTAAAGCAGAAGAATCCCGGCAAAAATACCATACCGCGCCCGTTCATTCTGGACATACAAATAAATCAACTGAGCAAACATACCGGCCAGACCGATACGCCCGAGTACACTACCAAAGCGCATGTCGGCAAAGGGCTTGGCAAAAAGGCCATTGTTATAAATGATACCGAGCAGGACCAGCACTAAGCCGCGTGTGATAACTTTTCTGGCCAACAAGGCCCGGTCGTCTCCTTTAGCCAGCCGGCTGCCCAGTGAATAAGGGGTTGAAACCCCCGCCAGAAACAAAAACAAAGGAAAGATGCAGTCATACGGCCGAAATCCGTTCCACTCAACGTGCGTGAACTGGTCTGCCATAAAAATAGCCCATGCCCAACCTGTCGTTTTAGCCAGTACATGGAAAATTTCTTCCCCCCCCATAATCCAGAACATGTCGAAGCCGCGTAAGGTATCGAGTGAAAGCAAGCGCCGGACGGGAGCAGGCTGGGCCAGGGCAGGCTCCTGCGCAGAAGAAGTAGTAGTTTGCATGAATTGACGAATCAAGGGATAAAGCAATGATATGCAAAAAACACCACCCATCAAACCACTGTTGGCTGACAGGCGGTGTTTTCGGATTTTTTTACGAAATACCTACCCCGCTACTTGTCATTTAGAATCAGCGGAACATTACCCCGGCTGCCCATAATGATAATTTTAGCATTGGGCGAAGCTGCCAGCTCACGCTGCGCTTTGATTTGTTCATACTGTAATTGTTTATCGCCAAGGCCCGTAGAAATAATTTTCTGGTAATCGGCAATACCCTGCGCTTCGACACGCTTACGCTCCGCTTCCTGTCGTTCTTTCTGAAGCACGAACTGCATTTTTTGCGCTTCCTGTTCAGCATTGATTTTCGACTCGATGGTTTTCTTAACCGAGGTAGGCAGGTCGATATTGCGGATCAACAGTTGCTCGAGCAACAGCCCCCGCTTCTTGAAGTCAGCTTCGATGGTTTTATAAATCCGATTCTGAAACTCATCGCGACGGGTCGAGTACAAAGCAACGGCATCGTAATAAACGGCATTGTCCCGGATGCGGGTGCGCGTTATGGGTCGAACAATTTTGTCCATGTAGTCAGGACCGATTTCACGGTATATTTTAGGCGCATCTGCAGGCACGACCCGATACAGAACTGTCAGATCGATGACCACTTCCAGACCATCCGCTGTCAGCACCCGAATGGCATCATCACCCGCTTTCTGGCCTTCATCATGGCTTGCCGACATGGTGTAATTCTGAGTTTTAATATCGAATTCGGTAACGTTGGCTAACGGATTGACCACATTCAGGCCGGCGCTTAAAGCCCGGTCGCTAACATTGCCGAAAAGGGAAATAACTCCCACTTGTCCGGCATCGATCTGACGAATGCTGGCTGTGAATATACCAAGAACGCATAAGATCAACCCGGTTACTTTAAGGGGCCTGGAGTAGCGCGAAAAAGTGAGCGCTGGGGTATTGATGGCAAAGCCGATGATAATCAGCAGAAAGCCAAGAGTGAGAAAAAACATAGTTTAGGAGCGTTTGTAGCCTGTTTGCTAAAACGACGAACCGGCCACGAAAGAGTGAATAATAAAGTGGTAATGTACTGTCATACAGGTGGTAGACAGTACCGCTTGCATAAGCTGGCGGTGAAGCTGGTTTACTGACGATGGGGCGGTGTCATTCGATAGGTGGCCAATCAGAAGGCATCCTAAACTACAGAATAATAGAGGCAAAAAGAAGCGACAACGGAAGAGTGGAAGGCAGGCTTGTTAGTCGGTCGGGAAACAGGATGCAAACAAAAGGGCATGAAAAAAGCATCCGGTACACTACCAGATGCCTTTTTTAACCACACTATTAACCCTTCAGTAGATTAGCGTGAAGTTTTTTTCTTGTCTTTTGCAGCAGGTGCAGCCGGAGCGGCAGCCGTTTCGGCTGCTTTCTGAGCTACAACTTCTCCCTTCAGATACAGTACAACGTTACCGGCTTCAGCATTGCTGGTAACCGTAACGGTTTTGGTAAACTGGCCCATCGACGCGGCATTGTACGTTGCCGAAATGCTGCCAGTCTTACCTGGGAGAACGGGTTCGCGAGAAAAACTTGGTTTGGTGCAGCCGCAGGAAGCCTGGGCATCATTGATAACAATCGGATCAGTGCCAGTATTTTTGAACTCAAATACGTGCGTTACAGGTTTGCCTTGCTCAACTTTGCCAAAATCGTGCGTTTCCTTGGTAAACTTCATAACCCCTTTTTGGGCGTAGCTAACGGCAACGAGCACAAATAAAGCTACGAATAGTGAAAAAATCTTTTTCATCGGACGAAACTGAATTATGGTTTGATTGTTAAAATGCTAACTCCTACCAAAGATAATCAGAACCACTAGTTTACCAAAGACTTGCGGGCTGTTATCCAGTCAACAAAGAAACTCAAAAAATCGTTTTCTTGAAAGCTGCCGTGTTTTATCTTACTTTTACTTTCGCTTGGCAATCCATAAAGACAATGCCAGCTACCACATCAACAAAATGAATGTTGGACGATTTTAATCCGTAGCTCTGTTGTGATAGCAAACGAACAACTCCGCTCGACTGATATTTTAAGTCGTGAAAAAATCCTATCAGATTACCGATTGGCTTACGAAAGCCGCCAGGTCAGTCTGTTAGGTCGGCGTGATGTGATGGGGGGACGAGCTAAATTCGGCATTTTTGGTGATGGTAAAGAAGTTGCGCAACTGGCAGCCGCTCATGCGTTCAGTAAGGGCGACTTTCGGTCCGGCTATTACCGCGACCAGACGTTTGTTGCCGCGCTGGGCGAACTCAGCTGGCAGGAATTTTTTGCGCAATTATATGCCCATACTGACCTGAAGGCAGACCCTAATACGGGTGGTCGGTCGATGAACGGTCATTATGCAACCCGCTGGCTCGATGAGCAGGGGTTATGGCGTAACCAGACAGAGCTGTATAATTCCGTCTGCGATATTTCGCCCACGGCTGGCCAGATTCCTCGCTCCATTGGGTTGGCCTATGCGTCCCGCTTGTTTCGAAACAATCCTGAATTAAGCGGAATGACCGGTTTTTCTCATAACGGGAATGAAATCGTATTCGCCACAATCGGAGATGCGTCGACTTCGCAGGGCATGTTCTGGGAGACGATGAATGCTGCCGGGGTGTTGCAGGTGCCTCTGCTAATGTCCGTCTGGGACGATGGCTATGGTATATCTGTGCCGGTCGAGTATCAAACCGTAAAAGGGAGCATCTCTAAGGCCATGGCGGGCTTTCAGCGGGATGCCGATGACAAAGGACTGGAGATATTCGTGGTCAAAGGATGGGACTACGTAGCCCTGCTCGAAACCTACCAGCAGGCAGCCTACATCTGCCGAACCGAACACGTTCCCGTGTTAGTGCACGTGCAGGAGCTTACCCAGCCGCAAGGCCATTCGACCTCCGGCTCGCATGAACGGTATAAATCGCGGGAGCGACTGGATTGGGAAGCCGAACATGACTGCAATCGGATTTTCCGCCAATGGATTCTGGAAAACGGATACGCCACCAACGAAGAGCTGGAAAACATCGAAGCGGCCGCTAAAGAAATAGCCAAAAAATCGCGTATGGCGGCCTGGAATGCTTTTCAGGAGTCTATAAAAGGTGATTTTGCCGAAGCGCTTGATTTGCTTCAGCAGGCTGCCCGCCATCAGCCCAGATCGGCAGAGCTAATGGCGATCCGGGAAGAATTGCGAAAAACCGTGAGCCCCTTGCGTCGGGATATCGTATCGACGGTACGCAAGGCCTTGCGGATTCTTCGGGCCGACACAGGTGCTGGCCGCCAGCGATTGCAGGCCTGGCTGAAGCGTACGGAAGCCGAAAACGAAGAGCGGTTTAATTCCCATCTGTACAGCGAATCGCCCGAATCGCCTATGCTGGTCGAAGCAGTGCCGGCTCAGGTTACGGACGAGAGCCCGTTACTGGACGGTTACCAGTTACTTCAGCGGTATTTTGATAGCCTGTTTGCCCGCGATCCACGTGTCGTAGCGTTGGGTGAAGATGTGGGGAAGATTGGCGACGTCAATCAGGGGTTTGCGGGTTTACAGGAAAAATATGGCGAAATCCGGATTACCGATACGGGCATTCGCGAAACAACCATCATCGGGCAGGGCATTGGTCTGGCGATGCGTGGCCTGCGCCCGATTGTCGAAATTCAGTATTTCGATTATGTTTACTACACGCTAGCTACGCTGACCGACGACCTGGCGACGCTGCTGTATCGGACCAAAGGCGGGCAGAAAGCACCCCTGATCATTCGGACGCGCGGACACCGGCTGGAAGGAATCTGGCACTCGGGCTCTCCACTCGGCGCTATGCTCGGAAGCCTGCGCGGGCTGCATATACTGGTGCCGCGAAACATGACCCAGGCCGCCGGTTTCTACAATACGCTCATCAAAGGCGATGATCCGGCCTTGCTCATCGAATCACTGAATGGCTACCGCCTGAAGGAAGTATTGCCCGACAACCTGACGGAATTCTGCGTTCCGCTGGGCATACCGGAAACGTTACGCTCTGGATCGGATGTAACGGTCGTGACTTATGGGTCGATGTGCCGGATTGTGCTGGAAGCCGCCAGCCAATTGGCACAAATGGGTGTTCAGACGGAAGTAATAGACGTTCAGACGCTGCTGCCATTCGATGTTCATCACCATATCGTCGAATCGATCAAAAAAACGAACCGGGTAATTTTTGCCGATGAAGACGTACCGGGCGGAGCGTCGGCCTACATGATGCAGCAGGTAGTCGAAGGACAAAACGCTTATCGCTATCTGGATTCGCCACCGCGTACGTTATCCGCTAAACCGCACCGGCCACCCTATGGCTCGGACGGGGATTATTTTTCGAAGCCTAACGTTGATGACGTTATAGAGATCGTTTACGGACTCATGAGCGAAGCCGAGCCCGATCGCTTTCCTCAACTTTAATGATCCGGTCAGGAAAAAGCGAACGTCGTCGTCTCTTTCCTTCATTATTGCTCGTTCACTGGTTAGAAATGTCGTATTTTCAGGATATACAAACAGGTATCCGAACCACACTGAAAGGTCTGAGTCTGACCTTTCGGCACCTTCGGAATGCTACCCGGCGCCGGACGCCCCAGGGCATCGCGAGCGCAAATTATTTTGATGTACAAAACGGGCTGGTTACACTCCAATATCCGCATGAGCAGTTGCCCATACCCGATAATGGCCGGTATCGGCTTCGGAATGAGATCGAAGATTGTATCGTTTGCGACAAGTGTGCTAAAGTGTGCCCGGTCGACTGTATCACGATCGACGCCATTAAAGCAACGGAAGAGGTAGGCCGGGCTTCGGATGGATCGCCGATACGGTTGTATGCCGCCAAATTCGATATCGACATGGCCAAGTGCTGCTACTGCGGCCTGTGCACGGTAGTCTGCCCCACGGAGTGCCTGACCATGGATAAAAAGTTCGATTACAGTGAGTTCGAACTGGGAAAATTGACTTATAATTTTTCGAATCTGTCACCGGAGCAGGCCGATGAGAAACGGACGTTGTATGAGCAGTTTTTGCTGGAAAAAGAAGCGGCCAGAGCGGCTCAACTGGCGGCTAAGTCGGCTGCTCAACCCTCCAGCGACCCAGTAGCCAAACCGGTTTTCAGGCCGACGGCCAAACCCGTGGCGAAAACACCACCTGCTGAACCGGCCAATTCGGAAGGCTCTTCGATTGAGCATCCGCTCACGGATGCCACCCCCGAGGAAATGCAGCATATTGCGCAGGGAGGACTGGAAATGAAAAAACATCCGGTCTTCCAGCCAGCGGAGAAACCGGCCACCCCACCGACCGACATCCCTACCGAAGGGCAATCAACCAAGCCAGCGCAGGCATCAGAACCGGTAGAAGCAGTTAAACCCACGGCCAAACCAGCCGGTTTCCGGCCCACGATGAAACCTGGTTCACCTAAACCTGCCGTTGATGAGTCAGGTAAACGTACCTCAACCGACGCTGGTTCTGAATCACCGGAACCAGACGCCAGGCCACCAGGCTTCCGGCCCACGATGAAGCCGGCGCTCAAGGAAACAAACGAGCGTTCAGAAGCTGATGCGCCCAAAGCTAAACCAGCCGGATTTAAGCCGACGATGAAGCCATCGGCGACAAAAGCAGAAGAATCTGGCCCTGAGTTACCGAACCCGGCAGAATCGCCGGTGCCAAAGCCAGCGGGTTTTCGGCCGACCATGAAACCAGTCAAACCAGCTGAAACAGAGCCAATAGCTCAACCTGAAGCTGAGGTACCGGAGCCACCCAAACCCAAACCGGCTTTTCGGCCGACTATGAAACCGAAAGTAGCGCCATCCGAGCCGGAAAGCCTGGTTCCGACAGTAGAAAATACTGAAGAAAACACAGACGATCTGCCCGTGGAGCTGCCCAAACCCAAACCGGCTTTTCGGCCCACGATGAAGCCGAAACCAAAATCAGACGACGGTACATCAGCCAGTTCATAGACTAATTCATTCGTGCTTCAACTTGCTTTTTATGCTTTTTCGGCCCTAACACTGATTGGGGCGCTGGCCGTGCTGCTTACCCGCAATGTTCTATATGCAGCCTTCTTTCTGCTACTGACACTGCTGGGTGTGGCGGGTTTGTTTGTGCTGGCCAGTGCCGATTTTCTGGCTGTTGCCCAGATTATGATCTACATTGGTGGAGTGCTGGTGCTGGTTATTTTCGGGGTTATGCTCACTCATAATGCCGAGCCGCCTACGAATACTGGTAGTCAGCAGCCGAATCGTGTTCCGTCATTGAATCGAACAGGCCCGCGGGCGGGCTGGCTGATAGCTCTGCTAGTAGCTGGGGGCTTTTTTGCTGCTCTGTTTTCGTTGCTGATCCGGGCCAATTATGCGTTGCTGGATCAACCGATCGGCTGGCAGAGTACTATAAAAACAATTGGGATGCAACTAATGACCGAGTACGTTGTGCCCTTCGAAATCGCGGGGATTCTCCTATTAGCCGCTTTGGTCGGATCGGCCTACCTAGCCGCTTCTTACCGTAAACCGTTCCAACATGCAGCCCGTCGATAGTCACTTGTTTTTAGTTGTCGGAGCGGCACTTTTCAGTATCGGGCTGGCGGTCGTCCTGTTAAAACGACACGTCATTGTGGTTCTGATGGGAATCGAATTGATGCTTAACGCCGTTAACCTGAATCTGGTTGCATTTAGTCAATACGATCCGGATCGATTGCAGGGGCAAATGCTGGCCTTATTTGTAATGGTAGTTGCAGCTGCCGAGTCTGCCATTGCCCTGGCCATTGTGCTACAGGTATACCGACATTTCCGAACAGCGCAGCTAGACGAATTGAATGACTTGAAACAGTAACGTAACGCGGACGGTTGGCCGCAGCCATGAAAACTCGCCGGTTTTATATGAGTAATGAAGTGAACGGATTATCGCTTGCCTCTCTGTTTGAGCCAATTATCGATGGAATACTGACGGACGGATATGGCGTAGCTGATCAGTTTCTGACCTCCGCCGAAGTAGAGGCACTCACCAGCCACCTGCGCAATCGTCGGCAAGCCGGTCAGTTTCGGTCGGCTGGTATAGGAAATCAGCAGGTAACGGTCGAGAATACCATACGGGGTGATGAAATTTTATGGCTGAATGCCGATACGGCAACGTCCGATGAAGCAGCTTTCCTGCACCGGATCGACGCTTTTGTCGACTACCTCAACGAAACTTGCTACCTCGGTTTGCGGGAACACGAGTTCCACTATGCCGTTTATCCTGTCGGCACCTTTTATAAGCGTCATCTGGATCAGTTTCGAAGCGATTCACGGCGGAAGCTTTCAGTAATCTACTACCTCAACGCCGGTTGGCAGGAGGCCGATGGTGGTCAGCTCGCCCTTTATTTGCCGTCGTCCGATGGGCAGTCGGAACAGCAGGTTACGATCCTGCCAATGGCTGGTCGGTTAGTGTGTTTTGAGAGCGGTCGGCTGGAACACGAAGTGCTGCCCGCTACCCGCGAACGACTCAGCATAACGGGCTGGCTAAAAAGGGGGTAAAAGCTGTTTGTTTCCGTACGGTAGAATCGGGATATTTGCGGCCAATTCAGATCGATTCTAAATGCCCATCCACGATCCCCCGGTCTTTTCCACGCTGCTCACCATCTTGCTGGGGTTACCGTTTGCCGGGTTTTTGGCCTCGGCGGCCAGCCACCGACGAAGGGCAGGTGCGCTGGCAATAGTCCTGACGGGCATAGGGCTGATCTTGTCCGTAATACTGGCCATGAACGTTCCCGATCGGCCGCTATTCCTGCGATCTGATTGGGTAAATCTGACAAACAGTTCGTTTGGCATTAGCTTTCAGTTCGACCGGCTCAGTGCCCTGATGCTCGTTCTGGTTCATTTTGTTGCGTTACTTGTTCAGGTATACTCGCTGTCTTACCTCCACGACGAACCGAAGCTAAGCCGCTATTTTGCTTACCTCCAGCTGTTTGTTGGGGCCATGCTGGGTATCGTTCTGGCGGGAAACCTCCTTCTACTCTACGCATTCTGGGAACTGGTAGGACTGGCGTCTTACCTGCTCATCGGTTTTTACGCCGATCGGCCTTCGGCCAATCAGGCGGCTCTGAAAGCCTTTCTGATGAATCGGGTAGGGGATATGGGCTTCCTGATCGGGATTTTCATGACCTATTATTACTTCGATACGCTCGAGTTCGACGCCTTGACGACGACCTCAGTCATTAGCCCGCCGATGCTTCTTGGGCTCTGCCTATTTATGGGCTGTGTCGGTAAGTCCGCTCAGTTTCCGTTACTGACCTGGCTTCCCGATGCTATGGAAGGTCCAACGCCCGTATCGGCGCTGCTGCATGCGGCCACGATGGTTGCCGCCGGTATTTTCCTGCTGGCCCGAATCCAGCCGTTGCTATCCCCCGATGCCCGGGTGGTGATTACGCTGGTGGGTACGATAACGACCCTTTGGGGCGGCTATTCGGCAGTTTTTCAGCAGGATATCAAAAAGGTGCTTGCTTTCTCTACCGTTTCCCAGCTAGGGCTGATGGTAGCGGGTATGGGAACTGGCTACGTGAGCGGAGCGATGTTTCATCTGTTGACGCATGCCTTCTTCAAAGCAGGCCTGTTCCTAAGCGCGGGCTCTGTCATTCATGCAGTTCATACGCAGGACATGCGTCAGATGGGCGGCCTGAGAAAATCGTTGCCTACCACCTTCTTGAGTTACACATTTTGCGCAGCCGCTTTGGCAGGCGTTCCACTTTTCTCTGGATTTTTGTCCAAGGAGGCTATTCTGGGCGGGGTGTTCTCCTGGGCTGCCGATCAGCATGATGGTTTCGCGTATCTTATTCCTGGGTTGCTGCTGCTATCGTCTGCGCTGACCGCTTTTTATATGGCCCGGCAATGGCGAATGGTTTTCTTTGGCGCGTACCAAAGCGAAATAATTCCGCTGGAGCAGGTGCATGAACCGGATTGGCTGATGCGCGGACCTGTTCTAATGCTGACTGTGTTGTCGGGCTGGTTCTGGTTTTCTCTAAATCCAGTCTCAGCGCATGAGAGCTGGTTCTTTTCACTACTGCCAGCCAACGAAGACAGTGGCTTTTGGTGGTTGATACCTTTATCGATCGGGCTGGTTCTTATCGGAGGGGGGATGGGCTTTCGAATGCCGGAACCGCATGGCGAACGCAGTTACGTTCGACTTTCGCAGGAATACGGATTTTTAGATACGTTCTATCGGCATCTGGTTATCAACCCGAGTCGTAAACTGGCGACTTTACTGAACCGTACCGATCAGCGGATAATTGATGGCGCCGTAAATGGTGCGGGCGTCTCGACGGTTGTACTGGCTTATCTGGCCAACGGCATCGATCGGTTCGGGGTCGACGGTGTCGTAAACGGAGCCGCCTGGCTCGTGGGGCGCCTGGGGCGGGTTGCCCGCTCGGTTCAGAACGGGCTGGTTCAGTCGTACATTACAGCCGCCGTGGTTGCGTTGCTGCTGATGCTTTGGTGGTTACTATAAGGTTTATGGCAGCCACAACTGTCGGAAACAACTATGATTCTTTCGTTACTTATTTTTCTGCCGTTGATGGGTTCACTCCTGGTGGCGCTGTTGCCAGAGAACCTCAGTGCGCAGTTTCGATGGATTGCCCTCGTCGTAACCATCCTTGAAGTGGGGCTGGCGGTATTGGCCTATGGCCACTTTGATAAAACCCTGGCCGATTACCAACTGCTCGAACAGGCGGACTGGATTACCCTGCCCTTAGGGAATTTGGGCATTGCGTCGATTCAATATTTGCTGGGCGTCGATGGAATCAGCTTACCCCTTGTAATCCTGTCGGCGGTGGTTATGCTGATCGGGGTTGTGTCGTCCTGGTCGGTCACTCATCGGCTCAAAGCCTATTATTCGCTTTATCTGCTGTTGACCGGTACGATCATGGGCTGCTTCGTAGCCCTCGATTTTTTCCTGTTTTTTTTATTTTTCGAGTTTATGCTCCTGCCGATGTATTTCCTGATCGGTCTCTGGGGTGGTCCGCGTAGGGAGTATGCGTCGATCAAGTTTTTTCTTTATACCTTACTGGGGTCGCTGCTGATTCTGCTCGTGATGATTGGCCTTTATCTGTCTGTCATGGACCCCGTTGGTACCGCCGTAGCGGCCGGGATACTGACCGACCCAGCGGTGGTCACGGGAGAGGTGATTCGGGGAATTCAAACTTACCTCCAGCATGGGCAACTAAATCCGGCGCAGGTCGTCCATACGTTCGATATGCGTTACCTGGCCGATGGTGCCAACTATTTGCCGAATGCTTTGCTGAATACCGCCACTAATCCTGTTGTCGTAGGTATACCCGTTCGAATGCTGGCGTTCTGGGCCGTATTTATCGGGTTTGCCATCAAACTACCGATCGTCCCTCTGCACACCTGGCTGCCCGATGCGCACGTAGAAGCGCCCACGCCGGTGTCTGTCGTACTGGCAGGGGTGCTGCTTAAAATCGGTGGTTATGGATTTCTGCGGATTGTCTGGAGCTTCTTTCCGGACGGCGTCACCGAATACGCCCCCACGCTTGGTTTTTTAGGCACGTTGTCGATTGTGTACGGGGGCTTGAATGCCCTGGCGCAAATGGACGTCAAGAAAATGATTGCGTATTCGTCGGTTTCACACATGGGCTTCGTGCTGCTGGGAATTTCATCGTTGACAGCCGAAGGGATCAACGGTGCGGTTTATCAGATGGTTAGCCATGGTATCTTATCGGCCATGCTCTTTCTGATAGCTGGCGTACTTTATGACCGCACGCACGATCGGCGAATCGACTCGTATCGGGGACTCATGCAACCGATGCCGCAGTATACCACCCTGACGGTCGTTGCCTTTTTCGCTTCGCTGGGCTTACCGGGCTTTTCGGGATTCGTCGGCGAATTGTTCACGCTGATGGGAAGCTTTCAGTCGCCGTGGTTACCGGGCTGGTTAACAGCCTTGGCCACAACGGGTATTCTACTGGCGGCTGCTTATTTCCTCTGGACACTCCAGCGAATGTTTTTCGGGCCCACCTGGATACGACCTTTTGAAGCGCAGGCCGGTACCTCGTCGGTGCTTGCGGACCTTACTGCTCGGGAAAAAATTCTGTTAATCCCGTTGGGGCTGATGACGTTGCTACTAGGGCTGTTTCCGAACCTGCTGTTCAACCTATCCAGTGCTACCGTTGCGCAGTGGTTGACGAAGTTTTCGACGCAGTAGCCTTACTGGCTGTATCGCCGACGTCTGGCCACTTGCCACACTCCACCAATCAAGCCGATCAGGGCCAGTGGTCCGAGCAGGTTGAGTAATTGCCAGGTAGTACGGCTGGCATCTACCCGAATTTTATCCAGCGGGCGTAGCGTAACAGATCGGGTGCGGGCGGCAATAACCCCATTTGGATCGATCAGAAAGTCGATGGCGTTGAGTGCAAAATCTTTATTGGCAAACGTGTTGCGCGTAAACCGGTCATAGCCAAGTGGATAAGGCATATTCCGTTTGTAGTCGACGTCGTTCACAATCAGATCACCATCTGAGCAGACCAATACGCTGGAAGCCGTTCCTTCACTTTTGAAGCCAGCCGCCCGCGGATCGCCGGGTAAAATCCGGTTAGCAAACATAGATTTAAACTTTCCTTCGAGGAGGCAACCGATGAGATGCACACCGCCATTATATGTTTGCGGATCGGGTTGTTGGCGAGCTTCATTATAAGAAATCAAAGCAGGCGCTTTCAGAATCTTCGTGTATGGCGAAGTAAGCAGCAAAGGGGTTTTACGAATACCGATTGCCTGTACCGTATCGAGTGTACTAACGAACCGGCCAAGTACCGCATCGAGGTTCCGGACGATAGGGTTACCCGAGGTTCCGAAATTATTCAATAAGGGATAGAACCGCCAGGGAAGTAACTGAATGTTAGGTTTATCGCCCAGGTTGCCTACGTTCAGCGGAATCGGCGCACAATAATAATCCTTGACTACATCACGATTGACGCGCACTCCCCAGCGAAAAAACAAATCATCCAGGTTCAGGCTGAGTGGCTGAGCATACGTCCCCTCGTTATTGACGCTGTCGACCCGCTGACCATCGACCAAAAATAATGCTCGTCCGCCATTGACTACGTATTGGTCGATTTTGAACAACTCGTCTTCCGAAAAAGGCCTGTCGGGTTTAGGCACCAGCATCAGGTCCAGTCCGGTGACAGGGCCTGGCTTGGTCATGTCGATAAAAAACAAATCATAGTTTTCCTGAACCGAAGCCAGCAAATCAGCAAAGCGGGAAGGCGGGACCTGCGTATGGCTGTAAAGCAACCCCACCCGACGGCGGTTTTCGGCGGTCTGAGTGAGTTTTCGAATAGCCGACGCCAGCTGAAACTCGACTCCCTCGTACGATTGATTCAACTGCTCCTCTTTCGATGCCGTTTTATTGCCTTTCAGCAACAAAACGGGGGTTTCCTTGCCTTTGTAGGAAACAATAGCACCCGGGAAAATCAGCTTTTCGGTCCGTTTACCGCCTTCGCTGGCAAACAGATTCGTGGGGAATAAGCCACGCTGCTGTAAGGTTTCAATCAGTTTATTTTTTTCGTCGACGCTGGTAATGGCGGCCGGATCGATGAACCGGTAAGTTACGGTTTTGCCAGCACGTGCCTGAAATTCATCCAAGGTTTCGCGAACCGCATTTTCGAGCCGTTTGAAAGCGGGTGGAAGGTCACCCGTCAGATAAACATCGACATGGAGGTCATCCGGCAGGTCAGCCAGCAGGACTTGAGTTGCGTTCGAGAGGGTATAGCGCTTTTCCTGGGTCAGATCGAGCCGGAAAAAAACGAACGCTGACAACAGGTTGACGGCTACCAGAGCCGCCAGAATAAAAAGCGTACGTGAAGAAACAAATTTCATACGTGACCTTAACGAACAACTCGGTCCAGTTGGTCTATAGCCGCCTTGCTGTAGACGCGCTTTACCAGTGTTAATTTAAGCGCTGTACCGGAATGGCCGTCAGATTGATAGCCTGCGCATCATCCTGAGCCGTTTGTGGTGTGTCCAGATTTTCGGGTTCGATACCGAGCTTTTTCAGGATGCGGTACTGCCGGGCTTCCAGGTAAACCAGCCGGGCAATTAACTGATTCATGCGGGCATCCTGTTCGTCTTGCCGGGCCAGTAGGTAGGCGGTTTTAAGTTCCAGCTCGTCAAGGCGTTGTTTATCACGTTCACTCATAGGAAGTTCCATTAAGTATCGTATTGGCAAGTTACTACTTTTTGAGTTGCCTGAATCCTTACCGCCCATAAAACCCACCGTTGTCGTAGAAGCTCCGACGTCGACTCAGCTTAAGTTCCTGCAAAATAGACGATCGGGCGCGCAAATCGAACGAGTAGTTACCCGCCCGAATGTTATTTCCGGAGTAGGGCGTCCAGTTGAAGGCCATTTCCCAGCAGTGTAAATCCCGGTTGATACCGATGGTGGTTAACGTTGGGCTCTGGTACTGGAAATCATAACCCGTACTGATGGTGATCTTCCATTTGGGGGTTAGACTCAGATCGCCCGTTAAAGTCAACGCCTGAACGACCTGCGAAAGCTCCGGCGTCAGCTTGGTCAGCCCAAAAGTATAGCTGACGTTCATCGACCAGGGGACGTTGAAGTCGACGTACAACTCTGGATTGTTGTTGATGGCCTTCATGGTCGCTTCGGAGGCATTCGGACTGACTTTCTTTTTGTCGGCCTGCTTAGGCGCGAAGCGCGCACTTAGGTAAGCCTGTAAATTGGTCATCCGAAGCAGCCCCTGACCGGCCTGAAATGCGTATAGATTGGGTACCCGAATGAACTGCTGGTTGACATACGGCTGATCGGCCCGCAATCCCTGAAGCGATGGCGAAAAGGCAAGCGGAGTTACGGTTGAGGACGTTTCCGAAAAATAGTACTGGGGTGTTCCGCCGTAAGCCCGGTAGGCGTATGGATCGAATGTAGACGAGAAATTGAAGCTGATGTTCTTGAAAATCTGCGTGTTGGCACTAACTGCGATCGGTGACAGCTTGTAATCGGGCGCCAGGAAATTGTAGCTGCCGGTAAGGCTCAGGTTGTCAAAAATCGGAATTTTCTTAAAATCCTGGCCCGCCGAATCGCTCCGGGTCCGAACCTTCATCTCCAACTGGTTGACAATCCCGAACGAAACGAAAGCAGACTGTGTGCTCGATGCGTTGCTGGTGTTTCCGTCAATACCCCGGAACACCGACAGCGTCCGACGATACAGGGGCAGATTGGCTAAGCTACCCCTGGCGTCCAGAATCTGGAACTGCCCGAAAGACGGATTCGTGAAATCGGGTACGTAACTGAACGAGATAGATGGAGCTACTGTGTGGCGTATGGCTTCGATGCGCTTACCCCGGATAAAATAGGTACCGTAGAAGCGCGTATTCATGCTGGCGTTAACCGAGAAATTATAGGAAGGGAAGAACCCCCGGGCAGTGTCGATACGAACTGCATCACTGCTTTCCACGTAGGTGTAATTCAGCTTCCTGGTAAAAATATTCCCCTGTAACGAAAATCCCGGAGTCAGGTTGATGTACCGTAGAAGCTTGATGTTGGGCAGCGAAATGGGGATGCTGTACCGAGCCTGTACGACGCGGTTTTTCAGGATCTGGGCGGCATTGGCAAAGTTGAAGGCAATCAGATTGGGGTCAGCCGTAACGATGCCCAGCCGGGCGTTGTTGGCCCGCGTGATGCTGTCCTGAATCCGCTCAAGACTGCTGATCGTTGTTAGGTTGGTGATCACCGGGAAACCAAGCCCGGTGGTGTCTACCTGACGGCGGATGGTGTTGTTGACGGAAAACGAACCGCTCACGTCTAACCCGACCCGGAAGCTCTCATACCAGCGGCCGGTGCCTCCTTTGAGCGCAAAGGGCGAAATCTGGTTGACCCCGAAGTTGAAATCGGACGATACATCTGTTTTGCCATTCTCACGAACGCCCGTTCGCTGGTTGACCTGACCAAACTGCTGATTTACCCGAAAATTGGCTCCCGCCCGAACATACTGGCCGAAAGTGCGGCTGTACTGTACGGAAGAACCGGCAACGTTCGAAATATACGACTGGGTGCTGTAAGAGTTGAACTGGTTATAACTGTTGCTGCTGACGTTGACGTTGGCCGAGAAGCTGCCCCGTCCGCGCGGTACGGGTGAGTGCGACCAGCTAATCTGGAAATCGTTACGGGGCGATTGAGTTGTATCGACGAGGTCGCCGGAGCGGTTGCGGTTAAACTGCAGATTAAAGCTTCCACTGTAGCGATAGCGCTTATTATAAGCCGAAGATAATCCGAGCCCCCAGCTACCCCGCGAATAAATCTGTCCTTTAAACTGCAATCCCAGATTCTCGCTCACGGCCCAATAGTAGCCCCCGTCGCGCAGGTAGAACCCGCGCCCGTTGGGCTCTTCGCCGTATTGTGGCACAATAATCCCCGAAACGCCGATTTCTTTTCGTTTCGGAAAAGGGAAAAACCCGAAGGGCAAACCAATCGGTAACGGTATCTGGTTGATCACCAGGTTAAACGGGCCCGCTACAACCTGCTTGTTATGAATGACTTTCAGCTTACTGGCGTTGATGTGGAAGTGTGGGGTCGCCAGATTACAGGTCGTATAGATCGCTTTGCCGATATACATATTGTCTTCGGCATCTTTCTTGACGGTCGTCCCCCGAATATTACCTTCGCCCTGTTGGGTAATCACACCCTGAATCCGTCCTTTTCTGGATTTGAAATTATACCGGATCTCTTTCGTATCGTACTTGCCTTCGCCATCCTGAAACACCGGCCGGCCAATCCATTTTTTGGCGGTCGAATCGTAGCGTCCTTTGGCATAAACCTCATTCGTTAGGTAATTCAGCCGGATATAATCGGCTTTCAGGGAAATATCGCCGTAAATAACGCTGGCTTCCCCAAATAGCTCGACCGTACGTCCGTCGGCTGCGTAGATCGTGGAGTCCCTCGCTTCGTATTTAACCGTCGTTTTGAACGCATCGGCATTCTGCGTCGAATCTGCTTTAGCCGAATCACGGGCGGCTATGCGTAATGAATCCGCACCGATCGTCGTTAAGGATTGAGGACGGACGAGGTTGGGCGAGACGATTCCGGGAGTTACCTCGATGGGCTTCGCTGGGGTAGACTGAATTCGCTTGGGCTGCAGCGGGGCAATGGCGTTGGTTTTTACCGAGTCGGTCCGGAGGGTATCCCGTTTGGGTTTGGCGGCTACGCGGGCGGGCGGCTGTGTTTTCGCTGAGTCGGGTCGGGCGGTTCCGGTGCGTCCTGGTGCCGCCACACGAGTCGGTTGTTTGGCGGGGGGCGTCTTCGTGGCCCTGGACGGCTCAGGACCTAATTTATTGGGTGCCGAATATTTCTGGTTCAACTCGCGTTCAAGTTCGCTTTCCTGCTGCGGAACACCTGCCGGACTTGTTTGTGAATTAGGTCTGGTAGCCGGAGTAGGCTTAGGCCGAACAGTATCCGTGGGGGCAGATGCACTGGCTGGCCTGGTCGTATCGGCCAGGCTCGTCTTAGCGGGGGAGTCGGGTACGCGCTGAGCAGGAACCGAAGCAGGTGGTAATCCTCCCTTAGGCGGCTGCTGGGGTGTATTGGTACTTTGCCCCAGCGCGCAGAACGTCCAGAGTAAGCAGACAAGACCGAACGTCGTCTTTATCCATGATGGTCGTATACGCGAGGGCCGCAAAATAAAGTGACGTTTCGTTAGGACTATTAAAAAAATTATATTTGCCCAAAGACCGTTAAGTCTATGGCTTACAAAGGTATTCACGAACGGTTATCTCTACTATCGCTTTGAAACGATTTCAGCTGTTAAAAATTATTAAACCCGTGACGCTTTCAGCTCCCGGAATAATGACAACTTTGGTACTGGCCACTATTCCTTTGCTGGCCTTGACGACCACCGGTGACTTCCTGCCTGATCCTCCGCAGGATACAGTTCGTACGGAAGCTTCTCCCGCTACGCTGACGGCTCCCAATCAGGTTCGTACCATCGTGCTCGACGCGGGCCACGGGGGGAAGGATCCGGGTACGCATGGGCGTTATGTCAAAGAGAAAGATATCAACCTGGACCTGATTTTACAACTGGGGCGGAAAATTAAGAAGAATCATCCGAACGTCCGGGTAATTTACACCCGTTCGTCCGATCATTTTGTGGACCTGTACGAACGCGGAGCCATTGCCAACCGCAACCGGGCCGATCTGTTCATTTCGATTCACTGCAATGCCAGCCCGTCGAGCAGCCGCGTGTACGGTACAGAAACGTATACGTTGGGGCTGCACAAAACCGAGCGGAATCTTGACGTGGCTCGCCGTGAAAACGCCGTTATTCTGCAGGAAAAAAATTACCAGCAGACCTACAAAGGTTTCGATCCGAACTCGCCCCTGGCAACGATTATGCTGGCCAATTATCAGCATGCGTTTATGGGCAGTAGCATTAATTTTGCCGAGAAAATCGAGAAAAGCTTCCGGCACAACGCCGACCGTAAAAGCAATGGCGTCAAACAGGCTGGTTTTATTGTACTCTGGAAAGCAACGATGCCTAGCGTGCTGATTGAAAGCGGCTATCTGACCAATCCGGCGGAAGAAAACTTTCTGCGGTCCGATGAAGGGCAGGAAGCTATTTCAGAGGCTATTTACAAAGCGTTTGCCCGCTATAAGCAGGAAATCGAAGGCGAACAATAGGTCTATCAGGACCGGTGCAGACTCGGTTAGGTAAGATTCCTTGCCAGTAAATTCACCACTTTTTGGGACAAACCGATCTTAAAGTTGGTTATACCTACAACCAAATCGGTTGGCAGGCCCTGATGGGCTATTCTGTTCACCTTCACACACGCATGAAAATGTCACAGGAAATAAAAGTAGGCTTACTCGCGGTGATTTCGCTGATGATGTTCTACTTTGGATTTCGGTTTCTAAAGGGTGCTGATTTCTTTTCTTCATCGAATAAATACCAGGTTATTTACGACAATATCGACGGATTGACTGCGTCGAACCCCGTCCGGATCAACGGGCTGTCGGTTGGCCGGGTTAGAAGTATCGAGATCCTACAGGATCAGAACAATAAACTTCTGGTAACCCTGGAGGTCAATAAAGATATTCGGGTGACCCAGGGTGCGAAGGCGTTTCTGGCCGACGATGGGCTGCTGGGTGGGAAAATGATTCAACTGAACATGAACCCCCGTAACCCCATTCTTGAAGACGGCGGTATGCTTGTTTCAGCCAAGGAGTCGGGCCTGTCAGCGCTGATCCGGGAAAAAACCCTGCCGGTGCTGAATAACGTCGATTCGCTGACCTATCAGCTCAACAAGGTCGTATCGCAGTTCGACCAGACGGGGGTGATCCTGAATAAAACCCTGAGCAGCGCCAATGGTGTTGTCGGTACGCTGGGCCTGACGGTTTCCGAAAACCGGGCGGCCTTACAGGCTACGCTGGCCAACGTGAACCGATTAGCTTCGTCACTGGTCGAAACGGAAAAACAGCTAAAACCCATTCTGGCCAAAGCCGATACCTTTGCCGATTCGCTTCAGGGGCTTCAGCTGAAACAAACCCTGGCGAGTGTCAATAAAACCGTCGATAACCTACAGACCATACTGGCCGGCATCAATAAAGGGCAGGGATCGCTGGGTAAGTTAACCTCCGATGAAGCCCTGTATAGCAACGTCAATAAAACGGCATCCAGCCTGGAAAAACTACTGACCGACCTGCGCGAAAATCCCAAACGGTATGTCCATTTCTCACTTTTCGGCCGGAAAGACAAAACCGCGTCGGCAACGCTGCCCGCCAGTACAACCATAACGACGGTGACACCAGCAGCTGATTCGACCCAGAAATAAGGTCGGTTCGAAGCGGTTATTTTTCGATACAGTGAACCTTCGATAAAGCAACTCGTCAGAACAGGATAGCCTCAGCGTGCTGCCATTGGCGGTTTACCAGACAATACTATATGGGCTCTATTGTGTTCTCATGCAAGCTTACCTCGACGAACTAACGCAACGTGCCGGCCTGACCAAGATGGGGGGCGGCCAAAAAAGAATCGACGATCAGCACCGTAAAGGCAAACTCAGTGCCCGCGAACGCATTGATTATCTGACCGATGCCGGCAAACCTTTTGTAGAAATCGGTTTGTTTGCAGGAGAGGGTATGTATGCTGAACACGGCGGTTGCCCGGCGGGCGGAGTGGTCGTTGGCATCGGGTACGTGTCGGGACGCCAGTGTGTGATTGTCGCAAACGATGCCACGGTGAAAGCAGGGGCCTGGTTTCCTATTACTGCGAAGAAAAATCTTCGGGCGCAGGAAATCGCCATGGAAAATCGTCTCCCGATCATTTATCTGGTCGATAGCGCAGGCGTTTATTTACCCTTACAGGATGAGGTTTTTGCCGACAAAGATCACTTCGGGCGTACGTTTCGTAACAATGCGCAACTCTCGGCAATGGGTATTTTGCAGGTGGCTGCCATTATGGGAAGCTGTGTGGCGGGTGGCGCTTATTTGCCCATCATGTCGGACGAAGCGCTGATCGTAGAAGGTACGGGATCTATTTTTCTGGCTGGACCTTATCTGGTCAAAGCCTCGATCGGCGAAGACGTAGATGCTGAAACTCTCGGCGGAGCCACTACCCAGACCGATATTTCGGGAGTTGTCGATAATAAATACCCAGACGATAAAAGCTGCCTGGATGCAATAAAGCGCATTTTTGATAAAACCGGTCAGTCCGAACGGGCTGGTTTCGATCGCGTGGTTCCACAGCCGCCGACAAAAGATCCGGCAGATATCTACCAGATCCTCCCACTTGACCGGGTGAAGCCTTATGATATGAATGAAATCATAAGCCGACTTGTGGATAACTCGAATTTCGATGCTTATAAACCCGGTTATGGGCAGTCGCTGATCTGCGGATATGCCCGTATCGACGGCTGGGCGGTAGGTATCGTTGCCAATCAGCGAAAAGTGGTAAAGGCAAAAGGGAGAACCGGCCAGCCCGTCGAGATGCAGATGGGCGGGGTCATTTATGGCGATGCGGCCGACAAAGCGGCTCGATTCATCATGAATTGCAACCAGAAACGAATTCCACTGCTATTTCTACAGGATGTGTCGGGCTTTATGGTCGGTAGCCGGGCCGAACAGGGCGGCATCATCAAAGACGGCGCCAAAATGGTGAGCGCGATGGCGAACTCGGTAGTGCCTAAATTTACCGTTGTGGTCGGAAATTCGTATGGTGCCGGTAATTACGCCATGTGTGGAAAAGCCTACGATCCGCGACTGATGCTTGCCTGGCCAACGGCTCAGATGGCTGTCATGAGCGGAGCCTCCGCGGCAAAAACGTTGCTCCAGATTCAGGTAGCAGCGCAGAAAGCTAAAGGACAACCCTTAACCCCTGAAGAAGAACAGGCCCAGCTAAACAAAATTACCGAGCAATACAACGCGCAGCTCTCGCCTTATTACGCAGCGGCCCGGCTGTGGGTCGATGCCGTCATTGATCCGCTCCAGACCCGGCAGATCATCTCAGAAGGGATCGCGGCTGCCAATCACGCGCCCATTACCAAACCCTTTTCGGTAGGCATTATTCAGACGTAGTAGCGCTCTGGTTCGCTGGAGCAATTCGGGCTTATTTGGTAGCCCGGGTTGTCTTTACTTCATCGGCGGTGATGGCGTCCGCTTTGTTTCCGAAGTTGCTTCGGATGTATGTCAATACGTCTGCAATCTGGGTGTCCGTCAGGAAATCGTGAGCGGGCATGGCATTGTCGTACGCGTCGCCTTCGACCTCATGCCCCTGCAATCCTTTCAGCACAACGTTGATCAGCCGGGTTTTATCGCCCAATACCCAGTCGGTATTCCGTAGTGGTGGGTTTAGATTCGGTACGCCCGACCCGTTGGCCTGATGGCAGGTCAGACAATTTTGTTCGTAGACGATCTGACCGGCTGATTTGATTGCCGTCGCATCGGGTTTCGGCGGGGCTTTGACCGCGGGTTTTTTTGTCTGTGCCAAAGCGGTCGATAAGACCAGGCAAGCGAAAAGAGTAAAAAAAGCTTTCATGAGATCAAGGCTGTTTTCGCCATTTCAGCGTGTTGAGTAAATGTAAAATGTCTTTACGAATGTACTGAATAATAGGCTGTAGAGAGTCATTCTCGGTCGCCGTGTTAAAATACAGGGCTCCCCGCAAAAAATTCGTGGTCGAATCGGTAGTGATAAACTGTACCTGGCTGGGCACCTCACCCGAGAGATCAATCAGACTGGCTTCCAGACCGGATGATTTGAGCCGGATTTTTCGCTCTTCGATGGCCGACGCTTTGATGTTATGGCGGGTTGCCAGTTTATACGAATCGTCGAGTATAGCGCGCAGCCGGTTGATGTCGTGCCGAATTGGCTTATAAGTAAGCTGAACGCTGGCGTGATAAGCGGGGTAATTGATGAAAATCCAGTGGGGCTCCGATCGGGCAAACGTATCGGGCAAAATCCGGGCGATCTTGTTGTACTCGAACTGATAGGGGTGAGTCGGTTCGAGAAGCGTATAGCTGGGTGTGGGTAAATCAAAACGCGGGAATCCCTTGGGCTTAGGAACATAATTATCGGATGAACTACTTCCGCAGGCTGCCGTAATTAAACCAATCAACAATACGAGTGAGTATTTTACCACAACGGATCAGGCTAAGAATCGAATGAACAAAGAAAACAACGAAAAAGCCCAGCGTTTTGGTGCCAGGCTCATTCTATATTCCTTATACGGAGCTATGCATTCACATCTTCGAGTTGCTCCTGCCGTACGGGCTGACCCATCAGTGTAGCAAATCGATTGATATTGAACGTTGGCTCAAACCAGACTTCGCCCATCACAGGGTGTTTTACGGGGACTTCAGGATTTTGAATCTCATTCAATAATACACCAGTCTCGCCCGTTGTGTGTCGTTTTACCTGACGGATAGTATAAAGCTGATCGCGCTTGGGTGTTTGTACGCCAAACTCGGCGTAAAAAGCCAGCACAGGTGCCGGAAAACTATCATTCGTGCAAATAACTTCCATCTAAACCGGGATTTATTTGATTTGACTGATTAACATGATTTTAAGGCAAAAAGTCTCGTATCAGACTCAATTCTTATGATAAAAGTCCTGGAGTTGAATAACATCATCATCAGCTATTGATCTTGATGGTCAGTGTAATCCCCAAAATCCTGGTTTAGATACTAGTCCTCGAACAAGTTTCCCAGCTGACCCAATACAGATCCGCTTTCTTTGTGAGCCTGGGCACCGTTGGGCGACAGGCGCTGTACGAGTTTGGAGATCGGCATCGATTGAATCCAGACTTTGCCCGATCCGCGAAGCGTGGCCAGAAACAGACCTTCGCCACCAAATACCATACTTCGCAGACCACCCGCCCGCTGAATGTCGAAATTGATGCTTGGCTCGAAACCAACGACACAACCCGTATCAACGCGCAGGGTTTCGTTGTTGAGCGTCCGTTCGATCACTACTCCACCGGCGTGAATGAACGCCATTCCGTCGCCCTGTACTTTTTCCAGAATGAAGCCTTCACCACCAAAAAAACCGGAACCCAGGCGCTGATTGAACTGAATGCTTAGTTTAGTGCCCAGCGCAGCGCACAGGAAAGCGTCTTTCTGCACAATGAGTGTATTGCCGTATATATTGGCCAGATTGACAGGCATGACCGTACCGGGATAGGGTGCTGCAAAAGCGACCTTACGCTTGCCAACACCCCGATTGGTAAAGTGCGTCATGAACAACGACTCGCCCATGATCATGCGTGATCCGGCTTGCAGCAGTTTGCCCAGAAAGCCCTGGTCCGGCTGAGAACCATCGCCCATTTTGGTTTCGAACGAAATGCCATCTTCCATAAACAGCATCGAACCAGCCTCTGCAATGACCGTTTCGTTCGGGTCTAATTCAATCTCGACAATCTGAATGTCTTCACCAATAATTTTGTAGTCGATTTCGTGAGAATACATGACGGTAGTCGTTTGGGTTAGTCGTTGCTCGTTTCGATGAACGAAAACTACGGAAACCTGTGCATTTTGCCCATAAAATTTCGTACAAACGGCATTAAAAATGCCCGACCGGGCTTTAAACGGGTCGGGCAGTCAAGTCAGCGTTGGTTGATATCGTCGGGCAGGTCGTTGTCCGTCTCATCGAACAAATGCTCGTCGTCCGATTCGGGCTCGTCCTCTTCTGATTCAGCTTCCCCTTTCAGGTTCAGATCGGTCCGGTGTCGCAATTTTTTATCGTCAACCGTTTTATTGAGAAATTGATTGATCTTGTCGATGTCGAAGCTCGTGGTGATTTCACCAAAGGAGTTGATCTGAATATCGAAACCTTCGAGTTCTTTATGAACGCGCGGTTTATCGTTTTCGTCAGGGTTCGTTTTTTTCTTAGCCATGAGTTCAGAGTTTAAGCCAGGCCACAAAAAGCTCCTGAAAAGTTTGATTCATGTCCTGTTTAGCGTATAACTGTAAAATGCCTGTAGAGGTTAGTTGGCAGGTATGCCCAATGTCGCAATTGCTTTTTCCAGCCGGCTAATGGTTTCGTCTCTACCGATAATTTCCATCGTCAGCATCAGGTCGGGACCAGCCCCTGAACCCGTTAGGGCCAGCCGCATGGCCTGCATGATTTTGCCCTGTTTAATGCCTGCCTGCTGCATAGCGTCGGACAGCGTATGCTTGATGGTATCGGCTAGATACTCGCCGTCGAACGTCTGCAACGCATCGCGAAAAACCGTCACGGCCCGAACGGCATCCGCGTTCCACTTGGCAACGGCCACACTTTCGTCGTAGGTAGTCGGTGCATTGAAAATGGTGTTGGCTTCGGTAAAAATTTCCCGGGCGAAATTCACCCGACCTTTCAGCAGCGCTGCGATCTTTTCGGCTTTCTCCATCGAACACGTAAACCCGGCCGCTTCGGCCTGTTGTTGCACTGCAGGAGCTAGCTCCGCATCGGGACGCTGCCGGATATATTGGTGGTTGAACCACTGCGCTTTCTGGATATCGAATCGGGCGCCAGCTTTGTGTACCTGAGCCAGATCGAAACTGGCAATCAGTTCATCCATCGTAAACAATTCCTGCTCGGTGCCGGGGTTCCAGCCCAGAAGCGCCAGAAAGTTAACCGTAGCTTCGGGCAGATAGCCGTCTTCGCGGAAACCGCGCGCTACCTGACCCGTAACAGGATCGGTCCACTGTAACGGAAAAATCGGGAAGCCGCCCAGATCGGCGTCGCGTTTGCTGAGCTTACCGTTGCCTTCGGGCTTCAGCAGGAGCGGCAGATGCGCAAACTGGGGCATAGTGGCTTCCCAGCCCAGATACCGGTATAGCAGCACGTGCAGCGGTGCCGACGGCAGCCATTCCTCCCCCCGGATGACGTGAGTAATCCCCATCAGGTGGTCGTCGACAATATTCGCCAGGTGATACGTCGGTAGTCCGTCGGACTTCAACAGTACTTTGTCGTCGATAGCCGATGAATGAACATTGACCCAGCCCCGAATAAGGTCATTCAACCGTACTTCTTCCTTGCGCGGGGTTTTTAACCGAATGACAAACGGCTCACCCGATTCAATTCGCGAACGTACGTCGTCGGCGCTCATCGTCAGTGAGTTGCGCATCTGCATACGCGTGATCGAGTTATACTGGGCCGCCGGCGCATTGGCTTCTTCGAGTCGTTTGCGCATGGCATCCAGCTCTTCGGCGGTATCGAAAGCATAATACGCCTTGTTCTCGTCGACGAGCCGCTGGGCTTCTTTCTGATAGATATCTTTCCGTTCCGATTGGCGGTAGGGCGCATTGGGTCCGCCAACTCCTTGCCCTTCATCGATCTGGATACCCACCCAGCGCAACGATTCCAGAATGTAATCTTCGGCGCCTGGCACAAACCGATTCTGGTCGGTATCTTCAATGCGCAGCAGCATCTGACCGCCCATTTTTCGGGCAAACAAGTAATTGAAAAGAGCGGTACGCACGCCACCGATGTGCAGTGGACCCGTAGGGCTAGGTGCGAAACGAACGCGAACAGGAGTTGACATAAGATTTTTAACAGAGCGAATGAGTGAACAGTATAGGGACCGATACGGTTTTTGCCCTCGTTCACTCCAATTGTTTTACGCTCATTGAATAGCGATTACTGAAATTTCAACATTAACATCTTTCGGCAGGCGAGCAACTTCTACGGTTTCGCGGGCGGGCGGTTCGGCCGTGAAAAACTGACCGTATACCTCATTGATGGCTGCAAAGTCGTTCATGTCTTTTACAAAAATGGTGCTCTTGACAATGTTCGTGTACTCCAGATCGGCGGCTTTCAGAATAGCGCCGATGTTTTCCATGACCTTTTTCGTTTCAGCCCGAATATCACCCTGGCCAGCCAGCTCGATGGCTACCTGACCCGAAACGAACACCATTCCATTGGCTTTAACGGCCTGGCTATAAGGCCCGATCGGCGCTGGAGCCTGCTCGGTATAAACAATTTCTTTGTTCATGGTTTTACTAGTCGACGGACGACGGTTGACTTTCGCCCCAAAGTTACCATAAACCCCGGTAAGCCCGGCAGAGAATCTCGACCAAATCGGCTTGTCGGCCTATTCCGCTTTGTCTCCTTGCTTATGACTACCTGGAAAGACTGGCTCACCACGGCCACCGCCGATGCGGAAACGCAGTTCAATAAACTAAAGACCCACCTATTTAAACGACTCGATTCGGAGAAGCCTTATCGAATCATCTATTATCGAGGCTTTGGGAGTCCCACATCCGTCTGGCTCAAAGGGCGTGTGCTGCGGCAGCAGGACCTGAGTACGCCCAGTGATAACGACACACTGTGGCAAAATTTACTAGCCACCTACGAACGGTTCGGCAGTGAAGAAGTCGGCGGGGTAACTGTCCGGATTGAGGCATTCGGTCAGGCGTATTCCACCATAACCGACCCAGAAGGCTATTTTGACCTGACGATCAATCCGCCGGATAACCTCCCTCCGGGGAGGGCCTGGTTTCCGGTCCGGTATTCACTGGAAGGAATCAGTCAGCCAGCTACAGAACTGACCATCGGCCAGGCAGCCGGCCAATCGGTGAGTAAAGATGGGTATCTGATGATTGCGCCACCTTACAGCCAGTTTGGGGTCATTTCAGATATCGATGATACAGTTCTGGTAACCGACGCTACCAACTTGCTTCAGACGGCCCGGCTGACGTTTCTGGGTAATGCCTATACGCGGCTCCCCTTCGCCGGAATTGCGGCCTTCTACCGAGCTTTACAAAGCGGCCCCGTCACAACGCTCTTCAACCCCATTTATTTTGTGTCGAGCAGCCCCTGGAATTTGTACGATCTGCTGGTCGATTTTTTTCGGATTCAGGGCATTCCCAAAGGACCGTTGTTACTACGTGATTTCAGTATGAACCTTAACCTGCTGTCGTCTGAGGGGCATCATACCCACAAACTGGCAATGATCCGGAAAATACTGGATGTGAATCCGCAGCTACCGTTTGTGCTTATTGGCGACAGTGGTCAGCAGGACCCGGAAATTTATGCGCAGATCGTGAAAGAGCATCCCGGCCGGATTCGGGCTATTTACATCCGGGATGTCTCGGAAGATCGGCGGGACGAAGCTGTGCGGGAGCTTATTCGCACTACCGAAAGCTACAACGTACCGATGCTGCTGGTGACCGATACCGTTGCGGCCGCTGAGCATGCAGCTTCCATTGGCCTGATCGATTCCGACACGATCCCTGAAATCCGGGCCGACCGTCGGGCAGACAAGGAATAAGAACCCTTATAGTGACGCGAACGGAAACCCGCGATTTTAGGCTACTGATCATGGTTTTCACCCACATCACCTACGAACTGAGTAAAATTATATAGGTAACTACATTATTTTTTTCGACTCACGCAACCCTTTTTCAACACCCTCCGTATTGACGGACGAACCGGTTCAACTGTTCTTTTTCTCACTTTAAAAACACAGTTGATAATATGAACTCGTCCTTTTTCGCTAGTCGCCTGCTGGTGGTAACAGCTCTGCTGGTGGTAGCCTTGTTGGGCTGTAATGAGGAGAATCCAACGACGGTGCCAACGCTGGCACTCAGGACTACCTCGCTCGGTGAAGTGATTACCGGTGATAACGGTAAAACACTATACGTATTTGCCCCCGATGTAACCGGCGCTTCGAGTTGCACAGGGACCTGCAAAGACACCTGGCCTGTCTATTACAGCGCAACACCTACGATCGGCGGTGGGCTAAAAGCATCGGACTTTGCGACCATTACCCGTGCCGATGGCGACAAACAAACGACCTACAAAGGCTGGCCGCTTTATTATTTCAAAAACGATGCGCAGGCTGGTGATGTACTGGGCGAAGGTATCGGCAATGTCTGGTCGGTGGCCAAGGCCCACTATACAGTGATGCTCGCATCGGCGCAACTGGTCGGTAATGACGGAAAAAATTATACGTTCGATACGAAAGAAGGCGTTGGTAATTCAATCTTTCTGGTCGACAGCGTTGGGCGTACGCTCTATGCGTTTGCGCCCGACAAGTTCAACAAGAATACCTATACGAAAGCTGATTTGAGTAACAATGCTACCTGGCCTATTTTCGAAACATCGGCCAAAGTCGGTGATCTACCATCGAAACTGACTAAGTCGGATTTTGCTACGATTACGGCAGTTGGCAAAACACAACTGACTTATAAAGGCTGGCCGTTGTATTATTTCGGGTCCGATGCTGGCCAGCGCGGAGCTACCAAAGGTGTTAGTGTACCAAGACCGGGTGTATGGCCTGTTGTAAACAATACGTCGCCTATAGCACCAAATTAGTTGAGTATTATTGCTTAAAAGTTTAGTAACTTGTTGTCGCCGAAAGCTTAGTTGACGTCGGTATAAACGAGTACCATTACGCAGTTCAATGTCCAACGCTCCGAACATACCTGCCCTGTCTGATTTGCTGGCTGGTTGCCTGCGCAACCAGCGGCAAAGCCAGGAATTGCTATACCGGCAGTTCTACGGGTATGCCATGAGTATCTGCCTACGCTACGTATCGACCCGTGAGGGCGCTCTGGAAGTGCTTAACGATGGGTTTCTAAAAGTCTTTACGCGTCTGGACCAGTACGACCCGGCTCAACCCTTCAAAGGTTGGCTCCGGCGTATACTGATCAATACGGCGGTGGACCACTACCGGCAGGAAGTCCGTCATCATCATTACGACGATGTCGAAAAGGTTGAGCATACGGCTGCGTCCGAATCGGCCGATGGGCTGAGTCAGCTGGCCCACGAAGACTTGCTGGCTTTAATCCAGCGGTTGTCGCCCTCCTACCGGTTAGTTTTTAATTTGTATGTGATGGATGGCTTCACACACGACGAAATTGCCACTCAGCTCGGCATTTCAGTGGGTGCTTCGAAGTCGAACCTGGCCCGGGCCCGGGAGAATCTGCGCTTGTTACTGAAGCAATTAAATTACGATGAGTATGTCAGAGCTAACCGATGACCAATTGGACGGGCTCTTCAGAAAGTCGGCTGAAGAGTTCGATCCCCCGTTTGATCCTGCTGCCTGGCGAGACATGAAAACTCGCCTGGATGCCAGCGACCGTACGGTTGGGGTGCCGTTTTGGAAAAAAATGCTCCGCTGGGGATTGCCAATTGGGCTGCTTTTGCTGTTAAGTGGTGGTGGCTGGTATGCCTATCGCAGGACGAATCCGGGAACGGTTAAGTCTGTTTCGCGGGCCATGATCGCTTCGCGACCGACGATAAACCGAATCGAGAGTCAGCCTCCGCCAGTCGAAAAAACGCAAACCACTGAAAATGAACCCGCACGAACGACGACAGCCGACTTGAAAGAGTCTGGTGCAGATGCCGTTCAGCAATCGACCGAGTCACGTGCGTCGGTTGCTGAACGCATCCGGTCGGAAAAGCGGGTCGGTAATTCAGCGGCAGAACAGCCTACGAACTCGGCTTTAGGATCAGAAATTGCAACGAAACACCGCCCTGGGACGTATGGACTCGAAACAGATCGGAAGGAACTGGACGAAGAACGGGTTGCTGCATCAGGTATCGCGACTCGTACGACCGGACCAATGACGAAGGCTAATCGGCAAAGCAAGGTAGGGTTGAATACAAAGCGGACAAGCCGGAAGCAACGCAGGACAACCGTAGACGGTTTTGGTCTGGCGGCTATAGAAACGGCCTATCCGACCGCAACTTCTTCATCGGTTCGTCAACGACGTAAGGAGATGGAATCAGCAGGTTCACCAAAGGGAATTCGTGATCTGAGCTTGGCGAACCAGCTAAACACCACGGGCACAACGGTCAACGAAATAGGTGCTGTTCCTTTACCACCTGTGTCGGAACTGCAGGCTCGGTCCGGAAAATGGCCCAGATGGTCTGCCTTTACAAACCGGGATGTTACTGCCAACCCCGATACAAGCGTGAGTCGGATTACGCCGAAGGCTGCTTCACAACGAGGGCTGAGTATTCGGGCGATCGTATCTCCGGATTTGAGCACGATCGGGTTAAAAAACTTCGAGAAGCCTGGAACGAACGTGGGGTTATTGCTGGAGTACAGAATCGCTTCGCGCTGGAGCGTGCAGGCGGGCGTCATGCAAAGCACGAAAGTATACCGGGCGCTGTCAGGCGACTATCCTATGCCACCAGCGGGTACCTGGGGTGGGTATCTAAAGCCCGAAAGTGTGGATGGTCGTTGTAACATGCTGGATATACCGATTAACCTGCGTTATGACGTCATTATCCGTTCGCAGAGGGATGGGCAGCTAATTAACCGGTGGTTCGTGAGCGGGGGCGCAACGAGTTATATTATGAATCAGGAGCGTTACACATATAACTATGCGTATTCCCCCCATAATTATCAGCGGACTGATACGACTGCCAGCACCGGAGGCTACGGATTCAGTAATGTAAACTTCTCGCTGGGTTACGAACGTGGTGTAAGCAAACGCTTATCGCTGCAACTGGAGCCATTTATGAAAGTACCGCTACAGGGCGTTGGCTATTTCAAAGTACGCCTGATTAGCACGGGAGCCTTCTTCTCGATACGCTATAAGCTTTCTAAGTAATGACCAACCTATGATGAAAGTCGATGAATACAACCTGTTTTTTTTAATCTGTGTAACTACATCAAATGCCTAATCTTATGAAAGCCAATCCAACGAATGACCAGATGAATCGGGGAGAATTTTTGCGTAACCTTGGCTTAAGCAGCGCAACGCTTATGGCATTCTATTGCATGGGAACGACGCTGACCTCCTGCTCAAAAGGAAGCAGTGATCCAACGCCGACGCCCTCCACCGGCACAAACCCTACTACCGGAGCCGGATTTACCGGAAACGCTGATACCTCAAAAGGAGCCATCAATTTTACGCTCGACCTAACCAACAGTACCTACAATAAACTAAAAACGGCTGGTCAGTACGTCATTGTCGGTAGCCTGATCGTGGCGAAAGCGAAGAGTGGTTCGCTGATCGCGCTGTCTAAAACCTGTACTCACGAAGGAACGGAAGTTCAGTACCGGTCTGCGCAGGACGATATCTATTGCCCAAACCACGGGTCTGAGTACAGTACAACGGGCGCTGTGGAAGTTGGCCCGGCCAGCCGACCGCTGACGCAGTATAAGACGTCGCTCAGTACCGACGGAAATACCCTGACTGTAACTGCTTAATTTTTAGCTCGATCCTGATGAAATACGTGTTTTGGATTACCCTGCTATGGTTTGGCACCAGTAGCCTCCGTGCTCAGGATTCGACGGCTGTTCGTCGGGATACGGTAATTGCACCGGCTGCCAAGGACAATTCCGCCGATGACCTGCTGGCCGGGCTGACCGATTCGACGGAGACACAGCCGTTATTACCCCATAAAATGCTCTTTACCCAACGTGCTTTCTGGGGACCAAAGGGGTTGCTTCGGACGATGAAAATTGCTCCGCTTACCTCCGAAGGGCGCATCAATGAATTGAAAGTTCGGCGGACAATGCTCGTAACCCACCAGATTACCGGGTTCGTTACGCTGGCTGGGTTCGTGGCGCAGGGTATACTGGGCGCTAAACTGTATAACGCCAAAGGACAGGATTACGTCGATATCAAGAAATGGCATGAGCGTTCGGCTGCGTTCATTAACGTCTCGTACGGAACCACCCTGGTGCTGGCGCTTACGACTCCACCACCAATTATCGGTCCCAGAAAAGGATTCACGACCATTAAGCTGCATAAGTATCTGGCAATCGTTCACCTGACGGGTATGGTAGCTACCAATATTCTGGCACACATGATCGATCAGAATCCGGAGCTGAAGCCGGTTCACCGGGCGGCCGCTTACACTACTTTCGGCGCCTTTGCCGCTTCGATTATTGCCTTAAAATTCTAAGCATATGAAAAACTATTGGATGTTGCATGGCTACTGGCTAGCCATCGGGCTTCTGTGTGCTTTTACGGCCCCGCAGGCGAAGCGTAAGCTGATGGCAGATAAAGCGTTATCGACGGTGATTTACGCGGCCAAACACCCGCTTCATAGCTGGGAAGGCGTCAGTCATGATGTGAACTGCGCCATGCTGTACAACGATGAAACCAAACAACCCGAAAGCATTGCCGTATCGATCAAAGTGGCTTCCTTCGATAGTGACAATAACAATCGGGATTCGCACGCTATGGAAACGCTGGAGGGAATAAAATACCCGAATGTAACTTTCACCAGTTCCGACATCCACGCGGGCGATAATGGTACGCTGGCAGCAAAAGGCACACTGACGTTTCATGGTGTTGCCAAACCAGTCACCCTTCAGGCGACGCACAAGGAAGCGGGCGGGAAAATGACCTTGACGGGCGAGTTTCCGGTCAGTATGAGCGATTACAAAATTGAGCGACCGTCGCTGATGGGTATGAAAACCGAAGACGGCATGATTCTCAAATTTAATGTCGTGTTCAGTCTGTAATATTGCAAAATGGCGTAATGTACCTCAACTTGCTGGTACATTGCGCCATTTGCCATATACCCTGAATACACATGAGGATTATTGCCTTTTTTCTTTTTAACCTAATCACCTTTACCGGATTTACCCAATCCCCTTCTGCCAAACAAATTCAGGAGTTCGACAATTATGTCGAAACTGCGCGTAAACAGTGGAACGTGCCGGGCCTGTCGATTGCTGTCGTTAAAAACAATAAAGTTCTTTTTCGGAAGGGATACGGTGTCCGCGAACTGGGCAAGCCTGACCCGGTCGATACCCAGACCCTGTTTGCCTGCGCATCGACAACCAAAGCTATGACCGTAACCCTGATGGGTATGCTGGTCGATGAGGGTAAACTGGCCTGGGACGATCCGGTGAGTAAGTACCTGCCCGAACTTCAACTGTACGATCCATACGTAACCCGCGAACTCAAAATCCGTGATCTGCTGATCCACGACACGGGTGTTGGTGGCACCGATTTTCTGACGGGAGCCATGACTATTCCGGCTAATGAGATGTTTAAGCGGCTGGCATTGGTCAGACCGAGCTATCCGTTCCGGGCGGGGTTCGTGTATCAGAACACGTTTTATTCGGCCGCTGGGCGGGTTATCGAGCGGATTGTGGGCAAAACCTGGGCTGAATTCCTCAAAGAGCGCATCTTTATACCCCTGGGCATGAACCGAACGGCACCCAAGCGGGGATACATCAAGGACAGTAACCTGACCAAACCGCACTTCGCTATCAACGATACGATCCGGGTCATCGAGTACGGAGCGGATAGCGAAATCGGTTCGGCCGGTGCAGTCTGGTCATCGGCCGACGACATTAGCAAATGGATGATCTGTATGCTCGACAGCGGCAAATACAGCGGTGGGCGTTTACTCAAGCCTCAAACCTGGGCCGAAATGTTTAAACCGCAGACGTTCTTTCCGGAAGACGAATACCCAACCATGCAGATACTAAAGCCCAACTGGCGAACCTACGGCCTGGGTTGGTATCAGCACGATTACAAAGGTCATAAAGTGAATTTTCATACCGGCAGTTTATCAGGTCTGACGGCCATCATCGGGCAAATACCCGACGAAAAACTGGGTGTTTATGTGTTCGGCAATTACGACCACGCGGAGGTGCGCCACGCGCTGATGTACAAAACGTTCGATCTATTTGCGTTGGGCGGCAATCGCGACTGGAGCGCCGAATTCAAAAAGCTGTATGATGGCTTTAAGGAGGAGCACAAAAAAGCCGGGCAGGCTTTTATCGACAAGCGTGTCCCCAACACCGCGCCCTCCCTGCCTTTGGTGGCCTATGCCGGAAGATACACCAGCCCACTGTATGGACAGGCCGAAGTAAACGTACAAGGAAATCAACTGGTGCTCAACGTGAACAATAATAGCCTGAATGCGCGTCTGAGTCACTGGCACTACGACACGTTTTATGGTCCTCTTCAAAAAGCCTGGTATGGCAAAGCATTGGCCCAATTTAGCCTCAATGCGTCAGGACATGTCGCCGGGCTGCTCGTCGACGGAATGGATTTTCGAAAAGAATAGGTGGCTCAAAGCGCAACCTTCAGACGATAGTGCTTTGTCAATCCGCTGAAGGTTGGACCTGGGCTTCAGCGACTGGCATGGTCATTCGCTTTTTAAGACCACGACGAGCCAGAACTGCGCTGATTAAAAACAGGACTGAGCCTAAATAAAAAGGTGCGCCTGGCAGATAAGTCGGTGCTTTGGGCGAGGTGAAATACGAGAAAAGATTCGTCATGATCAGCGGGCCGAAAATAGACGTCGTGCTGGTCAGGCTCGTCAACGCGCCCTGGAGTTCCCCCTGTTCGTTAGCGGGTACCTGATTGGAAATGATTCCCTGAATAGATGGACCGGCAATACCCCCCAATGCATAAACGCTCATAAAGGCAAACAGCATCCAGCTTTGGCTCGCGATGCCCAGCAGCACAAAACCAATGGCGCTGAACGTCAGACCTACATAAACCGCCCGTTGCTGGCCTAGCTTTGGAATAATGATCCGGCTCAGACCGCCCTGCACAATGGCAAACGACAATCCAATAGCTGCCAGCGACAAGCCGACCGTTTTTTCATCCCATTTGAATTTCTCCATCGTGTAGAACGTCCAGGTCCCCTGAACGGCAAAACCAGCGATGTAAATCAGGACCAGCGAAGCGACCATGCCCAGAATAACGGGATACTTACCCAGACGCATCAGGGAGCCAACGGGATTCGCGCGCTTCCAGTCGAAGGGACGACGATTTTCCGGAGCAAGCGACTCCGGGAGGATAAACAAGCCGTACAGGAAATTCACCATCGTCAGACCGGCCGCCACGAAAAAAGGCACACGTGGTCCGTATTGACCTAAAAAGCCACCCATTGCCGGACCCAGGATAAAGCCAACGCCGAAGGCAGCGCCGATCAGCCCGAAGTTTTGGGCCCTCTTTTCGGGTGTGCTGATGTCGGCAATATAAGCGCTGGCGGTGGTGAAACTAGCTCCCGTAATGCCCGCCAGGATTCGCCCGACAAACAGCCACTCGACAGTCGGCGCAAAGCCCTGTAGAATATAATCGAGCCCAAACCCAAACAAAGAAAACAGCAGGACTGGCCGACGGCCGAAGCGGTCGCTGAGCCCGCCCAGTACGGGCGAGAAAACGAACTGCATCAGCGCGTACGAGAACGAGAGCCAGCCCCCGTAACTGGCTGCCTGACTGATGTTGCCATGAATAAGCTGTTCGATCAGTTTCGGAAAAACCGGAATGATAATCCCCAGTCCCGTAACGTCGATGAGTAACGTAATAAAAATAAAAACAAGGGCAGGCGCCGTCCGTTTGGAAGCCATAGACTAAAAAGTGAAGAGTGATGAGTGAAGAGTGATGAATAGCTGGTAAAACGCCGAAGGTATTCATCACTCATCACTCATCACTCTTCACTGACTTATGCGTAGGTATTCAGCATAACTGGCATGACCAGCATCAGAATGTCTTCGTTTTCTTCTTTATCCGCCGGAATAAGCAGACCGGCCCGGTTCGGTGCCGACATTTCGAGCGAGATCATTTTAGCGCTCAGGTTACTCAGCACTTCCGACATCAGTTTGGCGTTGAAACCAATTTCCATCGCGTCGCCGTCGTACTCGCAAAGGAGCTTTTCGTTGGCTTCGTTGGAATAATCCAGATCTTCGGCCGAAATGGTCAGAGACGGTCGACCGCTGTCGTTGGCTTTGAGCGACAGGCGAATCTGGTGCGTTGTGCGGTTGGCGTAAATCATGATCCGCTTCAGCGAGTTGAGCAGATCCGTCCGACCGATCGTCATCACGTTCGGGTTGTTGGTCGGAATGGCGTTTTCGTAATCCGGGAAACGCTCATCGATCAGCCGGCAGATCAGTTTCGTCGGCCCGAAGGTAAACGACGCGTTCGCCTGGCTGAACTCCGCCGTAACCGGTACGTTCTCCGGCAGTGAAGCTTTCAGCAACTGGAGCGCTTTCCGCGGAATAATGATCGAGGTGCTGGCTGAAGAGCCCAGGTCGGTCCGGCGGTAGCGAATCAGCCGGTGGCCATCCGTTGCGACAAACGTAGCGTTGTCGTCGGTCAGTTGCAGCAATACCCCCGTCATAGCAGGCCGCAGATCGTCGGTGCTGGTGGCAAAAACCGTATTGTTGATGGCGCTCAGCAGTACATCGGAGGTCATATCGACCGACATATTTTTGTTGACCGTCGGGAGCTTAGGAAAATCGATCGGATTTTCGCCGGACAGTTTGTAGCGGCCATTGTCGGTCAGAATTTCGGTGCCGAACGTGTCGGTATCGATGTTGATCGTGACAGGCTGTTCGGGCAGGCTGCGGAGCGTATCCAGCAGCAACTTGGCCGGAATGGCAATCGATCCGTTTTCGCTGGCCTCGACCGGAATCTGGGTGGTCATGGTCGTTTGCAGATCCGAAGCGGTTACCGTAAGTGTTCCGTCTTCCAGGCGAAACAGGAAGTTTTCGAGAATCGGAACGATCGGGTTGGTGGCTACGACACCATTAATATGCTGAAGGTTTTTGAGCAGGACAGACGAGGAAACGATAAATTTCATTGGGTCAAGCAGTTAAGACGTTTCGTCATGATAGATAAAAACAAAAGTAGCAAAAAAAGCCGACAGCCTGTGCACGTTTTAGCAGAACCTTTCCATAGCCGGCGACCGTTACATGGGATAATGAATACTGTAAAATGTATAATGGAGCTGATTGACCATTTTACGTTATTCATTATCCATTAGGCATTAAAATCATGGAAACCGAAATCGTTAACCGCGTCGCCAGCAGTGGCCTGATTACGCTCGATCTGGAGGATTATTATCATCCTGGCGAACGGGTAGTGTACGACCTGAAAGACAACCTGTACATGGGTCTGATCCTGAAAGAGAAAGATTTTCGGGCGTTTCTGAAAGAGCACGACTGGAGCCAATACGCCGGTAAAAACGTAGCGATCACCTGCACAGAAGACGCTATTATCCCGACCTGGGCGTATATGTTACTGACGCTTCAGTTGCAGCCCTACGCCCATATGATCGTGTTTGGCACGCTGGCCGATCTGGAAGAAAAACTGTATTTCGACGCCATTGCCCGCATCGACCCTGAAACATACCGCGATGTGCGGGTGGTTGTCAAAGGCTGTTCGAAAGTGCCGGTTCCGATAGCCGCTTATGTCGAGCTGACCCGTGTGCTGAAACCGGTAGTTCAAAGCCTGCTCTTTGGTGAACCCTGCAGTACGGTACCGCTCTACAAACGCCCGAAAGCATAAGGGACTTTTACATGCTTTTAAGAGCCCGTCGCTTAGGTTAGCGACGGGCTTTTTTGTTTCATGTCGATATTACGCCGTATTTTGACGAAAATGATTATGCTCGATTTTCGCCTGAACGTATTTTACACGGTTGCCAAACGACTTAGCTTTACCAAAGCGGCTGCCGAATTGTATGTGACGCAACCCGCTGTAACCAAGCACATCCAGGAGCTTGAGCATCAGTTCGGCACTGCGCTGTTCGACCGGCGCGGGAATCAGATTAGCCTGACCGCAGCCGGGAACGTGCTGCTTCGACATGCCGAGACCATCATGGCGACGTACCGCCAGATCGAGTTCGACATGAATGCGCTCAAAGGTGAATCGGGTGGGACCTTGCGGGTAGGTGCCAGCACGACTGTGGCTCAGTACGTGATTCCGCCGGTGCTGGCCCGCTTTCATGAACAATCCGCCGATGTGTCTATCTCGATGCTGAGTGGTAATACCGAACAGATTGAACAGCAGTTACTGAACAATGATATCGACCTGGGGCTGGTGGAGGGGCGAACGCATCATAGCGACATCCGGTACACGCCGTTTGTTAAAGACGAGCTGGTGCTGATTTGCCGGGCCGACCACCCCCTGGCCGACCGCGACGAAATTACGCTCGACGAACTGCGGGCGGTGCCGATCGTCCTGCGGGAGCGAGGGTCTGGTTCACTCGAAGTAATTGAACACGCCCTCCGGGGCGTTGGTGTACGACTGACCGACCTGACCATCGACATGCATTTAGGAAGCACCGAGAGCATAAAATCATACCTTGGCAGTTCGCGGTGCATGGCTTTCATTTCCATCTTCGCCATACAGCACGAACTCCGGGCGGGCACCCTGAAAATCCTCGACGTCGCTGGGCTCTCGATCCACCGAGATTTGTACTCCATTCAATTGCAGGGTGTCACGGAGGGGTTGGCCGATACCTTTATGCGGTTTGCCCGCCAACATTACAAGCGCGGGTAAACAAGGGCGAGGTGGTCAATCTGGATGTGCTTTTTCTTACTTTTGTGTAGAATCCAATCATCATGCAAACATCTTCTGTGCTGGCCTTGCTGACCGGCTCTGTGTTAATGACCACGTCTGTATTGGCACAGCCGCAGCCAGCTAAAAGCGGGGCGTCTCGTGGTAAAGTTACTTCATCGGCTGGGGCATCATCCAAACTCCCGGAGTTTTCGATGCCTCGTTCGGAAGCAGAATCGCACATGCGTTTTCTGGCTTCTGATGAGCTGGAAGGCCGCCGGACGGGCGAAAAAGGCAACTGGACAGCCGCCCGCTACATTGCCGAACAGTTTCGGCTGCTGGGCCTCAAACCGGCTGGAGATCAGGGCGATTATTTTCAGCGGATTAATTTCGAAAAGGTTAAAACCGCCACATCCGCCAGCCTGCTGGTCGGGAAAGATACGCTTCAGCTCGGCAAAGAGCTCGTTTTGATGGCCGGTGGCCCTACAAACACATCGGGCGAAGTGGTTTATGTCGGCTATGGACTAACCGATGGCGAAGATGGCTACAAAGGACGCGACGTCAAAGGGCGCATCGTGGTGGCCCAAGGTGGGTCGCCGGAAGCGAAAGGCCCCGGCGAGATTTTCCGGGCATCGAGAGACAAGCGGAAACTGGCTGCCGACAAAGGAGCCGCTGCGCTGATCGAGCTTTACAGCGAATCGATTCCCTGGGGCTTCGTCAACCAGTATTTCAATCGCGAGCAGATTTCATTACCGACTGAGTCAGGCGCTAGCAAAGCGGTTACGCATCTGTGGCTGAACAATGCCAATAACCAGTATAAACAGTTGAAAGAAGCCGGGCAGATGGTTACGCTTCGTACGTCGGGTCGGCCGCAAACAACGGCTCCTTCGGCTAACGTAGCCGGAATTATCGAAGGAACGGACCCGACGCTCAGGAATGAATACGTGGTACTCTCCGCGCATTTCGATCACGTCGGCGTTGGTAAGCAGGGCGGGAACGTCTATCAGCCGTCCGACAGCATTTTCAACGGCGCACGCGACAATGCGATTGGAACCGTAGCTATCCTGGAAGCAGCTAAAGCGCTAAGCGTACAGCGTCCTAAACGATCAATCCTGGTTCTGGCTTTAACCGGTGAAGAAGTCGGCTTACTGGGCAGTAAATATTATTCCGATCATCCGCTGGTGCCCCTCAGGCAGACCGTTTTCGATCTGAATACCGATGGTGCCGGTTACAGCGATACGACCCTTATCTCGGTAATTGGCCTCGACCGGACCGGCGCCCGGGCTGAAATCGAAGCGGGTGCCAAAGCGTTTGGTTTAGGCGTTTTTGCGGACCCAGCACCCGAGCAGGGCTTGTTCGATCGGTCGGATAATGTGAATTTTGCCGCAAAGGGTATTCCCGCACCGGATTTCGCGCCAGGTTTTAAATCGTTCGATCAGGAAATCGCTAAATACTACCACCAGGCCACCGACAATCCTGAAACGGTCAATTTCAACTACCTGCTGCGATTCTGTCAGGCGTATGCCTATACGGCTCGTCTGATCGCGAACCGGCCAACGCGTCCTCAATGGTCGGCTGGCGACAAATACGAAGCGGCCAGCAAGACGTTATATGGTCAGCAGTAGAGTTCTGGCAAATATGCTTTTTAGTGATAGAGCCAGCTGACCAGTCAAACCGGATAACAACCGCTCGACGAAACCGAAAACTAAACGGCGCTCCGGCGCGTTAAACTAGTACCAACAAGACGTTAAGATGCTACTTAAATATCTGTTTATCATCACGCTGATTATTTTATTCGTGCCACCCGTGCGCCGATTTGTATTTTATTTGCTGGTCGGTCGTCAATTGGTGAAAGAACAAAAAAGACAGGGCGATATTCGGGGCAAGCGGCATGAAGGAGAAGTCCGGGTTGACGCGCGTCCATCGAAAGACGACAGCTCAAGATATAAGGGCGGTGAATACGTTGACTATGAGGAAGTTAAATAGCTATTTCTTCCAAATAAAACAGCCCGCAAACTCCGACGAGTTTGCGGGCTGTTTTATTTGGCTGTCATCTCATGTTCGTGCTTATACCTGACGGCGAGTCCGGTCATCAGGTAGCCGTTGTCGGTCAGCGAGGTGTAGTATGTATACCGAACGGCTACCAGCGCATCGGCTCCCAGTTTCTTCGCCTGCATGGTCAGCCGAGATAGCATCAATTCTTTTTGCTGCATGTCGTTCCCCCGGCTCAGCATCCGGTGATTCTTTGACTGCCGGTCTGTCAGCGGCACTTCCCCCTGTACTTCCAGGTCCTGCAGGGGCTCGAAGGGCCGTTCGGGTCGCTGATTTTCGTAGAACACATCGACCGGATAATTGGGTTTATTCTGCAGATAAACCGCGGGTCGGAAACAACCCGTTACACTCACCGAAACAAGCAGGAACAGTACCCTGACTATACTCATCCGTGTATTATTTTTCGTGCGTCATTAATACTTCCTCCACGACTCTGGGGTAGTGCTGGTGTTCCAGTATCTGTACCTTGTGGGCTACGTCGTCGGGTGTGTCGGTCGGCAACACAGGGCAACTCGCCTGAAAAATCCGTTGCCCTTCATCATAGCGTTCGTTGACGTAGTGAATCGTGATCCCAGATTCAGTTTCGCCAGCCGCCACAACCGCTTCGTGAACGTAATGCCCGTACATACCCTTTCCCCCAAATTTAGGCAATAAAGCCGGGTGAATGTTAACGATTTTAGCTGGAAATGCCCGAACCAGATCTGTCGGAATCAACCACATGAATCCGGCCAGCACCACCAGGTCGACGTTCTGGTTCAGTAGGAGTTGTGTAATTCGGTCAGAGTCGTAAAACGTGGCTCGGTCGAAGAGGAGAACGGGAATATGCAGACGTCGGCTGCGCTCGATGACACCGGCTTTGGGGTTATTCGAGAGAATCAGTGAAATGTCTACCTCAGGATTATCGGCAAAATGATGAGCAATTTTCTCGGCATTGGACCCCGAGCCCGATGCAAAAATGGCGATACGTTTCAAGGGAATGAGGTTTAATGAGTAATGAATAATGGATCATGTAAAATGAATAATGTACACTGATGCAGCACCCATCATTCATTTTACATGATCCATTATTCATTACCTCTTGAGTCTCCGGCGAAATTACGGGCTTTTGTCTATTTTTGTGCGTACTCGCCCGAATCCAATGCTGGCAACCCATCAACTCACGTTTGAATACGGCCCTTCGAAACGGTTCTCGTTTCCGGATGTTCAGTGCGCCAATCGCGAAGCGCTGCTGATTCTGGGCCGCTCCGGTACCGGAAAAACCACCTTCCTGCATCTGCTGGCTTTGTTACTCAAGCCCAAAAGCGGCTCGGTAGTGATCGACCAGACCGACCTAACGCAACTGACCGTTGCTGAAACCGCGGCCTTCCGGGCTAAACACGTCGGGATCGTTTACCAGAAACCGCACTTTGTCAGTTCGTTGTCGGTGCTGGATAACCTGCTGATGGCCAACTACCTGGCCAATAAGCCTCAGGACAGAAACCGCGCGCGTGAACTGGCCGGACAACTGGGCTTCGGCGATCAACTGGGCAAGAAAACAAATCAGCTCAGTCAGGGCGAGCAACAGCGGGTGAGCATCGCCCGGGCCGTGATGAACCAACCCGATGTTATTCTGGCCGATGAGCCAACCTCTAGCCTGGACGACGAAAATACGGACCGTGTGGTCAGTCTGCTGCGTGAACAATCGGAGCAGATCGGGGCCAGCCTGATCGTGGTGACGCACGATCAGCGGCTGAAAGATGCCTTTAAGAACCGGGTCGCTTTGTGAGCCCAGTCAATCCGTTACCTCTAAGCTGTTTTCCTGAATTGATGAAGAGACTTTTATTTATTTTTATCCTGGTGCCTACCGTTCTGCTGGCTCAGAACCGGAAGAAAAAAGATTACCTGATAACGCTAACCACCGATTTTGGACCGATGCGGCTCGTGCTCTACGACCAGACGCCGAAGCATAAGGAAAATTTTATCAAGCTGGTAAATCAGAAATTCTACGACGGGCTGCTGTTTCACCGGATCATCCAGAATTTTATGATTCAGGGGGGCGATCCGAACTCGCGGAAAGCAACCGCCGACCAGCCACTGGGCAACGGTGATGTCGGGTACAAGATTCCGGCCGAATTCGTTCCGACGCTTTTTCATAAGAAAGGTGCTCTGGCCGCTGCCCGCGACAATAACCCCGAAAAAGCGTCGAGTGGTTGTCAGTTCTACGTTGTGCAGGGGCGCGTCTGGGATGAAGCCGGTCTGCAAAAACAGGTAGAGCGAATTCAGGCCATGAACGGTCGGGTGCCTACGCCCGAGCAGGCGCAGGTGTATAAAACGCTAGGTGGAACTCCGCATCTGGACGGCAATTACACGGTGTTTGGGGAAGTGATCGATGGCCTGGCCGTGGTCGACAGCGTGGCCAAACAACCGCGCAATGAAATGGATCGTCCGGTAAAAGACATCCGGATGACCGTCACCGGCGATTGGGTGAAGAAAAAGAAGATTACCAAACAGTACGGGTATAAATTTTAGTCATCAGTCGATAGTGGACAGTAGTCCGTATTAAGTCTGTTGACGATTCCCTGATAGCTATTAGTTAAAACTTTTATGAAACGTATTCTCATTACCGGCGCCAACGGACTGCTGGGGCAAAAATTAGTCGGATTGTTGATGAAGCAGCCGGATGTCGAATTAACGGCCACCGCGCGGGGCGACAATCGGCTCCCGTTTTCGGACGGCTACACGTATCGATCCATGGACATCACCGATCGGCAGCAGGTGCTGGATACCATCGGTGAAGTTCGTCCGGACGTAGTTATCCACGGAGCGGCCATGACCGATGTGGATAAGTGCGAAGTGCAGAAAGACGCCTGCTGGGCGCAAAACGTGCACGCTGTGGAATACATCATTGAAGCCTGCCGGGCAACGAATGCGTTTCTGCTGCATGTTTCAACGGATTTTATTTTCGACGGTACCGCCGGACCCTACGACGAGACGGCCGAGGCCAACCCAATTAGTTTCTACGGCTGGAGCAAGCAGGCGGGCGAATCAGCCGTGCGGCATTCGGACATACGCTGGGCCATTGCCCGAACGATGCTCGTGTACGGTATTGCCCACGATATGAGCCGGAGTAACATCATTTTGTGGGTAAAGAAATCGCTTGAAGACGGTAAAAACATCAAGGTTGTAACCGACCAGTGGCGCAGCCCGACGCTGGCAGAAGATCTGGCGATGGGATGCTACCTGATCGCCGACAAAGAAGCTGAGGGAATTTTCAATATCTCCGGCAAAGGCGTTCTGACCCCCTACGACATGGCTATTAAAACAGCCGATTATTTTAGCCTCGATAAATCACTGATTACACCCGTCGATGCCTCTACGTTCTCGCAGGTCGCGCGTCGGCCTCCGCGTACCGGCTTCATCCTCGACAAAGCCCGGACGGTACTGGGCTACGACCCGCACACGTTCGAAGAAGGGATTGCCGTGCTGGCGGGCCAACTAAAACCCGAAGTAGCGTGAGTCAGGTAAAAATATACGGTGTTCGCGAGCAACTGCTGCCCATCCGGAACCAACTGTCGGACGTGATTCACGGCTGTGTAGTCGAAGCGCTTCAGTTTCCGGAAAACAAACGCGCGCACCGCTTTTTCTATCTGGACAATGACGATTTTTTTCGGCCGGCTACGGCATCCGACCGCTACATCATTCTGGAGTTGATGATGATAGAAGGTCGTACGGTCGAAACCAAAAAGAAGCTGATTCACCTGCTTTATGCACGCGTTACGGAGCAGCTGGGTCTGGCAACTGCCGATCTGGAAATCTGTATTCTCGAAAGTCCGGCGCATAACTGGGGATTTCGGGGAATGACGGGCGACGAGATCAAGCTGAATTATAACGTCAATGTGTAAGCGGTGACTCTGCACCTGAAAGTAAAACCCGGCAGCAAACGGGACCAGCTGTTTTATGACGCTGCCGGACAATTGAACGCTAAAATTAAAGCACCCGCCCAGGACGGGAAGGCAAACGCTTACCTGATCGAGTTTCTGGCGAAAGAATTCAAGCTGCCCAAATCGAGCCTGACCCTCGTAGCGGGCTTTACCAATCCGCACAAACGTATCGAAATCGATGGTGATCAGGCCGCTATTCAGACGGTTCTCGGCCAACTGGAAAAATAGTAAATAAGCAAAAAAGTAACCTGGTCATGAACCGGTTGAACCCCATTGCCCGAATGGATATGGCTCAATGCTATACCTGTTCCGGCGATGGGGTTTTATGTAGCATGTAGGTTGAGATACCACATCGGTTCAGAGATTTTTGCGTCTGTTCTTCCTGCAGTAACTATTCAGAATTTTGGAAAATGTCTGAGTTTGTCATTCCGACGAAGGAGGAATCTTAGAGACAGTCAACCCTTAAGATTCTTCCTTCGTCGGAATGACAAACTCAGCGTCTGACCCATATTGGGGTACCTCAAGTGCGGATCTTGGAGAGCTTTATAGCCTCAAAAAATCAAATTTTCACCACCTATATTGTATTTATCGTATAATTTTAAAAATTATTTAGGGATTATGCGCCTTAAATTGACTACCCATAAATTTTATCACTCAGTTCAATGAAGGCAGGATTTACCGATGCGGAATTGATCTGTTCTCTCAAAGAAGGCAGTCAGAAAGCCTTCGCGGAGATCTACAATCGCTATTGGTACAAGCTATTCTGTGTGGCTTACCACGAAACCGGTAGCCGCGAAGACGCCGAAGAGTTAGTACATGATCTGTTCGAAAGCCTGTGGAACAAACGGGATCAGGCAGTTATCCGGCACCTGAGTGCTTACCTGGTCATTTCCATCAAACACCTGGTGACGAACTACATCAAATCGAAAATTACGCATCGGCGCTACCAGGAGTATCTGATTCTGCACGAATTGCACCAGGCCGAGTCGACGGACGAAACGGTCCAGTTTTCGGATCTGTCGAAAGCCGTGGAGGAGGTCATGAAAAAGCTGCCCGAGAAAACCTGCGAAGTATTCAGGCTCAGCCGGTTCGAGAATAAGCCCGTCAAAGACATTGCCCGCCAGTTGAGCCTGTCCGAAAAGGCTGTCGAATACCACATTACCAAGTCGCTTAAAGTATTACAGGGCCAGCTCAAGGTCTATCAGTCGGATAATTGATTCGCAGCAAACGCACACCCAATGAACCAGTACGATTTCGATAAATTGGTTGAGAAGTACCTTGCGGGCCAGAGTAGCCCGGGAGAAGAAAAACTACTTCACGAATGGTCGGAAAAAAAGCTGGAACAAAGTGCGTCCCCCCTCGATCAGGTCGAGCAGCGGGTTATCGGGGAGCAGATATGGAATCGTCTTTATCGACACACGCTTCGTCGCCAGCCGTTTCTGATCCGTTGGGGTGGGTGGGTGGCAACTGGCGCGGTGGCCGCTTCTGTTGTGCTTTTGCTGATGGCCGGTAGTTTATACTGGAAATGGCCGGTGCGGCCATCAACGGGCGCGGCTGTGGTTGCGCAGGGGGAAGCGGTGGAGCAGCCCCACACGATTTCGATAAAAAATACGACGGATAAAGCGCAGCGAATCAGTTTAAAAGACGGAAGCGCAGTTGTGCTGAAACCACGAAGCAGCCTAAGCTATCCCGAACGGTTTGGTGATAAAACCCGGCAGATTTATTTGCAGGGCGAAGCGTTTTTCGATGTCAGGCGCGACCCTGCCCGGCCGTTTATGGTGCATACGGGCGCGCTGATAACGCAGGTACTGGGTACCAGCTTCACCATCCGCTCGTACGACGAAGACAAAGCCATCGAAGTGCTGGTAACCCGGGGGCGGGTATCGGTCTACGAATCATCGGAAAAGTCGGTCAGCAGCCGCAACGGAGTCATTCTGATTCCGAACCAGAAAATTACGTTCGACAAAGCCTCACAAAAGCTGACACCGGGTCTGGTCGAAGTGCCTCAACTCGTTCAGCCGCCCGAAACGCGAACCAGTTTCGTGTTTGACAAAACCCCACTCACCCAGGTATTTGCTGCCCTGAACAAAGCCTATGGCGTCGAAATCCTGATCGAAAATCAGGCGTTGAACCGCTGCATTTTCAACGGTGACTTAAACGATTTACCGCTCTTCGTACAGCTGGATCTAATCTGTAAATCCGTCAACGCAACCTACGAACGACGAGGTACGACACTCTTCATTCATGGCGAAGGATGCCTTGATTAGTTATCAAAAGCTTAACATAACAGCGCCAGAGTTAACCAGCCGGTAATATGGGAAAACCTACTTTTGCGGCACCAAAAACTAGCGCTGAAAAATGGTCAATAATCCCTCATATGGCTTCTTTTAGCGGTTTTTACTCAATTTCCTACTAGTATGATGAGACGAATACACGTAAAAAAAATTCTGCTCGATGGTCTGAAACTGACGGTAGTACAGCTCGTACTGTCCGTTGCTTTCTGTGGCTTACTGTTTGCCGAAAATACCCTGGCTCAGGAGGTGCTCAACAAAGAAGTTTCGTTGAGAATGGAGGCCACCGAAGTCTGGAAAATATTGAACCGGCTCGAAAAACAGGCAGACGTCAAGTTTGTGTATAGTGCAAACAGCATTCGGGCCGACCAGAAAATGTCGGTCAACGTATCGAACAGCAAACTCTCGAAAGTGCTGGACGATTTATTCAGTCCACTGCGGGTTTCGTATGAAGTAGTCGGTTCGCGCATTCTGCTCCGCAAAAAAGTAGCGGAATCGTCGTCGTTTATGTTGCCAACCATTCAGGCGCTTCCGGTATCGGCGGTAACGAGTGCCGATCAGACCGTTTCGGGTACCATCAGCGACGACAAAGGCGAGGTGCTACCCGGTGTGAGCGTGGTGGTGAAAGGTACCCAGCGCGGAACGACCACCGACGCGAAGGGCCAGTATCGGATCACAGTTCCGAACGGGTCGGCCACGCTGATTTTCTCCTTCGTAGGCTATCTGCCGCAGGAAGTGGTCGTGGGTAATCAGAGCGTTATCAGTATTACGCTGAAAGTCGATTCGAAGTCGCTGGAGGAAGTGGTGGTCGTGGGGTACGGCACGCAGAAAAAAGTAAACCTGACGGGCGCCGTCGATCAGGTTACCAGCGAAGTGCTCGATAACCGCTCGCTGCCGAACCTGAGCCAGGGGTTGCAGGGTACCATCCCAAACCTTAACCTGGTAATGGGCGACGGAAAACCCATACAGTCGCCGACCTACAACATCCGCGGTACCACCTCGATTGGGCAGGGCGGGAGCGCACTGGTGCTGATCGACGGGGTAGAAGGTGACCCCAGCCGTCTGAATCCCAACGATGTAGCCACGGTTTCGGTGCTGAAAGATGCCGCGTCGGCCGCCATTTACGGGGCGCGGGGTGCGTTCGGTGTCGTGCTGATTACGACTAAAAGCCCGACGAAAGACCGGACTAGTTTTACGTATTCGGTCAATCACTCGATCAAAAGCCCCACGACGGTTCCCAACTACGTGACCAACGGCTATACGTTTGCCAAGATGTTCAACGAAGGCTGGTCGGCCTGGAACGATTATTCGCAGACGCCACAGAACATCAATAAGACCGTAAAGTTTTCGCCGGCTTACCTGACCGAGCTGGAGCGCCGGAACAACGACCCGAGCTTACCTAAAACCGTTGTGGACCCGACCACGGGCGAGTATGTGTACTACGAAAATATGGACTGGTACGGTGAACTGTACAAAAAGAGCACCAGCGCCACCGAACACAACCTGTCGTTTTCGGGGAGCAGTGGCAAAGCGGATTTTTACGTAACGGGCCGCTATTACAGCCAGGACGGTATTTTCAAGTACAACTCCGACGATTACAAGATTTTGAGTCTTCGGGCCAAAGGATCGATCCAGATTTATCCGTGGCTGAAAATTGGCAACAACGCCGATTTCTCGTCTATGAAATACCACAACCCGCTGAACGTGGGTGAAGGTGGTAGTATATGGCGGAATATTTCCGACGAAGGCCATACGGTTGCCCCGCTCTTCAACCCCGACGGAACCCTAACTTACTCGGCTGCGTACACCGTCGGCGATTTCTGGTACGGCAAGAACGGCATCGATATGGACCGGCGGGTATTCCGGAATACGGCGGATTTCTCGACGAAGTTCTTCAACGATAAATTTCGGGTAAACGGAAACTTCACCTTCCAGACGACCGATAACAACGAATATCGGACCCGCGTGCCGGTGCCGTACAGCCGCAAACCGGGGGTTATCGAATACGTAGGGACGAACACGAACGATCTGCAGAATATCTACCGCGAAACCCTCTATACGGCCACGAACCTCTACGCCGAATACGAACCGCGCTTCAACCCGAATCATTACGTGAAAGTATTGGCGGGTTATAACTACGAACACTCGAACTACCGGCGGCTCGAAGTAGTACGAAACGGACTGATTTACGAAAACGCCAAAGATATCAACCTGGCGCTGGGGCAATCCATAACCACAAGCGGTGGCATGGAAACCTGGGCCATTCTGGGCGGTTTCTACCGACTGAACTACTCGTATAAAGACCGCTATCTGCTTGAAGCCAACGGGCGTTACGACGGCTCGTCTAAATTCCCGACCAGTCAGCGCTATGCTTTCTTCCCTTCGGTATCGGCAGGCTGGCGCGTGTCGAATGAGCCCTTCTGGAAAGTGTCGCCCAAAGCAGTTACTGATTTGAAAATCAGGGCGTCGTACGGTTCTCTCGGTAATGGGAGCATTAGTTCCTACGCCTTTCTAGAGCAGTTCAACATTACCCAGTCGACCCGGGTGCTGAACGGCGTGAAACCGCAGACGACCCGGCAACCGACGGTTATTCCGGACGGGCTGACCTGGGAAACCTCCACGACTTCGGACCTCGGCCTCGACCTGGGGATGCTGAACAACCGGCTGGTTTTTACGGGCGATGCCTACATCCGTAAAACAACCGGGATGTTTACGACCGGTATGACCCTGCCCGCGGTGTTTGGAACGACGGTGCCCAAAGGTAACTACGCCGACCTGACCACCCGTGGCTGGGAAGCGGTGCTGACCTGGCGGGATAAATTTCAGGTGGCGAGCAAACCGTTTAACTACGAGGTTCGTCTGACGATGTCGGATTACCAGGCCACTATCGACAACTTCAACAACCCCAACAAACGCCTAACCACTGATAACTCGACCTACTACGTCGGCCAGAAAGTGGGCGAGATCTGGGGCTACGAAACGGCAGGCTTTTTCACCTCGGCCGACGACATTGCCCGGTCGCCCAAGCAGAATCTGTACAAAGCGTCCAACACGGGTCAATTGCTGCCGGGCGATATTAAATTCCGCGACCTCAACGGCGACGGGGTCATCAGCTATGGCGACAATACGGTGGCTAACCCCGGCGACCGGCGCGTGATCGGTAACACTACCCCACGTTACACCTACGGAATTATGCTCGGTGCCGACTGGAACAACTTTTTCTTCTCGGCTTTCTTTCAGGGCGTCGGCAAGCAGGACTGGTATCCAGGGTCCGAAGCGGCTATTTTCTGGGGGCAGTATAACCGGCCCTACAACAAAATACCGGAGTGGCAGCTGGGTAACATCTGGTCGGAAGATAACCCGAACGCGTACCTGCCGCGCTACCGTGGTTACGTAGCTCAGAATAGCTCCGGCGAACTGGCCCAGACCCAGACGCGCTACCTCCAGAACGCGGCCTACCTGCGGATGAAGAATATCCAGATCGGCTACAACCTGCCCCGGCCGCTGATCCAGAAAATCGGTATGAACAGCGCCCGCATTTTTGTATCAGGCGAGAACCTGCTGACCTGGTCACCGCTGTATAAGGTTACCCGTGATCTGGACATCGAAAACATCGGCCGCTCGGATACGGTGTTGAATCCATCGACCAACGCCAGCGATCCCAATAACGGCAGCAGCGGAAACGGCAATAACTACCCCATCCTGAAAAGTTTCACCATGGGATTATCGGCCACGTTCTAATCTTAAACGAATCATCATGAACACAAAATACAACTGGCTCGTCCTGATCATTCTTTTCCTGACGGGCTGTAGTGAACTGGAACAGGTACCGCAATCTACCGCATCGAAAGGCGCTGTCTTCAGCAGCACGGGTGGTCTTGATTTATACGTCAATTCGTTTTACGACAACCTGCCCGGTGCCAGCGATATCCACGAAGGCGACCAGATGGCCGATTATGCCGCCCGGACCCAAATACCCGATTTTCTACGCGCCGGAGCCTACGGTCCTCAGCAAAGCACCGGCTGGGACTGGACAGCCCTGCGGAACATCAACTATTTCATTGCCAACTGCAACAGCCCGTCCATTGCACCCGATGTGCAGCGCCATTACATCGGTCTGGCGAAGTTTTTCCGGGCCTGGTTTTACTTCGAGAAAGTAAAGCGTTTCGGCGATGTTCCCTGGATCAACAAAGCCATGACCGTTACCGATCCGGATTTATATGACGCACGCGACCCCAGGGCGATGGTAATGGACTCGGTACTGGCCGACCTGAATTATGCCTGCGATAACATCAAAACCACGAGCGATAATACCCGGAGCCTGATCACGAAATACGTAGCTTATGGGTTCAAGTCACGCGTTTGTCTGTTCGAAGGGACGTTCCGAAAATACAGGACCAGCTACAACCTGGGAAGTACCGCGGATAAATGGCTGACCGAAGCGGTGAATGCTTCCGACAAAGTCATGAAAGAGGGTGGCTTCAGCCTCAACGAAACGGGCGGTACCGAAAAATCGTACCGGCAACTGTTCACCAACACCACACCGGTTACCAATGAAATTATGCTGGCGGTCGTTGCCGACCCGACGCTGAGCGTGTATAATGACGCTAACTGGTGGTGGACCAGCGCAACTTATGGCGCACGGGTGAGCCTGATCCGGACGTTTGTGAACACCTACCTGAACATCGATGGTACCCCGTTCACGGATAAGCCGAACTACCAGACCCTGACGTTTATGGAGGAGGTAAAAGGCCGCGACAAACGCCTGCAGCAAACGATTCGGGCGGGTAACTATACGCGTACCAACGCTGGTGCTACCGAACCCGCTCCGCCGGTGTTCTCCTACACCTATACGGGCTACATGCCCATCAAATGGTCGCTGGACGACGTGTATTACGACGGCGGTTCGCGCAACATCAACTCCATTTCGATGATGCGGTACGCCGAAATCCTGCTCAACTACGCCGAAGCCAAGACCGAACTGGGCACGCTGAGCAACGAAGACTGGGCGAAAACCATCGGCGCGTTACGGAAGCGGGCCGGCATCACAAACGGCCTGACGACCAAACCAACGGTAGTCGATAATTACCTGAAAACGAATTATTTCCCGGATATTTCCGATCCTGTTCTGCTGGAAGTACGTCGGGAGCGCGGTATCGAACTGGTGCTCGAAGGATTCCGTTTTCCGGATATTATTCGTTGGAACCGCGGACCGCTGATGGAACAGGTCTGGAATGGGTTTTACGTGCCCGCGCTGGATAAACCGCTGGATCTGAACGAAGACGGTAAAGCCGATGTCGTCTTCTACAAAGTGAAACCTGCTACCCAACTGCCCGGCGTTACCTACGTCAACGTAGCTGAAACGGTCAATGGGGTGGCTAATCCGCAACGGCTGAAAAACGACACCTACGGCGAACTGACCTGGCTGGCCAATATTCCCCGCAAATGGGACGACAAGTTTTATCTTTACCCCATTCCGTCGAATGATTTGCTGATCAACCCGAAGATTGGTCAGAATCCAGGCTGGTAAACCAACGTACATATGTGTTCTGACGGGCCAGTTTCGCCGTCAGAACACAAACATTCACTTTATAAACTCAACAGAAATGCGCGTAGTGATTCTTCTTGTACTAGCTGCTATGGTGGCTGCTCCCACGGCTTTTGCCCAGAAAAATGACCCGATTACGGTTGCGACCTATAACCTTCGCTATAAGAATAAAAACGACGGTCCCAATGCCTGGGAAAACCGGAAGGAGAATGTAAAGGGGCTGATTCAGTTTCACGAATTCGACATTTTCGGCACCCAGGAAGGTCTGCGTGAGCAGTTGAACGACATCGCCGAACTAAAGGGGTTTGCGTTTATCGGCGTCGGGCGCGACGATGGCAAGGAAGCGGGCGAACACTCGGCTATTTTTTACCGCAAAGACCGCTTCAAAGTGCTGCAGTCAGGCAATTTCTGGTTGAGCGAAACACCCGACAAGCCGGGTAAAGGCTGGGATGCCACCTGCTGCAATCGCATTTGCTCCTGGGGAAAGTTCAGCGATCTGAAAACCAAAAAAGACTTTTACTTCTTCAGCGTTCACTTCGACCACCAGGGGGTAGAAGCTCGTCGGCAATCGGGGAAATTGATGGTAGCCAAGATCAAGGAAATTGCCAAAAACGAGCCGGTCATTCTGACCGGTGACTTCAACTCGACGCCCGAAACGGAGCAGATCCAGACCGTCCAGACCCTGCTGAGCGATTCACGCAGTGTGTCGGCCACGCCGGCCTACGGCCCCGAAGGCACCTTTAACAGCTTTAAATTCGATGCGCCGATGGACAAACGGATCGATTACATTTTCGTCAGCAAGCAATTCAATGTGCTGAAATATGGGGTGCTGACCGATGCCAAAGAGCAGCGTTACCCATCGGATCACCAACCGGTCATGGTGAAAGTAGTACTGAAATAATACACAGTTGAAGGTTATTTATAAAAAAAGCTGCCTGATCGGATCAGGCAGCTTTTTTCGTTCTGCTGCTGAAGGAAATAGCTACATCATGACACGTTAAGATGCTTCCTTCGTCAGCATGACAGAAAAAACTATTCGGAGCGCGACGAAGAAACTTTAGCTGCGGCCGGTTTCTCTTTGTCTTTTTCCAACTGCTTTTTCACGGCTTCGCGCTGATCGTCGCGGACGGTTGGGTATTTGATGCCCAGTTGTTCCAGATACGTTTTGTTTTTAGCCGGATCATAATAGAACGGCTCCAGCTTCGGCTTGAACTCAGCCATGATCTTTTTATTCAGGTAGATGGCCGGTTGCTCTTTGGGCGAAATCAGCGGCTCGTATTTAATATCTTTGGTCTGTTCGTCTTTGTAATACGCCCAGGCTTCTTTGATGATTTCGGGTTTGAGCAACAGGTCTAGCAACGTCATAGCCTCGGCTTTGGCACCGTACACAACCCCCTTATGCGCAATGGGCGTTGCCATCGAAATGGCATTGGCCCAGTGGTGACCCGGCAGGCCGGGAATGTTACTCGGATACCGCAGAACGATGGTCGGTAAAGACCACGAAATATCGGCGATATCGTCGGAACCACCGCCCATGGGCGTCATTGCCTGACCTCCCATCATCACAACCGGTGCCGACGAGGTTGGCATGCCCATCGAATCCAGTTTGGTCGCCAGACCGCTCATTTTAGGGGCCTGTAACTCCAGCTGCGACGCCCGCGCCAGCAACTGATCTTCTTCAGACCAGGTGGGCAGGCCCACTTTTTTGATGTTCTCGTAAGCCGCAGCAGCCATAACTTTGTTCGTATGTACAGGCCAGGCCGATCCAAGAATTTCGTAGCTGAACTTCGTATCGGTCATCAGGGCCGCTCCTTCGGCAATTTTAACCCCTGTTTCGAAGAGTTTCTTGATTTTCGGATACGTCCGCTCGCGGAAATAATACCACACAGCAGCTTTCGAAGGAACTACGTTCGGCTGGTCGCCACCGTCCGAAATCACGTAGTGCGATCGCTGGGTCAGTTCGAGGTGTTCGCGCCGGAAATTCCAGCCGATGTTCATCAGTTCGACCGCGTCCAGGGCGCTCCGTCCGCGCCAGGGCGCTCCGGCTGCGTGGGCGGCCTGCCCTTCGAAATTGAACTTGACCGATACCAGACCGTTGTTGCCGTTGTCGCCCCAGGAAACGCCCAGGTTGTTGCCGACGTGGGTAAAAATGCAGGCATCGACATTCTTGAAATAACCGTCCCGAACGTAAAAGGCTTTGGTGCCGACAAGCTCTTCGGCCACGCCCGGCCACAGCATCAGCGTACCCGGAATTTTTTCCCGTTCCATGAGCTGCTTCACGGCCAGCACCGCTACGATGTTGAGCGCCTGACCGGAGTTATGGCCTTCGCCGTGGCCAGGAGCACCTTCGACAATCGGGTCTTTATAGGCAACCCCCGGTTTCTGGCTTGCTTTCGGAATACAGTCGATATCGGAGCCAATGGCAATGAGTGGTTTGCCCGATCCCCAGGTTGCAATCCAGGCGGTTGGAATACCAGCCACACCTTTTTCTACCTTAAAGCCTTCTTTTTCGAGCAGTCCTGTCAAATAGGTAAATGACTCTTCTTCCTGGAATCCCAGTTCTGCAAAGCTGAACAGCTTGTCGTTGATTTGCTGGGCCAGGTCTTTGCGTGATTCAACGGCCGCTACGGCTTCCTGTTTCAGTTTTTCAAGTTTGTCGACTGACTTCGCTCCTTTTTTAGCCTGTCCGAAAATAAGGGCAGGCATGAGCAGAAGCCCAATTAATAGATTAGTACAGTTTTTCATGAAAAATGCCAAATTTTGTAGGGTATGATTGAGTATAACCTCCTAAAAATACGGAAATTATCCTCATTGATAATTATATTATTTCTCATCTCAGCTGAATTCCCACCAGACGCATGAGTCAGTTTTGTTTCCTGGTTAGTATGAGCTGTGTGCAGAAATGCTGGACAAACAGGATCAGCTACTATCGTCAATTCGTGTCCTGTCCTCGCGAAGCTCGCGGAAGAAGCGACACCCATCTTTGGGCGATATTCACTACTTTTGCGCCGGGCCGCCGGGCGGCTAAGTTTTCGTATCGTTTTCAATCGTTTATACCAAAGTCAAATGGAAAAAATTAAAGTGGCAAATCCGGTTGTCGAACTGGATGGCGACGAAATGACCCGTATTATTTGGAAGTTTATTAAAGACAAGCTGATCCTGCCCTACGTCGACGTTGACATTAAATACTACGACCTGGGCATTGAATACCGCGACGAAACCAACGACCAGGTAACGATTGACGCGGCCAATGCCATCAAACAGTACGGCGTCGGAATTAAGTGCGCAACCATCACGCCCGACGAAGACCGTGTGAAAGAGTTCAATCTCAAACAAATGTGGAAGTCGCCGAACGGTACGATCCGGAACATTCTGGACGGTACCGTGTTCCGCGAGCCGATTGTGATGAGCAACGTACCCCGTCTGGTAACCAACTGGACGGCTCCGATCATCGTAGGCCGCCACGCTTTCGGCGATCAATATCGGGCTACGGATTTTCTGGTACCGGGCGCGGGTAAACTGACCATGAAATTTGAAGGTGCCGACGGTACGGTTCAGGAATACGAAGTCTTCAACTTCAAAGGTCCGGGTGTAGCGATGGGTATGTACAACGTCGACGAGTCGATTCGGGGCTTTGCTCTGGCTTGCTTCAACATGGCCTTGCAAAAAGGCTGGCCGCTGTACCTGTCGACCAAGAACACGATTCTGAAGAAATACGACGGCCGTTTCAAAGACATCTTCCAGGAAATCTATGAAGCGCAGTTTAAGGCGAAGGGCGTTCATTACGAACACCGGCTTATCGACGATATGGTGGCTTCAGCACTGAAGTGGAACGGCAACTTCGTATGGGCCTGCAAAAACTACGACGGTGACGTTCAGTCGGATACGGTTGCCCAGGGCTTTGGCTCGCTGGGTCTGATGACCTCGGTGCTGGTTACACCCGATGGGCAGACGATGGAAGCCGAAGCGGCCCACGGTACCGTCACGCGTCACTACCGCGAATACCAGAAAGGGAACAAAACCTCGACCAACCCGATCGCGTCGATTTATGCCTGGACCCGTGGGCTGGCTTTCCGGGGCAAACTGGACGGTAATCAGCAACTGATCGATTTTGCTAATGCACTGGAACAGGTATGCGTCGAAACCGTTGAGAGCGGCAAAATGACGAAAGATCTGGCCATTTCGGTTTATCCGAGCGATACGAACCTGGTTGCCGGTGAGCATTACCTCAACACGGAGGACTTCCTCGAAGCGCTGGATACGAACCTGAAAGCGAAACTCTCGTAACCGCATCGGCGGCCTGGCAGCATTTTTATGATTTGACTGACTATGGTTGTTGCTTTCAACGAAAGCGCTATGAAAATCATAGTCAATCAATAAAATCACAAAAATCCAGCCGGGCCGCCGATGCGGTTCATTTTCCAAGTGCCACTCAAAGTAGGGTGGCACTTTTATTTTCTTTACCCGACAAACCGATATCGAATTATGAAACACATCTTTGCCGCCGTAGCGCTGACCCTGTTGTCCATTGTCGCTCACGCCAACCCATCCAGCAACGAACCGCCCACGAAAAAAATGAAAACGAACGTTGTCCAACACATCGTGCTCTTTAAGTTCAAGCCCGAAACGACTCCCGAGAAGCTAAAGGAAATTCTGGCTGCATTCGAAGCCCTGCCCTCCAAAATCAAACAGATCAAAGGGTTTCAGTGGGGCACCAACAACAGTCCTGAAAATCATGCGCATGGCCTGACCCACGCCTTCATTCTGACATTCGATTCAGAGAAAGATCGGGATGCTTATTTACCGCATCCGGCGCACAAAGAATTCGGCACCATCGTCGGGCCCTGGCTGGCCGACCTGACCGTGGTCGATTTCACGAATCAGGCGAAATAAGAACCATGTACTGTTCCTGCTGGCATTCCGTTCTGGTTCGTCAGCAGGAACGAACCTAATGCACGGCCTGATAACGGTCGTTGCGCACAAACAGCCGGACATCGTCTACCAGGCCTGCATAGGTGTAATGGGTAGCAATGACCTGCTCCAAGGCCTTGTTGATTTCATACCCCTGCGTTTTACGATCCGACAGGTAAAAGCCCTGCTTTCCGACTACGTCGACGAAAACAGGTGGTAACGAACGCAGCATGTTGGCCGCATACCGTTTGTGATAAACGGGCTTCAGGGTTTTATGCTCGATACTGCGAATCGTATGGTTTTCGGCGACGGCCTGCGGCATCTGAAGCCGAACGTAATAATCGTTGTGCCAGCCCCAGACAGCCAGTGTTTCCCCCTTGTGACCGTATTTCGAAATTGCCCTGGTGATGGTGTTCTGTGGGAGAACCCACCCGCCCTGCTGGTCGCTGGCAAAGGGATTCAGCGACTGATGCCGCCGATGATCAATCAGTAACCTGATGCCAAACGTACTTACGAAGGCAATGATCAATATTGCTGCAGATACCTGTGAAAAAGAGGTTCGGAAGCTGTTCAACAGGAAGGCAAACAGCAGCATCAATGGACCGAACACGTAATACAGGTAGTGGATAAAATAATTGCCGGGAAAAGTAACCGTATAAAAAGCGGTCAGCAGGACAAGTAGCAGAAATAGAAAAGGCAGTCGGGAATCGATATCGATTTTAAAACGACGGCTTGCGGTAAGCAACCAAAGTAGGCAGAAACCAGCCAACAGCGTAAGTAGCCAGGCAAATTCGCTGGCGTTGAGCAGAAAAAGTCGAAATCGAATGACTTTCTGGAAAAACGTAAGCGGTTGGCTATACGAGAGGTTGTCCCGTATGTAGAAATTAACAAAATCGTCGAACAGTCCTTCGGCATACATCCAGGCTATGAAAGCGAGAGGAAAAGCTACAGCCCCGCCCATAAGTACCAGTAATTGCCGCCCTTTCTGACCAGCCGACCGGGTTTTATTGGTCAAAATCTGATACACCACGAACAGGCCGACGGCACCCGCCAGCAGTAAGCCCTGAATTTTCTCGAACGGAACGAGGCTACACAAAAATCCGATCAGCAGAAGCTGTCCGGTTGTTTTGTCGGGTTGTTTATACTGCGTAATCACCAGGTAATAAAGCCAGCTCAGGGTCGTTACCGAAAGCAATTCGCTACTATAGAAGAGAAAATCGTAGGTTTTGGGCAGCCCCAGCAGAAAAAGGAAAGGAATGAGCGCCAGCCGGGCCGCTCTTGATCCAAACAAAAAACGAGCTGCGTAGAAGGTGAGACCGAAGCTCACCGCCAGCAAAACAAACGCTACCGAGTGAGCTGTGATATAATCGAAAGGCAGTCCCAGCAAGCGGGGCAATACCAGCAGATAACTCGTCAGCGGACCGCCTGTCGTGCCATCTACCGATCGAAAGTAAACCGGGTCGTACCACAAGGTCAACGCCTGGCTGATGATCTGGCTCTCGTCGATGTTGATTTCTCCATTGTAAACGATGCTGGGTAGCCGCATTAAAAATAGCGTCAGGAAAACAATTGCCAGGAAGAAACGATCACGCTTAACGAAGGCTAACCAGGTATATTTTTGAATGAACTTGTCCGGCAGGAATACCAGTAGCACCAGCCCCCATCCCATCGCATACATCAGCAATAAGTATACTATAGGTGAGTTATTAAAATTTATCATGCACTATGGTTAATCGATGATTGAGGAGGAAGATTTTCTGGCAACAAACGAACTTACTGATAAAGCGAAGTTGCCATGGTTGTATTCAAGAGACTCTGATTCTGCAAATAATCATTTTTTTGACAACAGAATCGGTAATCTCGATTGCGATATTATTAAAAAAATACCACGTATGATAAACTATCGTCTGCGAACGAGCGATAATCGGCGCCTGGAGTGGGCCTGAGCAGTTTTTAAGAAACGCAAAGAGAAACCCTGCGGGCTGTAGCTATTTAGTGGCTACAGCCCGCAGGGTTTAAAGGATAAGACGGGACTAAAAACGCTTTACTTTACCACTTCGGCAGGAACCCCGCCCGGCAAAAGTCCTTTCCGCTTTAACAAGGCATCGGTAAAACGAAGATCGTTTTCGCTGGTGAAAATGTTGAATGGCAGGTATAGGAACTGCGCTTTGGCTAGTCCTTTGGTTACCGTTTTGGCAATCCAGCTGGCTTTGACGTTCGCCATGGCCTCGGTATTATCCAGAAACAGAATGTAAGCGTCTTTGTCTTTAATGACGTTGTTGATCTGGGTCCATTTCAGAATCCCGCCCTCTTTGGCATTGATGCGCATCAGAATCTGGCGGCTGTCAATTTCATAAACATATTTCTGAAACAAGGCTTTACTCTGTTCCATCTGAGCGATACCCGTAATCTGAACGGCCCAGAACAGGACGTACAGAATGGTCAGCAACACGACGACAATGTAAATCCAGTAGTTCGGATATACGTTGGTCAGGTTTAGAACAACATTCAGAAAAATGGCGGCCAGGGGCACAAACGCCCATTTCCAGTTGTCTTTTACCCACTGGCGGAGGGCAATATTAATGTACGTTTTTTGATCTAAGGCGTACTTTTTGGTTTTAACAATCATAGCTACTTCTACATGAACAGACAAAGATACGGCGAATTAGAATCGATGCGGTATACCAGCCCTACCAGGAGGCCCGTTCAGTATGATATATTTCGTTGCCGAACGGCTTTTTCTCATCTTTACGGCGTGAATTGTTTTTTCGGATTGCTGCATGAACACCGCCCTACCAACGCTTGTCCTGAATCCTGAGCAGATACGCCAGAAAATCAGACGAATTGCTTTTCAGATCTACGAAAATAATTTTGAGGAGACTACCCTGGTGCTGGCGGGTATATCGGGGGAGGGGTACGTGCTCGCACAAGCTCTGGCAAAAGAACTGAAAGCCATTGCGCCGTTTACGGTCAATTTGCTACAGCTCCGGCTAGACAAAGGCCAACCTACGCAGCCGATCGTTCAGCCGGATCTGCCCGCCAGCGAGTATGCGGATACAGTCGTGGTGGTAGTCGACGATGTGTTGTATACAGGGCGAACCCTGGCTTTTAGTTTGCAGCCCTTTCTGGTCATGCCGGTCCGTAAACTACAGGTAGCGGTGCTGGTCGACCGGAACCATCCACGCTACCCGGTGGCCGCCGATTACAAAGGGTATGAACTAAGCACCACCCTGACCGAACACGTTGAGGTAATCCTGGGTGATGAGGAGCGGATGGGTGTGTATATGCGCTGACCGATCGGTCAGTTTGCTCATGATCTCGTACTGCGGATCAGACTGATTCCCGTAAAGAAGAAAATACCACCGAGAATCAAATAGACAAATGAAGCCTGGGCAACACCGCCTTTGGTAAAATCGATACCACCATAGACCAGACCGATCAATCCTACCAGCGTAAGGATGATTCCGAAGATACTTTTCACGTTCATACGTCGAGTTCGTTTAGTATAACTATCAGCTAATTCGGATAGATAACTACCAGAAAGCAAGAGTGTCCCTGACGAACCGATACTTTTTTGACCGATTACTCCAGTAAAGCCAGAATATCTTCTTTGGTGAGGGATTTCATGAAGTTTTCTTCCGTGGTGATCAGGCTGCCAGCCAACTGCTGCTTAGCCCGTTGCAACGACAGTATTTTTTCTTCGACCGTATTTTTGGCAATGAACTTGTAGGTAAACACGGTTTTCTTCTGACCAATGCGGTGAGCCCGATCGACGGCCTGTGCTTCGATGGCCGGATTCCACCAGGGGTCTAGGATAAAGACATAATCGGCGGCCGTTAAGTTGTGGCCCAGTCCGCCCGCTTTCAGCGAGATCAGAAACAGCTTTACCGAATCGTCGGTCTGAAACAATTCGACCTGGCTCTGGCGATCGGTGGTAGAGCCATCCAGGTAAGCGTATTTGATATTCTTTTCTTTCAGGTACTGCTGAACGACATTCAGGTGTTTAATGAACTGGCTGAATACCAGAACCTTGTGGTTTTCGGTCATGGCGCTTTCCAGCCGCATCAGAACATCATCCAGCTTTCCCGAATCGCCCTCATAATCAGCATCGACCATACGCGGGTGGTTGGCGATTTGCCGGAGTTTGGTGAGCCCCTGCAGCACCACCATCTGCGATTTCGCCATGCCTTCTTCTTCAATGTGTTCCAGAATCAGGTTGCGGTAGTACGACTTGGCTTCTTCATACTGTTTTTCCTGCTCCGGAGTCATTTCGGAGTAAAGCACACTATCAACTTTTTCGGGCAGATCCGTTGCCACCTGCGCTTTATTACGTCGAAGCATAAACGGTTTGATCAGGCTATACAACCGGCTGATCTTCGTGTCGTCATGCCGTTTTTCGATTGGAATCTGAAACTCATTCCGGAAAAAAGACTGGCTACCCAGCAGCCCCGGATTGATGAACGACATTTGCGACCACAGGTCCATGGTACTATTCTCGAGCGGAGTGCCGGTTAGAATAAGCCGATAGGCGGTATTCAATTGCACAACGGCCTTGGTAATGTGCGACGATGGGTTTTTTATGGCCTGCGATTCATCCAGGATTACGTAATTGAACCGGTAATCGCTCAGAATATCGATGTCGATCCGGACGATACCGTAGGAGGTCAGGATCAGGTCATAATCGTCGAACTGAGCGGTGTTTTTTTCACGATACGTACCTGTATAGACCATCACGCGCAGGTTTGGTGTGAACTTACGCGACTCGAGTTCCCAGTTATACAGCAGCGATGTAGGCATAATCAGCAAACTAGGGGCGGTAGCCCCCGCTTCTTTTTGCCCCTGTAACATAGCCAGGGTCATTACGGTTTTGCCCAGGCCCATGTCGTCGGCCAGACAGCCGCCAAAACGGTACTGACGCAGAAAGTTCATCCAGTCGTAACCGGCTTGTTGGTAGGGCCGCAGCTTTCCGTTGAACTGATGCGGTAATGGAAACGACTCGATTTCGTCAAAATCGCGTAGCCGTTCCAGCTTACGACTGATGAGCGTGGTTGCCAGATTATCGCGTTCCAGCTCCTGAACCAGCGCCAGATGATGCTTCTGCAGAACCAGCCCGTTATGAATCTTATCGGTTCCGTCGACGGGTTCCAGGAATCCAAACAGTTCGGAATATTTCGTAAACCAGGTTTCTGGAATTACGGCGATCTCACCGTTCGGTAATTTGAACTCTCGTTTCTTATTCAGAATAAGCGTTCGCAGTTTCAGAAAAGGAATCTCGAATTCGCCAAAACGAACATTGGCGTAAATATCGAACCAATCGCGACCCTCCTGAATAGACACGTCGATGCTCGAATAACCCAGAAAATAGCGTTTCGTATCCTGGGCATCCTGCCGAAGAACGAAGCCGGAGGTCTGTAATTTCTGGCTGTTATCCGATAGCCAGGCAAACGCTTCGGCTTTAGAAAGTGATAATCGACCCTGCCGCAGATCGACGCCCGTGTCGCGCAGAAAGGTTAACTTCTGACGCTCCAGCCGTTGGTCCCGGCGAATTTTATGAAAAATGTACTCATCGTTTTTCTTTTCCAGACTCACATTGGCCGACGGCCCAAAATTATCGAAGTGAAAGGTGAAGTCGCCATACTGGAACGAAAGATCGAACGACATCCGCTGATTCGTTTCGTCATTTCGGTCGATCGTATCGGTGCCCCCTGTTCCGTGCTGAAGCACCGAAGCTGAAACAGGCCGACTGGAGGATACCATCTCCGAAACCGTCAGAACAGGCACAGGTTCCAGAATTTCACTCCGGATTTCGAACCCTTGGGCATATACGTCGTAAGAGGCAATGAGCTGAGTGACAAACCGCTCGTAGTACTGCTGTTCAATGTTTCGCGGAATAACGATGTGGTTTTTGGAGAAGAAAGGCCGCAGTTTTTTCCCGTCGACATTTTTGCTGAAATGATACAGGCGATTGCCTACCATGAGGTAGGCCGGTTCATCGCAAATCATCAGAGCCTCTTTGAACTGAAACTCGACCCGCGTGGTTTCCGTCGATCCATCTTCCCGCGTACCAACCGGATACCGGATAATCGGAAAATAATGGGTAGAATCGGCATTGCGGATAAAGTGGAAATGAACGCGGGCCGGTTCGGGCATCCAGTTGATTTTTTCCCAGGCTGGGTTACCGTCGTTACCCATGATGTAAAACGGCTTACCGGGCATCAGGGCCATAATCTGCGCCTTTATGTTTTCCAGATAACCACAAATTGCTTCCTGAATCAGCTTATCGCCTTTCTGCTGATCATATATCTTCAGAAAGAAATCGACAGCGGGCAACTTCCGGGTATTGAACTTCTTAACGATAGTATCCTGCTGAATACTGTCGATGAGTTTTACCAGTTCGAAATCACGCTCGTCTAAACCTTTCGCAAATTCACTAACATTTTGTGTAGATAGGGTCTGATTGAGTAACGTTAGTTCGCCCCGGCTGTTCCGCTGTACCACAAAAGCCTCAATAAGATAGCCCAGAAACTCGTGATCCAGTAACGAATACACGATTTGAAACGGTTGCAAAGGCGAAACTTTCATGTGGATGATGCAATTCAAAGCCTGCCCGTTCGTAGCTGAACAGGAGGCTGGATTTAGTTGAACACTGAAACTATCAGATCGGGTGGATAATGGCTAAAAAAAGAGCTCATAAGTTATTCATAATGAATAGATTCTGAGCAATTAATATTTGCCAAAGGTGTCAAATATACGAATCAAAATAAAATGTACAAGTAAGAACCTGACAAAATTAGAAAATGGATATGATGAACAGAAAACCGAGGAAATGGAAGGCTAAACTACGAGAAAGAACGAATTCAAAGCGGATCAGGAACAACTGGTAACGGGCTTAGCGTCGTCGATTTCGTGCAGGCATGAGCCTGGTTTAGTGATGGCCACTAAAACAAACTAATGAAGGCGCTTCTAACGGGAGCCGGATCGAACCGGAAAGCTATAAAGGATTGATACGTTACGCGTCAACCAATTGCCGGCTACGTGATTTTCTGCGCATATATTATTGATAATAAGCTATTTACCTATTGGCTTGGATTCCCTTTTTGCTGACGAGTTCGTCGATTAGCTGAGTGAGCATCGTTACCGCAACTGGTTTCACCAGATGAGCATCGAACCCGGCTTCCCTGGTCCGTTGTCTATCTTCCTCCTGACCGTAACCTGTCAGGGCAATGACCACCACAAATTGCCCCCAGGGCTGTTGGCGAAGCAGTTGACAGGTCTCAAAGCCATCCAGGTCAGGCATGCCAATATCCAGCAGGATGATCTCAGGGCTTAGGGATTCCCCAGCTTCGAGCCCCGCCCGGCCACTATTTCGGGTATGTACTTCGTATCCTCTTCCTTTCAGAAGCATGGACAGCATCAGAGTCGCGTCCATACTGTCATCGATCACTAAAATTCGATGGCCTGGCGGATTCGCTTTGCTTTTCCCGTTTCTGGCAGGCATATTCTATTCGGATTTATCTAAGAAGGGTCGTTTTTGTCTGGAAACGCAATATGCACTAATTCCTGTTTGATCTGTCAGCCGTAATCGGCTAATGTTTGAATAAAAAAGAGGTTGTATCAACGAATGACACAACCTCTGTATAATCATGTACCAGGAGCGGGAATCGAACCCGCACGGCCCGTAAGGACCACAGGATTTTAAGTCCGGCGCGTCTACCTATTCCGCCATCCCGGCTTGCCCCGCCGAAGCGGACATTTACAAAAAAAGCACCGGGTCCGGTGCCTCTTTGTGGAGCGAAAGACGGGGTTCGAACCCGCGACCTCGACCTTGGCAAGGTCGCGCTCTACCAGCTGAGCTACTTTCGCGTTTTGCAATTTGCCAGTCCATCGGCGAATTGTGGATGCAAATTTAGGGCGTTTTCATGGTTTGTCAAGCACTCTTTTCAAAAATATTTTCAAATAGGCTACGATTGGATCAGTCCTAAACTGATTCTGAATAAGTTATAGCTATTAGATTCACATAAGCGGATCATCGACTTGTGTATCGAACACGCCCGTCAGAACACGCCCGTTCCGCTTAACCTGAACCCAAATCCGGTAATGACCAGCTCGCGGAAAAGCATACGGAAATTCGACCATGTTGTTGATCGGTAACGAATGTTTCATAACGGGCATACCACCCATCAGCTGCTTGTTTTTCTCGGCTTCGGATAAAGCGTTGAGCCTGGCTACATAGGCATCTATACTGTCGCGGAATGAAGCGGCACGGGGGTAGAGGAAGGTCCGGGCGGTGTCGGCAATGCGGCTGACAAAGGACCCTTCGGCAGCCATCGAATAGGTGCCGATCGGGTGCAGGTGAATATAGACTGTGCCATCGGAGCGGAGAAGTACGGCGTGCCCACCCATGCCCAGATAGGGTTCCAGCATCGCGGCTTTTCCGGCCGAATCGGCCACGGCAAATTTTAACGTATACACTTTTCCCGTTTCTAAAACCGGGCTTGGTTTATCCATCCATAGCATCGTCGATCCATCGGCGAGTCTGGTGCCAGCGCCGGGTTTACCGCAGATGACCATATCGTTGTCTAAGCGGGGGATAGCGGCCGCTCCTGTCTTGACACCCATCGGCTCGGTGGTGAGCCAGCTGTCATCCGAATCCGTAAGTCTGGCGCTGGTGGCTGCTTCAGGACGAATTCGTAAAGCAGGTACGTCGACGGTGTCTGTTACCGTTTCGGTAAAACCGCTTCGATACACAATGTCGGCATAAAGCAGGTACTTACCACCTGGAAGTGGGGGAAGGGCTGTCTGGAACTGCAGGGTGTGTTTGCGAGCGGGATGTAAATGAGCAAAAGCATCCAGGCCTGGCACACGAACCAGAAACGCATGCATCAACTTGCCGTGGTCCGGTATGAGGTAACTCAGCTTCCGGCGGTTCCACCGGCTGGCTTTGACTCGGGCCGTATCGAACCGAATAGTCAGTTGTCGCTGGGCATCAATTACCTGAATCGACGTATGAATCGGCATAGGTCGAAAAAGCTGCTCATTCCGGTAATCCGCGGCTTTGCTGGTCCACCAGAATCGCCAACCCGTCAGGAGCAGCGTCAGCACGACCAGCCCGATCCCCATGCCTACGTAACGTCGTCGCTGAATAGAAGCCGGAATCGGTTGATTGGGGGGCGTAACTCCGTCGGCATTGCTGGCGCCGATGATCGTGATCAGCATGACGACCAGCAACAGTCCGAGTGCTGCGAGGGCGAACCCGGTACCCGCAGGCATTTCCCGCAGGGCGGTTGCTTCGGCCATCACCGGTACTACGACCTGTTGTTTTCCGTCGGGTCCGTCGATGCTCAGCTCGATACTCGATGAGCCTGATTCCATCAACCAGACCTCGCCCTCGTAGCGGTGGGTATCGATGGATTTCAGGATGTCGTGCGTGGGGGCTCCTTCATCGCCGGCATTGAAATAAATAGGTCGCGCGCCAATGGTACTTACTCGTCCCTGTTCGACAAAAACCGTGATCGAGGCTGTTCCGGGAACTACGTCGGGTGGTTTTATGCTGACCAGCAGTTGATACTTACCCGCCTGTTTCTGAACAATAACGCCTGAACTGCCAACGTGTGCTTCGACTGACTGAGCCAGCGGTAACCAACAAACCAGTATCAGAATAAGCGCAGGCCACGGCAGGCGAGCGTACTTTTTTATAAACTCGAAACGCATCTTCTTTACATTTATCGTACCACCCGTTTCATCCAGTTCCCCCACAACAAGCCGATCCGAGCCGATACAGCAGCATACAGCAAGGCTTTCCCGAAACCAATCGCGAAGTCGGCCAGAGGCTGTATACGCTCCGGATTATAGGCGTATCGGTAAGGCGAATCGGGCAGCCGGTTGTAGCCGTAGGAATAGGATAAAAAGAAACCGTTGCGGGCGCTGGGTGAGGTGTGCAGAAACTCGCCGAATGGCCACTGAACGATCAGCAGAACCAGCAGAAAGGCGATACCAATCAGTCCAGCCAATAGCCAGTCATTGACCTTTTTGCCCGTAGCCGAATTGTCGAAGCGGTGCATGAGCCAATCCATCACGAACGCAGGAAGGACCAGCAGGGGCGGAAACAGAAACGGCTGGTAATGGGTGATCGGGTTCAGAACCGGACCCAGCCGGGGTGTGGCCGGGAAATATTGCAGTACCCAGCTTGGCAACAACAGAAAGAGCATGAATAATCCCGAAATGACCGTAACCGGCCACCGTAGTAACGAAGCACGACCCATGGCGGTCAGGTAAAAAGGAAAAACGATGGCTGCCGTAATGTAAAAGCGTGAGCCGTGGGTCTGGCTGCGGGTCAGCGATTCGGCAAACATGGAAAACAGCATCGTCAGCAGTAAGCCGGCGGCAATCGCAAACAACCATTTCAACCGCGTCGAGGTAGCACTGGGTGTTAGTAGCGTGTTCCGGTATTGGTTCTGGAGCGCCAGAATACCGACGATGGCGCCGAACTGCACGGTCATGATCCCGATGATCAGGATGGTATGGGGCGGGGTAAGGATCTGCACATCGAGGCCATAGGTATTATGCCACCAGTCGTCGAACGGGGCGGAAGTGAGCATCGCCAGTGCACCCCACACGCAGAACATAGCGCCCAGCGAACCGTAGAAAATTCCCCAAAACCGCACCGCACCGGCTCGGGCCGGGTGATTTTTTGTGAATGTCAGATTCAGAATCTGATAGGCTGAAAACAAACCGGCCACTACGGCTCCTACGTAAATGACCATATGCGGGGGCGCAAAAAGTCCATCGCGGCCGATGCTCATGTGCCACATGATGTCCCACAGCAGGCCCATCACGACACAAAAGGAGGAGAAAACGACGGCGTAGATATAGGTTGGGATACCTAATCGCCAGGAAACGGATCGAAGAGGCTTTAGGGTATAAACAGGCTCGGCAGAGGAAGGAATGACAGGCTGCATAAGGAGGCTAGCGCTTTGATCTTTTAAAGATACGGGAAAGACATTTAAGTAAATAAGTATACGGTGGTTTTTCGGCCTTTTGGGCTACTTGAGCGAACGGGACACGCTGTAGCTGATTTATAACGTTATTTGCAAAGATTTAGGCCTTTGCTCCAGCTACTTATGCCACATTTTAATTCATCGGGTCGTTATCCGGCTTTTGTTCTTAAAGCCGTGTTACTAGTCGGCTTTACCCTGTGCATGAGCGCCTGCGTTCCCGATTTCCTGCTGTCGGACCCCGATTGGGTCGTGATCGAAGCAGGTGAACACGAACCGAATCCGAAGCGGAAAGTTGGGCTGCTGATCAGTCCACACGAAGTATCGGCAACCGTTACCTTCGACAGTAGCTGCATTTACGACGTTGGAACCACCGATGCCGACGATTGGAATAAAGTAATTGGTTTGGGGTTTGTTGGGTCTAAAGATCAGGATATTACAACTGGCGTCCCTCCGCATCAGGTGGATGGCGCCCGGGTGGGCTGGCGCTGGAACAAGCAGCGAAACTGCATCGATCTGGGGGCATACATTTACGTGGAAGGGAACCGGATCGATTTTAAAGTGGCCGAGACGACGATTAACACGCCCACCAAGCTGACCATCAAAATCGATTACGACCGGAAAATGTACCAGGTGCTGGGTGGTCAGGCCGTCCCGTTCACGCACAACAAAACGTTTGCCTACAACACCGGTCTTTATTTTGGAGGTAACCAGGTCGCTCCGCACCGGATTCGGGTAAAGATTGTGGATTGACACCTTTAATAGGGAAATCGTCAGCTTCGATTCTGTTTAACCGCTCGCTGTACTCCAGCGCGTTCCGGCATGACTATTTCTCCTTTCGATCTGATCGTACTGCTGGGGTCGCTGCAGGGATTTATCCTGGCAACCCTGCTGTGGATCAATCCTAAAGGCCGTCGATTGTCGAACCGGTTGCTGGCTGCACTAATCGGTCTACTGGCGCTAATGAGCTTTTCGGTGGGCACGCCCATTACCCATCGGTGGGTAGGTCTTATGCTGGAGCTTTTGCCCTTCATCATGGCTATGCCGATTGGCCCGCTCATTTACTTTTACGCCCAATCCATGCTGACTAAGACGTTCCGGATCGGTAAAGTCGAACGGCGTCATTTTTATCCAGTTGTGCTCGACTGGGGCGCCATGCTGCTCGGCTGGACGTTTATCATTGGCTTATTGGCCGGTGTTTTCCCGCAGAAAGCAGGCCCGGACTGGGGGAGCCTGATGGATGAGTACAATACGTATGTAGATATTCCTCGCTGGCTTTCGGTGACGGTCTATCTGATCCTGACGAAGCGCTTGCTAAAACAGCACCTTTCCTCGGTTAAAAACCAGCAGGCAGGTCAACCGCATCTACGCTGGCTCGGCCAGTTCGTCAACGCTTTTCTGATTTTTCAGGTCATCTGGTTCGTTCATCTGGTGCCCTACATCATTTCGTCGCTTCGCGGGCCGTTGCTGGATCGCTTTGGCTGGTATCCGATTTATGTTCCAATTGCGGTGCTGATTTACTGGCTCGGGTTTAAAGGCTATTTCTACGCCCGAACCGACGTGCCCATTCCGCAACCGCCGAAATCGCCCGGTGCCGAATTGTCCGACGAACTGGTAAATCAGATTGCGGATACGTTACGAAATGCCATGACAGCCGACCGGCAGTTTCTGGACCCCGAACTGACGGTCGAAAAGCTGGGCCAGCACACCCGGCTCAGTCCGAAACTCATTTCGGCGGTGCTGAATCAGCATCTCCATAAGAATTTCAATAGCTTCATCAACGAATACCGCATCGAAGTCGTTAAGCAGCGTTTGCTGGACCCGGCTTACGAACACCTGACGCTTACGGGCATCGCCTTCGACTGTGGGTTCAATTCACAACCCACTTTTCAGCGGACCTTCAAGCAGTTGACGGGCGTATCACCCAGTGAATACGTCGCTCAGCAAAAGAAAATACCTCTCAAATCGGGATTTGAGTAGACCAGCGCGTTGGTTTCGGCCTGTTTTGGCCCAAAAACGACGTCTGATGAAAAGAACTCTATGGGTGATTCTGGCGCTGGTCAGCGCTGGATTAGGTGCCGTGAAGGCCCAGCCCGTCCGGACAACCGCCGACAAACTCGATGAATATCTGGCTGCTTCGGCAAAACTTCACCGCTTCAACGGTTCGGCGCTCATCGCGCAAAAAGGTGAAATCCTGCTTCAGAAAGGATACGGGTGGCGCAACGAGTCAGCCAGAACCTTGAACGATACGGGCAGCATTTATCAGCTTGGCTCGATCACGAAAACCTTCACGGGCGCGGCTGTGCTGCAACTGCAGGCGGAGGGCAGGCTTTCGGTTACCGACAAATTGAGTCAATACCTGCCCGATTATCCGAATGGCGATCAGATTACGCTGAATGAGTTGTTTGCGCATACCTCCGGTATTTACGACTACAAAAATTTTCTCTACAAACAGGATGGCCCCGCCAGGCTGGATTTTACCCATCCTATACCAAAAGAACAACTGGTGGCCCGCTTCAGCAGCAAGCCCGTTACCAGCCAGCCTGGAGGGGAAATGCACTACACCAACTCGGGCTATTTTCTGCTGGGGCTGATCATCGAGAAAGTGACCGGCAAGCCGTTTGAAACGGTCATTCGCGAACGGTTTCTGACCCCGCTTGGTCTGACTAATACAGGGTTTGATTTTAACCAGTTGCGAAAACCGGGAAAAACAACCGGTTACACTTTCCCGAACGATTCGGCGCTGGTAGCCGTGCCCTCCATCGACTCCACAGCCGGTTATGCGGCCGGGGGCATGTACAGCACCGTGGGTGATCTGTACCGCTGGTCGCGGGCGATACAATCGAATCAGTTCCTAAAGGCGGAGGACTGGCAACGGGCGTTCACGCCGATCGGGAAAACAACCTGGAGTTACGGCTGGGGGATAAATACCCTTAACCAGAAGCAAACCCTGGTGTTCCAGAACGGGAACCTGCCCGGCTTCGCCACCTTCTTCGTCCTGTTTCCCAAAGAAGATGTCGTCATTATCATGCTGGCGAACGTTGACGATGCGTCGGACCTGACTACGCTTGAGCCAATTGTCCGTGACCTGATCTTTATCACATTCGGGCAGCCGTACCAACTGCCTAAAAACCGGAAAACCATACGGCTCGACGAAAATATCCTGAGCCAGTATGTGGGCAAGTACCGGCTTGATCCCAAACGGATTCTGTCCATAACCCTCGAAAAAGGAACGCTTTTTCTGCAGGTGACCGGGCAGGATAAATTCGAGATCTACCCGGAAACAGAAACCGACTTTTTCCTGAAAGCGGTCGATGCCCAGCTGACATTTCACAAAAATGAAGTCGGACAGGTATCGCAGGTTGTTGTTCACCAGAACGGCGATGTAATTGCTAAACGGTTGTAGCTCAATTTGTCAACTTATAAAGGAACCGAACAACGAATGATCGATTAAACCCTGACCCAGTGCCGGTAGTTACGTAGCCACCTACTCCCGCATTCGTATGGCTACTTACCAATCCCTCCATGACTGGAACGTTTCGCCCGCAGCGGCCGTCGCGCTTCAGCAGCAACTGCGCTCGCAGATCCGCATCGAACCGCTGGCCGAACCACCCAGAACCATTGCAGGCTGCGACATTTCGTTCAATAAATTTGAGGAGACGGTCTACGCGGGCATTGTCGTCCTGCGGCTCGACACCTTGGAAACTATTGAAGAAGCGGGCGTGGTCAGTACGGCGTCGTTTCCGTATATCCCAGGGTTGTTGTCGTTTCGTGAGATTCCGTCGCTGCTGCAGGCCTGGCAGAAACTTAAGACCGAACCCGATGTGGTGATGTTCGATGGACACGGGACGGCGCATCCCCGCCGGATCGGAATAGCTTCGCACGGAGGACTGTTTCTGAACCGGCCAACGTTTGGTTGCGGAAAGTCGGTACTGGTGGGTAAGTACGATGAACCGGCCCCGGAGCGTGGTTCGTGGTCGCCCATGCGGCATTACGGCGACGTGATCGGGGCCGCGCTTCGGACCAAAAATAAGGTCAATCCCGTCTATGTATCGCCCGGCCACCGGATCGATCTGGAAACCGCTATTTCGCTGACACTCGCCTGCGACGGGGGCTATCGAATCCCCGAACCCACGCGCCGGGCACACAACCTGGTGAATGCCCTGCGAAGAGGAGAGCGGTCTGAAAGTCAATAGCTATGCTCCTCCAGCTTGACCTTGCCGCGAAATGTCCAGAACATAAATACAGTGTAGGTGGCTACCAACGGCATACCGATGAACGCAAAGAGCAGCATCGTGCGCAGCGAGCCCTCCGACGAAGCCGCTTCGTAAATACTGATGTTTCCCTGCGGATCGACGTTCGAGAGGACCAAATTTGGGTATAGGCCCATGGCGAAGAGAATAAGCAGCAGCGCCGTCGTGATCGCCGATGAGATGAACCCGCGTCGATACTGCCGTTTTTCAATGCTTCGGCGAATGTTCAGCACGATCAGCACGGCCGCAATCGGTAGCACGAACAATTCGGGATTGGCTTTAAAAATGGCCGTCATGTGCGGCACATAAATCAGCGTTGCGAGCGACGTCGCGATAAAGCACAGGATAAAGAATTTGCTGGTGTTGTTAGCGATGATGGTCAGCTTGGCATAAAGACGATCTTCTGTTTTCATGAGCAGGTACATAGCGCCGTGCATCATAAACAGCGACAGCACCGTAACGGCAATCAGCCCGGCATAGGGATTGAAAAAATCGCGCAGGCGGCCGACAAATTCATGCCTGGCATTCAGCGGTAGTCCCTGGATCAGATTGCCCAGCACCAGCCCCAGCAGCAACGAAATGACCACACTCGACACGCAGTAGCTGACGTCCCACAGCTTGCGCCACCAGGCCATTTTTTCCTTGCTCCGAAACTCGATTGAGATTCCCCGGAAAATAATCGCGACCAGGAACAGCATGAAGGGTAAATAAAATACTGACAGAATCGTGCCGTATACCTCCGGAAAAGCCGCAAACAGCGACCCCGCGCCGATCACCAGCCAGACCTCATTGCCATCCCAGACCGGGCCAATGGCATTCAGCGCGATTCGGCGGCTCTGCTCTTTCTGAAAAAATAGGTGCAACGCCCCGGCCCCCAGATCGAAGCCGTCCAGAATGCCGTAGCCGCTGATGAGCGCGCCAATCAACAAAAACCACCAGGTTGGAAGATCGATACCAAGAACGGTGTCCATAAGTTAGTCGTTGAGAATGGGCGAAAACGACGGATTCATGCGCGAGGAAGGCGATTCGTCCGAAGCCACATCGGGACCGTGCTGGATCTTTTTGTTGAGCAGATACAGGAACAGGCCGAACAGCATGACGTAAATCAGCGTGAACAGAATGAGCGAAGCCAGTACGTGTTCGGCCTTGACAGCCTGCGACAGCGCATTCGACGTGCGCAGTAGTCCGTAGACGACCCACGGTTGCCGCCCCACTTCAGCCGTATACCAGCCGACCTGGTTGGCAATTTGTGGCAGCAGCACCGAGAACACGAAAATGGTCATCAGCCAGCGCGTCTGAAACAGTTTTTTGCGGTAGAGCAGGAACAGGCTAAACAGCGTCAGGGCAATCAGCGTCATTCCGATGGCTACCATCGTATGGTACGTCTGAAAAACAAAATTGACGGCTGTCGGTCGGTTTTCGGGTTTGATGCTGTTGAGGCCGGGAATAGGCGCGTTGACATCCTGGTGGATCAGAAACGACAGCCCACCCGGAATTTTTAGTCCCGTGGTTTTCTGCTCTTTGGCATCGACCCAACCCATCAGGTACATGTCGGCGGGGGCTAATTTCTCAAAATGCCCTTCCATGGCCGCCAGTTTGGCCGGTTGGTATTTCGTTACGACCTCTGCCGATTTGCTGCCCGTAAACAACTGCGAAAGCGCCGATACAGCCGCTACCCAGAGCGCAATCCGGAAGGCCGCCTGTGCATGCAACACGTACTTGTTCTTCAGAATATACCAGGCGCTCACACTCAGCACCAGAAACGAACCCGCCAGCAAAGCGCCGATCAGGACGTGCGAATACCGCTCCAGCGACGACGGATTGAACACCATTTGCCAGAAATCGGTCACGATGGCGCGAGCCTTCATGCCTTCTCCTTCGATACGATAACCCGCGGGCGTTTGCTGCCACGAATTTGCGACGACAATCCAGAGGGCCGAAAAAATAGAGCCCAACGCTACCAGCACCGTCGCCATGAAATGAACGCGGGGACTGACGCGGTTCCAGCCGAACAGCAGAATCCCCAGAAAGGCCGATTCCAGGGCAAAGGCGAAAATACCTTCGGCCGCCAGCGCCGACCCGAAAATATCTCCCACGTAGCGCGAGTAGGTTGCCCAGTTGGTGCCGAACTCGAACTCCATCACAATCCCCGTGGCCACACCGATACCGAAAATAAGCGCGAAAATGTTTACCCAGAAGCGGGTCAGTTCTTCGTAAACCTTGTCTTTTGTTTTGAGATACAGCCCTTCCATGATCACCAGGCAGACGCCGAGGCCGATACTCAGGGGCGGATAGATGTAGTGAAACGCGATGGTGAAAGCAAACTGTATCCGGGAGAGCAATTCTACATTGTCCATAACCAGAGCGATAGTCGGGACAGGTCGCCGGGGTCGCAGACAGGCAGTGCGAGAGAGGGCGAACAGGGCGAGAAAACTATCGCCGAAAGGTACGACCGGAACCGACACGCCGGACGCTTCAAGGAAAGTTTTTACCAAAAATGAATGGTTAAGACAGATAGTATATTTTTTAGCACCCCGGTTTGGAGCATTTAAGAAAGACGAAGCTGGGCAAATGGCCGGTACTTATTTGCCATGTAGGGAGCGTGGTCTTATCCTTACGTCTTCAGGATGAAATAATTACCAGTCGCATTTAGACCGCTCTAATAGGCTCAACGATGGAGCAATGACAATTGAAATTTTTAAAGAATTTTTCTCTACAGTAAAATTTTAATATATATGATATTAATAAAATTATTTAATCTGATCATATGTATAGAACTCAAGTCAGATAGAGAATATGTGAAAAATTACAGTTCTTACAATCATTCTTTCATTTGATGAAATTAGATAATTTGTTATATTTAATAACATTTTATTGCTAAAAAAGTAATAATAGCTGAATTAAATATACTAAAAACCCCGCGACAGTTTGGCGACGGAAGCGACGCTTTCAAAAAATCTAATGTATAACCACTAAACGCTCAAGGGTATGTAAAAACGGCTTATTGGCTTGACCTCAGTACTTCATTTATGAGCATTGTTACACCGCGTGTCTAATGAATACTTATACCATCTGCCTTCGAGATCGTACATAATCAGTTGTTTGCCGACTTGACTTATTGCGCATCTGATTGTGTACGGGTTAACCCGCACTTTATTGCTTGTCTTCTATCATAAATAAAACTATAATGGACCGTTCAACTTTTGTCAAGAGTATGCTCGCTCTGACAGGAACCGCATTTATTCATAGTTGTAAAGAAGCCGAAATCTTAGCCATAGCCCCAGACAATTCTGCTTCCTTTATTCTAAATCTAGAATATTCTCGTCAATGGTTCTCTGATATATACCTGCCTCAGTTTACCAGCGGCTCCGCTCGGGGATTGCCGAAACGTCGATCAACCGATCGCCTGATTGGTCGAATAGTGTACAGGTACAAAAAGGAAAAGAAAATTTTATTTGGGTGCCTGTCAAATATGACTCGCCAGATGTATTCCCACGATTGGTTACCTGGAAAGAAGGGCAGGAGTATATTCCTAAGCTCGCTAAGTATCTGAACTGGATGATCGCTGAAGGATTCATTGTCTGGCGGGATTCAAAAGGAGAGTATCAGGGCTTTCTGGCTCAAGTAGCCCTATAAGAGTTAATGGCTATTGGACAAAATACGATTTATGCTTTTACGGTTTTGCTTTTTACGTTAAATACTACATAAATAGATATTAACGAGCACATTATAAATAAAAATAAAGTTATATATGTAATAGCACTATCCCAGACATAATCGTAATTTTTGGTTGTAAAGTCATAATATATAAGTTTAAATATTGTAACTATTAAAATTAGTGCACCAATTATAAACAGAATTTTATTCTTAGATATGCTAGCTGTGTTAGCGTAAATAATTAAAACTAGGCCTATTAAAGGTAATATTCCATTGAAATCACCTGCAAATAGTCCTATAGGTAATGTAATTAAAAGCGGAACACAAAAAGTATGCGACCCACAAGGGGTAATAAATAGATAAGTAATAATTGGTAACCATTTGAAAATCTTTTGCGTGTTCATGTTCCGAAAAATTAATGTTCAACAACACTTTACTTACAATTGGAATTATTTATAGATTTATATTATTTACAAGCTTTGACTAACTCTATAAATAATATAAATCTATAAATAATTATCAGTAAAAAATATACTTCTTGATAGAAGTATATGGCCTAGTTACAATTAGTACTACGCTGAGGTGGGTTCTGACCAGTTTTTACTGCGTTCGAATTCATATTTCTTAAAATTTTTCCCAAAGCTCCAGGAGAATGTATCGTAAAGACATCCGTATTATTATATGGCAGTGGATAAAATACTACAATATAAGAGACTGGTTTAGGTATCGTTAGGCCGGTATCAGACATAATGCTATTTACATAATCTGTACAGTTATAGTTTTCTAAAGAATAACTCCTTCTACTATTATTAATTGCACTAGTTACAGCCTGATCAAACTGGCTACTGTTAACAGCATATATTATACTAACAGTGGCCTGAGTTGTACTGTTTTCCATAATGGCTGAAGGCACGCCACTTCTTACAGTTTGTGGTCCATATGAGTTTGGATATAACCCAACGCTACTTGATGAAGTAACTCCTGTTTGTTTATTCTGCTTTTGAAAACCTATCCAAACGTGCCCAGGGTTACCGCCATACGAAATAGACTTACCACTCCCTGGATAAGGTTCCTGAACGTATACAGTGATAGAGTAATTAAAATCGCTTGTATTCGTTCCAACAGCGAAACATTTTAATGCATCAGTTATACTTACAGTAGGTTCATTTCCAGTATTGTACGTAATATAGTTAGCATTAATTGCGCTATTGTTAATACCACCATCTGAGGATATAGTAAAAACGTTTCCACCTCCATTTGTATAAGTAACTAGATTATTATTACTACCAGTCGCAGGGTTAGGGTAATAAAGACAACCGAAATAATCCATCCCATATACTGTACAGCTACAATCATAATGATTAGATGGGTCCACATTACAAGTACATCGCATCCATTGTGTTGAACCACAAGCATCAGCTATCCTCGCTTTATTATTTTAACTTATATATGTAAGCTCAGAGATAATTAAATCATCTCTAATTTTGTAGCCGGCAATAAACTTATCCTCCCAGTTTTTAATCGTGACAAAACCAGAAAATTTAATAAGATTATTTTGTTGATCAATTGATTTCAAGCTGAGGTAATAACTGTCATCTGGCATATACGTCAAAACCTCTGTTTTAATTACACCTTTTTATCTTTATAAAAAAATAGATGGGTTAGTTCATTTTGGCTAAATCGATGTATGAGATTATTCACTTGACTTTTATTATCTGGAATTGCTGGAATCAGATTATTCTCAACCGTTACTGGTACCTGAATGTAAGTAATATTATTTTTTGTGATACTTTCGGCTAATTCCCAAATGGGTTTTTTGCCATATGAACCTTTGGTATTTATAATGTCTTTTGCTTCCTCAATAGATATAGGGGTAGTTAAATTATCTGTTACCGAAGTGTTAACTTGGGGGATATCAATCTTTAGATCTTGACAACCGAAAATCAAGTATACAATGAAAAAGGTACACACAGTGGTAAACAAGGTATTTTTCATGGGTTTGGAGATTTGATTAGTCACAAATTTCTCCGCCTTTACTTTACAAAGTCTTGATCAAAATCAATTTTTTATAAAATTGTTTGTATTGTGAGATTAGTTTGTATAGTAGCATAATGAAGAGATTCTTGGCTACTCTGCGTGCTTGTTCAATCAGAAATGACCAAATTTGACCTGTTAGTTGCCAACCGACCAGTTGAAAAGAGAGAAACCGTTATACTCAATTCATCTAAATCCCCTCGCAAGAAGGAAACGACAATGACACTGGCCGGGATCGGGAACGGGCGTTCTGCTACTGAGCCTATTCAGGGCGCGACGCCTTCTCAAATTGGGTCGCCGGAGCGATCAATTGACCAATCAGCTAATGCTTTGGCAAAAAGACCATTATAGGCTTGATCGCCGTAAACTTTTTCTAAGCGTTCACCCACTCGCCGAAGCAGATTCCCAATCAACGAAACCGCTGCTGGTCCGTCGGCTTGATTGGCTGAATGGCCCTCAACCACCAGAGCCGATCCTGGGTGTCAACGATAAGTTGCCGTTTACGGCCATTAACGCGCTTATTGGCATCTGTACTCCGATGTCCAAAGATCATTGGTTTTAATTTAATGCGCTGTGAATCAATACAAAATACCGAAGCCAAAGCTTCTTTGTTAACTTGCTTACGATCTAACTGATTCAAAGCGAAATTGATCCGCTCAAACGTGTCATCTTGACTCCATTGCTCAAAATAGTAATAGAAGGCCTGCCAATGGGGCCATTCTTCAGGTAAATTACGCCACTGGCAATCGGTTTTCAACAATCATAGAATGATGTTGAGCATTTAGCGCAAATCATGTTTACGTTTTCGTTTAAGATCAAAAAAGTGAGAAATTTCGGCCCATTGAGGGTCGATCAGTGGCTTCCACTGTTTAGTCATGACTCTGTAGTTTGGCGACCACAAAGTTGGCATGACCCTCAATCTTTCTCAATTCCCCAACACGTTCTTAAGCTTCTTTCATAGTATGTAACTGCAAGGCTACCAAAAAATAAAGCGATGGTTTACCACTGGGTTGATCACAAACCCGTACCTTCAGGGCCTCGACGCAACCCTTCATTTTCCTGTGCAACCGGCCAGTCATTCCTCGTTTTGGCAACGGATTCGTAACTACATCGTTGCGTTTTACCAGACGCAGCGCAATGCCTTCGTCATCATCATAACCCTGCTTCTTTCGTTCTACATCCTGAACATTCCGGATCAGGCGGCCGACATGATCGACGCCGTGATCGATAGCGGAGTGTTCAGCCGACTGTTTCAGTACATCCTGCTCAGCACCTTCATCTGGAGCTGGACTGTGTACGGCAGCACGCGCATGATTCTGCACATCTCGCCAGTGGGTCTGCAGCTTAATGAAGAATGCGATGTATTGCTGCGGTGGCTGCCCAAGATGGGTGGTGTAATCCCGGCTCTGATTCTGGCGTATGCGTTCTGGGAGCCTAACCGCTGGCAACCGTATATTCTGCTGCTGGAAAGCGGCCTGATGCTGGCGCTGTTTCGCTGGGTCGAGCAGCGCGTAGCGGTTTTCGGCCTGCCCCGGCACTGGCGGTTTTCGGATCGGTATACCAGCTTCGGATACGATGTTCGGGAACTGTGGCGGCACCGGCTTGGGCGGCTGGTGGTTTCGGCCGGGTTTTCCCTGACGATTTTCCTGATCAGCCTCCTGAGCCTACCCGTCGAGTGGGAAATTGCCCGACGCCTGCGCCCAACCGCCATCATTATTTTCGGGATTTCGATGTACACTTTCTGGGGAAGTCTGGTGGTGTATTTCAATGACTACCGCTACCGGCCGCTTGTGCTGCTGGTATTCGGGTATATGGTCCTGATCAGCGCTTTCAACGACAATACGGCTGTTCGGCAGGCTGACAGTCCGGCGGTACCGCCCATTTCGGTACGACCGACGGTCGAAGCGCATTTTAGCCAGTGGGTGGCGGCCCGACGTCGGGAGGATGGCGATACGATCCCGCTGGTGCTGGTGGCGGCCGAAGGGGGCGGCATTCGAGCGCTGAACTGGACGGCCGAAACCCTGATCCGGCTCGATTCGATCATTCCCGGTTTTAGTCGGCATGTGTATGCGCTGAGTGGTGTATCGGGCGGGGGCGTCGGTACGGTTTTTTACACAGCTTTTCTGCGCGACGTGGCCGAACTGGAGCGGACAAGGCGATTTGAGCAATTCCGGCAGGTGATTCGCGACGATTATTTGTCGGCGGTGTCGTCGGCTCTGTTGTTTCCCGAAGGGTTACAGCGGCTGATTCCGGTGCCGATACCCAGTCTGGAACGCGCTAAGTGGCTGGAAGACTCCTGGTCGGGATCGTATCGGGATAACCTCGGCCTGTCTACGCTCGATTCGGCCCTGACGCAGTTGTACCAGACGCCCAACGGCTACAACTACAACCTTCCTTCGCTGCTGCTGAATGGAACTCTCGCCGAGTCGGGCCAGAAAGTGATTACCTCGAACCTGCAACTGGACCCGCGTTATTTCAAAAATGTCGTGTCGACCCTGGATGTGCTGGGGAGCGACGTGCCGCTCAAAACGGCCGCATCGCTATGCAGCCGATTCCCGGTCGTAACCAACGGCGGACTGATTCAGAAAGATACCCTGCTGGGCGACGGAAGCCACCAGCGCTATGGCGGGCATGTGGTCGATGGGGGGTATTTCGACAATTCGGGGGTAGAAACCTGTATTCAACTGCTGAATAACCTGGTGCCTTCGATTCGGCGGCTGGATACGCTGGAGCGCGTCAGGATCATCCCGTATATTCTGTTTGTTCAGAACGGCAACACCATTGTCCGGTTGCCGCACAAGCGGTCGGTATTGCAGGAAGTGCAGATTCCGCTGCTGGCGTTCTTCAACGCCTGGGATAACGGTTCGGCAACCCGCGACAACATGTTCAATTCGTTTATGGACCGTTTTGCCAACCCGAAAACCAATTATCTAACCCTGCGACTGGCTTACAACAATAAGTACCCGCTCGGCTGGTTTCTGTCCGACAGCGTCGCCCGACGGCTTAGCCAGCAGGCCAAAGATTCGATCAGCCTGAAAAACAAAGAGCTGGTTCGGCTTAAGAGCGCGTTTCGACAGATGAATGTCAGACGGGTTGCCAGGCCTTAAAACACCGGAGGACCAGGTGAGTCGGTCAATGAATCGCCTGATGTCGTACTTTAGTCCCGGAAAAAGTCAAATTCTGGTATGAACCTTCGTGTAAATGGCCGTATCTGGCTTGAAACAACTACTACCGACGGCGCGGAACGGTTTATGGGCATCGGTCGTCTGGAACTGCTGGGGCATATTCAACGTACCGGATCGATCAATCAGGCGGCTAAAGCGATGAACATGTCGTACAAACGAGCCTGGGAACTGGTACATTCCATGAATACCCAGGCCGATACACCCCTGGTTGTCACCCAAACGGGTGGCGAGAAAGGGGGCGGAACCATCGTAACGCCGGAAGGAGAAAAATACCTCGCACACTACCAGGCGCTTCAGGAGCGGTTTCAACAGTTTTTGTTCGATGAACTGGGCAAATTGCCCCATTAGGTCATAATTTCAGCTTAATTCTGCTCGTCAAAGGCGTTATTTTCGATAGAATACAACGATTCATTATATTTCGTCGGAAATAACGCTCTTCATGAAGAAACTATACTGGCTCTTCCTGGGTCTTTTCGGAACGGTGCAGGCGGCTGTGCAGCCCGACGGCACCATCAAACCGGCCGACTCTTTACGGAAAATACAGCTCAATGAAATTGTTATAACGGCTTCACGGGTGCCCGAAAACATCCTGAAATCGCCGGTGAGTATTGAATTGCTCGATTCCCGGCAAATTCGGTTGTCGGCTCAACCGTCGTATTTCGACGCCATCGAAAACCTGAAAGGCGTACAACTGCTCACCTCCAGTCTGGGTTTCAAAGTGTACAATACACGCGGCTTTGCCAATCCAACCAACGTCCGGTTTGTGCAGCTTGTCGATGGAATGGACAACCAGGCTCCGCACATCGGCGCGCCCATCGCCAATGCGCTGGCTCCGTCGGATCTGGACATTCTGCGGGTAGAGGTCGTTCCAGGCGCGGCTTCGGCCCTGTACGGCCTGAATGCCCTCAATGGTCTTGCGCAGCTGATTACCAAAGACCCGTTTACCTCGCCGGGGTTTAGTATCAGTCAGAAAACAGGCGTCAATCACCTCAGTGACCCGCTGGTTTCGGCTAAAGTATATAGCGAAACGAGCCTGCGGTATGCACAGACGATTGGCTCGCGGCTGGCTTTCAAGGTTAATCTGACTTACCAGCGGGGGTACGACTGGATTGCCCGCGATGCAGCTGACCTAAATCCGAATGCCAACACCTCGCTTGGCCTGACTGGAGCCGATAATCCGGGGCGTGATCTGGTCAATAATTATGGCGATGAGTCGGCGAACCGGCGCACGCTGACACTGGCGGGAAAACGCTATACCGTTGCGCGTACGGGCTATTTTGAGAATGAAACTACCGATCTGCGGCTGGCTAATCTGCGGGGCGATGTGGCCGTCTTCTGGCGAATTCACCCGACACTGACGATTTCGTACCGGTACAAAGCCGCTACTCTCGACAATGTGTATCAGCGTACGAACCGCTTCCGGCTCGAAAATTATGTGCTCGATCAGCACGGGCTAACGCTGGAGTCTCCGTCGGTGCACATCCGGGCGTATCGGACGCGTGAAAACACCGGCGATTCGTATAACATTCGCTCGATGGCTGAGAATATCGACAAGTCGTTCAAGTCGGACAATCAGTGGTTTACTGATTTTTCGAACCAGTTTTTGGCCAGCACCGCGGCCGACCAGCCGGTGCCCGATGCGCTTCGGCTGGCCCGGTCAACAGCCGACGCCGGCCGACCGCAGCCGGGTTCTGCCGCGTTTAACGACCAGGTCGCTAAACTACGGAATATCAATAACTGGGATGTTGGCGCGGCTCTGCGCGTGAAATCCTGGATGTACCACGCAGAAGGCCAGGTAGAGCCGACCCGCGTGCTGTGGAAGAACTTCCGGGCGCAAACCGGCATCGATCTGCTGGCAGGCCTCGACTACCGCCGTTACGTGGTTTTTCCGGACGGCAACTATTTTATCAACCCCGACCGGAGCGACCATAACCTGATCTACGACAAAACGGGCGGCTTCGTCCAGGCCTCCCGGACGTTTTTCGAGGAACGGCTGAAACTGAGCGGATCGATTCGGGTCGATAAAAACCGGTATTTCGATACGAAGGTCAACCCGCGGATTTCCGCGGTTTTTTCGCCCGCAGAGAATCACAATTTCCGGGCGTCGTACCAAACGGGCTACAGGTTCCCGTCGTTGTTTGAAGCGTTCTCGAATGTCAATTCGGGGGGCGTCAAGCGGGTTGGTGGGCTGAAAATCATGTCGCAGGGTATTTTCGAGCGATCTTATTTTCGCACGGCCATCGATGCGTTTCAGGCCGCCATCAATACCGATGTAAACACTAACAAACTGACTACTGAACAGGCCATCCAGAAAAACAAAGGCCTGCTCAAACCGAATACCTACACCTATCTGAAGCCGGAGCAGGTCAACAGCATCGAGTTGGGGTATAAAGGGTTGTTTTTTACCAAAAAACTGTACGTAGATGTCGATTTTTACTACAACGTCTATCACAATTTCATCGCCCAGGTAGAAGCGAACATCCCGAAAGGGGGCAATCCCGACTCGCTGGCCTATTACCTGGCCGACCGCAATCAGCAGGACCGCTACCGACTCTGGACCAACTCCAAAACGACGGTGTACAATTACGGTTCAAGCCTGGGCTTGCGGTACTCGGCGGGCGGGAACTGGGTGTTTTCGGGCAATGCATCGCTTGCCAAACTTGACCGTACCGACCAGGGCGATGGGCTGGAAGAAGCATTCAATACCCCGAAATGGATCACCAATGTCGGCATCTCGAATCCGGCGATCTGGTCGGGGGTAGGTTTCTCGGTGAACTACAAATACCAGAGCTCATTTCTGTGGCAGTCGTCGCTGGCAACGGGTACGGTACCGGCCATCAACACCTTCGATGCGCAACTGAGTTATACGCTCCCCAGCCCCAATCTGTCGTTTAAGCTGGGAGGCACGAATATTCTGAATCGGCCGTACACGACCTTCACTGCCGGGCCGAGTGTTGGTGGTCTGTATTACCTGACGATCACCTATTCGACCTTGTAGCGCAGTAGCTTTTACCAAAAGCCGTAAGGTGCACCGCAGGTCGGGCTGGCTTTACTGCTTTTTCAGTTGATCCATAACCTGCTGAATCTGGCGATCATAAGCCTCGATCTGCTGGTCGTGCACGTGGGTCGTATCGATCAGCGAACGTTGTATGAGCGTAAAGCTTCGGAGCCGGAGGTTACTGTACTGAAGGAGTAACTTCGTATGCTGCTGGTATTTGGCCGGAAGTTTGTACTTACTGGCGTCGTCGAGCAACCCGATGGCTTCCCGCCAGGCCGGAAGGCCTCGTTCATCGATGGCCTTAGCCACCCCTGCTGCCGACGTATTGGCTGGTAGTTTAAAGACACTCATCGCCCGTTCGTCGAGCTGACCAAATTTCTTCATGACCCGCTCGTAATCAGCCATCGGATTTGCGGTATTCAAATACACTACGGTGGCTATCCCACCGACGACGATCGGTGGGATAATCGTCAGAAAAGTCCGCTCCGAGGTTCGATTTGGGTGCAGGGCCGAGTAATAAAACGCATAGCCGAAAAACAGTCCGGCCAGCAGTCCGCCGATGTGGGCCGCATTGTCGATGCCAGCCTGTAGCCCGATCATCAGGTTGTAGCCAACGAATACCAGAATGCTTCGGAGCAGACTCCGGCGCGTTTCGGCATCGAGCCAGTTGGTTGTAAGTAAGGCCAGAAAGACCCCATACAGGCCAAAAATAGCGCCCGACGCCCCCGCCCCCAACACGACGTCGTGCCACCAGAGACTGACGACGCTACCGAGCAAACCGGCCGTGAGGTAGGCGATGGTAAATTGCCGGGTACCCAGCAGGGGTTCCAGAACGGGGCCAATCTGAACCAGCGCATACATGTTGAAAAGCAGGTGAAGCACGCCGATGTGCAGAAAGCAACTGGTGAACAAACGCCACGGCTGACCGTCCAGGGTTAGGGGTGTATAATTGGCTCCCCAGCGAATAAGGGCCTCCCCGGCGGGGTGCAGGGCGTTTACTCCCGTCAACACCATGAGGATGAAAACGCCCACGTTCAGCCAGACGAGTACCGGTGTGACAATGTACCCTTCGGCCGGTTTGAGTACATCCAGCGGGTTACTTCGCCCAGGAATTTCGGAAACGGGGTCGGTGGTCTGAACAGGCGACCCACCCGACTCGTGCCTGGAACTCGGGTCGGGCGGGGGGGTAGACGCGGCAGGTTGTTTATCTTCCGAGTCAGCAGACTCTGTTGGCTCCTGGCTCATAGAACGAAAGGTGGGTTGAAGACAGACTATTCGGGCTTATTTTTTGGCCATGACGCGCCATACTTTTCCTTTTACCGAATCGGTAATGTAGAGCGAGCCATCGGGGCCCTGCGCCAGACCTACGGGCCGGGCTTTCGCATCGCCGGGGCTGGCCAGATCGAGCTTGCCCGCGTTGACGCTGGTACCGGGCTGACCCTGTTCGGGTACGCCCGCGAAGTTTTCGGCAAAGACCTCATACTTACCCGACGGCCGGCCGTCTTTTCCAAACGGTACGAACGCAACAAAATAACCACCCTGTTTGAGGGGAGCGCGGTTCCAGGAGCCGTGGAAACAAATAAACGCACCGTTTTTGTAGCGGGCCGGAAACTGATTGCCGGTGTAGAACAGCAAATCGTTGGGTGCCCAGTGGCCAGGGAACGCCATAATGGGTTTTTCTTTACCCGCGCACCGGTCTATTTTCGTACCGTCGCCACCGTATTCAGGGGCCAGGAACTTCGTATTTTTGGTATGATCAAAATAGCAGTAAGGCCAGCCGAAATCTGAGCCTTCTTTCACCATCAGAAACTCTTCAGAAGGTAATTCTGCGCTCATTTCATCGGTAAATACCCCGCCCCAGTTGTTGAGGTTGTCGCGGCCGTGCTGCATGGCATAAAGTGTGTTGGTAGCCGTGTTCCAGTCGAGGGCAACGGCGTTCCGGATGCCGGTTGCGTACCGTTTACCGTCAGCTTTGTGCTGGTTGAGTTTATTGGCGTCGAACTGCCAGATGCCGCCGTACTCTTCCAGAATGGGGCAGGGGTCCATTCCTTTTGAACCTTTCTGGCGGTCTTTTTCCTGACAGGCGTTGGAAGGCGCGCCGAAGTTGACGAACAGCTTACCATCGGGCGAGATGGCCAGCGACTTACTGGCGTGCTGACGCTGTAGGGTCAGTCCCACAACAATAGGTTCGGCGGGTGTCGTTTCCATCACTTTTCCGTTCGTCAGTTTGTAGCGGTACACCGACGTGTCCGACGACGCGTAAAGATAGTCGTTGTAAAGGGCCATGCCCGTACCGGTGTTGTTGCCAAACATTACGGTCTGGTCGGCGCGGCCGTCGCCATTGCTATCGATGAGTTCGACAATGCCTTTGCCCTCGTTCAGTTTCTCTAATTTGACAAAAACCGTCCCGGCTTTGTCGACGATAATATGCCGGGCTTTGCCCAGGTTGTCGGCAAAAACCGTAGCCTGAAAGCCGCCGGCCAGTTTGATGGCGCCTTCTTCGGGCGGACTGCTTTTGCGGGCGCGAGCCGGGTGCGTGGAGATTGCCGTTCTGGGTTTGGCGGGGTTGCCGGGCAGGGCGAAAGAAGACCCTGCGAGCGTTGTCGCCATGGTCAGCAGCAGTAACGTTGATTTCATGATCGTAGTTTGAGTTGGTCGTGTAGGTAAGTCGTTTGCAGCTAAACGGCCTGTGTCCTTATAAAGTTTGGTAGCGGCATTTTATAACCTTATCCTCAGCGGGCGGACTTCTGAGCTCATAAAATTAGGGTGTAAATTCGAAAGGCAATGTTGCCGCACTACATCATGCAGACACACGTAAATTAGCCTGCGATTAAAAATAAGATCGAAGTATAGACTTATCGGGCGAATATTTTAGAACTCCGTCAATAACCAGTTGACTTTCGTTAATTTTGGTGACCCTAACGACAAGGTTGCTTTTTTATCTCGTATGGATAAATCTATTGGAGTACGTTTGCGCCAGGTAGTCATGCTGCTGACCATCTGGCTAGTGTCTGTTTCATCTTATGCTCAGGGCGATCTGCCCAGGCTGACACTCGCTCAGCTGACTCGCCCATCGGGCTGGAGATTAGCCGGTTCTGTAACGCCGAACGCTGATGCTTCTTCCCTGCAAACCAAGTCGGGCGATAATCTGCTGGTGGGTTCGAGCGAACCCCTGGCTTTATTTACCCCAACCGCTGATTTCCGGACTCGTTTCGACGTGTTGACGACCGCAAATGCCGACCTCGTCCTGACGCTGCCGACCGGTCAGCAAATTCGTCTGACTCAGTCGTCGGACATCAATCGTCTGTTGAAAGCACCTGGGCTGTGGCAAACCATCGATGTGTGGTACAAGACCGGTAGTTCCAGCCAGTCGGCCATTCTTGAAAAGCTCGCGATTAACGGTATAACCGTCCGGGAAGGCCAGACGCTGGCTGGCAATAAGCTGGGCCCGCTCACGGTAATGGCCCAATCAGGTAGCCTGGCCGTGCGAAATCTGGGCTATCGGGTCATGACGCCCCGTACGGTAGCGCAGTGGAGTGGTCCGCTCAGCTACACGATTGTCGAAGGTGGCTATATTCTGGACCCGAAAGAAGCGGCTCGTCGGAAAGTGCTGAAGCAGGATACCACGGGCATGCTGAACTACGAAGTCGCGTATGGTCAGCCACGTCAGTATTCGATCTTCTTTTCGGGAAAGTTAAATGCCTTGCAGGCGGGCGACTACCGCTTCGATCTCGACCAGGGCGGAGCTGCCGCGTTATGGATCGATGGCAAAGAAATCATTCCGATCAATCACCTCGAACTGGGCATGCCCAACACGGGCAATGCACCCTTGACCGCAGGGCCTCACGCCGTCACGGTGTATTTTTCACGCTCGTGGTTCCGGCCGGGGCTTGGCCTGTTTGTGTCGCAGGCCGGTACGCGCCCGCAACCCCTGCACGCGCCCGGTTCATTGCCCGAGCCCGACGCTGTGGCGGTGGTGAGCGTAAATCCGGACTACGGCGACGCCCGCAATCAGGTGCAGCGGATTCGTTCGTTTGTGCAGATGCCCGGTGAGAAAACAAAACGGACCCACAGCCTGTCGGTTGGCTCGCCGACCGGGGTGCACTACACCGTCGATCTGAATCAGATGGCGCTGTTACAAGCCTGGAAAGGCGATTTTGCCAACGTAACCGAGATGTGGTACGAGCGGGGCGAACCTCAACTGCTCGCGCCCTTGGGAGTTACCGTACTGCTGCCGGCCCAAACTCCCCTGATGGTCCTTGCCAGTGATGCCACAGCCTGGCCCGATAGCGTGGGCGAAGATATGCTCCGGTACAAAGGGCTCGATATCGACAAACAGGGCGTTCCCACGTTGAATTATGTGCTGGCCGGTGCGACCGTTACGGATGCGATTCGGCCGGAGGGTAATGCGCTGGTCCGGACCCTGACGCTGACGGGCACCCCGACGGGTACGCCCTATTGCCGACTCGCGGCTGGAGCCTCCCTGGAAGAAGTCAGTAAAGGACTGTATGCCGTCAACGACCGGAGCTACTACGTACGGTTCGATCCGAAAGCGAAAGTGAAGCTGCGTCAGAGCAACGGTAAGCAGGAGTTACTGATGCCCATTGAGCTAAAAAACGGCTCTGGATCGATACAATACTCGGTTGTATTTTGAAGCAACGATTGTTGACGGGTCGAAAAACGTTTAACCGCAGTATGAACGATCAGATTACCTGGGCTGACTTCGAGAAGGTAGAAATTCGGACGGGGACGATTGTGGCCGCCGACGAATTTCCGCAGGCCCGAAAGCCTGCCTATAAACTAACCATCGATTTTGGCGAACTGGGCACCAAACGCACGTCGGCTCAACTTACCCGCCTGTATGGTCGGGAGGAACTGGTAGGAAAACAGGTGGTAGCGGTCGTCAATTTTCCGCCGAAGCAGATTGCCACGTTTATGAGTGAATGCCTGGTGCTGGGCGCGGTCGGTGCTGATGGTTCGGTTACCTTGCTTCAGCCCGAGCGGACAACCCACAATGGGCTACGAATTGCCTGATAGTGAATGTAAAATGAATAATGTAAAATGAATAAGGCTGTTACCTTACTAGCGGTTGTTTTCGCACTTTCACTTTTGTCTACTTTTTCATTGGCTCAGCGTCCGGCCAGTGAAGACGATTATTATCGCCTGATAACCCTGCCTATTCCGGAAGATATCAAACTGGAAGTGGGTGGTCTGGCTCCGCTGGCCGACGGTCGGCTGGCTGCCTGTACGCGACGGGGCGATGTCTGGATCATCAGCAATCCGTATATGCAGGGGAGCCGTTTGCCGACCTTCAAAAAGTTTGCGTCGGGGCTGCATGAACCGTTGGGGCTGATGTGGCATCCGAAGGGTTATTTCCTCTGTACGCAGCGGGGCGAAGTCACGAAACTGGTCGATAAGGATGGCGACGGCGTAGCGGACGAATACAGCTCGTTCTATAAATGGCCGCTGTCGGGAAACTACCATGAATACAGTTACGGTCCGCTGTTGCTGCCCGATGGTGATATGGTCATTACGCTGAACCTCGACTGGATTGGTTACGGAGCCAGCCTGGCCAAGTGGCGGGGCTGGATGCTGAAATTGACCGAAAAAGGCGAGATGACTCCCTGGGCAACCGGCCTGCGCTCACCCGCCGGATTCGGCATCCTGCGCGACGGCAGCATTCTGTATACCGAAAACCAGGGTGACTGGGTCGGGTCGGGGCGGATGACGCACCTGGAAAAAGGCGATTTTGCGGGTAACCCGGCCGGACTGCGCTGGTCAGGTGAACCCGGCTCCCCGCTAAGCCTTAAACCCGAAGATGTACCGAGTACGGGAAAGCCGATGTTCGAGGTGGCCAAGACGATCAAAAATCTGAAAGTGCCTGCGGTTTGGTTTCCGCACACGCTGATGGGAATCTCGACCTCCGATTTCAAGCAGGATACCACAAAAGGGGCTTTCGGGCCGTTTGCCGAACAACTGTTCGTGGGCGACCAGGGCCACAGCAAAATCATGCGGGTGGCGCTTGAGAAAGTCAATGGCGAATGGCAGGGCGCATGTTTTCCGTTCCGGGAGGGTTTCGAATCGGGCATCATCCGGACCGTCTGGGGACAGGATGGATCGATGTTCGTCGGGATGACCAGCCGCGGCTGGGCCTCGACGGGCAAAGCTTCGTATGGGATTCAGCGGCTGGTCTGGACGGGAAAAACACCGTTCGAGATGAAAACGATTATGTCGAAACCTGACGGGTTTGAAGTAACGTTTACGTTGCCGGTCGATCGCAAAACCGCCGAAAATCCGGAGAGCTACAGCCTGAACAGCTTTACGTATCGCTACCACCGGACCTACGGTAGTCCGATTGAGGATGCCCGGCCCGTACCCATTCGGGGCGTTGTGGTGGCTCCTGATGGCATGAGCGCCCGGATCGTGGCCGATACGGTGCTGCGCGAAGGCTATATTCATGAAGTGAAAGCCGAAGGGGTTCGGTCGGCATCGGGGAATATGCCGCTGCTACACTCGGTTGGCTATTATACGCTCAATGCCATAGCACCGGGTGAGAAACTGACACTACCGGCCCGGGCGGTAGCGTTGGCGAAACACGACCATGCCGAGATGATGGCAGCTGAGAAAAAAGCGGCCGTTACGACCAGTAAAAACGTGAAGGCGGTAAACGCCAAGCGTACCGTGGCCATGCCCGCTGACTGGACCAACGGCCCGGATCAGTCGCTCACGATCGGCACGAAACCAGGACTGAAATTCGATGTGGAGAAACTGGAAGTAAAAGCGGGTAGCCGCATCAAGCTTGTCTTCAACAATAACGACGACATGCTGCACAACTGCGTGATTACCAAACCTGGTGCGGCCAATGCCGTTGGTGAAGCCGCTCTGAAGCTTAATCTGAACGGCCCGAAAATGAACTACGTCCCGAATTCGTCCAACGTGCTGTATCACACCAATATCCTCCAGCCCGAAACCTCGGAAACGATCTATTTCGTTGCCCCAACCGAGCCCGGCGACTACCAGTTCGTCTGTTCATTTCCCGGCCATTCTTCGCTGATGCAGGGAACGCTGAAGGTGGTGAAATAGATTAGGAAATAGCCGTCACCGATAAAGGTATTGTTAGCGAAGGAGTCTGGCAATACCTTTATTTTTAGGTTTTGTAATGAATAGCCGTTTGTGTACGTTTGTAATTACAACGTAATCACTTGGCCTATGCAGTTAGCTGTTGTTTCTATTGGAAATTCAAAAGGAATTCGCCTGCCGAAGACCGTCCTGGAGAAATACCAGATTACGAATTCAGTCGAGGTCGAAATGCTGGAGGATGGCCTGGTGTTAAGACCTGTTCGGAAACCACGGGAAGGATGGGAAGAGGCCTTTAAACAAATGCATGAAAACGGCGATGATCGTCTTCTGATTCCTGACGTGTTTGACGACGAAACCTGGGAAGAATGGTAATCAGTCAGTATGCTGTTATCCTGGTCAACCTTGACCCGACGGTGGGGAGCGCAGTAAAAAAGATCCGCCCCTGCGTAGTAATATCGCCTGATGAAATGAATCGACAGGTTAACACACTGGTGATTGCCCCCATGACATCGACATCCAAAGCGTATCCTTCGCGTGTTCAGGTTCAATCGGCTGGAAGAACCGGATGGGTTATGCTCGACCAGGTACGTACCATCGATCGGTTACGGGTTGTAAAAGTGCTTGGTAAGCTATCCAGCGAAGAGCGAGGTAAAATCAAACAGATAATTAAAGAGTTGTTTGTTGACTGATTCGACTTTGAAGCTATACATCCTACTCGGTTTATTCCTGACGGTATTTTCGCTGTCGACCCACGCCCAGCGTCGGCGTGATGACGATACGTCGCATTACCGAACCGTGCCGATTCCGGCGCATCTGATGCCCATTGAACGGGCTTATGGATCGTCGTCGCTGGGAAGCATTTATTTCTACGGCGGCAAGAAGCTTTCCTCGCCTTACTCACTGGAAATTCCGTTCTACGAACTGAACGACCCGGAGGTTTCCCACCATTTCCAGGCCTTCCGAACGCTCACCACTCTGAGTCGGCTAACGGCTTTGGTGCCGCTGGCTTATATTCTGTTGCAGAATAACCGCTACAACAGCGGGGCTTACTGGACTGTCTACGGCAGTTCAATTGCCGCTACCCTGACGCTCTCCATTATTGGTAATACGAAGGTGAGCAAAGCGGTTACGCGGTATAACGAGCTGCTACGACAACCCCGCCTAGGGGTATCCGTGGCGCCCGTGCCGCTGACTGGGCAGGGAGCCGTGGGTGCTGGTGTAGCCTGGTCTTTCTGATTTTATCTGTCATGAATCGCTAAGCGCAGGCCAACGGGTTTGCGCTTTTTTGTTAGTTTCGCTTGCACAATCATCAACTTCATGCAAAAACAACTCCTTCCTGCTTTCTTTCTGCTCAGCACGCTTTCGGCCACCGCGCAAACGACCATTATTAATCGGGATGCCCAGATTACCGACCTGGTTGCTCAGATCTCGGCCGACAGCCTGCGGGCGCACATCGACGGCCTCGTTAGTTTTGGAACACGACATACCCTGAGCGTACCGACGGATGCCAGCGCATCGATTGGTAAGAAGGGGCTCGGTGCCGCCCGCCAGTGGATTCTGGGTAAATTCAACCAGTATGCCAAACAGTCGGGCGGGCGAATGACCGCTGCGCTCGATACCTGGACGCTTCAGCCCGACGGCCGGCGCGTGGATAAACCGGCGAACATGGGAAACGTGATGGCGACGCTCAAAGGGACCGACCCGACCGACAACCGTATTTTTATCGTGCAGGGGCATATGGACAGCCGAGTCACGAACGTCATGAACCGGGAGTCCGATGCACCGGGCGCGAACGACGACGGGTCGGGTACAGCCGCGGTCATTGAACTTTGCCGCGTGATGAGTAAAGCGTCGTTTCCGGCTACGGTCGTATTTGTTACGCTGACGGGCGAAGAACAGGGACTGCTGGGTGCCGAACACCTGTCGGAGCGGGCCGTGAAGGAGAAATGGAACGTGGAGGCTGTACTGAATAACGACATCATGGGCAGCAACAACAGCAGCGATACCCGGATCATCGACAATACCCGCCTGCGGGTGTTCAGCGAAGGCCTACCCGGCTCTTTGTTGAAAGATACCACCGGACGAATCGGTCAGATCCGGCAGTTCGGCAATGAGAACGACGGAAAAGCCCGGACGCTGGCCCGTTATCTGAAAGAAATCGGGGAACGCTACGTCGAAAATCTGGAAGTCGTCATGGTGTACCGCAATGACCGTTACCTGCGCGGGGGCGACCATACGCCCTACGTACAGCGGGGTTTTGCCGCCGTTCGACTGACCGAAATGAACGAAAACTACGAGCATCAACATCAGGATTTACGGACAGAAAAGGGGGTCGAGTACGGTGATTATCCGAAATTCATGGATTTTGAATACCTCCGTAAAAACACAGCGGTCAATCTGGCTACACTGGCCAACCTGGCGAAATCGCCGACCGTACCGCAGAAAGTAACCGTCGACGTTCGAAATCTAACCAACTCAACCGTGCTCTACTGGCAGGCGCCACAATCGGCCGGGGTTGCGTCCAACAAAGTGAAAGGCTATTACGTGCTGATGCGGGAAACTTACTGGCCGTTCTGGCAGAAGAAGTTTTTCACTACCAAACTTGGTATGACGCTTCCCTACTCAAAAGACAATTATTACTTCGCCGTGCAGGCGGTTAGTGAAGATGGCAACGAGAGCCTACCCGTGTTGCCCGTGCCGAATCTGCGGTAGTAGGGGCTAATAATATCAAATTAAAAAGGCATATCGCTGAAACGGTGCCACGGTCATTGATAACATCATCGTAAACCGTGGCACCGTTTCAGCGATATACTCCGAATGAATCTAAATCTGCTTCACAATGTCCTCCCTTTCCAAACGAGAATTTTTGAGAACAATGGTTGGAGCCACGACCCTGTCGGCCGGACAATGGAAAGGTTTCGGCGAGGTGTTGGCACAGGTGGCACATATTCCAGCCTCAACCCTGGAAGGAGAAGAGGATTTCTGGAAGAAAATTCGGGCGTTGTATCCTGTGACGACCGACTTCATCCAGCTTGAGAATGGGTATTACTCACTGGCTGCGAAACCAGTTCTGGATAGCTATTTACAACACATTCGGGATGTAAACGCGGTGTCTTCCTACTACATGCGAACCCGCCAGTTTGCCGATAAACAGGAGTCGAACATCCAGTTGGCGAAACTGCTAGGCTGCTCACCTGATGAGCTGATCATCACCCGAAACACGACCGAATCGTTAGACACCGTCATTGCGGGCCTGAACTGGAAAGCCGGCGACGAAGCCGTTATGGCCGAGCAGGATTATGGAGCCATGCTCGATATGTTTCGGCTTCAGGCCCGCCGACACGGCACAGTCAACCGGCTGGTGTCGCTGCCTAACCACCCCGAATCCGATGAACAGATTGTCAGTCTGTACGAAAAAGCCATTACGCCCAGAACCCGGCTGCTGATGGTTTGCCAGCTGGTGAACATTACGGGACAGATTCTGCCAATCCGTCCGATCGTCGAGATGGCGCATCGGCATGGGGTTGAGGTGATTGTCGACGGTGCCCACGCCTTTGGACAGCTACAATTCACAATGGCTGACCTCGGCGGGTGCGATTATTACGCCAGCAGTCTGCACAAATGGCTTGGTACCCCGCTGGGGGCGGGTATTCTGTATGTACGCAAAGAAAAAATTCCAGGTTTATGGCCCTTATTTGCCGACAGCAGCGTTGCCGACGATGACATTCGGAAACTAAATCATACCGGAACTCATCCGGTTGCAACGGACCTGGCGATTCAGGATGCGATCCGCTTTCACAACGGTATCGGTACCGAACGCAAAGAAGCCCGGCTTCGGTACCTGCAACGGTACTGGACGGATCAGGTACGTCATCACCCCCGGATTGTACTGAATACGCCAAAAGCCCCGGCGCGTTCCTGCGCTATCGCCAATGTTGGCGTGTCCAGTCGAAAACCCGCTGATCTGGCTAAAGTGCTGTTTGAGAAGTACAACATTTTTACCGTAGCCATCGATAACCCGAAAGCTAGTGTTCAGGGGGTACGTGTTACGCCCCATCTCTACACAACTCCTGCGGAACTGGACGCATTTGTGAGGGCATTAAAAGAATTGGCGGGATAAGAAAAGGAGTTATTGCTGGCTGATGATTACTGTATATGAAGGGAACCTCGTGGTACAATGGGCCAGACAGTCATGACGAAAGATAAGCGTGGATTAAAAAATGTTAAAGACCTTGCATCAATAAGTCGGCTTCCTGCGTACGATAAGTATTGCTTAATTCGTTTTTTTCGTAGTTTACAGCCCAATTGTTTGTCTTCACCCCGATTATACTTTATAAATTCAACTGCTTATGAAGCGTTATTTGTATCCTCTCTGTTTTTTTGTGGTAGCCTTAATCGGTTTAAATGCCTGTTCTAAATCAAGCGATCCGGTAGCTGCTTCGCCTGTAGTAGGTCGTTGGGAATTGAATAGAGGAGTAGCCAGTAGCTTCCCTACTTCGTTAAGCATCAATGGGGCTCCCTTAGATTTATATTACTTAGGATCAGAGGGGTCTACATTAGATATTTTTTCGGATAATACATTTAACGAGAACTATAGGTCGGTTTATGTGACAGATGGTGGGGGGACCTGGGATTTCACCAATAATACGCTGAACTTGAAGTATAACTCAGGCGCGCAGGACTCGTACACTTACAGTAAAAATAAGAATATTGAAGAGCTTACTCAGGTTGCGCCTTCAGATTATAGCCTCCCTGTGTCGAGTACAGCAACCGTTCCAGGTAAGATGCAGTGGATTTACAGGAAGTAACGAACATTAAACTAGCCAAAATTCAGTAAGTGCTTATGAAGCGCTATTTATTTATAATCTGCCTGACGAGTTCTGTTATAGGATTGAACTCCTGCTCAAAGAATGATCCTGCACCAGACCCTGTCGTGGTAGGTAAATGGACATCTGCATATGTACTGGCAAGTGGGTATGTCGCACCGTATACGTCAAAAAACGGCGAGCACGTCAGCCTTTCCCGCTTCGGTATTAATGATGGCTATGATATTAAAAACGACAAGACGTTTATTTACACGGACAGAACCACTGCCAACAATCAGACACTTTCGGGCACTTGGAATTATAGCGGAACGCAGTTAATTCTGAAAGCTAATACTATGCAATCTGATACACTAACGTATGATGGTTCAGCAGCTACTCCTTTGCTACTGTCTAATAAAGTGGCAGTGAAAGACTCATTAGTTAATCCAACTACGAACAAAAAGGAACTGGTGCAATTTAACCTGCAACTTGTCTACAGTAAATAGTAGATAAGCGCTCTTGCTAACGTAGTGAACAAGTCCGATGCAAATCCATCGGACTTGTTTTATTTTTTGTGCTCCCATGCACGATATCGACTAGCCGATGAAACAAGAGGGTGTTAACAGGCGACACCATAGTAATTGTTCAAAGCCCATCGACAATCTCTTTAATCCGTAGCCCGGTAATGCCCTCATTCCGGAAAACAGGCTGGCTCGACTCCGGATCGGTGAGTGTGCCGCCAGCATGGTGCAGGGCTACGACTTCCCAGGCCGAATTAAAAACGGGAGATCCAGAAGAGCCCGGTAACGTATCGGTCAGATACTGAATGACCCGGTCGCCAACGCCCGTCACGATGTTGTGGTAAAGCGCGATCTGTTTGGGGCCACCTGCCGGATGCTGAATGATATTGACGAAATCGTCTTTCTGAACCGGCGTTGTGCCAAACAAAAGCGCACCGTATTTAGTGTTCGGATCGCCCTGAACCTTCACAATCGTGAAATCCAGGTCCGCCGTTTCCGCCCGGTCGGTGCAGGTCAGGAAACCCGCGTCGGGAGTTAACAGAAACTCTTCATAGGGCGCATCCAGATCCTGAGTTGTTTTCTGGTAATTGAATTGCACGATGGACTGGCTGGCCGCCTGTTTGCTTTTGATCACGTGGTTGTTGGTCACGATATAATTATTGGCAATCAGAAAGCCTGTTCCCAGACCGTCGGGCCCAACGATCCGTACAACGGCCTGTGCATGATCAAGTCCGCGTTGTAAAAAGCTAATCGGCAGGAGCGTGGTTTTAGCACCCATCAGTTTCTCCAGCCGCTTTTCTTCTTCCGGCGGAGCGACCATTGAGGATGACGGTTTGGGTGCTTGGACCGAAAACTGACCTTTTCGGAAGTTTTCCAGAATACCTTGCAGCGTCTCATCATCGGCCCCCAGTTCGTTGGGACCGGTTACTACTTCGAGTAAGGCAATAATCCGTTTCCAGGTTGTCGCCTGGCGCGCATAATCCAGAATATTGAACCACATCACCACAGGCGTTCCGTCGGTATCAATCTGAATAGTGTTCAGGTTAGCTTGTTCACAAACCCGTATCGCGTCGTTTTCTCGACGGTACAGGCGGGCCAGTCGGTAATTGAGTGTGGTGAGATCAGTATTCCATTCCATACCAATAAAGATTTTGAGGGAAGTGCTGGAAGCGGAAAAGTCCTTTTGATGAAAAGGTATCACATAATAACGGATCGCCGGATGCCTATTTTATCAATCGGCGGTTGCGCAAGAAGCACGATCGATTCTTCGCCTTTCGTTGTCTAAAAGTCGGGCTCGTTTGCCGTTCCATAAATTCCTGGCAAAAGGCAGTCTCTTCGCTAATTGAAAATTTTTATTTGGCGAATTATATATTGACTCACTATTAATTTTGCCTAATTGTATAGAAGCCAAATAATCAATGATGTTTTTCCCGCCATGGATCGCTTTTTAATGACGATTAATTCGTACTTTCACAGAACTCTATCTACTGGAAGGGTGCAGGGTGCTTTACTTAAATTTTATCCGGGATAAATACAAAAAACCAACTGCTCATGTCATCACAACTAACTCGTCGGGACTGGCTGCGCGCCAGCGGTTTCCTGACGGCCGGTCTCAGTCTGAGCCGGTTTACTTCCGCTGAAGCTGGTCGCTTAAATGCCCCCTTTGTGTCGGCGTTTACCAATGAGTTTGCGTTTGCTGATGACCCGTTCGCGAGAATGCCCAAGCTGAAGGCGCGTCTGCTGGCCAATGAGAATCCGTTGGGCATTTCGCCATCTGCTAAAGAAGCGCTGGTCAAAGCGGCTGAGATTGGGAACCGGTATGCCTGGATGGAGTTTGCTCAGTTGAAAACACCTCTGGCGGCTAATGAAGGCGTAAAGCCCGAAAACATCATGATGTCGCCTGGTTCGTCGGATATTCTAATGGCCGCTGCCGATTATTTTGCTAAAGGGGGCGGTACGATTCTGACCAGTGCCATGACCTATGACGATCTGCTCCAGCGGGCTGAGAAGTTCGGGGCAAAGATCAAGGCCATGCCCATGACGAAAGATTACAAATACGATCTGCCAGCCATCAAAGCAGCCATTACACCCGAGGTGAAGCTGGTGTATATCGTGAACCCGAATAACCCGACCGGTACCATCGTGCCAACGGCGGAGCTGGAAGCGTTCTGTCGGGAGGTAGCGCCCAAAGTGCCGGTCTTCATCGACGAAGCATACATTGATTTCTACGAACCGGCAGAGCGGCCCAAACTGGGCAAACTGGTCAGCGAAGGGTTGAACCTGATTCTGGCCCGCACCTTCTCGAAAATCCACGGATTTGCGGGCCTGCGCCTTGGTTACGCCATAGCTCAACCCGACATGCTGAAAGTTCTGCACGCCTATACCAACGGCGAATTTGCGGTCAGCATCACGACACTGATGGCCGGTATTGCCAGCTACAAAGATATCGACTGGCAAAATCACTGCCGGGCCGAAAATGCCAAAGCCCGCACATATACGACAAAAGCACTGACCGACATGGGCTACGAAGTAATTCCGTCGGCGGCAAACTTTATTCTGTTTCCGATTCGCATGAAAACCAAGACGTTCGAAAATCAGATGTTTGGGCAGGGAATTGGCATTCAGACACGCGATTTCAACGGGCAACCCTACTGCCGGGTTAGTGTCGGCACGATGGACGAGATGGCTATTTTTATCGATGGGTTTAAAAAAGTAGTAGGATAGTTTAATGAATAATGAATAATGCACAATGAATAACGTACGACGAACTCATTATGCATTATCCATTATCCATTCTGCATTATTCATTAACTGAATGACGCGAAGAGATTTCATCAATTCTACGAGTGCTGGTTATGCCAGCCTGATGGCTTGGGGCCAGTTGCCTGCTGCGCCAGCGTCGGCGCTGGATTTGCCGGCCAACGGACTGGCCAAAGATGGTAAAGGCCGGAAGGTGATTATTTTAGGCGCGGGTCTGGCTGGTATGACCACGGCTTACGAACTCGGCAAACTGGGTTACGACTGCACGGTACTCGAAGCCCGTATGCGCTCAGGTGGCCGGGTCTGGACGGTTCGGAATGGAACTCAGGAAACCGAGCTGGGCGGTGCAGGACAGACCTGTTCGTTTGCCGATGGGCTGTATTTTAACGGCGGAGCGGCCCGGATTCCACACCGCCACCAGATAACCCTGCATTACTGTCGGGAACTGGGAGTGCCACTGGAGATTTTCAATGGGGCGAACGAATCGGCTTATCTTTACAACGATGGAGGAACGGGTGATCTGGGTAACAAGCGCATGCGAATCGGCGAGTATCACAACGATATGCGCGGCTATACGTCTGAATTGCTGGCAAAAGCGCTCGACCAGTCGAGCCTCGATCAACAGTTGACCAAAGAAGACGTTGAAAAGCTGATCGACTTTCTGAAAAATGAAGGTGATCTGAACACGGCTCATCTCTATAAAGGCACCAACCGGCGCGGTTACAAACACCAGAGCCACCCTGGTGCCGGCCATGCACCGGGTACCCAGACTGATCCGTATGGACTCACCGAACTGCTACGCTCGGGCTTCATGCAACCGGTTTTCTACAATGTTGGCGACTATGCCTACGAACAGCAAACGACGCTTCTGCAGCCCGTAGGTGGTATGGACGCTATTCCGAAGGCGCTGGAAAAAAAACTGTCGGGTAAAATTATTTTCGGAGCGCCCGTTACAGAGCTGCGCAAAACCGAGAATGGCGTACGGGTCGTGTACCAGAAGGCAGGCAAGCCGGTTGAAGTTACGGGTGAGTTCTGCGTTTGCACACTTCCCCTGCCTATGCTCAAAAACCTGGAGTCGGATCTGTCGGGAACCGTGAAGCGGGCGGCTGATTTCGTTCCGTATATGAAGACCGGTAAAATCGGTCTTCAGTTCAAACGGCGATTCTGGGAAGAAGACGATGGTATTTACGGCGGTATCTCGCGCACTAATATGGATATCAACCAAATCTGGTACCCATCGTTTGGTTTACAGGGACCCAGGGGTGTTTTGATCGGCTATTATAATTTTTACAGCCGCGCCGAAGCGGTCGGGGCCTTATCCGTTGCCGAGCGCGAAAAGATGGCATTAACGCAGGGCGGAAAAATCCATCCGCAGTATCCGGCTGAGTTCGAGAATTCGTTTTCTCTGGCCTGGCATCGCATTCCCTACAATGCAGGTGGTTGGGCCGTATACGATGAGGCCACCCGCAAAAAATATTACCCATCCCTGCTGGAGCCCGATGGCAATATCTACTTTGCCGGTGAGCATACCACCTACCTGACAGCCTGGATGGCCGGTGCGTTTACGTCGGCTCGTCGGACTGTGGAAGCTATTCATGCGCGCGTTGGCGAATACACGAAGAAATAAATTTGAACATCCTGAAACAGGCACTAGCAGTCCAATGAAAAACAACCTCTTCTCTCTGTTACTTTTCCTTTGCTGCGCCGTTACGACCCAGTTGCTGAGCCAGCGCGTCTGGGGGCAAACAACGGCGGCCGCGTCGAGCATGACACTCGATCAGCTCAAGGCTATTAAAGCGATTAAAATTGCCAATCTCGATAAAGACACGTATTTCAAATCGGGAGGCTTTATTCTGGATCGCTACGAAGAGCGACCCGCTTATGTGTTTACCTACAGCGATGGCATTACGCGGAAAATTTACCTCTACAAGGTTTTCACCGCCGAGGATACCAAAGACCTGGGCTTACTGGCGATTTATAAGAACGAAAAATCGGGTGAGATAAAGCCGTTCGTCATTCCGGGGGCTTCGGCCGATCGGAAAGCGTGGGATGCTTACATCGACGATCTGAAATACGTCGGAGAAAAAGAACCCGGCCTTATGTCGACGCTGACGTTTGTGTTGTCGCGCGAGATGGCCAGCCTGATGGCAGGTGGCGCTGGAAAATCCGACGAGGGGGGCAGCAAGAAAAAAGAAGAATATAACTTCTGCTTCGCAGCCGATGCATCGGTGACGCTGGCCGATGGCACTACAAAAACGATCGGTGCCGTAACGACAGCCGATGCCATCATGAGCTACGACCCGACAGCCAATACCTTGCGGGCCACTCATGTGACACGCACAGACGTTCATGAAGGTGAATTCAGGCTGGCAGGACTTTGGCTAGCCCCCGTCGATGAACTGACAGCCGGCAACCGTACGGCACTAACGGAGCCAACCCTGCTCGAAGCTACGGCCAACCACCCCGTGCTGACCAATTCGGGACGGAAGCCGATCGGCGCGGTAAGGGCCGGTGAAACCTTATATCACTACGACGCAGCCACCCGCAGCGTTTCGACCTACAAAGTTGTGCGCGTGGAGCCGACGAGTCGTTCGGTGAAAAAAGTGTATAATCTGGCTACCGAATCCGGAACGTATTTAGTTGATGGCGTAGCGGTGCTGGACAAGTAAGCTGCGGAACCAAACGATTGGCTGAAAGCGGAAGAAACGTCGACGTTTCTTCCGCTTTTCGTTTACGTACGGATCGATTCATAAAGCCGAAATCAGCGCCATACTCCCAACAACGATCGAGCCGACAGTGTAAATTGGGGTTGACAAAAACCTGACCACTGTTCTGAATCGTTGCGCCACTCCGCTTTTGCCCGTACTTTTGCTTTCGTAAAATCGTATGCATGCATACTAATAGTCGAGAGAAATATGGCAGAGGCTTTCATTTACGACGCAATTCGGACTCCCCGCGGCCGGGGAAAAAGCGATGGATCGCTGCACGATGTGCAGCCGGTTGAGCTCCTGGCCAGCGTGCTGAGCGAACTCCGCGACAGAAATCAGCTCGATACGGCGCTGATCGACGACGTGATTATGGGATGCGTGACGCCCATTGGTGAGCAGGGCGCCGATATTGCCCGTACGGCTGTGCTCCAGGCCGGTTATGATGAATCGGTGGCGGGTGTGCAACTCAATCGATTTTGCTCCTCCGGCCTGGAAGCCATCAACATGGCTGCCGCGTATATCATGTCGGGGCAGGTCGACGCTATCGTGGCCGGTGGCGTCGAATCCATGTCGCGGGTACCGATGGGTTCCGACGGTGGGGCGTTGTTCATGAACCCACAGATCGTAGCTCGTCATAATATTGTGCCCCAGGGAATCTCTGCCGATCTGATTGCCACAAAATACGGTTATTCGCGGACCGATGTCGATACGTTTGCGGCCGAATCGTACCGGCGGGCAGTAGCGGCCCAGGCCGGTAACCGTTTCCGCAAAAGCCTGATAGCGGTGAAAGATGAAATTGGGAGCTTATTGCTCGACTATGACGAAGGCGTGCGACCTGGAACAACAATCGAGAGCCTGGCCAGGCTGAAACCTGCGTTCGAGACTATCGGGCAGATGGGACTGGATGCGCTGGCGTTGCTCAAATATGCACAGTACGATAAAATCAACCATGTCCACCACGCTGGTAATTCCTCACAGATTGTCGACGGAGCCGCCGGACTGCTGATCGGGAGTGCCGCTTTTGGCGAAAAAACCGGTCTGAAGCCGCGCGCCCGGATTAAAGCGTTCGCCGTGGTTGGCTCCGAGCCGACAATTATGCTGACGGGGCCGATTCCAGCTACCCGGAAAGTGCTCAAACGAGCCGGAATGACCATCAGCGACATCGACTTATTCGAAGTGAATGAAGCATTTGCCGCCGTACCATTGCTGTTTATGGACGAGTTGGGCGTCGATCCTGGTTGTCTGAATGTCAACGGGGGCTCGATCGCGCTGGGGCATCCTTTGGGGGCTACGGGTGCAATCCTTTCGACTACGCTGATCGACGAACTGGAGCGGTCAGATAAGCAGTTGGGCCTCGTAACACTTTGCATTGGGGGTGGCATGGGCATTGCTACCATTTTTGAACGAGTGAATTAAGCGTCATTTATGGTCATGAGTCGTCATTCGTTGTTTTCTTGAATCTCACAGAAACAATGAATGACGACTTATGACGTGAAGCAACTGACAGTTAAAATGATAAACTACACGGTTGATCAAAACATAGCCATGCTGGCCTGGGCGATGACGTCAGCGCCGATGAATGTGCTCAACGACGAGTCTATCCCGGCTTTTGAAGCGGCTTTACAACGGGCCCAGGCCGACGATTCGGTCAAAGGCATCATCATCACGTCGAATAAGCCCGAGTTTGTCGCGGGAGCCGATCTGAAAATGATTTTGCGGAATAACGACAAAGAACCGTCGGAAATGTTCAGGGTATCGTCGGAATTGAATCGGATCTTTCGGAGCATCGAAACATCAGGCAAGCCGACGGTGGCCGCCATCAATGGCACTGCGCTCGGTGGCGGCTATGAAATATGCCTGGCCTGCCACCACCGCATTGCGTTGAACAACCCCAAAACCGTGCTCGGTTTGGTCGAAGTGACGATTGGCTTGCTGCCCGGCGCGGGTGGAACCCAGCGATTGCCGCGGATGCTGGGTATGCAGGCGGCTTTGCCGTTGATACTGGAAGGGAAAAAAGTCGGCGTTCAGGAAGCCAAACGACTCGGCATGATCGATGCCATTGCCGACACGCCCGACGAACTGATTCTGCAAGCGCGCACCTGGATCGAGGCAAATCCCAGACCCATAAAACCCTGGGACGAAGTCGACCGCAAGACCGGAAAGATTATCGGTAAGGATAAGTTCAGCGTGCCGGGCGGGAATGTACAGAGCGGGATTGGTGCTCAGACGTTCGGTGCCGGAACGGCCCTGTTGATGGAGAAAACCAAAGGAAACTACCCGGCTCCGCTCGAAATTATGGCTTGTGTCTACGAAGGCTTACAGGTTAACATCGATCGGGCACTGGTGATCGAAGCACGCCATTTTGTAAAGGTAGCCACCTCAAAAGTGGCAAAGAACTTAATTCAGACGATGTTTCTGGGCTTGAACGAAGCTAATAAAGGAGCCAGTCGTCCGAAAGATATTCCGAAAACGGAGGTTAAAAAACTCGGTGTTCTGGGCGCAGGCATGATGGGCGCGGGCATTGCCTATGTATCGGCGCAGGCGGGTGTCGAGGTGATACTAAAAGACGTATCGGTAGAAGCCGCCGAACGAGGCAAAGCGTATTCCCGTAGTTTGCTCCAGAAAAGCGTTGAGCGTGGTAAAGCCGATCAGGCCGAGGTAGAGCGCGTACTTAATCGGATCAGACCTACTACCGATGTGCTGGATCTGGCAGGCTGCGACCTGATCATTGAAGCCGTATTTGAGAATCGTACCCTAAAAGCACAGGTGATTGGGGAGGCTGAAACGATGCTTCGTGAGGGGGGCGTTTTCGGATCGAATACCTCTACCTTACCGATTGATAGCCTGGCGCAGGCGGCAGCGAAGCCGGAGAATTTTATTGGCATACATTTCTTTTCGCCAGTAGATAAGATGGCGCTTGTGGAGATCATCCTGGGCAACCAAACGTCTGATTATACGCTGGCGGTAGCCATGGACCATGTTCGTAAGATTCGGAAAACTCCTATTGTCGTCAACGATTCGCGTGGCTTTTATACGTCGCGCTGCTTCAGTGCTTATACGGCCGAGGGGATGGAACTGCTGAACGAGGGCGTCAGCCCGGTGCTGATCGAAAACGGCGGAAAAGACGCAGGCATGCCCGTTGGACCGCTGGCGGTAACGGACGAAATTTCCCTGGAGTTAGTCCGTAAAATTGCTGAGCAGGGAATTGAAGATGGAGCACTGACTACGGATGATACCAGCTACCAGACTGCTAACCAGTTGGTAGAATTAGGCCGTATGGGCAAAAAAGCGAAAGCTGGCTTCTACGATTATCCGGACGACGAGCCGAAGCAAATCTGGCCGGGCTTGTCGGATTTGTATCCACGACGGGATCGCCAGCCCACGCTCGACGAAGTCAAAACGCGGCTCTTATACCGGCAGGCCATCGAAGCCGTACGCTGTCTGGAGGAAAACGTCGTCCGGACGAAACTAGACGCCGATCTCGGTTCCATTCTGGGGTGGGGCTTTCCGGCTTATACGGGGGGAGCCGTATCGTTCATCGATTTTGTGGGACTGAGCACTTTTCTGACCACCTGCGACCGGCTGGCCGATACCTACGGCGAACGTTTCCGGCCAACGGAGAAACTGCGCGAGAAGGTCGGTATGTTGATTAATTCCTGATCTATAGATAGTTATCCTTTATTTTTTGTCATCCCGACAACGGAGGGATCTTAAGTTCTCCTAACGCTCTGGTAAGGAAACTTCAGGATCCCTCCGTTGTCGGGATGACAAAAAATAAAGCGTTATTGATAAAGTGAGTATTCCGAAAATTGCTGGTAGCTCACTACTGAAACTTCGCCAGATTCTCCTTCGTAACCAGCTGGAAGGGAATGAGCGTCTCTTTATCGAAGGATTGGCCTTTCGATATTTTTATGGCCGTTTCAATGGCTTTGGCACCCTGTTGCTGCGCATTCTGAAAAACCGTAGCGTCCAGTTCCCCTTTTTTTACGGCCTGTAACGCGTCTGGAATGGCGTCGATGCTCACCACGATTATTTTATTTTTCAGGCCAGCGGCCGTCAGTGCTTTGACGGCACCCATACCCATTTCGTCGTTTTGGGCAAAAACGGCATTGATCTGTGAACCGTACGACTGAATCCAGTTTTCCATCAGCGACATCGCTTTGGCCCGGTCCCATTCGGCGGTTTGCTGGGCCATCAGTTTGAGGCCCGGATAGTTTTTCAGCATCTCGCGTGCACCCTGTTCCCGCTTGATCTGGGCAGCCTGACCCATGTAGCCCTGCATCATCAGGATATTACCCTTACCGCCCAGTTTATCGGCGATGTATTTCAGGGCAATCTTCGCCGATTCGACATCGTCGGAGCCAACGAATGCCGTGGGCTTGACGCTGGTTTCAGAATTGACGTTGATGATCGGGATCTTGGCGGCCAGCGCCTTTGTCACGGCTGGCGAACTGGCTTCCACTTCGCAGGGATTCATAATGATCACATCCACTTTCTGCGCAATGAAGCTTTCGACCTGTTCGATCTGCTTCAGCGCCGACCGCTCCGCATCGACAGTGATCAACTCAACGCCCGACTCCTGCGCTTTTTTCTCCATTTCGTCGTGCACATTAACGATAAATTCATTCTGCATGCTCAGCATGGTGGCGCCAACGACCAGCTTTTTATCGCCACCGGTCTGATTCTTATCTGAAGAAGTCGATTGCGAACAGGCGGATAGTAAGCTCGCTGTCAGAAGGAGAAGGCTTAGGCTGCGGATCAATTTCATGTCAGATAAAGAGTGAGTGAGGGTAAACATGCTGTTACTTGGTTTTGTGATGTTTCAGGCTGTCTAACACAACCGCCCCGATGATGATAATCCCCATGACGACCTCCTGGTAGTAAGACGTTACGTTGAGCAGATCGAGGCCGTTGCTGATCACGCCGATCAGTAAGGCACCGATCAGTGCGCCCGACATGGTGCCGGTGCCACCCGAGGTGCTGGTGCCTCCGATAATGGCTGCGGCAATGGCATCGAGTTCGAAACCGGCACCGGCGTTGGGCTGGCCGGTCGTAATCCGGGAGGTGAGCAGAATTCCCGCCAGGGCTGCCAGCCCTCCGCATAACGTATATACGGTCATCTTGATTTTATTCAGTGGAATTCCCGATGCCCGTGCCGCCTGTTCGTTGCCACCGATGGCGTACATGTAGCGGCCCAACAGGGTTTTATTCAGCAGAATGGCGCAAATAACGAACAGGATGACCAGAATAAATATAGGCATTGGAATGCCCAGCAACTGCCCGCCACCGATAAAATTGAAGGAATCGGAGAGATTCGAGATCGGGCGACCTTTGCTCAGAATGAGCGCCAGTCCGCGACCGATAGTCATCGTGCCCAGCGTGACGATAAACGGAGGCACTTTACTCCGGGTGATCACAAACCCGTTGAAGGCCCCCATCGCCAGGCCGGCCAGCAAACCCATCAGAATGGGAACAATCAGCGGGTAATCGTCCGGATGAGCAAACGTGGCGGCAACGACACCCGTAACGGCCACCATCGAACCGAGCGAAAGGTCGATGCCTCCGGTGATGATGACAAACGTAACCCCAAAGGCCAGCAGCGCGTTGATCGAGACCTGGGTAACTACGATCATCAGGTTCGACCAGGTCAGAAAATTGGGCGTGATCAGCGACAGAACCAGGCAAATCAGCCCGAAAGCCGCGAAAATTCCGTACTGGCCCAGTCCGCGAAAGCGTAGTTTGGCTGCGCTGTCAATCAGATTACCGTATGCATTATTCGTGTTCTCCATAAATGTGTATAGGGGGCGGGTAAGGCTTAATGGGGCATGGCATAGCGAAGCACGGTTTCCGGTGTAGCTTCTTCCTGCGAAAGCAGCGCAGTCTGTTTACCTTTTTCCAGTACCAGAATCCGGTCGCTCATGCCTAGTAGTTCGGGAAGTTCGGAAGAGATGATCACAATGGCTACACCGTCGGCGGCCAGTTGTCGCATCAATTTATAAATTTCTGCTTTGGCTCCCACATCGATACCGCGGGTCGGTTCGTCGAGAATGATCAGTGAAGGCGAGGCCAGCAGCACTTTACCAATCACTACTTTCTGCTGATTGCCTCCGCTCAACTGCGTCACCTGCTGATCCGGCCCGGCGGTTTTTATTCGTAGTTCCTGAATCATTTTCTGAGCCGATGCCCGCTCGCGTCGGGAATCGATAAACAAACCAGTTGCGTGAGCGGGCAGACTGGCCAGGGTCAGGTTTTGCTGAATGGAGAGTTCAGGAACAAAGCCCCAACCTTTCCGGTCTTCACTGACGTAGCCGATGCCGTGCCGAATCGCTTCCTGCGGGGAGGCAATCGTGACGAGTTGGCCCCGAACGTAAACCGCGCCGGCGTCGGGGCGTTCCAGTCCAAAAATAGCGCGGGCCAGTTCGGTCCGGCCTGCACCCATCAAACCGCCAATTCCCAGAATTTCACCTTCGTGCACCGAAAAGCTGATATCGACAAAAGCACCCTGCCGCGTGAGGTTTTTCACCCTCAGTAATTCTTTTCCCGCTACAGACAGGCGTTCGGGAAAGAGGGTTTCGATATCGCGGCCAACCATCAGATTGATCAGCGAAGGCGAATCCAGCGCGGCTGCCGAGTATGTGCCAATGAAGTTTCCATCACGCAGGACCGTAACGGTATCGGCCAACTGGCTGATCTCTTCCATTTTGTGCGAGATGTAAATGATGGCGACGCCTTTTTTCTTCAGGTCATGAATCAGCGCGAACAGTACTTCGACCTCCCGGTGCGAAAGCGCGGAAGTGGGTTCGTCCATGATGATTACCTTAGCCTCGTGCGAAAGCGCTTTGGCAATCTCGACCATCTGCTGCTCGGCCACGCTCAGGTCGTTCATGCGCGCCCGAACGTCGATTGGAACGTTGAGTTGTGCCAGCAGGAGTTGCGCCTGTTTGTCGATGCTCCGATCGTCGAGCCAGCCAGGAAGCCAGCCCTTCAGTTCGCGGCCCAGGAAAATATTCTGAGCGACGGTCAGTTCAGGAACGGCCAGAATTTCCTGATGAATCATCGAAATGCCGCTTTGCTGGGCTTCTCTGACGGTTCGGTTGGCCAGCGGTTTTCCATCCAGGAAAATTTCGCCGGCATCGGGCGTTTCCAGGCCGGACAGTATCTTCATGAACGTGGACTTCCCGGCCCCATTCTCGCCCATAAGTGCGTGTACCTCGCCTTTTCGGAGATTCAACTGAACGTTGTGCAGCGCTTTGATACCCGCAAAGGTCTTGCTCAGGCCGCGTACCTGAAGAATATAGTCCTGTGTAGGGGTCATGGATGAAGGTTCTTCACCCAGATCAAAGCAGAAAAAGCCGTAAACCTCCTCAAAAGGGCTAAACCAGCCGGAAACTCATCCGATGGTATTTGGTTGGACCGAACTGCTGAATAGCGGCCCGATGAGCCACCGTAGGGTAGCCGACGTTCTGTGCCCAGCCATAAGCCGGAAATTCTTCACCCAGCCGCTCCATCAACGCATCCCGGTAGGTTTTGGCCAGTACGGACGCTGCCGCTATGGCTAAAAAATGGGCATCACCCTTCACGATGCAGGTATGCGGAATCATCGGATACGGCACAAAGCGGTTTCCATCGACGAGCAGGTGCTCCGGTTTGATCGCCAGCGCATCGACGGCGCGGTGCATGGCCAGAAAACTGGCTTTCAGGATATTGATGCGATCGATGTCTTCGTGCGAAACTTCGGCCACAGCCCAGGCCAGCGCGTCGCGTTCGATAGCGATTCGCAGGGTTTCGCGTTGGGTACGGGTGAGTTGCTTGGAGTCGTTTAGAATGGGGTGTGTGTAATCGCTGGGCAAAATAACCGCAGCCGCAACGACCGGCCCGGCCAGGCAGCCGCGGCCTACTTCGTCCAGGCCTGCTTCGATAGCATTGGCGTTGTAACAGGATCTTAACATGCTCAGGTACGGAGAAATTGTCGATAATCGGCTAATCTTCCAGGATATTTCCGAAGATAGTGTTCTTCAAAAATAGGGCGAACAGCAAAAAGGAAATCGACCAGTAAAGATAGATGCGGTAATAATCCTGCACATCTTCGTAGACACTCACCCGAACGGGCGCTTTTTCCAGCCCGCTGATCTGGGCAAAAACCGATCTCAGTCGGCGGACATCCGTCGCCCGGAAGAAACTGCCGCTCCCGATGGTAGCGATCGTTTTCAGAATTCCCTCATCGACGGTCGTGGCCGTAACTGAAGAACGGACTGCCCGGCCCACGGCAATGGTGTACAGCCGGATGTTGAAGAGTTTCGCCAGCCGGGCGGCCGTTATGGGGTCAAGGTTTCCGGCGGTGTTATCACCATCGCTCAGCAGGATAATAATTTTGCTGCGTTCTCTTTTGGCTTGAGCGGATTCTTTCTGCGTTGAGTCGACGGCTGGGCTCGTCCGCTCCCGCATGCGGTTGATGCAGCGGGCCAGTGCATCGCCAATGGCCGTGCCTGAGGTTCGAATCATCTGGTCGTTCAAATCGTTGAGGTACTGCTTGACCAGGCCGTAATCGGTTGTGAGAGGGCAAAGTGAAAAGGCTTCTCCTGCGAAAATCACCAGACCGATGCGATCGTTTTTACGACTGTTCACGAACGTCTGCGCCACCCGCCGGGCTGCGGCCAGGCGCGTCGGCTGCAGATCGGATTCGCTCATCGAGGTCGATACGTCCATCGCCAGCATAATATCGATACCTTCCGATTGTTCTTCGCGTTGCTCCCGCACGATTTGCGGGCGGGCGAGGGCTACCAGCGCCAGGGCCATGCCTAAAAAAACGCTCAATGGCAGTAGATACCGAAACAGGCTCAGCAGCGACTGGGTAGTCCGGACCCGAATGTCTTTTCCACCCGGGCTGGTCGGCGGAAACTGGTCGAGCGACAGATTCAGGTGTTGCTGGGCGTTCTGGTGCAGGTAATACCGAACCATGAACAAGAGCAACACAGCCGGGATGAGGATCAGGGCCAGCGGGTTGGCAATGTGAAACTGTTTCCATTGCGCCGGGCTGAACCAGTGAAGTGAATACCAGGGGACCATACGCTTAAGAAACGGGTGATGGTTGAGTGGCCTGACTAACTGAACGCTGTAAGCGGGTTCGACTACGCACATACGTTTGGGTCGCCACGTCGCGTAACACGCTCAGGGCTCTTTCAGATTGGTCCGAGAAAGTGCCCCCGTAAATCATGCGGTCGGTTTGGCGCAGCGCATCGGCGACCCGCTGATCGTTCAGTCGTTCGGCCAGCTCGGGGGTCGTCAAGGACATATACGGTTGGCGGTCGAGTCGCTCAAGGTACATTTTCCACATGATAACCGCCCGGTTTGCCGTTTCCGACGCGGTAAACGAGTTAAGACGCTGGCTCAACTGATCGTAGTTCCGCAGAAAACGGCTATGCCGTCGGTTGAGCTGGTACAGCCGCCACTGTCGCCGGATGGCCCGACCGAACAAAGCGTACAGAAGGACCAGTGTGCTGCTGATCAGAAGCAACCCCTTGATCAAAGCCAGGTAATTGAACTGCTGTTGTAGCGGAGCCAGAGTCGTTTCTGTTGCCAGTGTAATCGGCAGTGGTTTGCTGGCGTCGGCTATGGCTGGCGGAAGCTTCGATTTCAAGAAAACCGTATCCGTCTGCGTCCATTGGGCTGTGCAATCGACTTCGTTGATCATCCGAACCGGTACGCGCAACAGCTGAGCCGAATCGGTTTCAAACGATACCAGCGTGTAAACCGCACTGTCGCGGCTAACGGCCAAATCGCCCGTTCCACTGGTTAAGGTCGCGTAGCTATCTACTTTCTGAACGCGGTAAGGCTGGAAGGCATGAGCCGTATCCGGAAACAGAACATCAACGCGGGGAGAATGCCGGTAGGTCAGCGCATATCGAAACGGTCGTCCGATCTCGATGCTGTCGGTCAGGAAATGCCCCCGTACCACCGCCGGAGGAGACGTCTGCCCCCAACTGGTAGTGGAAAGAAAACCGCTGATGATCAGTAAAATAGAATTGACTGCTCTCATTGATATTTTCGGACCCTGAACAATTCAACGAGTTTCGGTACAAAGTCTTCCTGCGAATCGAGCGCCAGGTAATTGGCGTTGTACTGCTTGCAAAAACGCTCCAGGCGGGTCTGATTCTGCTGAAACGAATCGCGCAGGCGCTTCCGAAACGAAGCCGAAGAGGTATTGACCCAGACGGTCCGGCCGGTTTCGGTATCATGCACTGGAATGATACCCAGCCTGGGTAACTTCACCTCCCGCTGATCGTACAGATGAATAACGACCAGGTCGTGTTTTCGGGCTAAGGCTCTGAGGTTATGCTCGTAGCTCTGATCGATAAAATCGGACAGCAGAATCACGACGCTCCGTCGTTTGAGGATATTGAGCGTAAACAGCAGTGCATCGGCAATATTCGTCCGGCCCGATTCGGGTTGCAGCTTATACAGGTTCATGATCAACTGATAGCCCGTCTTGAGCCCATTCGCCGGTTTGATGTAGCGTTCTTTCTGATCCGAGAAGCAATACATACCCACGTGATTGGCTTCGCGGATGGCCGACATGGCCAGCACCCCGCATACTTCTTTGGTGGCCATCAGCTTATCGCGGTAGTGCGGCCCTACCTGCTGCGACGCGCTGACATCGACCATAAAAAAAACGGTCTGGTCTTTTTCTTCGCGAAATACTTTCACGAACGTACCGTGCCCTTTCGAAGAAACGTTCCAGTCGATAGCGCGCACGTCGTCGCCATACTGATAGGTTCTCAGGTCGCTGAATTCCAGGCCACTACCTTTAAATATTGATCGAAAACTCCCACGCATCTGCGAGTTGACCGCTTTGCGGATGCGGATGTCGAAATTATGGAGCCGGGCTAGAAACTCATCCATAAACAGGCGATAGCGTCGTGAAGATGCTGCTTACTGATAAACGCAGAAAGTCAACTTTCTTACCAAAATTAATTGAATCATAAACTACACCAAAGCATTCGGGCGCTTCGGTTGTGAGGCAGACTGAGGATTTAACAGCCGTACGTAGGAAAATGTGGCTTCCGCTTCTTCATGACTGAGAGCCGCCATCACCGCCCGGTTGTCCTTAGGCAGCCGGGTTCTTTCGGGTGACTGCTGATCGGAAAGGGTGATTTTAAGCCGAGGTTGTATACGAAGAAGGCAATGCACTTAAGCTATTTTAACGACTATTACCGAACTTTGCGTTCCGGGATTAACTTACACTGTTAATTCCTGCTTTGTATGCACTGGACTCAGTTGACACCTCGTTTATGGAGCCTGTTGGTCGGTATGTGGCTGGCGGTTGCCTGCACAGCCCCCGAAGATCAACGCCCTGATGGATTGATCGAGGAGGCTAAAATGGCCAATATTTTAACGGAAGTACACCTGGCCGAAGCCCGGATCAGCCGGCTGGGGCTAAGTTCGATCGATTCATCGAACATAGCCTATAAACATTTGGAGACGCAGATCTTTAAGAAATTTGGTGTAGACACGGCGTCGTATCGTAAGAGCTATATCTTTTATTCGTCGCATCCGAAGATGATGGAAACCATTTATAAGCAGGTGACCGAAAAGCTGTCGAGTAAAACCGAACCGAAAAAGACACCCCACACATGAGTATTGGGATTATCGGAGCGGGCATCTCAGGGCTGACCCTGGCCTATGAGTTACAGAAACGGGGCGTCGACTATCAGCTTTGGGAAGCCGCCGACAAGGCGGGCGGCTATATTCAGTCGCGATCGGAGGAAGCGGGCGACAACGGCGGGCGTTATCTGCGCGAGTTAGGCCCTAATTCGCTGCTGGGCAACGCCGATTTGCTACTCTGGCTCGATGAACTTGGCCTTACCCGCGAATTACTGTTCAGTAATCTGGTCAGCAAAGACCGGTATGTTTTCCGAAACGGGCATTATCGGAAACTCCCGTCGGGACCACCTTCGCTAGTCTTCGGTAATTTTTTTAGCTGGAAGACGAAACTGGCGATCCTGCGTGAACGGAACAACCAGACCCAGTCGCCGGCGGGGGAGACCCTGGCGCAGTTTTTCCGTCGTCGGTTCTCGGCTGAGCTGGTCGAGTATGCCTTATCTCCTTTTGTTGCCGGCGTTTACGCGGGCGACCCCGAAGAACTGCTGGTCGCTGAAACGTTTCCAGTACTGCTGCAGTACGAGAAAGAATATGGTTCGGTGCTGCGCGGATTGATTAAAAACCAATCGGCAACGGGTCGGCGGCAGTCGTTTAGCTTTCGCGGAGGAATGCAGGCGCTACCAAACGCCTTAGCTGCCAAGCTAACTCACCTCTCTCTGAAAGAACCCGTACGGACTATTCTCAGAACCAGCACGGGCTGGCACGTAGAAAGCCGAACCACAACGGCGAACGTCGATCAACTGGTGCTGGCTACTTCCACCGATGTGGCGGCTCAATTGATTGGTCCACACTACCCAAACTGGGCCGATGCGTTGAAGCAGGTTGTTTATCCGCCCATGGCAGCGGTTCATTCGGCTTATAAACGAGCCGATGTACGGCATCCTCTTAACGGATTTGGTAGCCTGAATCCGAAAGTGGAGGGACGTTTTGCGCTCGGGCATATCTGGAGCAGTTCGGTCTTCGACGGACGCTGTCCGGAGGATGAGGTTTTGCTGACAACCTTCGTAGGCGGCACGACCAGTCCACAGAATGCCCGGTTACCCGATGAAGTGGTGTTTCAACGGGTACATCAGGAACTCGCCGATAGTTTTGGCATTACGGCCCGGGAGCCTGTCTATCGTGCCATTCAGCGTTGGGAGCGCGCTATTCCGCAGTATGATGCCCGCATCATGGCGATCAACCAGCCGATACAGGAAGCTGAAACAGATGACTTATACGTATGCGCTAACTGGCACGGCGGTTTGTCGCTTTCCGACTGTATCCGTAAAGGCCGGAAGTTGGCCGAAATTTTAGCGGAGAAATCAGCGATTAACAATTTTTAATGATTCTTTTGTGTAAAAATCAGGGGTTTATAAGTTATATCAAGTAACTCCTCTACTAATTCTGTATGTCTGTGAAAGAGCGCTTAGTCGTTATTCCCACTTATAATGAAATCGAGAATATCGAAGCCATTGTTCGGAAGGTGTTCAGCCTGCCCGAATCATTTGATATTCTTATCGTCGACGATGGTTCTCCCGACGGAACCGCTCAGCGCGTCCGTATGCTACAGGAGGAATTTAATGCAGCTCCCGACGCTTCGTTGCGCGGGGCCACTGCCTCGCCGACGCGTGCGCGGCTGAATCTGCTGGAACGGCGCGGTAAATTAGGATTAGGAACTGCTTACATCGATGGCTTCAAGTGGGCACTTTCCCGGGGATACCAGTATTTGTTCGAAATGGATGCCGACTTCTCCCATAACCCGGAGGATCTGGTGAAATTATACCATGCCTGCGCCGATGAAGGACCCGACCGGGCCGACCTGGCCGTAGGTTCGCGTTATATTCGGGGGGTAAACGTGGTTAACTGGCCTATCGGCCGGGTGCTGCTGTCGTACTTTGCCGGAGTTTACGTTCGGTTCATCACCGGTATGTCGGTTATGGACCCCACGGCCGGGTTTGTCTGTTATCGGGCTGAAGTGCTGGAAGTGATCCTGCATAACCCAATCAAATTTGTCGGCTACGCTTTTCAGATCGAAATGAAATTTACGTGCTGGAAGTACGGCTTCCGGATTCGCGAAGTACCGATTATTTTCACCGACCGTACGAAGGGCGTTTCGAAAATGTCGTCCAAGATTTTTAAGGAAGCCGTTTTTGGGGTGCTCCAGATGAAAATCAGTAGTTTTTTCCGGCATTATATTCCACGACGGCCCGTCTCTGAGCCAACCAAGGAAGCCATAACGACAGCTTAAGCAGGCTGAACAGCGCGGTTATTTTACCGCCTTATCTTTCACCTCGGTGCGCCGGGCATGGCTTACCTCGCGTACCATGGTCATCAGTCGTTTCCAGCACCGGCCTATAGTCTGTTTGTCCTCTGGTTTCTGAACGGCCGTACCAGACGATGTGTTAGGCGAATCCGACTTTGTTGCTGTATTCCGGGCTAGTACGGGACTGCTGGATCTGGCGGGCTGTATAACTTCGGCGCTGGGCTTTGCGGTAGTCGTCTGAACTTTGCCCTGCCCTGGTCTGGCGGGCGCTGTTGTTATAGATAAGCAGCTGATTACCAGTGATAGCGCTAGGTAGCGCGTCGCGTCGAGGGACCGAAATGTTCTCATAGTTTAGGTTAAGCGCTGGACGTTGTTAGTGCGCAGGTAGTTTGCAAAAAGAACCGCTTGCCCGAACATAACGTCCATCAGTATTTATTACTTATACAAGTGTACTAAAATATTTTTCAAATAGATTACAATTCATTATTTATATTATTCAAAAAATAGTGTTTAAGGAATAATATAAGGTTTTCTTCGTTTTAATGAGGTTTACTCGTTTAGGGCAGTGAGTAACTACCCACCGCGCCTGGTAAAAAGCGCTGATTTACATACCTTCCTTTTATTTCTGCAGAATAACGCCCAGCGGAAACTGTTATCTTTGCGGTATCGTTCGTAAAAGACTATGTTTGAGAATCTTCAGGATAAGCTGAATAAGGCCATTAAGACCCTCAAAGGGCAGGGCCGCATTACCGAAATCAATGTGGCGTCGACCATTAAGGAAGTACGCCGTGCGCTTACCGACGCCGACGTAAACTATAAAGTCGCCAAGGATATTACCGATCGAATTCGGGATAAGGCGCTTGATCGAAAAGTGCTTATTTCGGTCGAGCCTGGCCAACTGTTCGTGAAGATCGTACAGGAAGAGCTGACGGAGCTGATGGGGGGCGAGGCTCAGGGCATCAACATCAAAGGTGATCCGGCTATTATATTGATCGCTGGGTTGCAGGGATCAGGTAAAACGACGTTTTCGGGTAAACTGGCGTCTTATCTGAAAAAGCAGGGGCGTACTGTACTACTCGTTGCGGCTGACATTTATCGCCCGGCGGCCATCGATCAGTTGAAAGTGTTGGGTGAGCAGGTCGGTGTCGATGTGTACGCTGAACCGGAAAATAAAAACGCCGTTCAGATTGCCCAGAACGCCATTACGCAGGCTCGTAAAACCGGTAAACGCATCGTGATCGTGGATACGGCAGGCCGTCTGGCCGTCGATGAAGCCATGATGCAGGAAATCGAAGCGGTTAAACGAGCTATTGCGCCATCCGAGACCTTATTCGTGGTCGATTCCATGACGGGTCAGGATGCGGTCAACACCGCTAAAACCTTCAACGATCGCCTGGATTTCGATGGCGTCGTACTGACCAAACTCGACGGCGATGCGCGGGGCGGAGCGGCTCTTTCCATTAAAACCGTTGTCAACAAACCCATCAAGTTTATCAGCACGGGCGAGAAAATGGAAGCGCTCGATGTGTTTTATCCCGACCGTATGGCCAGCCGGATTCTGGGCATGGGCGACGTCATCTCGCTGGTAGAACGAGCGCAGCAGGCTTTCGACGAAGACGAAGCGAAGCGGATTAACGCTAAAATGCGTAAAAATCAGTTCGACTTCGATGATTTTCTGTCGCAGCTGCAGCAGATCAAGAAAATGGGTAATGTCAAAGACCTGCTGGGTATGATACCCGGAATGGGCAAGATGATCAAAGATCTGGACATCGACAACGACTCCTTTAAACCCATCGAAGCCATCATCAGCTCTATGACGCCGAAAGAACGCCAGCGTCCCGACATCATCGATGGCAGCCGAAAAAAGCGTATTGCAGCCGGTAGTGGCACAAACATTCAGCAGGTGAACAACCTGCTGAAACAGTTCGACGAAATGCGTAAGATGATGAAGAAGATGAATACCATGCAGGCTTCCGGGAAGCTGAACAAAATGATGCGGTAAGCCGCTAAGTTATAGTCGAAGGGGTTCGGTTAATCTGGTTTGCAACATGCGTAACCAGACTATCCGAACCCCTTCAGTCATTTATAACTTAAGGTAGTACTGCCGCCGAGCGGGCTCGAAGCGCTCGATCGCATAGCGGAGTGTGGTACGGGGCATCTGTTGGATATGATCGTGCAAAAATTCTTCCAGTGCGTCCGGACTGCGCTTGCCGACTTCGCGCAGCATCCAGCCAATCGCTTTATGGATCAGATCGTGTTGGTGGGGTAGCAACTGCTCCGCCAGGGCAAATGTGTCGCTAAACTGTCCCACCCGAATAAGCGTGAATGTAGAGACAATAGCCATACGCTGACTCCATAAATGGTCTTCCTGAACCAGATCGTAGAGGATAGACCGGTCGCCCCGGACTATATGACGGCCCAGAATATGCGGACTGGTAACGTCTACCAGATCCCAGTTGTTGATGTACTGTCGATTGGCCAGGTATCGCTTCAATATCGCTTCCTGCTGACCAGGGCCTGCTTTGCGGGTCTGATAAACCCAGATTAGTAAGCCTGTCATACGGCACTCGTGGTATGCGTCCTGTACCAACAGTTCGACTTCATCCGGAGGAAGCCCCCGGTATTGTTTCGCAACCAAGTGTTGCTGAGGCATGGTAAGCCCTAAAAACTGATCACCTTCGCCATACTGGCCCGGTGCGGTTTTGAAAAAGCGGGCCAGTAGCTTCGCTCGTTCGGGCTGCGCCAACGCAAGGATAGTATTTCTAACGGTGGGGTAGGCAGGCTCCATGGTGCGTATTAATAAAAAGGCAGAGATTCGGTTGAATCTCTGCCTGAACAATCGTGAAGTCGATCTTTACTTAATCGTTCAGTTTAGAGCGAACGAACTCCTGTTCGGATAATAGCGGTATTGTGTAGAGCATCGTTTTGTTGCGCTCAAACGTAGGCCGGTCAAGATCGGCCGCCAGATACTGACCCTTGACGAAGGTATCGACGATACGTTTGATAAGGTCTGCATCGCTCGGGCGCTCTTCCTCATCCAGAACCAGTACGTCGGAATTTGGCTCTTCAAATGGAAACTCACGAACGTTCGTTCCCGATGATATATCCGGCCGGATGATGGTGCTGCCGCTGGTGTTGGTGTTCGTCGTTTTGTCGTCGTTCTTAAGGCTTACCACGGGATCTGGGTCTACCTGATCGCCGTCGCTGTCGACCAGTACCAGTTCGTCCTCGGGCTCTTCCTTCGTTTCAGCCTGTGGAAGTTCGGGTATATCCAGCTTCTCATCGACAATGACCACGTTCTCCACGTCTCTATTGACCGGACTCTTGAGCTGATCCATCAGCGTAGTCGTCCCGTCGAAACCAGCCGCGATAATCGTCACCCGCAGGCTTTCGTTAAGCGTATCATCGGTGATGGCCCCGAATTTGAACATACGGGCTTCAGCCTGAATTTTCTTCGCGACGTGCTCCGAAATAGCCATTTGTTCTTTCAGGCGCATCGCGTGGGCCTTACTCGACGAGATCGTGAGCAGGATTCGTTTAGCTCCGCGAATATCGTGATCGTTTAGCAATGGCGAGTTCAGGGCCGCTTCGATAGCGCGTAGGGCCCGGTCTTCGCCGGCAGCTTCTGCCGACCCCATCACCGACTGGCCGGCGTCTTCAAGAACTTTCTTTACGTCGGCAAAGTCAGCGTTGATGTCACCCTGTGTGGTAATAATTTCGGCAATGCTTTTTACCGCGTTGGCCAGAACATCATCGGCGTGCGCATAGGCTTCCGTCCAGGTCAGTTCGCTATACAGTTCCGCCAGTTTATCGTTCAGCACGACCAGCACTGTATCGCAACTTTTTTTGAGCTTTTCGATACCTTCCCGGGCCTGTTCTTTCTTGTCTGTTCCTTCGTACCAGTAGGGGGCCGTCACGACGGCCACCGTTAGCAGGCCCATTTCGCGGGCAACCTCCGCAACTACTGGTGCGGCTCCTGTACCTGTACCGCCACCCATACCCGCCGTAATGAAAACCATTTTGGTTGGTGGAGCCAGCAGATGTCGAATTTCGTCGATACTGCTGCGAGCTGCGTCTTCGCCTGCTTTCGCTTCCGTACCAGCGCCTAAGCCATCCCCCAGTTGTAACTTGGTTTCGACGGGGTTGCTCATTAGTGCCTGGCGGTCTGTGTTACACACGGCGAAACTCACATCCTGCATTTTCAGTTCGTGCATGTGCTTGACGGCATTGCCGCCCATGCCACCCACGCCGACAACCTTAATTATCATTGGGTTCTCGTCTGGAATTTCGAATCTATAGCCCTTACCATTCATCGCGTCGTGTCGGTATGTGATGTCTATTTGTTGTACAAAAACTGGATAACTATAAGGAACCCGGCTCAGCACCGGGCTTTCTAATCGCTAATATGGATCGGTTTCGTTGCCACGAATTGGCTGGGTCAATTTCCGCAACCAACGCATAACGGTGCTTTCTTCAGGCTCTTTGTCGATTTTTTCCGCCGGCTTTTTCTCCGGGGCTTTGTCCCGGCTACCGACAGGTGGATGGGTGTAAGCCGGACGGGGGGGCGGATTGACGGGCGGATACTCCTCGTTATACACGGCCCGGTTAGGGTCGCTGATAAAAGAAATTCGATTGTCGATCGTTTTGTAGCCTGCCCAAACCAGGCCGACCGCCGTAGCATAAGCCGGATCGCCAACCAGGTCGGCCCGACCATTGGGTTCGAGGTGTTCGGGGAAACCAACCCGCACTTCTTCGACACCAGTAACGCGCCCAAAAATGTGCTCGACTCCCGGAATAAGCGCCGATCCGCCCGTCAGAACAAGACCACCGAGTAATTTGCCGTCATAGCCTGACCGGATAATCTCGGCCTGAACCAGAGCCGCAATTTCACGCAGCCGGTCTTCGATGATAACGGCTACGTTTTTCAGCAGCACATCCTTCGGCTTGCGATTGCTAAGACCAGGCACGGCCACTACCTCGTTGAGGTTATATTCAGCCGGGTTTGCGCTCCCGAATTTTTTCTTGAGCTGTTCGGCCTGATTCGGTAAAATTTTACAACCCGCCTGAATATCCGAGGTTAGGCTATTGCCCGCCCACGGGAAGACAGCGACGTGGCGAAGGACATTCCGGTAATAAATGGCTACTTCGGTGGTTCCTCCGCCAATGTCGACCAGGGCGACACCCGCGTATTTTTCTTCGTCGGTCAGTACGGCAAGTCCCGATGCCAGCGCCGACAACATCATCGTATCCTGAGCCAGGTTATTCCGCGTAATACATTTGCGAATGTTTCGAGCGGCATTGGCCTGTGCGGTAATCAGCTGAAAGTCGGCACCGAGCTTCACGCCATTCCGACCGACAGGCTGGTTGACATTTGTCTCCGTGTCTACCATAAAATCCATGGGCAGAACGTGGATGATCTCTTTGTCAGCCGGAATGGAGGTGCGGTACATATCGTTCAGCAGATGATCGATGTCTTCAGTCTGAATCTCATCGCCCGACGACGACCGGGTAATGCTTCCGCTCGACTTTACCGATGTAACATGCGAACCGCTGAAACTGACATTGACCAGATGAATGTTCAGGTTCGATTGGTTCGAAGCTTCCATAACAGCCCGCCGAATAGCATTGACTGTATTGTTCACGTTCACGACAGAGCCTTTGGCCACTCCATCCGCCAGCGACGTTTCGCCCACACCCAGAACTTCGAGGGTTTCCTGCTCTTTGTTGTTACGAATCAACCGACCGGCTACGGCACATACTTTGGTGCTGCCAATGTCCAGACCTACTACAATTTTCTCATCCATGCCCATTGTTGTCATTCGCAAACTAGTTGATTTCGGTATTGAACGTTGATCCGGCTATAACGATCCCATCCTTTGGCCGGTAAAACGTCCGTATAAACTAATTTCAATTTCCTGAACTTCGCACTCAGTTCCGTGGGCGGACCAAATTCGATTCGGTGGTTACCCACCTGTGGCCACATCGTCACTTCCCCTTTTTCGTCCACCGCTATCTCGACAATCTGGGCTCTCCAGAACGGATCGTCGTGAATTTGGCGCAGTAAATCCAGCAGTGGCTGGTTTCGAGCGCTCCCCAACGAGCGATTTTGTTTAAAATAATCGCCGGTCAAAATCGGGACCCGCGCTGAGTAATTCATCGAGACCGGAAAAAACCGGCCCTCTTCGCTGACGTACTGACCGGCCACGGGTCGCGTGTCTTCGCCAGCAGCCATTAGGCGGGCCAGCGGTCGGGGCTGCTCAATCACGACGAGCAAATCCCCCGATAAGTCACGCGATACCTGGCAATTTTTTACCAGGCCATGTTGGAGCAAACGTTTTTCCAGCCGTTGAAAATCGACATCTTTATAATCTTTTCCAATAATTGGGTCGGCTCCGCCATTCGTCAAATACCCCATCACATCCCGGCGCGTCAAAAACGGATGGCCATCGACCTGATCCAGCCGAACGATCACCGTCTGAACGTGCTTTTTGGCCTGCCTGATTTCCGTAAAGGCGATCAGGCCAAAGAGGCTAAAAAGGCCGCCTAAGGTGAGCAACCATTTTTTGGATGATTTAAAGGTAATTAACATTTGTAAATTAGCTAGGGTGTTTTTTATATATTTTTATTTATTGGTACATAAGCGTGTTTTTTAGGGTTGGAAGAAGCTGGTCAATGTCTCCCGCCCCAATGGTGACAAGCAGAGAAGGCTTCATTTTTTGCACAACGTCGGGTAATTCGGCTTTGGTGCATTTTTGTTTGGTTTTCGAGTGTATGCCCCGAAAGATCAATTCTGAGCTTACTCCTTCCATAGGCAGTTCACGCGCCGGGTATATATCGAGCAACAGCACGTGGTCGGCGATGGACAGGCTTTTGGCAAATCCTTCGGCAAAATCGCGGGTGCGGCTGAACAGATGTGGCTGAAATACAGCCGTTAGCTCGCGGTCGGGGTATAGCGCCTTCACAGAAGACAAAAAGGCTTCTACCTCGGCCGGATGATGCGCATAATCGTCGATCAGAATAGCTGAATCAGTTTTAAGAATATATTCGAACCGCCGACGAACGCCCAGGTAACTGTTAAGTGCTGCACGGACAGCTTCCGGTGATACACCTACCTGCAGGGCAACAGCCCCAGCAGCTACTGCATTCTCGACATTATGGAAACCCGGCACCAGCAACTGAATCGCTTCGATGATACCTGCTGGATAAACCAGATCGAACGTAAATGTTCCCTGTTCGATTCGTACATGCTGGCTGTAATAATCACCTTCCGTCAAGGAATACAGCCGAACGTAGGCTTTTGTTTTATCGGCAAGGGTCAACCCTTTTTTCATAAAAAGTACACCGTCCGGCTCAATCTGGCTGACAAACAGGCCAAATGACTCAAGCACAGCCTCGTGGGCTCCGTAAATATCGAGGTGATCGGCGTCGGTTGAGGTGACGATGGCGTACTTCGGAAACAGGGTCAGAAACGAGCGGTCGAACTCGTCGGCTTCTACCACACACACCACCGACCGAAGATCTTCGGTCGGTTGGTTAAGCAAAAAATTGGTGCCGTAGTTATTGGTGATACCTCCCAGAAAAGCCGCGCAGTTGATCCCCGCATGACGCAGAATATGGGCTACCATCGAGGAGGTAGTGGTTTTGCCGTGCGTACCGGCCACCCCCACGGTAGTCATCTGACCGGCCAGTAAACCCAGCACCTGCGACCGTTTCTGAAGCGTAAAGCCCTGTTCGGTAAAATAAATATATTCGGCGTGGGTTTTAGGAACGGCCGGCGTATAAATCACCAGGGTTTCGGCCGGATTTGCCCGGAACGAAGTGGGTATCTGGTCGACATCTTCTGTAAAATGAATCGTCATTCCTTCCGATTGCAGGACTTCGGTCAGGGTGGTCGCCGTTTTATCGTAGCCAGCAACCGGGTAGCCGTTCACCTGAAACCAGCGGGCCAGCGCGCTCATACCGATACCACCGATACCGAGAAAATAAATGTATTTGAACTGATCTAAACGCATTTGGTAAAGCAGGAGAAAGAAAGTTCTGGCTTACAGTCTCTGATGCTATTTTGTTAAATGAATGACTTCCTGTGCAATGTCATGAGCCGCCTGGGGCTTCGCAAATTGTTTAATGGCAGCACGTAGCTGCTTTTGTTCTGCCGGGTTGTCGAGCAAATCCAGGGCCACGGTGACCAGCTCTTCCCGAGCCGTCCGGTCATTGACCAGTAAGGCGGCCTTCCGCTCCACCAGACTCATCGCGTTTTTAGTCTGATGATCTTCGGCAGCCGCTGGAAAAGGGACCAGCACAGCGGGCCGGCCCACCAGACATAACTCCGAAACCGATAGGGCTCCCGCCCGCGATACGACCACATCCGCTACCGCGTAAGCTTTGTCCATATCGTAAATGAAATCGTATGCTTTAATCAACGGTGAACCGACGACAGCTACGGCCTCGCGAGCCCGCTCGATAAAGGCCGGCCCTGTTTGCCAGATTACCTGAACCCCCGCATCGACAAAACGCTTGAGCCCCGCTTCTATACTCTCGTTAATGGTTCGTGCTCCCTGACTACCGCCAATAATCAATAAAGTCGGCCGGGTAGCTTCGAGCCCAAACAGAGCCTGGCCCGGCGCTACCTGCTGGTCGGCAAACTGAATGTCGCTACGAACGGGGTTGCCCGTTACTTTTATCTTGTCGGCCGGAAAAAAAGCATCCATGTTGGGGTAAGCTACACAAATACGTTTTGCCCAGCGGGCCAGTATTTTATTGGTCAGCCCGGCATACGAATTCTGTTCCTGAATCAGAGTTGGAATTCCTTTGAGCGAAGCCGCCAGCAGCAAAGGCCCACTGGCGTAACCACCTACCCCTACAGCTGCGTCGGGTTGAAAATCGCGGACGATCTGCCGTGCCCGCAGTAGACTTCGGCCTAGTTTGAGCGGAAATCCCAGATTTGCCAGCGTCAGTTCCCGTTTGATGCCAACGACGGGTAGCCCTACAATGGTGTAGCCTGCCCGAGGGACTTTCTCCATCTCCATCTTGCCTTCAGCGCCTACAAAAAGAATCTCTGTAGCCGGATTTATACGTTTCAGTTCGTTGGCAATGGCAATGGCCGGGTAAATATGACCGCCAGTTCCGCCCCCGCTGATGATAATTTTCATACTGAATCAAAGTTTGTGGTGGGTGGTTTGCCATTCGAGCCCGACGAACGACAAGCCACAAACTTAAATCTTACTCTCGTCGGCTTCTTCTCTGCTGACACTCAGAACAATGCCAATCGCCAGACCGGTGAATATCAGCGACGTTCCGCCCATACTTAGCAACGGCAACGGCTGACCCGTAACGGGAGCCAGACCAATGGCTACACAAATACTGGCAAAAGCCTGAAAGACAATGCTAAAGGTTAAGCCGGCTGACAACAACCCGCCGAACGGACGAGTTGCTTTCTGGAGCGTTTTCATGCCTCGCCACAAAAACCAGATGTAAGCCAGAACGATCGGAATACCTCCCAGCAACAGGCCATATTCTTCTACAATGATGGCATAAATAAAGTCGGAGAAGGGATTGGGAAGCGTATTGCGCTGATGACTGTTGCCCGGCCCCTGGCCGGTTAAGCCGCCGTTGGCAAGAGCGATATAAGATTGTTCGACCTGATAAACGATCGTGTCGGAGTTCATAAAACTTTTCATCCGGTTGCTGGCCGTTCCGAAACGCTGACCCGCCAGTAAGGCAATACCGCCGAACAGAACGCAGACCCCGATCATGTACCCCAGATACCGCACCGGCACCCGACCGATATACATCAGCAGAAAGCAGGTGGCACCGAGCAACAGCGCGGTCGAGGTATTGGACAGGATAATCAGCGAGCAGATAACACCGATCCAGAGAATCAGGTTAAACAATACGCTGGGATCGCTCATGAAGCGCTGCCGCTTTGCCAGCATAGCCGCCAGATTCGAGATGAGCGCAAGTTTCGCCAAATCGGACGGCTGAAAGGTTTGGTTGATGATCGGAATGGTAACCCAGCGCGATGCATCATTCAGGTTAGTTCCTTTAAAAAAGGCCCACAGCAGCAGCGGTACCGACAGCCATAAGCCATATTTCGATAAACGGGCGTAATAGACGTAGTTGATTTTGTGGGCAAAATAGGTGCAGGCCAACCCAATCAGCAGCAGCGAGCCATGCTTCAGCAAGAATACCTCGGTATTGCCGTCGAGTTCTCGAAAAGCTTTGGTGCCCGTTGCACTGTAAACGACCAGTACACTCATGATGGACAGATAAAGGACAATCCACCAGATCTGGCGATCACCTTTCAGATGCGTACGAATCCATTCGCGGAGAGCCATGTTTTCTGAATGTGTGATGTAGACTATAAAATGCAGGTGAGCCACTTAGGCGTATATCCCACAGTCTATGACTTACATTAATTTTTGTACGGCGGCTTTGAACTGGTTGCCCCGGTCTTCGTAATTTTTAAATAAATCGAAACTTGCGCAAGCAGGCGATAACAGCACGACATCGCCGGGTTGACCCCATTCGAGCCCTTTTGCTACAGCTTCGGTAACTTGCTGGGTTTCATATATAGTCGAAATGATATTGCCGAAGTAATCTACTAATTTGTGATTATCTACCCCAAGGCAAATTAGCGCTTTTACTTTCTGGCGCACTACTTCGTCGAGTTGGCTATAATCATTGCCTTTATCGAGGCCTCCTGCGATCCAGATCGTTGGGGCTTCCATACTCGATAAAGCGTAAAAAACAGAATCGACGTTGGTTGCCTTCGAATCGTTGATAAACTGAACCCCCTGAATCGTTCCTGCCGGTTCCAGGCGGTGGGCGGCATTCTGAAATGTGTTCAGCCCGGCCGCAATAGCTTCATTCGAGAGCCCGACCGACTGACTCACCAGTATAGCGGCCAGCATATTGATTGCGTTGTGTGGTCCGCGCAGGGGCGTTTCGGCCTGTGAAATCGTAAAAGTGCGGTCTTCAGTAGTGGTGATCAGGTTTCCATTAGCCCAATAACCGCCTTCAGCCATTTGTGTTTGCAAAGAAATAGGCAATTGATGGACGGCTGGATTCTGTTTGGCGAGTTCGGCAACGATGGGGGCACTTTCGGCGAAGTAAATAAACTCGTCGCCGGGCCTGGCATTTTGTAAGATTCGGAACTTAGAATCGACGTAATTCTGGAAACTGTAGTTGTAGCGATCGAGATGGTCGGGAGTAATGTTGAGCAGCACCATAACATCGAGGTGCGTGGCGTACATGTCATCCAACTGAAAACTGCTCAACTCCAGCACGTAATAATCGTACGTATCGGCAATAACCTGTTTGGCAAAGCTGTCGCCGATATTACCCGCCAAGCCGACATTCAGACCGGCGGTTTTAAGCAAGTGATAGGTTAATAGGGTAGTAGTGGTTTTGCCATTACTACCCGTGATCCCGATGAGTTTGGCTTTGGTATACCGGGCCGCAAATTCAATTTCAGAAATAATCGGTGTTCCCTGCGCGCGCAGCTTCTGAACCAGCGGAACCGTTGCCGGAATGCCGGGGCTCTTGATAACTTCCGATGCGTCGAGGATCTGATCTTCTGTATGTTGGCCTTCTTCAAAGGGAATGCCCGCCGTTTGGAGAACAGTGCGGTAACTTTCTTTCAGAGCACTTTTATCGGACAAAAAAACGACAAAGCCTTTGGCCTGCGCCAGCAACGCAGCGCCGACACCACTTTCGCCCCCGCCCAGAACAACAACTTTATTAACTGCCATAGCGAATGTATACTATTGGCAAAATAACGCATAAATAAAGAAGCCCCGACTATGGGTCGGGGCTTTTCAGGTATTTTTCTAGCGAATGCTTATTCTTTGGAGGCCATCGAATTGGATAAGCGCGTCCGGTTAGCCACTTTCACGATCAGGAAAACCACCCAGGCAATAATTAAAAACTGAATCACCGTATTGATGAAGTTGCCGTATCGAATGGCCACTTCCGGAGCTGTGCCAACGGCTTCTTTCAGCACCACTTTCAACTCGCTAAAATCGACGCCCCCCAAGATCAAACCCAGAACAGGATTGATAATGTCTTCGACTAAGGAGGTGGTGATTTTGCCGAAGGCAGCGCCAATAATAACACCGACTGCCAGATCGAGCACATTGCCCTGGGCAATAAATGTACGAAACTCGCTTAACATAGGCTTTTAGGTTAAAAAGGGTTGATAATCTACTACCGTACAAGTGAGGTCAAAACCGGGTGTCTGATGGTTTTGCGGGCTCTTTTTTTGTGCGGAAGTTACTAAGATTATATACTAAACCAATAGCCAGTGTTTGCTGGATCTGTAAATCTGAACTAAAATCTTTGTTATAAAGCGCGATCAGGCCAAAGGTCGTGCTCAGATACCGGCTGATTTTGGCCGTCATCAATAAATCAAGACGATGGTTGATATTATTCAAATGGGTATATTCGGTAAATAACTGATAGCGAGCGTTTAAACTTATATTCTCAGTCAGGTTGCGGTTGATGACCGTTTGCAGTTGGAAAGCCAACCATTCGGTTCGGAAGCTTTTGCCTGGCGTTACACCGTAAACTGTAGCATTAGGGTCAGGAGCATACAGCCCCGTTGTAGGATCGGCACTTACCCGAACGGTCTGATCTGACAGGAAAGTAAAGCGGGGGGCTATCGGACTCATGCGTAGGGCAAACCAGTCGTTAGGTTTGTAGGCTATACCAGCCGCGAAAGTCAGCTGAGCCGGAGTGAAAAAATTAGATACGCGCAACCGCGACTGATCGGCCGGGAGTTTGTCGTATCTATAGCCGGGCGCAAAGAACGTATTGAATGTTGTCGAAAAGAACACATCCCATTTAGGGGCAATCTTATGGCCCAGCACAGAAATGAGAATAAGCTGATCGGCTGCTTTACGGGTATTACCTAACTGGGTCACGTAACCCAACTGAAGGTCGGCTGTGTTATCCCAGGAGATTTTACCTTTTTCGTATAATGCCCGGGCGGCTACGGCAGCGCCAATGGCCACTGAATTGACCCCGCCCCCGGACCAGTTGCTAAACGAAGCCTGGTTGAAATTGACCCCCCCACTAAACGACTTCTGCCAATAAGAGGTGTCTGGTTTTACGGCTACGGTATCCTTGAAGTTGGTCGTTGTACGGGTTGAGTCCTGAGCCAATGTAAGCGCATTTAGTAGACAAAAGCTACTCAGGAGCGCACAGGTAATGTATGTTTTCATAAGTTGAAAAGTTACGGTCGATGGTAGAATGAATCGGGGTAAAACTAGTAGTCCGTCAAAAGACCTGTACTTTTTTCGTTTGAAGGGTTTGTAGCGGAATAACCGTGGTCGTCTCACCCGTGCGGAGCGTCAGCGATAAGGTGTCGATCCGTATGATCTCACCTTTTACGTCCTCTACCTCGATTGTCTGGCCTTCTTTATACTTGTTCTTTGTGTAGAAAGAAGACAGGATGTTGGCCATTACATCGCGGGATGCGAACCCGTAGCCAACGGCAAAGGCGAAAATGACTCCACCGATGATCAGGTTAAAACTCGATTCGAGGAGTTCGGTATTGATGCCGGCCTGCCCCAGAGCGCTGATGATGGTAATGATCAGAAAGAAAACAAATACGATCATGCTCAGCAGCCGACCCGAGGAGATATTGAACGACTGACACAGGCTTAATACCGCGCCCCGTAAGGCATCGGCCAGCAGCACACCGACCTGCAGCATAATGGCCGCCACGATGAGCTTAGGGATAAAGTTCACCAATGACGAGACCATCTCGGTGATAGCGGCTACGCCCAGGGTTTCGGTAGCCGCCGTGATAAACATCAGCAGAATGTAATAGTAAAGTACTTTGGCAATAATTTCACTCAGCTTTATTTCGGTTTTGAGCTGTTTTATGATGCTGATTTCATTCAGCCGATTACCAATTTTGTCGAAACCTACCCGGCCTAAAACACGCTGAATGACATAGGCGACCAGCCGGGCAACGCCGATCCCGATCAGCAGGATAAGCACCGCTCCAAATAGCCGTGGGACAAATTCGACAAACTGATTGATAAGGTTTTGAAAGGTGTTACGGACTACTTCGGCCAGATTTGGAAGTTGTTTCATACGGGAAGGTGTAAATCGTCTGAGGTAAATTGACTGGGGTTCACCAGTGCCGAAACAAGGCCGAACAGGTCGCCAACGTAGAGTTCAACAACCGTAGCCGCGTTGCGGATGAGGTCGATTTCCGAAACCAGTTCCGTTTTCAGATGAGGAGGGCAAACGGCATCGGATTCGATTTCTTTAAAAGGATTCGAAGGTTCCATAGTTATTGGTTAATTAACGAAAAGGCCACCGAATAGCCAGAGCCGCTTTAGCCGCCAGCAGCAACCAGAACACCGCGCTTTCGAGGTAATGCTTGCGCAGTTTATCGCGTAACCGTTTGAGTCGCATCTTCACCGCGCTCTCGGTCAGGCCGTTTATAGCTGCAATATCCCGGATGCTGATGTCATCCTGATATTTCATCAACAGCATAGACTGTTCTTCAGGAGCCAGTTTATGCAGGGCTGATTCAAGTTGTTTAGCCTCCATTTCGGCCAGATCGGCCAGCCCATCGTCAGACTCGACTTCCAGACGCTCCCAGTTATCATCCATGTACACTTCCCGGCGCATATTATGCGACCGTAGCTGATCCGTACAGTAGTTGTATGTGATTGAGTAGAGCCAGGTGGAGAATTTAGCCTGCTCCCTGAAACTGCTCAGTTTGATAACCAGCTTCAAAAAAATATCATGCGTCAAGTCCTCAGCACGCACCGGGTCTTTGGTAAATGACAGGCATTTTCGGTATACTTTGTCGCAGTAGCGTTCATAAAGCCGCTCGAAATAGCTGTTACGCTGCGTTTCTACGTATAACCGAACTAACTCCTCATCCGAAAAATTATCCATTTTATAAAGTGGTGGGTATTTAGACTTGAATGCGGTATAAAAGTAACATTACAACTTTGCAGAAATTATTTTGAGCCAAATTGTTCATAACCAGGGCTATTTCTGCAATATTCATAGGTTTCTGCCAAAGTCAGATTAAAAACCCACTCAAATTTGTTATTCATTTGTTTCAGCATCCCCTTGAGCTGTTTTACTTATTGACCACGGATAACGAATATAGGGGAAAGCCTATACACGTAATATTTATGGACCTGTACAGTATTGACCTGCTAACTGGATTCTATCAGGAATAAAGTTAGGATCAGTAACTTATGCTGACGTTGTAACTATGCTCAACCTTGGGATTCTCATCATACAAAGCTCCTCCTTTTCCAATACAAGAATTGACATATAAAAATAAGAAAATGATATCTGTTTTTTTATAAAAGTGAAGTATCTGGCAGGATTTCAGCCAGTCGATTTCCTGGCTCTTTTTGAACGGTTGGTTTAGGGACCATAAAAAAAGCCCGACCTCATCAGGTCGGGCTTTTGTATAAACAAGCAGTGAGAATTAACCGATAGCTACGCGTTTGAACGCAGATACGGTCAGGCCTTTGCTGGTTTTATCTAACAACTGGGCAATCGTCAGCGAGCTATCTTTTACAAACTCCTGATTCAGCAGCGTATTTTCTTTGTAGAACTTATTCAGCTTGCCCAGAGCAATTTTTTCGAGCATGGCTTCGGGCTTACCTTCCTGACGAGCCTGCTCTTTACCGATCTCGATTTCACGCTGTACGATCGTTGCATCGACGCCGTCTTTATCCAGTGCAACTGGTTTCATAGCCGCAATCTGCATGGCAATGTCTCTACCGACTTCGGTCACATCGGAGCCGTTGGTATTTGTCAGTCCTACCAGTACACCCAGTTTACCATTCGAGTGAATGTAAGAAACAACTTTATCTGCCGAAACGGTTTCGAAAGAAGCAACATCGATTTTTTCACCGATTTTGCCCATCAGATCCGTAATATGGTCCTGGAGCGAACGACCATCAGCCTGTGGTGTAGCTAGTAAAGCAGCTTTGTCGGTGGCGTCTGTAGCAACGGCGGTACTGATTATAGCCATCGCCAGGTTCTGGAAGTCGGCAACTTTCGATACGGGCTCCGTTTCGCAGGCTAGGGCAATGACTTTACCCGCTTTACCATCCGGACTAACGTGCGCCAGCACAACACCTTCAGCCGTCGTATTGTCCGCCCGTTTGTCGGCTATTTTTTGGCCCTGCTTGCGCAGAATTTCTTTTGCTTTTTCAAAATCGCCATCGGCTTCGGTAAGGGCTTTTTTACAATCCATCATACCGGCTCCGGTCTCTTGCCGAAGTTTGTTTACGTCAGCAGCAGTGATTGCCATAATAAAAAGGGGTTGTTGATTTAAATAGCCAAAATTAATTTGGCCGGTAAAGATTTATCTATTCAAATGAATAGCCCATAGCGGCTGGCTACGGGCTATTCATACGTCTGCGGGTCTGGTCGGTAGTTTGCTGACGAGTCAATTAGGCTTGCGTCAGCCACCAACCCGTAATGGATTTATGCGTCCTGTTCGTCTTCAGCAACAGCGGCCGGAGCAGACTCAGCCACGGGCTGTTGTTCTCCTTCAGCACGAGCCTGAGCCAGATCTTCCGCCCGTTTCGCTTCTTCCTCTTCCTGAATCCGCTGATCGTCTTTATCCTGTTTGCGCTCCATCAGGCCTTCTTCAATGGCCTTGCCGATGGCAAGCGTAATCAGCGAAATCGACTTGTAAGCGTCATCATTGGCTGGAATAGCAAAATCGACAGCTTCAGGATTGGAGTTGGTGTCGCAGATTGCAAAGACGGGAATACCTAGCCGATGTGCTTCGGCAACGGCAATGTGTTCGCGCTTAACATCAACAACAAACAGGGCTGCCGGTAACCGGGTCAGGTCGGCAATACCGCCCAACACACGCTCCAGTTTTTCTTTGTCACGCGTACGGGTCAAACGCTCACGCTTGGCAATGCTCTTGACGGTCTCCTCGTCTTTCAGCATTTTGTCCAGCGTTTGCATTTTTTTCAGTGACTTACGAATCGTGGCGAAGTTTGTCAGCATACCACCCTGCCAGCGGTCGGTAACATACGGCATCTTCAGGCGACGGGCTTCTTCCGAAACAATTTCCTGAGCCTGCTTCTTAGTAGCGACAAACATTACTTTCCGGCCGGAGCGAACGATGCCTTTGATGGCGTTCGAGGCTTCTTCCAGAGCGGCAACGGTTTTGTTGAGGTCAATAATATGGATGCCGTTCTTCTCCATGAAGATATACGGAGCCATCCGGGGGTCCCACTTACGCGTAAGGTGACCAAAATGTACACCAGCGTCGAGGAGTTCTTTATATTCGATTTGTGCCATTTTTAAAATGAACAAGATAAAATGAGTAATGAAACAGGTATGCAGCACCCCGCATCGGCATCATCTAAGCGCGGTCTGGACAAAAAAGAGCACAGGGATCGGGGCAAAGGGCGGAGGGAAATGACCCTATACCCCAGGCGCCATACCCAATGCCAATTAACGTTTCGAGAACTGGAACCGACGACGCGCCTTCCGACGACCGTATTTCTTCCGTTCTACCATCCGTGAATCACGCGTCAGGAAACCCTCTTTTTTGAGAGCCGGACGAAACTCAGCGTTCAGTTCAACCAGCGCCCGAGCGATAGCCATGCGTGTAGCTTCGGCCTGACCCGCTACGCCACCACCACGTACGTTTACCCGTACGTCGTAACCCCCTACACCATTGACGGTGGAAAAAGGTTGGTTAAGAATGATTTGCAGTACTTCGGTCGGAAAATACTGTTTGTAATCTTTTCCGTTCACCGAGATGGCCCCGCTACCCGCCGACAAATAAATGCGGGAGATAGCTGTTTTACGGCGGCCAATGGTATTGATACGATCCATTATGACTTAAAATTTAACGGCTGTGGGTTGCTGAGCTTCGTGTGGGTGCTGATCGCCAGCATAAACATACAGGTTGGTGTACAACCGCCGACCAAGCCGATTCTTCGGCAACATGCCTTTTACAGCGTGTTCGATAATGCGCTCGGGGTGCTTTTCCAGCAGCAACCGGGGCGATGCAAACCGTTGACCACCCGGATAACCGGTATGACGAACGTAAACTTTGTCGGTCATCTTGTCACCTGTCAGGCGGACCTTCTCGGCATTGATGACGATCACGTTGTCTCCGCAATCGACGTGCGGAGTAAAGTTGGTTTTGTGTTTGCCACGAATCAGGCGTGCAATTTGGCTGGCCAGCCGACCGAGCACTTCACCCTGAGCGTCAACCACAACCCACTCCTTCTGCACCGTTTCTTTGTTGGCAGAGATTGTTTTGTAACTGAGCGTATTCACTTTATGGAGACTAATTGGTTGATTTCTAGTTGCTTGCCCACAAAAAGGCATTCCCGCTTCGAAACGGGAGTGCAAATATAGGTGGTATAGGCCTGAAAAACAAGGAGATTGCTGGAAATCGTATTAGCTATACCAGGTATGAAATCGACCTGGCTAATTTGTCCTGATTAAGAAATTCGTTCGTTTTGCCCATTGGTGCCTGCAAATTCTCTAAAATCACTTCGCTTATAAACGAGCGTTCTGCTTCGTTGGCTGCGCGTCAGAAGCATGAATTTGGGTCGAAAAGCGGCTTTTTCTTCATCATTTAACAATGTTCGTATGCTGCCATTTCTTGCCGAATCAGCTCCGTCGTCCGTTATTTGTTCGTCTGCTTCCTGTATCTGCTTATCCGTTGCTGTAATTTAGCAACTGAACTATAGCGCTAAAAATCAACTCTTTCCAAGGTGCAGGCATATTTTCCCGCACTATCGCAACTTCAGCGTGGCCAGTGCCAGAACGGCCAGAATAATCCCCACAATCCACAGGCGGGTTACAATCTTGGCCTCATGGTATCCTTTTTTCTGAAAATGGTGATGCAGGGGAGACATCAGGAAAATTCGTCGACCTTCGCCATACTTTCGCTTGGTGTATTTGAAATAGCTCACCTGCGTAATGACCGATACCAGTTCGGCCAGGAAAATACCACAAATAACCGGAATCATAAGCTCTTTCCGGATGGCCAGGAACAGTACCGCAATAACTCCGCCCAGCATCAGACTGCCGGTGTCGCCCATGAATACCTGTGCCGGATACGAATTGTACCAAAGAAACCCGACACAGGCCCCTACGAATGCCGCACAGAAAATTACCAGCTCACCGGCATTGGGAATGTACATGATGTTGAGATACTGCGAAAAAACCTTATTGCCTGACAGATAAGCCAGTACTCCCAGCGTCAGGCCAATGATGACCGACGTACCGGCTGCGAGCCCATCGATCCCATCGGTAATGTTGGCTCCATTCGAAACGGCCGTAATGATGAAAATACAGATCAGTACGTAAATGATCCAGGTATAACTATCGGGTAGCAAGCCGAACAGCAACGAACTGTAATCGAACTCATTGTTTTTAACGAATGGAACCGTTGTCAGGGTAGACTTGATGTCTGTGTAAACATCCGGAACGTTCGAAGTACTCAGCAGCCGGGGCGCGTACTTTCGAATTTTAACGTAATCATTAAAATACAACGTCAACCCCACGATTAGCCCCAGTCCCACCTGCCCGACCACTTTAAATTTACCCTGCAGGCCTTCCTTATTCTTCCGAAACACTTTTATGTAATCGTCCAGAAAGCCGATTAGACCCGTCCAGACGGTGGAGACCAGCGCCAGCACCACATATACATTGGAGAGTTTGGCAAACAGCAGCGCAGGAATCAGCAGGGAGGCCAGGATGATAAAACCACCCATCGTGGGTGTCCCCCGCTTTTGCATCTGACCTTCCAGACCCAGATCGCGGATGGTTTCGCCGATCTGCAGATTCCGGAGAATATCGATAATCCGCCGTCCGAAAATGGCCGCAATCAGTAAGGACGTGACTACGGCGCCGAGCGCCCGAAACGAAATATATTGGAAAACCCCTGCTCCGGGGAAATTATAGCGTTCGTCAAGAAATTGGAAGAGGTAATAAAGCATAAAACAAAATGAGTGAATGAGTGAGTGAGTAACTGAGCGAATAGCCGGTACCTGAGTTATTCACTCAATCACTCATTCACTCATTCATGATTGATTGTCAAAGTTATAGATTTCCGCGTTCCGTAAAAGCCTCCCGCAATACCAGGCGGTCATCGAAATCGTATTTAACTCCGTTGATTTCCTGGTACGTTTCATGACCTTTTCCGGCAACCAGAATAATGTCGTGCGGCTGAGCGAGCGATACTGCCTTCCGAATCGCTTCGTGCCTATCTTCAATAGTTTGGGTTTTCTTCACATCCACTGCCGGTACACCCGCCTGCATTTGCTCTAAAATAGCCAACGGATCTTCATTACGCGGATTGTCGGAAGTCAGAATCACCCGGTTGCTGAACTGACAGGCGATAGCGGCCATGATGGGACGTTTGGCGGCATCCCGGTTGCCTCCGCAGCCGACAACCGTTATAATCTGGGGCAGCCGTCCCTGTTCGTTGGTTTGCCGAAGGCCATTGATCGTTTCCAGTACATTTTGCAGGGCGTCGGGAGTGTGGGCATAATCGACGATACCCACAATTTTGTCGTCCGACATGACCTGCTCGAAACGACCGGGCGGGGGTGTAATGCCCGATAGTAAGGTCAGCACTTCGCCTGGGTCTTCGCCCAGTAAACTGGCGGCTCCGTAAACACTCAGAATATTGTACGCGTTGAAACGGCCAATGAGCTTGAACCAGACTTCCCGATCATCGACCAGCATGTGCAGGCCAAACAGGCTGTCGGCCAGTATTTTTCCTTTAAACGATGCCAGCGTTTTCAGTGAGTAGGTTTCTTTACGGGCGGCTGTATTCTGAAGCATAACCAGCCCCCGCTTATCGTCTGCGTTGGTCAGCGCGAAAGCCGAAGCTGGTAGCTGGTCGAAAAAACCTTTCTTTGCCCGGATGTAATTATCGAACGTACCGTGAAAATCGAGATGATCGTGGGTAATGTTTGTGAAAATGCCGCCCGTAAAAGTCAACCCCGCAATACGCTCCTGCACCACCGCGTGTGAGCTGACTTCCATAAACACGTGTGTGCAGCCATGCTGGAGCATTTTTGTCAGCAGTTGATTGGTGGTTATAACATCAGGGGTAGTATGCGTTGCCGGAATGACATCGTCGTCGATCTGGTTCTGAACCGTCGATAACAATCCGCACCGATAGCCTAACAGCCGAAACAGCCGAAACAGCAGGGTGGCTACGGAGGTTTTGCCGTTTGTCCCCGTTACACCGATCAGCTTAAGTTTCTGCGCGGGACGCTCGTAGAAGTTGGCCGCTACCAGCCCCATCGTTCGGGCGGAGTCCTGCACCCGAACGTAAGCCGTATCTGCGCTGATTTCGGCCGGAAGCTCTTCGCACAGAATAGCCACTGCTCCCTGCCGAATGGCCGTTTCAATAAACTGATGACCATCGGTAACGGTACCGCGCACGGCAATGAACAAACTACCCGGCCCTGCCTTGCGCGAGTCCATCGTCAGCCCCGTTATGTCGGTATTCATGTTGCCAGACGTTGCCAGCAGGGGAATTTTATAGAAGAGGTCTTTGAGCTGCATACAGAAAGAACGAACCAGCCGGCCGCTTGTGGGCTGCAAAAAAACAGAACGGTTGGATGACTACCTAATTTTTTCGCAGCAACGCCTACCCAAGGGTGAGCGTTATGACCTTGCCCGCTGTCTTGTTGGTTTCAGCCCCCGGTTCGACCGACTGCTCTTTCACTTTACCCCGGCCTTCCACCAAAACCCGGAATCCGCGGTTTTCCAGCAGAAACAGCGCGTCGCGTAAGCTCAATCCACGTACATCCGGAACCTGATCTGGGCGAGTCGGCCGGGCTTGCCAGCGGCCACTGGGTGTGGCTTCGACCCATCCTTCCGTTATGGGTTCGCTGCGTAATTTGAGCGTCGAACTGATGGTATGCAGATCGCCCGCATACCCTGCCAGCAAACCGCTGGTCGACTGAGGCTGCGAGGCATTCGACCGCATCGGTGCATGCATCCGGATGTCGTAAGCAACGATCTGATCGGCAACTGCTTTGAAGACTGGCGCCGATACGGCACCCGCATACAGGCTGCCTTTGTTCTCGCCCTGGTGCGGGTTATCGACAACCGCGATCATGCTGTATCTGGGCTTATCGACCGGAAAGTAGCCGATAAAGGAGGTATAATACCGCCCCGCCTTGTACTGCCCTTCGATAATTTTCTGGGCCGTTCCGGTTTTACCCGCTATGCCGTAATACGGATTGTTGATGTGCTTGGCCGTACCATGCTCGACCACACCCCGCAGCAACTCCTGCGCCTTACGGATGGTAGACGCTGAGCAGATCGGATTCGGATCAACATATGGTTTGTTGTCTTCGATCACTTCATCGGCCAGCTTGATCTGCTTGACGATCATCGGGCGGACCCAGTGACCTCCGTTGGCAACGGCGTTATAGAACGTCAGCATTTGCAGTGGAGTGATCTGCATTTCGTAGCCGTACGACATGGAAGGCAACGAATATTTACTCCAGCCTTTCATATCGGGGTTCCGAACCACAGGTATCGCTTCGCCTTTCATGTGAATGCCCGTGGGCTGGGTCAGATGAAACTGACGCAAATACTGACAGTACAGATCCGGTCGGCTGTAGAAGTAAGTCCGCATGAGCATGTGCGTGCCGATGTTGGACGACTTCTCGAATACCTGCCGGGCCGTGATGGTGCCCGAGCCACCTCCATTGGAATCGGTAATTCGAAGGCCGTTGTAAATTATGGCATGCTGGCCGGTCTCGACCTTCTGGTCCAGCGAAATCGCCTTTTCTTCCATCAGCGCCATCATAGTCGCCAGCTTGAAGGTAGAGCCGGGGTCAGTACGTCCCGACAGCGCATGGTTGAAATTCTCGACGTAGCGCTTGCCTTTGCGGGTCAGGTTGGCAATGGCCCGTATTTCGCCCGTCGCTACTTCCATCACAATGACGCAGCCCCGATCGGCCTCATAGCTCTCAAGTGCCTTGTGTAGTGCCGATTCGGCCATGTCCTGAAAATTGACATCGATGGTCGTGTAGAGGTCCATGCCCGGTTCGGGTTTCATATCGGGCCCGTCGTTGACCGGCTTCCGTATCCCGCCCGACAAAACTTCGACCAGCCCGACCGCATTCTTACCCGCCAGTTCAGGCTGAAAGCTGGCTTCCAGGCCAATAAGTCCGCGCCCGGTCCGGGCGTCGAGACCACCGATCGTCCGTTCGGCCATGCGGTCGAACGGATGATAGCGTTCGTAGTAGGGCCGCAGCACACCACCACGCGCTGCTACTTTCGGCGACGACCGGAAGAAAGGCTCTTTGATCAGTTTCTGCCGTTCCGGAAAGGTGATCCGACGGCGGTTCAGCAGAACATACCGGCGCTTGCGGGAGCGGGCATCGCGGATGAGATCGGCATAATCGCGGGCCGAGCGATCTTTGTAAATACGGGCCAGCGCCACGCCGAGCGTGTCGACCCACTTGTCGAAGTATTCCTGTTTGGCCATCGTCGGGTCCAGACCGACGATGTAGGTAGGAAGTGAGGTAGCCAGCAAACGTCCGTCGTTGGCGTAGATATTTCCCCGCATGGCCCGAACCGTATCGCGCTGGATCAGGGTGGCCGCCACCCGTTCGCGCCAGAATTTACCCTTGAAGGTTTGCAGATACTGCACATATACCAGCCGGACAATGACGCCAACGGCCAGGAGAATAACGATATAAAAGACGTTGTTCGCCCGCTTGATAATATCCTGCTTAATGTTCATCGGTCTTGACAACGATTTTGTGGGGTGGAGTCTGACTATCGGCGAGTCCCAACGCGGCTACGCGCTTGCTGATTTCGGATTGTTTGCCGCTTTTGTCGAAGTCGGCCTGGAGAACCGTGTATTGGGAGCGGAGTTCATCGACCTGGGTTTTGGTGCGCTGAATCCGCCGGACCAGCCGTTCGGCGTTGTGGTTCAGGCCGATGTACAGAATCAGCAGCATCGTGACCCACAGGATACGGTCGATGTGCCGGATGGGCCAGCTGTTGTCTTCTCCGAACAGGCGGTCCAGGCCAATAAAATCATTCAGCCAGGAAGCCAGCTTTAGTTTCCGCCGTTGCTTCTTTTGCTGTTTCTGCTGAGCAATGCGTTCGGGTTCACGAAACGTGTTTTTAGCCATGGCAGGGTTAGAACCTAATGGATTCTACAAAGAAACGAAAACATTATCGCCTGTTTTGACAACGACGAAATCTTTCCCGGAAAGATTTTTTAACGGTACAAAATTGAAGAAGCGTGTGATTTTTACTCTTTCCAGCGCCACTCGTTCGCGATCTGCAAGGGCGTCCGCAGACCCTGCGCAACGAGGTAATCACGAGTTTGGGTATCTGTCTGCCGACGGGTCGGAATGTCGTCGGCATCGGCGAGTGCGTATAGGAGCATGGTGGCGTAACGGACGGTGTTTTTTAGCTGATCCGCATTGACCAGATTCATGTTATCGCAATTCGCGTGGTAGCAGTCCAGCACTTCTCTGGCCAGATGCCCGTTCATGCCTACGACCGGCACCCCTTCGAGCATAAACGGCTGATGATCTGAATGAAGCCCGGCCTGGTTCTGCATCTGGTTGGCAAAGGTGGGCTCCACCTGCTTCATGGTTTCGCCAACGGTATTCAAAAATGGCACGATATCGGAGCGGCCAAAAGCATTCAAGCCAGTCGGGTCGTTGGTCATGTCGAGATTCATCATGTAGCGGACATTATCCAGCTGACCCGTTTGCTTTAGTCCATCGACCATAGCTCGGGAGCCCAGCAGCCCCTGCTCTTCGCCCATGAAGAGAACAAACTCAACCGTGCGCTTTGGCTTCAGCTTCAGGGCTTTAAACGTTCGGGCGATGTCCATGACGGCAAAGGAACCAATTCCGTTGTCGATGGCGCCCGTGGCCAGATCCCAGGAATCCAGATGCCCGCCCACGATGATTTTTTCGTCGGGATATTTCGAGCCGCTTAAGGTGGCTACTATGTTGCGGGCGCGGATCTTACGGCTGGTATTCGTCATGTCGATCATGGCGTGAAGCGGGCTTCGTTCTTCCTGCATCCAGGCCCGCAAAGCCTGCCCGCTTTCAAGCGAAATGCAGACCGACGGAATTGGAATGAGCTTGCCCGTTACCGAGGCCGTGCCTGTCAGCAAGACATTACCCGGCACAAGGTTGACCATGATAACCCCCGAAGCGCCGTACTGAATCGCCAGCGCCGTTTTTTCGGACCGGTGCAGGTTGCGGGCCCCTTTCGTTGGAGCCGCCAGACCGATGTTTACCAGCGCGACTTTGTTCTTCAGTTTGTCCTTAACGGCCGCAAAATCGCCTTCGAGCCCGTTACCCACGTCCACAATTTCCCCCTGCACATGCGCTTCAACGGGCGAATGCGCCAGCGCAACGACCGATACTTCCCGGAAATTATCGCTCCGGTACGGCACCACCGATAGCGTAACCGTGTCGCGCGTCCAGGCTTCTACTTCAAACGGTTCATACCGCACCTCTTTGAATCCATAAGACGACAGCAGATCGAATGCATAGTCTTCAGCCCGGGTACCATTGGGGCTGCCCGTCAGCCGATGACCCACTTGTTTTGTCGCGTTTGTCAGGGTTTCGTAAGCCCGGCTGTGGCTTTTTACCTCATCGTTGATGCGGATAAAAGCCTTTTGCAGAGAGATCTTGTCGGGGTAGAAAGCAGTGAGAAAACCAGCCGTGCCGATGCAAAGCAGCACGATCCGGAAACGAGGCACGTAGAACGTTCGGGCCATAAGAAGGGTATAAAATTCTTTGCTAAATTTAGAAAAACAGGTGCAGAATAGCAATATCAACTGATTAGACGCAAACCGGAATTAAAGCGTTCGATTTACCCGGAAAAATATAGCAAGCGTACCCGCAGGATTGATTAATTGGTCAGAATCTGATGTTTCATCGGTTTTAGCTGAACCATCAGCCGTCCGTTGAGCCAGACCCGGTCGATACCCACAACACCGAATACACGGTCCCAGCTTCGTTCGAAACAATGAGCCGCATCGGGAAAGGAAATCGAAACGGCCAGCGCCCGTTCGTAGAACGATACGGGGTTCTGGTGAATCAGGTCGCGATGTACGGCAAACTGTGCGCCCAGCACAAACGTGTACTGAGAAGGCCCGTCGGAATCGAACAGCGCCTGATGAAAACCGCGCAGGTCGAGCCCGCGACCGTCCTCGTTTTTACTCCATGGCTTAAAAAGCCGGTGCCCCTGATCGTCGTCTGTATCAATCAGATGACCAAGCCAGATAAATTTCTGATTTTCCGGGAAATGGCCTGCCGCAAATTCGCGGAGCGTCTTCTTGAAATCGTACGCATGATCGAAGGGTTTGCCCTGGCAGAAAATGGTCCAGTCGGCCAGCGAGTCGTAGTGGCTGACGAGATGATGCAGGTAGGTATGGGCTTCGCGGCCGATGTTAGGTAGGGGAATGGCTTCCCGGCCCGGCAAACCATTCGGACTTTTATCGTAGACGGTTATTCGCAGACCAGTAGGTAGGTTTCGGAGCCAGTTCAGGTTTTCGGTATAGTGCGCGACGACGAGTTCGGGCGTAGACATAATGTTTCGCTGAGTAATTTTATAACCTGAAGTCAGGAATTCTTTCTGGCGTAAAGATGGCGGAAAACTGTATTTTTACGGATGATCTTTTGAACCGACCTGCTTAGCGGACCGTTATGAACCGAACATATACTACGCTTCTTATTACGCTCACTGTTTCCAGCATGACTCAGGCACAAACTCCTATACTGACTCCTCCTAAAGCCGCCGTTAAACCCAAAGAACTCATTACCAACGGCCACAAACGGATCGACAATTATTATTACCTCAACGAACGCGAAAATCCGGAGGTAATCAACTACCTGAAAGCCGAAAACGCATACCTCGATCAGGTATTGGCTCCCGTTAAGGATCTGCAAGCCAAGTTGTTCGAGGAAATGAAAGGGCGCATCAAGCAGCAGGACGAATCGGTGCCTTATAAAGAGGGGGAGTATTATTACTACAGCCGCTACATCACGGGCGGAGAGTACCCGATCTACTGCCGGCGGAAGGGTTCGATGCAGGGGAACGAGGAAGTGATGTTCGACGGCAATGTGATGGCGAAAGGCCATAATTATTACCAACTGGGTGGCTACGAGATATCGGATAACGAGGAACTGGCCATTTTCGCCGAAGACACCGTCAGCCGCCGGTTATACACGCTCCGGATCAAAAACCTGAAAACCGGAAAAATCTATCCGGAAGCGATCCAGAATACTGAAGCTGGAAGCTTTGCCTGGGCAACTGACAACAAGACCCTGTTTTACATCAAAAAAGATCCGCAGACCCTGCTCGGTTATCAGGTATACCGCCATACGCTGGGTGCCGATCCTAAGACAGACGTACTGGTGTACGAAGAACAGGATAACCAGTTTTATATGGGTCTGAGCCGCTCGAAATCGAAGAAATACATCGAAATCGGTGTAGATCACAACGGAGTCGCGACGGAATACCGGTTGCTGGAAGCCAGTAAGCCATTGGGCGAATTCAAGGTGTTTCTGCCCCGCGAGAAAGGGCATGAATACGACATCGTGCATTACAAAGATAAGTTCTACGTCCGCACGAACTGGAAAGCCGAAAACTTCCGGCTGATGGAAGTGCCGGAAGGCAAAACCGCTGACCGTGCGTCCTGGAAAGAAGTCATTCCGCATCGGGCCGACGTATATCTGGCCAACATGGATGTCTTTGTCAATCACCTGGTTCTGGGTGAACGAAAAGCCGGTTTGACGAATATTCGGATAATCAATCAGCAACAGTCCGGCGATCCGCGGTCCGGCGATCCGGCGAAAGTCGATGAATACCTTGATTTTGGCGAACCGGCTTATGTCGCGGGTATCGGCTACAATCCGGACTTCAATACGAATGTGCTGCGCTACAGTTACTCATCGCTGACAACCCCCAATTCCACCTTCGATTACAACATGGATACGAAGGAAAAAACGCTGATGAAACAGCAGGAGGTGCTGGGTGGCTTCGACAAAGACAACTACGTGTCGGAGCGTATGTACGCGACCGCCCGGGATGGCGTAAAGGTGCCGATTTCGCTGGTATACCGTAAAGGCACGAAGAAAGACGGTTCCGCTCCCTTACTTCAATATGCCTACGGCTCGTACGGTTACTCGACCGATCCGGGTTTTAGCTCGACCCGCCTGAGCCTGCTGGACCGGGGATTTATTTTCGCGATTGCGCACATTCGGGGCGGGCAGGAAATGGGTCGTCGGTGGTACGAAGACGGCAAAATGCTGAAAAAGAAAAATACGTTCAACGACTTCGTCGACGTATCGGAATACCTCATTAAGAACCAATACACCAGTGCTGACAAGCTCTTTGCGATGGGCGGCAGCGCAGGTGGCTTGCTGATGGGCGCGGTAATCAACCAGGCACCACAGCTCTACCGGGGTGTAGTGGCCGCCGTACCGTTTGTGGATGTCGTGACGACTATGCTCGACGAAAGCATTCCGCTCACGACCGGCGAATTTGAAGAATGGGGTAATCCGAAGAACGAGCCGTTTTACAAGTACATGCTGTCGTATTCGCCTTACGATAACGTCGAAAAGAAAGCGTATCCCAACTTATTGGTAACCACTGGCCTGCATGATTCGCAGGTGCAATATTGGGAGCCCGCCAAGTGGGTGGCCAAGCTGCGGACGCTGAAAACAGATAACAACCAACTGCTGCTCCACACCAATATGGAAGCTGGCCACGGAGGAGCTTCCGGTCGGTTTCAGGCGCTGAAAGAAATCGCCCTGGAATACGCCTTCATGCTGAATCTGGTAGGGGTACGGATGTAATAGTGAGATAGGCTGGTTAACGTTAAAGTATATCACAAGCTAATTAATGTCTCAAGATTGGGATTTATAGCAGCGCGGGTTGCCACCCGCGCTGCTATAACCAGGCTTTACTTTACCCGTGGTAATTTTTAAACAATTGACCTTTTCCCGAATTTACGCTGGCCTTTTATGCGTCGTAGCCCTGAGTTTGCTGGTCGGCAGTTGCCAGTCGAAAAACAAGTCGGCGCTGGATGATCCGGTCATTGCGGCCGGGCAGCAACTGGCTCAGAAACATTGCCAAAGTTGCCACGTCCTGATCGAGCCCGATAAACTGGATAAAGAGACGTGGGTAAAGCAGGTGTTGCCCGCCATGGCACCCAATCTTGGGTTGGAGGTATATCCGGGCCAACAATATTATGCGGGCCATACGGCGGCTATTTCTTACGACGACTGGCAAAAAATTGTCGCGTATTATCAAACCCTGGCTCCGGATAAACTGAAATCGGCCCATCCGCCAGCGAAGGCCGTAACCGACTGGGCTATTTTTTCGCTTGAAACCCCGCGTCGTGATACAACGCAAACGTTTATCACGACGTTAGTGGCCATCGATACCATTGGTCACCAACTTTATTCCAGCGATGCGCTGCGTAATGACCTGCACCGCTGGAACCAGCAGCTACGCCCAACCCTGGCCAGGCAGTTGCATTCACCGGCTGTCAACGCGACGTTTTTCCGGGACACAAAAGGGCAGGAGCGGAGTGCCTTTACCTGCCTGGGGACTATGCGGGCCGCCGACCTTTCACTGGGTGAGTTGATCGATCTGGGCCTGACAACTAATCGAACGAGCGATTCCCTGACTGTTTCGACGGGCCTGCCCCGTCCGCTGCAATCCATTCCGATCGACATGAATAAAGACGGGCTGATGGACTGGGTCGTCTGCGGGTTTGGTCATAACCGGGGTGGGCTATACTGCCTGAAACAACAACCCAACCGTCAGTTTGTCAGAACTCCGATTCGTGAAGTTGCCGGTGCGATACAGGTGGTTTCCGGCGATTTTAACGCCGACGGCTGGCCGGATCTGATGGCACTCTTCGCACATGCCGACGAGGGAATCTGGCTATTTCTGAATGATAAGAAAGGGGGCTTTACCGGGCGAGACCTATTGAAGTTTCCGGCCGTGTACGGCTCGACCAGCTTTCAACTTGTTGATTTTAATAAGGATGGTCAACTGGATATCCTGTATACGTGTGGTGACAACAGTGACTATTCTAAAATTCTGAAGCCATACCACGGGCTTTACATCTACCTGAATCAGGGTGGTTTCCGGTTTAGACAAACCTATTTCTACCCAATCAACGGCTGTACGAAAGCTATAGCTACCGACTTCGACCAGGACGGTGATCTGGACATCGCGACGATTGCCTTCTTTGCTGATTTCAAACAAAATCCAGCCGAAGGCTTCATGTATTTCGAGCAACAGCAGTCCTTGAAGTTTAAGCCTCATGCCTTACCGGTCAGTACCTACGGCCGCTGGATCTGCATGGACGTCAACGACTTCGATCAGGATGGCGATGCGGACATCGTACTGGGTAATTTCTCGAAAACGTTCATCATTCAGAAAGACCTCAAGCCGTTCTGGGACACGCATATTCCACTGATCGTGCTGAAAAACAAGACTAGGTAGTGCCGGTTAGGCAATTGTGGGGGCTCACCCGACCGTCCCGGTCGGTGCTACTGCTTCAGCCAGCCGCCCGTAAACCCAGCCTGCTTTAAACCTTTAATGATGTGCGGGTTTCGCTTCATCAGGTTCCAGATGAAGTTCGTCCGCAGGTTTTCCGCCATCAATAAAATAGGTCCCTGGTCGATACCCAGATAGTCAATATCGAACCAGCCGTTGGCGGTGGAACCGTTCGCGAAAGCCGATGGATAACGGTAGGTTGGGTTGAACGCATCCCGAAAACCATATTGCCCGTACAACTTAGCCCCGTACTTCGTTTTCATAGCTTTCAGGGCTGGTAGGCAAATTTCCGGAGCGAACGCCAGCGATCCACCAGCCGCCGTTGGCGCCAGAGTACCATCGTCGACGATTTGGGTAGAAGCTGCCCCCCGGGCGCGATAGGAGAAAAATTCACGGCCCGCAACAGTCGTATCTTTGGGGCCATCGCAGGCGGTCAGGCCCCAGATGGTAGCGCTGTAATCCTGCCAATGGCCTGGATTTTTTAGACAATACGCTCGATTGGCGTAGGTTGCCCGGCGAGAGTTTTCGGCGTAATCAATGCCTTTTTTCTGGATGTACTCGTCCTGAATACCCCGAAAGTCGACCCAGATGTGCGAGTACTGGTGACCAAAAAGCGGATCGAAATTGACGTGCGGCTGGTCGTAGAACGTGGCCCACGGATAGGATTGCGTCCAGGCTGTCCAGGCGTCGGGGCCAACCGGGTGCGTAGGCGAGCCTAAGGCCAGAATATAGAGCAGCATGCCTTCATTGTAGCCCTTCCAGTCGGCCTTGATAAACCCTTTTTCGGGATGCCAGCCCATGGACACGAACGGCTGGGACGCTTGAATCCAGGTCCAGTCGACGCGGCTATAAATCTGTTCGGCCAGTTTTCGTATTTCGGCTTCAACCGGCGTGTTTTTGTCAAAATACGTCTGACAGCTAAGAATTCCACCCAGCAGCAAAGCCGTGTCGATGGTCGATAGCTCGACCTGTTTGAAGCGTTCCCCGGTTTTCATATCCAGAAAGTGGTAGAAAAAACCCTTGTAGCCGGTTACGCCCGTTGGTTTATCGGATTGCGGGGCTTGCGCAAAAAAACGAAGGGTTTCCACGGTCCGGTCTGCTGCCTGGGTCCGGCTGATGTAGCCCCGCTCCACACCAACCAGATACGATGTCAGACCGAAACCGACGGCGGCAATGCTGGCAAACGAAGGGGTAGGCATCCGGTCGGGAATCAGGCCGTTCCCGGAATCTTCGGTTTCCCAGAAATACCGGAATGTATCCCGCTGCAAGCTGTCCAGAAAGGCATTGTCGGCTGCCGTAAGCGTATAGGCTGGATTCTGTTGGGCCAATCCCACGCCGATTGTGAGCAGAAAAATGAAGATCGTTTTCATCCAAATGTACCGCGGATTTCAGCCCGCTTCTAGTGGAAAAGAGCGGACTGAAATCCGCGTACCATCAGTTCAGTTTCGGGCTCTGGAAGCCCAGGTTTTTCATGCCTTTTTTCACTTCGGGGCAACTCATGAACAAGTTCCAGAGCAGTTGCGAACGCTGGTTTTCGATCATGACGATAATCGGGCCCTGGTCGATGGCCAGAAACGAGTCGGCAAACCAGATATTGGTTAGGTTGAACGCGTCGACAAAGCCGTAGTTTTTCCAGATTTTATCCCCCAGTTTGTAGTAGAAAAACCGGAGTGCCTGCATCGATTCGGTCGGTGTGTAGGGCATGGCCGAGAGAGCGGCTGTTGGCGAGATGGTGCCGTTATCGTTGTTCGGTTCGTGCGCCGAATAGCCGTTTTGCTCATCGCTGGCGGTCAATCCCCAGCAACTCGAACTGTAGCCGACGTATTGCTTCGGATTGGTTTTGCAGTAGGTGTAGTTGATAAGCGAGTGAGCCGTATTCTGTTGCCAGTAGTCGGCATACGTGTCTTTCAGATCATGCGGATTGATGCCCAGAAACGAATACTGAGAAAAGAAGAGCGGACCGCCATTGGCCGGGCCAAGCGGCAATTTGATGCCGTAATAACTGTTGCCATTGGCGATTTTGCCGTTTTGCGCCCAACTGTTGTCATAAACGGTTTTCGGGATCGCGCTGGTGTTCGAGGAAGCGGCCAGCACGTAGGTGATGAGCGCTTCATTCCATCCCCGAATGGGTAGGTTCATGTCCCAGTTGTAGTTCGGCGACCAGTGCCAGTACAGGTTCGTTTCGGCTCCGCTTTTGGTAAACCAGTTCCACTCGACACCGTCCCAGAGCGCATTGATCGTTTGCCGAAGCGCGACTTCATTGGCATCGGTCGAACTGTTGAAATATTGCCGGGCTGTCAGTAGTCCCTGCATCAGATACGAGGTTTCGACCAGATCGGCACCGTCGTCTTTCTGGCTGAACGGCACCGTAGCGCCGGTAGCACCGTTGAGCCAGTGCGGAAAAGCGCCGTGATAGCGTTTGGCGCTGTTGGTCAGGAAGTTGGCGATCTTCGCCAGCCTTGTCAATCCATCCTGACGGCTGATAAAATTTCGATTGATACCCACCAGAATTGCCATCACACCAAAGCCTGTTCCGCCGGTCGTAACAACATCACCCGACGAGTTGCGCTCGCGGGCCATGCCCGATACCGGGTGCCCGAAATCCCAGAAATAGGTAAGGGTTTGTTTTTGAACGAGATCCAGCAAGAGTGAATCACTGATGCGCTGGAATTTATCCGTACTGTCGAGCGCCGTGACGAGGTTGATCACCACATTCGAGCCAAGCGTCGTGCTCCGTTGCGAGGTCAGGGTAGGCTGAACCGTAACGGTATAAGCCGTCAGCGATTTCAGTGCTTTCGTGGGGCCAATCGTCACGGTCGTATCAGTAGCGCCAAAGGCATAGGAGAGCGAAACCGGACTGGCGGTAGCTTTTTCGGTCAGCTGAATTGTGTTCTTTGCCGATTCCTGGTTGATGGGTGCCGTAAACCCCAGCCGGATCGTTGGCGTCAGCGATACATTCTGGTAGGTCAGTGACGCCGACGTTTGCCCATTGACCTGCACTGATTTATAACTGAACGATTCAGCCGGTTCCGGGTCTTTCTGCGTCTTGCAGGACAGGCAGCACACAAGCGCCATTAAGGGCAAATAACAGGACGTTGAGTTCATAATGAGATACTGAAACCGGAGACACCAAATAAAAGGTAGTCAATAAGGGCTGTATAAGTACGTAGCCCTTATTGACTATTTGTAAGTTTACCTTCCTGCTGATTCGAGTTGATATAATGCTCCAATCTCGGCTGTGCTTAAAGCCTTATTGTAAACCCGAATTTCATCAATTGAGCCGGTGTACAGGCCCTGCCACGTTTGATTTGGCGAGTTAGTATAGCCAGTTGAGACACTTGGCCAACCACCAATGAGAACTTGGGTAGGTGTTGGTAAAACAATGTTACCAGTAGGAGTACCATTAAAATCTCTCTTCCGGTAGGTGCTATTTGAAACCAGGACATTGTTAGCGTATAAATCGATTGTAGAATTGGCTCCATCATACACCATGATGAAATGTACCCATTTATTGGTCCCTTTCACTACTTGATATGTTTTCCCAGCATCTGCAAGCCCAAAACCAGTAACATTATCTCCGCCTACATCAAAATTGCCATTTTGATAAGAATGAAAAGCAGCATGTAATTGTAAGGTATCACTACTAGCAGGATGGGCATTCGCATCGACATACATGTTGATTGGCCCTCTATTCCAGTCTGTTTGTTCTGATAAAGCTCGCGTTAAAGCAAATACCGAGCTTGCGGTTTTTCCATTATTAGCAGTATTGATCCAAGCGCTGACACTTACGCTTGGAATCGCATTAGCGGTATTTAACTTAGCAATTATTGGATATACCAGGTAGCCTGCGTTTAACTGAAGCGCTTGTCCTTTTTGGCCTGTTGTAAATGTTGCATTGCTACTATTCGAAGGAGCCGTTTTTGATATGTCTTCATTGTTAGTTCCGTCGAATGTCCAGTGTGCTAACAAATTAGTCGACGCGACCTCATTGGAATTATTAAAACCACCGATTGGAGGTAATGTGGTGGCCCCATCGTCGCTTTTTTTACAGGAGATAACCAGCGTTGTGCCTGTGAGCAAGCCAATTGCCAGCAGACCGGCGAATTTTGTCGTTTTCATGGTAAGTTGATTTGTTAGTAAAAATTGGGTTTGTTGTTAGCCTTCCTGCGTTTGTCATTCCGACGTTAGGAGGAATCTGCTTCGGTAGCCCGGTTGAGCTTGACTACTAGGAGATTTCAAGATTCCTCCTAACGTCGGAATGACAAAAAGCCGTCGGAATGACAAAAAGTTGGCCCTGACAAAACTCATTTAGTAGCCCGGGTTCTGATCCAGTTGGTTGTTGCTTAGCTGGATTTGCAGACTTGGTACCGGTAGCAACTCATTCTTGCCCGCGACGAAATTTTTGCCCGCAGCCCGCATCACCTGAGCGGCTCGCCCGGTTCTGACCAGGTCGAAAAAGCGGTCGTGTTCCATCGCCAGTTCGATCCGGCGTTCTTTCCAGATCGCTTCCCGGACATCGGTCTGCGAAGCCGCTTTCGTATTCGGTAAGCCAGCGCGGGTGCGAATCAGATTTAGGTTGGTGGTCGCTGCGGCTGATTGGCCCAGTTCGTTATTTGCTTCGGCGTTCATCAGCAGCACATCGGCGTAGCGTAGCAGCCGAACGTTTTTCTGCTTCTTGTCACGGTTGCCTAAATACGGCTCTATACTTGAGTTTTCGCTGGCATAAGCTTTGTAGTTGTAGTACAGGTTCTGAACCGAATCGGCGCTGGGAATCCGGAAGCCATCGTACAAAACCGTGCCTGCGTGTTTGGGGCTGGTGTCGACAATGATGATCGTCGAGGTTTTACGCTTATCCCCGGCTTCGTAGGCATTCACCAAATCCTGGCTGGGGGTGTCAAAACCGAAGCCGAGATCGCTCCAGCCCCCTTTGCCGCCCACCCGTGGGCCCTGCCAGGTGCAGTAGCCACCCACGGCGAGGTCGCCATTATTGAACGTACCGCTCTGGGTTTCGAAAATCGATTCGCTGCTGTTATTGCCCACATACCGCCAGATGGTCGTGTAATCGGGCACCAAGGCATACTGACCGGAGTTGATCACCTCCTGCGTTAGTGTCTGCACCTGCTGCCAGTTCTTGCGGTACAGGTAGGTTTTGGCCAGCAGCGCCTGAGCGGCTCCTTTGTTGGCATGCCCCACTGCCGACTGCGACCGTAACGGCAGATTATTGGCGGCAAATTGCAGATCCTGGGTAATGACATTGTAGATCGTATCGACCGGTGCGCGCGTCTGAAACGCTGGGTCGGTATTGGCGTCCTGTGCATCTTTGGGAACCCGTACCACCTTCGGCACCTTACCGAAAAAGCGGACCAGATTAAAGTAATAGTACCCCCGGATGAACCGAACCTCACCAATCAGTTGGTTTTTGGTTTTGGCGTCTAATGTCGATGCATCAATGGCGACCAGGGCCTGATTGGCTCTGGAAATGCCGCTGTAATAGCCGTTCCAGAGAGCCGCAACAAAATTGTTGGTCGGGGTTACCGTAAAGTTATCGATGTCGACCAGCGAAGGCTGGTCGGTGGGTGTACTCCCTTTGTCGGCGTCGTCGGAAATGATGTTGGTAGTCGCGATGAAGCTAATGCCATGCACATCGCCACCCGCCCCGCCGAAGGCTTCGCTATTGTATAAGCTGTTGTAAACGCCGGTTACTAGACTGGAAGCCAGATTCGGATCGGTAGAAGGAGTTGCCTGACCCTGAACGGGGACATCCAGAAAGCTTTTCTGGCAGGAAACCGTCAGCAGAAGCGCCCCGAAGCTGGCGCTGAAAACGAACAATGTAGGGAATTTCATACTGGTTGAGTCGGTTAAAAGCCAATGTTGAGCCCGGCGGCAAGGGTGCTGGGCATTGGATAGGCGTTTAGTTCAATACCCTGGGTTGTGGGGCTACCGGTGGTTACAATACCCGCATTGCTGGTGGTGACGAAGCCGGGCAGTTCGGCAGTGAAGCCGCTGTATTTTTTGATTGTGAACAAATTCTGGCCGGTTACAAACACCCGTACGCTGCTCACATTCACTTTTTTCAACAACGCATCGGGTACCCGATAGCCTAAGGTGATGTTGTTGACCCGTACGAAGTTGCCCGACTCGACGAAGTAAGTAGAAGGCGGTAGGTTGCCACTGTTGGCCGCCGGTTCGGTCTGGATACCGCTGCCCGGACTCCAGCGTTTGTAGGCCATCGACCGTTCGACATTGTCGAGCGCCTGCTGGCGGAAAGCCCGTTTCCCGTTGTAAAGCTGATTCCCCACGTTGCCGTAGAAATCGACGCTGAAGTCGAGGTTTTTGTAGGTCAGTCCCAGGTTCAGGCCGAAATAAGCTTTAGGCTGGTACGAACCCGCAAAGACCCGGTCGTTATCATCTATTTTTCCGTCGCCGTTGGTATCCTGGTATCTAAAATCGCCGGGGTTGGCCGAAGGCTGAATGACCTGACCAGCCGTATTTTTATAGTTGGCGATTTCGTCGGCCGTCTGAAACACGCCCAGTACCTGCAACACGTAGAAACTACCCACGGGTTGCCCATTGTCGGTGCGGGTCGTGTATTGCTGGTTAGCGCCGATGCCGCCATCCAGAATAGGCTGCCCACCGTTCAGGCCAATAACCTTGTTCTGGTTGAGGGTTGCATTGCCGCCAATCCGGTACGATAAGTTATTGGTGATTTTGCCCCGCCAGTTCAGGGTTAGCTCGACGCCCTGATTCTGAATGGAAGCTGCATTGGTCAGCACGACCCCGTCTGCATCCCCGGTGACCGAAGGGACTTTTACGTTGATCAGCAGATCGCGCGATTTTTTGTTATAGTAGTTCAGCTCGCCGGAGAGTCGGCCGTTGAGTGCGGTGAATTCAATGCCTAAGTCGGCTTCTTCGGTGGTTTCCCACTTAACGTTCGGGTCTTTGATCTGCGTGATGGCGCTGCCTGGTGTTGCAATGCCACCCCCGAACGGATACGCCAGGTTTGGCTGAACCGTTACGGTATAGGCGTCCGTCGGAATGCGGTCGTTGCCAACTTTACCCCAGCTCGCCCGCAGTTTGAGCAGATCGAACACCTGTTGACCCGCCATGAACCGTTCGTTGCTGATCACCCAGCCGACGCCAACAGAGGGGAAATAGCCCCAGCGGTTTTGAGTCGGGAAGCGCGAGGAGCCATCAGCCCGAATCGTAGCGGTGAGCAGGTATCGGTCGTTGAAATTATAATTCAGCCGACCGATATACGAGTTGCGGTTATACTGATCACCGGCACCGTCGTTGGTGGACGTATTGGCGTTACCCGTGTTGATGTACCAGAGGTTCTCCGCAGCCGGAACATCTTTTCGGTAAGCTGTAAAGCTGGTCAGCGTATATTTTTCGGCGGTGGTGCCGACCAGTACGGTCAGGGTATGCTTATCGAATTTTTTGTTGAATGTCAGCAGATTATCCCAGGTCCAGTGAAAGGTTCGGGTGTTGATAAGCTTCAGATTGCTGTTTGGATTCCGCTGATTTCCGCCCGGATTGATGAACGTTGTGGTGTCGTTATCGAACTGGTAATTGTATTCGCGGGCGTTCAGGTTAACCCAGTCGCCACCGATGTTACTGCGGAACGTAAGCCACTCGATGGGTTTTATTTCAAGATAAGCCGAGCCCAGAAGTCGGTTATCCAGCACCCGGTTATTGTTATTTTTGATGTCCAGAATAGGGTTTCCGACGTTCTGGTAGACCGATGTATTCCCGTATTTATTTCCAACTTCGGATGGGATGATGGGAGCAGCCCGGTAGGCGTCGTTGTAGGCCGTTCCCAGGTTGGCGAGTCGGTTGTCGCCGTTCGCATACGAGGCCGATAGCCCGGCTTTCACGTATTTGTTGAAGGTAAAATCGTTGTTGGCCCGGATCGAAAACCGTTTGTACTGATTATCGATCACCAGCCCCTGATCGGTATAGTAACCGGCACTGACGAAATAGGTCGATTTGTCCGTGCCGCCGTTGACTGACAGGCCATGATTTTGTTGGAAGCCGTTTCGGAGAATCTGTTGATACCAATCTGTCGATGTCGTACCGGGCGTAATCACATTACCGGTGGCTGCGCTAGCGTAGTTGGCATACTCGGTTGCGTTGGCCATCGGCACCAGAAACGAGGGGAACCGAAAGCCCGCATTGCCCGAGTAGTTCACGGTCATCTTGCCTGTCGTGCCGCGCTTCGTCGTAATAATGACCACGCCGTTAGCGCCCCGCGAGCCATAAATAGCCGTGGCCGAGGCATCTTTCAGCACATCGACGTTGACGATATCGGCGGTATTGATGTTAGAAATGTCATCCGTGAGCACTCCGTCGACCACAAACAGAGCGGCCGTCCCGCCCAAAGCGCTGCCTGTACCACGTACCCGTACAACGGGCGAACTGCCCGGCTGCCCGCTGCTGATGATCTGTACACCAGCGGCTTTTCCCTGTAACGCCTGGGTTGCCGTCAGAACCGGCTGTTTAACCAGTTCATCACCTTTGATGGTGACTGTAGCGCCCGTCACGTCTGCTTTACGCTGGGTTCCGTAACCAACCACCACTACTTCCGTTAGGGCTTTAGTGTCTTCCTGCAGCGGCACATCGATGACCGTCCGGCCGCTTACGGCGATCTCAACTCGGGTATACCCAATGCTTGAAAAGACCAGGGTTGCGTTCTGGTCGGCCTGGATAGCATAGGTGCCGGTTGCGTCGGTTACCGTTCCGGTATTCGTGCCTTTCACCTGCACGGTAACGCCGGGCAAGCCTGTACTCGTGGTGCCATCGGTTACCTTACCTGTAACCCGGATGGGGGCTGCCCACGCGTTGGGCAGGAGAAGGATAAAAAGCAGACCTGTCAGCAAACGGACGAGTCTTTTTTTGTGGTGAAAAAATGAAAAGTATGTCATAACGAACCCTCTAAAATTTTCCTCACCGGCCTGTTATGAACTGCATTATTCCAGAGCAGTGCTCAGCAGGTTAAGCGATGAAATGCACTAACTTTCCTATAATTTTTTGCACAAAAGTATGTTAGGTCGGTTCGGTTACCTAAAAATGAACCACATCATTACTACATCATTCTGCATTATTCAAGCTATTTTCAGCGTTTTTTCTACATCAAAGCCCCTGTATGACTCCTAATCATGAAAATAGTCAAATGGTATCATGTAAAATCTTCGCAGGATGGGCGATTATGGTTCTCTTAGGGCTCTTAGGAAATGGCTCGGCTGTCAGGGCTCAGGATACGTACAGTTTTTGCCAGCCTGAGTTGATCAGCTACAACCGTCTGGTATACGGAGCCTACAACCAGAATTGGGGAGTAGCTCAGCATCCGAAAACCCGATTTATGTACCTGGCTAATTCAAAAGGATTGCTCGAGTTCGATGGCGGTCGCTGGAAGACTTACGAGCTGCCCCGAAAACAGAAAGTGCGGTCGGTGGCCATCGATCCATCCGGACGAATTTATACCGGTGCGCTTGGCGAGTTCGGCTATTGGGTGCCTGGCTCCGGTGGTGACCTAGTGTATCATTCCCTGACACCGCTCATTCGCGAGAAGACGTTTCTGAACGAAGAAATCTGGAATATACTGGTTACACCAGAGGGTGTCTTGTTTCAGTCCTTTGCATTTGTGTACCGCTATCGCCAGGGAAAAGTCACCCTGATACAGCCACCGGCTACGATTTTATTCGTGTACCAGGTTCGGCAGCGTCTGTTGCTGGAGGTGATCGGGAAAGGGCTTTACGAACTTCAACAGGATAGGTATGTACTGGTGCCAGGTAGTGAATTTCTGGGTCACGAGACCATCAATAGCATTCTGCCAATTGGGACCAATGATTTACTGATCGGCACCGAGCGTGCGCTTTACCACTACGACGGGCAGCAGTTCAAACCGTTCAATGCCGGTATCAATGCCTTTATCCAGCGTAATCGCCTGAACAGAGGAACGTTGATCAAACCAGGTCTGTATGCATTTGGAACGTTGCTGAACGGTGTATTGATCGTAACGGAAGATGGCCAGATTCGCTATCATTTCAACCAGAAAAATGGTTTGCACAACAACACGGTCCTGTCGATGAGTGAGGATGCCGATGGTAATCTGTGGGTCGGTCTGGACAAAGGCATCAATCTCATAAACCTGGCTTCTCCGGCTCGCTACTTTACGGATCCGGAAGGTGAGTTGGGAACTGTATATGATATGGTCCGCTACGGGAATGCCTTGTATCTGGGGACCAATCAGGGCGTTTATTACAAACCTTTAGACCGCCCTCAGACTCCTTTCCAGCTCATTACCGGTACGCAGGGACAAGTTTGGGATTTGACCGTCGTCGATAACCAGTTGCTGTGCGGTCATAACAGAGGCACTTTCCGAATCGAGGGTGATCAGGCTCATTGGCTATCTTCCGTGACGGGCGGATGGGTACTGCGCCGGCTAAAGTTTCACCCGAACCGGCTAATTCAGGGAACCTATACGAACCTGTGTATTTACCGGAAAGATCTGCAGGGGCAGTGGGTATTCTCGCATAAGGTGGATGGTTTCTCGGCTCCGGTTCGGCAATTGGAAGAGGATGAAGAGGGCAGAATCTGGGTCAATAGAGCGCCGGATCAGGGAATACAGCGGCTTCTGCTGTCGGCCGACATGCGCCGGATCGAAAGCCGCAAAAGCTACACCGATGCCGAACTGGGTGGCCCAGCTCTGGATTTATGCCGGTTCCAGAACCGTATTCTGGTTACCTCTCCCAAACATGTACTGGTACAGGACAGGTATACCGATCGGCTTATACCCGCGTTATCCTCGTATCCCTGGCTGGGTCGGCCCGTCCGAAAGTTGTTTTCCCTCGATAGTACGGGGTTATTCGTGCTCCGACAGGATGGATCGCTGAGCTGGGCTCAAGTAGGTAAGCGGGTAGCCGACGATATTCCGATTAAAGCCAGTCAATGGGTAGAAGAGTACGAAAATATGGTAGCGCTGGATACCAGCTACCTGGCTATCTGTCGGGAGAATGGCTTTGCGCTGTTGCCCCGGACGGGTAAGGCAACGGTGGTCGACCCCGCGCTCCAGCCGGTTATCCGATCTGTAGCCGCTGGCGAAAATGCTTCCGAAAGGCTGGCCTTTCAGAAAGCGGTACCATCACTAACGCACCGGCAATCAACGATCCTAATCTCCTTCAGTACACCCTTCTACACGCAGCCTGTCAAATACAGCTATTGGCTCGAAAACGGAATGACGAACTGGACACCGTATGAAGCGATTTCTCAGAAAGAATTCAGTAATCTGCCGCCGGGCCAGTATGTTTTCCACCTGAAGTCGAATCTGAACCCCAATGAGTGTAGCCTTACGTTTATAGTTCAACCCCCCTGGTACTGGACAGGCTGGAGTAAACTGTTGTATCTGATCGTAGCAGGAGCGCTTATCTGGCTATTTTATCGATTACATCTCCGGCGAGTGGCTGTGCAGCAAAACCGTATCCGGCAGAAACTGGAGGAACAACTGCGCCATCAGGAAGAGCAGAGCCAGCGCGAGATCATTCTCTTGCAGAAAGATCAACTGGAGCAGGGATTGATTCAGAAATCGGAAGAGCTGGCCAACTCGACCATGTCACTTATTCATAAAAATGAATTGCTGATGCAACTGAAAGAAGAACTGAACCGGGTGAAATTGCGGTCGGTCAATCGGTTGTCGGGCGACGATTTTGAGCGGATCAATGTGTTGATCGACAACAATATATCCAGCGAAAAAGACTGGAAATTGTTCGAAGCCAACTTTAATAAAGTGCACGAGCAATTTCTGAAACACCTCATCGAGAACTACCCGGACCTGAGCCCGGGCGATTTGAAACTGGCGGCTTATCTACGCATGAACCTATCGACAAAAGAAATCGCTCAGTTGCTGAATATTACCCACCGGAGCGTCGAGCTGAAGCGCTACCGGCTCCGGAAAAAACTCAGCCTCGATGCCGATATGAACCTGGGCGAGTTCATGATGAAGTACTAGGATTTTTCGACAGGATAAAGCAGGATTGAAAGTGAGAAGTAATCCTGTCTTATCCGAATCGTCGGCCCGGCTGTAAATCCTGTCGAAAAGTCTATACTAACTTCCACGAACTTCGGTAGGCCCTCGATAGCAACGCGTTGGCTTCGGGATTATGCCGGAACTTTTCTTTTTTCGCGTTCCATTCCAGCGGTTGGCCCAGCCGGTACGAAATCAGTCCGAGGTGCATGGGCATGGTCATCTGGCGAGCGTAAGCCAGATTCGATTCTGGTTGTTTGCGCGATTTGACGGCATCAATGAAATTCTGCTGATGACCCGGCGAGCGTTCGAGTGTAATCGGAATTTCGGGTACGTCGGTCATCATGACGCCGTTGATGGTGATCTCCCGGGTATTGTAGTCGCAGAGGAGCGTCCCTTTATCCCCTTCAAAATAAGCGCCGATGCCCCGTTTTTCGGCACCCGGCACGTTGGGTGGGGTGCTAGTCCAGTGCAGGTTCAGTCCGTCGAATTCGTAGTCGATGTCGATCCATTTGGGAGCATCACCGATGCCTTCGGGGGCTTCGCCTTTGGCTTTGATGCTTTTGAGACCTGTAGGGTTGATAGCCCACCAGACGACATCGGCAATGTGGCACCAGAAATCCTGAAATATCCCGCCCGAATAATCCAGAAAATACCGATACGTGAAATGGCACCGTTCGGGCGTATACAACGAAACCGGCGCGGGGCCCTGCCACATGTCCCAGTTCAGGGTAGCGGGTGGGGTTTGGTAGGTAGCTGGGCCAAGCACGGGCGGGAAGCCGGTTTTCCAGAGCCGTACGGTGTGTACTTTCCCAATGGCTCCCGACCGGATAATTTCTACCACGCGGTGGTAGTTATCGCCCGAATGAATCTGAGTACCTAGCTGAAAAATACGGTCGTACCGATTTAGTGCTTTCAGCATTTTCTGTCCTTCCCGAACGCTGTAGGAAAGCGGCTTTTCGCCGTACACATCTTTTCCAGCCTGAAAAGCCATGATGGCAATCTGGGCGTGCCAGTGGTCGGGTGTGGCACAGGTGATGGCATCGATATCCTTGCGGTCGAGCAGGTAACGGAAGTCGGCGTAGGTTTTCGCGCTCGTGTTGGGATGCAGCGATTGCAAGGAACTGTACGCTTTGTTCAGATGCGTTTCGTCCAGATCGCATAGCCCGACGATTTCGACTTCGGGGAGCTTGGCAAACCAGTTCAGGTGATTCGTACCCATGCCGTTCAGACCGATGTGCGCTACCCGGACCCGGTCGCTGGGCGCAACCTTCCGTTTTACATTTGGAAACAAGGCCATACTCAGTGTGGCCGCACTGCTCTGTTTGAGAAATTCCCGGCGATTCAGTGGAGGAGTCATGGTCGAATCAGGTTCGTTGGGCTACATGCTGTCTATCAATAGCATCATTACCCCAAAATCTACTACTCCTGCGCTACGACAGTTGTTTTTTCGTGGCCGAAGTCCCCATTTCGGCGCTACGACGGGCCAATGGGCTGTTTATTTGGCTCCCATTTTCAGTGCCTGACTGACTTCTTTATGGTAAAGCCGGCCGATGGGTAGTTCCTGCCCCGCAATATCTACGTGGCTTGGTGTGTAGGCATTGATTTTGTCGATAGCTACGATAAACGAACGGTGAATCCGCAGGAAACCCGAATCGGGCAGCATCTCCTCCAGCGAGCTAATGCTTTGTTTAACCACCAACGGCCGGGCCGCCGTGGTCACGATTCGGATGTAATCTTTCAGACTTTCGACATACAGGATGTCGTGTACGAATACCTTGACCATTTTACGGTCGGCCCGAAAATACAAAAACGAGGTGGCTGGCAATTCGGCGGACTTGCCAGCTATCGAAAGCTGGTCCGTTTCGGGTGGTCCGGCGTTGGCGACTCCCAGTTCGGTCCGCATGGCTCTGGAAACGGCGCGCAGAAATCGCTCGAAGGATATGGGTTTCAGCAGATAATCGACCACGTCGAGTTCAAAACCGTCCAGTGCATAATCGCGGTAGGCCGTCGTAAAAATAACTTTCGGCGGATGGGGCAGGCTCCGCACGAAGTCAGTGCCCAATAGCTTGGGCATCTTAATATCCAGAAACATCAGATCGACCGGAGTAGTCTGTAAGAGCCCGAAGGCCTGGATGGCATTATGACATTTGCCCACAACAACCAGACTATCGATCATCTCGATATGCGATTCGATGACCGCCAGGGCGGGGGGTTCATCGTCGACAAGCAGACAGCGTATGGGTATCATGGCAAAGGAGTCAGTAAGCGGCTTCCGTCAACCGGACGGCGGGCTGCGAGTCAGGCGACGGCGTAGAGTGTAGAGCCAGCGTTAACGTGATCATAAAGGTTTCGGCTTCGGCCGTGATCCGCAGGTCATAGCGATCGGCGTAGAGCAGTTGCAGGCGTTTCTTGACGTTCTGCAAACCAATGCCACCCATATATGGGGTTGGCGCATCCGAAGGCGTCGATTCCCGGCTGTTGATAACCTTAAACTTCAGCGTCGAACCCTGCACCGACAGGTCGACGTGCATCCAGGCCTGTTCAAGCTGTTCGCTGGTACCGTGCTTGAAGGCATTTTCCAGAAATGGCACCAGTAGCAATGGGGCCACGAGCTTATCCTCGTACTCGCCTGAAATACTGACGGACATATCCAGCCGGTCGCCGTAACGCAGTTGCTCCAGGCCAATGTAGTTGCGCATGAATTCAATCTCCTGCAGCAGCAGCACTTCCGATGCATTGCATTCGTAAAGCATGTACCGAAGCAGCTCCGACAGCTTCACGACGACCGATGGCGAGTGATCGGATTTCTGAAGCGTAAGTCCATACAGATTATTCAGCGTATTGAACAGAAAATGAGGATGGATCTGGGATTTGAGCAGTTGCAGTTCGGCCTGTAATTTTTCCCGATCGATCTGTTCGTAGGCCTGCTGCTTCAGGTACCATATTTTGGCCAGTTTAATGGCAGCCGCAAAGCCGCCAATCGTCGTTGCACCCCGCAGCCCGGCCATCATTGCAAAGACGAAACCGTTTCCTGAGCTACGCATATTCAGATAAATATGCACTGGATCTACCACGTATACCGTCAGGTAGGCGGCTGTCAGTGTAATACACACCACCAGCAAGCCGGTATAAGTGACCGCCCATCCATACCGCTCTTTAAGCATAAATCGGGGTATTATCCACTCGGTGAGGCCATAAGCGAACAGTATGTGTGCGGGCATAAATAAAATCGCGTCCATACTGGCAATGGTAACTCCTTCGAGGAAAGCCAGTGGCCAGGAAACACCCTGATGTACCAGAACGCGAGTCGGCAGGAATGCATAGGTAAAGGCAAAGAACAGAACCCAGGTCAGCCAAAATAAGCCGTGTCGTGCCAGCCGCTGCCGGGGTTGATTCGAGAAGACAAATTCGTAGTTCAGGCGTTGCATCAAGTTGGCCATTGCTTTCCCGAAAATAGACAAATGGAACCGGTTCTGCTATCCGCTAACTAAGTTGTCGACAAACGACGCGCTATCGTCGCTGAACAGCCTCGGTGATCGCTAAATAACACTGATAGACAGTACAAGGGTGTATAAGGTCCAGCAACTGTCGTTAAGCGAAAAGCTGAGCAGACGCGTACCGCTGTTTCTATTTTTGATTCGGTTATCGACTAATCGTAAAACACAACCCAAACACGAATACCATGAACACCTTCGCTAACTTCCGCCTGGCGGCCATCGCCCTTTTATTTACTGCCGCTTCGTTCTCTGCACGGGCCCAGGCCAAACCCGATCCGATCGTAAGCCGCGAAGGTTTCTGGGTAATCGAATCGCAACCCAAAAGTCGTGAGTGTACCGTACGTTTTTACACCGACGACCGCAAGTTGATTTACGAAGAAACCGTCAGTCGGAAACTGAACATCGCCCGCCGGCAAACCAAGCGTCAGTTGAACATGGCCCTTGAGCAGGCCATGTTCGTTTGGAACGCAACCCATCAGGTGCCCACCGATCGCCAATGGGTAGCCATTCAGTTCGATCGGAAATAGCGTTGCCGTCGTTTCTTGTGGGTAACAGAAATAAACGGTCTGGTTAGTTACAGCGAGATGAAACCTGAGTTTTCAGGTAAATTTTGACGCCTTTCCGCTTTGAGTGATGTACACGAAATCACTCAAACGACATGCAACCCAACAGACGCACGTTTATAAAAAGCCTGTCAGCAGCTTCGGCGCTGGTTGCTACAGAAAGTGTCGCCCGGCCGTTCGGTGTTCCGGCTTACATTCCAAATCTGGTGCGTGTAAGCCCGAACGACAAGATCCGCATCGCCACCATCGGTATGGGTATTCAGGGCAACTACGACACACAGGCGGCTCTGCGGAACCCCGATGTCGAACTGGTCGGTGTGGCGGATTTATATACTGGTCGGCTCGAACACGCAAAAACGGCTTTCGGTAAAGACAAGGACCTCTTTACGACCCGTGATTACCGCGAGATCCTGGCGCGCCCGGACGTCGATGCGGTGCTGATCGTAACGCCCGACCACTGGCACGACCACATTACCATTGCGGCTTTGAAAGCGGGCAAGAACGTATATTGTGAAAAACCAATGGTGCAGCACCTGAACGAGGGCAAGGCCGTTATCGATGCCTGGAAAAAATCCGGTAAGACCATGCAGGTGGGCAGTCAGCGGATCAGCAGCGCTGCCTTTCAGGAAGCTAAGCGGCTGGTAGCGGCCGGTGAAATTGGCGCGATCAATTACATCGAGTCGAACAACGACCGATTTAATGCCATTGGTGCCTGGAATTACTCCGTCCCGCCCGATGCATCGCCCCAAACCATCGACTGGGACCGTTTCCTGGGCGATGCGCCCAAGCGGCCGTTTGATGCCACCCGGTTTTTCCGCTGGCGAAACTATAAGGATTACGGTACGGGCGTAGCAGGCGACCTGTTTATCCACCTCATTACGGGCGTTCATTTCGTCACGAACACCCTCGGGCCAACCAGGATTTTCTCATCGGGTAATCTGGCGTACTGGAAAGACGGGCGCGACGTGCCGGATGTGATGTCGTGCATCATGGATTACCCCAAAACCGATCAGCACGAGGCTTTCCAGATGGTGCTGCGCGTAAATTTTGCCAACGCAGGTAAGATCAGCAACGTTACCCGCATCATCGGCAACGAAGGGCAGATCGAGTTCTCGGAAGACAATCTGATCATGACCAAAAAGAAATTGCCTATTGCCCCCGGTTACGGCAACTATGATAGTTTCTTTACGTTCACGGAGCCCGTGCAGCAGGAATTCGTCAAGGCCTACGACGCTAAATACCCCCCCGAAACCCGCACGGCCGAACCGGTGAAGGAAGTGAAGTTTACGGCTCCCAAAGACGACGATGCCCACGCCAAACATTTCGGTAACTTCTTCGAGAATGTCCGGAAAGGTAGTCAGGGAACCGTCGAAGATCCGGTGTTCGGCTTTCGGGCTGCGGCACCGGTACTGGCCTGCAACGAAAGCTATTTCGAGCAGAAAGTGGTGTACTGGGACCCGGTTACGATGACACAGAAAAGCCCGGGCGCCCCTCCTTCGGCTTCGAAGAAGAAAACGCTGGCCTCGGCTAAAAGCACGGCGAAAAAGTTGTAGAAAATTTCATTCATGAAAGCCATTGACAGAACCTAATCAATTTCAGGTTCTGTCAATGGCTTTTTAGTCGCCCTTACTTTTGATGCCAGCCACTTAGCCAGAAGGTGGGGTTCATTGCGTACCTTTGAGTACGAATTTCCTGAGATCTTATGAAATACAAGAAGCACGTTTTTATTTGCAATAATCAGAAACCCGCTCCCAAGAAATCCTGTGGCGAAGCGCACGGTAACGAATTGGTCGATGCCTTTAAAGCGGCACTGGCTGCCCGTGGGTTACAGAAAGATATGCGCGCTCAGCGGACCGGTTGCCTGGATGCCTGTGCGTTCGGACCGGCACTGGTAGTTTATCCCGAAGGCACTTACTACGGAAATGTTCAACTCTCGGACGTCGACGAAATCGTAGATAGCCACCTGGTGAACGACCAGCCCGTAGAACGACTGAAATTAGCCTTTTAAGTTGCTGGTACTTAGTAGACAGTAGTCAATAGCCGTCGGCTGTCTGCTAAGTACCAGCAACTCATTTTTATGTACAGACACCTTTTTTTCGACCTCGACCACACCCTCTGGGACTTTGACCGGAATTCGGCCGAGAGTCTTACCGAACTCTTCGAGACGTTCCGGCTGACGGAGGTCGGGATTGCGTCAGCTGAAGAATTCAGCCGGCACTTCATCGACATCAACCGAAAGTTATGGGCTGATTACGACAAAAACCTCATTGAACACGGGTACATTCGGCAGCATCGATTTCCGATGGTATTCCGATCGCTGGGCGTAGATGAGTCGGCTGTTCAGGTCGACCTGAATGCCGAATACCTACGGCTATTGCCTCTGAAACCGCATTTACTGGAGTCAGCGCGGGAAATCCTGGATTATCTGAACGGACGTTATACGCTACACATCATCACCAATGGCTTTGCCGAAATCCAGGCCGTAAAAATGGCTAGTGCGGAGATCGCCCACTATTTTACGCATGTAGTTACGAGCGAAAACGCCAACGCCAAAAAGCCCGACCCACTGGTGTTTCAGTTTGCAATGGACATCAGCGGGGCGTCGGTGGCGGAAAGCCTGATGATTGGCGATAATTACGATGCCGATATTCTCGGAGCCAAAAGCGTGGGAATGGACACCGTCTTTTACAATCCGCAGGGCGCCATTGTTGCTGACAAGCCTACGTACGATATTCGCCACTGGAAGGAATTGATGGCTATTTTGTAGGCGCCATAGACCGCAGAAGTTCAGGACCTTACCTGCGGTCCAGTTGTTAGCTTTATAAGGCTTTTATACGGAAGCTGAACCAATGAGTCTCTAAAGTACAAACAGAGTCAATTGTCTGGATAGGCTATCTTGATCTGGGATAGCCTGGTTCGACTGGTGTTCAACTTGACCAGGCTATCCTCCTGTCCCATTACGAATGGGGATTTATCTTTTCAAGCAGTTCGACCAGACTACTGACCTCGAATTTCTGAAAAATGCGCTTTTTGACGGTACTCACCGTGTTCTGCTTTAGATTTAGATCGGCTGCGATCTCTTTAGTGTATTTGCCCGCCAATAGTCCTTCGAGTACCTTTTGTTCGCCAGTCGACAAGCTTTCCAGCGGGTCAGGGATAAAGGGGCGGGTCGTGTTGAGCCGCTTCTTTAGCCGTTGATCGATAGTTTCGCTGACGTACGTCTGACCCTGCCAGAGAGCCTGCACCGCACGCAGGAATTCGGCTTCCGAAGCTTGCTTGGACAGATACCCATCCGCCCCGGCCTGCAGCGCTGGCAGCGCATGGCGCTGTTCGTCCAGGCTTGTAAAGATCAGCAGCCGCAGGGTGGGGTAGCACCGCCGGATACGCTGAATGACGGAGCGATAATCCGGTAAGGCCAGCAGCAGAGCCATGATCAGCAGGTCGGCAGCGTGCTGGGTGAGGGTCTGCTCCAGCGAGGCAAGCGAATCACAATGGATGTAGGTGGCTTGAGGAAACAGATCGGCAAGCTGGAGTTGCACACTACGTCGGATCATAGCGTGGGCATCCGCGATGAGAATTACCATAATAAGGTTCGTTACGGAGGAAGGTTAGGTATCTCGGGTATGCACACGGAATGTATACAACGAGGTCTCTATCGCTAACATAATGGATCGATTTGTAAAGAACAACCGCCATTGGGCCAAGCCAATATTCATTCTATTATCCGGTCCTTTTATGCTCAACCGGGTCCTGAGCTTTCAATAGTCAGGTTTCGGCTTCCGAAAGACTAGCCCTTAAAAGAAGAATGCTTCCAGGGTCATGCAGGAGGATTGGGTATTTAGTTAAAGCTATCCGACCACTTAGTAATTGAGTCTGATTTTGTAATCAACACTAGTATTTTCTTCCTATTTCCGCGCTCTATAGTAGGCTCATTGCCTCAGGACGCTTTTATTTCGATAAATTCCTACATTGAAATCATACCGATCACGAAACACCATTCTATTTCAACCCGATTCGCTTATGAACCGATTGTTCCACGCTATTCTTGGTATCGTTCTTCCTTTTGTTCTGCATGGACAACCTACCAGCGTCGATGTGTGCATTTACGGCGGTACTTCGGCGGGCGTCATTGCTGCTTATTCGGCTAAAAAATCCGGGAAATCGGTTTTGCTGATCGAGCCTAGTCGTCACCTGGGCGGGATGTCGTCGGGTGGGCTAGGCGCTACCGACATCGGCAATAAGCAGGCGATCACGGGCTTATCACGGAATTTTTACCGGCGTATTGGGCAGCACTACGGGCAACCGGAGCAGTGGACGTTTGAGCCGCACGTAGCCGAAGCCGTATTCAACCAGTACATCAGCGAAGCGGCTATAACCGTCTGGTATGCGTATCGGCTGGCGTCGGCCAAAACGCAAAAGAACCTGATTCAGGAGGTCGTGCTCGAACCGGCCTCGCCGGACCAAACCGGTAACCGAACCGTGCGAGCGAAGCAGTTCATCGACTGCTCCTACGAAGGCGATCTGATGGCCAAAGCAGGCGTTGCCTATACCGTCGGTCGGGAAGCTGCCAGTCAGTACAACGAGTCGCTCAATGGAGTGCAGTTTCGCGATAAACACCAGTTTCCGGATGGCGTCGACCCGTACGTGGTGCCCGGCAAGCCCGAAAGCGGGTTGATCTGGGGCGTCAGTACGGCGAAACTGGCTCCTAATGGCACTGCCGACAAGAGCGTACAGGCGTATAATTTTCGCTTATGCCTGACCGACGATCCGGCAAACCGCCTGCCAATTACGCGCCCGGAGGGGTACGATTCAACGAAATATGAGTTGCTACTGCGGCAGATCGCCAAAAAGATGCCCAAAGAGCTTACCTGGAACCTGATGCACTTTGTGATGATGCCCAACCGGAAAACCGACATCAATAACTGCGGGGGCTTATCGACCGATATGATCGGCGCAAATTATGATTATCCGGATGGCGACTATGCCCGGCGGGCCGAAATTATTCGTGATCATGTGAGCTATACGAAAGGATTCTTTTATTTCATTGGTCACGACCCACGAATGCCCAAACACCTACGCGATGAGATGCTGCTATGGGGTTATCCGAAAGACGAATACATCGATAACGATCATTTTACACCTCAGCTTTATATCAGGGAGGGCCGTCGGTTAGTGGGTGAATACGTGATGACTCAGGCGAATTGCGAGGGAAAAGTTACGGTGCCCGATCCAGCCGGCATGGCGGCCTATACCATGGACTCGCACAATTGCCAGCGGCTTATTGTGGAAGGTGCAGGAGGTGTGGCGCAGGTGCGGAACGAAGGCGACGTACAGGTTGGGGGCTTTCCGCCGTATCCGGTCAGTTACCGGGCCCTTATTCCGAAGCGGGGCAGTATCCAGAACCTGCTGGTTCCCGTTTGTTTATCGGCCAGTCATATTGCCTATGGTTCCATCCGGATGGAGCCGGTGTTTATGGTGTTAGGTCAATCGGCCGCACAGGCCGCCTGTCTGGCTATCGACGAGAAGAAGGCGGTGCAGGACATCGATGTAGCAAAACTGCAGCAGCTGATTCATAAGCAAACCAAATAAAAGGAGCGGGAACTACTGGGCTGGCGTACCACCGGGCTGGCGTACCAGTTTTAAGCCGCATTTTTAGTCATTCAATGCGGATTAGAACCCGCGCAATACATCATCTATGCAACTTACCAACTCAACGGCCATCGTCACCGGAGGAGCTTCCGGCCTTGGCGAGGCTACTGTGCGGCAGCTTGTCGCCAACGGTGCGAATGTCGTTATTCTCGATCTGAATGAAGAGCGCGGACAGACGCTGGCCGAAGAACTGGGTTCCTCGGTTCGATTTCATCCTACCAACGTGACCAATGAGCTTGAGGTAGAAGCGGGCATTAATCTGGCAATCGAAACCTTTGGCGGCTTACACATCAACGTCAACTGCGCCGGGGTAGCCGAAGCCCGCAAAACGCTCGGGAAGGTCGATGGCGTGTACGGCGCCCATTCGCTGGCAGTTTTTCAGAAGGTCGTTGCGGTTAACCTGATCGGTACTTTCAACGTGATTCGGCTAGCCGCGCTGGCGATGGAAAAAAATGCACCCAACGCCGAAGGCGAACGGGGCGTAATTATCAGCACCGCTTCAGTAGCGGCTTATGACGGGCAGATCGGACAAGCGGCTTATTCGGCTTCTAAAGGCGGCATCGTTGGGATGACCTTACCCATTGCCCGCGATCTGGCCCGATCGGGGATTCGGGTGATGAGCATTGCCCCAGGGTTATTTGAAACCCCTTTGCTGGCGGGCCTTCCTGAAGAAGCCCGACTGTCGCTGGGTCAGCAGGTACCGTTTCCGTCGCGGCTGGGTCGTCCGGCCGAATATGCCCTGCTGGTCAAAAGTATTATCGAAAACCCCATGCTGAACGGCGAAGTGATCCGACTGGATGGTGCGATCCGCATGGCACCGAAGTAGTCACTGAACAGCTTGTGTAAGAAAAAGAGCCGCTTTTTTAAGCGGCTCTTTTTGTGTAGAAATTCATCTTGACCCGGCCGATAAGGTTTCGATCGCTGAAACTTCCCTGATTCGGCTGATAAAGGAGTTATTGTACGCCAACCAGCTCTATATCGAAGCGGAGGGGTGCGTAAGGTGGAATCTTCTGATATCCGTCTGGACCGTAGCCGATTTTCGATGGGAACACCAAAGTCGCTTTTTCACCCACTTTGAGTTTTGCAAGGCCCTCGCTAAACCCAGAGATGGTGTTGCCCAGAGCGAAAATCCGGGTACCGGTACCGGTGCTGTCGAAGGCGGAAGCCGCTCGTAACAACTTGCCTGAGTACCTTACAATAAGGCTTTGAGTAGAGGTAGGCGTAGCCCCACTTGAATTACTGCCCGTTTTAACAAAGCGCAATCCGCTGGTTGTAACTTCGGTCGGTGTTAGTTTATTCGCGGTCAGATATTCGTCGATTTGCTGGTCTTCGGTGCGGGTACGCTTCAACGTTACATCGAACCGGACGGGTGTATTAGCTGGAATCAGTCCGTTATAAGCAGACTCGGTTCCGAACGCCAGAATAGATGGCATCAACAGGGTGGCCTGATCCCCTTCGTGCATGCGCAATAATCCCTCGATCAGACCCGAAGTGCTCTGTACCAGTGTACCGTACAACGTTGTGGTCGATGCGTAGGTCGAATCGACTTTGCGGTCAGCGACAACAGCGGAGTTCGCGCTGCTGCGGATCAAGGAATACAGCGTGTAATTGATTTCGGCTTCCTGACCGATACTCGTGGCAATCGACGAGTTGCCGGGCTTGGTTAAGGCATAGTATAGACCCGAGCTAGTTAATGTGCCCGACAAGCCTTTGCTGGTGGCATAATTATTAATATCAGCCACATTGGACTGAAAAATGGCAGACGTGTCGACACCCGGATCGATGCTGTTATTGCAGGACGCCAGTGCGCCCAGCATCAGCGCGCCGAAACTGAATAAATGAAGTTTATGCATGAGGAATAGAGAAACAAATGATAATACGCAGGTTAGTCCACAAATGTGGCAAAACATCGGAACGTTAACAGCAAAACCGGTTAAAGCCGTAGCCTCGGTTACATTCTGTTCAATAAAAAGCCTTAGTTGGATCAATCTGTCTAGTTGAGTACGACCATCATGCTGGCTTTATTGCCTTTGGTAGCGAATAGGGATCGACTTCGGCTAATGGGTGTAACATAACCATGCCACACTAGTTATAGTGCATTGACCAGTTCTACGTCGTAACGCAGGGGTGTACCAGGCGGTATGACATACAGGCCAGTCGAACTATTTACCGCTCCGGTGGTACCGTATCCTATCGAAGAGGGAAAAATAAGCGTTGCTTTTTCGCCCACCCTAAGTTTGGCCAGGCCCTCGTTAAAGCCGGCGGGCATTTTTGTTTTCGAATAAGTGACGGTTGATCCCAGGCTATCGAACGGGATTGCAGCACGCAGGAGCCTTCCTGTGTAGCGAATAGTCAGGGTTTTATCGCTGGTCGGAACCTGGATGGTTGAATCGACGGATACAGTCTTGATAAACCGCAGTGCATCGGAGGTTGTCTCGGTGACGGTTAGCTTATTAGCCGCGATGTACTCGTTGATTTGCTGATCCTCCGTACGGACCCGCTTCAGGGTGATGTCGTACCGAACAGGTGAGTTGGCCGGCACGGTGGGGGTCGATCCACTGCCAAACGCCAGCGCTGAGGGAATCAGAAGTGTAACCTTGTCGCCTTCGTGCATTTGCAAAAAGCCTTCCTGTAGACCTTGTTTCAGCGAACCCGAAAAAAACGGATAGTAGACGGAAGTCGATGCGTAGGTCGTGTCGATCAATGTGTCGGTAACGCCACTCGTAACGGTGGAGTTGCTGGGGCCATTCAACACGTATAACTTGTAGTTGAATTCGATTTCCTGGCCAAAAGCGGGGGTTACGGTCGACGAACTGGCCTGGCTTACCGCATAGTATAAGCCTGACGTGGTCATGCTTCCGGAAATGCCTTTGGAAGTGGCATAGGTCATAATATCCGCTTTGTTGGCATCCAGCGTAGCCGATGACGTACCGCTCGGGTCAACATCCGTTTTGCAGGAGGCTAATCCGCCCAGTAAGGCGATAAGTACGATAATGAGATGAAGCTTATGCATGAAACTTGAAAAGAAACGACATACTGCCAGTACGCTTACTGACCCCTGTTCGGGGCAAAGGGTTGCGGTATTCCTTAAATTTTTTAGAAATATGCCGATCGGTTACGGTTGCAGAACTTTATCGATAATGTGGATCACGCCATTAGTAGTCGGTATATCAGCCTGTTTTACAGTAGCCGTGGTTTGATTTCTGTTTCCTTTGAGAGTCGTCTGATTCGAACCGACCGTTACCGTAAATTTATTCCCGTTCAGCAGCGACGTGATCGTGCCGGTCTGAAATTGGCTGGAGAAAAGCACCCCCGATGTAACGTGATACAGCAACGTGTTGGCCAGCGTCTGTACGTCGGCCGATTCGATCGCTGAGAGGCTATTGTACCGGCTATCTGCTTTAAACGCATCGTCGTTTGGCGCAAAGATGGTGACAGGGTTTGTAGACGCCGAATTGTTCAGGGTGGCCAACAGGGTTGGGTTGCTGGAACCGATTCGCTTTAAGGCGGCTGACAGGTAGGTAAGGTTGGTATTCTGTTGAATGCTCGCTAGCAAATTCCCGGTCGAAGGAGTCAGGACGCGGTTTATTTTATGAATGTACCCATTGGCTTCGGTCAGATCAGCCTGGATCAGTTTCGCATTGTTGACGTACGTGGTTCCGTCGCTGGCTTTACTGATATAGGCAATACCCTGGCTGGCCATGGCCACCGCATTCGTGCCGGTCGGAATTCTGGCTGCGTTCGATGAGCCATATAAGGTATGGTACAGAACCAGCGCGCGTACCCGCTCCTGGGGCAGGGCCGTAATGGCGCTCAGGCTTCCCAGCCCCGACGCCTGAAAAGCGGAGTCCGTTGGCGCAAACAGGGTCAGGTTACCGGCTTTGAGTGCATCCCCAACGTTGGCATAGGCTACGGCCGCCCGCAATAAGCTGAACTGACTATCTTCCTGAATTCGGTCGGGTATGGTTTGAGGAACAGCGACGGTGTCGTCGTTGGTGCTGCAACCCACCGTTGTCAGTAGCACCAGCGCCAGGATTGCAATCCGCCCTGACAGCCCCGAAAAAGAAGTCATCATATAACGTAAGAAATGAAATGACAGGCTTGTATTCACAAAACGTGTGGCAAGCTTGGTTTATGCTTCCCGCTGGCAAAGATACGCAAGATAGTTTGTGCGCCTGCTGAGACATACGGATGCCGCTCCGCGCCGACCCAAAGAGCGGATTCGTTAAATAATTATAAAACTGAGGATTGAAAGCGCCAACAACAGCAACGATTCGATTTATTTGCACTGTGTTTCAAGTCAGCAGACTCAAAGAACCGACTAAATTTGCGTATCTTCGCGGTTCTGTTAAATACTGTTAAAACTCCCCGATTGGGATGAAGGAACACATTAACCCGAGCAATCTGCCTAAGCACATAGCCGTTATCATGGATGGAAACGGTCGCTGGGCCAAACGGCAGGGAGCGGCCCGGGTATTTGGCCACCGCAATGCGATTAAGGCGGTACGTGAAGTAACGGAAGGGTGTGCCGAGTTAGGCGTAAAGTACCTGACACTTTACGCATTCTCTACCGAAAACTGGAATCGGCCAAAGTTCGAAGTCGATGCACTGATGACGCTGCTGGTCCATACTATCCGCGATGAGATTAAAACGTTAATGGACAACAACGTACGGCTGGCAACGATCGGCCATACCCAAAGTCTGCCTACCGACTGTCAGCGCGAATTAGCCGAAGCCATGCGTGAAACGCAGGGAAATACGGGCCTGACACTCATTCTGGCCTTGAGCTACAGCGGGCGCTGGGAGATCGTGGAGGCTGCCCGTCAACTGGCGGCCGACGTGCGAGACGGTAAACTGACCCCGGACCAGATCGATGATACCTTGTTTAGCCAGCACCTCACCACGGGCAACATACCCGATCCTGAGCTGATGATCCGAACCAGTGGCGAAATGCGTATCAGTAATTTTATGCTCTGGCAACTGGCTTATGCGGAGTTGTATATGCCCGAAGTACTCTGGCCCGATTTCCGGAAAAATCATCTGTACGAAGCTATTTTGAATTATCAGCAACGCGAACGGCGGTTTGGTAAAACCAGCGAACAATTAGTTAAATAAGGGATAAAATCACGCGGCAGCTGAAAAAGCCTGAATTCTTCAGGCCGATTCCAACGCCAACTTCGTAAATTGAATCCTGACAATCAACAACATAATACGTAACTAACTTGGAACACCGTATAAAAGTCATATTGGGAGCGATTTGCCTGCTTATGGGCCTGATGCCCGCCTATGTTCGGGCGCAGGTGCGGGTGGGGGTCGGGCGGCCGGTGGAAACTCCGGTCAGTGATGACGAATTATTGAATTACGCAAATCCGAAAGAATATGAAATTACCGGGCTGACCATGACCGGTACGCGCTATCTGGACCCGAACTCACTGGTGTCGCTGGCAGGTCTGAAAATAGGCGATAAAATCCGGATTCCGGGCGAAGCGATCGGCTCATCGGTCCGCAAGTTGATGGAGTCGGGGCTGTTAGACAACGTCGAGTTGTTTGCCACCCACGCGGGCGAAGGAAAAGTAAGCCTGCTGTTTCGGGCGCAGGAGCGTCCCCGGCTTTATCGGGTAACGTTTATGGGCGTTAAAAAAGGTGAGCAGGACAACCTCAAAGACAAGGTTAAACTTAATCTGGGTAAAATCGTGACCAACACGATTACCAAAAATACCCAGATGGCCGTGCGCAAATTCTTCGTCGATAAGGGCTATCTGAACACAAAAGTAAAAATCACCACGATTCCCGACAGCACCCGGAATAACGCAACCATGCGGGTGCTGGTCGATAAAGGGCAGAAGGTGAAAATTGCCAAAATCAACTTCGAGGGCCTCAATGAAGTAGATGAAACGGCGGTGCGGATGAAAATGAAAAGCACCAAAGAAATGCGCTTCGGCCGAGTATTCACCCCGTCTAAATTCGTTCCGAAAAAATACGAAGAAGATAAGCAGAAACTGGTCGAGTATTACAACAAACTAGGCTACCGCGACGCGGCTATCGAGAGCGATACGGTCATCAATACCGGAGCGAACAGCATTCGTCTGAACATAAAGCTCAACGAGGGCCATAAATATTACTACCGTAAGATCGACTTCTCGGGTAACTATTTGTACACTGCCGATCAGCTTCGACAGGTGCTGGGTGTCACGAAAGGGGATGTCTACAACCCGGAAGACCTGGAAAAACGCATGAATGGGAATCCCGGTCAGGATTTGAGCTCGCAGTACATGGATCTGGGCTACCTGTACTACAATGCACAACCCATCGAGAAAGCTATAGACGGTGATTCGATCGACTTGGAAATTCGCATTTTTGAGGGAAAACAGGCCACGATCAACCGGGTGATCCTGAACGGAAACACCAAAACCAGCGACCACGTGGTGATGCGCACCATCCGGACGCTGCCGGGCCAGAAATTCTCGAAAACCGCCCTGATCCGTACCCAGCGCGAACTATCGACCCTGGGCTATTTCGACCCTGAAAAAATTGGAATCAATCCGGTACCGCAAAGCGACGGAACCGTCGATATCGAGTACAGTGTAGAAGAAAAACCATCTGACCAGATTGAATTATCGGGTGGTTGGGGCGGTTACGTTGGCTTCGTCGGTACCCTCGGTTTGACGTTCAATAACTTCTCGGCCCGGAATATTCCGAATCTGAGCGCCTGGCGTCCGTTGCCAGCGGGTGATGGTCAACGGGTACAGTTGCGCTTTCAGGCCAACGGTAGTCAGTATCAGGTATATTCGCTGTCGTTTACGGAGCCCTGGCTGGGTGGGCGCAAGCCAAATGCCTTCTCGGTCAGTGCCAGCCATACGGTCTATAAAACCTTCTACGACGCCAACAACCCCTATAGCATCTATCAGAGTTTGCAGGGGCGTACGCCAACGGGATCGTATACCAATACCGCCCTGACGGTTGGGCTAGGTCGCCAGCTTAAAGTGCCGGACGATTATTTCTCGCTGAGCAATTCGTTAACCTACCAGCGCTACGACCTGAACAACCTTGACCTGTTCTACATCGGGTACAAAAACGGGATATCGAACAACATTACGTTCAACACTACTCTGTCTCGGAATAGCATCGATAACCCACAGTTCCCGCGGAATGGATCGTCGTTTACGTTGAGTGGTTCGTTTACACCGCCGTATTCGGCCTGGCGTACGGTAACAGCCACCGAGAAGCCCGAAGACAAATACAAGTGGGTCGAATACCACAAGTGGATGTTCGATGCGAGCTGGTTCCAGACCGTCTTCGGTAAACTGGTGCTGAACACCCGGGCTCACCTGGGCTTCCTGGGTAGCTACAACAAACGCACGGCGATCGGGCCGTTCGAACGCTTCGTGCTGGGTGGATCGGGTCTGGCTGGCCAAGGTCAGTTCGCCCTCGCACAGGACATTATTGGCTTGCGCGGTTATGACGATCGCAGCGTTTACACGGCTGATTACGACCGAACATCCGACGCACAAACCCGTAGCCAGGGGGGCGTAGTATACAACAAGTTCGTTGCCGAACTGCGGTATCCGGTTTCACTGAATCCGTCGGCTACAATTTTCGTCCTGACATTCCTCGAAGCGGGTAACAACTGGGGGAGCTATAAACAATATAACCCCTTCGATCTGAAGCGGTCAATGGGCTTTGGAGCTCGTATCTTTATGCCTGCTTTCGGCCTGATCGGGATCGATTATGGATATGGCTTCGACAAGATTCCAGGGGTCAAGGATAAAGCTTCGGGCCAGTTCCACTTCACGATTGGTCAGCAGATCAGATAAGATTTCGGCATGGACGGCGTTTTAATACAGAGGAATCTTTGTCGCTCACAGAGCGGCAGAGGTTCCTTCTACCATTCCTGAGAATCAATTACTTCCTGTAAAAAATGACTGGCGGTATAATGAAAAAAGCCTTAATTTTCGTACTTTTGTGCGCCGTTTGGCTTGCAACCCCCGCGCGGGCGCAAAAGTTTGGGTACGTCGATACGGAATTTATTCTGGGTAAGATGCCTGACTACCAGAAAGCACTGAGCGAAATTGATAAGTTTGCCGACAAGTGGTCGAAGGATATTCAGGATAAATATGTCGAGATCGACAAATTGCAGAAAGCATACCAGGCAGAAGAAATCCTGCTGACCGAAGACATGAAACGCGATCGTCAGCGGACGATTAGTGACAAAGAGCGGGAAGCGCGGGAGTACAATAATAAAGTGTTTGGCTATCAGGGACTTCTATATGAGAAAAAGAAAGAGCTGATGAAAGTGCCCATGGATATGGTCAATCGGGCCGTCGAGAAAGTAGCCACTCAGAAAAAGCTGGACTTTATTTTCGACAAAGCTTCTGATTTTGTGATGCTTTATACCAATCCCCGGCACGACTATTCGGATTACGTCATGGAAGAACTGGGTATCGACATTAAACCAACCGCCACCAACGGCAATCCAACGAATACAAATAAATCAACCACAAATCCTAAGTAAATACAAACAATTAATTCGAGATGAAGAAAAACCTCGTCATGGCGTTTGCAGCAGCTCTTCTGTTGGGCGGCTTAAACGCACAGGCACAAGCCCCAACGGCGGCACCTGCTACGACCACCGCAGCCGGACCGCTGAAGCTAGGCTATACGAACATCGATTACGTTCTGTCGCAAACCCCCGAAGCCAAAGACATTCAGAATCAGTTAACTATTCAACGGACTCAGTCAGAAAATGAGCTGAAGCGGATGCAAACCGAACTTCAGGGTAAATATGAGTCGTATGAAAAAGGAGCTGCTCAAATGTCGGATGTGATCCGGAAAGACCGCGAAACGGAATTGCAGAGCCTGCAAACCCGGATTCAGGAATTTGGCCGGACCGCCGAACAGTCGCTGCAGGCCAAGTATCAGCAACTGGTCAACCCAGTCGTCCAGAAAATTCAGAAGGCCATCGATGGTGTAGCTAAGGACAATGGCTATCAGTACGTATTCAATCTGGACGCGGGTGCCAACACCATCCCTATTTTGCTGGTAGCGCCCGAAGAAAACAACATCACGGAACTGGTGCTGAAAAAATTAGGTATCGATCCGGCTAAAGCCGCTGCAGCCGCTAACGCTGCGAACAAACCAGCTGCTACGGGTGGAAGCGCCCCAACTACCAAACCAGCTACTGGCTCGGCTACAACGCCCAAGAAGTAAGCAAAAGCTATAACTAATCCATAAAAAAGTCGCTTCTTACTACGCTAAGAAGCGACTTTTTTATAAGGAAGCTGAGTTGGCTGTAAGTTGCCCCTTTTATTCTGATCTTGGATAAATGTAAATTTAGTAAGAATATATGGGCTTTTATCTGAGAAAAATATCAAAACAAGCTCATCGATTCAATTGAACAAAATCTTCAGCCTTACTTTTACGTTCTCCAAAACAGACCACCTTCCAACATCACCCATGAACCGAACTGCCGGTATAGTAGCGTGGATGTTTTTGACTTTTTCGGTCATTGGCACTTACGCGCAGGATAACAAACCAATACAAATCGTTTTTCCTACACAGACAAACTGGAACACGGTTCCCGAGGGAAGCACGGTTCGGTTTGATCTAAAGGCAATAACTGCCCCCAACGATACGATTCGGTATTCGCTGGGTCCTGTCAGGCAGGAAGGTATGCAACTGGATTCGCTGGGTCATTTCAGCTGGACGCCTGGATTTGGTCTGGCCGACCGAATCCAGACATCGAAGAACTATCCGGCGGCTTTCGAGGTAAGAAATCAACATGGGCAGGTTGTTACTCAAACTGTCGATTTTAACGTGTTACACGTAAATCGGCCGCCTTCGGTAGGCGAACTGCTTCCTTTTTACGTGAGTTACCGGACGCAGAACACCTACAAAATGGACCCGCAGGTGGTGCACGATGAGGATGGCGACCCGCTGGTGTTTATTCCTATTGCCGATCAGATGCCGGAAGGGAGTAAGTTGTCTTCGCAGGGTGAATTGACCTGGACCCTGTCGCTGAATCAATTCAATAAATTAAAGCAATCGCCCCAGTATATCGAATTCTGGGTGGAAGATCAGCCGGCGAAAACCCGGACGAAAGGACGCTTGAAAGTAGAAGTGACCCAGATGGATCTACCGCCCGACATTACACTTATTCCGGAAGAAAAGCATTATAAATTACGGGAGAACGCGACGGTCAACCTGAAATTTTATTTGTCCGATCCTAACGGGGAGGATGACGTGAATACGTTCGGGTTCCTTTCGGATAATCAGCAGATCCCGAAGACTACGCTCGTTAAAAATACCAATAATCAGTACGAATTCATCTGGATGCCGGGCTACGATTTTGTCAAGGACCCGTATGATTCGCTGAACGTTACGATTACGTTTTATGTGCTGGATAAATCGCAGAACCGAGCCGAGCGTCGGGTTACGTTTACGGTGTTGAATACCGTCAATGAAGCCGAAAAAGACCGGTATTATTACGTACAGTATCGGCAGCTGCTAGTGCAGGCCTGGGGACTGGTCGAACAACTGGGCGAGAAGGAAGAACAGCTGAAGCGGGATTACAAAAAAGCTAAAGGAGGTAAACGTAATCGGTCGGTAGCCAATGCTTCACTGGGTGCCGTTACGGGCGTTTCGCCAGCTATAACGAGCAATGATCCGACTTCCCAGCGGATTATTTCGGCAGTAGGTGGTACTGCTGTGCTAACAATGGGGACGCTCGAAGCGACCGAAGTCATAGGTAAATCGATGAAAGACCTGCTCGACCGGTATAATTATGTGTTGGGTAAGAAAGCGGAATTACAGAACAAAGGCGATATATTCGCCCGCGAGTTTTCGTTAAAATCAGCCCGTCGGAATGGAGAGTTCATCAAGAAGATGGACGATTTCCGGAATGCTATGAGCCTGAGCGGGCTGGTAGCGCTGGAATTGGACGCAAACTGGCAAAGCAAGAAAGAAGCGACTGATAAAGCCATAAAACGAACGTTTAAAGACTTTACCCCGCTGGAGGAAACACAATAGCCAACCGTTTATTCATCGTTTCAGCGTAACGATGAATAAACGGTTGGATGAAACGATCAGAAACTAGTCTATAGTAATGGAAAAGGAAGCTTCGAAGACATCCCCGACCGATACCTGCTGGATGGCTTCTTTCTCCTGAATGGGTTTTTGCTCACCCTCACTGTCTGCACAACCCAACCAGGGCTCGATACAGACAAACGGCGCGCCCGGTTTCGCCCATATGCCCAGATACGGAAATGCCGGATAATCGACCGTAACGGAATGCTGGTGCTTGTCGCTTCGGATAGCCGCGCGTTTCGAGGTTAGATTTTTGAAGACCAGGGCGTCATTGTCGAATAAATGAGCGGTCAGTGGTAACCGGTTTCCTTCTGTGGGCACAGCTTGGGTTTCGCCCGTAAAATAACCCGCCGACGACAGTTGGTGCGTTTTCAGGGACTCGGCTTCCGGAAATTCGATGAAATAATCTTCATACGTTTCATTTACGTAGAACGGCACAGCAAACGCCGGATGAGCACCGACCGAGAAGTAAACAGTCTTTTCGTCGTTGTTTACCACCCGGTAGGTAATGGTCAGGCTTGGACCATCAAGTTCGTAAATGATCTGAAATTCGAATTCGTACGGATAGTGAACACGCGTAACCGGGCTGGAGCGCAGGGAAAAGACGGCGTGGGTAGTAGTCGATTCGGTCGTTTCTAAAAACGACTGCCGCACAAACCCATGTCGTTCAATGGGATAGGTTTTTCCGTCTACCAGCAACTGATTATTGAGGCATCCACCCACCACCGGAAATAAATTCGGCGCATGCCAGTTCCAGACGGTCGGATCGGCTTGCCACAGGTGCTCGATACCGCTCGGCTTGTGAATGATCGACGTCAGTTCGGCGCCTTTAGGGCGGATGGCCACGCGCAGGTAATCGTTTTCCAATGTTGTCATAGGGCCAAAAATAACAAAAGCCACCCAATGTTGAGTGGCTTTTTGACGTTTACGGCCTTCGGAGACTGGCGCGTACTGACTTGGTTTAGAACCGGAAGTGCGAAAACGCCTTGTTGGCTTCCGCCATACGGTGCGTATCGTCCTTCTTTTTTACAGCGGCACCTTCGCCTTTCGAAGCGGCAACGATTTCAGCTGCTAACCGGTCTACCATGGTTTTCTCACCCCGCGAACGAGCGTACCGGATAAGCCATTTCATGCCTACCGCGACCTTCCGGTCTGCCCGTACTTCGGTAGGTACCTGAAAGGTAGCTCCACCCACGCGACGGCTTTTTACTTCTACTGATGGCATGACGTTGTTCAATGCCTTTTTCCACGTATCCAGACCACTTTCGCTGGTGCGCTTAGCCACCACGTCCAGTGCATCGTAGAAGATGGCGTACGCCAGGCTCTTTTTGCCTTCGTACATCAGATTGTTTACAAATTTGGTTACCAGGACCTCTTTATATTTCGGGTCGGGCAACACATAACGCTTGGGCGGTTTCGCCTTTCTCATGATTTCTTCAGATTTTTGATCTTACTCTGCCGTGTTTTTCAACGGGCAGTCTGATTTTAATGAATAATGTAAAATGAGTAATGAATACTGATCGACTTGTGTGTCAGCATCAATTAGTCATTTTTCATTTACTTTTTCTTACCACCTTTTGCCGGAGCACCTTTACCAGCTGCCGGAGCCTGACCTGGTTTCGGACGTTTAGCACCGTATTTCGAGCGGCTTTGCAGGCGACCATTCACACCAGCCGTATCGAGCGCACCCCGAACGATGTGGTAACGAACACCCGGCAGATCTTTTACACGACCACCCCGGATCAGTACGATCGAGTGCTCCTGCAAGTTGTGGCCTTCGCCGGGAATATAGGCGTTAACTTCCCGGCCGTTTGTCAGACGAACCCGGGCAACTTTACGAAGGGCCGAATTCGGCTTCTTCGGCGTCGTCGTGTACACACGTGTACATACGCCCCGACGTTGTGGGCAGGCGTCAAGAGCGGGCGATTTCGACTTGAATTCAAGCTTCTCGCGGCCTTTACGCACTAGTTGTTGTATAGTAGGCATTTGAAATTAGTTTACAAAAAAACAGTCTCCCCGAATTTTGAGGTGCAAAGATACGGAAAACTGCTTGAAAGTCAACAGGAGTAAGTGAATAGTCGTTAGCTTATAGCGCCTGTAAATCAGGCGCCCGTATTTCTAATGGTAGCTGGAAAACTGGCCAACTATCTGCTGCCTATGCCTGCCCTACGGGGCCACCGAAGCCACCGGTCGGAAACCGGAAGGTATCGGTGGGTTCGTTGATGCCACCATAGGCTTCTTCGTAGCGGCTAATGTTTTCACGAAGCGCTTCCAGCAGGCGTTTGGCGTGCTCTGGAGTCAGGATGATCCGGGATTTTACTTTCGCTTTTGGCACTCCCGGCATCAGCCGAATAAAATCCAGAATAAATTCGCTGTTGGAGTGGGCAATCATGGCCAGGTTGGCATAAATCCCTTCTGCAATTTCTTCGCTTAATTCGACGTCGATAGATCCTTCCGGATTTTGCTGCTGTACACTCATATCAATAAACTGGTTGTTAATGTAAACCAACCCGCAGTTCATATCGCTATGTTGTCTGTTGGTTTTAGGTAAGCTGTTCGGGGTATCAGCAACGCACGGACCTGCTTTTTGCTGTCTTTCTTACTTGATGAATCGAATGGTCAGTGGGTAGCGATAATACTCGCCGTTATTGGCTTTTACGGCAGCAATAATAGTGAAAACCAGCCAGACTACGCCGACCAAACCGATTAGAAAGGCTCCGACCAGAATGAATACGAGTAAAAAGCAAACCGCAAAGGCAAGGGCCATGGTTATCTGAAAATTAACGGCTTCTTTACCGTGGTAATCGACAAAGGCCGATTTGTCTTTCTGAATTTGCCAGATAACAAGTGGCGCAACGACGCTGCCAATAATAAAAAACGACCCAGGAAGTGCGCTTAAGTGGGTGAGCATGGCCCACATGCGGGCATCGGAATCGCTCATAGGAACAGGAGCTGGGGTAAATGGCGGAGGAGTGGGCTGATTTTCCATGGCGTAAAGAGTTAATTGGTAGTAAGTTGGCGTAAAAAATTGGCTAACACAACCATAAACTGAGAAATCGATGAACAGACCGGACCGTCGGATGGGCTGGAGCCACATGGTTCAGCAATCGTGTAACTCCCGATTCTGGGTCTATGACGTTGGTACGCTCGTTATGTAATCGGCGAAATTGATCTGCATCAAGGATTCGGCAAAACGCGGGTGGTTCCTTTGGGGTATTATTTTACATAAACCTCAACCCATATGCTACCTGTTATTTTTGGCGTCTTTGCCTTCTGTTTCATCCTTGAGCGGCTTATTCCCGGCTGGAAATTGCCCGAAGTGCCTACCTGGACGGTACGCGTGCTGGCTATCAATTTTGTTCAACTAGCTGTGGTGGTACTGGCCGGTTTTACGTGGGAGAAGTGGTTCTCGGCTTACTCGATTTTTCATCTATCGAGCCATGTCGGCCCTGTAGCCGGTGGGGTTATCGCTTACGTAATGGCTACGTTTATTTTTTACTGGTGGCATCGCTGGCGGCATACCGTAGACTTCTTGTGGACGCATTTCCATCAAATTCACCACAGTCCGCAACGTCTGGAAGTGATCACGTCGTTCTACAAGCACCCACTCGAAATGACCGTCAATTCGATGATCGGCAGCCTGCTGGTATATACGCTGCTTGGCTTGAGTGCCGAGGCTGGAGCGGTTTACACACTGTGTACGGCGCTGGGCGAATTCTTTTACCACACGAATGTAAAAACACCCCAGTGGATCGGCTATATTTTTCAGCGTCCGGAAATGCACCGGATTCACCACGAATATGAAAAGCACAGCCACAATTATGGCGATATCGTCTGGTGGGACATGCTGTTCGGAACCTACCGAAACCCAAAGGAGTTTCGCTCTACCTGTGGCTTCGACAACGAAAAAGAACAGCGGCTGAGCGATATGCTACTCTTTAAAGACGTACACCGGCAGTAACTAATAACGGGGAAGCCAGCGGCTTCCCCGTTATTAGTTACGCTAATTCAATAACCCAGTCGTCCTGTTCAACAAGCGTCCCTTCTTTCAGCACGACTTTGGTGATCTTGCCTTCGCGGGGAGCTGCGACGATGCTTTCCATTTTCATCGCTTCGATAACGAACAATGGCTGATTCTTCTTGACGGTATCGTCCTGGTTCACCAGAATGCGGGTTAGTCGGCCCTGGAGCGGAGCGCCTATGTCATTTGGCTGGCTCACTTTGGCATTCATGGCTTTCTCGACCTTCAACGCTCGGTCGCGAACGCGCACCTGACGGCTCTGGCCGTTCAGTTCAAACGTAATGGTACGCATGCCGAACTCATCCGGTTCCGATTTGAACAGCAGTCGAACCAGGATGTTCTTGCCTTCTTCGATGTTGATCAGGATTTCTTCGTTCTCTTTCAGCCCGTAGAAAAACGCAGGTGTCGGAATGATGCTGACGTTGCCGTACTGTTCGTTGGCTTTGTAATATTCGTCGTACACTTTCGGGTACATCTGGTACGACAGATAATCGACAAAACCATCGTTGAGTGGGTACTTGGCCTGAAAGGCTTTAAAATCGGCGTCGAAATCGATCGGCTTGAGGTGTTCGTTGGGTCGCCCCGTGATCGGCTCTTCGCCCTTCAGAACCACCTGCTGAATATCCTTCGGAAAACCGCCAACGGGCTGTCCAAGAATACCTTTCATCAGCTCTTTTACCGACTCCGGAAACGACAGCGATTCGCCTTTGGCCAGTACGTCATCGGCCGTCAGGTTGTTGGCCGTCATAAAAATAGCCATATCGCCAACCACTTTCGACGAAGGGGTTACTTTCACAATATCACCGAACAACTGGTTCGCTATGGCATAGTTCTTCTTTAGGGTTTCGAACTTATCGCCCAGCCCTGTAGCAATCGCCTGGGGTTTGAGGTTCGAATATTGGCCCCCCGGAATTTCGTTGTCGTATACTTCAGCGCTCCCGGCCTTCATGCCCGACTCGAAGGGGTAGTAATACTCCCGAACGTCTTCCCAGTAGTTGGAATAAGCGTTCAGCGACGCCAGGTTTGTAGGGCATTCCCGCGCATGACCCTGCATCATCGCGACGACTGAGTTGAAATTCGGCTGCGACGTCAGGCCCGATAACGCTCCCAGTGCACAATCGACAATATCGACCCCTGAATCAATGGCCTTCAGGTACGTAGCCGCCTGTATGCCCGCCGTATCGTGCGTATGTAGATGAATCGGAATGCTCACTGCCTGTTTCAGTTCACGGACCAGCACCTCGGCCGCCAGTGGTTTCAGCAACCCTGCCATGTCTTTGATGGCCAGCAAATGCGCCCCCTGATCCTCCAGTTGCCGGGCCATATCGAGGTAATACTGAAGCGTGTACTTATGCTGATTGGGTGAGAGAATGTCGCCCGTGTAGCAGATGGCCGCTTCGCAGAGCGCATCGGTCCGTTCCCGTACGGCTTTGATACTCACCTTCATGGCTTCGATCCAGTTCAGCGAGTCGAAGATGCGGAACACATCGATACCCGTTTCCCATGATTTCTCGACAAATTTTTCGATCAGGTTGTCAGGATAAGCGGAGTACCCCACGGCATTGGACCCCCTGAACAGCATCTGCAACAGCATGTTGGGCATTGCTTCACGCAACGCGGCCAGTCGTTTCCAGGGACTTTCGTAGAGAAAGCGCATGGCCACGTCGAATGTAGCGCCCCCCCAGACTTCCATCGAAAATAGCTCGGGGTGGTTTTTGGCAAACCCTTCGGCTACTTTCTGCAGATCCTGCGTCCTGACCCGCGTTGCCAGCAGCGACTGGTGGCCATCCCGAAAGGTCGTATCGGTGTAGAGGACGCATTTCTGATCGAGCACCCACTGCACGAATTTTTCCCGGCCCAACTCTTTAAGCCGATCCCGACTGCCAGCCGGGTGAGCGCTGTAAATATCGTAGGGCGGTACGATGGGCGTACGGAACACCTTCGAGTCGTCTTTCTTTTTAACCTCCGGATTGCCGTTCACGATCACATCGGCCAGGTAGTTCAGTACCCGTGTCGAACGGTCCTGAGGCTTGCGGAAGTTGAATAGCTCCGGGTGCGTTTCGATAAACGATACCCGCGCTTCACCCCGCTGGAAAATCGGATTGCTGATAACGTTCAGCAAAAAGCCGATGTTCGTTTTTACACCCCGTATCCGGAACTCCAGCAACGCCCGTGTCAGCCGCTGGGTAGCTCCCTTCAGTGTACGGCCACGCGCGGATACCTTCACGATCATCGAGTCGAAGTAGGGCGAGATTTTCATACCCGCATAACTACTTCCTTCGTCCAGACGAATGCCGAAACCGGCCGCGTTACGATAAGCCGTAATGGTTCCGAAGTCAGGCTTGAATCCATTGGCCGGGTCTTCTGTCGTGATTCGACACTGAATGGCGTAGCCGTTGAGCGGAATTTCATCCTGATGGTTGATGTAAATCCCGTTGGCGGAAAGCGGATACCCCATCGCGATCAGGATCTGCGTCCGGACGATATCGATGCCGGTCACTTCCTCCGTAATCGTATGCTCGACCTGAATGCGTGGGTTAACCTCGATGAAGTAAATATTCTCGTTCTTATCGACCAAAAACTCGACCGTACCCGCGTTCGAATAATTGACTGCCCGACCCAGTTGCAGCGCATAGTCGTACAACTTCGTCTTGGTTTCCTGCCGAAGTCCAAACGATGGTGCTACTTCAACGACCTTCTGAAAGCGTCGCTGCACTGAACAGTCGCGCTCGTATAAGTGAACGATATTGCCGTGCTGATCGCCAAGTAGCTGAACTTCAATATGTTTTGGATCTTCAATAAATTTTTCGAGGAAGATCGTATCATCGCCGAAGGCATTGCGGGCTTCGTTTTTGGCTTCGGCGAAGGCTTTTTCGAACTCTTCGGCCTGCCGAACCACCCGCATACCCCGTCCACCGCCACCGGCAGCCGCTTTGACCATGATCGGAAACCCGATCCGTTCGGCTTCGCTGAGGGCAAATTCGGGAGTCATGTTCTCTTCCCGAGAATCCGGAATCATGGGTACCCCGGCCGTGGTGGCCAAATTCTTGGCGCGTACTTTATCGCCCAGCGCGTCCATAGCCTCGGGCGAAGGACCGACGAAAATAATGTTTTCTTCCCGACAGCGTCTGGCTAGTCGCACGTTTTCCGACAGAAATCCGTATCCTGGGTGAATAGCGTCGATCGTATGCCGTTTGGCCAGTAAAATAATGCCTTCGACATCCAGATAGGGTTTCAGCGGGTCTTCATCGCGACCGATCTGGTAAGCTTCGTCAGCTTTATAGCGGTGGAGCGAATAACGGTCTTCGTACGTGTAAACAGCAACAGTAGTGATGCCTAGCTCGGTGGCTGCCCGCATGATACGGATGGCAATTTCACCCCGGTTGACGACAAGCAGGCGTTTAATCGGTCGGATGTACTCTTTCATGATTTTCAACAAAAGCAGCTTTGGGTTGTAAGCGTGCCAAATAGCATAGCAAGATTGTTGAAAATTTTGAAAATGTTGCCATTAAAGCCACAATCGCTGGAAAAGCCAGTTTTTTCGGGAAATATTGCAGAAAATATGGTCGCAATTACTTTTGAAAAGCCAGGTAGAATAATGCCTTATAGACAGATTCAAACGGATTTAGCTACTATCGAACCCACTCCTGTATAATCATTCCCTTTCTCAAAAACGCGGAAAAAGATATTCGAGAATTTCGTTGTTTACCCGGAAAGTTATTAGGGATACTTGCAGATACTATTTTAGAGTTATGAGTCAGATAACCGTAAACGCTTATGAGCAGCGAGTGCTGCATCTACTCGAATTGATTGATGCACGGCGCGCTATTTTGAAGCGACATCGAGAAGCCATTGAGCCAAGTCAGCTAATGATCGATGAATACACCCATCTGCTCAGACGGCATGTGAGCGAACTAAACAGCCTTATGGAGGAGCATGGTTTATCGGTGCAACTGGTTCAGGATGCAGCAGCTTGATGAACGACAATCTCACTCCTGTTTATCTGAAAGTGCCTGAAGGCTATGTTGGTTTTGTGGAAGAACTACCCGGTGCCAATACGCAGGGAAAACGCTGGAAGAAGTTCAAACCAACCTACACGAAGCGGTCAGGCTCGTATTGGAAGCCAATCGGATCTTAGCCTTAGAAACACCTTAATTCGGCTTCAGGTGCTGGCTGGCAAACTCGATAAACTGATCCAGCGAGGCCGGGTTGCGTAGGGTATCCCGACTGGTAGCCAGCGATACATCGACGCCCGATAATATCTTTTTCACCGGCGTCTCCAGCTTCTTACCGCTAATGGTATAAGGCACTTCCGGTATAGCATAGACAGCGTCGGGAACGTGCCGGGGGCTCAATTGAGTCCGCAGGGTTTGCTTGATCCGGGAAATTAATTCCTCCGTTAGTGAAGCGCCGTTCTGCAAGACAACGAATAACGGCATAAAATACTGACCACCGGGGCGTTCGAGCCCCACGATCAGGCTGTCTGCAATATCGGGCAAGCTTTCTACCGCGCTGTAAATCTCGCTCGTACCGATCCGAACGCCATCCCGGTTGAGCGTAGCGTCGGAGCGACCGTAGATAATGACTCCGTTTCGTTCGGTGATGCGGATGTAATCGCCATGCCGCCAAACGCCTGGGTAATCAGCAAAATAGCTTTTTCGATAGCGCTCATTATCGCGGTCGTTCCAGAAATAAAGGGGCATGGACGGCATCGGTTCCAGGATCACCATTTCGCCCGTTTCGCCCCGAATGGGTCTGGCATTGGCATCGAACGCTTCGACCGAACTACCCAGCAGCCGACACTGAATCTCCCCTTCGTAAACGGGCAATAATGGATTACCGCCCACGAAGCCGCTGCAGATGTCCGTTCCTCCGCTGAACGAAATGAGCCAGACGTTCGCTTTGACGCACTCGTATATCCAGCGGAATCCTTCGGGGGGCAGGGGTGATCCTGTCGAACCAATGGTGCGCAAATTCGAGAGCCTAAACGTGTCCATTGGCTTCAGGCCAGCCCGCAGACAAGCCAGGTAATAAGCTGCTCCACCGCCAAAGTGCGTAATTCGGGCTTCTTCGGCCAGCTTCCAGAGGGCATTCAGATCAGGATAGCCCGCCGAACCATCGTACAGTACCAGGGTAGCCCCAACCAGCATCGACCCTACCGCAAAATTCCACATCATCCAGCCGGTCGTAGAATACCAGAAAAACCGTTCGCCCACGCGCACATCCTGATGCAGGGCCAGCACCTTCAGGTGTTCGAGCAGACAACCGCCTACGCTATGGGTAATGGCTTTAGGTTTGCCCGTCGTGCCCGACGAATACAAAACCCAGATCGGATGATTGAAAGGAACCGGTTCAAAGGTCAAGCCCTCAGGGGCCGGGGTGGTCAGAACGGCCGGCCACCGAAATCCCTTCGTCCCGACGGTTTCGATGGGATTACTGTCCTGGTGTAAATTAGGCACCCAGATCACTTGTTTAAGAGTCGGCAACTGGGCGCACAGGTCACGTATGCTTTCGGATTTATCGACCGGTTTTCCATTATACGTATAGCCGTCGGCCGCAATCAGAACTTTGGGTTCAATTTGCTGGAAGCGATCGACGATACTGGCCGTACCGAAATCGGGTGAGCAACTTGACCAGACGGCCCCAATGGCATTGGTAGCCAGAAAAGCCACAACCGCTTCGGGAATGTTCGGCAGGACGGCCACGACCCGATCGCCCAACCCGACACCCTGTTGCCGGAGGTGGGCCGCCACGGCCGCTACCTGTTGTTCCAGCGTACCCCAGGAAAGCACGGTCAGTCCCTGCCGCTCCGACGCAAACAGAATCGCCGGACTCGTGCGGGACTGCGTTGCCTTATGCCGGAAAATATGTTCGGCATAATTGACGGTTGCGCCGATAAACCACTCGGTACCAACCATGTCTGCGTCGCTGGGACGATAAATAATTTGTTGGTAGGGTGAATGAGATTGAACCTCGAAAAACTGCCAGATGCTTTCCCAGAAGTCTTCCAGATCCGTTACCGACCAATCCCATAAGTCATTGTAATCCCGGAAATACAGCCCTTTTTTTACGAATAACCAGTTGATATACTGTTTCATCAGCGACTGCTCGGCCAAACGGCGATCAGGCGTATAAAGAGGGGTAAGGGTCGGACGCGTCATAGAGATAAATCGATAGTGAACGGTCGATAGTGGTAAGTTGTGTCAGTCGGAAACGTTTAGAAAGGCCGTTGGCCGAATGACTGTCAACTATCGACTAACGACTTTACCCGTCTTCGGATTGTTTTTTTAAGAAAAAGCGTTTGGTTAAAACAGATATGGCAAGGTTCGCTTAAAAAAAGTCTACCTTTGTACCCATTTTCTAATAATTAAAAGAAGTGCGCTGATAATCAGCATCGTTTTATTTTATAAAAGTACGATTTACTGTATTTTTCCATGAATCAGGATTCAGATAAGAACGAGCCCCGCCGTGATGGTGAGCCGCTTCGGCGGCCGGGCCGTTCGTTCGACCGTCGGGATGACGGCCGGAATGCAGACACTCCGCGGTTTAACCGCAGCCGAAATGATGAATCGGCCGGACCGCGAGCTCATAAAGTGGATAGACCATCCCGTAACGATGGTGATTTCCGGCGCACAGACCGGAATACAGAAACTCCCCGTTTTAGCCGGGGCGGTGGAAACCGGACGGACGACCGCCCTAACGAAGAGCGTCGGCCGCGATTTGATCGCGACGACCGACCTGATTTCAAACGTGATAACCGCTCCCGCGACGATAAACCGGCTCGCTTCGATAACGACCGGCGCGACTCCCGTACCAACGATTCGCGTCCCCGCTTCGACCGGAATGATCGCTCCGATAACGCAGATTCTCGCCGGCCTTTTTCCGACCGCCGGGAAGACCGCTCTGGACGTCGGGATGAATCGCCCCGCGTTGACCGAACGAATGACCGTACTGTAAACCGCTTCGGCAACGAGGCCCCGCAACGGGCTGAGCGTTTTCCGGATCGTAATGACCGGGAGCGTCCCCGATTCGATCGGGACCGGGCCGAGCCCCGTAACGACCGCGATGAGCGGCCTCGTTTCAACGAAGATCGTCCGAGAAATAATGACCGGTTTACAGGGGGGCAGAATCGGTTTGGCTCGACGCGTCCGGATCGGAATAGCCGTGACGACCGCTTCTCCGATACGAATGCCCGCCGTAATCAGGACGACCGAAACGAACGACCGGCGCGCTTTTCGGGTGACCGATCCGATAAGCCTGCTTTCAAGCGAGTTGGTGGCTTCAATCGGGAGGCCGACGAACGGAATAAAAACCGGTCCGCTACCGACGATGAGCGCAGTGGCGGCCGTCGGGAGTTTCGCAAAAAAGAGTCTGGCGACAACACCTGGACGGGAGAACCGCGGTTTTCCGGCCAGCAGCGGAAAGACTCGGGCGACCGTCGTACGGGAAAATACCAGAAAGCGCCGAATTATAATCTGGAGCAGCCCCGCAGCTTCGATTCGTTTAGAAAAGGTCCTGCCAGACCAAAGCGTACTGAACGCTCAGGCGATGCAGAAAAGCCAAAGCGGGCACCCGCCAACGACGGCCTGACCCGCCTGAATCGCTATATTGCTAACTCCGGCGTTTGCTCCCGTCGGGAAGCCGATGAACTGATTGCCCGGGGGGATATCTGGGTAAACGGCAAGGTCGTTACTGAGATGGGTTATAAAGTAAAAGAAGGCGACACGGTAAAATATGGCACGAAAGTGCTGGACCCAGAACGGTTCGTTTATGTGTTGCTGAACAAGCCCAAAGATTATATCACGACGACCGACGATCCGGAAGAACGGAAGACCGTTATGGAACTCGTTGCCGATGCCGGCAATTTCCGCATGTACCCGGTTGGCCGCCTGGATCGCAACACAACGGGTTTGTTGTTGTTGACCAACGATGGCGAACTGGCTGACAAACTAACGCATCCGTCGAATAATATCCGCAAAATTTATCAGGCCGAGCTGGACAAGCCAATCACGGACGAGCATTTCGAGGCCCTCAAAAAAGGCATCGAACTCGAAGATGGTCCCATCAAACCGGATGCGCTGAGTATCATTACCCCCGATGCGCAGGTTATCGGAATTGAGATTCATTCGGGTCGAAACCGCATCGTACGCCGTATTTTCGAGCATTTTGGCTACGAAGTGACCAAACTTGACCGCACGACGTACGCGGGTTTGACCAAGAAAGAGCTGCCGCGTGGTAAATGGCGCTTTCTCGATCCCAAAGAAGTTGTGAAGCTAAAGTATTTTAATTAGTGAAAAGACCTGGATGAACCGAGCGATTGGCTGTATTTGCCGATCGCTCGGTTTTGTTTTATCGCTTGCTGACGAATCGGTTACCGCTGATGTAGTACCGGTAGGGTAGGTCAGCCCCGTGCGTGAGGCCGATCCGGGTGGTTGTTACCATGTCGAAATCGTGCAGAACCGGTCCGCGGATGTAAATCTCTCCCGTTGTCAGCGACGAGGCATTGTGTTTCTGACGGCTGATACCCATGGCAATCGTCAGCTTTCCGGGACCGTTGGCCAGGTTACGCTGCCCATCCGCCGTTCCGGCGTCGATGGTGTTGTTTCGATAACGGGCAAATCCGGTTTTGAACGCTTCGTTGCGCCGAATTTCCATCAGATCAAGTCCTTCCGTTGGTTCTAAAGCGCGAATCAGGATGGCCTCACCTATGCCCTGTGGCCCGGTTACAACATTGATGCAGTTGTAGTGATTGTAAATCTGATAGACATACAATGTGCCGGCCGGACCGAACATAGCTGCATTGCGGGGCGTCTGACGCCGGTAGGCATGGCAGGCCGGATCGTCGGTCAAATACCCTTCCGTCTCGACGATGATACCGGCTGTGGTCCCCTCCTCCGATTCATGAACCAGTTCGCAGCCCAGCAGCAACTGAGCCAGCGTCAGCGTGTCGTGCTGTTCATAAAAACTAAGCGGGAGTTTCGGCATAATTCCCTAAATCACGTTCATGGTCTGCTCCTTAATTTTCTCCAGCTCATCTTTCATTTGCACCACAAATCGCTGAATGACAGCATCATTCGCTTTCGAGCCGATGGTGTTGATTTCGCGGCCGATCTCCTGCGAGATGAAATTTAACTTCTTGCCATTGGCTTCTTCGGTTGCCAGCACTTCGAGAAAATACTTAAGGTGGTTTTTGAGCCGGACTTTCTCTTCAGAAATGTCGAATTTCTCTACGTAATAGACCAGCTCCTGTTCGAATCGGTTCTGATCGAAGGTTTCGCTGTCGAGCAGTTCTTTTACCGAATTACGCATGCGTTCGCGGACGGCCGGCATCCGACGGACATCCTGCGCTTCGATATCGGCCAGCCGGTCGCTGATGATCTGAATGTACTGCTGAAATTTGCTTTCCAGCACAGCACCATCCTGTTTGCGAAAGGTGTCGCATCGCTGAATGGCTTCCCTGACAGCCGCCTGTACCGTCTCCCAGTCCGTTACATCAGCCGTGTGGTCGGTCGATTCGGCCAGATAAGCATTGGGTTGCTGAAGCGCCAACTGAAGAATGTCGCTGTCGGGAATGCTCATCAGCATGGTGTTGGCCGTTTCTTTTAAATCGGAGACGTAGGCCAGTACCAATGGGCGGTTGATGGTAACGCCCGGACGAACCGCGCTGGTCCGGGTTAGGTTCAGCGACAGTTCGACTTTACCACGTTCTAACTGATGGGTCAGCAGGGCGCGCAGTTCGATTTCCTTATCCGAAAACTGCCGGGGCATCCGGCAGTAAATGTCCAGAAACTTAGAATTAAGGGTTTTTACTTCCGCCGTAACGGATAAACCTCCGGCTTCTACCGTTGCGTTGCCGAAGCCAGTCATTGATTTGAGCATTCGTTTGTAGTTTGTGGTTTATAGTTGTGGCTATGGAACAACCGGTGGGCCACAAGCTACAGACTATTAACCTGTTATTTTTCCGCGGGCTGTTTCTTTAACGCTCCGGCTTCCAGTTCCCTGAATTCTTTTCGGTTTCGGGCTACGTCGATAGCTGTATAGATGGCCTGCAACATAGAGGTTTCGTCGGCCAGATCTTTCCCGGCAATGTCGTAGGCCGTACCATGATCGGGCGACGTCCGGACGGCAGGCATGCCGGCCGTAAAGTTTACGCCTTCCTCAAACGCAATCGATTTGAAGGGAATCAAGCCCTGGTCGTGGTACATCGCCAGCACCGCGTCGAACTTTCGGTAGGCGCGGGTGCCGAAGAAGCCATCGGCCGGATACGGCCCAAACACCAGTTGTCCTTTGTTGACCAGATCGGCCAGCAGCGGCTTGATGATATCCTGCTCTTCATTACCCAGCAGGCCTTCCTCGCCAGCGTGAGGGTTCAGCCCGAGTACTGCAATTTTCGGTTTTTCGATCCCGAAATCCTGCTTCAGCGACTGCATCATCAGGTTTATTTTCTGCAGAATACGCTCCCGGGTTACGTTCTGCCGAACACGCCCCAGCGGAATATGACCCGTAACGACCCCCACTCGCAGGGTTTCGCTGACCATGAACATCAGGTTGTCGGCCACGCCAAATTCCTGCGCCAGGTACTCGGTATGCCCCGGAAATTTAAATTCTTCCGACTGAATATTGTACTTGTTAATCGGTGCCGTAACGAGCGCGTCCAGTTTTCCGTCTTTCAGATCATCGACGGCCCGCTGCAGGCACGCAAACGCAGCCTGCCCGGCTTCGGGCGTTACCCGGCCCGGTTGAATATCCTGGTTTTGGTCGGGCCAGCAGGTGATGACATTGGTCAGTTTATGACTGATCTGGCCGATCGTCTGCGCCCCGTTCAGGTTCCAGTCCTTCATATTGAGCAGGTTGCGATAGCGGTTTAGAATTCGCATCGACCCGTAAATGACCGGCGTACATAGTTTTTGCAACCGGTTGTACTGCAACGCTTTCAGAATGACCTCGGGACCAATGCCATTGTAATCACCCAGCGAAATGCCGATCACTAAGCGATCGTCACTGCGGCCGGAAGGTTCGGCTACCAGACCCGACTGCTGTCCTGAATCACGCTGACTCACCTCGACGACTGCCGGATCGCGGGGTTGGGGCCGATTGCCTGGCTGGTTTCGGTCGGGACGGGTGCTTTCCCGCTGGCGCGCTTCGTTCGGACGCTGCCCATTGGTTTGAGAGCGGTTCTCCCGTTGTCCGTTCGGCCGTTGCCCATTGTTCCGGTCTGCCGGCTGACGGGGTTCCTGTGGGTCAGTTTCCGGGTGGTCTGTCTGTTCTGCCGGGGCTGGATTCGCTTCACCGCCCTGCTGGTTACCCCCGTTGCGGTTGGGCCGCTGGGGTGTTTCCTGCCGGTTAGTAAGGGGTTGGTTGCCGAATGGTTGTTGCTCCGAAGGTTGTGGTTCGGGGTCTATTGTATGATCAGGTCGAGTATCAGCCGCAGGAGCCGTCAGCGGAGCGTTCGCTGGCTGGTTCGGTTCATCGGGTTGGCGTTGTTCCATGCACTTTTCGTAGTTTCGCCAAATAATTAAATAGTGAAGAATGTAGAGTGAAAAGTGAAGAGCAGGCAATGAGTTCGTTGGATCTATCGACTTACTCTTCACTTTTCACTCTACATTCTTCACTAACATAGCTGCAAGTTACAAAAACCTACGGATGTCCCAGAATCAGCCCGCTATTCTCATTGCCGATGAGATGCACCCATCCCTCTTTGCCATGCTCGACGAGGCTGGATTTACATACAGTTACCAGCCCAAAATCACGCGATCTGAGCTGATAGAGCAGTTTGCTCCGTTCGAGGGCCTTATCATTCGGAGTAAAACAACCGTCGACGAAGAAATGTTGAGTCATGCCCCCAGGCTGCGGTTTATTGCCCGGGCGGGAGCCGGATTGGACTTGATCGACCTCGAAGCTGTCGAACGGCGGCAGATTCGGGTGTTCCATGCGGGCGCGGGCAATCGCGACGCGGTGGCTGAACACACCGTCGGGATGTTGCTCGCCTTGTTGACGAATATTCTGAAAGCTGACCGGGAAGTGCGCCAGGGTATCTGGGACCGGGAAGGAAACCGGGGATACGAACTCGGTAGCCTGACCGTCGGGATCGTCGGTTACGGAAACAACGGGCAGGCAACGGCCCGACGGCTCAGCGGCTTCGGTTGCCGGGTATTGACTTACGACAAATTTCGGACAAACTACGGCGATGCGTTCGCTGAAGAGGCCTCTCCCGAACGAATTATCGCCGAAGCAGACGTGCTGAGCCTGCACATTCCGCTGACCGACGAAACCCGGCTGATGATCGACGATGCCTTTATCCATCGGTTTGCCAGACCTTTTTACCTGATCAATATTGCCCGCGGTGAAATTGTGTCGCTGGCGGCTCTGGTTCGTGGGTTGGAAAGTGGTAAAGTGCGCGGGGCCTGTCTGGATGTGCTGGAAAACGAAAAACTAGCGAAACTTACCCCAGACCAGCAGACGGCTTTCGATTACCTGCGGCAGTCGAACCGGGTTGTTCTGACGCCCCACGTGGCCGGCTGGACCCACGAAAGCTACGTTCGCATCAACGAAGTGCTGGTGCGGCAACTGACCGAAGTTAAGGCAGCACAGTAAACGTGGCTGTTTCGGTCGCGTCATTGGTTTCGTTGATGACGCGAATGGGTCCCGTTTTGGCATCTTTCGGCACAATCACAAAGCGCTGGGTGTCAGTAGCTTTTCCGTTATCGACGGCGGGCTGGAGCGTACCAGCAAAGAAAATCTGCGCGTTTAGCAGAAAATCACCCTTGATACTAACGATGGTGCTGACCTGCGCTTTGGCTGGCAGTACGTCTGTAACGATGGCTTTCTGAATGACCACCAACGGAGCTGCGGCTGTTCCTGCCCGGCTAATCACCGTGACGGGTCCACTGACGCCGTTATCCGGGACGCTGGCTACCAGGCTGGTGCCTTCTACGCGGCTGATGATGGGCGACGAAATTCCGTTGAACTGCACGTCCGTTACCCGGTAGAAATTCTTACCCGAAACGGTAACGAACCGCCCACGCTGTTGCCGGTCGGGGTTGAGTGTGACGGCCGATGGGGGTAAATACACAAACAGCGATTCGACTCCACTCCCGGTTCCGCCGAGGCTGCTCGCCGATACGATTACCGGGGCCGATACCGTTACGGTGGGCACGACGGCTTCCAGCTGCGTATCGCTGATGACGCGGAAAGAAGTAGCTGCGGTACCGCCAAACAATACGCTGGTTACGGCGGCTAAATTTCGGCCTTCGATCAGGATTTTGTCGCCGATGACCGCATCCTGGGCCGATAAACGCGCAACGACGGGCAACTGAAAAATCTGAAGCGAATCGTTGCTGGTAGCCACCAGCTTTTCGAACACCGTGACCGTTACCAGCCCCGAGGTGGCTTCGGTTGGTATTACGGTGCGAATTTCGGTATCCGTTACGGTTGTTTTGGCTTTGTCGGTGGGTTTACCGTTCACCCGCACATCCCCGTTCAGCAGATTTGTTCCTTTGATGACCAATTCGGCACCGGGCTTTGTTTTCAGCGGAGCCAGACTCGTAATCTGCGGAACACCGGCCACGATAAAGTTACTGGTCGACAGCCCCCCTTTCGTTTCGATAGATAGAAAGATAGGGCCCCGGGGTACATTGGGTGGGACAACGACCGTCAGTTTTTGGGCCGTGCTGTCTTTGATGGTGGCATCGATATCGGCAAACCGGATTAGTTTGAGCTGATTGAGAAAATCGCCGGTGATAGTGACGGTGGTACCCGGCAGACCATTGGTCGGGCTTACGGTTGTTACGATCGGACCGGGCTGGAGAGCGATAAACGGCAGAGGGTCGGTCGTACCCTGATCGTTCTGAACACGGATCTGGGTAATGCCCGGCGCTATATACGGAACTTTGCTTTTTATGCTGTTGTCGTCGCTGCTGCTAACGGGTGCAGTTAGAGTGGCCGTACCCGAACCGAAGATAACGACTGGTGCGGAGCCAAACTGGTTACCGCTCAGAACGATCTCGTTGCCCACGGCCGCTTTATTTGGGGATACGCTGATCAGTTCCGGAGGGCTTTTCTGAAGGCGACACCCTGACAGGTTTATGACGAAAACGACAAAAAAGAAAAGCGTTATTCTTGATTTCATAGCGTGCAAAAGCAGCCTGTTGCTGGTGCGTAATCAGTAAAATTAGGCAATTTCAGCGTCCAAAAACCATTTCTTTCGAATGCCTGTTAGAAGTAATGTAGAATGAAGAATGTATAATGCAGCGCAGATGCTGTGATGATAGCCTGGATTATCGATTAAGTACTAGTTGCTCTATCATTATTTATCTGTTTCTGGACGTTATCTTCATTATACATTGATCATTACTCACTTAGATACGGATGAACTACCGCAGCCTGAAAGCATCAAAATTATTATCTATCACCACGCTGGGCGAACTGAAAGCCGCCGGGTACGAAACCCGCTCGATAAAGCAGGAACTACGGGATAACCTGATCGAGCGAATTAAAGAGAAAGAAGTTGTTTTTCCGGGAATCTGGGGCTACGAAGAGACGGTCATTCCCGATGTAGAACGGGCTATCCTGTCGATGCACCACATCAACCTGCTGGGCTTGCGCGGCCAGGCGAAAACCCGCATTGCCCGGTTGATGGTCAACCTGCTGGATGAGTATATTCCAGTCGTAGCGGGCTCCGAACTGAACGACGATCCGATGCAGCCACTCTCGCGGTTTGCTCTCGACCTGATCGCTGAAAAAGGCGATCAGACGCCTGTCTCGTGGCTGCACCGCAACGATCGATATACCGAAAAACTGGCCACGCCCGATGTGTCGGTAGCCGATCTGATCGGCGATGTAGACCCGATCAAAGCGGCTACGCTCAAATTACCGTATTCCGACGAACGAACGATTCACTTCGGCCTGATTCCCCGCTCGCACCGCTGTATTTTTGTCATCAACGAATTACCAGATTTGCAGGCCCGCATTCAGGTGTCGCTGTTCAACATCCTGCAGGAAGGTGACATCCAGATCCGGGGTTTCAAACTACGGTTGCCACTCGATATCCAGTTCGTCTTTACGGCCAATCCGGAAGATTATACCAACCGGGGCAGTATTGTAACCCCCCTGAAAGACCGGATCGATTCGCAGATCGTCACTCACTACCCGAAGTCGATTGAGATCGGGAAGAAGATCACCATGCAGGAAGCTATTGTCAAGACCGAGCAGAAAGGTATGGTGAAAACCAATGACCTGGTCGGTGATCTGATCGAGCAGATTGCGATGGAAGCCCGCGAAAGTGAATACGTCGACTCGAAGAGTGGCGTGTCGGCCCGGATGACTATTTCGGCTTACGAAAATCTGCTGTCGTCGGCCGAACGGCGGGCGTTGCTCAACGGTGAAAAAGAAACCTACGTGCGCATCGCCGACCTGTACGGCGTTGTGCCGGCCATTTGCGGCAAGGTCGAGCTGGTCTACGAAGGCGAGGTAGAAGGACCGGTCATCGTGGCACAAAACCTGATCGGGAAAGCCATTCGCAACCAGTTTCTTCAGTATTTTCCCAATCCGGAAAAAGCCAAGAAAGACAAGCGTGGTAACCCATACCGGAAAATTACAGACTGGTTTGGCGACGGCAACACCATGGATATCCTGAACGATCTGACCAATCGGGATTACGAAGCCCGCTTGCGGACGATCGACGGACTCGACGATCTGGTCGATCAGTATCACCCACGGCTCAGCAAGTCCGAAAAATTATTCATGATGGAGTTTGCGCTGCACGGGTTGGCCGAACACTCGCTGGTGGGTAAAAAAGCGATGGACACCGGACTGTCGTTTAAAGATTTGCTCGGGTCGATGTTCAATCCGGGTACTAACTTTGGCGAAGAAGAGGAAGACGACGATGACGACCGGTTCTAACTTATAGGTATCGCGGTTTAGTCCGCTTTAGTAACAAAGCGGACTAAACCGCGATACATGGAAAAAGCGACGGGATGACCCGTCGCTTTTTGTATTTCAAGTTTTTCGATCAGGAAAATCGGGAATCTACCGAACCGCCGATAATTGAGTCTTTTCTTCGGTAGGTAGTGGCAATTCGCTCAGAAACAGCGCCACAACCATATGCCCCAGACTGTTGAGGTGAACGCCATCGGCCAGAAAATACGGTTGTTGGCACGGAACGGCTTCGAACGTATCGGCCACCCGTAGCCCTTGCCTGATGGCGGCTTCGATCAGGAACGGATGACTGGCTCGGCGTAACCATTGATCGAGTCGGTTCAGGGTCGGAAAAGGCGTTAGGACAACGATTTTATCCTGATAAGCAGCTAGCTGTGCAAATGCTTTGGTTAACTTGTCTCTGAACTGACGCAGAAAAGGAAGCTCACCCCATGTTGCCTGATGCAGGCCCAGTAAAGCAGTCTTGAGTCGGTTTTTCACCTGATACCGTTCGGGCTTGTGGGGCGACTTATGCAGGAAAGTCGAATACGCTGATGGTTTAAAAGATATTCGTTGATAAGTGGGTTCGGACCTGCCCGCTTCAACGGTAGGCTGGAAAAGATCCTGGAAACGCTTCCGCCAGGATAGTTCATAGTGGCCCAATTGTAGAACAATCAGGTCGGCTTCCGTCAGCTCATCCTGATACTGGCTTAGCAGGCTGGGAAGGTGCTCAAGCTTGACCATACTCAGGCAAGTAAGGTGTACCGGTTCGTGGGTACTTACTTTCAGATGCGTTGCCCACTGCTGAACAAAACCCAGGTGCTGCTGAACACCATAATTACCCACATGGCAGCCACCGATTACCAACACGTTCATAGAGGAAAAGAGACTGATACTGTTCAGGAATACGTCTGGTCTTTCCTCACTGTTGCAGCCATGACTTTAAAGTCGGATTAATTCTTCGGTCGTTCTGTACAATCATGCATGCGTAGCCACAAAAAAAGGGCTGCAAAGCCCTTCTGAAGTTTAATTTTCCTATACAACTGATGCTTATGCGACGATCACCGCCGTACCGTTCGCACTGACCATGAGCATCGATCCATTTCCACCGATGGTCTGGTAGTCCAGATCGACGCCGATCACAGCATTGGCTCCCAGCCGGGTTGCCTGGTCGATCATTTCCTTGAGCGCAATGCTCTTGGCTTCGCGCAGGGCCTGTACGTACGCACCCGAGTGGCCTCCGACTACATCGCGGATCGAGGTAAAGAAATCTTTGACAAGATTAGCCCCAATAATGGCCTCCCCATTGACCAGACCTACATATTTGGTGATTTGCTTGCCTTCAATGTTAGAAGTAGTGGTGACGAGCATGAACGAGCGGTAAGTGGTTAGACAAGATTGGCGTTTAACCGGTAAAGTTAGGTAGTTAGTAGTTTATATGAACACCATTTATCAGGCTTCTAGCCCTTATAACCGGAAAAGACCAGCCTGACCGATATATCGGGGCAAATCAAACAGAGGCTGCGAAAAAAAATAAACTGCCGCATCGCATAGAGAGTCGGCTTTTTCGAAAACCAAATATACACCTGATTCTGGTGTTGGCTAAGCAGTACAGACAGGAATATATTCAGTTCAACCAATGAAATCTACTGCCCAGACATTGCTCGCTTAACACGGGCGGTAAGCGCTTCTATTTTTGCCCAAAATCAAAAATCAGTCAATCAATAAGTACTATGAAAATAGCGAAAGTAGGTCGGTTAATGGGTTGGGCGCTGGTAGTCGCCATGCCGCTGTGGTTCGGTAGTTGTAAGAAAGAAAATGGTGGCGGGGGCGATCCGGTAACCCCAAATTCCATTGTTGGCAGCTGGAAGGTTTCGGCTATGACCCTTAAGGATGATAAAAATTCCGTCGATTACCTGGCTCTGCTCAAGACGTATATCGGCGAAGATGGGGTTGCCTGCCTGACCGACACCAAAGGGACGTTTAATAGCGACGGAAGCATTACAGGAACCCCTTCACCGTCTTGTAAATCAACCGGTTCGGATGAATACAATCCGGTTCAGGACAAATCAACCTGGAAAGTGGCCGACAATAAACTGACCATTACAGACAGTGATGGAGCGGAAACGTACGACCTGAAAGTGAGCGGAAATACGATGACCTGGAGTACACAGGAGCAGGAGGATACGGATGGCGACGGGAAGCCGGAAACGTATACAACCACCATTGAATTCAAACGCGTTTAGCAGCACATCCTGGTTGGCAGCGTCGTGTCAGGAGTTGAACTTCTGACACGACGCTGTTCTATAGCAGACAGTCGCCGAGCGTCTGAATGTATTGTTCGAGATAGGTATTCACGTCGCGGCTGCGGTACTGGAGAATATAGCGCGGATGATCGAGGGAAACGATTCGGTCGAAAAAGCCCTGCTGGTCGTTGAGCCGGCGCAGGTACGTTTCGTTTTTCCGGCCCAGACACACGCCCACCCGGCGGTCGTAGCCGAAATGGGTCTGCGTCCGAACAGTTTCCGTAATGGCAGGCCAGAGCGCTTCTGTGGTGGTTCGGTCGTCGTAGAAATTATAATTTTTCCCGTCTTTGGTCAGCGCCAGCGGGAACAGCGACGTCAGGAAAAACTGCCCGTAGAAAGTCTCCGCTCCACCCAGCGCATCGACAACCTGATAAATAAACCGACTCGATAGCTCCGGGGTGTCGCGCAGGGAATTGTCGATACCACAATAGCGACGCAGGTTCTGGGGGGTAGTAAACGAAATACCCGTAACCCCGGCTCCAAATCGCCCTGGGTTGATACCCAGCACGAATACCCGCGGGCGATTGTCGTTATAAAACTTGGTGTAGAATTCTTCGACTATTTGCCGCACCTCCGGCTGATGATACGGGTTCATGACGCCGACACCCGGTGGCAGTGCTGGCGGAGCCGACAGGGTGTGGTAATACGAAATAGCTTTGTCTGCGAAGGTCATTTTTTACCGGCAAAAACAAAGTCGGGATGGTTGGGCCCGACTTTGAAAAATAGCATCGATTACAAACCGCTTATTTGATATTTTTCCGCCGGTTTCGCTGAAAGTCTTCGAACATCATGTTGCCCAAACCCTGCAGACCACTGTAATAAGCCCGCCCGTTGTTGACTTTGGTAAACTCCTGCACAAACTGCTTCAGGTACGGATCGGACGCAATCATAAACGTCGTGATCGGAATTTCCAGTCGGCGGCACTGCGCGGCCAGCGTCAGGGTTTTACTCACCACTTTCCGATCCAGCCCGAATGAGTTTTTATAGTATTTAATCCCTTCTTTCAGGCAGGTCGGTTTTCCGTCGGTAATCATGAAAATCTGCTTGTTCTTATTCTTCCGACGGCGCAGCAAATCCATCGCCAGCTCAAGCCCGGCCACGGTGTTGGTATGGTACGGCCCAACTTCGAGATAAGGGAGATCTTTGGCCTGAATCTGCCAGGCATCGTTGCCGAACACCACAATGTCGAGCGTGTCTTTCGGGTATTTGAGCTTCACTAGTTCTACCAGCGCGAGCGCTACTTTTTTAGCAGGCGTAATGCGGTCTTCGCCATACAGAATCATCGAGTGGCTGATGTCGATCATCAACACGGTCGAAGTCTGGGTTTTTTGCTCTTTTTCCGTTACCTCCAGATCGCGTTCCATTAGGTGAAACTCTTCGACACCGCTGTTGATCTGGGCGTTTCGGATCGACTCCGTCATGGAAATCTGCTCCAGGGTATCGCCAAACTGATAGGACCGCAGGTCGCTGCTCAGCTCATCGCCCGTGCCGGTATAGGGCGTGTTGTGGTTCCCTCCCGACTTCGAGCGCTTCAGCTTGCCGAAAATTTCTTCCAGCGCACTCCGGCGGATCGTCTGCTCGCTCTTGGCTGTCATCACGATCTTGCCTTCTTCGTTTTCTTCGGTCAGGTAGCCCTTTTCCTTCAGATCATCGAAGAAATTGCCGATGCCATATTTGTCGTCGGTGAGGCCGTACTGCCGATCGAGCTGGCTCATCCACGACATAGCCTGTTCCACATCGCCGGAAGTGAGCAGCAACAGTTGCTGAAAAATATTGAGCAGTTTGTCGAAGTTGCTGCCTTCTTTTTGCTCGGGAGGGATATAATCAGAAAATTGAAAGCCTTTCATCAGTAAAGTCGTTTTTTCGGTACGAACGCAGCGCGTTGTTTGCAGAAAATGGAGCGTACCTGGAGAACAGCACGTTTTACGGATTTGTTCGCTAGGCCCTCTGCTCTACGAATTTCGTCAATTTATGGATCAAATGCTAGACTTCCGAAAACCAACCAGCCAACGCTTGCCAGCCAATCTATTTTTTCACAATAGGCAACCGAACCTGCGACGGATACTGGGCTGAGTGGAAAACCTGATTGTGCGCGACCACGCCTTTCGTTTCGCTGTAATTATCACCTCCCGTATTCATGTTCCGGTCGAAGCGGGGAAAATTACTGCTCGACACTTCAATCCGAATACGATGACCCGGCGCAAAATAATTGCTGGTCGACATGGGGGTTAGCGTAAGTTTATACACGTTTCCGTTCGTCAGCCATACCTCTTTATCAAAACCCTCCCGATAGCGAGCGCGGAGAATCGTCTCGTCCAGATTATACGCTTTCCCATCCGGATAAACGTCGATCAGTTTAACCGTAAAGTCGGTGTCTTTGGCATCCGACGAAACGTAAAGCGTTGGTTCGATCGAGCCGGTCAGTTCGACGCCATCCGCGAAGGGTTCGGTGGTATAGACCAGAATATCCTGCCGGGTTTCCATCTGGTGCTGATCATACGATCCGCCCTGTATCGCGTTGCCTGTGCAGCATACATTGCCGCCGTAAGAGGGTACCGGATACGCCGGATCATAGGCAAATGCATCGGGTTTCTGGTCTTTTCCCAACGACTTGGTCATCAATTTCCCGTCGCCGTATAAACTGTTGGCGTGACCACTGCTGGAAAGATAGTAGGTCGTCATTTCGGTGCTGGCGGGTGGCCAGGTATCGGCGCTCTGCCACTTGTTCGACCCCATTGTGTAATACGTCACGTGGGGCGTGTTTTTCAGGATGTTGTTGGCTTCACCTTTCAGCCAGTAATCGAACCAGCCGTACATGAGGGCGTCATAGTCGAGTCGGGCATCGCCTACGCTTCGTTCACCGACAACGGTGTTCTCCGTCGCGCGTTTGTAGGCGCAGTGCAGCGTTGGGGCTATAACCAGAAACTGGTTGTCACGCACCTGCGGGTCGGTCGCGTTCTTACGGACATGGTTGAACAGCGCCAGATTCGGACTGATCGAAACGTCGTACCAGGAGGCAAACCAGAAGCTGGGCACCCCGAAAGGCATGTTGTCGTGGTAAAGACCGCCTTTGTACCAGTCGGGATCGTTGGGTTTACGAACGATCATTTTCTCGTAAATTCCTTTCTGGCCGTTGGCATTTTTGATGATGTCCTTCACGGGCAGGTATTTCAGTCCCTGTGCCCAATCGACTTTGGGCATTTCGGGGGCCAGATCGTAAAAGCGGGATACGCGCGTCAGGTCGTCGCTGGTAGCTGTTTTGGGAAACAGCGGTCGGGCCAGCGCATCCGTTTGAGTGCCGTAGAGCCAGGTCGTAAACAGCATTTGCTGCGCTCCGCCCCGATACCAGTTGCCCTGTTCCATAAAGGGTCCCACGCGACCGACGCCAGCCCCAAACCCCATCGGAACCATGGCCGCGTGCGATGGGTGGTCCAGAGCCGCTACCGCCATCTGCCATTCGGCCGTAGATGAACAGCCGTAGGTGCCGATTTTTCCGTTGCACCAGGGCTGTTTGGCCATCCACGAAAAAGCGTCGTACCCATCGGTAGTGGGAGGTCCGAGAATATCCCAGTCACCTTCCGAGAAAAACTTACCCCGTTCGTTCTGGACAACGTATGCATAACCGTGTTTTACCGCGTCCAGGGCCGCCTGGTAGGAGTTCTGACGAAGTTCACCGTCGCCCCAACCGTTGAAATTATAGGGGGTTTTCGAGAAAATGATCGGAACGGGCTTGTCGGTTTTCGGCCGATAGATGTCGGTTGCCAGCCGAACCCCGTCGCGCATGGGCATCATGATTTTTTGCTCGATGATGGCAATTTCCTGAAGCTTTTTGAGGATATCGTCCTGAGCATGGGCATACCGGACGCAGCACAAGACCATCGCGAACGCCAGTCTTGTGAAAGAGGAGCGGTTTTTCATTCCTGGTTTGGTTAAGCTAAGATGAAGCGCAGTGAAGTAGCGAATTTATGGCCGTAAAACAAAGCAGACGCCCCAAAACCGGGCGTCTGCATGTATGGCACTCAGTAACTGGCGTTCCAGCTTTAGCCTGCTTTACTTATTGCGGACTAAAGCTGGAACGCCAGTTACCGAGTGCCTATGTTCGATCCGGCTGCGTACCATAGACTGGCCAGCGCTTTCTGATGTTTAGCCCGTAGTTCCTCCAGCTTCACCTGATAATCGATGAGCTTGCTTTCCCGACTGTTGACCAGAAAGAGCGAGCTTTCTCCCAGTTGAAACTTTTCTACCTCGGCCTGGACCAGAATCTGCTGATTACTGGCGGTCTGTTGCTGCGTCTGGATTTGCTGCTCAAGTGCGGCCAGTTCATTCCAGGCCCGCTGTACTTCGTTCACAATGTCGCGTCCGGTTTGTTGGCGTTCCAGACCAGTTTGCTGGTTTTTGAGCTGGGTCTGCCGGAGCTTTCCCCGTTCGGCGCGCAGAAAGATCGGGAAGGCCAGATCGACACCGATCTTGTGGTTGTCTGCCTGAAACCCGTAGTAATCGACGCCGTCGTAGCTCGCTTCCGAAAGCGGTCCCCGGCTCAGCAGACTAGCCTGCAGATTTACTTTTGGCATTAACAGCGCCCGCCGGTAGCGTTCTTCGATCGTTAGCTGCTGCTGTTTGCTGGCCAGCTTAAGCAGATCGGGATGGCGCTCGGCTGCCTGGGCAAGCAGATTCTGGAGTTGCATCTGGCTGGTCTGATCGGGTAGGGCGGCCTGCGGAACAACCGTAGCGGGTAGATCGACCGGTTGAGGAGCCGACCCGTCTTTGCTGATCCACAGAAAAGTACTTACCTGCAGACGAGCGTTTTGCCAGCCGACGCCCGCTTGTTGCAGCTGAACCAGTCTATCCTGCACTGTGATCAGGGCTTCAGTCGTATCGATCGGCGCTGCGTCGCCGATCAGCGCTCGCTGACGAACAGCCTGGAAGCGAGCCTGCGCCAATTGATACCCCCGCTCGATCCAGCGAAACTGCTGATACGCCATATACCAGTCCCAGTATGCTTTGGCCGCGTCTAAAAGCGTTTTGTTGATGAGCGAAAGCCGTTCTGCCTCAGCTAGATTGACGGCTACCTGCGCCTGCCGGAGTGTATTGCGTCGGGCATCGATAAAGAGCCCCTGCGTTACCGGTATGCTTATGCCTACGCCCATCAGCCCCGTGGGCGGAACGTTATTTTCCGGATTCAGGTATTTGCCCGTATTTCGGTCGTAGGTCATTTTGAGGTCAAGGCCACCAGGTAATACGGGTACGGAAAGCCCCGACTGCCATTTGTCGTAATACAGCGTATTGCCGAAGTTCTTACGCTGATAGTCCGTGAACAGCTTGGGATCGAAGGCACCACGCGCCTGCTGAACCTGCGCCTGGGCTTCCTGACTCAGCAGAGCCGCCTGCCGAACGATCGGGTTGTGTTGCAAAACCGCCTGGTAGAATTCGGCCGCCGTAAAAACGGGTAAGGTGTCGGGGGGGCTCAACGGAGCCGCCAGTGTACCCGTCGATGTGCCCGAAACCGAAATGGCCGTTCGGGATAAAACATTGGTTGAAATAGGTTCTGTTCGGCCAGAAATCGCCGAAGGCTTCGATTGCCCCAAAAGCAATCCCGACCAGAGCCATAAGCTCCAGAACCCGTAAAGAGCAATGGATAGCCTCATACTTTTTCGGTGTTCTGGGGTTCTTCTTTTAGACTCGGCGGAAAGCCGTTCAGCTGACGCCATATCTCATACCAGATCGGCACGTCATCGAGCATGACCCAGCCTACTACACCCGAGCCGACGCGCAATTGCTCTGGCCAGGGCTGATCGCCGGGTAGGGCATGCGGTCTGACGAGTAACCGATATTTTCCGTTCGTACTGCTGACCGCGTCGATGACGACCACTTTGCCCCCGAACGTGCCAACGGCTACAGCGGGCCACCCTGAGAACTGGATGGCAGGCCATCCGTCAAATTGCAGCCGGACCATGCGCCCACGCTGAATGAGCGGGACGTCCATCGCCCTAACATACAACTCCACGGCGATGGTCGGGCTGGCGGGTTGTAAGGTGGCAATGGATTCGCCTTCTTTAATGGTTTCGCCGATGCCCGCCTTTAGCGTCCGCACGACATAGCCATTCTGGGGAGCCCGTATGACGTATAACCCGCGCCGGACATCAACATTGCTGATTTTGTTGCGCATGGCAGCAACCTCGCTGTTGGCACTGGCCAAACTCGAAACGGCCGAACTACGATCGGACATGGTTTTGGCAACGTCCTGCTCGTATTTTGCCTGGATCAGCTGTAGATTCAACTGCGCATTGGCCAGCGACTGCCGCGAAACGTCCAGCTTATTTTCCTGAACCAGCACTTTGGCGTAGTCCTGCTGAAGGGTCAGCCGTCGGCCCTCCAGATCCGTGAGTGAAAACAACCCATCCCGATAGCCTTTCTCGTAACGTTCGAGCCGGGCAACGGCAATCTGATAGTTACGCCGGACAGCGACCAGATCGGCACTGTCGATCCGGATCTGTAACTGACTCTGGCGGATCTTGTTGCGGGCCGACGCCAGGTCTACTTTGACGCCGGCTCCCAGCGCCTGAATCTGACCGTCCAGCGCTTTAATCTTCGCTTCCGTAGCCAGTCGATTTCCTTTTTTGGCAGTCAGTTGCTCATTGAGCCGCTGGGGTAGATTCGGGTCGAAATATTCATCCTTGATTTCGGAAATGACCAGCAACGTATCGCCTTTTCGGACATACTGCCCTTCCCGGGCCGACCAGCGCTCGATTCGTCCGGCAATGGCATTCTGTAACGATTGCGGACGGTCCTGCGGGGTTAAGGCGGTTATACTTCCCGTACCATTGATGTTCTGACGCCAGGGTAGGAACATAACGACAATGGTCAGAAACAGAAAGAACAGCATCCAGCGGCCAAGCCGGCGGCTGCTTCGCGGCTTCGGAAGCGTCTGTAAGGATTTGAGTGGATGATCGGCGACTATCTGCTCATCGATCCCCTGATTCGATAAGTTAAGCATGAGTCGGTGTATCGGTTTCGATCGGGAGGTCGGTTACGGTGCCAATTTTTTCTACGCCGGCCAGCATGTCGAATATAGTATCGATGCTGGAGGTCAATTTATCGACAGCACTCGTAACCATCACGATAACAAATTCGGATGCCACGAACTGGCCCAGCGACATCTGTCGGCTGACTACCAGCGAGGTTCCCAAAATCAGCAGGCCACCCGTTATGATGGCTCTGAAACCAACGGAACTGTAATAAAAGCGTTTCAGGACGCTGAAATGAGCATTCCGATACTTTAGGTAGCTCGCCACCCGGCTGTCGATCTGGTCGATGGGGTTGGCTGCATCATTCAGCGGTCGGTGTTCTGAAAGCGCCAGCGAGTACTGTTCGAGCCAACTCACCACCTTGTATTTATCACTCGATTCTTTGATACTGGTGCGGGTTCCCTCCGGCCCGAACAACCGGATGACGCCATAGATGACCAGGAGGACAATCAGCCCAAAACCCAGAAAAACCGGGTGGTAAAACGAAAGTAAAATAATGCCGAACAAAATCTGTACGGCAGCCGCCGGTAGGTCGATCAGTACCTTCGACATACCCTTCTGGAGCGTGACCACATCGAAGAACCGGTTCATCAACTCCGGTGGATAGTAGTCGCTCATGGCCTCCGGCTCGATGCGGGGCAGTCGATACGTGAACTCGAAGGCAGCCTTGGCGAAGATGCGTTGCTGAATAATCTCGACCAGCGTAAACTGCACAATTGTCAGCGCTCCTCCCACCAAAACGCCCACAATGACCAGCCCGATCATCACATAGATAGAGCTGAAAAGCATACCGCTGGATACCAGATTAAAAACAGCCTGAATACCCAGAGGCAGGGTAAGGCCAATAAGACCCGTGATGATTGCAAATAAAAGTGTGTAGACAATGTCCTTTCGTTCGGTTCCCAATAGCCGCATCAGTCGCTGGAGGGGCGACGGAGGTGGCTGTAGGTGTGTATTCACCGCCATAATCGTTAAAAACTGTTGACATTAAAATGGCATTAAAAAGACCATCAGCTACTTAACGAAACAACCAGCTTTTTTGTTTCCCAGGATTTGACTAGCTACCTGTCGGAAAGATTAAATTTTTAACTGCCTTATAAACAGATGAATAGATGAGGATGGCTTATGGTTGCACCAGCAGGTATGGCATGGCCATCCGGACGACTAGCTCGTTTTTCTACTTAGAAAAAATAACTATACTTTGAAATAGCCAATCGAATCATTCGTAAATGAGCTTTGGTAAAACGAATGAACGTCAGGGAATAAACTTCATGTCGACTCTGAAAACAGGGCCCGCCGAAATACCCGATCATAAAGCCCATCGGCTGCTCGAAGATCTGGCAGAACTGAACATAATCCAGGTGACCGACTCATTATTGCCCAGGCCCTTGCCCAGTCATGGTCGACGATTTCTGACGATAGCAAATTTAGGCTGTATCCCGTTGAACTGATCGTAGCGTAGGGCAGTTCGATTCACCTTACAACTGCGCCAGCAGATACAGCACGGCCATTCGGACGGCTACCCCGTTTTCGACCTGATCCAGGATGATCGAGTGCGACGAATCGGCGGCATCGGAAGTTAATTCAACCCCCCGATTGATGGGGCCGGGGTGCATCAGTACAATGGGTCGGTCCAGATCGTCGAGCATCTTTTTTGAGATACCGAAGTAGAGCGAATACTCCCGCAGCGACGGAAAATATTTGATCTGTTGCCGCTCCAACTGAATCCGCAGGACGTTCGCTACGTCGCACCAGGCCAGAGCCGCCCGCACGTCGTGTCCGACTTTTACGCCCAGGGCTTCGATATACTTGGGAATCAGGGTCTTCGGGCCGCATACCATCACCTCGGCTCCCTGCTTTTGCAGACAGAAAATGTTGGATAGGGCCACGCGCGAATGCGTGATGTCGCCGATGATCGCGATGCGTTTGCCTGCTACGTCGCCAAGTTTTTCACGGATGGAAAACGAGTCCAGCAGCGCCTGCGTCGGGTGTTCGTGTGTACCATCGCCCGCATTGACGACATTGGCTTTGATGTGCCTGGTCAGGTAGTGCGGAGCGCCGGGACTACTGTGCCGCATCACCACCATATCGACTTTCATCGCCAGAATGTTGTTGACCGTATCCAGTAACGTTTCTCCTTTTTTTACCGAACTGCCTGACGCTGAGAAATTAACGACATCGGCCGACAGGCGCTTTTCGGCCAGCTCGAAGGACAGGCGGGTTCGGGTCGAGTTTTCGAAGAAGACGTTGGCGATGGTAATGTCACGCAGCGAGGGGACCTTCTTGATGGGGCGGTTAATAACTTCTTTAAACTGCCTGGCTGTTTCCAGAATGAGTTGAATGTCTGACTCGGTCAGGTCTTTGATACCCACCAGATGGCGGACGCTGAGGGATTGGGCCATGAGAGCAGTGTCGCGATAAATCGGGCAAAGATAAACTGTAGACGTTTACCGTTCACGTTCGATGAAGTCGATGGGCAGGAAAACTGATTCGATATGTTTCGGTAACAACTTTCGCAATTGACATCGGCATTTCTCCAACTGGTGCCGGTTTTGGTGCAGCTCAGCCCATACCCCGTAGAAAATCTTGTCTGAAGCGGGCAATTTTGACCTGCCAAACAACAAATACACAAGAACATGATGCATTCACTACGTTCACTCGCCCTGGCTTTTTTCGTACTCGCCGGCAGCTTATCGGCCCTGACGGCCTGTACTAAAAAATCGGTCGATCCGGACGCTCCTAACTCCGGCGGTGGTAGCGGTAAAGAAGGGTATCTGATTGGGAAAGTAACGGACCCGCAGGGTAAACCACTGCCACGCGCCACCATTTTTGTCGATCATACCGTCTTTACCGGCGATGGGCCGGAGGTTACTACTGCTGCCGACGGCACCTATAAAGTGCAACTGGTTGAATTTGCCGGCGAATGGATCGCTAAAGGCTTTATCCTGAAACAATACAACGACCATGTGTATAAGATCGCCCTTGATCCGGAAAATATCGATCCGTTTACAAGCGACGAAAAGCCCGTTCGCAATTTTCAATGGAAACTGACGGGTCACATCCCCGATTTGAGTCTGGATCTGTACTACGGTGGTACGATGGAAATGTTCCGCGATCTGAATGCAGATGGCCTGTGGGATAATGAAAACGTCGAGTTCACCCTAACACCCGTTGGTCCGCTCATCGATGGTTCGGCCGGCAGTGTACTCAAATTGCGGGCCAAAAAGCGGTACGACGATTTGATCAAAGACATTCCCATGGGCCGCTACAAAATCACGGCGGTTTACAAACCCACGGGCGAACAACTGCTGGTCTGCGATGCCTGGGGCGGAGAGGATTTCAATTATCAACCGTCGGTGACGCTGGACTTTGTCGGAACCGAATCGGCTACCCGCGCTAATAACATGGGTGTGGCCTTTACGAATCGCCATTAATACGTTTCTGGTTTCTTTCTTAGGCCGGAGCCGTGCTACGGTTTCTAACGTCGTTAGAAACCGTAGCACGGCTCCGGCCTAAGAATAGAACCTACTCGCCAAAGGGAAACAGGGGCGAATCGATATGGGCTTTTTTCATCAGTTGGCTCAACTCTTTGACTTTGTCGGGATATTGACTTGCCAGATTATGAGCTTCGGCCGGGTCTTTGACCAGATCATACAACTCGACCGGGCCGTTTGGGTCGGTCGAAACCTGTAAACGAACCGCTTTCCAGTTGCCCTGACGAATAGCCTGCCGCCCGCCGTTTTCGTGAAATTCCCAGTAGAGGTAATCGTGTTTTTTCTGCGCACCTTTGCCCGTAAGTGACGGAACAAGCGACAACCCATCGAGGTGAGCGGGTGTTTGAGCACCCGCCAGTTCGGTAAACGTCGGAAGCAGGTCCCAGAAGGCACCCACGTACTCACTGCGCGACCCGGCTTTGATCGCTCCTGGCCAGCGGGCAAAGAAAGGTTCGCGGATGCCGCCTTCGTACAGATCCCGTTTTACGCCCCGAAAGCCACCGCTGCTGTTGAAAAAGCCCGGATCAGCTCCGCCTTCGATGTGGGGGCCGTTGTCGCTGGTAAAAATAACCAGTGTGTTCTGATCGAGCCCTTTGGCTTTGAGTTTCGCCATTACCTGCCCAACGTACAGGTCGAGCCGGGCAACCATAGCCGCAAAGGTGGCGTGCGGATAAGCCTGCGATGCGTAGCCGCCCGTTTTGGCATCCGGTCCGTAGTCGGCTCCTTTAAAGGGCTTCTCCGGAAATTTGCCTTTGTAATAGGCCAGCAGGCTGTCGTTGGGGGCCATCAGTTCGGCATGGGGCAGGATGTACGGCAAAAACAGAAAAAACGGTTGGTTGCCGTTGCGGGCATCCAGAAAATCCAGCGCCTGTTTCTGGATCAGGTCGGGCGCGTATTCGTTGGTCTGGCGCAGGTTTTCATTGGCCGGCAGAACGACTTTGCGATCGTTGTCCCACAGATGATCGGGGTAATACCGATGCGCCAGCGACTGGCAGTTATAACCATAAAATCGGTCGAAGCCCTGCTTGTTCGGGTCGCCCTCGGAGCCGACGGGCCCCAGTCCCCATTTCCCGAAAGCGCCTGTTATATAACCCGCCCGCTTCAGCAGCTCGGCCACCGTCGTGACGGAGTCGGCAATGGGTTCCTGCCCTTCGGGTTCCACGCTTTTGTTACCCCGGATGTAGGTATGCCCCGTGTGTTGCCCGGTCATGAGCGACGACCGCGACGGCGCACAAACCGACGTTCCGGCGTAAAATTGCGTAAACTGCATACCTTCTCTGGCCAGCCGATCGATGTTGGGAGTTTTGATCAGTTTCTGCCCGTTGATGCCCACGTCGCCGTAGCCCAGGTCGTCGGCCAGAATAAAAACGATGTTAGGACGGCCGGTTGCGCGGGTTTGCGCCAGACTATCGATACAACAGAGCAGGAGGATAAGCGTGAGGAATCGGTTCATAGACGTATTGCTTTGATAAAACCGGTTAAGGTAAGTTTTTTCGACAGGATTGACAGCCGGCCCGACGCTTCGGATGAACAGGATTGGTTCGCGACGGTAGCTAATAGAATCATGTCAATCTTATCGGAAAATAAGTCCGTTTGCGCTAGTTAACCGCGGTGAATGTCATTTTTGGCTGCTTCATGGCATTCTCCAGCAACCTGATTTCCAACCGGAGGATGGCTTCTTCTGAGACAGCGTCGATTTTTTCGGGATCGTCGGTGGGTTTGTGGTAATCCGGATGACCACCGGTATGGAAAAACAGAACCGGAATCTGTTTGGCGTAGAAGGCGGCATTGTCGGAGCCACCATTGCCTGCCCGATCGGTGAAAAACTTGATCGTACTTTCCACCCCTTTGAAAACGGCTGGCCAGGTATCGCTGGTGCCATAGCCGCCGATACCGACTCCGCGCTGCGAATTGTAGCGACCGATCATGTCCATACAAATCATGAAATTCATCCGGTCGAGGGGTAGCGTTGGGTTATTGAGGTAGTAGCGCGAACCCTGCAACCCTAATTCTTCAGCACCGAAGGCCATGAATAGAAAATTATAAGCTTCTTTCACGCCGTTTTTACTGAAATACTGGGCCAGTTCCAGCAGGCCCGCGACACCCGACGCATTGTCGTCGGCACCGTTATGGATTTTCCCCTGTGGGATCGAATCGAGCGAACTACCCTGTCGGCCCAACCCCAGATGGTCGTAGTGGGCCCCAATCACAATCGTATAAGGGGCTCCGTTGTCGAGAAAGCCAATGACGTTTCGGGCTTCGCGCAAGCTGTCGGGCACAACAACCCGGCGGATTTTTGCCGTGAAGGGCTGATAATACCCAGTGGTCCCTAAAGGTGTCAGGCCATATTTTCTGAAGTGCTTCCGAATGTAACGGGTAGCTTTGGCATTTTCCGGGCTACCTGTGCCCCGGCCCTGCATCTGGTCGGAGGCCAGATAGCGGATATGCTGAGTTATTCGTTTGGCAGAGGGCTCCTGTCCAAAGAGTGGCAGAGCTGGCAATATCAACAGGAAAAGCAGACGGATTTTCATGAAGCTGTTTTCATTCCCGGCAGACCCAGCCGACGGTGCAAAGCTATTTCCTAAAAGGATTTGTTGGCGCGTCTGCAAAGGAAAACGCCTGATTTGGCAAGTTTGACCAGCAAAATCAGGCGTTTTTCAAGGGCCTTTTCAACTAGCGCGGGCCACGTGACTCACCCTGAGGCCGATTGTTGCGTTCCTGGTGGTGGGCACTCCGTCCCGACTGAGCCTGGGCCGCCGGCCGATTACCAGGTCGCGCTTCTCTACCCCGATTGGCGACCTGGTTATGCATAGGATGGTTATTGATGACGTAGTATTTCGAATCGCGGCTGTCGCGGATGGGCTGCTGGTCATATTTGCCTCTGAACGACGCGTATTTTGCCTTATAGACCGCATTTCGCAGATAGGGTTGCTGTTCGTTGATAACTACTTTATGCAATCGGTATAGATCATACTGGCTGTACTGGGGTGGCAAAACGGTAGTAGTGACCCAGCGCCGACCGTCGAAATAAACCCATTGCTGCAGGGGTACATAGTAGTAAATGTCCAGATCGGGCAGGTAGTAGTAATCCACGTGGTCGTAGCCGGTTGGGCCCCAGATGGGCTGGTTGCCAATGTTTATGTTGACATTGACCTGCGCATGGCTGGGTTGGCAGAGCCCGCCGAAGGTCAGCAGGCTCAGGATAATCAGGACTTTTTTCATAGCGAAGCAAAATTTAGTTGGGTGTATTCGTCGATGGCAAGTAGTTACCTATACTTCGGAAAGAGGGCAAACGTGGCGAAAAGGCTTAATCCACGCTTTTCGCGTTACTATCGCCAGCCACCGCCCAGTGCCCGGTACAGGGTTACGGTCGCCTGGAGCTGCTGTAAGCGGTCGTTGATTCCGTTCAACTGGGTGGCCAGGAGGTTTTGTTCGGCGGTCAGCACGTCCGTATAATTGGTGTTGGCGGTGTACTTGAGCAATTCTTTCGTATACGACACGGCTTTTTCCAGAGCGGCCAGTTGCTGTTGCCGGATGTTCGCTTTGTCGACGGCCATCTGATATGAGTAAAGCGCATTGGAAACTTCCTGACCGGCGGTAAGCAAGGTGGCCTGATAGGTATAATATGCTTCCGCCTGGGCCGCCTGCGCCCGACCGAGCCGTTGCCGGTTGATACCCTGATTGAAAATGGGCTGCGTCAGTCCGCTGATCAAACTGCCGTAGAACGTTCCGGCAAAAAAGCCCGTCAGGGTGTTGGCCGTGGCAAAGCCGCCGGTTCCGGTAATGGTCAGGGCCGGATAGAAATACGTACGCGCTACGTTGGTCAGCTCAAACGCATTTCGAAACGAATACTCCGCTTCCTGAACATCGGGGCGGTTACTGAGCAGCTGCGCCGGAAGTCCCGTTTGTAAGGACGTAACCGGTTGCTGCGCGTCGAGCTGAGTCCGTGGAATGCTGTCGGACGGCATGGCCAGTAACTGACTCAACGCGTTTTCGGTCTGCCGGATGTTCTGCCGAATGTCGGGTATGGTTACCTCGGCTGCGTAGCGATTAGCTTCGCTCTGCACGACGTCGGCACCGGTCACGATGGCCCCCACTTTCAGGTCTTTCATCGTTTCCACGTCGGTTTTTCGATTTTCGACGGTTTCCAGCGTAATCTGCAGTTGTTTGTCGTAGGCCAGCAGTGCGTAATAATCCGTCGCAATGTCAGCAATCAACTGGGTCTGTACGGCGCGTCGGTAGGCTTCACTTTGCAGATAAGCCGCCAGATAGGCTCGTTTCGTGCTGCGCAGTTTGCCCCAGACGTCGGCCTCCCAACTGGTGCTGGCGGTTAACGAATATTGATGAATCGTTGGAATAGACGTCGTGCTGACCGTATTGGAGCCGGATTCGGCATTGCGAATATTCAGCGCCCGCAACTGTGCCGACGACGATTTGGATAGGGTAAAAGCCGCGTTGGTACTAAGCGTTGGAAAGAACGCCAGCTTACTTTGCTGGAGGTCAGCCTGGGCCGCCTGCATGCGGGCTACGGCAATTTTTACATCCAGATTGTTGCGAAGCCCCTGCTCGATCAGTCGCTGCAGAACCGTATCGGGAAACATTTGCCGCCAGGGCAGCGACGCCAGCGTCGTAGAATCGGTTGTTTTTGCGCCCCGGTATAGACTGTTGCCCGGAAGCGCCGGCTGTTCAAACGGTTTTGTTACGCTACAGGAAGCCAGCAAAAGCCCCAGTAGCAGAGAGATCAGTGGCGATTTGATCTGTGTTGTGTTCATGGTATGTGCTGTTTCTAAAACCGGCCACTATACGTTCATCGGTCTGGAATCCTGACCGGCCGGGTGCGCTTGCTGACCTGTTTCTGGCGTTGGTTCATCGGCCTCGTCCTGCTCAGACCGACCCGGCGGGCCACTGATTTTTTCCTGTAATCCCTGAAAAATGACGTACAGGGCAGGAATAAAAAACACGCCCAGTAACGTGCCGAACAACATGCCGCCAATGGCTCCTGTCCCGATAGACCGGTTTCCCTGCGCCCCCGCTCCGCTCGAAAACATGAGGGGTAAGAGCCCGAAGATGAAGGCAAACGACGTCATCAGAATCGGTCGTAACCGGGCTTTAGCTCCTTCAATGGCCGATTCCAGCAAGTCCATCCCGCTCTGGCGCCGTTCGACGGCAAACTGCACGATCAGGATCGCGTTTTTGGCCAGCAGTCCGATGAGCATGATGAGCGAGATCTGCATGTAAATGTTATTGTCGAGGCCGAACAGCCGTGCGAAAGCGTACACCCCCGACAAGCCCACTGGCAGCGAAAACAGAACGGCAAACGGCAGGAGGTAACTTTCATACTGCGCGCTGAGCAGCAGGTACACAAACGCCAGACATAACACGAACACATACAGCGTCTGCGAGCCTACGTTCTGCTCCTCCCGGCTGATGCCCGAGTACTCAAATCCGTAGCCAGCGGGCAGTGTCTGGCTGGCTACTTCCTGAATCGCCAGCAGCGCCTGACCGGTGCTGTAGTTCGGGTTCGGCGAACCGTTGACCGACATCGACGAAAACAGATTGAACCGCGAAACGCTCTCCGGTCCGTAGATGCGCTTGAGGCTGATAAATTCAGTAATCGGAGCCATCGTGCCCGAAGCCGTTCGGACGTCAATTTTATTGAGCCCTTCCGGACTCGCCCGGTAGCTGGTATCGGCCTGCATGATCACGCGGTATTGCTTACCGAATTCGTTGAAGTTGGATACGTACGAACTGCCGTAGAATACCTGCATGGCATTCAGCACGTCGCCCACCGTAATCCCGGCTTCTTTGCATTTCGCCACATTGACATCCAGCTGATACTGCGGAAAGTTTGGGTTGAACGAAGTCGTTGCGTACTGAATTTCAGGACGTTTGTTCAGTGTAGCCAGAAAATTCTGCGTCACTTTGTAAAAGTCATCGGTAGAATGCCCGCCTTTATCCTGCACCTGAAACGTAAAGCCACCACTGGTACCAAAGCCGGTAATGGTCGGTTGCTGAATAAAAACGATATCCGCTTCCCGGATGCCTGCGGTTTTCTGCTTCAACTCCCGGATCACATCGTCGTCCGTAACCCCAGGACGCTCATCCCAGGGCTTCAGCCGCAGAATGATCAGGCCGTAGGCGCTCCCATTTCCGGCCACAAAGTTCTGCCCGAGGTTCCGCAGGCTGTTCTGGACTTCGGGGATGGTGTGCGCTATGGCGTCTATTTTATCGGCAACGGCTGTGGTGCGCTCCATGGAAGAGGCTGGTGGCAGGGTAATGTTGACGAAAATGGTACCCATGTCTTCCTTCGGAACGAAGCTACTAGGCGTCGTACGGAACAGTGAGTAGAACACAGCCGCGAAGACCCCGATACCCACGAGCGCGATCCATTTTCGGGTAGACAGAAACGTGACGGCTTTGGTATATCTGGTCGTAAGCGCATCGTAAGCCGCGTTGAAACCGACGCCGAACCGCTGTAATAAATTCTTCGGTTTGGCGTCGTCATTGTGCTGCGGTGGCTTCAGGAAAAGCGCAGCCAGCGCCGGGCAAAGTGTGAGGGCGTTGACGGCTGAAATAATGATAGCGACGGCCAGCGTGATGCCGAACTGCCGATAAAAGACCCCCGCCGACCCGGTAATGAACGTAACGGGCAAGAAGACCGAAGCCATGACCAGCGTAATCGAGATAATGGCGCCCGATATTTCGCTCATCGCGTCGATGGCTGCTTTGCGGGGCGATTTATAACCACTTTCCAGCTTGGAATGAACCGCTTCGACCACCACAATGGCATCGTCGACCACGATCCCGATGGCTAGCACCAAGGCAAATAGGGTGAGCAGATTGATACTAAAGCCGAATAGATAAAGAAAGAAAAACGTGCCGGTGATGGCTACAGGCACCGAAACACCATGAATGATGGTCGAGCGGAAATCCTGCAGAAAGATAAAGATGACCAGAAACACCAGCGCAAAACATTCCAGCAGCGTGTGCAGCACTTTACTGATGGACGCATCCAGAAACTGGTTGATGTCGACCAGATACACGAAGTGGATCCAAGCCGGAAACGACTTGGCCGCCAACTCGATCACCTTCTTTGAGTTATTGATTACATCGCGGGCGTTCGAACCGGGCGTCTGGCTTACCGAAATACCCACCGATTGCTTGCCGTTGGTGGTCGTAAAGCTAGTGTAGGTCTGTGAACCCAGCTCGATCCGGGCAATGTCTTTGAGCCGCAGCAACTGACCATTTGTGGTCGTCTTGATGATGATATCCCCGAACTGTTCCGTCGATTGCAGCCGCCCACTGTACCGAATGACGTACTGAAAGGCCTGGTTATCGTTTTCGCCAAACTTACCAGGTGCCGCATCGACGTTCTGGTCAGTAAGCGCTGTGGAGACGTCGGCGGGGGTGATGCCGTAAATCGACATGACATCGGGTTTCAGCCAGATACGCATCGAATACGTTTTGGCCGAACCAAATACATTGGCCGCTCCAACCCCGTTTACCCGCTGCAACTGCGGAATGACGTTGATGGCCGCGTAGTTTTGCAGAAACGTCTGATCGTAGGCCGGGTCATCGCTGTAGATCGACATGATCAGCAGGTTGCTGCTCTGCTGCTTCCGAACCGTAACCCCGGCCTGCGTTACTTCCTGTGGCAACAGGCTGGTAGCCGCCGACACCCGGTTCTGTACATCGACGGCCGCCTGGTTCGGATCGGTGCCTACCGCAAAGTAGATGCTGATACTGCCCGCACCATCGTTTGTGGCCGATGAGGTCATGTAGGTCATGCCCTCCACGCCGTTGATTTGCTCTTCCAGCGGCACAATCACGCTTTTCAGCACCACATCGGCATTGGCACCGCTGTAAGACGCCGAAACCTGTACGGTTGGGGGCGAGATATCCGGGTATTGCGCAATGGGCAGTTTTACCATTCCCAGAATTCCCAGCAAAACAATCAGGGCGGAGATAACCGTGCTCAAGACCGGGCGCTCAATGAATATCCGAAGCATAAGACAAGGTTGGTTTATAATTCTGAGCTTGCAGCGGTCGTTGGTGTAGCGCTGACCGGGGGTGTCGTTCTGTAAACATTGGCTGGCGATGCTGGCCTGGGCTTAATGGATGCGCCATTTTTCAGACCGGCTCCCCCATCGAGCACTATTCTGTCGCCCGTTTTTAGGCCTTTCTGGACAACAAAATTTTGTCCGTCGGGCATGGGCGTTACGGTTACGGGTGTGCTCTTAGCCACATTGTTCGGGGCAACTACATACACGAACCGTTTATCCTGAAGCTCATACGTAGCGCTCTGGGGCACGACCAACGCTGAGTCGATGGACCGCGGAACCCGTACGGTGCCGCTATTGCCACTTCGCAGCAGCGCCTGTGGATTTGGAAAGGTAGCGCGAAAATTACTCGACCCCGTTTGGGTATCGATCTGCCCAATTGCCGTTTTTATCCGACCCTTGTAGGCATACTGTGACCCGTCGGCCAGCAGCAGCAGTACGTCTGGTAACTTGGCGAGCTTGTCCTGAAGCGTATTGCCGCTGACGTCGCGGGTGAAATCCAGCAGCTGTTTTTCGTTGATCGAGAAATACGCATAGACCTCACTGATTCCGGAAATAGTGGTCAGCGGATTCGTGGTCGTACTGCTGACCAGGCTCCCAATTTTGTAGGGGATAGCTCCTACTATACCGCTGACCGGACTGACCAGGTTGGTATAGCCCAGGTTGGTCTGGGCATTGGCCAGCGCGGCCTGCGCCTGAGCGAGTGCAGCTTTTTTTGAGGCCAGTGTATATTGCGCCGACTCCAGCTCGTATTTGCTGATAATGTCTTTCTCGACCAGTGGGCGCACTTTCTCGACAGCCAGCAATGCCGAACTGACATCTGCCTGGGCCGTTCGGACCCCCGCCTGCGCGGTCAGTACGTCCTGCGCATATTGGGGCGCGTTGATACGAAAAAGCCGTTGGCCCTTGGTGACCGTAGCCCCTTCGTCGACGTAAATAGCCTCAATGAACCCGTCCACTTTAGGCCGGATCTCGACGTTCTGTTCACCCTGGATGATCGCCGGAAAGTCGACGTAAAGAACGGTTTTGCGAGGAACAACAGTCAATACCGAATAGGCTTTCGGTTGCCTGAGCGCCGTAGAGTCAGCCTGCCCTCCCTTTTTCTTTTCCTGACCCGTACAGCCTGCTGCCAGCAAACCGACCGATGCACAAACCGCCAGCAGCCACTGACAATGGATGATATTCTGTGTGTATGTGGAAAACGCTTTCATGCTTTATCCTCTCCTTTGCGGATACTGGATAACACACTGAAAGCCACTGGCGGTTATTAGTAAACGGTTAAAAACCGATGAGTCCGGCGTTTGCGTCGGCGAAGGGGGAATTTTGGTGCTGAGTAACCTGGCTAGTTTTCTATGAGCCAGTAGTTGATACTAGCTTTATTCTAATACAATACACCCATAAGCGGGAACCCGTACGCGGTCTTTTGCTAGTGAACTGCCCGGAATTGTCTCAAACAAAACGCTCTGGCACCATTCCTCGGTCGGCGAGAACACCATCTCAATAGGGGCCTTGGTCAGGTTGTGGAGTATCAAAACCCGTTGTCCATTTTCAGTCTGACGTATAAACGATACCGTACCTTTCTGCCGAATGCCTGACTGGTACAACCGACTCAGGTTGTCGTTCAGCACGGGGTGGCTGTTGCGAAACTGAATAAACCGCTTGTAGTGATTGAAAAGTGACGCCGGATCGGCCTGCTGAACGGCTAATGGCCGAACCGTTAGGCTCGTGCTGTACCGGCCCCGTCGCCAGGAGGTGCGCTGCTTGTCGCGGGCGCGGATGTCCCACAGAAACGGTTCGCGCAGGTTTTCGTCGGGTTTCAGGCCCAGCATGCCAATTTCTTCGCCGTAGTAGAGATACGGTAATCCAGGCAGGGTCAGCAACAGATTCGCGGCTACTTTCAGGTGATCAATATTTCCCTTCAATAAGCTGCCGATGCGATTCTGATCGTGGTTCGAAAGAATCAGCGCGTCGATGAACTGCGGATTGACGCTGGAAAAGGAGCCGTGCACATACGCCAGAAACTCGATCAGCTCTTCGGTATCGTCTTCGCTGCGGACGATCTCTTCCAGCACCAGTCGCAGGTCGAAATTGAAGTTGGCTTTCAGGCCCCGAAAGTAAGGCGCGATATGCTGGGGACGCGTCCAGACTTCACCGACGGTATAGGCACCGGGTTTGGCCGCTTCGACCTGTCGGCCAAATTCTTCCCAGAACGCATGGTTTTTGGGTTCTTCAGCTTCGCGGTAGAGGTGCCGGGCCGCATCGAGCCGGAAGCCATCGACGCCAACCTCGTTCAACCAGTACCGGGCAATGGTGAAAACTTCCTCCCGAACGGGCGGGTGATCGAAATTCAGGTCGGGCATGCCGCTCCAGAACATCCCATAGTACTGCTCTGAGTAACTCGCCCCGCGAACCGAATGCCACGGGCTGCGTTCGCCCGAATCGGCGGTGATGTCGCGGGTCGCCAGTTTGCGCTTCCGAATTTCGTCGGGGCGAAGCCACTTGTAGTAATTCCAGTATGGGTTTGCCGGACCTTTAGCCGCTTCGCGAAACCAGGGGTGCTGGAGGCTGGTGTGATGAATGACCAGGTCGATGATGACAGCGATGTCGCGCCGGTGTGCTTCGTCCAGCAGGCGTCTGAAATCGGCCATCGTGCCGTATTCCGGATCGATCCCGTAATAATCCGTTACGTCGTATTTATGGTAACTAGGTGACGGGCTGATGGGCATCAGCCAGATCGCCGATATGCCGAGGTCTTTCAGGTAGTCGAGGCTGTTGGTAACGCCGTTCAGATCGCCGATGCCGTCGCCATTGGTATCGGCAAACGAACGAACGAAGATTTCATAATGAACACCCGTATGGCCAACCGCTGAATTTAGAGCTAACGAAGCCGGCGTTGCAGCCGACGGATGGAACTGATTTTTCACAAACTAAACTGGTTCAATGCCTGGTAAACCCGGTGTGTCGGTAAGCCCATCACCGTATAAAATGATCCTTCGAGCCGTTCGATACCGACCAGCCCAATGAAATCCTGGGCGCCATACGACCCTGCTTTGTCAAACGGTTTGCACTCGCGCAGGTAGTAGGTAATCTCGTCGTCGGTCAGTGCAACGAACTGAACGACTGTTTCATCCGTAAATGACTGGATGAAGGGGGTATTGTTAGCGTCCGGTGCGAGAATGGCAACCCCCGTTCGTACGCGATGCGCCCGTCCGGATAACGCCCGGAGCATTCGGCGGGCATCCGCTTCGTCCTGTGGCTTATTCAGAATCTGATCGTCTATGATCACGACCGTGTCGGCACAGAGCACAATCCGACTGCCCAAATCCGGCTGAAACTGTTCGGCTTTCTGGCGGGCCAAGTATTCGGCTACCTCGTCGACGGGCATGGTCGCCGGGAAGAGTTCGTCGGTAGGGCGGGTTTCGATGGAAAAGATAAAGCCGGCGTCGGTCATTAACTGCTTTCGGCGGGGCGAACCCGAGGCCAGCACAAGTGGATACCGTAAGGAGAGCATACAATCAGGCGAACGAATCACAAAAGTAACCCAAAGCCGGGGTTTTTACGTAGATTAGTCAGTTCCTTACACGATTATCATGACCATTCGACTCGCTACGCCGTCCGATGCAGCGCCACTGACGGAACTGTCGGCTACTACCATGCGTGACACGTTCGGACCACCGTACAACCCTACTGACCTGGTCGAAGAGTACATTCAGTCGGCTTTTTCGGTGCCGGCCCTTACCGCCGAACTGGCGGATCCACGCGCGACGTTTTTTCTGCTCGAACAGCCCGACGGAACCCCGATCGGCTATGCCAAGCTACGCCGACATGCACCACCGCGTCGAATGACCGAACGAAATGCTGTCGAAATCCAACGGATTTACCTGTCGCAGCGTCAGATAGGGCAGGGGCAGGGGCGTTTGCTGATGGAACACTGTCTCGACTGGGCCCAGACGCAGGGCTATGCTGCCGTGTGGCTAGGCGTCTGGGAGCGGAATGAACGAGCCATTGCGTTCTACGAAAGAATGGGTTTTACCCGATTTGGCTACCATTATTTTCAGTTCGGCTCCGAGCGGCAGCGGGATTTCTGGCTTCAGAAACAATTAGTTATCTAACTCGTTGATGCTGACAGTTATTATTAAACCTTTTAGACCGAATAAGCTCTAAGTTTCGTTCTTAAGTACCCATGAAATTACTACATCCGAGCGGTTTTTTATCAGGCTGGCGCCCCTTAGTGGCGTGTCTGGTGCTGTGTATCGGATGTTGTTTATCGGCCTTGGGCCAACAGGAAACGGCCCCGCCCAAGCCAGCGAACAAACCCGCCGAAGAACTGTCGCCCAATGTTATCCGGGTAATGACACCCCAGACAGAAGAGCGGGGGGCCACCGATTCACTGGCTACTCCGCTGTCGACAGAAACCGCCGACAGTATACTCATGCAGCGCGACAGTGTTTTTTATACCAAGCTGAAAGCCAGTATGTATAAGCGCCGGCTGACGCGCCAGATTTACGATGCGCTGTTTCGGGATGTATACAATAGCCAGATCAAAACCGGGGAGGTGAACCAGATCGAAGTCAACCCGTTTAGCGCCTTTGAAGGCCGTATCATTGGCGATATTTATATTCGGAGGCTGTCGGTGTTTGGTCAGACAGTTTACGACACCTTGCGAAAACCCGCCAACTGGATCGAGCGCACGGGAAATAAATTTCACACCAACACCCGCGAACACATCATCCGGAATTCGTATCTGCTGTTTCAACAGGGGGATGTGTTGAACCCGACCGTACTGCGCGATAATGAGCGTTTATTACGGAGTACGTCCATTTTCCACGACGCCCGGATTCTGGTGGTGCCCCGGCCGGGCAGCAAGCAGTTTGTCGATGTATACGTCATTACACAGGACGTCTGGTCGCTGTCGCCGAACGGCGGAGTGGGCGGACTGACCAATTTCAGTGTGGGCTTCGATCAGGTCAATTTTCGGGGGCTCGGTCATCAGCTCTTTGCGCAGTTCGCCTATTCCGGAACCGATCCGCGTCAGAAAGCCGAGTATCAGGGTCGCTACAAAGTACCGTTTATCGGGAAAACCTTCACGACGGCCGAGGCTAATGTGCTGTATCTGCGGGATCTGAAACAGGTATCGTTTAAGCTGTACCGCCCCTTTATTACGCCGGACATGAAATACGCCGGCGCAATCGAAGTAAATCATACACAGTTGAACAACCGGATTGTCACCCGAGCCGATAGTGTGTTGCTGGTTCCGCTCACCTATAACTATTCCGATATCTGGATTGGCCGGTCGTTTCGGTTGTTCTACAAGCAAACCAACACGGAAGAAAAAGGCCGGTCCCGGCTTGTTATTGCCCTGCGAAACACCAACTACGAATATCTCAAGCGCCCAGATGTAACGGCCGATACCAATCAGATTTATCAGGACAGCCGTACGACCCTGTTCAGCGTTGGTTATTCCCGGCGCAAGTACGTCCGCGACGTGCTGATTTATGGCTTCGGCCGAACGGAGGACGTTCCGGTGGGGCAATCGATCGTTGCGATCGGTGGTTTCGACAATGCCGAACTGGGTCAGCGGATGTATATGGGAATCAATTTCTCGCAGGGCAAATACATCCGCGGTTTGGGGTATCTCTACGGACTGGTTAGCCTCGGCGGCTATCGTCGCCAGGGAGGGACTATCGAGCAGGGTGTTTTTTCGCTGGAATCCAATTTTTTCAGCCCCCTGCTAAAGAGCAAGTGGGGAAATATGCGCCACTTTTTCAACACGCGCTACACAACCGGCATCGATCGGTTTACCAACGAATACATTTCGCTGGGAAACAGCAGTAGCAATGGGATCAACACCGATGGGATCGGTGTTAACAGCGACGCCCTGCGCGGGACAAAGCGGTGGTTTATCAATTATCAGAATATCTTATTCTCGCGGTTGAATCTGGTAGGCTTCCGGGTCGCTTTTATCACCTTCGTCAACCTGGGACTGGTCAACTTCCCAGACCGTGCTTTGCTGCGCGGACCGCTTTATCAGGGCTACGGTATCGGCTTTCAGCTGCGAAACGAGAACCTGACGTTCAATAGTTTTCAGATACGCTTTGCCTATTACCCCAATATTCCAAACAACACCATTCCTTTCCGGCAGGCCTTCGAAGGAGTGCCTACCCTACGCTTCCGCGACTTCGACGTGTCGGCCCCACAGATTATTCCGTATCAATAGGTATTTTCTCTCGCGTTAGGCCAGGGAAGAAACGGAAAGGGCCATAGATCGTCATAAAGGATATTCCTTGAAATCGCTGAAAAAATAATCTTATATAATGTATCAACATTAAATACAATTACATTATCTTTGTGCATGTCTATTGAAACTGACATCAAACAAACGGTACCGTTCAAAACGCCGTACCACCGGGTTATGGTCAATCTGATCTATACCAGTAACTGGGTTATGGACAGTCAGACGCGGGTCTTGAAGCCATATCGACTTACGCTGCAGCAATACAATGTGTTGCGCATTTTGCGGGGGCAGTTGCCTAATCCGATCAAAGTAGCTGACATTACTGAGCGGATGCTCGACAAGATGTCGAATGCATCGCGGCTGGTCGATAAGCTGGTTGCCAAACAACTGGTGCAGCGAACCGAATGCCCAAGCGACCGGCGGGCCGTCGATGTGGTCATCACCGATAAAGGGCTGGATCTGTTGACCCGACTGGATGCACAAATCAACGAATGGTCTGATTTACAACGCCTGAAATTGTCTGAAGACGAAGCGACGCAACTAAGTCAGCTTCTCGATCGTATGCGATCTTAGTACCTTACTTGTTCTTTAATTTTATACTTTTTAAATCGTTTACAACCAATGAAAAAAGTAATTCTGGCTGCTGCCCTGTTGTTCTCGTCGGTAGGCGCATTTGCTCAAAACTGGACGCTCGATAAGGCGCATTCCAGCCTGGGCTTTACCGTTACGCACATGATGCTATCGGAAGTCGATGGTAAATTCCAGAACTTCGACGTGAAAATGACATCCTCGAAAGACGATTTCACCGACGCACAAATCGACCTGACCGCCGATGTGAGCAGCATCAACACGAACCAGGAAAAACGCGACGGTCACCTGAAAAGCCCCGATTTCTTCGACGCTACCAAATACCCCAACCTGTCGTTCAAAAGTAAGTCGATCAGCAAAGTATCGGGTAACAAATACAAACTGATGGGCGATCTGACCATGCATGGCGTAACCAAACCCGTTACCCTCGATGCAGTGATCACCGGGCCGGTCACGAACCCACAAAGCAAGAAAACCCTGGCAGGTTTCAAAGTAACGGGTGAAGTAAAACGCGGTGATTTCACCGTAGGAACGGCACCGGCTGCTGTAGTTAGTGACGAAATCGCTATCCGTGCCAGCGGTGAATTAGTAAAAGCAAACTAATTGATAAGGTTACGTATATGGTCTGAACCCGCAGGGGCCAACAGATGTATCAAGTAATCTAGTCTGATTGCCAAAAAAATAACCCGCCCTGATCGATCAGGGCGGGTTATTTTTTTGGTTTGATCCCGCTCTTCGGGGAATCTAAAACATAACATGCACAGGGCGGCTTGTGCAGGCAGGCCATTGAATCCACGATCATTCGCAGCTGTCACTCGTTTTTATCGAAAGCCTTTGAATGCCCCTTTTATAATGCTTCTCTGAGGGCTGTCCAGCTTAGTGGCTATCCTCGGCTGAGATTAAAAACGCATTAAACAAATAGTGGGTGATTCCGTGTTTATAGCTGTTAGTTTTTGTTAGGCAAAAGCAGGCTTTTACACATTTTGTATCTCCTACCATGTATACACACTCTTACTTTAGACTTCTTACCGGTAGCATTACACTTTTGCTTGTCTGGGCCTGCGCCCGTAATCCGGTAACTGGCAAGCGCGAAATTAGCCTAATGTCGACCGAGCAGGAAATTGCCGTAGGCAAAGAATCTCACCCGTCTGTTGTTGCCACCATGGGGCTATATGAGGATAAAAAACTACAGGCTTTTATGAACGAGAAAGGAAAAGCCATGGCTCACGTTTCGCATCGCCCCGATCTTCCTTATCAGTTCTACATTGTTGATTCACCCATCGTTAATGCCTTTGCCGTACCGGGAGGCTACGTTTATTTCACACGCGGCATTCTGGCCCACTTTAACAATGAAGCTGAATTTGCCGGTGTACTGGGGCATGAAATTGGTCATATCACAGCCAAACATGCCGCCCGCTCGCAGAAAAGCCAGTTACTCAGTACAATTGCCCTCATTGGCGGAGCAGTGCTGGCTCCTCAGGTTGTTGGCCAGAATATCGAAGCGCTTCAGCAGGGACTGGGCCTTTTATCCCTAAAATATAGCCGCGACCACGAATCAGAGTCCGACAAGCTCGGCGTCGAATACTCCAGTAAGATTGGCTACGATGCTCGCCAGATGGGTGATTTTTTCGGGACGCTCAAACGCCTTTCCGACCAGTCAGGCCAGGCTATACCCCAGTTTATGTCGACTCACCCCGATCCGGGTAACCGCTTTACGCGCGTCCATGAACTGGCCAAAGACTACCAAGTCAAGAATCCATCTTCTTATCAGGTAAATCGCGATCAATACTTACGCCTGATTGACGGCATTATGTACGGGGAAGATCCCAGGCAGGGGTTTGTTGAAAACGGCTATTTCTACCATCCCGAACTACGGTTTCAGTTTCCGGTACCGGGTGGCTGGCAGTCGCAAAACTCACCCAGCCAGTTTCAGATGGCCGCTAAAGACGGTAAAGCCGCGATGATTCTGATGCTGGCAAAAGGAAGTTCGCTGGATGAAGCAGCCCAGAATTTAGTAAAGGAATTGAGTCTGAACGTACTGGAGAACGCTAAAACGACTATTAACGGCAATCCGGCCTACGTACTCATCTCACGGCAACAACAGCAGCAAGGTCAACAGCAGCAACAGGACCCTAAAACGGCCCTCCAGATTGGTACCTGGCTAATTCAATACAACAATGCCATCTATGCCCTGCATGGGCTGGCGACAGCCGCCGATTTTAACGCCAGTTTTGGCACGTTTAAGCAGGTAGCCGAAAGTTTTCGCTCACTCAGCGATCCCGATAAGCTCAACCGTAAAGCCGAACGTGTACTAGTGAAATCGGCCCCCCGCGATGGTTCGTTTCGTGAGGTGGTAACTACATTGGGAATGCCCGCCAATCGGGTAGAAGAGGCTGGTATATTGAATGGTCTTAAAGCGGATGATCGTGTTACAAGAAGCACGTTGATCAAGATCATCAGCCAATAGGCCGTTGCTATTTGTCCTCACCACTCCGGCGTGTCGTAACAACTTTACCGTTCTCAACAAGCCGGGTTTTCAGAACCGTTTGTTTCGGTATGGCCAGCAGCAGCATCGGTTGCGACGTAGACGATTGCGGGTGGTTGGTCAGCGACGTGTCGGCCAGCCGAATGTAGCGAACCGTCAGAGTCGAATCCTGCACGAAGACTCTGCTGACCGAAAGCTTAGGAGGCTTGTTGGTTGGCGGAAGTGCAATGCCAATGACCATGTCTTTGGTAAAGTTGGGCACGTCGGGGCGCCTGTTCATGGTTGAAGCGGGTTTGAACACCTGCTCGAACGCGTCGGCCTGCTCAAAAACAAATAAGGTCGGCTTTCCTTTGTTGACGGTCGCGTCGTTGCTCAGAAAATAGCCATTCAGCAATCGATAAGTCAACGTAAGCTGAGCAAGACTGAAAGCGCTAAAAAACAGACCGGTAAGAAACAGAAGGGAAGAAACAGAGACGCGTACTCGACGATTAATAAAGGCAAAAAGAGGCATAATGGGTAATAAACGCTAAACGAATAGTACCCTTTTAACGCCTGATTCCGGAAATCGGTGTACAGACGTGCAGAAAAAACGGATTCACTTTTGCGAGGAGGTCGATGAATCGATGGGGTTATGAATAGTCATGCCTGCCACGTTGAAGCACGAATTGGTATTATCGCTCTTGCATTCGAACAAATCGAATGATTCGACTCCTTTATCCAGCCGCTCGAAATACAGAATGAAGGGCACTTTCTCATCATTTTTTATTTCCCGACTGTCGGGGGTCATGGGAATTCCTTCCGTTTTCAGCAGGGCGTAGGTGCGCTTGCCGTCGGCCGAAGCCAGTACCGCTTTAGGGTTGAAGGAGATGCTGCTGGTGCCGAAATAATTGTTGTTCCGCTCGCTGGGATCTTTCCCAAAGGTGATGTACAGCACCGTATAGCTGGCCGTCAGCCGGATGTCGGTTACGCGAATGTCGGGGTCCTGTGAGTGGCCTAATCCACCCTGCGGGTCCGGATAGAGTCGCGGTTGCGTAACAACCATGGGTTGACCAACCTGGTAATATTCGGCACCGTCAGCAGGCGCGTTTACGGGTGGCATCCGACTCGACGTGCAGGCCGACGCCAGAAAAAGTAGCGCAATAAGGGCTTTCATGGAGGTAAATTACATCCTTTCAGCTAAATAACCAATAACCTACTTCGCCTGTTTTTCCAGTTCTTTGACGGTCAGCATATCCCAGATTCGGTCGTATACATCGGTCGCTGACAGCGAGTTACCCACGTTCTGGCTACTGACATACACCGGGTGGTATTCCCGGGCCGTACCGACCCGACCGTGCGACCCTTTGACCAGCGTGGCATCCAGCGAAATTACGTTCATCAGGTAGCGGAAACCGAGCAGTTTCCGGCCCAGCTTATAACCCGCTTTCAATTTGATCAACGGATTGGTCTGATCCATGAACATCTCGACCGGATCGTAGCCGGGTTTCTGGTGAATGGCTACCAGACGGGCATAATCCGGTGCACGGGCATCGTCGAGCCAGTAGTAGTAAGTGAACCAGCTATCGGCATCGGCCATAACCACCAGATCGCCGGAGCGCTCGTGATCGATGTGATACTGCTTCTGTTGTTCCTTATCCAGCACCAGTTCGATGCCCGGCGTGTTTTCCAGCAGCGACCGCACTTTACTGAACACGGATGGATCGTTGATGTAAACGTGCGCAATCTGGTGGTCGGGGGTGGCAAAAGCAGGCGAAGCCCCGGCGTCGAACATTTCGAGGCCGCGCTCTTCGCGGTACCGGATCATGCCGGCTTCGCGCAGGATGCGGTTAATATGAATAGGCTTGCTTACGTTCGTAATCCCGTATTCCGATAATACGATGATTTCGGCATTCTGCTTTTCGTAGAACTGAATCAGATCCCGGCACACATCGTCGATTTCGCGCAGGTCGTTGGCAATTTTCGAAAAATCCTGCCCGGACCCGGGACCGCCGAACTTTTGCAGGCAGTAATCCAGATGCGGCAGATAAATCAGCGTCAGTGTCGGGTTGTGCCATTGGTCTACCAGCATCGAGGCATCGGCAATCCAGCGGCTACTTTTGATGGTGGTAGCCGGCCCCCAGAACTGAAACAGCGGAAACGTGCCGAGTTCTTTCTGAAGCCTGTCGCGCAGATCACCGGGATGGGTATAGCAATCGGGAATTTTCAGCCCGTCGGACGGATACTGCGGCCGGGGCGTAGCCGAATAATCGGCGCTGGAGTACATGTTGTACCACCAGAACATTTTCGAAACCGTAAAGCTGGGGTCGAGCTTTTTGGCGCGCTCCCAGATTTTCTCCCCCGCTACGAGCTTATTCGACTGCTTCCAGAACTTCACTTCCGAGTCGGTCCGGTCGTACCAGCCGTTGCCAACGATGCCGGTTTCGCTGGGCCATTTGCCCGTTACGTAGGTCGACTGTACCGATGTGGTCACTGCCGGAAGCATCGGATCGATGGTAGCCTGGTGTTTGCCGGCAAACCATTGTTTCAGAAAAGGAGTGTGTTCACCGATCAGTGAGTAGGATAAACCCACGACGTCGAGTACTACGGTCTTTTGCATATGTTTTTAAGAGGATCGATCAGCTAGACAGGGATGATGGAAATCTACAGAATAAATCCGGTTCATCCCGGAAATCCCGTCGTTAAAACCCACTTTATTTCTCGTTCGATAGAATCGACCAGTGGTTTTTTCAGGTCGTTGGGCAGTACGCCCCAGGTGTAGGTTTCTACCTCAAGCTGGTTGGTAAAGCGCCGGTCGGCCTGGAGTTGCAAAACCTCCCGAATATCGTCCTGGGTCGATTGTAAAACCCCGTAATCGGCAACGAACAGGGGGACGTGAAAATGAGACCGCCATTCGACATGATCGTCGTTGAAAGCCGCCAGCGCTTCGGGTAAATCGGGAAACCGTTGTAGGTTTCCTGACTGAGTGCGGGCAACGACCTGATGCAGATATGTCGGCTCGTTGAATTGCTGGAAGGCATCCCGGACCGCTGCCCGCTCTGACTCGGCCGTTGGAAAGGTTGCTTTCAAAGCCGCGCTGATCTGAATTTTACCGACGCGCAGGCCGTATTGCTTCAATTTATCCAGTACTTCCGCCGGGCGTTCGTAGCCAATCGCAAAATGGCAGACGTCGTAACAGAGCCGAACGTGCTCGCAGATGGTCGCTTCGGCTTCTTCGTCGGTCAGGCCAAACTGGTCGCTGATCTGCTCGATACCCATCGGCAGCAGATAATCCGTAAACCAGGCAATGAATTCGTCGGCTGTTTCGATGACCCCGTCGGGTTCGGGTTCCAGATCGAGGTGCATCAGGCGGTCGGTTTGCTGGCGCAGGCGAATCAGCTCGGACACCACCTCAAGCACGTTCTGGGTAGCCTGCGAGTAAATGTAGTCTCGGGCGGGCGGTTGCTCCCACTCGAACCAGTACCGATACGAAAGCGGTGAGGTCGAAACACCCCCCTGAATAGCATTGCCCAACTCATCGACCGGCAGCAGAACCGACAGAAGTCGAAACAGCCGCTTGGTGTATTCGACTCGCGCTTCGGTAGTCCAGTCGGGCGCATGGACCTGGTCTTTCACAACCGTGTCATGAAAACCGCCGAACGGAAACCCATTCATCGTAAACACATAACAGTCATTTTCGGCCAGCCAGTGCTGAAACGAGACTAAGTTTTCGGGTTGTTCGAGTTCTTCGCTGGCAATGTCGGACAGACGCAGCCCGATTCCAAAGGGAGCATCGGGCGACAGGCGCTTTTTCAACTCGGGAATGGCCTGCTGTAGCGCTGCAAAATGCTCCGTCCAGGTTTCGCCCGCATGGATGTTCGAGCAGTAGCTGAGGTGTCCGAGGGGAGTTTTCATAGGGCTTTATGAACACAGAGCAGTCCGCCGTTGCGGCACAGAGAAATATGGCAAAGCGCTGTATTCTTTGTGCCGCAACGGCGGACCGCTCTGTGTTTCAATCAATATTATCAATTCGTTGTTAACAACTCATATTTTTTCAGTGTAGCAATGGCCTGCCGGATCCGATCGGCATCCATATCGTGCACTTCTACTCCCTGCCCGATCTGTTTCAGCAACATAATGGTCAGTTTACCACCCAGGTGCTCTCTGAATTCGGTCAGACCTTTCAGAACACCCGCACTATTGTTAGTGTCGAGCATAGGCTGGTAGAGCACGAAGCCGAGCGTCCGAAGCGTATTCAGGATGCGGTTGGTATCGGTCTCCGTCAGCCAGCCCAACTGCTGCGAGTACAGACTGTCGAGAGCGATGCCTATGGCAACAGCCTCGCCGTGGCGGATATCGAAGTTGGTAAGTTGTTCGAGCTTGTGAGCGCTCCAGTGCCCAAAATCCAGTGGTCGCGACGACCCCATTTCGAACGGATCCCCGCCCGCAATGTGGTCCAGATGCATCTGCGCACAACGGTGGATCAGGTATTGCATCGCGTCCATATCGCGGGAGGCCAGTGCCTGCGCGTTGGCTTCGATCCACTCAAAGAACGGGGCGTCTTTGATCAGCGCTACTTTAATGGCTTCGGAAATACCCGCCCGCCAGTCCCGGTCGTCAAGGGTGGCCAGGAAACTGCTGTCATTGAAAACCGCCACCGGTGGAACGAACGTACCGAGGAAGTTTTTCTTCCCCCGATAATTCACGCCGTTTTTAACCCCTACGCCCGAATCATTCTGCGACAGCACCGTGGTCGGAATGCGGATGTGGCGAATGCCCCGGTGCGAAATAGCGGCTGCGTAGCCTACCAGGTCGAGCACCGATCCACCGCCAATGGCGGCTACATACGAGTGGCGATCGATTCCGTAACGATCCACCGCGTCCACGATTTTTTCCACAAAAGCAGGCTCGTTTTTGGCAATTTCCCCGCCCGGAATAACCAGCAGATCAGGAACCAGCTCAACGTGGGCCGCGTGCTGTGAAAAATAAGCTTTTATACCGTCGAGTAAGTCGGGATGCGCCTTTGCCACTCCCGAGTCGATGACAAACAGCAGCTTCTTCCGGGTTTCATCGGTTGTTTGTTGCGCGAGAAAATCGGCAAACAATGAGTTTGTGGTGTCGAAAAGCTGTTCGGTAAAAAAAACGTTGTACGTAAACCGGACGCTGAACGCCTGATGCAAATGATTCATGTATAGGCAAAGCAGTTGAATAAAGCTGTCTTACTCTCTTAAAAATACAATTATATCCGTATTGGTTCCTTAGGACTCGGGCGGAATTATGGGTAAATCAACCTTTTGGCCAATTAGGCCAGACAGAGCCTCGATAAACAAAAAACCATTGGCAACCTATTTATCTTTGCGAAACTACTTCCTGATATTATGTCCCGTATTGCACTGATCACTGGCGCAACTTCTGGTATTGGCCGCGCCACCGCCGAAGCCTTTGCTGATCTCGAATTTCGTCTGATTCTCTGTGGTCGCCGACAGGAGCGACTCGATGAACTGGAGCAGCAGTTTAGTTCGAAGACCGACGTCACCACGCTTAATTTCGACGTTCGGAATTGGGTGGAAGTCTACGAATCCATCAACACACTGCCCGAAGAATGGCGGGCTATCGATATTCTGATTAATAACGCCGGTAACGCACATGGTCTGGCTCCCATTCAGGACGGCGATGTATCCGACTGGGATCAGATGATCGACGGCAATGTGCAGGGACTGCTGTATGTGTCGAAGGCTGTTATTCCCGGTATGGTTACCCGGCAAAGCGGCCATATCGTCAACCTGAGCTCTATCGCCGGTAAGGAGACGTACGCCAACGGCGCGGTTTACTGTGCCAGCAAAGCGGCCGTCGAAGCACTTAGCACCGGTATGCGGCTCGACCTGACGCAACACGGCATTAAGGTCACAAATGTAGCACCGGGTGCGGTTGAGACCGAATTTTCGGTCGTGCGCTTCAAGGGAGATACCGAACGGGCCGACAAGGTTTACCAGGGATTCACTCCGCTTTCGGCCGACGATGTGGCCGATGCCATCGTGTACGCAGTTACAGCCCCGGCGAATGTTACCATCGCCGATCTGACCATTCTGGCATCGGCGCAGGCATCCGCTACGACCATCCACCGGAAAGGGTAGGCTGAATAGCGAGTTGGCAGTCGATAAGTAAATCGGAGAAAATACATGTGACTGTCTTTTGTCCTGCTGACGAAGGAAGCATCTTAATGGATACAGCCTGTAAGATGCTTCCTTCGTCAGCAGGACAAAGAGTCAATAGTATAAACACTTGTGCCTGAGTCTTTTATAAGCGTAGGCGGTTATTTGCCGCTAACCGTCGTCGGAACGCCCGAGGGAAGTTTCTGGGGCGTGGTAGTCGGTCCCAGGATTTTAATCCGGCCCTTGTCGACCTGCATGCGGTCGATAAAAACGACCCGTTCATCACCAGTCTTAGCGGTTCGGCCGTGGTAAACGCAGAACATTTCCCGACCATCGGGCGAGTACGTCACGCTGTTGTGACCCGTGCCCGACACAGAGCCGCCCCGGTCGGTATTTTTCTGCAAAACCGGATTGTTGGCCGCTTTCTGGTACGGACCTAAGGGCGAGCGGGCTGTGGCGTAGCCAATGGCGTAATACTGCCCACCGAAATGGTTGGCTGAATACATGATGTAATATATATTGTCTTTCTTGAAAGTAACCGAACCTTCGGTCCAGCGCCGGTTGACTTCGCGGGCCATAACCGACCGGCTCTCCCATTCGGCCTGTTTGTCGCTGAGAGAAACGGGCGGCCGAAGTACTAAAACCGGTTCGCCAATAACGCCCGATAAATCGGGTTTAAGCTGCACACCATACACCCAGCTTTCCTCAATCTGGTTGAACCAGCCTTTTTTGCGGGCCAGATCGGCTACTTCGCTCTCGACCGGATGTTTATAGCAGCACCGCGAGAAATATAGGTAGGCTTTGCCGTCGGTGTCGAAAAAGACATTGGCATCGATCACTGGGTAACCTGGATCGAAAAGGGGTTGGCTGGCCAAGTCGATAAACGGACCGGTCGGTTTGTCGGCAACAGCTACACCAATCCGGAAATTCTCGACTTCCTTCGTCGGGTTATGCTTCCACTGGGCGCTGTAGAAGAGGTAATATTTGCCTTTTACTTCATATACTTCCGGCGCCCAGTAAGCACCATTAAAGGCGCTGTTGGGTTCGCTCCAGCCATTTTTGTTATTATGAAAATAGACCTGGCCTTCTGGTTTCCAGTTGACCATATCTTTCGAAGAGTAGGTCACAAACCCTTTGTCCGCACCACCGCCTGTGCCATACATATAGTACATACCCTGCGTATGGAGCATGTACGGGTCACCGAGCTGGACCGGCAAGGGATTGGCGTAGGTGGTTTTGGCGGCCGTAGAACTCAGGGTCGTCTGGCCTGGCGATGGCTGCCAGGCCAGCGCAGTCAAAACAAAAAGAAGAAGTTTTAAATGTTTCATTAGGTCGAAGATATCACCGGCAAAGGTAGTCATGCTGAGCCCAACTTATTCACTGATTGAGGCCAGCACACCTTCTTTAAGGGAAAAGGTCGAGGTTCGGATTTGGGGAATGTTGTAGGTTTTCAGGACGAAATCGATCAGGCAAACGGCCACCACGATCATGTCGACGCGCAGTTCGATCATGCCCGGAATCTGCATGCGCTCGTCGTGGTTGCGCTGAACCAGCAGCTGGTAAGCGCGGTAAAATTCAGCGATGGGTAGTGTAAAGGTAGGACGTGCAGAGTCGGGGAGATGGCCCCGTTCGTGCATGTACCACATATCGACCAGCGTATCGAACGAGCCCGACGAACCGACCAGAACCGTCGGCTGATACTGATGAATGGCGTTTGCCAGGGGCAGTAGTTGTTCCTGGAAATAATCGTGAAGCCGCCGGATACTGCCCGGACCGATAGGATCGGTGGTCATGAAGCGTTCGAGAAGTCGCTGGCCCCCGATCTCAAAACTTTGTTTCCAGAACACCCGCGACTGGTTGCCCAGAATGAACTCGACGCTGCCCCCGCCGATGTCCATGATCAGCGCCATGTCGTCGTCCAGCGCGCCAGCGGCCCGGATACCCTGATAAATATAGTCTGCTTCCTGGTCGCCCGAAATAACCCGAATCTGAAGCCCGGTTGCCTGCCGAACCCTATCGATGAATTCCTGCTGATTCCGGGCTACCCGGATAGCACTGGTTCCTATAGCGATTACCTGTTCGGGAGCTACCTCATACTGATCGAGTACCTGCCGGAAGTTGGTAAGTACGGTTAGCGCCCGACCAATGCCTTCTTCGGTAATCACGCCCTGATTGATACCTGCTTTTCCTATTTTGGCGGAGCGGCTTTCCCGAAAAACAGTCTGGTAGGTAGTGCCGGTTTTTTCGGCGATGAGCAGGTGAAATGTATTGGTTCCTAAGTCGATAATGGCTTGCTTCATAGTTGCAAAACTATTATCTTTGCCGTCCGGTTTTAGCTAAATACCATATTTAAACATGCTTATTATTAACGTAAAAGACAACGAGTCGATCGACAAAGCCCTGAAACGCTTCAAAAAGAAGTTCGAAAAGACGGGTGTGTTGCGGCAGTTGCGGTCGCGGACGGCTTTCCAAAAACCGTCGGTAAAGCGTCGCACTGAGATTATCAAAGCCACGTACAAAGAAAGAATGTACGGCAATCACACCGAGCAATAGACCGCCCGGTGATCCGCAGCTAGCCATACGCCACTGAATGCGCAGTCAGTTGGTGTACTGGAAGAAACAGCACAGAAAGCAGCAGGCAGCGATGTCTGCTGCTTTTTTATGACCGGGGTTTTTGTGATTTTACGGAATCACCGGAGAGACTGAACGGTTAGATAAATCTTCGACCAAATTAATGGCCGAATTACCCTGATTCCGCAAATCTTAGTAAACTTGTTAGTGATACGACCGAAACCTGGCAGAATCAATTGAGGTAGCTCATCCGTCACAAATCATCGTAATCAATAAAATCCCATGAATTCCGGTTCTGACTTCCTTCAGCATATTCGCTACGAAAAGCGCCTGAGTCATCATACGCTGACGGCTTATACGAATGATCTGGAGCAGTTCAGTACGTTTCTGGCCGCCGAATGCAGGGTGGAGCAGCCCGAGGGGGCTGACTTCCGGCACATCCGGTCGTGGATTGTGAGCCTGGTTGAAGCGGGGCTGGATAAATCGTCCATTAACCGCAAGATTGCGACGTTGCGTGCGTTTTACGAATTTCTGTTGCGCCGGAAGGTCATCCAGATTGATCCGATGACAAAGATTCAGGCAATGAAAGTCAGTAAAAAACTGCCGCAATATGTCGAGGAAAAACCGATGGAAATGCTTCTGAACGATGTCGAGTTTCCTGACACGTTCGAGGGTGTCCGCGACAAGCTGGTGCTTGAGCTTTTGTACGGAACGGGCATCCGCCTGAGTGAGCTAACGGGCCTGAAAACGACCGACGTGAACCTGTACGAAAAAACGATTATCGTGCTGGGTAAGCGGAATAAGCACCGAATCGTGCCGTTGACGCAACCGCTCTTCGAACTGGTACAGCAATACATCCGGCTAAAAGAAGAGGCCTTTGCCGGGCAGGCAGACGCGGTTTATCTGCTGGTGAGCGACAAGGGCGTTCCGGCTTACCCGGTTCTGATTCAGCGAATTGTGAAGCGCCACCTGACGCTGGTGACGACCCTTGAAAAGAAAAGCCCGCACGTATTGCGTCATACATTCGCGACGCATCTGCTCAACCGGGGTGCCGACCTGAATGCCATCAAGGATCTGCTGGGGCATACCAGCCTGGCTGCCACCCAAATCTATACGCACACCAGCCTCGAACAACTCAAGAAAACCTACGACCAGGCTCATCCGAAAGCGAAGAAGTAAGGGGTAGAGTTTATTTCGACAGAATTTACAGGATGAGTAGAAAGTGTTTAGGAATTTGAAAAGTGAGTTTGTCATTCCGCACCGGCGGACCGGTCGGAATGACAAACTCACACTCTGACCAGCAGTTAAGTACTTATTAAATTTGAAACCCTGGACAGGCTTGTAATGAAAATCCTGTTCATCCTGTCGGACTATTTCCTGCGTTTCGAAACGGGTGTCGGTTCTGCAGCTTTCAGGTATGGTTGAAGTTTGGTTACGAACTGACGATAGCCCTCTGCGTTGGGATGCAACCCATCGCCAAATAATGATTCATCGATTTTTCCATCAGCCTTCAGGAAGACTGTACCCGGCTGGATAAACGTAACGTTTAGCTCACCGGCCGTCTGGGCGATTTTCTGGTTGAGCGCGGCAATTCGGGCCTCTTCATTTCGGCGGGGTAATATGCCAATCATCAAAATATCCGCCTTAGGCTGTCTGGTTTGCATGGCCCGGACCAGAAACGCGAGCCCGCTACTGATTTCAGCGTCCGTATTGAACTGAAGGTTGTTGGTGCCGATCATAAGGACAATCTGAGCGGGCGAATAATCGTCCAGTTCGCCGTGATAGACCCGCCACAACACATTTTCGATGCGGTCCCAACCGTACCCCAGATTTGCCGTTCCCAGCGGCTCCATAATCGCATTCCAGCTATCCGAACCGCGTACGGTTGCCCCGGTCGATTCGCCACCCCAAAAGTGCGTAATCGAATTGCCGAAAAAAACGATGCGTGGGGGTTTGCTTTTCAGGCGGGCCATAATATGGCGGTGGCGGGTTTCCCAGTCGTAGACGCGGGCATCTCGGTACTGTGTTCGGGGCTTCGTTGTCGAAATGTCGCCAACTGGTTCGGCTAGAATCGTACGAATGATGCGTTCGTAGGCGTCGGCGTATTGCTGCATGCCCAGATCCGTCGGATGTGTCCCGTCGACCGTTGCATCGGTATCCAGATTGATGGCTGATTTCGGCAGTAGGTAAATTTTCTGGATGCCCTCGCTCTTCAACTGCGCAAAAGCCTGCTGCATCAGTACGTTGACATCAGTATATAACTGCCGCCGGGTGGGGTTGATACTGCCCTCGCTGTAGCCCGCATGTTCGACCAAAAGGATAGGCGTTTCCGGACGTTTCTGGCGAAGCGTTTTTACCGATTCGATGATCCGGAATTTTATCGAATCGGGTTTGATGCCGACCGTGGCAACTAAATTAGGCAGGCAGTCCAGCACGTACAGCTTTGCGTCCAGTTCCGGCAATAGGGTAACGATTTCCTTTTCCAGCCGTCCGTTGCCCGAAAAACCCAGGTTAATGAGCGGCCGATCTAATTTGCGACTCAGAATAGCGGGCCAGGCCATGCCCGGCCGCGAAGCACAGGCTCCCTGGGCAATGGATGTACCGTAGACCACAATGGGTTTATCGGCCCGAACGGGCAAGGGAGTTAAGGTCACGCCAGTGGGAACACCAATTTCCAGCCATTTAACGGAGTTATAAAGCGGAAGATACAGCCGGTACTCGCGCCCTTTCTGATGATAGCTGTCGTTGGCTTCGAGGTTTGCAAACTGATACTGAATCGTGTCGCCGAAGGTGTACTTGCCCGCGCACCAAAGCCAGTCGCCGTCGCTATTGCCGGCGTACAGATCGATGCCGCTGACTCCCGTTGCGGGCATATGTGGGAGAGCCTGCTTGCCTGTAACCGCATACCGAACGACTACCTGATCGGTGCTGGCCCGGAATCGGATCATCAGTCCGGCTCCGTTGTGCGACAAGTTCCAGACCGGGCTACGGACGGTTTTTTCGGCCTGAGCGGGGAGCCTGTCGTATGGACTTTGCAGGCTTTTTCCTGACCAGCCCTGGCCTTCGATTACGGCCATGTCTGTCTGAACCGGATTCCACCAGACGTAACTGGTGTTTGGTTGAGCGAAAACAAAGTGCTGTATGAGCCCAAGAAGCGCAACGAGTAGCGTTTTTTTCATCACAAAATAGCGAACCTGAACTTTATAAAGGTGAGTATAGCAATAGCCTAATGTGTTTTTGAATAGAAAGAGTCAGGGCTTTTGCGGATAGCCCTGCCACGTTCATTGAAGCAGTGGCAGAAACCGTAGCACGGCTATCCGCAAAAGCCCTGAGAGTAATAGTTTCTTCTGGTACTTTTGCAGCATGAATATTTCTCAGATGAGCCAGACGCTGTTTTATTTGATCGAACAGCAGGCCAATTCCGAAAAAGCGGTCGGCTATCTCCGTCAGCAGGCCGATGCGTTTCAGGCTAACCCACAAACGGCCACCTTCTACCGGGTATTTACGGCTATTCCACGCTTTGTCGGAAAACAACCTATTGAGGTGCCGACGGATATGGCGTTTGCCATCGAACGAATCCGACCGGGCTTTACCGTGACGGGCTGGACGCTCGACCGGCTAGCGCGGGTGTGGTGGCTGCTGCAACTCCCGATCGACGACCAGCCGACGTATACTCAAACCATCTCGCAGCTGTTTAAGGCGGGCGAACTCAACGAACTGGTTGCTTTGTACTCCGCTTTACCGGTGCTGGCTTATCCGGAAGCGTGGCGGTTTCAGGCAACGGAAGGGATTCGAAACAACATTGCCGATGTGCAGTCGGCCATTATGCTGCATAATCCGTACCCGATGGATTATTTCGATGAAGCAGCCTGGAATCAACTGGTGCTGAAAGCGTTTTTTACGGATAAGGACATCACACAGATCAGCGGTCTGGATGAACGCAAAAACGCCCGGCTGGCCCAGACGCTGGCGGATTATGCCGCCGAACGCCGGGCTGCCGGACGTAGTTTACCGCTGAATATCGAGCGGTTAATGTAAGGAGTAGTGCGGCCGACCGTCCACGTTACTAATAGAATCGGTACGCAATCCCGGCCGAAATCATCAGCGATGGGCTGCTGTTTTTGAGCAGATCGTAATTGAAGAACACGTTCTGGTACTGCGCCTGAATTTCGGCGCCGAAGCCCTGCTCGCGTCGGCCGTAGTATTTTACCCCAATAGCGGGAGCAATTGCCCCTTTGAAGCCATTTTTCTGATCGGCCAGCGTGCCAAAATAATTGGTGTAATCGATGAAAGCACCACCACCAGCGAACTGAACATAAGGTCGGATAGCAGCCGCATTATCCGCAAAATAGTACGAGAGTGACACCATAGCCGGAATAACCGACAGGGTTCGGGTTTGTACCGCCGAAATATCCTGTCCGGTGTTGCCATCCACGTAGTTATAAACCGAGCGCCCCAGTCGTTGCTTGTTGTACTGATAACCGGTTTTCAGGCCAATCGAGAACCGCTTTGGAAAGAGCCATTCGCCTTCCAGCGCAAAGTTAGTAGGCGACATCCGGTCAATGTATCCCTGCTGACCGCCCATCGGAAAAGCCACTCCGTAACGGGCCGATATATTGAAGGTGACGTATTCATTGTAGGGTGACTGAAACAGGTCATCACCCGAATTGTCGTTTCGATATTGCGCCCAGGCCGTTGTGGTTAAGGCCATAAACGCAAGGACTCCTATGATCGATTTCATAATGGCTTATTCAGTTGCCCGTAAGTAAGGCGATTGATTAAAAATAGCGCTGGTTGCTGCGTCGACAGACTGCGGGTCGGTAATGTCTGTCCCGCGGATCGTAGCGTCGAAAATGACGTTCAGCGACTGCTGGTTGTTGCCGGTAGTGGCCTGAGGTCTGTTTTTTAGATCCACAATCTGGATTTCCCAGTACTGGTCCGTTACCTGATAGGTGTAGTAGCTTGGGTAATACGGATAATAACCGCCCAGTCCACCTAATCCGCCGTAGCCGCCATACCCCCAATAATTCGAATAATACGAATAAGGGTTGCTGGCAATGCCCGTATACTGGTTGTTGACCCGGATGATAGCGATACCCAGATCAGCCGAATCGCCTTTGCTCGCGCGTCTGAAGCCATTGGTGGTCATGGCCGAAGCTACATTCGAAACGAACCGGTCAGATACGCTGGTTTTAACGGCTGCGTAACTATCGTTAGACTGAACGATGACCGAATCGGGCAGGCTAAACGTTTTATACTGACCGAAGTTGATCGAACGGTCATAGTTCGTGATATAAACGGGACTATCCGCCGGGCTTAGATCATTGATGGCATTCTCGCGACAGGCGGTCAGGGTTCCGCCGATCGTTAGCAGTAGGATCGCCCAAAGGCCCCCTTTTCCTAACCTGAGATGATGAAGCATATGCATGGTTGATTTGTTGTTGTACTAACTATAAAACGAATAGATCACAGCGAAGTTTGCGTAATCACAATTAAAATCTAACTAAAAAGGGTAGGGGTCGAGCTGGATTTTTGAGAACTTTGTTGACGAATTACCGCGTGTATCGACCCACTTAATGCTGAAGAAATATGGATTTTATGGATTCAATTCGGGGTATGTCGTTCTTCGACATGCACGTTCACATGACCTCCCGCACGACTGACGATTACCAGGCGATGGCCGACGCCGGTGTCGTAGCCCTGATCGAACCGGCTTTCTGGCTGGGGCAGCCTCGTACGGGCGTCGATTCGTTCCGGGATTATTTCGCCAGTCTGGTCGGGTGGGAGCGGTTTCGGGCATCCCAGTTCGGTATCCGGCACTATTGCACGATCGGGCTAAACTCAAAAGAAGCCAACCAGGAAGAACTGGCTGAGCAGGTTATGGAAATCCTGCCTTTATTCATTTACAAAGAAGGCGTAGTTGGCGTGGGCGAAATCGGCTTCGATGATCAGACAGCCGCGGAAGACAAATACTATCGGGCGCAACTGGAACTGGCTAAAGAAGCCAATCTGCCCGTACAAATCCATACGCCCCACCGCGATAAAAAGCAGGGAACAAGCCGCAGTATGGATATTGCTCTTGAACATGGCATCGATCCGGGTATGGTCATTGTCGATCACAACAACGAAGAAACCGTACGCGAAGTACTGGACCGGGGCTTCTGGGCAGGCTTTACAATTTACCCCTTCACCAAGATGGGCAATGAACGCATGGTGGAAATTGTAAAGCAATACGGACCGGAGCGTATTATGATCAACTCGGCCGCCGACTGGGGCATCAGCGACCCGCTGGCCGTTCCGAAAACGGCTGCTTTGATGAAACAACACGGTATTTCGGACGAAGCCATTCGGCTGGTGACATTTACCAATGCCGTAACGGCCTTTGCGCAAAGTGGTCAGTTAAGTCTGGACGATCTGACGCAGCCGATGGGCATCGACCAGAGCCAGCGCTATAACGGCAGCTCGGTACTTCGAGGTGGCCAGGCACCGCGGGTAGACAAGGAATCAACGATTATAAAATGAATAATGGATAATGAACAGTGAATAATAACTGTAGGCTGGTACTATTCTGCATTATTCGTTGTTCATCATCCATTATTCATTATTCATTATGATAAAGGCGCTTCTTTCTCTTACCCGCCCGGCTAATCTGGTGACCGCGATTGCCGATGTGCTGGCAGGTATGGCTATTGCGGGTTATTTCAGCCTGCCCGATCCGTCTGCTGCTTCGGTAGGCTGGCTTAGCCTGGCCACAGTTTGTTTGTACGGAGGTGGGGTGGTATTCAACGATGTCTTCGATGCGGAGCTGGATGCCGTCGAACGGCCCGAACGACCGATACCGAGCGGTATAATCAGTAAAAGTCAGGCTACCCTACTCGGTTCACTTTTATTGGCGGGCGGTATAGGTGCCTCATTTATAGTCAATCAGACCGCTGGTTTGCTGGCCGTGGGTATTGCTGTCGCATCGCTCGTTTACGACCGGTTTGGGAAGCATCACAACTGGCTGGGACCGGTGAACATGGGCCTGTGCCGGGGACTGAACCTACTGCTGGGCGTTAGTATTTTGCCTGATCAGGTGATGCCCTGGGCGTGGATTGGGTTGGTACCGATTGCCTACATTGCCGCCATCACGATGATCAGTCGGGGCGAAGTACACGGCGGCAGTCCGACAACCCTGCGCGCGGCCGGGCTGCTCTATGCGCTCGTGATTGGATGCGTAGCCGCTCTTGCACAACGCCAGCAACAGCTGGGAACAGCGTTGCCGTTTCTAATTCTGTTCGGCTATTATATTTTTCCACCACTCTGGCGGGCTGTGAGGGAGCCGGTTGGCCGAAACATTGGTCTGGCCGTGCGGGCGGGTGTACTGGCGCTCATTGTCATGAACGCGGCCTGGGTAGCCGCGTTTGCGTCATTTCCGCTGGCGCTGCTGGTGTTTTGTCTGTTACCGCTGTCGCGTTTGCTGGCGAAGGTATTTGCGGTAACCTAACTATCTGCAAAATCAAAGCTGCGGCTTTGGGAGTGTGAGCAAATAGCTTCACTCCCAAAGCCGCAGCTTTGATTTTACCCTTATGCGTTGGCAGGTGTACAGAATTCTTCCAGCGCCATTTCCAGGTGCTGTGCGATCATCTGTGCCGACCGTCCTTCGATATGATGCCGCTCGATAAAGTGAACCAGCTCACCATCTTTGAAAATGCCAATGGCAGGCGACGAAGGAGGGTAGGGAAGCAGGTATTCCCGCATTTTCGCCGTTGCGTCCAGGTCACCACCCGCAAAAACGGTCACCATTTTGTCGGGCTTCACCGGGCTGGCAGCTAAGGCTGCTTTTACACCCGGACGAGCTGCACCCGCTGCGCAGCCACATACCGAGTTTACCACAACCAGCATGGTGCCTTCGGTGTTTTCCATGGTGTTGACCACCGCATCGGCAGTGGTAAGTTCTTCAAACCCAACGCTCGTCAGGTCTTCCCGCATCGGGACAAGCAAATGAGGAGGATACATAATAATTAGTAGTTAGTCGAGAGTTGTTAGTAGTTAGTCGAGCGAGGCAGTTGTTTTATACTGACAACTCTCGACTAACTACTAACAACTTATTTTTTACATAAATCCAAGTTCCAGTTTCGCTACTTCCGACATCAATTCGGTCGAATAGGGCGGGTCGAAAGTCAGTTCAACGCTTACGTCATTGACGCCTTCGATAGCCCGTACTTTTTCCTCGATTTCTGCGGGGATCGAACCGGCCGATGGACAGGAGGGCGAGGTCAGCGTCATCAAAATATAGACGTTGTTAACCGGAAATATTTTGATGTCGTAGATAAGCCCAAGCTCGTACACATCTACCGGAATTTCGGGATCATATACGCCTTTAAGGGCCAGTACTACCTGTTCTTTTAATTCTTCGTCTGTCATTGCCTTAGTTTGTGGCAGCGCCGGCAACCCGGTTCTGCCCCATAAAACAAAAGTGCCCCCACCTAAGATTCCTTTGCGGGGACGAAAATTGAAAAAATTAAGCCGTCTGACCTGAATAGGCCCGGCCGTAGGCTTTCATGCGTTCGATCATCGAAGCCAGGCCGCCCGCCCGCAGGGAAGTAATCAGGTTACCCATACCGACGCGGGGAATAAAGTACAGGTCAGCAGCCGCGATGTCTTCGGGTTTTTCGCCCGACAGGACCCGAATCAGTAGGCCAACCAATCCTTTGGAAATCTGAGCCGTAGGTTCACTATCTCCATAGAAATAGAGCCTGTCGCCCTTCATTTCGGCATCGACCCACACCTTCGACTGACAACCCACAATCCGGTGTTCGTCAGTTCGTTTGGATTCGGGCATAGGCGGTAGCTTTTTGCCCAGATCGATAATGTACTGCGTCTTATCGAGCTGATCCTCGAACAGGTCAAACTCGTCGATGATCTCGTCCTGCTTTTCGTTAATTGTCATTTTCTCAAATTTTGCCGAGAGGTTGCCCCATTGGCCGAACAGCTAAAATCCGGAGTGTTTCCTCCTGATATTGATAAACCAAGCGGTAATTCCGGACAAATACTTCACGAATAAAACTAATTTCGAAGTCAGGTACTATGCGTCCCATCTCGGGAAATGTCATCAATAGGGCAATTTTTCTGTCTAAATCATCCGACCAGTCTTCTGCTAGAACAGGGGAATAATCGTAATAATTGCTATAAGCTTTTCTGACATCTTCCTTCGCACTGTCGTACCAGATGAGCGTCATAATAACTACCCTATTTTTCAGCTCTTTTTTGAGCTTTATAATCATTAAATTCACGCATAAAATCTTCGTGCGGGGTTCCCGAGCTTCTTTCTACTTCCTGAAGTCGCTCATTTATCAGGCGTATAAATAAGATCCGCTCGATAAGCTGATCTGCCGTTACCTGATCTGGTAAGTTCCCGAAACTTTCGATTACCTGACTCTTATTCAACAACGTCTCTGCTGGTTCCATAATTTGGTCTGTACGGTTTTACTGGATCAGAGCATCATTTTCTGGACCCGGCGTAGTCCCTGAACGAGTCGGTCAACTTCGTCTCTGGTGTTATAAACTGCAAACGAAGCGCGCGTAGTTCCGGCAATACCGAAGCGCTGCATCAGCGGCATGGTGCAGTGATGACCCGTTCGAACGGCAATGCCCTGCTGGTCCAGAATCACGCCAATATCCTGATGGTGAATGCCTTCCATGACGAAGGAAATCACACCAATTTTATGCTTTGCCTGCCCCACAATCCGCAGACCATCCAATTCGCTTAACTGCTCGGTAGCGTACTGAAGCAGATCGTTTTCATGAGCGGCAATATTTTCCTTTCCTAAGCCGGCCATATACTCCAGCGCCGTCTTCACCGCTATGACATCGGCGATATTGGGCGTCCCTGCTTCGAACTTGTAGGGAAGGTCGTTGTAGGTAGTTTTCTCGAATGTGACTTCCTTGATCATTTCGCCCCCGCCCCGGTAGGGTGGCATTGCGTCCAGAATCGCCTTTTTACCGTACAGAACCCCCATGCCCGTTGGGCCATAGAGTTTATGCGCCGATAACACGTAGAAGTCGGCATCGAGCGCATGTACGTCGAGGTCCAGGTGAGAGCTGGCCTGCGCACCGTCGATCAGGACTACAGCCCCAACTTCGTGGGCTTTGTCGATAATGGTTTTGACCGGATTGATCGTGCCCAGCGAATTTGAGACATGCACACACGAAACGAACTTAGTACGCTCTGATAGCAAGTTTTCGTATTCTTCCAGAATCAGTTCACCATTGTCGTCGACCGGAATAACCTTGAGCACGCAGCCTTTTTCTTCGCAGAGCATCTGCCAGGGAACAATGTTCGAATGGTGTTCCATAGTCGAGATGATGATCTCATCCCCTTCCTTTAGAAACCGGCGACCGTACGACTGAGCGACCAGATTGATGCCGTCTGTCGTGCCATACGTAAAAATGATCTCCTGCCAGTGTCTGGCATTCAGAAATGCCTGGATTGCCCGGCGCGAAGCTTCGAAAGCTGCCGTAGCCTGCTCGGCCAGGTGGTGAATACCCCGGTGTATATTTGCATTATACCCCTCATAATAGCGGGTCAGCGCGTGAATGACCGGTAAAGGCTTCTGATTGGTAGCTGCATTGTCTAAATAAACTAATTTCCGACCGTTTATTTCCTGATCGAGTATGGGAAAATCCTGACGAATTTTCTGAATGTCAAGGGGCATTTCTATCGCTGATTGCATAGTGTATTCGTACTAAGAAGAGGCAATTGAAGGCATTTTTGCCCAAGAGTCATTAGTAAAACAGCAACGGAAGGCCATTAGGTTCGGCCCTAGCGTCGGTGAAGCATAATTACCTGATTCCGGAGAGTTCGGTTGCTTCGGAAGTTATCGTCGGCGATCAGGACCAGTGTTTTTCGCTGCTCATCGGCCCAGGCCATGGCTTCCAGATTGCAAACGACGCCGGGAAATTGCCGGGTAAAATCGAACGCCAGCTCTTTAGTCAACGTGTGCGTTTTTTCATCCAGTGTGGCTACATACAGGCTGGCCGTTACCTGTTTCTGTTTGGCATCGTAGCACCGCTCCAGCACTAGCAGCTGCGACTCATCGATGGCCAGAATTTCGGAAATACCATTCAGTCGTTCTTCGCCCTGCGCAAAAAAGCAGCGTTTAATCGGATAGGCAAAGCGTTCCACCGCGGGATCAGACGCAAGAGGAGCAGGGTAGCGGTAAAATGAAATGGTATCCTGCTGCATCCGGGTCTGGCCTTCCCAGCCCGCTTCGGGAGCTACCCAGAGCGCGCCCGATGCCGTAAGCGCCAATCCTTCCAGGCCTTTGTTTGAGCCAGGCAACGGCATTTTCAGCAGCACCTGGCGGGCGCTGTCGTTAATCGATTTACCCGCCCATAAGGAGGTTACAAACTCATGCTCATCGGTCCAGAAATAGGTGCCGGTGCGAGAATCGTAGCGAATACTTTCCAGCCAGAAAGGCGTCCGTTCGACCGACTTCAGGTGCCGGCTATTGCCCAGGTCGAGGAGACTATGGATATCGCTGAAGACAAAATGCCGACCCCGGTCGCTGACGAGATGCCATTCGCCGGAGGCCGGGATGATATCGAGACCCGAAATACCACGGAGGCTGTCTATGCCGAGTGGAATCGTGGTCGAATCGCCTTCGAAAGTAAACTGTATGCGTTGCGCCGACGCTACGGTAGTCGCCACAACAAGAGCCCAGAAAAGTAGTCCGGATAGTCGCATTGGCTGCAAGATACTTCGTCGGCCAATAAAAGTGACTCGGTCGGCTAAACAGCCACGAAAACTGTTTAACCGACCGAGTCAGCCTAGTCGATACACTTGTTTATTTGGTCAGTTTCTCCGTAACCACCCGTTCCAGGTATTCACGAATAGGCTGAATTTTAATCTGACTCAGAACATCCTGCGAGAAGGCATAGAGCAGTAGGGTCCGGGCGTCGTCTTTCGGAATGCCACGCGAGCGCATGTAGAACAGCGCTTCGTCGTTCAACTGACCCGTAGTGGTGCCATGCGAACATTTGACGTCGTCGGCAAAAATTTCCAGCTGAGGCTTGGTGTTCATCGAAGCGCCCGGCGACAGTACCACGTTTTTGCACGACTGGTAGGCATTGGTTTTCTGAGCGTCGGGCCGCACGAAAATCTTCCCGTTGAACACGCCCGTGCTGTTGTCGTCCAGAATACCCTTGTACAGTTCATTGCTGTACGAATTCGGCATCGCATGATCGACCAGCGTATGATTGTCGACATGCTGTCGACCGTTGGGCATGTATAACCCGTACATAAACGCTTCGGCATGCTGTCCATTCAGCACGATGTTCAGGTTGTTGCGAACGAAGTTGCCGTTCAACGTGACCGTTGCTGAATAAAAATGACTATTGTCCGACTGGCTGACCTGCGTGGTACCGATGTGGTACGCTTTTTCGGTTTCATTCTGCACTTTGTAGTATTGCATCCGGGCGTCGCGGCTAAGCACAATCTCCGTTACCACATTTACAAAACTTGCCTGCTCGCCAAGAGTCCGGTACGACTCGGCCATCATTACTTCGGCATTTTGGCCGACGGTAATCAGATTTCGGGGCTGCGATGAGTTGTTTTTCTGCCGGGCGTCGGTAATGAAGCGCAGAATAATTGGCTGTTCGACTACCGTATTGGCCGGTACGCGAACGATCACGCCATCGCTGGCCATTGCTGTATTCAGTGCCGTAAACGCATTGTCCTGATAATCGGCATAATGCGCAAAATGGGCGTCAATAAACTCAGGATCGGTCTTGATCGCTTCGGCAAAACTGGTAATCTGAACCTGGCTGGCGGGGCTAACAATCCGGGAAAGTTCGGGATGAAAGCGGCCATTGACGAAATAAAGAATATTTCCGTCCAGATTCGGAATCTCCAGCGGAGCCAGATCTTCCGGGGTCAACGTGGTCGTTTCGTCGAGTTCAAACGATTCTTTCAGAAGCCCGTTTACATTCGAATATTTCCATTCTTCGTGCCGAATGGTCGGAAAGCCAAGCAGATCGAACTGTTTCAGAGCCGCACGCCGACGCTGATGAAAGGGGGCTTTCCGCTCGCCGTTCATCCGCTCTTCGTTGTCCCGAAAAGCCGCCAGCAACTGGTTTTTAAAATCGTTGTAAGATGCGTAAGAAGGAGTCATCTTTTTTCAGTGAAGAATGAAGAATGAAACGTGAAGAATATAGAGCAGGATAGTCTTTATTCCTTACGTTTCATTGAATTATGCCGCTTCGGCTCTGATCCAGTCATACCCTTTTTCTTCCAGCTCCAGCGCCAGCTCTTTGGGGCCCGACTTGACAATACGGCCTTTGTAGAGCACGTGAACGTAATCCGGAACGATGTAATCCAGCAGCCGCTGGTAGTGCGTTACAACAATCGTGGCCCGCTCCGGCGAGCGAAGCTGATTGACCCCGTCGGCCACGATCCGTAGCGCGTCGATGTCCAGACCCGAGTCGGTTTCATCCAGAATTGCCAGTTTCGGTTCGAGCATGGCCATCTGGAAAATCTCGTTACGTTTTTTCTCTCCTCCCGAAAAGCCTTCGTTCAGCGAACGACTCAGCAGCGACTGGTCGATGTTGACGAGCTTCATTTTTTCTTTCATCAGCTTCAGGAACTGCACGGCGTCGAGCGATTCCTGCCCACGATATTTTCTGATCTCGTTGAGCGCGGTTTTCAGAAAGTTGGTTGTGCTGACTCCCGGAATTTCGACCGGGTATTGAAAAGCGAGGAAAATACCTTCGGCGGCCCGTTCTTCCGGAGCCATTTCCAGCAGATTTTTCCCTTGAAATAGTACACTGCCGCCCGTTACGTCGTAGTCGTCGCGACCTGCCAGCACCGATGCTAGTGTGCTCTTACCAGCGCCATTGGGCCCCATAATCGCGTGCACTTCACCCGCATTGACCTCCAGGTCAAGACCTTTCAATATCTGCTTGTCGCCAATAAAGGCTTGTAAATTACTGATGGATAACATAGTAGAAATATAGCGTGACGGCTAAATGAAGCCGCAAAGATAACAGACGAAACAGTATCTGACCCGATAGGGTAACAAAATCGGGTCGTTAAAAGTTGACACCGTCTGGTTTATTATCCGCTTCCGGATCTACCAGTCGACTTCCCGCTGATCATGCCAGAATTTTCCAGTTTCCGACTGGGATGCATCGGCTGCCAGCCACACGATCGTTTCGGCCCCCTTTTCGAGTGAGCGGCTCGCATTCGGGCCACCCATATCAGACCGTACCCAACCCGGATCGACGCAGTTGACACTGATGTTGTCTGCCCGCAAGGCTCCCGCGAATTGCTTCGTAACGGCATTCAGCGCGGTTTTGGAGATGCTGTAAGCGGGCGCATAGGTGTTCATGTTTTTGAGGGCACCAGCACCACTCGATACATTGATGATACGACCACCCTGCGGACTTTTTCGGAGGTGCGACACAAAATCCTGCGTGACCAGAATCGGACCGGTTACGTTGGCTTTCAGGGTTCGATCGAGCATCTCGGCGTTCAGGTTCAGAATCGTTTCGCCGTGATCTTCCAGAATACCCGCATTGTTGATAAGTACATCCAGGTGATCGGCTTTCTGAGAGAAGGTGCCGCAGGCCGTCCGAATGCTGACTGGGTCGGTTACGTCGAGCTGAATAAATGTCGATTCGTAGCCCTGCGCACAAAGCTCCTCGGAGGTTTCCCGCCCTTTGGTAATGTCACGGGCACCGATAAACACGGCAAATCCGCGCTGGGCCAGTTGCCGGGCAATTTCTTTGCCGATTCCTTTATTAGCTCCGGTAATAAGCGCTGTGCGTCGGTGTTCGGTTTTCATACTTGTTTGGTAAGGACTACTGCAGTTGGTTGATCCTGCAGCTCGATTAAACTATAACCCGCTTTTGCCATCAGAGTAATCGGCAACCGGCAGGTATGGTTTATCTACTTAACTTGCCCTTAAAATGTTTCCGAAAAATAGCCGTATGCTCAACTGAATAACCGTTTCCTCAGATATGTTAGGGAATATTATCGTTTAGTGATTAATCTTACACTATTAATTTATTGACCAATGAAACCGTTTTATCCGTTAGTTGCCCTTATTCTGCTGCCCGCTGGCTTGGCTTTCGCGCAGGCGAGTGGTAGTACCACGTCCCCCACGTCGACAACCAGCACGAATCGGCAACAGGAGCTTTACGATCAGTATCACGGTATTACAAAGAAACCGGCAACGACCGCTCCGGTCACAACACCTGCCCAAACGCAACGGCGTACCAGCGATTATAGTGGTTCATCTAGCAGCTCAACGACCAGTCGCACTACTAAGGCGTATCCGGAAGCGAGCACATCGGGAACCCGGATCGGTATTCGGGCGGGCGGAACGTATTCGTTTTTTACAGAACAACAAAGTTTGTTCAAACCGACGGCTGGTTTTGTGGGAGGCCTGACCTTTAATTTCGGAGCAGGAGCCGTTTCGTTCCAGCCAGAAATCAATTACGCCCGTTACGGCCTGAAACTAGAGGACAGTTTCACGGGAATATCCATTAAAGGCGCAGCCGATGTGATCGAAGTACCGTTGCTGGTGAAGTTTTCGTCTGGAACCTACGCCGGTAATCGCTTCTTCGTCAATGTTGGGCCGTATGCCTCTTACCTGGCCAGCGAAAGCACAAACGGGAAAAAGACACCCATCGACACTGATACAGAGCGATTTTCGTTTGGAGGAGCGCTAGGACTTGGAGCTGCTATAAAAGCTGGTCCGGGGCATGTTACGGTCGAAGCTAGGGGGATGTATACACTAGGTAGCCCCGATACAGGATTTAATACCGACACCAGGGTCATTCGCAGTCAACTGACGGTTGGTTATTCGTTTCCACTGAGCGGTCGGTAAGACTAAAAATTTCTCATAGAGTGGGTTTTCAGAATGGCGACAACCGGTTGGGTGTCGCCATTTTTGTCTCTATGAGCTCACTTAAGCGTATCATTTTCGAAGAAGAGTTTGCTTATTCTTTGTCATCCCGACGCCAGGAGGAATTTTAAAATCGCCTATAAACTAAGCTTAAGATTCCTCCTGGGGTCGGGATGACAGAAAAGCTGGCCAGTTCAAACGGACTTTACGAATGCGCCGACATAAAAAAAGCGCTCGGTGGGAGCACTTTTTGAGATGACTAACGAAGATTCGTTGCTCAGCCGGCAAGTAATAAGTTACTACTTATCAGTCGGTATGATTAGTAAGTGCAGTCGGCACGGCTGGAAACACTACTATTAGAACAGCAGTTTCCAGCCATTGAAAAACAAATCTTTACCCGGCTGGCCCGACCATTGGCGGGGGGCGTCGTCTACTTCCGGTTCCGTTATTTCTTTTTGCACAACAATGGCTGAGATTCCTTTTTTAGCCAATGAACGGCAAATATCTTTTGTCGTATCGGTTGCGTTGCCGATCAGGAGTCCTACAGTTTCTTCGTTCGTTTTCATGGCTATAATTTTGTTGTATGTGCAACCAAATTTTTCGGATATTTTTTTTACTGCCCTTCGCCCAGAGCTTGTGCTGCTTTAAACACCTGCTGAGTTAACTGGCATACATTCGATGCGCCGATAAGCTGAGAATAGTTTTCGCCGACGCGATCCCAGGCTTCGGCAATCTCGGGCTGCAACGCTTCTCCTTCTGTGGTTGGGTAAATCAGGGTTTTTTTACCTTCCGATTCCCGCCGGACCAATCGTTTCTGTTCTAACTTTTCCACCAGTCGAGTGATGGTAGAGGGCGTCAGATACAGCGTTTCGCTCAATTGAGAAGGACTTACTCCTGGCTGAGCGACCACTTCACACAGTAAATAAGCGTGTGAATAGCATAAACCAAATCGACCAAATTCTTCGTCACCGATTGCGGTAATGGCCCGCGCCAGGGCATTGGCGGAAAACAATAAACAGGCACTAAAGCGGGTTGTTGTTTTCGCGTCATGAGCCACGGCTACGGCTTTTTCTTCTGTCATAGGTTCTGTATTCAAACTTCGAGGACAAAGGTATAAAGCGATATTTGTATGTGCAAACAAAAATTAAAAAAAGTAGCGCCGTACTCCTTTACGGCTCATGAGCGTCAGCAATTCACCGGCACTAGTATCCAGTAATCAGCAATTAAACCACTCGGTCATGCGACGTAACCCGTTGCGCTCTACTTTCTGGGCAGATGAACCTCTGCCAGCATACACCGGGCCGAACCCCCACCGGCGTTTTCGATGGTCGACAGGTCGAAATGCAGGAGGGTAGCGTAGTCGTCGAGAATGTCGATTTGCTTAGGAGTCAGGGATTCGAAAGCACGGGTAGACATTACCAGCATTTTCTGGCCTTTTTTGGTCAGAACCATCAGCATATTACCGGCAAAACTGGCCAGTTGTTCCAGCGAAATGTCAACGATCCGCTTATTGAGTGCTTCCAGCTCATGGCGAACCATCAGCCGTTCGTCGGGATCGGTAATGGCCGAGAGGCAGACAATAGCGAGCGTATCGGTGATGCACATCAGCACATTGGTATGGTAAATAGCCTGCCCGTTGGCATCGGCCGACCGGAACGATACGGTCCGGTAGCCGGTCTGACGGGCGAACTCGGCCAGCACATCAGGATGTGTACGGGGCGACAAACTGGCAAATGCCACGCGGTTCATCCGATCGAGAACCAGACTACCGGTACCTTCCAGAAATTTCCCTTCCTGTTCGAAATGGGTCAGATCGATAATGCGGGCGACGTGAAACGTTTTGGCCAGATCGTCGATGATGTCCTGCCGCCGTTCGAGCCGCCGGTTTGCAGCCTGCATAGGATACAGCACGACTGTGCCGCTGGCATGAAACGAAACCCAATTGTTCGGGAAAATAGAGTCGGGGGTGTGAGGTTCGGGTGTATCTTCATACACCATGACGTCTACGCCAATTGCCTGAAGCTGCCGAACCATCTCGTCGAACTCGCTTTGGGCATCTTCCTGGGTAGCGTCTATTGTCGGTGCGGCCAGGTTGACAACCTGAAACGCATTCGATTCCGCCGTCTGTTCATTGAACGCAAAATGAACCGGACGAATCATTAGAAGACGGGAGGTAGCCTGTGATTGCATGAATAAAGTCGAAAGAAAGTTGTCCTTAACCGAAGCAAGTTAGCACCAAAGCCTTAATTCAGGAAATTGTTACCAGCGCACCTGGCTAAACGATTTCCTGCCGCAGCAGCGGTAAACTCATGCAATGCGAACCGCCCCGCGCTCTGGACAGCTCAGCCGAAGGCAGCATAATGAACGTATTTTCAATCGTTTCCGGCGACGACTGCTTCTGCTCGAACCGGTCTAGTAACTTCGCAGCGCCGATCACCTCGAACCCGGCGGCCCTGAAGGCGTCGGCGGTTTTATCGTTGCGGTCATAGCCAATCACAACCCCGTCTTTCAGCGCCAGCAGGTTGCAGGAATCGGTCCACTGCTCCCGGGCTCCGAACGGAAACTCATTGTTGCCGGAGTAAATAAATTGCACAGGTTCTGTAGCGCCCAGATCGTTGGTACTGATATCGGTCAGGAGGTCTTCAAGGTTTTCGATCTCGATCGGCTTGTGGTCCAGGCCTTTGATAAACTGAAGAATTTTTAATTCCTCGGAGAGGTCTTTCGGCGCGAAAAAATGCAGAACATCCCGTTTTTTGGCCTCATCGCCCGTACGAGCCAATGAACCCAGCAATACCCAGACATTGCGCTTTACCTGGGTAAAGATGGTGTCGATGTGCATGTAATCCCGTTTTTTGGGAATCTTGATAATCGTCACTTTCTCGACCAGATTTTTGCTGAATACGAGCCGCATGACTTGCTGAGCTGCATACAGTGTTGTCCGTTCGCTAACCCCGATCAGCAGGTGCCGTTTGGCAATCATCATGACATCTCCCCCTTCGAGGGTCGAGCGGGTAACGTCGCGGTTGACGTCGGCGTCGGCCAGCAGAAAGGCATGTTCGTTATCCGGAATTTCAAGGATTTTATCCTGATAGTCAGCGAACAGGGGGTGATTGAAAAAAATGTACTGGGTCAGCAGCGCTTCGCGGGTACGAGCGAGTTTGGCGGGTTTATTCAGGAGAATGTGGTCGTTGATGACAATACCAATGTCGCGCGTGAAAATAAAATTCGGTAAGGGAGCAAAAAGCAGCGTCAGATCGGGCAGTGATCCCGAAATCATGATCTTGGCAAGTTCCGCTGGGTCGTACTGATTCAGGTGCTGCTGGGTCCGAAACGAAGTGCGTTCGATTCCACAAATAGCGGCAATCAGTCGCGTACGAATGCTTTCGTCAGCCAGAATGTCGGATAATAGCCACTGAATATCGATGACCTTATCGGACCGATAATAATCGGCATGGCCAGGTTTGAAGAACGAGCGATCCTGACCGGGGCTGAGCGAAGCAACTTTACCGCGGATGACGTCTGGGTCCAGAAAATATAACAGAAGCTTTATATAGTAGTCGTACTCATCCCGGCGCATCATGTCCAAGTGCACGATGTCTTCGAACAGCCAGTCCTGTGCTTTTGAGGGAACAACCTTACCCAGGCCTCGATCGGGACTATGGATCAGCAGCCGCTTGAGCGTCCCGATTTCAGAAGAAACCTGAATGGCGGGCGAAGCGAGCCGATTTTGAGCAATATCGGCAGTTGCTTCGTCAGGTTCGATAAATTGACGTTCGCTTTTCATACAATTGAGAAGCCTGGAGAGTCAGGCCCTTGGCAAGGTAATACAAGCCGTCTGAACCCATAACAGAAAATTATTATTTTTTGCCTTGATACGTTTCGGCATGCCGTGTTTACTAACGATACTTTACTTTCTCGTTTATAATAAGAAAACGACATGATTATGCATAGATATAAACAATTTAGCTCGTTTAGACCAACAAAAAAGGGTACCTGTCGACAGGTACCCTTTTTTGTATTGAGCTATTTTATCGACTAGTTATCGACAGCAAGCTTATTCAGCGCCAGTTCCGACGCCGGGATTGGCCAGATGTAGCCATTATCGGCGGGAGCTTTAGACTGAGCGGTTCCCTTGGCAGGAATGGTTTGCAGCAAACGCATCAGGTCGTTGTTCCGTAGTCCTTCTCCTAAGAACTCAATACGACGTTCTGTCAGGATCGCATTGATCAGATCGGTAGACGAGGCAAAGCTGGCTGCGGTAAAGGTTGTCGTTGCATCCGACCGATTCCGCACGGCATTCAATAAAGCAACTGCCTGCGCATCGACGGTATTACTGGTACGCACTTTAGCTTCAGCCAGATTCAGCAGCACTTCAGCATAGCGAATTACGGGTACGTAATCTGTGTACGGACTGGCTGTCTTGTACTTGTTGAGCCAGTTCTTAACGGTAGTTGTACCCGATTGCTTGATGAACGACCGACGTTTATCAGTTGCTTTCCATCCCGTATTGGCGATAATTCCGTTGGGATTCAGCGAAAATTCTCCATTCCCGACCCCACCATTGGTAGGCGTAGGCGAATAATAATACGCCAACTGATTCTGCGTTCCCGGATAATCACCCGCTGTGGTCGTCATCGGCAGGGAGAAGATAGATTCCGATGTCGTATACGTTGTGAAGACAGTCGTAATATCAGACTGTAATGCGTTCGCAACGTTTGACGGCGACGAGAATGGAGCCGTAGCGCTTACGATCTTGTTGGCCTCCGTAATGACGCTGGCGTAGTTCTGCATGCTCAGGTAAACGCGTGTTTTCAGCGCAATCGCCGTATTCTTGTGAGCACGGGTTACGTTGTCGGAAGCCGCCGTGTACTTTGAGGGCAAGTCCGTTTCCGCATCGTTGAGGTCCTTCAGCACCTGGGTATACACATCCGCTACGGAACTTCTCGCCAAGTCAGACTGACCGGCTCCTTTAATGCCGGTAAGACGCAAAGGAAGACCAGGTTTGCTACCGTTGCCATCCGCGTAAGGACGAGCGTAGTACTGAAGCAGGCTGTAGTAAACCAGGCCACGAATCAGTTTAGCTTCGGCCACGTATTGTTTTCCCAAATCGGCTCCTACTACTTTGGTGCCACCCGCAGCCATGCCGTCCAAAAAGATATTACACTTGTTGATCGTCAGATAAGCGGCATTCCATAGCGTCGTAACGGCGGTAGCGCTGTTGGTTGGGTTTTCAGCCCACACGTCAGAGTTGGTGATTAGGTTACCCGTTTCGTTGATAAAATCTTCGCCACGAATATCGCCGTACACTACGTAGCGACCTCCATATAAGTTACCGTCTTTAAGACCACCGATATTGGTTGCATTGGCTGATCCATAAAGCGACAGTAACTGAGTTTGTACGCGACTGACGGTGCTGAACGCCGATGCATCTGATACCGACGTTTGCGGAATTGGACTGAGCAGATCCCGATTACAGCCACTGAAGCCCCAGCTAAGTGCGCATAAGGCGGCCGAATATATTATTTTCTTTTTCATAGAATCTTTGATGAAAGGCATTAAAAACCGGCGCGTAAGCCAACTGTAATCGTACGTGCGTTACCGATTGTGTTTCTGTCGACACCTTGTGACGAAGTACTGTTATTGCTGCTGGCTCCGTTCGACGATACTTCTGGATCCGGACCAGGGTATTTGGTGATAAGCCCCAGATTCTGGCCACTTACGTAAACCCGCAGGTTGCTGATCTTGGCCTTCGACGTTAGCGACGCAGGCAGCGTATAGCCCAGCGACAGGGTTCTCAGTCTCAGGAAATCCCCTCTGAAGACGTTGATATCCAGCGGCATGGCAGAACCGTTTGACACGTTATCGCCATAAACAGGCTTCGCGTACTTCTTGCCGCTATCACCTTCTTTCTGCCAGGCATCCGTCAGGACATCGCTGGCATTGTTCCACCAGCGTTGATCATGCAGACCAGCATTGGTTCCGTAATACACGTAGAAGCCTAATTGGTACGTAAGCAGAACGCTCAGGTCGAAGTTTTTATACTTGAACGTGTTATCCCAGCCACCGTATTGCTTCGGTAGTACGTTGGCATACATGACCCCATCTGCGGCCTGCGTAATAGCCGATCCACCCGTTGGGCTTACATATTTTGTCGTACCATCAGGCGTAGTTGAGTACTGAGACTGACCCGTTGGCGCGTAGTATTGATAATATACGTTCTGGCCCTGCGAGTTGACAAAAATCCGCTTTCCGGTTGATGGATCAACGCCGTTTGTACGAATTACCCAAAGTTGGCCCAATGAATACCCAGGAGCAGTTTGGTTTACTGTTTCGCTCGTGCCGCCACCAATACCTGTTTGAATGACGTTCAGGCCGGGAGCCAACGAAGTAACCTCGTTTTTGTTGAAGGTGATGTTGAAGTTAGAATTCCACTGGAAATCCTTGGTGTTGATCACCCGGGCGTTCAGCGAAAACTCTACCCCTTTATTATACATCGTCCCTACGTTCTGAGGAGGGTTGGTAGGCAGACCGGTCGATGAAGCCTGTGCTACGTACAGGATCAGGTTGTTGATGTCGTTTTTATACCAGGCGAACTCACCCGTGATCCGATCGTTGAACAAACCGAAATTAAAGCCGACATCGGTCTTCAGGCTGGTTTCCCATTTCAGATTGGGGTTACCTACGTTAGAGAAATACAGCGTAGAAGCGCCCCCATATAAGCCAGAAGCATAGGTAGAGTAGGGGGTATAGTCGCCGATACCACCAATGTTACCTACTTTACCGTAGCTACCCCGTACTTTAAAGCTGCTGAACACATTGTCGAGATGAGCTGCTTTCCAGAAGCCTTCCTGAGCAATTTCCCAGCCTGCCGATGCGCCCCAGAAAACGCCCTTCTTCTCACCCAGTGCGGAATATTCATCCTGACGAACGTTACCGCTCAGGAAGTATTTTTCTTTATAGTTATAGTTCAGTCGGCCAAAACCAGATAACAAATAGTTCTCGCCATAGGTCATACCCGTAGCGTTATTGGTCACCCAGCCTGCCTGAATTTGTGTGTAAGCATCGTCCGACAAACCCTGGCGATTGATCCCATACGCATTTGAGGTGCGCCGTTGCTGCTCCTGGCCGACCAGTAAGCTTACATTATGGCTACCCCCGAAAGTCCGGTCGAACTGCGCTGTATTGGTCAACACCCAGGTTTTGTAGGTGCCAGAAATGGCGCTGCCATAGCCGCTGTAGCTATACCCATCTCCACCTTTGGGCGACCAGAAAAGGTCATTGTTGACCAGCAGGTAATCGATACCGTAGGTGCTTCTCAGGGTAATCCAGTCCAGAGGCTTAAACTGCGCATAGACGTTAGCCTGGATATGATTGCTTTCAGAGTTAGACCGGTTATTATCCAGCGTAACGACTGGGTTGTAATAAGACAATGAGCTTATGCCGCTGATGTTCGACGACCCGATAGCAGCCCCGTTCGTATTGTACGAGCCATCATTGTTATAAGGCGAAATGATGGGGGGAAGTACAATGGCCAGACGCCCAAGGCCACCGGTATTGTACGCTTCACCATACAGCGAGCCGGAGGAAGTTGCCGACAGGTTTTTCTCATTCGAATAAGAAATTTTACCGCCGACCGTAAATAGCTTGCTGAGCTTGCTGTCCATGTTGAACAGGGTATTGATCCGCTGAAAATCATTTTTCTTCAGAATACCCTGCTGATTCGAATAACCAACCGAGAAGTAATAGTTGGTTTTTTCAGAGCCACCGGAAATGTTTACGTTATGGCTGTGAGAAACTCCCTGCCGATAAACCTTGTCATACCATTTCGTGTCGATAGGGTTGCCGTTTGCATCGTTTATCTGAGTATACTTGATCGCGCTGGCTGTTGGGTTATTGGCTACGGCCTGCGTTTTGAAATTAATATACTCCTGTGCGTTCAACAGCGATGGTAATCGATACGCGTCTGAAAAGCCAACCCAGCCGTCGTAATTTACTTTAACCGCCCCTGACTTACCCCGTTTGGTGGTGATGAAGACCACGCCATTGGCAGCACGGCTACCATAAATTGCCGTTGCAGCGGCATCTTTCGCTACGTCTATGGTTTCAATATCGTTCGGGTTGATACTGGCCAGTGGGTTAGCTGGTGCGTTTGTCTGCGAATAGTCTCCTGTGAAAGCCGGAACACCATCAACGATGATCAACGGCTGGGAGCTAAGCGAGATAGAGTTTGTCCCGCGAATCCGAAAAACAGGCGGGTTATTGAGTACGCCGTTCGGAACTGTAATCTGAACACCCGCCGTTCGACCAGCCAGTCCAGATTCGAAACTCTGAATAGGCATGTTCGCAATCGTGGGGCCCTTTACGGAAGCAATGCTTCCCGTGGCATCGCGCCGGGTCTGGGTACCATAACCAATAACGACGATCTCGCTCAGTTGCTGAGCATCGCCCGCCAGGGCGACATTAATGGCTGACCGATTGTTGATGTCGATGGTTTGTGAGGTATAGCCGATGAAGCTAAACACCAAAGAGCCGTTGGCAGGCGCATTTATGCGGTAGTTTCCCTGCGCATCCGTGTTGGTCCCGCGGTTAGCTCCCTTAACTTGTACGGTCACGCCTGGTAGGCCCGACCCATCTTCTGATGAAGTGACGCGGCCGCTAACGGCTACATCCTGTGCCAGAACAGGCAGGCAGAAAAGTAGCGATAACAACCAACTTCCCAATAAAATTTTGTTCATAATGAAACAGAAGTTATAAACCTGTCTAAAACCCAAAATTGGGGATACAAATTTAGGTGTAGATTAATAACATTGTTACGTTCATGTAAAATTTTTTGTAATATTCCGATAATACTGGTTCTATAGCCACCACTTATAGCTCTATTCATCTGTCATTTAGTTCGATTTGCGCTATTCTTTCTGTGGAGCTTTAAATCTTCGGTAAATCCTTTTATCTATTAGGGAAAGTGACAAATTTTTCCCCTGACATCAGTCGGAGTGATGCAGTAAGCTGGAACGCTACCCGACTAGGTTGACCTGGCTGAGAAGATATACTCATCTAATGGCTGGGTAGGCTGATACCCAAAATGTAATAACTAACTGTCAGTCTGACAGAAGCTTACCTTAATACAGCGAAGCAATAATTACTGAATGTATATGAAATATAACCAGACTGTATGCACACAGCCGGAATCTATATCCTGACTGAATGAGTAATTTTAGTTTTTTAAAGTAATATTCTAAATAAAGGCAATAAATAGGTATAAAAAACTATATTTCATTGATTTTATAATATTATATATTGTAACAGTAGTTATTAGTTGGTGATTAATACGGAAATCATCAAATTGTATAATTCACAGATAAGTCATCTTTTGGTTACATAAGAATCTATTTATTTTAAGCTTGAAATTATTGCACTATTTTTATTTTACAGACCGTAAAATAAACCTTTCGCTATGCCTGTATCGGGGTAACCAGTTCCGTAGGAAAAGATTGATGGTCACTAAGTGATTTATGGTGTGCCAAAACCGGTACCAGGACACAAAAAAGACAGACGAACTGACTGTGCAAAAGCATGGTCTATTAATCGAGAAGATGAATTATTTTATAAAAAATTGAATTTGTGTCATAATGTTAGGGCTTAGGGCAGCTGCGTCAATATTTTATTTCGATTCTGTATAAATTGCATAAGACAAATTTTTATACGGATAAATAAGATAACAGGATGAAGAACTATCAACTGGGCGCTGCACTGCTATCCATGCTAAGTCTGGCCAGTCAGTCGACGTTCGGCCAGAGTACTACGCTGAATGCACGCATGGACAAAACCGCCGAAGGGCTTGAGAAAAAAGTAGTGGCCTGGCGTCGGGATTTTCACCAGCATCCGGAACTGGGAAACCGTGAATTTCAGACGGCCGCCAAGATTGCCGCCCACCTGCAGTCGCTGGGTATGGACGTAAAAACAGGCGTCGGGAAAACAGGTGTGGTCGGCCTGCTGAAAGGTGGAAAGCCTGGTCCCGTCGTGGCGTTACGAGCCGATATGGACGGCCTGCCGGTGACGGAGCGCGTCGATGTACCGTTTAAGTCGGAAGCCCGAACGGAGTATAACGGCCAGCAAACGGGCATCATGCACGCCTGCGGCCACGATTCGCATGTGGCGATTCTGATGGGTACGGCCGAAGTGCTGGCCTCCATTAAAAATGACCTGCGGGGTACGGTTAAGTTTATCTTTCAGCCTGCCGAAGAAGGCGCTCCGACGGGCGAAGAGGGGGGCGCTTACCTGATGGTTAAAGAAGGCGTACTGGAAAACCCCAAAGTCGATGCTATTTTTGGCTTACACATTAACTCCCAAACCGAAGTGGGCGTAATCAAATACCGGCCGGGGGCGACTATGGCGGCAGTGGATTCGTACGCCATCAAAATTAAAGGAAAGCAAACCCACGGAGCCGCTCCCTGGTCGGGCGTAGACCCCATCGTGACGTCGGCGCAGGTGGTTATGGGCCTGCAGACCATCGTAAGCCGAAACGTGACGCTGACCGACAACGCAGCGGTGGTGACGGTAGGTGCTCTGCACAGTGGGATTCGGCAGAACATCGTGCCGGAAGAAGCGAACATGATCGGCACCATCCGGACGTTCAGCCCTGAAGCGCAGAAACTGGTTCACCGGCGCATCAACGAAATTGCAACCAACATTGCCGAAAGTGCAGGAGCCAAAGCCGACGTCAAAATCGATGTAATGTACCCGGTTACCTACAACGACCCAAAGCTGACGGACCAGATGGTGCCGACGCTCGAAGCGGTGGCGGGCAAGAAGAATATTCAGATCACCCCGGCTTCGACGGGTGCCGAAGATTTCTCGTTCTACCAGCAGAAAGTTCCGGGCTTCTTTTTCTTCCTGGGCGGCATGACGAAAGGGAAAAAAGTGGAAGAAGCCGCTCCGCATCACACCCCCGATTTCCAGATTGACGAAGGTGGATTTGTACTCGGAATAAAGTCGCTTTGCCGACTCACAACCGACTACATGGAATTCGCCAGCAAGGGTGTCGCCATCAAAGAACTGACGGCAAGCGGAAATTAAATTTTTTCAACACTGAGCCACAGAGAGCACGGAATAATCAATAAAACCGCTGTGCTCTCTGTGGCTCAGTGTTGAAAACCAATCTAAGTACCCTCCCGGTTTCTAAGTATTCGGGACAGTAAATTCGGGAAAAAACGCTTGAGATAAATTCCGTAGATCTCCGTTCCGCCGATGTACACTTCTTCTTTTTCCTGAGAAACCGCTCGTATCAGCCGCCGGGCAAAGTCATCAGGAGCCATGCCTTTCTGCTGGTTTTCATCCATCTCTCCGTGTGGGCGTCCATCGGCTTCGAGCGCATGGATGGATATGGCGGTGCGGATATACCCAGGGCAGACAATAGTGACCCGTAGGCCCGCTTCGTATGTCTCAGCCCGCAGCGCATCGAAAAAGCCGTGGAGCGCATGCTTGCTGGCCGAATAACCCGATCGCTGTTTGGTCGCTAATTTTCCGGCAACGCTGCTGGTAACTACAATATGACCGCTGCCCTGAGCAATCATCAGCGGCAGGACGGCTTTGGTAAGCGCCACGATCCCAAAGAAATTGACGTCCATCAGGCGTTTGTAAACAGCGAAATCAGTGTTCGAAACCGTGCTTCGCTGGCTGATGCCTGCATTCTGGAACAAGAAATCGATTCGGCCAAACCGCTGTTGCACAGCTTCGACCTGAGCCGGCAGGCTATCTGTATCGCTTATGTCCATAGGCAATACCAGCAGGTCTGTAGCTGGTAAACCTGTTTGCCAAGCCACGCGCTGTAACTCGTTTTCCCGCCGGGCCGACAACACCAGCTTAACGTTCGGCTGTTTGGCTACTTCCAGGGCAATGGCTTCTCCAATACCCGAGGATGCGCCGGTGATCCAGATCACAGCGTTTGTAAATGACATAAGACAGGCTTCAGAACTTGATTTGGGCGCTGTCGGCCTGTACGGCCAGTGTTATTATTTGCCCGATGGGTAACGCCAGGTTGTAGGTCACGTGTCCGGCCGGAAAATCGTACAGTACCGGAAAATCGTAGCCAGAAACGGCGTCGGCGATGATCTCGAACGAGTCTTTGCCAAAAGGCAAGGCTGAATTCAGACGCATATCGGTAAACTGCCCAACAACCAGCCCTGCCAGCCTGGCCAGTCGACCCGACCGGCGGAGTTGCCTCATCATTCGGTCGAGGGAGAACAGCGTTTCGTCGATGTCTTCGATGAAGAGGATTTTGCCACTATAATCGATATCGGTCGGCGTGTCGAGCGAGTTGATGAGCATCGTCAGGTTACCACCCACTAGCGGTCCTTCGGCCTGACCGAGTCGGTTGAGGGAATGTACCGGAGCGGTATAGTGGGTCGGACACTCGCCAAAGAGCCACTGCCGCACCGACTCCAGCGATTCGGCCCGATCTGGATCGCCAAACTGGCGGGCCATTAGGCCATGCAGCGAAACAAAATCGTTTCTGTGCAATAAGCTAAGCAGAACCGTGATGTCACTAAACCCAACCAGCCATTTCGGGGCAGCCTGCAACGGCCTCAGGTCCAGGTCGTCGGCAATGCGGTAGCAGCCATAACCACCGCGGGTGGCAAAAACGGCCCGGATCGTCGGATCATCGAACATACGCTGAAGATCGGCTCGCCGGAGATCGTCGGAGCCGGCAAACGGGCCATCTTTAGCCCGCAGGCTCCGACCTTCAACGACATTGAGTTGCCAGTCATCACGCAGAATTCGCAGGCCATCGACCAGTTCCGCATAGGGAAACCAACTCGCCGGAGAAACAATACCGACCGTATCGCCGGGACGCAGAAAAGGAGGACGCATTCGATAAAGAGTTAATTCAGTTGGTGGTCTTTGCAAAGACCGGAATTTGGTTGTCAATTCAGGTCGACGGCGTCGGTTTCGTCGAGCTTATTCAGGTCCAGTTTCTGCTGCTGATCTCCGTCGAACATGGGCCGAAATTTATGACCCCAGCGAATTTCGTTGTAGCGGTACGAAAACCGGGTGTGAACATTCTGGACAAAAGTATCATCTAACGCTTGTAGAGAAATCAGAAATTCGGCGTCTGCCTGTTCGAGTTGTTCGGCTGTACAGCCGTATAAGGGGCTCTGCTCCGTAATGGGATGCACCAGTGTCCAGTTGGCTGGAAAGAATGATACGCTGTTGCGCTCCAGATGGAGGTTATAATATTTACGGTAAAGTGTGCCGTCGGCTTTGGGTTCGAGCCGTGTCAGAGAAACTTTTACTTCCAGGTTGATCAGTTGGTTGGCGCGGGTATTGATGATCCGGAACATCCAGGCGTTTACGTCCAGATAAGGCGCAAATACCGAATGCTTTGAAAAACGAATGTGGGCAATAGGTCTCGAAAACCGCCCGTAGAGCAGGCCTGTTGCAAGCGCGAAGGCCAGCAGCCCGATCATCGATTCGAACGCGGCAATGGAACTGGTCAGGAAGTTATTCGGGGAAATATGGCCATACCCCACGGTCGTGAGGGTTTGCGAGCTAAAAAAGAAACACTTCCAGAAGGGACCATCGATCAGCTTTTCATCAATGCCCACCAGCGCATCCGAGCCCGCCAGCAAATAGATGCCCGCAAAAAGCGTATTGACAACCAGATAACTCACCAGTAACCACCAGAAAAACTGCACCCAGCTCATCGTGATGAGCCGGTTATAGATATTCAGCCGATCCCAGAGCGAACTGTGGGTGCGGATCAGGTTAAAGCTACCATCCTGATTGACCAGCCGCGTCGTAACGTCGGTGAGTACCGTACCGAAACCAAGATCATTGCGTCGTTCCTCCTGCTCCACTAACTGGCTGTTGTGGGGTGCTTTATTAGAAAGTTGACGTGACGATGAATTCATAAGGATCAAGTTTGTTAATAAGCATACAGCCGGAATAGGTCAGCAAACAAAGTTATAGCAAATTTGCCCTGCTCATCATGGCTTAACCCGAATCCACCGCATTCTGCCGTTCAATGCATCCAATTGAAACCGTAACCGCTTTACTCAGTTTGACGACGCTGCTGGCGGTAATAGCCCGGCGTTTCCGAATATCGTATCCAATCCTGCTGGTTTTGGTTGGTTTGTTTATCGGCTGGATTCCCGGTTTGCCCGCCGATATATTATCCCCCGACGTCGTCTTTCTCATTTTTCTGCCTCCGTTACTCTACGCGGCTGCCTGGCAGATCGACAATATTGAACTGAAGCTATATAGCCGATCGGTGTCGATGCTGGCGGTTGGACTGGTCTTGTTTACATCGACGGTGGTCGCTGTCGTCGCGCATGCGTTCATTCCTGGTTTTTCGCTGGCGCAGGGGTATCTGCTGGGTGCGATCATTGCCCCTCCTGACGCCGTAGCCGCTTCGTCGGTGATGCGTGGATTGAACGTGCCAAAGCGGATCAACACGGTCTTGGAAGGCGAAAGCCTGGTAAACGACGCGACTAGTCTGATTATTTACCGTTATAGCCTGAGTGCGATTTTGACCAGTCAGTTTGTGCTTTGGGAGGCCAGTCTGAAATTCGTTGGTATTGCCATCGCCAGCGTGGCGATCGGGCTGGCGATCGGCTGGTTACTAATCTGGGTGCACCGGGCCATTAGTAAAGATGCGGTCATCAATACGGCGATCACGCTGCTGACACCTTACGGATCGTACCTGCTGGCTGAAAACTATCATCTATCAGGGGTATTGGCCGCCGTAACGACTGGTTTGTTTCTCTCGGCCCGTTCGTCCGAACTTTTCTCTTATCACAGCCGGCTGCAGACCAATTCAGTCTGGGAGATTATCGTCTTTCTGCTGAATGGGCTGGTCTTTATCCTGATTGGCCTGCAATTGCCCATGATCGTCGCCAATCTGAACGGTTATACCCTGACAGAAGCCCTGACGGACGGCCTGCTTATCAGTGCCGTTGCGATTGTCTGCCGGCTGGCCTGGGTATTTCCGGGTGCTTATCTGCCCCGTTTGTTTAGCGCCCGGATACGGGAAAAGGAAATTCGGCCGACCTGGCAACAGGTAATGGTCCTTGGCTGGGCGGGCATGCGAGGGGTCGTGTCGCTGGCGGGTGCACTTGCTCTGCCAAACACCTTACCTAATGGTGAACCCTTTCCGGCCCGCGACCTGATTCTCTTCATTACGTTTATTGTCATCTTTATCACCCTGGTTGTGCAGGGGCTAACCTTACCCGTAATCGTGGAAACACTCAACGTTCGGGAAGTAATCGACGAAAAGCAGGAGGAGCGTAAGTTACGGCAAAAAATGGCACTGCAGGTGATCACACATCTCGAAGCCAATCACTCGGCTGGATCGGTGCATGACGATGTGTTGAACTACGTAAAAAACGAATACGAATTGAAAATCAGTGAATTAAACGGGATGCTCCGTGCAACTAACAGCTCGCAGCGCCCGGCCGAACTATATCAGCAGGCCATTCGGCTGCAACTCGAACTGATCGATGTAGAGCGAATGGTTCTTGTCGAACAGCGGCAGAACAGTTTGCTGGATGATGAAATTCTTCGGAAAATGGAGCAGGAACTGGACCTGGAGGCAGCCCGCCTTTCTCTGGTACAGCCTTCACACTGACCTTGTATTCCTGTGCAGTCAATCGAAACCGGCCGGACCTCTTAACGTACCAAAATGAAAGAGGCAGGCACACGAGTAATTTTTTCTTTATTCTGGTTAGAAAACATTGAGTAAATATACTTAAGTTAGCGGAAGTTTTTCAGCATAGCTAATCCGTACGGATTTTAACGATAACCCACTCATGAAGTCTTTACCAGGTATGATCAGCCTGATAGTACCCGCTTTTAACGAAGAAGAAAACTTACCCGTTCTGGTTCATCGGTTAATGGCAGTTATGGAGCCGTATGGTTCCTACGAAATCCTGATTATCGATGATGGCAGTTCTGATCAAACGCGCTATGTACTGCGGCAGTTGAGCAAGGCTTATCCTGTGGTGCGGTTTCTGTCCTTTTCCCGGAACTTTGGGCATCAAATGGCTCTTCGGGCAGGGTACGACAACGCCCTGGGTGAAGCGGTCATCTGTCTGGATGCAGATCTGCAGCATCCTCCCGAGCTGATTCCGGCCCTGATCGACAAGTGGCGGCAGGGCTATGAGGTGGTATACACGGTCCGGCAGTCTGACCCCAAATTATCGCTGTTCAAACGTACAACCTCGAAATATTTCTACCGTATTCTGCGGACTGTCTCCAAACTTCAACTGGAAGACGGAGCCGCCGACTTCCGACTGCTCGACCGGAAGGTGGTCAATACCCTGAAACAGTTCAAAGAAAACGATTTGTTTTTGCGCGGAGCTATTTCCTGGGTGGGTTTCCGACAGTGCCGGATTCTGTATGAACCAGCCGCCCGGTACGCGGGTCGTTCTAAATATTCGTTCCGGAAAATGCTCAAACTGGCGGCTATGGGCATCACCTCGTTCTCGACTCGCCCCTTATACCTGTCGGTACTGCTCGGATTCAGTATGTTTCTACTGGCCAGCTTATTCGGCGCCGAAGCGCTGTATGAACACTATTTTACGAACGCAACCGTATCAGGCTGGACAACCCTGGTGCTGCTGCTAGTGCTCATTGGCGGTGTGCAGTTTATCATGATCGGTATTATCGGCGTATATTTGGGCAAAACGTTCGTAGAAGTGAAAGGACGCCCCGCCTATATTATCAGTGATACGAGCGACATCGAGGAGAGCGTAACGACATGGCAAGCCCCATCCGAAGAGGACGTGATATTTTATTCACCGTTGACGTAGAAGAGTTCGATACTGCCGTTGAATTCGGTCATGCCATTCCGCTGTCGGAACAAGTGGCCGTTTCAACGAAAGGGTTAAAATTACTGGCTGAACGCTTCGACGCGATCGGTGCCCGAACTACGCTCTTTACAACGGCGAATTACGCCTTGCATGAGCCGGAATTGATCCGCGCCCTGTCGCGCAAACACGAAATTGCCTCCCACGGGTACTATCATACTACCTTCGAACCCGCCGACCTGCTCAAGTCCCGGCTGGCTTTGGAAGAGTTATTGAATCAGCCGATTCTGGGTTTCCGCCGGGCACGTATGGGATTTGTCGATCCGAACGATGTGTACCAGGCTGGCTACAAATATAACTCATCGTTGCATCCGACCTGGCTTCCGGGGCGGTATAACCACTGGGGCGAACCCCGGCACCCGTTTCGGGAGATGGGCGTGTGGCAGATTCCGGCGTCGGTTACGCCGACGCTCCGATTGCCGCTGTTCTGGCTGAGTCTGAAGAATTTCCCATTCGCGCTCTATAAACAGCTTTGCCGGCAAACGCTACAGTCGGATGGGTTTCTGAATTTGTACGTGCATCCCTGGGAATTTACCGATTTGTCTGCCTACGAGCAGATCCCTGCCTACGTCCGCCGACACTCGCGTGATGCTCTGCTCGACCGCGTTGATGAACTCCTGCGCTATCTGAAACCAATGGGTGAGTTTAGCACCATGGGCGAATTCACAAAACGACTAGGGATTGTAAGTCAGAAATAGTCATTGATGGTCATTAATTGACTTTAGATGCCTAATGATTACCTCTGACTAACAATCCCTAAAAACGAGAAAGCGCATCGATCCTGATCGATGCGCTTTCTCGTTTTTAGGGTCAATTATCAGATAAAGATAACGTCATCGATGACATCGGAGCCCATGTCTTTATTGACCAGTTGAATCAGCTTCTGTTTGGCGTTGACAAGTTCATTGCGTAGCGGAGCCGAAGCAATTTCAATATGAAGTTTCCGATCGCGGACGTAGAGCCGGTTGGTACGGGAAGCAATAGCGGGGCCCATCATCCGCCCCCAGAAGGCTTCGAGGTACGTTTCGTTGAAGCGGGTCTGAAGCTGATACGCTTTCAGGAGTTGACCGATGGCGTCCTTGAGAGTAGTGGTTCCGGCTACTCGGGTGGCATTTTCGCGGTTGTATCGGTACGTCTGATTCATGGGCAGGTGTCTTGCCACAAAAGTAAACAATGAATCGACTTGACAAGCGTCGGTTTTCTGTCTGGTAGTAAAAAAAGTTACCCTACAGAAAAACCGTGTCCTGTTTGGATTCGCGCCGTTTGGCTGTTATACTTGCGGCATCAAGTCAATTATTACGCGCCAATTACCTTCTGGCACGAATTGATTTATACAGAAGCGGGGAGAGATCAGGCTCTACGAATCGCTGGCAACCTACCTCACGGCAAGGTGCTAACTCCTGCCTAAAATCATTTTAGGAACTATAAATCGAATACGCACATGCTCTACCATCAGAGATGTCAGTCCCGGGCTGGATGGCCCCGGGCTGAAACCTGCTAAGCCTTCGACACGTTGCTGCACCGCTGAAAATCGGGAGAGGTTTTCTGCGGCATCCTCACGTTTACGGTAGCCCAATACCTACCGCTGATCAATGACTACACAAAACCTCAGTTTTTCAGTATGGCCTCTCAACTTCATTTTGACACGCTCCAGCTCCATGCCGGGCAGGAACCCGACCCCACGACCAACTCCCGGGCTGTTCCTATTTACCAGACCACTTCGTACGTATTCAATGATTCGGCGCACGGTGCGGATTTGTTTGCACTGAAAGCATTCGGAAATATCTACACCCGCATCATGAATCCAACCTCAGACGTATTCGAGAAGCGGATTGCGGCTTTGGAAGGTGGAGTGGCGGCTCTGGCGGTGGCCTCCGGTCAGGCGGCTCAGTTCATTGCGCTGAGTAATATTCTGAGTGCGGGCGAAAACTTCGTAACGACCTCGTTTCTTTATGGCGGCACCTATAACCAGTTTAAGGTATCGTTTAAGCGGCTGGGCATCGAGGCTCGCTTCGCTGAAGGCAGCGATCCGCAAGCCTTCGCTAAACTGATTGACGATAAAACAAAAGCCATTTACCTCGAAACAATCGGTAACCCAGGCTTCAACATTCCCGACTTCGACGCCTTTGCGGCTCTGGCCAACGAGTATGACCTGCCACTGATCGTTGACAATACCTTCGGAGCAGGCGGCTATCTGTTCCGGCCTATCGAGCACGGTGCCGCTGTGGTGGTCGAGTCAGCCACGAAATGGATTGGTGGCCACGGAACGAGCATTGGTGGGGTCATTGTGGATAGCGGTAACTACAACTGGGGCAATGGCAAATTTCCGCAGTTTACAGAGCCATCTGAAGGCTACCACGGCATGGTCTTCAATGACGTATTCGGCGTGGGCGGGCCGTTTGGTAACATTCAGTTTATTATCCGGGCCCGCGTAGAAGGCCTGCGCGACTGGGGGCCGGCGATCAGTCCGTTCAACTCGTTCCTGTTGTTGCAGGGGTTAGAAACCCTGTCGCTACGCGTCGATCGTACGGTGCAGAATGCGCTGGCGCTGGCACAGTGGCTCCAGCAGCATGAGCAGGTCGAGTCGGTCAACTATCCGGGTCTGGAAAGCAGCCCGTACCACGAGCTGGCTAAAAAATACCTGAAGCGGGGCTTCGGGGGCGTATTTACGTTCAAAGTGAAAGGTGGTAAAGACGCAGCTGACCGGTTTGTCAACAGCCTGAAATTAATAAGCCATCTGGCGAACGTCGGCGATTCGAAGACGCTGATTATTCACCCGGCGTCGACGACTCACCAGCAACTGAGCGAACAGGACCAGGCCAGCGCCGGTGTTTCGCTGGGCGAACTGCGCATCTCGGCGGGTATCGAACACATCGATGATATCAAAGCCGATCTTGAACAGGCATTTGCTCAGATTGCCGAGCCAGTATTGACGTAGTTTTCGGCTTGCCGTTCATGGCAATTGTCAGTCTGCCATGAACGGCAAGCAGTAACTGTAAACTCTTTTCAATTGAACCTCCAGTATTTCGACTATAAATATTCATTCCCGCTCGAGTCGGGCGAGACGTTGCCGAGTTTCCGGTTGGCCTATACCACGCGCGGCACGCTGAATGACGATCAATCGAACGTCGTGTGGATCTGCCATGCGCTGACGGGCAATGCCGACGCTGGCGACTGGTGGGGAGGGATGGTCGGGGCTGGCAAATATTTTGATCCGGACCGGCATTTTATCGTCTGTGCCAATGTACTCGGATCCTGTTACGGCTCGACGGGCCCCTTGTCCGTAAATCCGTTGACGGGGCAACCTTTTTTTCATGATTTTCCGGCCGTAACGGTCCGGGACATCGTAGCTACCCTCGATTTATTACGTCAGGAACTGGGTATCGAAAAAATTCACACCTGTATCGGTGGATCTCTGGGTGGAGAGCAGGCCGTCGAATGGGCCATTCTACAACCGAACCTGATCGCGAATCTGGTCCTGATTGCGGCTAGCGCTGTGGCTTCGCCGTGGTGCATTGCGTTCAACGAAGCCCAGCGAATGGCGATCGAAGCTGACCCGACCTGGACCGAACGAAGCGACAAAGCGGGCGTAGCCGGTATGAAAGCCGCCCGGGCTATGGCGATGATTTCGTACCGCAATTATGATACCTATGGCTTCACGCAGGCGCTGGATAATAACGAGCAGCTGGATGGCTATAAAGCGGCTGGGTATCAGCGTTATCAGGGCGAAAAGCTGGCCGATCGCTTCAATGCATTTACCTACTGGACACTCTCGAAGATGATGGATTCCCATAACGTGGGGCGCAACCGGGGCAGTATTCTTAATGCCCTGGCTCAAATCAAAGCCCGGACGCTGGTTGTGGGTATTCGCTCCGATTTGCTCTTCCCGCCCTCGGAACAGCAGTTTCTGGCGCGTCATATTCCCGAGGCCGTTTACGAGGAAATTGATTCATTATATGGTCATGACGGCTTTCTTATCGAATTTCGGCCATTGACAAACATTATTCGGAAGTGGGTAGCCAGCACAACCTCGGTCGACGTGCCGTTGTCAGCTACCGTAAAAATCCGTTAGTCCTCATTAATTACCCTGGTATGGTTTGGTACGAAGCCGACGTTCAGCAGCTGGAAACAAAAATGACATCATTACCTCCGGCGTCCGATCGGATTGTGTTTTATGGTAGTTCATCGATTCGGCTCTGGACGACATTAGCGCAGGATTTCCCGCAAATTAACCCCCTTAACTTAGGATTCGGCGGCTCGACACTAGCGGCTTGTACCTGGTTCTTCGAGCGTATCCTGATTCCGGTGGCGCCCAAATCGATTGTTTTCTACGCTGGAGACAATGATCTCGGCGATGGCCGGCATCCGGAAGAAGTCCTTCTTTTTTTCTACGCCTTCGTCGAAAAAATGAGCAAGTATCTACCCGATGCACCCCTGTCTTTTTTGTCCATCAAAGTCAGCCCGGCCCGCTGGGGTATTGCCGAGCAGATACGGCATACGAATGAACTTATCCGGAACGAAGTGGCAAAAAACGACCGCTACCGGTATGTCGACATGACGACGCCTTTGCTGGACGGCAACGGGCGGCCGCGACAGGAGTTTTTCGAAAAAGACGGCCTGCATCTGAATCCGTCGGGGTATCGGGCGTGGCAGCAGGCGCTCCAGGGGGCACAAATTTTTTAACGATTTGTTGACGCTACAGTTACGGTAATATAAGCCAAAAGTCGCAACTTCACGGATACATGAGGTTACTGTTATGCGTCGTGAGTATCACAAATGGTTCAGTCCGAATTTAAATCGTGACATGGAAATGCTGGTCTTCGGTCATGCCGGGGCCCGTGTGCTTGTCTTTCCTACCCGCCGTGGACGGTTTCATGAATACGAAGATCTGGGTCTTGTCGAAGCCCTGACCGAGAAACTGGAAAGGGGCTGGCTGCAACTGTTCTGCGTAGACAGTGTCGATTGTGAGAGCCTCTACAACCGCTATGCAATTCCTCAAGACCGTATCCGTCGGCATGGGCAGTACGAGCAGTACATTCTGAACGAAGTGCTCCCGCTTTCGCGACTGAAAAATCCCCAGCCATTCATGATTTCACACGGGTGCAGCCTGGGCGCTTATCACGCCGTCAATATTGCGTTTCGGAATCCGCAGTGGTTCGGAAAAGTGGTGGCCTTTAGCGGTCGGTATAGTCTGTCTGAGCCTGTCGCTGAATTCCGGGGCTTGTTCGATAATTATTACGACGAGGACATCTATTTCCACAGCCCGAACCATTTCCTGCCTAATTTGGGCGATGATGCGTTGCTCGATCGGTTACGCCAGCTGAAAATAGTGCTGACAATTGGTATCGAAGACCCTTTTCTAAACAGCAATCTGGTACTCAGCGAACTGCTTTGGCAGAAGGGCATAGACCACGAACTCTACACCTGGGATGGGCGGGCTCATCAGGCTAGCGACTGGCAGCGAATGGTACCCCTGTATCTGTAGAGCTCCTGATCGGTCAGTGGAATCAGTTCCTGTCGACCTCTTTAAAGCTCGTGGTGCTGGCGCGAATTTTCCTGTCTGGCATCTCGGCTATCTCCATCAGAAACGTGATTGTCCCTCCTTTTCCCTCGGTGATGAGCGTAGCGTGGCGCTGGCCACCCGAAGGATCGTCAAAAACCGCTTCGATAACCGGTTTACCTTCCTGATAGGCTGTGCTCCAGTTGCAGGTCGTCGACTCGATAGTTCCCATCACTTTATGATCGGCATTGCCCGGCGTGATAATAATCTGCGACTTACCGATGTCGATGGTGCTTTGTTCACTGCCCTTACCTCTGTTACCGGCAAATTCGGCTCACGGTAATTTTTGTGCCAGTTCGATATAGGGACCCAGCAAGTGATGAACAAAGATCGTTTTGGGATTGTCCGGATGTTTCTGGTAATAGGCTTCATCGGCCAGCAGTATCACAAAGGTGCCGGTTCGGACGTAATCGCTCGATTTGTAAAAAGCGGGTGGCACGTATTCTTTCAGGTTTGTTTTCACGTATCGGCTCGCAAACCCACCCAAATACTTCTCGTAGTTCTTCTGCGCTTTTTTAGCCGGTTTCGACAATTTATTGACGACGTACTTCAGGGCCAGATTTTTTGGAAATTTCTGTTTTTTTAGCATCGCCGGAATGTTGGCGAACGGATTGGTCGGGTTGAAATCGTCGATGGTCTGGATGGTAATAGGCACTTCGGGCACCCAGTCGGCCGAATTCACCACGTTGAATCCCCAACCACCCGCCGTCAACGCTTCGTATTCGTAGGCATAATACAGATTGCCGGGTTTAGGGGCCGCACTACAGTATGTTTTGAACCGAACCGTTGCCGGAATCTTACCCTGGCGTTGTAGCTGCCGCAGGTGCGATGTCATCAGGTAAGAAATAGCACCGCCCTGGCTGTGGCCCATGATGTAGAAATTATTGATGCCTGCCCGTACGCAGGAGTCTAGCTTAGGCAGAATATTCTGTGCCAGAAAAGCCGTACCGATGAGCCAGCCAATATGGACCGCAGCCTTCGGATTATCAGCCAGTTGGTAATCGAATTTATAATCGTTTGTCAGCACCAGATGGCCCTTGGCCGGCACCATCGCAGCATAAAAATTTTCCAGCCAACCGGCTGGCTCCAGCGTAGTTCCCCGAATGCTGATGACGGCCACCGAATCGGCCGAGGTCCACAAATCCCAACGGTTATCCAGGCCCACCACGGGTGACCGGTAAACGAAGTTAAATCGTTTGGGGGCAGGAATCATATTGGCCGGAATGGTGTCGACCTGCCGGGCAAATACGCTCATCAACTCAAGGTATTCGGCTTTATCGAAGCCTGGTTTAAGCTTCTGCCCGAACGAAGCGACCGACAGAGCAAGCAGCGCAGAGGTAAAGAAGGCTTTCATGGAAAGAGTAGTTTGGTGGATGAATCGGACTGGCCCTGTTTTTATTGTGATAATTCGACTCGGAACCGGGCGAGGATATATAACCCATCCTGCAGCATTAGCTCCCGGCCCGCAATGGTGTAGGCGTTGGTGGCTTCGAGCGCTTTTATAAAATCACGCTCCACGCGCATGTTTGGGCAACTTCTTCGGGTGGAACCGATGCCGATAAAGCGCATTTTATGCTCGCCAGCCGATTCATATTTGCCAAACACGTGGTTGCAACCAGTAGACCCGATGAACCTGTTTCCGGAGGGAGAAAATTCGAGACGTACTTCCTGATTCGTACCGGGGTGAATAATCGACTTCCCTTGCAGCTCGACTAAAGCCCAGCGGGTTTTAGTCAGTGGGACGCTTACTCTTTTGGCTGATTGACAGGCTAAGCTGATCAGGCTTATCGTGATCATGAGCGCGAGAGTCTGGGCTTTCATGGTTACAGGTTTTCTGGCAAGATTATATCTTCTCGATGTTCCACTAACTCAACGAGTGAAAGGCTGGTTTCGAAAGGTACATCTTTTCTGGTCGCTCTGGCTCGTAACCGGCTCGCACGTCAGCAAACAGAATGTGTATTTACAGGGCTTTCACCAGCGCAATGACCAGTTTGGCTGAGTTACGGGCCGCTGTTGGATAAAATTTATCGTAGGCAATGTGCGCTTCGGCATCGGCCCGGTCGCTCAGGCTGCGGATTATGAGGTGTGGCACCTGAATTTGGTAACAAACCTGCGCTACGGCGGCTCCTTCCATCTCGGTAGCATCGGCCCCAAAGTCAGCTCGCAGGTTTTTGACTTTGTCGGGGGAGGCTACAAAAACGTCGCCCGTCACGACGGTCCCCGTCATAACCCTGACGGGTCGATTGGAAACGCCCCCCGCTGCCAGCGGAATACCTTCCAGCGATACGGTTTTCACGACGGCCTGCGCCACACGCAGCAACGCCGAGTCGGCCGGAAAATAAACCGGATTGAATTGTTTCGTGATTGCATTACGGGTTTGTTTGGTTGGCGTATTTTTATCCGTAATCGACCCATAATCGTGGTGGGCTGTCCGGCTCGCGATCACGATGTCGCCGGGTTGCAGATCCGGGTTCGTGCCCCCGGCTATCCCGGTAAACAGTACCTGTTTAGGCCGAAAATGATCGAGCAGAAGCGCCGTTGTCATGGCCGCATTGACTTTGCCGATCCCCGTTTCAGCAACTACAACCCGCTGCCTGCCGATCCGCCCCGTTGTGAAGCTAACCCCATCAACGACAACCATTTTTGGTTTTTTCAGGGTTTCTTTGACCAGCGCGACCTCCGCGCCAAACGCACCCAGCAACCCGACTACCGGCCGGGGTGAGTAGCGCTGGGCGAAGGATACAGACTGAACCAGGGAAAGGCTGAAAACAAACGCAATAAAGAATAGCTTTCTCATAATTTTGGTGAATCAGGTCTGATGTCAATGTCCCGTTGCTAGGGCCAGTACGCAAAACATATCGACGATCCACAGGCCCAGCGGTACCTCGTTCTGCTTACCGACGGCTATCTTGATAAGGGTCCAGGACAAAAATCCCCAGATAAGCCCCTGAGTGATCGAATAGCTGAACGGAATCAGAACGAGCGACAGAAAAGCAGGCAGCGCATCGTCCAGTCGGCTCCAGTCGATGCGCGTAACGGGTTTCATCATGAATGCGCCGACCAGCACCAGGGCCGGAGCCGTAGCGATCGACGGAATTACGGATAATAACGGCGACAGGAACAGGAACGGCAGGAAGCAACAGCCCGCTACCACCGCTGTCAACCCCGTTCGGCCGCCCTGTGCGATACCCACCGCCGATTCGATGTAGGCCGTTCCCGGACTGGTACCCAGCAAACCCGCCAGCGTAGTCGATACCGCATCGGTCAGCAACGAACGGTTCAGGTTGCGGGGTTGTCCGTCGGCATCGTGTAAGTTACCCGCTTCGGCAACGCCCACGAACGTAGACAGGCTGTCGAACAGGTCGGTAAACGCAAAGGCGAAAATAACCGGCCAGAGCGACCAGGTGAGCGACCCCATCAGGTCTAGTTTTCCCAGCAGCGAAAAGTCAGGGGTAGCCCATATTCCCTGCATGTTGACCAGCGTTTTTTGCCCGAAATTAACCGCAGACGCATCGCCCCAGAGCCGTCCGATGGGCCAGGCTGCCAGGGTAGTCAGCAAAATGCCGATGATGATGGCCCCCGGCACATCGCGCACCACCAGTACACTGGTCACTAATAAACCGAAAACGAATGTCAGAACGATCGGATCATCGACGTGAGCGATACCCACCAAGGTTGCCGGATTGGCCACGATAAATTTTGCATTCTCGAACCCGATCAGGGTGATGAATAAGCCGATACCCGCCGAAACGGCATATCGGATGGGCGACGGAATAGCTCTGACAATAGCCGACCGGACGTTTAGCACCGATAGCATTAAAAAGAGTATGCCAGCCCAAAAGACGGCTCCCAGGGCTATTTCGGGGCGGATACCCATGCCTTTGACCGCTGTAAAAGTAAAGAACGCATTCATGCCCATGCCAGGGGCTACCACGATCGGATTCCGAGCGTAAAATCCCATCATCAGGCTGCAAAAAAACGAGAGTAGAACCGTTGCCGTTACGACACCGCTGAAAGGCAAACCCGACTGGCTCAGAATAGCCGGATTGACCACGATGATGTACATCGTTGCCAGAAAGGTCGAAATACCCGCTAGAATTTCCGTTCGGCGGGAAGGTCGGGAAAGGTGGTCTTTGGTCATGTAAGGTCAGCGGGCTTCATTCATGGCTGAACATACGGTGAATGGTCAACAATGCCAACCTCCGCCGGGGTAAAAACGCGTTTATTCAGCCTAATAAACTACCGGCGGCCTCGTCGATCCAGACCTGGGCATTGGGCTGAATCTGCAGAATGCTGGCCGGGATTTCGGTCGTGACCTGGTCCTGTAGCGCATCGCGCAGGATGGCGGCTTTCTTCGCTCCACTGACCAGTAAGAGTACCTGATGGGCCTGAGTAAGGTGCCGAAGTCCCAGGGTAATTCCCTGCGTCAGCGTAGTTGCCTGGGTAAAATATTTCTGACCAACCGTTTTGGTGCTTTCGGCCAGCTCGACCACATGGCAACCCAAATTAAACGGCGTGCCCGGTTCGTTGAGGGCAATATGTCCGTTCAGGCCCATGCCCACCAGCAGCAAATCGAGGCCACCCCGCGCATCGATCAAAGCATCCAAGCGGGTACACTCGGCGGCCAGGTCATCGGCTTTTGCGTCGAACACGTGAATCTGATCGGGACGCAGATTCAGCGGTTTAAACAAATCCCGGAACACATAATACGAGCAACTGCCGACATCCTCGGGGCCAAAACCAACCCATTCGTCGAGGCCGACGAACGTGCATTGGCTAACGTCTACGCGCTCGTCTTGCACCAGTGCCACAAACCGACGGAAGGTTTCGACGGGCGTATCGCCGGAAGCCAGGCACAACAGCGCATCCGGTTTCTGGTTGATAACAGCCGCAAGGTGCTCAGCAGTGTGCTGCGAGAGGGTTTCGTAATCAGGAAATTGGTGAATGGTCATGGAAGGTAAAATTAAGGCCGGTTGCTGGAAATGCCCCAGTGATGTCGTACCCACCGCTGGTGGATTTGTCGGATCGGTCCGTTTCAGGGTCGTTGACGCAGGCGCAGCTTCCGACGGCGAAGTGGAAAGCCGGCGGGGCCGTTTGCCACGGCCACCGGTTTTGGATTTGAAACAGGGTCGGGTAGGGCAGGCTCACCTTCTGGCCCTCGATTGACACGTCGTATGCGTACTTTTTGCCGGGTTCCACCTTGTCGGCGAGCAGGTGGGCTGTAAAAACCGGTTGCGGATGGGGTCGTACCGATGAAATTTGAATAAAAGACGACCTCTTTGTCAACCGGTCTTGCCCAGCCAGATTCCAGGGGACTGATAACGTGAGCAATAAGAGTAGCAGATGAATTTTGTACATGCTGGAAGATGGCGTAATTTTGCGGCTCGTTTACTGAAATTATGCAACTCTCAAACCAACGATACACAATTCAGGGCGTCGACGTACTGACCGTTGCCGATGAGTTCGGCTTACCGCTATACGTGTATGACGCCGACAAAATTACCGAAAAAATCGGCTTACTCCGGTCTTCATTTGCCGGAGTCAACCTACGAATAAAATACGCGGCCAAAGCCCTGACCAACCTATCCATTCTAAAGCTTATGCGGCAGCAGGGGGTTGAGATGGATTCGGTTTCGGTCAACGAAGCGCGGCTGGGTATGCTGGCGGGTTACGAGCCGGGTCAGATCATGTTTACGCCCAGCGGTGTGTCGTTCGACGAAATTCGCGAAGCCATCGAACTCGGTCTGCAACTGAATGTCGATAGCCTGCCCCTGCTCGAATGGGTCGGTCAGAATTATGGCGGGCGGGTGCCGGTCAGTATTCGGATCAACCCGCATATCAGCGAAGGCGGAAACATTAAAATTTCTACCGGTCATGCCGACTCTAAATTTGGCGTGTCGATTCTGCAACGGGCCGACCTGCGTGCCATTGTAGAGCGATACCAGATTTTGGTAACTGGATTGCACATTCACACCGGATCGGATTTCAAGAATGCCAACGCCTTTCTGAAAGGCGCCGACGTCTTGTTCGATCTCGCCAGCGACTACCCTGACCTGACCTTCATCGATTTTGGTAGTGGCTTCAAGGTTGCCTACAAAGAAGGCGACCATATTACTGACGTGGCCGAACTGGGCCGTCAGGTTTCAGCTGCTTTTCAAACCTTCTGTCAGCGATACGGGCGGGAATTGGAGCTTTGGTTTGAGCCGGGTAAGTTTCTGGTGAGTGAAAGCGGGCATCTGCTGGTCAAAACCAACATCGTCAAGGAAAACCCGACCCGGACGTTCGTTGCGGTGGACTCAGGCCTGAACCACCTGATCCGGCCCATGATGTACGACGCTTATCATGACATCAAAAACATTTCGAATCCAGCCGGCGACAGGAAGGTGTACAATGTGGTAGGGTATATCTGCGAAACCGACACCTTTGCTACCGATCGGCCGCTACCCGAAGTTCGGCCCGGCGATGTGCTGTCGTTCGAAAATGCCGGGGCGTATGGATTCAGCATGGCGTCGAATTACAATGCCCGCTTTCGGCCGGCCGAAGTGCTGGTGTATGAAGGCAAACCGTACCTGATTCGCCAGCGGGAAACGTTTGAGGATCTGTTGCGTGGGCAGGTAGAGCTGGCTGTTTTCAACCAGCAGGAAGTCCTAAATGTATCATGAACCGAGTATGAAGTACAGTGTCATTTCGGGCATTGTTCACTTTATAGTCTCCATCTACTATTATTTTTTCAACAATGGGAAGAGCGTTTGAATATCGGAAAGCGCGTAAAATGAAGCGGTGGGGGCAAATGGCTAAGACCTTCACCCGTATTGGCAAAGACATTGTGATGGCCGTTAAAAGTGGTGGTCCCGACCCGGATTCCAACGGTCGGCTTCGGGCCATTATCCAGAACGCCAAAGCGGCTAACATGCCGAAGGAAAACGTAGACCGGGCCATCAAAAAAGCCTCGTCGAAAGAGCAGGAAGACTACAAGGAAATCGTATATGAAGCGTATGCACCCCACGGCATCGCGCTCGTCATTGAAACGGCCACCGACAACCACAACCGCACGGTTGCCAACGTACGCAGCTACCTGAACAAACTAGGGGGGAGCCTGGGTACGCAGGGCATGCTGGATTTCATGTTCGACCGGAAGTCGGTCTTTCGGATTCCCGCCGAGGGTGTCGATCAGGAAGAGCTTGAGCTGGAACTGATCGACGTGGGCGGTGATGAGATCGAATACGATGAAGATACCAACCAACTGGTTATTTATGGCGAGTTTACAGCCTTCGGAAGTCTCCAGAAATTTCTGGAGGAAAAAGGTTACGAAATTAAGCAGGCCGAGTTCGAACGGATTCCAAACGATTACAAAGAGCTGACCGATGAAGAAGTCGCTGACGTCGAAAAACTCATCGAGCGAATCGAAGAGGACGACGACGTGCAGACCGTTTACCACAATATGAAATAACCTGAAGCTGGCTGAAATGTAATACCTAGCAGACTTTTTTAACAAAAAGAAAGCGGTGACGAAACATATCGTCACCGCTTTCTTTTTGAGAAACCGTGCCGCATGAATCAGGAATCTACTGCTGGAATCTAACTTTTGTTGCTGTGTTATTATTACCCGGATTAAGTTCACCTCCTCCTGTTACTATGGCCGCAGAAAAAGATACATCGCTGGCTACATCGATTGGAATCGATGTCCCTGTTAATCCAAAGCCTAGCAGGCCTTGAGCCCCTATTACGGTTGAGGTTGTCAAAATATAATAGTTTGGGTTGGAGGAGCTATCAAAAGTCCAGCTTGCATTCTGAACCGCTTGTCCGCCAAGCGAAGTCGCTGTAGCATTGAATGTAAAAACTACTTTCGATGGGTTTTTGGCAACCAGAACCTTAATTAATCCATTGGTTGGTACATCATTGATTTCATAAACCTTAAGAACTGCTGTCATCAGTTTAGCTCCCTGAACAACGTTAGGTTGTATGGTTAATACAGGCACGACATCAGGAACAGGATTATAATAGCGCTTGATACGATTACCAGCCTGGTCATAATCAAAATACGTCTGGGCCCGGCTTGTCAGGCTGAAACAAGCAAGGGCTACTAATAGATACCACTTCTGCATAATCAGGGTCACGATACGTCGTGGACGAAATTGGTTTATAGTACTACACTCTGAAAGCTTAAGGAGTATGATTGAGGGAGAAGAAGGGTTACTTTAAAAATCACTTCATAGTTGCGGATGCGGCCGTTCGTGTTGATGAAGGTAAACGCATCGAGCATCTTGTGGCCGGTATTGCCCCGGTACAACCAGTCGGGCAGGCTGGGCAGGGCGTAGTAAGACCAGTTAGTAGGGTTTCGTCGTCGCCCCCAGGCATCGAAGTTTTGCCGCTTCGGCGGTCCGATCGACCTCGACGCTGCCAGAGCTATTAGTCAGGGTAAGGATGGAGCCCAGGTGGTCGGTATAGACGTAGTGGTAGGCGTCGGCGCCGTTCTCCCGCACCACCAGGGCGATCAGCCCCGCCGGACTCTCGATGTAGTGGATCTCCCGGCTGGCTCCCCCGTTGACGATGTCTTTCTCGTAGCCCGGTCCCGTGTAGTAGCGCGTGCGCATCAGGTTGTTGTTCTGCCGCAACACGCTCCGGATGCGCTCGTAGTCATCTCCGTAAGTGTAGGTTAGCTCGTAGCCGTTCTCACTGATGACCTGCGGTTGCAGGAACGCCGTATAGCTGATGGCTTGCTGTTGCCAGGGAATGACGTTGGTGGGGTTGGTCACCGCCGATACGGCATTGGGTTTGCCGGTCAGGTAGGAGTAGGTGCCCGCATCCGACTTGTCGGTGATGTTGCCGTCGGCCCCATAGCCCATGTACAAACCAGCGAAGGCACCGCTCACCTGGGCACTCTCCAGCCGGTTGAGGTTGTCGTAGGTGAAACTCTCCTCCTTGTTCTTGATCAGGTCCTGTCGCTTGAGCAGGTTGCCGCTGCTGTAGTGCCAGGTCAGGTTCAGATCCTGCACGCCGGGCGTGTAGTAGCGGGTAGGCTGCCCATACGCATAGGTGTTGGTCGAGGTTTTGCCGTTGCCCAGGGTATAGGTGAGCACCTGGCCCAGCCCGTTCTGGGTCCCGGCGTTGTAGAGGGTTACGGAATTGTCGCCATTCTGGATGCTGGTTGGATACCCATTGCCATCGTAGCTGTGGTTGGTGGCAAAGCCCGACGGATACGTTTTTCGAGTAACGTCGCCGTAGGTATTGTACTGATAACTGGTCGTGTACGCCGTTCCGTCGATGGTTTCGGTACTGCTGCTCAGTCGGCCATATCCGTCGTAGCTGTAGTCGGTGGTGTTGCCCGCAAAGCCGTAGACTTTTTTGATCTGGTTGACCGAAGCCGAACCCGCCGGATAATACTCCGTGGTCGTGGTTCCTTCCGGGCCGCTACGGGTTGTTACGCGGCCCATGAGGTCGTAGCTCATGCTGTGCGTATGCCCGTTGGCATTGGTCTGGGTGGTCAACTGTCCCAGCGCATCGTAGTCGTAGGTGGTCGTGCCGGCATTTTGATCCGTCAGTTGCGTCTGCCGGCCGTAGTCGTCGTACTGGTGGGCCGACACAGTTGCCGACCCGTTCATGACCGTGAGCAGATTTCCCTGCGAATTGTAAGTATACGTCAGCGTACCGCCGTAGTCGGTCGCCGAAATGGTTTGCCCGCTGGCGTCCGTCACTTTGCTGCTGACCTGATTGGCCGGATTGGTGGTGGTCGTTGTCAGGTTGCCGCCCGCGTAGCTGTAGCCCATCGTCGTCGTACCGATACCGGTAACGTTAACCGTCGACACCCGATTATACGTATCATAAGTCGTCGTGGTCGTGAGCTGGGTTTCGCCGGGCAGGTAGGGTTGCGTACTGGTAGATACATTCCCCCGCGCGTCGTAGGTCTGGGTTTGGGTAAGCCACTGGCCGTTGAACCCTTCGGTCTGTTTCTTCACCTCCCGACCCAGCAGATCATACCAGGTTTTGACGTCGGGCTTGCCCGGATGCTTCACCAGGTTGTAGTAAACGGCCGGTGCGGTCTGATCCCAGCCCCAGTTCTGGCCCAGAACGTAGCCCTCGGGCAGGGTGGTCTGGGTAGTTCTGCCCCAGGCATCGTACTGGAAGGCCGTCGTCAGTCCATCGATTCCCGTACTGGTAAGGGGCTTGCCCTATTGCTCAAAGCGATAAGCCTATGCGGACTTTGCCATCTTTTTGGAAGATAACCTGTGAATTGTTTCCGCCACTACTGCCCATAGTGATCACCGACGGGAAGTACTCCCACATTTTCGGCTTACCATCTTTATCCAGGACAGGCTGACCTTTAGGGTCCGTTTGAGGTACCATTTTGGGTGGGATGGGCTTGGGCGGAAGAATTCTCGCGTATTGACCCACTAGCTGCTGCAAACAGCTAGCTTCTGCTTTGGTTAGGGTATCTTCCCGCTGGTTATAGTCATACCGGATTACTAACCGATTCGACACCTTCGTCCAGCCTGAGGGCGCATAGCAATCCCTACAATAACCCCGAAAGGGAGCCATCCAGGTATAGGATTGCCAGTCTTCGCGGGCGGCCACCTGCCAATTAAGCTGGCCCTTATTGTCGGTCCACTCTGTTAGATCGATAAACCCTGAATCCGGTTTTAAAAAGCCTTTCCTCTCACAATCATGAATAAAGCGTTTCAACGTTTTAAGTTGCTTCTTATCGGTAAAGTCAACTTGCCTGCAAGGTTGGGCGATTATCATAAAGCAGTTTGTCAGGATGAGCAAACAAAAGGTAACAAGGAGTTTCATAGGGGGCATGTGAAAAGCCATTGTTTGTGACAACGGGAGCAATGCCTAGTGACTATCCGTAGGGATCGCTGGCCCACCATTGCCGTAAGAATGATCGTTACTCCTATGTGCAGCACGCTTCATACCTATGTGAGTAAAGTTAAATGGCCTGTCGCTACAACGGTCTCTTTTTAACTATTGATCCGTCTTTTTGAAATGTAACGAACAAATCATTATGTCCACTACTCCCACCATATAATGGCCACCGATAAGGCTCCATCTGTACACGACCATTTTTATCCATTAGCAACTGACCATTGTAGTCTTTGCGGGGTACTTCTTTTGGAGGAATGGGCAGGGGAGGCCATATGGCGACTGTAGGGGCTAGCAGTTGTTGTAAACAACGGGACTCTTCCAGACTTAAGGTGTCTTCGCGTTGGTCGCTAGCATGGCGCAAAACGACATGGTTGTCGACTTGAGTCCAGCCAGATGGCGATAAACAATCTAAACAATGGCCCACAAACGGAGTCGCCGGTTGATACCGTCGCCAATACTTGCGAGCGGTCAAATACCAAACTAATTGGCCCTCCCTATCTCGTCGTTCCGAGAGATTAACCATTCCCGAATCAGCGGTCAGGAATCCTTTTTTCCGAGAATCCCGGATAAACTTCGCTAAAACCTGTCGTTGTTTTTTGTCCGTGATATCTAAGCGCTGGCAGGGTTGATGCTGGGCTTGTAATGTACTTACCAGCATAATCAAGTGCATAATTAGTAAAAGCCGTGTTCGATTCATATTATTGATTTATTGGCCGTACTGAACCGAGCACTCGGTTCAGTACGGCTTTTTTTTACATCTTTTTAGTGTATCAAATCAATTTTGGCGGTCACAGTTTTTCTGTCTGTTCTCTCGAGGATCAAGTGCTTCCTGCTTCTCTTTTGTAGTACCATTTGGATCATAATGAAAATTTATGATCTTATCCGATGTGATAATTTTCCCGGGTATTCCATAATCTTTACTTAACTGCCAATCGCCGTACGGTTGATAAAAATCACCATCCCTTATTTCGGGAGTGGGATCATAAGTATGATGACTGCCATCGGTGTAAGGATGCGTATGCACGTAACTTACAATCCGAATATCTTTGGTTAAATCCTGTGACATGCCTTTTACCGCATCCAGTGTATTGGGCAATAATGCTCTTTGCTGAATCACAGGACAATTGCAGGCGAGACTTACTTGAAAACTGTATTCGTAAGCCCCCGTGTTGTCTTGCCATTTTCCATTTACATCAAAATCCACTCTGTCCGGTTTGTTATTTTGCCAGGGAATAGATAGAAAGGTGCCATCCGCCAATTCGAACCCAGCCATCTCTCGGGTGTTGGCGTCATTGTTTGAGTAACTCCAAGCCCACAGGTTATTGATTCCCGCACAGCCAGCCATCCGAATGGCCTTGGTTTGAGCCATTTTTCTTAATCCTCTATCGGTCGGTGTTGGCTGATATTGCAAACCTGTCGGTGAATTACTACCGTCGGAGGTGTTCTGGCTGCGCACGGCGAGCGCACCCCCGACGTAGTAGTACACTGGTGGGGGCGCAGTCACGGTGGTGCCCAGGTCAATGATCGTGATGCCATTGTCGATGATGGCACCGCCCGTTCCTCCACCTCGCGTGATCTCGTCACACTCACTATAGCCATAGTCATCTGTCTGATAAATCGGCTCCTCCGACAGCGTTACCTGGTCAGGAAAACTGGCCGTTGGCTTTTTGAGGATCGGTAAGGCCAAGGCCCCAGGGTGGGGGCTGAGGGCTACCCCGGACTCTTTCCTGAGCGAAAAATCGCCTAAGTAAACTGGTGTTTTGCTGCGATTATGCAGATTGAGAACAGCATACCCGTCCTGTGGTGCCTCGCCCTCCAGCTGAAGCAACTGCCAGGCCCCCCTGGCGGTTTTATTGATCAATACCTGTTGGCGCTGGATAAACTTACCTTGCCTGGTGTAGAAAGCCAGTTCGGCTCCTGCGTGGGGAAGCGGATTGCTCAACAGCGACTTGGCCAGCGGCACTACTAAAGCGCTACTCAAGCCTAGCAGAGGAGCCGTAGAGCCAGCGTGTCTTTGGTCGGGACCTAAAGGCTGTTTTTGAGCCAGCGTCAGGCCGGCCACCACCCCACCGACAACTGCTGAGGTTAGCTGAGGCACCAAGTTCCGTTTTACCCGATCGGGCGTAAAGGCGTAGGCTTCCAGGCTGAGCCGGTCCCCTTGCTGGACAGGGATGAACCGACTCCGCAAAGACGACAGGCTCCCGCTTCCCTGGTTACTCAACTTCAGCACCGTGGCTCGGCTCGGGTCCACGGCCGCCGATCGGGCCTGTTCACTCTTGGGAAACACGCGCGCTAAACCACAGTTGGAGAGAGTCGCCGGTCGGGCACACAAGCCCGTCGTGCGGGGGCTACCTGGAATGTCGGTTAGCGTACCGGCATACTTAATCGAGATGATTAATGGAACCCCGACTTTATAATTGTTGGGCAGGAGGATGTCGAAACCAAAGGCATTGAATCCCGAAACATGGTAGGCACTGGCCACGTCGGGTCGACTTTTATCGGCCAGCATATTAGGGATGGCTAACCAACCGTTCACGTACACATCGAATCGCATTGATTGATTCGGCGCATTCTGATCCATTATCCAACCACTGAATGCCGAGCAGGTGGCGTAATCGAAGTAGCCCGTTAAGTTAGGACTACTGGGATTGGTGGGGTTAGTTGGATTGGTGGGGTTAGTCGGATTGGTCGGCATATTGCAGCCGTTGGTAAAATTGATCCCAATCGAATTTCCGGCCTGAGACGCCGAGCCCGATACCGTTCGTCCGCTTCGCCCATCGGCCGGAAAGGTGTAGCTAGCCACTGTGTTGGGAATCATACTCCCCCCGAATATACCCGGTAAACTTACGCTGACCGGTGAACTATCATTACTAGTAAATTGATATTGTAAGACTCCCGTATTGCAGTCATAACTAACAATCTGGAAGGCAAGCCCACCGCTGGAAGGTGGGTTGGTGGGAGGATTAGGATTAGAAGAACAGTTAACGGATACAGTAGCTGAATTGATCTCATTGGCGTCGTTATTTACCTCCCGAACCTTGGCATAGTATGATCCATTCCCACTTAGCGAGAAGGTTTGATTGAATGAGGGGCCAGCAATATCGGATCTAACCGAAACGATCGTATTATCCTTAAATAGTAAGATACCCAGCCTATTATTGCTGGTTGATAAATAACCATTAACAGTTAAAGTAGAACCGCTACAGTTTACCGATAATGAGACTGAGTTTTGGGCCCAGGCCGTCATACTGTAAATCATTAATAAGCTGGCAATCAGCCCGCACCTGGCACTGTGTGCGAAGAAATTTTTCATAGGACAGATTATTTAATGAAAACTAAAAGTGGATTGACCCATTTCGTTAGGGTGCTAGCAAAGTAGACGTGAACATTAAGCGAAGTCATCAAAATGAGGGCGCATTCTGTCTGAAATCACCATTTTACCGGACGAAATCACCCAAAAAGTTTAATGCGAAAGAGTAGCAGGCTTTACTATATAAAAAAATCTATAAAAACTATATGTTAATCTATAAATTATCATTTACAGTATATATAGTGTACTTAAGTTACCAACTGTCGATGCCGGTCAAACAAACTCAGCTTCACTAGTTTATAGCTATGCGTGGCGTTATGTAGATGAAGAATACGAAAAAGTAAATGTGTATAAAGAAGCGGTAGCGAGCACCAACACACTGGTTTTTGTCGTGGTCCTGATACGAAAAAAAGCTGTAAGACTATATTCTCATTTGGTTGAAAATATAGTCTTACAGCTTTTTTTCCTGGGGTATATGGCGCTTATAACTTTCCGGGAGGAAGATACCGTTTTGCGGCATCATCGATCACCAAAACCCAATCTAGATTCGTAGGTAAGTTAGTCGAGGCAGGCAACGTTAGCGTGACGACTCCGGCAAGGTTTCTGGCTTTTTCGCGTAGGGCTCTCCCGGTTCGGGGGTTATACCACCAAATCTGCTTTTTGGATCCGGAAAGTCTGGATAGGTCGACTGTGACGGATTGGCCCTGTGGTAAGTAAATCATAGCGTAGGTTCCTTCAGCGTCGCGGGTCGCCATAAGCTGATCCTGATACGTTTTTCCCCGCCCGGAGGCAATCAGGGTCTGGTCCGGAATCCGGGCGAAATACGGGCGTGACAGGAGCAGGTTTTTCAGGTACTGCATCTGCCCGGCGGCTTCGGCCCGACAGGCTTGCCGCCACCCGATCAGCGTATCGCCTACGTTTAAAGGCGCATAAAGCGCCGTGTCTAAAAACTGCCATACCTGATGATGCCCATAAGTAAATCCGCACATGCCCGCAAACACACTCCGGTATAAGCGGGAGCGGATGTCATAGGCATTGAAATAACCACGTTGCTTTGTCCACTTCCCATCCCAGGGATTGATAGGGTGGTCTTCGTAACAGGGTTCCATATCCAGAACAGGCTTCGGCGGTTGAAGCGCTAAATCGCGGGTGACCCAATCCCAGGCCGGTACGTCTCGGGAGCCGTGCCCCGACTGAAAAGCATTCATATCCAGCCAGGTTTCTGTATGGAGCGATTGAGCCGACGACGTAGCGCCTGCCGGATGGTACGTCATCAGGTGTCGTTGCGTTCCTTCGCCTTCTTTAATGCCAACTGCCAAAGCGCGCCAGATAGGCCGGTCATCGTATGGCTTGTGATCCTTTGTGGTATAAACGGGTGGACAGTCTCCGCCTAAAACCCAGATGATATTCCACTGACGGGCGTACCGTTTACCCAGAAACTGGCCATAACTCCGGGCATTCTGCTCATTGAAAATAACCTCTTTCGCACTCCAGTGATGGGATACGTGATCACCCCAGGTTGGCCCAAGCGCAAGGTACATACCCTTGCGAGCCGCCGTCTGAATAACGAAATCAACGTGATCCCAGTAGTCATATTCTGCACTATCCGTTGGGTTGCTACCGGCCGTGATGGCCAGCCGGGCCGGGTCATTGTCAATGAATGGAAAATCACCGTAGCGGTTCGGCTTTCGATTGTCAACTTCGTTGGCAAACGCCAGCGCTACTGCCTGAATCACCGTAAAGCCTTGTTGACGGCGCGTTTCCAGGTAGGTTTCGGCATCTTTCCGGTTTACTCGGTGAAACAGCTCCCAGGCCGTATCGCCCTGCCAGAAAAAGGGTTTCCCGTCTTTGTCCTGCAGGTACCGATGGTTCGAATGCACCCGAATCTGAGCCTCAGCAGCCGTGCCCAAACAGCACGTCAGCGCAAACAGAAAACAGGATTGCCTGAAGCGACAGGAGCGCACGATGCTTAGTAAATAATGGCCAGCCAACCTCGGAATCATCTAACGGAAACGTTTTCTCGCAGGATCTGCACCCAGCCCTTCAACAACTGAGGGGGCGCTCCCCGATCCAGCAGCGAGTAGCTCACACTGGCCTGGTAGTAG
>NZ_BAAHAC010000001.1:0-146323 GCF_054777875.1 Spirosoma koreense | reverse complement strand
CCCATGTTAACTTCAGACTTGCTCACACTGGTGGCTCTTCATCAGCAGTCAAAGTAGTGAAAAGTGACCTAATTTGAACTGCGCTTCAAACGTACTATGTTAACCCTTTGAGTTATGAAAGTATTTGTAAGCATAACTTTCAATCTTACCAGTACCTGTCAGCTCCTTACCTTCCTCATTATAAAGCTTATATACTTCCTGACGGTTTCCGATGGATGCTTCACCCTCTAAACCTAGGAGAACTGTATACAGGGTGTCAGTAATAGTTGCATCTAACACTTTGTACAAAGCTTCTGAATTATCTGGGGTTAGACTCATTTGCTGAATCAAGTCTGCCACCATAGTCTTATCAGCCTGGGGCTTAAAATAGCTAGCAAGTAGCTCCTGCTTGAGTTGAAAAAACCCTTTTACAAAGTCTTCTGTAGACATCTATTTCTATAGTTAATCCTGTCCCGACGTTATTTTACTCGTAGTTTAGGAGTTCAATCTACAGAAATTCCATTAACATAATAGTAGCCTTTTGACCTCCCTTTCCAACGTACAATCGGGTCTGTTCTCAGTACTGGTATGGGGTAGTTTATCTCGGAATATTCCCTTAACATAAGAATGCTTATACAACAAAACAAATACCTCTAATACCTCTATAATTGATCTATATTTATCTCATAATCAGTCCAATATCCTACCAATTATTAATATTAGGTTGCAATCAATTGCCGATTTAGGCTGAGAGTTTAGTGTGGCCAATTTGACTGATGCCATTGAAGTAGTTCGCCCATACATCGATCCTAAGATTATTCAGACAGTGTCTGAACAATTCAGCAGGTTTTATTTCGTGGTGTTTGTTATTATCAAAAACAAGTTGAAGCGAGGATTTTCTGCAAACAACTAGATTGGAGCGCTGGAGTGTCCGTATACTAATGGCATATGCAATATAGTATGACCTTTCAGCGATTTTGTGGCTGTCCGAGATTCGAAGAGACAGTTTGAAACGAATTAGCCCAATTGCGTAATGATAGTCAACTCACATCTTACTTAATACTGCTAATACTGTTATTGTGACAAAATTCGCTCAGAAAAAGCGTGAAGTGAGTTAAAACCCTGAACTACTAAACTGAACGGGTTTTTTGAACGCAAAAAGGGCCGTTTTCAGTCACTTCCCTCCTACCCGACCATCGTTCATTTAAACGTCCGATTTGGTTCGGGGGACTGGGTACAAATAGTAAAACTATAAATTATAATCGCTCGAATACGACGACCACTCCCCAATAGGCCAATATAGTAATAGTTATAAGTACACTCGCAGTTATTCTGAACACCAGTTTCAAGTCGAGTTCTTAGTCTTTCTTCTACAATTCACGGTTAATAATAAAAGGCTGTTTAGGCTACAGGCATTTTTCAGTAATAAAGTTGCCCTACCTGATCAAGTCCAAACTGCAGAAAAGCACAGATACCTATAGAGAATAAAGCCAAGGGAAGCAAAAGGCTTCGGACTGATGCTTGCCTACCTTAGCTCTACATCCAATTCTCGAATTTTCTGGAGTATTTGACAGGAAATCCAGATTGTTTGGAGCTATACCTGCACGCGTGTGGGTGTGAATGGATTGAAATTATGCGCTACAAGTACAATTTGGGCCTATTCACTAAACGAATGGCCGGAACGGGAAAGTGGCATGTAAATCGCCTGTAAGTCATATACAATGATAGACGTACGGCGGAGTACATCTACTCGAAAACTAACTTAGTATGGCTTTTTTAACCCTTCCTTCAACAGGGCGATCCTGGTGGCTGCTCTACCTGCGCTCGGGACTTTTCGCCGGTATTGGCATACTGATGGTTTTCGCAGTAGGCGCTCAGTCCTTCGTACTTATTTCATTGAGTGCGCTACTGAGTATAGCTGGCTTCCTGGCAATGCGTTTTCGGCAGGTTTGCAAAATAGCAAGGACAGCCACAAACTGGTTTTTGGTTGCGGGCCTAATGGATATTGGTGCTGGCCTAGCCCTGCTTTTTTACCTTCACCAGCCCGATCAAGGCATTGTGTTGGTAGTCGGCGCCTGGGGTATTCTAGTGGCGCTGATTCAGGCCGTAGAAGCCATGTTTATATTTATTGGTCTGCAAACACCTAGTGAAAGCCGGGATGGTTCAGGTACATTTATTCACTTCTTAAACGTACTGATTTGTGGTGGAATCGCCTTTATGCTTTTGCTACAGCCCATCGGCGCTGATTCTACGCAAGTTGTGTGTTTGTTTTTTATTGCTTTAAGCGTTGCCTTGTTATTCATGACGCGTCGGCTAGAGGTGGATGAAAGGGCGGTATCAGCCACAAAATAAGCGTTACTAAATAGGAACTAGCCTTTTCAGTTTCACGATCTGTTTCCGTTACTTTATGAAACTCGTTTCGCCGAGTACTTCCGTACTGATCGTTGACGACGATGAAGATGATCGCTGGTTAATGTGCCATGCTTTTCATCAAGTATGTCCTCAGGTCAATCCAATGTTTGCAAAGGATAGTAGAGAGGCTATTGACTGTTTGCAGATAATGCCTCTTCCGGTATTTATTCTAACGGATTTAAATATGCCTGGAATAAATGGGGCGGAGTTGGTAGAGCAATTGCGGCATCATCCCTTTTATCGAACGATTCCAGTCGTAATTTGCTCAACGTCTGATTCCGAACAAGATCGTCAGAAATGCTATCTGGCGGGCGCTAACGCTTTCATCACTAAACCGCATCAGTTAGCAGATTTAACGGAGCTGGTCCGTAGTTTACTGACTGTCTGGACAAGAAAATATGAATAGAAATTCACTATCACGTTAAGAAACAACTGGTCATAGAGTCAATCCGTTTGGACCACTCATTGGCCACAGTAGAATTTTTTTCTTACTCAGTGGGTAGGTTATAATCCCACCCACTGAGTAAGGCTGTTTTTTGGAGATGGGATAAACCAACGGGAATTAAAGTGGTACCGAGGCTCCCGAAACGCTGGTCACGGCCTCAACGGGCGCATTCTGAAATCGGGTAATTAACCGCGAAGCCCGGCTGTAGCTGAAGTAATTAACCGCCCAGTTTAGCACTGTGGAGGCTTTGTTTCGGAACCCAACCAGCAACAGTAGATGCACGCCCATCCAGAGTAACCAGGCCATAAAACCCTGCGTATGCCAGAACGGTAGTTCAACGACCGCCCGATTTCGGCCAATAACCGCCATCACTCCTTTATTTGTGTAGTGAAACGGTTGAAGCGGCTGTTGTAGACTTAGGGCAACTAGGTTCTTCGCCAGCCACTGCCCTTGTTGGATGGCTGGGGGCGCTAACCCCGGAAGTCCCTGTGGATAATCAGGAAGTGCCTGAAGGGCATTATCGCCAATGGCAAATACATTCTCATAGCCCGCTACCTGATTACACGCGTTAACACTATACCGATTTCCTTTGCCAATGCTGGCGGGCGATAAACCCGGAATAATCACGCCTTCTACCCCGGCCGTCCAAAACAACGTCCGGGCGGCATGGGTGTCGCCATTATTAAAGGTAACGACAGCTCCATCGTAGGATTGAACCAGAACGTTTAGATGGACGGTTACGCCCATCCGATTCATGAACTGACGGGCTTTCCGGGAGGAATCTTCACTCATGCTTTTTAATAATCGGTTATTGGTCTCGACCAGGTGAATTTTCATGTGCTTCAGAGGCAGTTCGGGGTAATCTTTGGCAAGTATAACATCGCGCAGTTCGGCAATGGCCCCGGCCAGTTCTACGCCCGTTGGGCCACCCCCGGCAATGACGATGTTTACTTGTTCGAGTTGTTGTTGCTTATCGGATAACTCCAGGGCTCGTTCGCAGTTTTCCAGCAGGCGACTCCGTAAGGCCAGGGCATTTCGTACCGTCTTCATAGGGAGGGCATGGCGTAATAACTCATCATTCCGATAAAAATTGGCCTGTGAACCGCAGGCCAGCACGAGGTAATCATAGCGCAGGATGCCGAGGGAGGTAGTCAGTTTATTTAGATGCGGATCAATCTGAAGGACCTCCGTCATTCGAAAATGGAAATGGGGTTGCCCGTTGAAGATTTCACGAACGGGTTCGGCAATGGCGTCTGGTTCCAGGCCGGCCGTTGCCACCTGATAAAGTAATGGCAGGAAGGTGTGGTAATTACTCTTGTCGAGCAATACGACTTCAAGCGATTTTCCTTTCAAGGATTTCGCCAGCTGTATGCCGCCAAACCCACTGCCAACGATGACAACGCGGGGTAAACCGGAATCGGGAATGTTGACTTCCATCAGTATAGTAGTTTTCTAATAAATTGGTTACCAGCCCGCGATCAGGCTCGATTGTACACCTCAAGTACGGGTTCCCGAAGAGCGCGGCCCGCTTGAAACAGCACAAAATCAATGGTGTCTGCCAGTATTTGGGGATCAACCCATGCTGTAAAATCGGCATCCGGCATCGCCCGACGGTTTGCCTCGGTATTAATAACACTGGGGGCAATCACCGTAGAGACAATTGCGTGTTCCTTGCCCGACGCATTGATCAGGCTCGACAAGTCCAACAGCAGCGATTTGGATAAGGTATAGGCCACCGCTTGCCGACCGAATTCGGCGTTTAGGGCTTGCCGGGCACCGATCAGTACGAACCGCCCTCCTGTGGGCTGGCGACTCATGTGGTCAAACAGGGGTTGAACTACATAGTAAGCCGTTTTAAAATTCAGCGTCAGCATACGCTCCAGTATATCTCCGCTTGTTTCAGCCAGCGAACCACCCGTATACCCACCGGCCAATAGTATAGCGGCATCGATGGGCCCATGATTATGAATAACCTGTTGTATCAACGTATGCACCTGGACTTCTTCAGACAGATCTGTTTCATAAGTGTAGAGCAGATCTGAGAAGCCATGAATAAGGGTTTGTGGATTGTCGTTGTACTGTCGCGTAGCAATAACGAGATGTCCTTCGTTCAGCAGGGTTTGGGTGACGACCTGGCCCAACCCACCAGAAGCACCAGTTATGAATACAGTAGCCATGAATACACAGTTTTGGTATGCAAAGAGCTGGATAAAATCCGTTGAAAGTCCAGTTCCACAGCTTCTCTATCTGCTTTAATGCCAGTATTTATTTTCGATCAGTAATTCTAAAAATAGGCATTACCAGGCGGTTAAGGGGTATTTTTAACCATAGAAAGTAATTTGTCAAATGTATAAGCATCCAAATAATTCGGACTTTTAGTAAACTACTCCAATTTTTCTGAAGTTTGCCATAGGCCCTATGGCGGCCGTGATCCTGCGTGACCAAGACAGGTTTCTCTGCATCAATGGCTGTCTCTATCCCCTATTTCGGCGATGCTGGATGACTGTAATAAAGTAAACTGGAGAACTCCAGAAAATCTGGATTTTTCCACAGCTTGTCTGTAGTTTTCTTAAGTAGGATACTGAATTGTGCGCCGACCTAGTCACCTAGGTAAATTAAATTTCTGGTCAGAAAAATAATTTTCTCAGCTATACTTACTGGGCTCAGGATGGTTAGATAACACACATGAACTACCTGGCGAGTAACGTATTAACTTTACGTTTTGCCCAACTATGGGCTCAATTCTTGTAAGGCACTATACAGGCAATTCGAATTCAACCCTTCCTGAATGTTCCCAGGCCATGCAGCAACACCTTAATCTACCGCTTTCCTCGACGTCCACCTGTCAGATACTGATCGTGGAAGATGAATACATTATCGCCAATGACCTGGGGTTAATTCTGCGCGTTGCCGGGTATCCCGTTCTGGGAGTTGCCGATTCTGTGGCCGAAGCCCTGACACTTATTGGGCAGCATAGGCCCGATATGGTGTTGCTCGACATTTACTTGAAAGGGAAAGAAACCGGTATCGACTTAGCCAAACAGTTGGAAGACAAAGGCATTCCATTCATCTATATCTCGGCCAATGACAACAAAAGTGTACTGGAGCAGGTAAAAGCGACGCAGCCCAGCGGCTATATCGTGAAGCCCTTCCGGGAAAAAGATATACTGACAACGCTGGAAATCAGTCGGTACCGTCACGCGCACAGCGTGGAGATGAGACTACGGGAGGAAAAAGCCCTGCAAATTGGCCTCACCGATGCCTTGTCTACCTCGGAAAGCTGGGAACAGAAACTTCTGAACGCAGCCCGACTACTGCAACCCTATGTACCGTTCGACTTTCTGACCATTCAGTACCAGAAGAACGGAGTTAATCAGAGTTATAATTTTTACCAGATCGGATTTGATGAATATAAATCCCTGACCCTAAAGGATCTGCATCCGATGACGGGCATTCCGGCTGAACAACTGCTGGCAATGCAGGCGGGAATGCGCTTTGACGAACCTGACCGCTTCAATGAAGAGAGCTTCGACGATTTTTGTCAAACCCATCGTTATGGGCAGGTTCTGGCCAAGTCGTTTCGGCTCCAGTCTGGGCTGGTCATGCCGTTATGCATGAACAGCAATGATTCGTTTGCGCTCCTTTTTCTGAGCCGCAAACCCGATGTCTATCGGTCGTCGCACCTGACCCTGTTGGAACGGTTAGAGCAGCCAATTGTCCTGATGCTGGAGCGCGTACTGGCTTTTGAAGAGGTGGCCCGGCTTAGTGAACAGCTCCAGCGCGAAAAGAATTATCTTCAGGAAGAGGTAAAAACAACCGCCAATTTCGAAGAGATCATCGGCCGTAGCCAGTCTATACTGCGGGTATTCGAGCAGGTTAATCAGGTTGCCTATACTGATACAACGGTGTTGATTCTAGGGGAAAGCGGGACCGGCAAAGAGTTGATTGCCAGAGCTATTCATAACCTCTCTCCCCGAAGTAGCAAGATTCTGGTCAAAATAAACTGTGCGGCACTGCCTGCCTCACTCATCGAGTCGGAGCTGTTCGGCCACGAGAAAGGGGCTTTCACGGGGGCTTTTGAGAAACGGATCGGTAAGTTTGAACTGGCTCAGGAGGGTACCATTTTCCTGGATGAGATCGGGGAGTTGCCGCTGGAGTTGCAGGCCAAGCTGTTACGGGTATTGCAGGAAAAAGAGATCGAACGAATCGGCGGGAAAACCCCCATAAAAACCGATGTACGTATTATTGCCGCTACGAACCGTAGTCTGGAAAAAGAAGTGGCCGAAGGGCGCTTCCGCATGGATCTTTATTTCCGGCTCGCAACCTTCCCCATTACATTACCAGCCCTGCGCGAACGAGCAGGGGACATTCCTTTACTGGCTCACTTCTTCGCTCAGAAATCAGCCCGGAAGATGGGAAAACCATTTCGGGGTATTAACCCTCAGGTACTGGACGAACTGGTCAACTACGCCTGGCCGGGTAACATCCGGGAACTGGAAAACGTCATGGAGCAGGCAGTAATTCTCAATGACGGGCAGACTTCCCTTGAATTGGGCCGCCCTTTAGTAAGCAATCTCTTCAAGATCAGCAGACCTATCCTTTCACCGGAGAACACAACTCGTGATACTGACCAGGCTGCAAGTGGCCTTCCTAAAGACCTGAACGATATAAAGCAAATTCAGCTGCAAACCGAACGGGACTACATTCTGGCTGTGCTCAAACGTACCAATGGCCGCATCCGGGGCAGCCATGGCGCGGCTGAATTACTCAACCTGAAACCAACAACACTGGAATACCGGATGGATAAACTGGGCATTCGCAAAACCGTTCACATAGATCCCAGTATCCCCTCGGCTGACCCTGACTGATAATAGTAAGGTGGACATCATGTTTACCCGTAATAAAATCGCGCCTGTTTATTCACCCCGTCCCCAATAGATCATACCCCTGGCAACATCCACTTTGCTGAGCACGGGCTGAGTATGGCGACTTAAGTGATATTGGATGAGTGGTGCCAGACGGGACAATGTCATCTTTCCATAGAATCGGTGTCCGTCAACGAACAACGCAGGTGTGGTCAGTACGCCGAGTCGGAGTCCTTCCTGTCGGTCTGCTTCTATTCGATGATGCAGGGCTTTATCATCCAAATCGGTTAAAAACTGATGGTATTGCAACCCCAGCTTAATGGCAAGCACAGAAAGTGTTGTTCGAGAGATGGTCGGCAGGGTAAACAACGCCTGATACATAGGCCAGAACTGCTCTTGTCGGCGGGCGGCTTCTGCTGCCAGCGCTGCCATTCCGGATGCTTCGCACTGGTCGTTGGGAAAATAGCGGTAGGTATACCGCACCCGGCCATCGAACGTGCTTAATACCGAATTGAGTAAGGTCCGGCTCTGCCGGCACTGTCTGCCAGTGAAGTCACCAAATTCAGTCAACTCGACGGTAGGTACCGGACCACCCATGTCGGCAAGGAAATTGTTTGCTGTTGAATTCATAAACCAAAAAAGAAAAAGTGGATCAACCAGTGGAGTTTCTGTGATGAAGGCTATGTGTCAGTTAAGCGAAGGAAAGCCCCCGTAAGCGAAAAAATAGGTCGTAGGTTCAACCCGGCTCAGGTGCCTTCTAACCTCCCCCATGTAGTAATAACCACTAACGATCTGCCCTTTTTGAATCCGGTAGACATGGGTAAAGGGTGCGCTGTACCAAAATCCATTTTTCTCGCGTCGAAACTGGTAGTTGCCAATCACAATACCGCCAATGGGGGAGCCAATGACTTCACTAACAACTTCGTGCCATTCTGGGTAGCTGCGCTTAAACTGACGCCGGTAGTTTTCGAAAACATCTTGCCCAAGGTGAGTGCCTGCGCAGACATGCCCATCAGCCAGTTTCCAGGTACAGTGGGGGTGAATAAAAGCAGGATCTGGGGTCTTAATCCAGTCGTCGAGCAAACGAACGTGGAATCCCTCAATAAGGGTCGTCATGGGCGGGCCAACAAGCCAGCGGAAGCAGGTAACGAGTAGGTTCATGAAGATTGGGTTCGGGGAAACGACAAAACGATTTCTTCTTTAAGCAAGTCAACTCCTGTGCCACGTAATGGCCATCGGTCGCAGGAAGTAGAGAATGGCCATCGTGAAGCTCAGATCGCCATTCTCTTTATAAATGCCTGGCTGATAGACCAATGACAACGCAAAAAATCTCCAAAATAATGGACACATCCACCCCATAACTCCAACTTCTTTAGAGTTAGCCGTCGCTGGAGTACAACTTATAAAGGCCGTTTGACGTGAAAGAAGGCATCCAAACCCGGTGCCATTTTTGTAGGGTGGATAGGAAGCGTTTAAAGACGTCGGCAATCCAGGCATCCGCTGACATTCCGAACGTATTGTAGCTTACTAAATCATGATGGAGTCAGTACCCTTTTTTCCGTTTGTTCAGTCACGAGTAAGACCGATTGGCCCGGCACGATCAACCCTGTCACCAATCCTTCTTTGGACTTCCAGATATGCCTGGGTAATTGTCTGCCTGTTTATTGGTTTGTTCACGAGTCATCAACCCGCCCACGGACAAAACATAAACCGGCAGATGGCGAACCAGCTTCTGGTTCAGTTAGCCAAAAGCAAGGCCGATACTGGCCGGGTGAGAATCCTGTTCGAACTGGGCAAGTACCAGCTTTTTAAACCGGGTAATGTTCCCGCCGATCTGACGAGAAGCCTGGCCTATTTGACCCAAGCAAAGCACCTGAGCGATTCATTGCACCTGCTGACCTGGCAGCACGAAATTGATGCCGTACGAGTGGCGAATTATTTAGAGGGAGCCAACCGCCAGGAGGCCTATGCGCTGTTTGACCAGTTAATCGCCGACTGCCGACGAACGGGCGATCGGGCCTCCGAAGCCAACGCCCGCTTTCGTCTGGGCTATTGTATTTCGTTTACGACCAAGAAGTATCCTGAAATCTTCGACAATTATAACCAGGCCATCGCCATCTACCAGTCACTACATAACCAGAAACAGGAGTTGCTGATCCGGCACGAAATTGCGGGGCTGCACACAAATCTGGGGCAACTGGACCTGGCTGAAAAGGAGTTTCAGACAATCCTGAAGCGCTACCAAGCGATTGGCTATCCAAAACTTCATTACACCTACAACTGGCTGTCGACCATTAGCCGACTGAAAGGTGACTTCAACAAAAGCCTTTTTTACTCCCTGCAATGCATCGAGAGCATGAACCGGACGGGCGATACGGTATCGGCGGCCAGTTTTTACGGTAACCTGGCCCAGATGTATTTTGAGCTGGGGCGGTACCGGCAGAGCAACGAATGGTATAGAAAGACGCTGGCTAAATGGCAGCAGGAAGGGCTGCCAAATTTCGGGATGTACAATGCGGCCAACATCATTGTTCGGGATTTAATTAGCCAGCATAAACCACAGGAAGCGCTCAAGCTGATCAACGATCTGGCCACCCAGATTCCAACGATAAATTTCATCCAGAAGGGGTCGGTCGCCCAGAGTTTCGCCTATAGTTATGATGCGCTGAAGAATGATAAACTAGCCGAAAAGTACTACCTGGAGGCTATGATGTACTACATGGAGGCCAACCATGATTTTGAAATGTCGCGCAAGGCCCAAATGGAGGTTGGTCGATTTTACCTGGAACGTAACCAGTTTAAAAGAGCCAATTTTTATGTAAGGCCTTTACTGGTTGATTCAACAAAGAAAAATTCTCTTTCCCTGCTGAAAGATATTCATTACATTTTGTTCAAAATCGACTCGGCTACGGGAGATTACAGATCGGCCATTTCTCATTTTCGAGTTCATAAAGCATTGAATGATTCGATCTTTAACGAAACGAAAAACCATCAGTTCGATCAGTTGGAAGTCCAGTATGAAACCCAGAAGAATCGGCAAAATATCGTGCTTCTGGAGAAACAGAAAACCCTACAGGAGGGCGAACTGAAACAGGCTCGAATTGTTCGTAATGGCATTCTGGGCGGGTCGATTCTGTTGCTTTGTTTGCTGGCTTTGAGTTATAACCGATACCGGCTCAAACGACGCAGCAATCAGCTGCTAGAAATCAAACAACATGAGATAAACCGAAAAAACCAGACGCTGGAAACCCTGCTGACCGAACAACAACAACTGCTGACCGAGAAAGAATGGATGCTCAAGGAAATCCACCACCGGGTCAAAAATAACCTTCAGATCATCACCAGCCTGCTCCATTCCCAGGGCGTCTTTCTGAAAGACGAAGCGGCCCAGTCAGCCATTCGGGAAAGCCAGAACCGGGTCCATGCCATGGCCCTAATCCATCAGAAGCTTTACCAGTCGGAACGGCTGGCGGCTATCCCGATGGCGGGTTACGTGGCCGAGATCGTCGATTATCTGATCAAGTCTTTCGACCGGGAAGGTACCATTCGTAAACGGATCAACGTCATGCCGCTGGAACTGGACGTTACACTGGCGGTACCGCTGGGGTTGATTTTAAATGAAGCGGTGACCAATTCCTTAAAATATGCCTTCGAGGATGGTAAGCCGGGTATTATCTGCGTCGAGCTGACGGCACAGGCAAATCACTACCTGTTGGTTATCAGCGATGACGGTACGGGCCTTCCCGCCGACTTCAACCCGCAGATGAGCCAGACCCTGGGCATGAGTCTGATGCATGGATTGAGCAAGCAGATTGGAGGAAGCCTGCAAATACGTCAGGGTGACGATAACGGGATTGACGTACGGCTTGAGTTTTCGGAAGAAACTGTCGGTAAAGAGCAGATAACCGCACTATAATCAGCCGCTTAGTTTGCTGGTATTCTGGCAAATAGGGTTGAAATTGCATAAGAATACGAAAAGGGCTATTGCGCATAGTCATTTATTCATGAAGCGAATCGCTACGTCTGATCACCGACAATCATCAATAGGGCTACCTGAGGTTGTCTTCTCTGACAGACCTATGCGTTGGCTTCTTTTTAAACGCTTTGTCCCGTGCTCCGGGCTGTTGATTTACCTGCTTTTAACAAACCTGCTGAGTCAGGGGCAGAATATAAACCGGCAAATGGTGAATCAGTATTTGAAGCAGTTGGCCGGTAATCCGAACGACACTAGCCGCATCAATGCGCTGATTGAGCTGGGAAAATTTCACGTGCTGAAATACGGCGAAGTAAAAGTGGATTTAGACAGCGCCAGAGTGTATTTGAATCAGGCGAAAGCATTAAGTACAGCCCTTCATTTGCCTGCCAAACGCCACGCAGCCGAGACAATGCTGGTGGTTGCCCACATGGAATTAAGGGACACCACGACGGGGAAACTACTTTTTAATGAACTCATCAACGACTGTAAACGCACAAATGACCAAGGTGGACAAGCCGATGCACTGGCCAGATTTGGTGCTTGCTCCGTATTTACGACAAAAAATTTGCCAGTGGTGGAAGCTTGCTATGCACAGGCGGCTTCGCTTTATCACGCACTAGGGAATTACGAGTCCGAAATTTTGATCCTTCGTGAAATTGCTGCGTTTCATGCCAATCAGGGAAAACTGAATTTGGGCAATAGCGAGTTCATCAATGTGTTGAATCGCTACCAAGCGATTGGCTACCCCAAACTCCATTATACCTACAGCTGGCTCTCCTACATCAACCGATTAAAAGGCAATTATGGTAAAGCCCTAGGCTATTCGTTTCAGTGTCTGGAGAGCATGAACCGGACGCAGGACACCCTGCTCGCGGCCACATTTTATGGTGATGTGGCCCAGATCTACTGGGAGTTGGGAAAGCAGGAACAGGCCATCAACTGGTATAAGAAAGCACTCCAGAAATGGCGGCAGGAAAAACAGGCCGACCTACCCATGTACAACGTTGCCAGCATTATTGCCCGGGATATGACTGCCCACCATCAACCGCAGAAAGCCATCAACCTGTTGACTTCACTCGTCCGGGAAATTCCGCCGATCAACAAAGTACAAAAAGGCTGTATCGCACAAAGTCTGGCTAATAGCTACCAATCCCTGCATCAGTCTGCCCTAGCCGAGCGCTATTATCTGGAAGCGATTGACTGGTACGAAAAATCACACCAGAATACAGAGATGTCGCAGAAAGTTCAGGCTGAAGTCGGTCAGTTTTATCTGGAGCAGCAGGACATTAAACAGGCGGGACTGTTTCTGAAAAAAGCGCTGGCTTTTATTCCCCAGAAGCACGCCTTGTCGACGGTGAAAGACATCCACTACATGCTCTTTAAGGTTGATTCTACCCAGGGAAATTATTTATCTGCCATTCGGCACTTCCGGCTTCATAAAGCGCTGAACGATTCGCTTTTCAACGAAACCAAGGCAAAGCAGATTGCCCAGCTGGAAATTCAGTATGAGACAAAAGAAAACAAACATAACATCAGCCTGCTCAGAAAAGAAAGCAGCCTTCAGGCAACCGAATTAAACCAGGCCCGAACCATTCGAAATACGATCCTGATTTGCTCGATTCTGTTGCTTTGTTTGCTGGCTTTGAGTTATAACCGATACCGGCTCAAACGACGCAGCAATCAGCTGCTAGAAATCAAACAACATGAGATAAACCGAAAAAACCAGACGCTGGAAACCCTGCTGACCGAACAACAACAACTGCTGACCGAGAAAGAATGGATGCTCAAGGAAATCCACCACCGGGTCAAAAATAACCTTCAGATCATCACCAGCCTGCTCCATTCCCAGGGCGTCTTTCTGAAAGACGAAGCGGCCCAGTCAGCCATTCGGGAAAGCCAGAACCGGGTCCATGCCATGGCCCTGATCCATCAGAAGCTTTACCAGTCGGAACGGCTGACGGTTATTTCCATGGCCGATTATGTGACGGAGATCGTTGATTATCTGATCCAATCGTTTGACCGGGAAGGTACCGTTCGTAAGGTGATTTCACTGGCTCCCGTTGATCTGGATGTAACGCTGGCGGTTCCGCTGGGTCTGATTATCAACGAAATCGTCACCAATTCTCTAAAACACGCCTTTCCATCCAATCAGTCGGGCCTTATCCGGGTTGACCTTCTCATGCTGGACAGCCAAACCTACCAGCTTACGGTCAGCGATAATGGTGTTGGTCAGTCCGTTGCCATACATCCAAATCGTAGTCAGACGTTAGGCATGAGCCTGATCCGGGGATTGAGTAAGCAACTGGGTGGTCGTCTGCAAATCAATCAGAACGACGGAGTGCAGATAAGCCTGACGTTTACCGAAGAAAAAATAGTCAACGAAATGGTCGGTAAGGAATAGCGGTTTTATCATGTACGCTATTTTTCACTCATTAACGTACGTTTATCGCACTAATGAACTTGATTCGCCAATGATAAACAGGAAGCAGTTAATTAGTCTGAGTATCTGGTACCTGTTTACCCTACAGGTTCAGGCTCAGTTTTCTGCTCCACAACTCGACAGTGTGCGAAATCAACTGAGAGCCAGCCAGAACGATACTACACGGGTAAAACTATTGCTGGAACTGGGTAAGTATAAGCTTGAGCTTTCTACCAAAACCAAAGCGAATCAGGACAGCACCCTCCTGCTTTTTCAGCAGGCATTAACGCTGAGTAATCAGCTTGATGAGCGAAAATGGATAGACGAAAGTCTGTATCAGCTAGGTACCTACTATTTCAGAAAGAACGAACTGGCACAAGGAAAAGCTTATTTCAATCAGGTTATTAAAGCCTACCAGCAGGCAGGTAATAAATCTCAGGAAAGTAAAGCGTGGTTCAGGATGGGCGCGGGTTTTGTACAGAAAGACGAAAATTTCCCTGAAATTTTAACCACGTATGGTCATGCGCTGGCCATGGTAAACCAACTCGGCGACCGACAACAGGAAGCTGTCTTACGGTCGGCTATGGGCATTATTTACAGCATACAGGGTAAGTTCAGTGAGGCTGAACAGGAGTACCTGCGTACCCTGACGATCCAAAAAGCCACCGGCGATAAAAACATTTATAAAACGTACTTTTCGCTCTCAAACACTGGGTTCTATCGGGGCGATTTCAATAGTGCATTGGCGTATGCGCTCAAGATGATTAAAGCCGTAGAAGGTACTGGGAATACCGGTGAACTGGATTATGCATACTTCAGGCTGGGAAATGTGTATTTTGAATTAGGTCAGATCGGTAAAAGTGTCGAAGCGTATAGAAAGTCACTGGCTATCAGTAAGCAAAAAGGGCAGACTAACGTAGACGTTGGGTTGGCTAAGAAGTTGGCCAGAGCCTTAATTAAACAGGGAAGAGCGGACGAAGCGTTTTTGTTTTTGACTGATGTTGAACGAAAAAACGGTCAGGTTAGTGCTTACGAGAACATGGTGATGGCTGAAAGCTTAGGGGAGTGCTATGCCGCGCTTAAGCAATACAAGCTGGCCGAAACCTATTATTTGAAGAGCATTGCCTGGAGTAACCAAATATTAGCCTGGGAAGCACTCGTTGCCTACATGGGCATTGGACGATTTTATGTAGCAACGAACCAGTTTACCAAAGCCAATCCCTTTCTCCAGAAACTGCTGTCGGCTCCGCAGGGTCAAGTGCCCGCCAATATCATCATGGAAGTCCATTTAATGCAGTTCAAAGTAGATTCTGCTGCCGGTCGTTATGTTGCTGCTATTGCTCAGTTTCAGCAGTACAAGGCGTTAAATGACTCCATATTTAATGCAGGCAAAAGCAAACAGATTAACGAACTGGAAATTCAGTATGAGACTCAAAAAAAGGAGCAGCAAATACAGCTACTGACTGAAAAAGAGCAGCATCATCAAAGCGAATTGAGACGGTCGCAAACGACCCGCTATGGCGTCATTGCCGGGGCTATTCTACTGGCGGGTATGCTCGGCGTGAGCTACAACCGGTACCGGCTCAAACAACGCAGTCATCAGCTCTTACAGGCTCAGCAGCTGGAAATCAACACGAAAAACGATTCTCTCCAGCAAGCCCTTACTGAAAAAGATCAGCTTTTGGAGGAGAAAGAATGGATGCTCAAAGAGATCCATCACCGTGTTAAAAATAACCTTCAGATTATCAGCAGTTTGCTCCATTCTCAAAGCGTGTTTTTAACCGACCCGATGGCCCAGTCAGCCATACGCGAAAGTCAGAATCGCGTACACGCGATGGCGCTGATTCATCAAAAGATGTATCAGTCCGACAAATTGGCTAACGTTGACCTATCGGAGTATATAGAAGAAATTGTTGACTACCTGATTACAAGTTTTGACCGACAGGATACGGTCGGGAGGCAGATTTCCGTGGCACCTGTCGGGTTAGACATAACGCTGGCCGTGCCGCTTGGCCTTCTCATTAACGAAGCGGTAACCAACTCATTAAAGCACGCCTTTCCGTCTGAACAGACCGGTTGTATCGTCATTGAACTAATAAAACCTGATCGCAAAACCTATCGGCTTACGATCAGGGATAATGGCATCGGCTTACCTGCCGATGTCAACCCGAACCAAAGTCAAACACTGGGCTTAAGCTTGATACGGGGATTGAGCAAACAGTTGCAGGGCACTCTTCAAGTTGATCAGAACGATGGGGTACAACTAATTTTGCTGTTTTCGGCAGAGAAGATAAACGATGAGAGGTAATCAAGGCACACTTTAAACAGTGGTGCTTTCCAGCCAGTTCAGGATGTATTCAGCATCTTCGCGCCAGGTTGGCTGGCCCAGTACAAAGTGATTACGGCCGTCAAATTCTTTGTAGTCGGTGATGGAGCGGCTGTCTTTGTACTTCAGGTAATTGGCATGGTTGAGTGAAGAAGGAATGATGTGGTCGATGCTCCCGGAGGTGATCAATAACGGGGGATGGTAGTTGGCGAAATCAATGTGAGCGGCTTCGGTCAGGCCATCCCTCGATACTTTCTTCGATTCCGGTACCACAAATTTGTCGTAGGCTTCACGCTGGGCCTCATAGGGCATTCCGTTGGTAAAAATGTACTGCCAATCCTCGAACGACATCAAATAACTCTCATCCGAATCGGTAAACAAGCCCAATGGGTGCCAGGTGGATTTATAAAAGGATAACTCAAAAGTCAGGAGCCCCTGGGGAGCAACAGGGTGAATAGCTACGCCCGCCGTTCCCAGATCCCGTTGCAGTAAAAGCTGGACCATCAGGCCGCCAATCGAATGGCCAATCAGGATGGGTTTCTCCCTGAAGCGATTGGCAATTTCAGCGTAGTAATCGGTCAATGGAGCCAGGCGGATGGAGGCTATATCCGGGTCGGGCTGACGGCTTCGGAGCTCGGCGGGCGAAGCATCCTTATGGGGCCAGGGCGGGGCGCTACAGGAATATCCTTTCGCGCAGAAGTACGAGATCCATTCGTCCCAGCAATTGTTGCCGACAAACGCACCCGTAATAAAAAGAATCGGTCGTTTTTTGCTTGCTTCCATGTTCGTAGAAATGTGTTAAGAGAGGTTATTACCAGTCAATCGATTAATAACGGTTACTATTATACGTACTAATCCAAAGTCACTTCGCAGCATCGCCGATGTCCATGAGTACCGTTGTTACTTGGTCGGGCATTGAAAGGAATGGACAGTGGCTACTGTTGAGCATATAGGTTTTCTTTATCCCTGCCGCTGCGACCATTCGCTTTTGCAGGGGCAGCCCTACGGCATGATCCAGGGCAGTGTGAACGTAGTACTTATCTATTTTCCCGAAATTAGCAGCCGTAAGCGTTATGGAATTGGTAAAGGGAATCGCGGGCTCGGGCTGATAATTATCAACAACCAGTTTTTTCACTGCGTCTGATCCATCCTGAATAAAAATTGGGATCAAGCTTTCCGACTTGATCCCCAGCGTCAGATTGTCGGCCGACGGCACCAGGGCGGGGCCAAGCAGGGATGTGCTGTCTGTCGAAGCCAACGCCAGCAGCGACTGTCCGTTGGCCGGTAAGAACGCACCTATGTAAACCAGTTTATTGATACGGGTCGGAATCTTCTCGGCGGTTGCGGTAACCACCACCCCTCCCATACTATGGCCAACTAAAATCACATTCCCCTGTATACTATTGATAGCGGAGATCACTTTGTCCCGATAAGTATCCATCGTTAACGTAGCCAGGGTTGTTTTGTCGGACCCGTGGCCGGGTAATTCCACAACGACTACCTGCTGGCCTTTTTGTTCCAGTTGGCTCTTGACATATTGCCAGGCGTAAGGAGCCTGCCAGGCACCATGAACGAGCACAAAGGTATTGGTCGGTGCCGGGTTATTGTCATCGGTGCAGGCCGTCAGCACAGCCAGCATGGTGCTGGTTAGGAGTAGAGAGAAAAATAAGGTTTTCATACGTATTGTGTGTTTTGGGAAGAGAGTTACTAGTGTATTCGGGTAGCTGAAGCTGAGGAGTAGTAGTCTGCCGTTTTGGGGTTTATCAGGGGTGACCTTTGCTCGGTTAAGCCGATTTTCGGTTGCCAACACTGTCCCTGCCAGATGATAGTTTATCATGTAATTAACCGTATGGGGCGGCTACACTAAAATCAGCCGGTATAACCGTCAATGCACCTCAAATGCCCCCTGACGTCCACCCACCGAAATAGGATAGGCGCGTGCACGGTCCAGCAGCATGGGATCGGCGATATTAATCCCTTCGGGTACATTATTGGGGTTGAAAAACAGTGTCTTATCCTCCGCCACCGTATTCGCGTCTACTTTGGTGATTGTGACCGTTCCGAGCAGAACACGTTTCCGGCTATCGGGCCAGGCAATGGAAGGGTCTTCGATCTTGTCGCTTTTCTGGGCGATCTGCGCATACAGCTTAAACACGACCGGTTTGCTGGCCACCCGCTCCTTAATTTCTTCCTGTAGGTAATTGGGACCTAACCTGGCCACCTGCTGAGCCGTCAGGAACTCTTCGCCGGCTTCGGGTATGATCTGATAGCGAACATACTGCGATTGGCCAGCCTTGTTGGTGAACTTAAATGAATTTACGCCAAAGTAGGCCAATGTGCCCCAACTGGGGGTAAACGGTTTTTGCGTTGTCAGGAACGTCTTTGCGATGGGATGTGTCGCCAGAAACTGGTTGAGTGGGGCTGGATTCCCTTCGCGATTTGCGCCAATGGCTTCCAGCATGACTTTAAATTCGTCTGTTGTGGATACCGGGAAACCGTTGAAACTATGGAAGATGATATCGGTCGATTGATTCTCGGGCATTTGAAACTTGATGGCCATCCCCCTTGGGTGCGAGGCCCCTACCGTATCGGGAATATTGGGAATCCCCGTAAAGTCAGAGAATCGAACGAGAACCGGCAGCGAACCGCTTTGCAAATGGGCCGCTTTCGTCAGCGTACGGGCTTCGGGGGCGGGTGTAAAACTACCTTGCAGAATGAAGCCCTTGGCATGAACGGCCCGCCCGTCATGTTTACCAAAAGCTGTGTGAAACATATCAACGACCTGAATGGGCGTGGCTTTCGTCGTCGATTTGACACCGGCATTTCCATCCTGAGCTATGACCCGGTTTCTAGAACCGGGCACCAGGCCAATCAGCAGCAGTGCCACATTGAGAAGGTTGATTTTAATGCCACGGCGTTCGCCAGTTAGCTTGTTCGGGGTAAATGAAAAGGGTTGCATATAGTTGATTAGTAATGGTTCAGCAACCCTATACCAAACCCTGTGCCGAAGGCCGCCAAAAACCTGGATCGACCAAAAATACTCTTGAATAGCCGGAAATGGCCTTTTTGATCAGCTCATGCAGGCCAGGATAGGGTGAAGACCGTTTGTTCAATCCAGTATATCTGGAGTAGTTAAACAATTCCGTAAGGAAGTACGACGCTATTGGAGGAAGCCTTTAGATGGAATTCAGTTAGCCGGATTTTCACTTGCTTAAATGCAAGGCCAACGCATAAAATGTTCCAGAAAAGTGCCTGCATTCAATCCACCTAAAAGGGAAGATCAGACGCTATGCATAGCCAACTTCCGTTTCGGCGGACGTCAGCGAATTGTCTGATGGTTCGACTACGTTTTGATGCCTGTTCTGGCATGTGCCTTGTTTTCCAACAGGTATCAGACATTTAAACTTTACGGACATGGCCTACCAGAACAAAGTAATACGCAATGCCAAAACGGGTCAGGTAATCACGTTCTTGCACACGGCTAAAAACACGGGCGGACGATTTCTGGGAATGATTGCGACATTTCAGCCGCAACGGCAACCGGCAGCACGCTATTGTCTCCCTCATCAAACGCTGGAACTGGATGTACTATCGGGCGAGCTTACAGTTCTGATTGATGGCCAGTTAAGGCCGTTGAAAGCAGGCGAGTCGTTGTTCATTGACGCGAACAAACCACATGCATTGTGGAATGGATCAACTCAGCCAACAGCGATAAACTGTCGGGTTCGACCGGCCCTCAACACAGAGCACCTGCTGGAGACAGTAGCCGGATTAGCCAGTGTCGAGACAATCAATCGTCGGCGTATCCCGCGAATGCTCCAGTTTGCCTTAACCGCCAATACGTTCTCGCATGTAGTCCGACTAACCGGTTGGCCCTTTATATGGCAAAAGCTCGCTTTTGCCCTCCTTACGCCGGTAGCCTATCTGGCTGGCTATAAACCTACTTATGAGCGATACATCGATTAGCCTGGGGTATACGAGACTACCACAGACATCAGTCGGAACACTCCTGGCGATGCCTGCGGTAGTCTCACGCGGTTATTGGTTTAACCAATCACAAAATCCTGATAAGCAGCAATCTAATTAAAGATTTTATCTAAGAAAGTATCAGAGCGATACCCGCGTTTTTTTGATTCAGACAGGCGTCATGCGGGTGGCAATACCAATCCGATTCCAGGCGTTGATGCTGATAATAGCCATGATGAGGTTCGCCGTTAGCTGTTCGCCAAACAAGGCGATGGCCCGCTGATAGGTTTTGTCAGACACCCGTTTCTCCCGAATCAGCGTTACCTCTTCCGTCAACGCCAGCAATGCCCGTTCCTCATCCGAAAAGTAAGGGCTTTCTTCCCAGGCATCCAGGGCGTAAATGCGCTTTTCTGTTTCACCATGTGCCCTTGCGTCTTTGGTATGCGATTGAATGCAATAGGCGCATCCATTCAATTGGGAGGCCCGGATCTTGAGCAAATCCAGTTGCGATACCATAGGGCCGGAACCCGCAATTTGGGTATCAAGAGCCGAAAGCATTTTGTAGTACTCGGGCTCGATATAGCCAATTTTTAAGCGTTTTTCCATTGTTTATGCTGGTTAAAATAAGATTGATTGTCCTTTGGTCGTCCCCATCGCATCGATATTAATCGCTTAATTAGCGATTATCGCGCCAGTAGTCATTAGCAGACGCAATGGTCGAAAACTCAATAGCCACGGTAGGGCCAACCGCCAGTAACATCATGGCATCATTGGCATAGACAGCCCAAAACTTTTCCCGGATCTGTACATTAGGTTGCGTCGTATTGATTAATAATCGGGCCATTTTGATGGCCAACCGGCGACCTTCTGCCAGGGTAGCCGTTAAGCGGCTATTTCAGGAACTAGTGTTATCGCTTCCATGTATCTTGAAAAGATTAGGATTTTAACTAGTAGAAAGTTGAACAAATAAATAGCCTTTAATTCATTCTGTCTATTTCCCTTAATCAATAATCTTGCGCCAAACCTTGTGCCGAAGATGATATTTGGAAGAACAATAATTGACCCCTGCTCTAAATGCAACACAGGCCGATTTATAAAAGAATAATAGAGGGTTTATTAATATAGAATTGGGTGCGTAGTCCAAAAATTCTGTAGAATTCAGACCCATTTGGGGGATTCACAGGTAAGCTGGAGTTACCTGCCCAAGCGATTCGCCGGTAAAAGCTATATCCCGGAGCAGTATGCGAAGAAGTGATCAATTAAGGGCAGTATGAAAATAAACTACATATGGCAAATAACTAAACTAACAGACGGTAAATGCCAAATTTTTTCTATAGGAACCTATTATGAAACAAATCAAGAAGCACATTTTTCGTTTACTGTTCACTTAACTAGTTTGTTCATTAATTGGGTGGTTACCTCTATTTATTGAACTCACTAACAACTGTTTGAGAGGCATGTTTATATTTTCAACTCTAACCAAAACCGTTCAGGAAAACCTCGGCTTATTTTCAGAACAAGACACATAACAAGAAGCAGATTTTGTTACTTTTAAACCAGACAATATGACTTCAAGAAGTAAGAGCGGATACGACACATTTCTGGACGAATTTGCCAGGTTAATCTATGTAATTTGTCCATCCTGTCGACAACAAGCCATCGTAGTAGCTTCGCCGATAGCTTGCGGATCAAGACGGCTTACTTGTTCTCACTGTGGCTTCAATAAAGTAACAAGTGTTTTTCAAACTACTTCAGCCGTACCGTCAGATCCCTATTTTGGATTAACGCTGTGGTTAACTACTCCCTGCGGGACAAATCAGTTATGGGCGTATAACTATGAGCACCTCAGATTTCTACGGGAGCATATAGGTTCTCAACTGAGAGAACGGAATGGATTGTCCATGCGTAATCAAAGCTTAGGGAGTCGTTTACCCAAATGGATGCTAACCCAAAAGCATAGAACCAGTGTACTAAAAGCAATTGAACACTTGGAAAAGCTATAGCAAAATGGATTAGCTTCCTGATACTAAACACAAGGTCAATCAATCTTCATGTATAGACTGTAATAAGCCGGGATATGACCTAAAAATAACCACTATGAATTTCGGTCTGGTTGTGTCAGTCAATTTGTACCTTACCGGTTTTAGTATTTACATACGCTAGGGCGGGATGGCTTTCGGGAAAGTCCCAGGCGTAATACGTCTCTTCTCCGCCCGCCCTGTTATACCCGACAACTAATTCTATTGCGAAGTGAGCACCCGTACTTGTGTCAACGAAATGAGTATTGCTCGTCACAATTCCCCCACCCGTTGGATTGTCGTGTAAGTAGGTTTGCTTTCCCGTGCTTCCATAAAGTCTGTTTAAAAATTTATCGGTTTGTAACTAATTCAAATTGTAACTTTTCCGCAGCATTACTCTCGACAGGATAAAACCCATTTTTGGTCAGCACGTTAATCGACGCCAGGTTATCAGGTAACGTATGAGCAATAATTCGTTGAACACCTTCTTGTCGCCAGGCATGATCGATAAGCGTGCTAACCAACTCCGTAGCTATCCCCTTCATCCGCCACTCTGCCGATACTGAATAGCCAAGCACCACTGTACCGGTTCTATCCGGGGGACCAAAATAACCTCCATTAGCCACCAGAGTTGCCGGAACAATGTCAACAGGATAGCAGATAACGTACCAACCATACCACCCGGCAGCCGCTTGCCCACCCGCCTGAAGTTGATCCAGGAAAAATTTCATAGCATCCTGATCCTACTCGCCCGGTGGCCAATCAGCGGGCAGGGCGACATTGAGTAGTTGAGCCAGGTGATGAGGACCCATTAATTCAGCCTGAAGTAATGTTGGGCTACTGGCCACAAAGAGCAAGTGCTGAGCGTACAGAAAGGTTGAAGTCAAACCTGAAATTACTGGATTTGAGTGATAGAAATAGTATGTTGGTTTGAACGATGTTAAAGGTCAGGCAAACGAACGTATAACAGGGTGATAAGTTGGATCAACGCGTTCATCAAATTGTACCCAGTACGTTTGGGATAAAATCAATCAGGAAGTGAGCCATCATTACCGATTTTAAGTCCTTTCGCCACATATACACACCCATTAGTACGCCACCTAAAATCAACGCCAGAATCATGCCCGGCATACCCTGCGAATAATGAAATAAGGCAAAAGAAATCAGGGAGCCGAATGCAGCCAGGTAGCGGTTATTGGTCAGCATTGTTAATCGCTCAATAATATAGCCTCTGAAAAATAATTCTTCAACCACACCCGCCCGGAAGACAACAAAAAGGGTTGTCCACATGGAAAGTTTAAACGACGATCTGGAGCCGCCATAGCGCCAGCCGACTTGTTGAAAAAGCTGCAGACAACCGAACAGCAAGGCGAAATTTACACAAACCGTTACTGTTGCCCATAAGATCGACAGGCCTACTTTCTGTGGATACATACAAACCAACCGAAGAAAGCGGTAATTTTTCCTGCCTGATCATTCCTAAAAGAAGCCCGGCCATCAGGAAAATCATTGCTTCTCGACCGACTACCTGTAGGTCGTTTAGTGGGTTGCCGAATGCCGTCTTAAACAAAAAAGAGATTCCGGCTATAGATAGGTAGGCAATCACTACCCCAACGGCGGTTAGAGCGTTTCGGTTGTGCATGATTTCGCTTTGCGTTCGTTTAATCCAGACCATTCATTGTTTGAGCAACCTAATCGTTTTTGTTTGGCTGGACGTGCTCACCTGCAGCAGGTAGGTGCCCGGTTCGTGATTATCCAGACTCATCGATTCCTGATGCGACGAATCGCTCACCTGGATTTGACGCTCCGTAATGGTACGTCCCTGTAGATCGACCAGCCACAGCCGAACCGCTTGCCCATTGGCCCCTTCGATGGTTAGGGTGAATTCCTGCTGGATCGGATTTGGATAAGCTACAGCCTGCAACCGGACCTCCGGCCCAGTTTCTTCATCCGCCAACCGGGCTTGAGGATTAGCGTCGGGTGAGGTAATGATAACAGCTATATTCGGGTCATTATCAGTTGCGCGTAGCCCAACCGCTACAAACTGGTTAGGTCCATGCGTTAGCCCAAACAGGTGAGACGGAACAGAAGACTTGCGAGCCGTCCAGCCAAAAGCCGTTGGCGCTGTGTAGAGTTTACCATCGAGTGCAACCGCGACAAACTGACCGTTGGCAAACACAACATGATTAAAACGGGCCGCCGGATCTGCCGAGTATTGAGACCAGTTGACCCCATCCAATGACCAGCACACCAGGCCCCAATAGCCCACCGCGACCCACATGCCATTCCCATACGCAACGCTTTTTAGCTGTCCTGTCATGTTGCGAACCGTCCAGATAATCCCGTTCGAGGAGGTTGCAATCGTACCATAGTCACTCACCGCCACAAACAGTCCATTCGCATACGTAACGCTATTGAAGGGCGCCGATTGGCCGATGAAGCTTTGAAGCCAAGTTTTTCCGTCAACGGATCGGACTAATAACCCTTTATCGCCAACGGCGACGAACCAGCCAGCCCCATAGGTAATCCCTCGTAGTGTTTGACCAAAGTTTACGCTGCTGTAACTCCATACTTTCCCATCGGTGGATGTCTGAATGATAGCATCTTCCCCCACGGCAACAAACTTGCCCGCCCCGAAGGCTACATCGTAAAAACATTTTCCTCCACCGGGCAGATGTACGGTTTCACCAACGCCGTAATGCTGACCATCCACCGAGGTGAGCGCCACGTTGGCCCGGAGTGATCGTTTTTCTTCCGACGGATACTCCCCCACAGCTACGTAACGGCCATTCCCATAGGCTACTCCATATAAATTAATATACTTGTCAACGATTGGCCATTTCCAGTTTACGCCAGTTGCTGAATAACCGAGATTCCCTTCGGCTCCTACCCCAATAAACAGACCATTCATGTAGCGAACCTTGCTAAGATGGATTTCTTCCGAGCTAGACGAGATAGCTGCCCAGTTTTTACCGTCCAGCGACGTGAGCATATCCTGATCGGGGCCGCCAAGGTTGATAACAAATTTGCCGGTTATCGGATTGTAAAAAATGCCTGTGTAATAGAGATATTGCCCAGCTGGATAATAGGGGTATTCATGTTTCTCCCACGTTGTCCCATTGGCAGAAGTTAAGGCTATATTGAATAACCCGATTGCCATTAAATTCCCAGTAGGACCAGCCGCGACATGAATCAAATGCATATCCGTGCCTGATTGTTGCTCTGTCCAAATAATACCGTTGGGCGTAGTTCTGATCATACCATCATCACCAACTACGACAAACCGACTGCCTGCATAAACAAGATCATTAAAATTGGTGGTGGTGCCTGTTGTCAGGGTAGTCCAGTGGATACCATCCCCCGAATTGATCGCCGTGCCCTGGCATCCAACCGCTATGAACAGTCCCCCACCATAGGTAATCCCATTCAAAGTTGTACCGGTACCCGAAGCCCGTTTCACCCAGGTCAGTCCATCTGCCGATGTGATAACCTGCCCCCAAGATCCCACGGCTACGAACTGATTTTTTGCATAAACAATGCTGGTTAACCAGGTATTTTGTGCCGCCTGAACACCCTCTATCTGAGTTTTCCAGGCGACCCCGTCGGTAGAAACCCGGATTATACCATTTGAGCCAATCGCTACGTATCTACCTGCTCCATAAGCCACATCCGTTAAGTAATTGTCGGGGTGAGTCTGAATTTGCTTAGTCCAATTAGTCTGGGCGTTGGCGGTGAGTCCAGTTAACCCAAGTAGGCTACTAAACAACAGTCGGCGTATCCAGCTTGGCCAGCCAGGCTGGCTTGAAACGGCATCCTGCCGCTTCCGGTACTCGATCCATTGGGTGCCGAAAATGGCACTAAGCAGCCCAAGAGTGGCTCCCATCAATTTATGATTAAGCAAATAATCAACGGACATATCGGGTTTAACATGGATGGCAATGGCCAGCAGGCCGCAGAGGATCGTAGCGGTCCGGCATAGGATTAATTTTTTCATGATAATTGGTTGCTAAATAAGAAGGCTATTAATTGAGTAGCGTGTGCGAAGCAACATTATCCGTCGTGCTGCTCGACGGGTCAAAGCTGGCCCCTTCATGGATTACTTTTCAAAAGTTTCCCGTCGAGTGGTGGCAATTTGCCCGTCGAATTGTCGGCAATCAGGCATAAGCTGATCGCACTCGTCTACCCCTACTGGAGTCTGTAGCCTGGTGACTGACTGGGCCAGATAAAAAGGAGAGAATCCTTTGGAGCATTGGAAAAGACTCAGGACATAGTAAATGGATAATACTGTCAAAGACATTCCATCGGCAGATACCCACCCTTCAGTCAGTGAATCACTGCAACTCCTACCGAAATCTTTGATGAGCCGTTTCGGTACCCCCACTTTTGCTTCGTAAACAAACAAGCACAGTACGAATGAACACGTTACGTCAATTAATCACCGCTGGCCTGGGGCTGGCCCTATCAGTAGGTCTGGTTTCCTGCGAGAAAGACAGCACGCTCACACCAACTCCGTTGAATGGTGCCCGTTTGGGAACGGAAGATGAGGAGATTTATCCATCGACCAACCTCCCCAAAACGTACCGACTCACCAAATATGGTAACTCGACCCTATCGTATTCAGCCGACGGCCACCTTCAAAAAGTGACCACAGCCGTAAACCGGGGCGGGGTGGCGTATCATACAGACTACACCTACGCGCCCGGCTCCATCCGGGCGGCCTCTTACCAGGGAGCCATACTGGTTCGCGACGAAACCTTTACGCTCAACGCAACGGGGAGTCGTTGCACCGAATCCCTCGTAAAGACCAATACCGGCGAAACCCACTGGATTTATACCTACAACCCGAAAGGCCAGTTGTCGTCCTGCCAGAATCAAAACAGTTCTATCGGTGGCGCCACCTATACCTACGACAAAGACGGCGATTTAATTAAGGCTACAGTGGCTGTCACTCTAACTGAATCCATGGACATCACCTTTGCCTATACAGTACCGACCATGGACGATCACCGCAACGATGTAACCTACCCGCTGAACCTGAATGTCCCTATGCTCCCCGAGCATGATCCGTTTTTGCCTATTTTCGGCAGGAGCAGTAAACACCTGGTGAAATGGGTATACTATAGCCCCTCGGACTTGCCTGTCGTGGTAAAACCGAGTGACCAATTTTACTCCTACATGATTCCGGGGGATGGCTATGTCTCCGACCGAACGATGTCGTATACGTTTGGCGGAAGTCCGGTCGAGAAGATCCACTATGAGTACGTGATGGCTACTATAGGCCTCCACTAGCAAAAACCGTTAACTCATTAAGTTCAACTTTATTCCGCTGGTCCGAACACCAGCGGGATTTCTAAAACGATACGTCAGATGTCGACCATCAAACTACTTACCACGACATACTGGGTACTGATCGGTAGCTGGACATTGCTGGTTATCTATTCCCTGCTTCAGCCGAATGGCTCCCACGATGCCGCCGGACGGAGTGTCGAATCAACCATCAAAGGGTTGATGGTTTTCGTACTGCTCCTGTTGGTTGGGCTGAACTGGCTGCCGTATACCTGGACAAAAAGTGTGGCCTTAGGGCTGGAGGTTCTCGTCCTGTTGCTGGTCTATTACATTCGTACGAACTGATGAAAACCTTTTTCCAAGTAATCAAACTAATGTATTTTCTGGCAAGGCAATTGTTTCGTATCCTGCTTTCTCTCCTGGGCTTAAGCATGCTGGTATCCTGTAAAAAGTCTGACTATCAGAAAAGAGATGGCTCAGTCTATTATAAAGATTTCCGGATGCGTTCCGCCGATTATGGGTCATTCCAGGCATTGAACGCTGTTTTTGCAAAAGATAAAGCTACAGGTTATTACCGGGGCATTCCGCTCGATTCGTCAAACGGGGCTAGTTTTATCGCGCTCGATGAGCATTATGCCAGGGATGCTACCACCGTTTTTTATTGTGACAATTACATCGATTTCAAGTTGTTTGAAACCACCCGAAAGGATAAAATCAGACGGATACCTAAAGCCGATGCCAGCTCATTTCAGGTGATCGCTTATGACTATGCTAAAGACAAGTTTCGGGCGTATTACAAAGAAGCAGGCTTTGCGGTGGTCGATGTAGCTACGTTCCAACCGCTTGATTATCTGTTTGGTCAGGATGAAAAAGTCGGCTATTTCCATTTCAAACCCATTCCCGGCAGCGACGGGTCTTCCTTTGCGGTAGTGAGTAGAAACTTTTCGAAAGATAAACAGGCTGTTTACTATGCCTGGACCCGTCTGGATGGCGCCGACGCTCCGGGTATACGGGTCATTCAGGAAGCGCAACCGGGCTCCTTTATGGCCGTTGGCTTGTATTACGCAACCGATAAAGATCATGCTTTTTACAAAGACGAGATCCTAACAGCCGCCGACCCAGCCACCTTTGGTCAATGGGATGAAACCTATACGGATTACGCTTATGACAGCATCCATGTCTATTTTCAGCATAGCCTGATTACCACTGCTGACAAAGCCACTTTCTCGATTTTATCGGACCAGTACGCGAAAGACAAAAAGACCATCTTCTATAAAGCGGCTCCGCTAAAAGAGGCCCATTTTGCTTCGTTCCAGATGCTGGAATACGGCTATGCAAAAGACGCCCAACAAGTCTACTACGAAGGTAAGGTATTAAAAGGGGCTGACCCGGCTTCGTTTGCAATGGTTACCAACGAAGCCGACCGCGACGCTGCTGATAAAACCCATTCCTATAAATCCGGTCGTCAAGTTAAACGGGAGGAGTAGAACGTACGGACACAAACGGAAGCGGATACGAATAGAATTGTATCCGCTTTGGGGGTTATAGCTAGCTTAGGTATCACCTCGCTCAAACTTAGCTTACACTAGCTACTAACTTTTGTATGACCCTGATGGGGTCATACAAAAGTTAGTAGCGAACCTATTTAAATTTTTACAAATGAGCTAAAATAGGTTTGTTTTTGTCGTTCCGACGAAGGACAAAAACGACATCGAAAGAAAAACTTAAAAAGGTTCAGCCTTTAACGGCGTGTTTAGTTATCCGTTTGGAGGTGATTGTACATTATTCTGATCGCTTCTTTTGAGGTTTCGATACCATTGGCGGTGTTGGTTAACAGGGATACAGCCTGAAGCGATAAAATGTACTTCTCAGCTAATCAAATGGCTATTGAGTGCTTCTACCTGCGGATTCCAGCTTTCGAGAGACACAGCTGCTTCCGTTGGATGCTTAAACGTTGATACTCGATTCGATTTCATAGCTACTACGAAGCATAATGGTTGCCAGCAAGGTATAACAAGCAACCCAGGCATTTTTAGTTTCCTCCGTCCAGGCATTGCCCAGCCCTTGTTCAAGCGTCCAGAGTAAGGCCTCCCCCACCAGATCATAATGCCTTTCCTTTACTCCGTAGCGAATATGACGCTGAGCAAGTTTGGTCAGATCGGCCACCAGACTATCGGGGTTATCCAGGCGAGCGACTACGTAGGCGAGCATCACCAACAATTTTCGGGACTGCTCCGGGGTAGTGGTCCGACTGAATAAAGGCCTCACTTCGGGAGCGATGGAAAAAAGCTGATCGTAAAACAACGAGCCAACGGTTTCAACGGGGAGGGCAGCAACCATTCCGAATGTGTTCTGCACAAGTTGGGTCTGATGAGATGTCATGAGTAATTTGTTATTGTTTACTTGGTTCGAGACTGACAGGCAGATCGTATTGAACTGCTTTACAATCGATTAGTGAATCAAATTTACCAGCTCGCCAGTGGGTGCCCAAGTAAACAAAGACGAAGGGTTGCTACCAGTCAATGAAGCGTATGCTATAGGCGTTTAATGGAATCAGGTCGTCACGGGCTCCTGCATTTTTTGGGCAATAATAGTATAAAGAGTGGTCCAGGCTTCTGCTACGTCTTCGCTCCAATCCCGGCCCAGACCGGATTGGAGTGTCCAAAGCAGCGATTCGCCAACGGCGTCATAATGGTCAGCTTTGACACCGTATTGCTTGTGCCGTTGGCCCACTAGCTCAACCTCACGGGTAAATTCGTCGAGCCGGTGAAGCTGGCTAACCAGGAAGCTTAGCGTGTCGATGAATTTAGTATACTGTGCTTCCAGGGGCCCCTTAAAGAGGGCTCTTAGTTCTGGGTGGGTCATAAACAGTCGACTGTAGAAGACATCACCCAGCAGCGCAGGATCAACGTCACGCAGCAGTCGCCACGATTTTTTGACGGTAGCTAATTGGTTCTCGCTCAGCATTGGATAGGTCTGTTTATTGACTAAAGGTAAGCTCTTTATAAAGGCTAGTTTACTAATTTTCGGTTTAGAGGAGCACGGTATCGAATTGTCCCTATTGGGAACCGGGAGACTATTTTTTGTGTGTTAGCAGCCAGGTCTCCACTAGGTCGGTTGCCGTAAATCGGACGCTTTTAACGTGTTCGGGCGGTGTTGTAGATAAAGCCTGTTTTAGGCCCATTACGTTTGGATAAAACCTGAAAAACTGCCCGCTAAATTGCGTATCAATGGCGTGCAATAAAGGATCTATCGCGTAGGCGTCAAAACTCCAGTCCTGGAGGTTCTTGCTGGTTTCAATGTCTGTTTTTATATCGGCTGCCAGCTGCGCAAGGCTCTGATTCAATGGCTGGATAAACGCGTCCGGATGGGCTACCGGGTTGCTACCCAGGAACGAGTAGACTTCCCGGTAAGCGTATTTATTCGCTAACAGATCCAGCAGTAAATCTTCCCAATCCGGATGAGATTTGATTTTTGTTAAAGCCGCCTGCCGGACATCCTCGGCTTGATACTGAGTCGTAAAGGGTAATAAACCCAGGATCGAGTCACTGGGTTTATGGGCGGCAATCTCATCCAGATGCTGTTGATGGTAACGCTTTTCATCGTCGATCTGGGTAGCCGTTGCGGCTTCAGCCTGCTGTACCGAATCGCGTACATAACCGACTACTAATCCACCAGCAAAAAAGGCACTGACACCCAATCCAATCCAAAACGGAATGGCAAACGCACGGCCTGAAACGATCAATTGCCAGGCCGGATGTATTGACAGGAAACACACGACCAGCCACAGCAGGGGTATCCATAACTGGCTATAACTTAGGGACAACCAGCGCAAAAATTGGGGATAGGCACCCTCTGGATGCCATTCCAGTTTGAATATGGCCCCAAAAAAAGCCGTTAGCGCCATACATAACCAGAATATAAAGACAAGCGCTGTGCGCGGGCCAGATCCCTGAGCCACCCAGTCAAATCCACTTTTCGAACGAATAAGGACCGTTAAGGCTAAGCTGCTCAAGGCAAAGCCCAGCGACAAGAGAACCAGTCCTAATCCGTAGCCCATGCTAGCGTCGATTCCCTCAACAGTTTTCGCCGATGAAAACAGCACCAGACCTATATAGAATAAGGCGGTGACGGCAAAGAGAATGTAGGCGAGTAGTTGCATAGAAGTTGTCCGGGAGTTAATCCAGTTTTTGCTATGAGCTAAATGGATGGACAAAAATGAAAGGCGAAACCGAGCTAGTAAACTATTTGTGGCCGAAGCGTACCACAAAGTGAATGAATGGTGCGTAGACCGGTTTGACGTGCATCCAGCCAGCCTCCTTCCCCTTATCTCTGCGTTTCATTCCGTTTTTCCCACCACTCAACTGCTTTTTTTTGTCTATCTTCCGCCTTATCCTAAACTTTGACGATTCGTTCACCCTTCTCTTTTCTACACCGATGAATGCCGTTATTATTGAAGATGTCAAGCTGGTTGCTAAAGAGTTAGCCTTCAAGATCGCAGAAATCGACCCCGCTATCCGCATCATTGAGACGTTGCCTTCCGTGAAAACCGCACTGGGCTGGTTTGGTCGAAACGAAGAACCCGACCTGGTGTTTGCCGATATCGAATTAGCCGATGGGATGAGCTTCGACATCTTCAAACAGTTCCCGCTGAGTTGTCCGGTTATTTTTGTGACGGCTTATAACGAATATGCGATCCAGGCTTTTAAAGCCAACGGCATCGATTACCTGCTCAAGCCCGTTGACCCAGCTGAATTAAAAATAGCCATCGAGAAAGCTCGCAGTCTTAATAAGAATAAGACCAATTTACCAGCCGATATGCAGCAATTACTGGCCCTGTTTGGTCAGCCCGGCCTGTCGCTGAAGCCGACCCACAAAGAAACATTTTTAGGTAATTCACGGGCGGGTTGGGTGCCTGTAAAAACGACAGATATTGCTTATTTCCAGTACGACTCCATCAATTTCATCGTCACCTTAGCCAACGAACGCTATCCCGTCGATTACGACACCCTGGAACAGATCGAAGAACTACTGGACCCGGCCCGGTTTTTTCGAGCTAACCGGCAACTCATTATCAACGGCGATACGGTTCAGTCGGTCAAAAGCGTCGAAAATGATAAGCTGGTAGTTCGGTTACGGCCGCCCCACCATACGGTCGATGTGCAGATCAGCCGCCATAAAGCACCGGCGTTTAAACGCTGGCTGAACCGGTAATGATGGCCTTCGTAAAAGGCATCCGCTATGTCAGTTGGCTACTGATAATGTTACTTCATACCGCCTTATGGGCGCAGCAACCGCCCCTGGTGACGTATGAATTTAATCACATCCAACAGGCCGACGGCTTATCCTTTAATTATGTCAACTGTTTCTTTAAGGATCGGGATGGGTTTTTATGGATTGGTACTAATAACGGCCTCAACCGATTTGATGGCAGTAGGTTTACTATCTTTCGACGCGACCCCGCCAACCCGCACTCGCTGGGAAACAACACCGTTCATGCCATTTGTCAGGATAAAAGCGGGCACCTTTGGCTAGCCACCGATACCGGTATTAGTGAATTCAATCCGGAGACGGCGCAGTTCCGAACGATTTCGACGGGTCTTGGGCGCACGTTAGGTAATTGTCTCAATATCCTCTGCGACCGGTCCGGTAGGATCTGGTTTTCGACGATTCATCATGGCTTGTTTCAATATGAGGTACGTACTGACCACTTAACCCTGTATACCCATAATCCCCAGGATCCGCGGTCACTATCCGAAAACTTCATTTCCGGAAATGGGCTGCTGGAAGATCCTTTTCGGGACGGGATCTGGATAGGGACCCGGCAGGACGGTGGCTTAAATTATCTGGACATAGCCACGGGTGAATGTCAGAATTACCGCCATAATCCGGAAGCATTACCCATTTTCGCGCCCCATTTTACGGGAGCGCTGACGCTCGATGGCACGCAGATGCTGTACGTCGACAATAATGAAGAGCAGATTGTCATCTTCGACCTGAAATGCCGTCGACTGCTTCGAACGATCAAACCCATTAGCCAAACGGGTCGCCGGGTCGATGAATTGAATGCGATTTTTGTGGATCGCCAGCATAATATCTGGATCAGTAGCCTAAGTTACCTGATGTTTTACGTCAAGGCAGGCACGGGCCAGGTGAGTGAACTGATGCATAAAGACACCCGGCGCACTTCCATTGTGGGGAGTTGTTTCTGGGCGGGCTGGCAGGATGATGACGGAACCATCTGGCTGGGCACCGTCAATGGCATTTCCTACACCAATCCAGGCCGGGCGATCTACGAAGCGAACCCCTTAAGCCGCTTTTTTCCAACCCTCAAAATAGGGGCGCTGATCAATAACTTTTATGAGGACTCTGATGGCTCCTGGTGGGGTAGCGAGGAACATACCCCGGCAACGCTGCTGCACTACGCGGCTCAGACTGATCGCCTGGAACGATACCCGGCACCGGGTGCCTTCTTCGCCTATGGCATTGGTGCCTACGGCCCTGATTTATACGTAGCCAGCCCAACCCACCTGCTCCGGTTTAGCAAAAAGACTCATCAATTCACTCCCATTCCATTGCCCGCTTATGTTCGAACCGACAAGATTCGGGGTGGGCGGTATCGGCTGCTTCAGCAGAACGATTTAATCTGGCTTTTTTACCAGAACAAGCAGACGCTTTGTTATCAGATTACGACGGGTCTGTGGCACCAGTATCCCATTGTATCGAATTCCGATCATCCTAAGTTTTGGGTGCGAAATGCCCTGATTGACCGCCACAATGCGGTGTGGCTGGAGCTTTATCCGGAAGGCTTTGCCAAATTCTCCCCCCAGACAGGGCAATTTATCCTGCAAAAAGGGCCCGCCGAAGCCGAATACGAGAATACGATTTCTTCGTTTACCGAAGACAAAAACGGCTATTTTTGGCTGGCGACCAATGGCTACGGACTGGCCCGCTATGATCCCCGCAACCAGCAGTATCGGTTCTGGGGCGTCCACGATGGATTAGGCGATGATCACTGTCTGGCGGCTATTCCCGATCGCTATGGAAATATCTGGGTAGGGTCTTATAACTTGTTTTCCATCTTTACGCCCGCTCGTAATCAGTTTTTGACCATTAGCTTGCCCTACAGTGAAGATAATCAGGAGTATTTTAATTACATGTGGCCGCTACGAAATGGTCATATCCTGGCTTCGATTAAGGGGTATCTGATCGAATTTAAACCCGAAGTGCTGTCACGATTCTCCATTAAGCAGGCTCGGGTTCTACTCAGTGGGCTGGTAGCCAGCGATTCAACGTACCTCTTAAACGGGCCAACGCCGACGGTGCAACTGAAGGCTTCCGACAATTCGTTTTCCATCCAATACTCGGTCCTGGGGCCGCTCCACGAAAAGCAATACCTGTTTCGCTATAAATTGGAAGGCTACGATGCAGAGTGGAGCAAAGCCAGCTCCCAAACCAGCGCCGGGTATACCAAACTGCCGGGGGGCGATTACGTATTTGCCGTCAAAGGGGTGTCGATTAACCACACGGAAACGCCCATCCGCCGACTCTCGATTCATATCGACACGGTGTTTTACCAAACAGCCGCCTTCCGAGCGCTTTTACTGTTAACCCTACTGGGCATCGGCCTTGGTTTGATTCGCTACCGAGTGGGCCAAACCGCCCGGTTGCATCACCTTCAGGTGCAGGCGACCCGGCTCGAACGGGACAAAACCGAAATCCAGTATCAGAACCTGATCAATCACCTCAATCCGCACTTCCTGTTCAACAGTCTCGCTTCGCTCAACAGCCTGATCATCCTAGATCCCAAACAGGCCTCCGGGTTTCTGCAAAAATTATCAGCGATCTACCGCTATATTTTACAGAACAAGGAGAAAGAAACCATTAGTTTGAGTAGTGAACTGGTGTTTGTGCAACAATACATTGAATTGCAACAAGCGCAGTTGGAGGATGGGTTACAAATTTCCATAGACGTAGCCCCTGACTACCTAGCCTACGAAATCGTACCCGTTACGCTTCAAAACTTGTTTGAGAACGCCATCAAACACAATACCACTGACGAGGACAGCCCGCTTCGAATTCGCGTGTTTGTGCAGGATAAGTATGTCTGGGTGGTGAATAATCGTCAAAAGAAGCCGCTGGTCAAAACCTCTAACAAACAGGGGCTGGATAGTCTCAAAAAACTATATGCCTACCTAAGTGACCAGCCGCTGCTAATCGAGGAGACCGACACGACATTCATCGTGAAAGTGCCCCTGCTTTGAGCTTCTTCATTTCGGTTAGTGCCATTTATCAGCCTGCACGAAACCGAACAATTCTGAGTTTTTCGCGGCCTTAAACGGATTTGATACCTTCTAAAATGATGCTCCAGATTACCTGAGCAGGCATTGCCAGGGCCTGTGAAGCATAAATCGTGCAGGGCTGGTAAGTCAGGTGAGCAACCGTCAGACTGGCTTGATCACAGCTAATGACAAAGTCGCCATTACGCTGATGGATAATGGTAAACAGAAGATGTTTACCGGGTCGGACCTCCACCCACTTATGGCCAGCAACAGAAGAGCCATTCCGGTCAGGCTGCGAAGCTTCGGACGCTTCAAACCAATGGGATACAATTTCTTTCATATTTATTGGGATAAACGACTATCCGTACCGTTTGAGCTTGGGTAAGCCTTACCTCTAAAAAATTAGTGGACACGATTTACTCGTTAAGTGATAAGCAAGCAGCATTTTATTTTTTCATGTTTTATAAAGTCTAAACAGTCTTCAAGGGCTGTTTTCTATAGCATTTCATTGTCAATCATAAAGTTAAAAATGGCTCCGACGCAAACACCGGAACCACTTTCAATGCCTAAAATGCTTGTACTACCTGTCTTTACGAGAAAAATCGAATACGCTCGAACGTATCCCCATATACGCACTAAGGATTCACGGTCAGATTGGCCATTTCGTATTCATACAGAAACGTTTTGGGTAACACACCGCTTTGGCCATTGTATTCTATTTTTTTCGTCACAAAGCCATCCGTGTCTAGCGAGTAGACATAAAACAAATCACTAGGAACATAAAAGAAGGAACTACCCGGCGATCGCTCATACGATACATGTTTGGGTAGGTGTTTACTGGGCTTACCGAAAATGCGCAGGTAGGTATCATGGGCAGCCATCCTGGGGACAGTCATGTTCAATGGGTAGGCATCATTCAGCAAGGGGGCCCCCAGTGGCTCATTATAACCAATTTTGATATCAACTCCCTCTGAAACACCCGTAGAAAGCCTTGCTCGATCCATATCGCCCTCTGCGTTATAGTTGTAGGTGATTCCGCCAACACAACTGTTTTTATTCATACAAGACCATAACTGGCCCTTGTCCGTATACGTATATACCCAGTGAACATCACTATAGGTCCCGGCTTCGACAGATTCCGTGCAACGACCGCTGGCGTCGAGGCTGAACGTTTCATCATGAAGGACGATCTTTCCCTGGTGGGTAAACGCCCTAATCTGGCCAGGACTGTAGGTGTAGTCGATTTGAATAGGCATACTGCCCCGAACGGGAGTCGTCACAGCCAGCAGTTGACCATTTTCAGCGTAGGTCAGCTTAGCCTCCCCATATCGGGTAAGCTTGTGCACTTGGGGGATGCCGACGTCGATACCATCTGGCGGAGCTGCCGTTCGGGCACTACCGGTTAAGTTTGGGGTAAGAAAACTGTCTTTCTCGCAGGCAGTCAGTCCAATCGACAGCAATACAGTTGTCAGTAGGGTACTCTGTTTAATGAAGGTTTTGATTAACATTTGGTTGTTTTGATTTAGCCTGAAGCTACCCGGTGTGGGTGCCCTTGTTGTTTATTGTTGGGCAAAGGTGAGCCTGACGGGGGTTGGTCACCAACTGTTTTAGCTCCACTGGTCCTGTCCGCCAATTAACTAGTAGGCAATTCAAGCTGAAGTGTTTTGGATCATTAGGAGCCAGTTTACACCAATCATACCGATGCCATGCCTAAGGAAAGGCTATTGGTTTGCGTTAGAGGACTTTTACGTGTTCTATAGCGGCAATAATGTACAGCTAACCATCAACAAACAGGCTAAAACAACTCAGCCCGAATCACCTACCCATCAAGCGCTCAACGCAACCAATAAGGCTTCTATTTTTGATTGACCAACCCGGTAGATCCCACCTTTGTAACGTTCAATCACACCAGGTGAGTTGACAACATTCATAACGCAAACAACAACTACCATGAATTCTTTTTTGAAGCTTACTACTAGTACCCTGAGTATCGCTTTTTGTATCGGTCTGTCGTCCTGTGAAAAAGACGCCTTACTAACACCAACAGCACCAGATACCAAGTCGGCTGGCATAGCCCATGAGACCGCCTTGCAGACAATCACCCCAACGATACCCAAAAAATATACGCTTGTTAAACAGGGCGAGTATGTGCTAACTTATCAGGCAGATGGAAGGATAGCAAGGGTACAGAAGGGCGTCAAAAAAGCCGTATTTAATTATGAGGTCAATCTTAAAATCGTCCAATTAACGGTATGGGCATTGAAAAAACCCTGGCTTAATGACTTAACAACAAGCGCTTAATAATATCTGCCGTCCAATAAAAAACCGTTCAGAAAGACGTCCAGCTTGTTTTAAAAAAGATCTCAGCATTTCGATTCAATTTTTCTGCAACCTAAATGGGTTGCAGAAAAATTTCTCGTTTGGGCGTGTCAAAACACTCATGTACACAGAATGTACATGAGTGTCGCATCGTGTACGTTTTTTGCTCATATTTGTACATGAATCAATTTCAAGCCGAACTTCCTTATAATAAGCTTCCTCTCTTACCGCCGGCCCCAGAACTCGTTGAAACCATACCTGTCCTGCGTCAGGAAAGCCGGGCGGCTTCGGCGCTGGCTGAATTAAAAGGACTGAGCCGGTTGTTACCCAATCCCGCTATCTTAATCAATGCGCTGGTGCTCAAAGAAGCCAAGGCTTCCTCAGAAATTGAAAACATTATTACCACCGATGACAAGCTCTACCGGGCCTTGACTGTAAAAGGACAAGATGTGGATACAGCGACTAAAGAAGTTCTTCGCTACCGACAAGCTCTTTATACGGGTTATCACTTTATCAAGCAGAAAGGATTTTTAAGTACCAACGGCATCCTACAGATTCAGCAGGAACTAGAGCAAAATCAGGCAGGCATCCGTCGGCTTCCTGGTACGAGCCTACGCAATGATCGCACCAACGAAGTTATTTACACACCCCCCGACGATCCTGCTGTTCTAACTGAGTTGATGCATAATCTGGAAGAGTATCTCAATACGAATGAGCCTGACCAGGTTTCTTTGCTTATTAAGCTGGCTATTCAGCATTACCAGTTTGAGAGCATTCATCCCTTTTATGATGGCAATGGGCGTACAGGACGCATTATCAATGTACTCTATTTACTCCTGCACGATTTATTAGGTGAACCCATCCTTTATTTAAGTGGCTACATCATTGAGTATAAAGCGGATTATTACCGGCTTTTACAGGCTGTGCGTACGGAGCAGAACTGGGCGGATTGGATCCTGTTCCTCTTACAAGCCGTTGAGGTAACCGCTCGGCAGACGATTGATCAAATTACGCGTATTCAAGGGCTATTTGACCAGACGGTTGAGCAAGTTCGCAGCCAAGCGCCCAAAATATATAGTAAAGAGTTGATCGAGGTGTTATTCGAGTATCCCTATAGTAAAATCGAGTACTTGGTGGATCGCCTACAAATTGACCGCCGGACGGCCTCAAAGTATTTGCGTAGCTTAGCGCAGCTAGGCGTGCTTCGTGCTGAGAAGAAGTGGAAAGAAACGCTGTTTATTAATACTGCCCTCTTCAATTTGTTACGTCAATAGTCAGCTGACCAGCGGCATATACGATGTAGCCTATATTGGTTTTCTGGTGTACACCAGTTCATTTTTGATCGTTCACAAAAAGGTTAATTGTCAGCATTAACTGAACTTTTTAAAGATCAGCTGCCAGAACCGTCCAAAAAAACGTCCTATTACACTCAGAACCAGACACCGTGTATCCTCCAAGGGCTACCGACTCACGGTTGCCAATGCCGCCTGAAAGGGAGATCACAATGCTTGTAAAATCAAGTTCGCCTGTTCAACCTTACTCGCGTTGACCAGCACCCAATGCTCAACCAAAACCCATCCTGTACCCTGACCAACCAGCCCTACCCCCTACCACTACTGACGGCAATCAGCTGATCTGACCCATCACCTCACAGCAGGCTACCGTGGGCTGGGCCGCAAAATACACCCCCAGTTGCTTTGGGCCCGCTGACAGCAGTCTGCACTCACCCACAGGCTCACCACCAGACACCGATCCTGGCCCGGCTCGGTTAAAAACCGGGCCTCGATAAAGCCCGGCTGATGGGCCAGCACCCCACGGAGCGAGCCCTCAAACAAGCGGCTGACCTCCGGCAGGCAGCCTGCCCGTACCGACAGCCATACCAACCAGCCATAACTCAGCCAGTACCGTGACATATTAGGAACGTAAAGCCATCAACCCATTAGCCTGATTCATGGTCCAAGCGGGTAGGCGGGTATTATTGCTGGAAATACTCGTTTTTGTCGGCATCGGACGCTGGGCCACCATTGTCAATCTTATCCTATAGCATACGTAGCTTTGTGAGTTTATGATTATGGGCATTTCTAGCTATTCAAATCATAACAAATACTGTCCTCTCTGTTAGCAGATCTTCTTAAGACATTAACTCCACAAAAACTCATGGAAGAGAAAGTACTGACACAACTTCGGTGGTTGAAAATCTATACGTTTACGACCTCTGCCATCTTCTCCCTTTATTTATTTACCGCATTTAACCCGAGCAATGCCCCGAAGCGATTTGAGGAAATAGACGTAGAACGGATTAACGTGGTTGAAAAGGATGGAACCCTAAAAATGGTCATTAGTAATGAGGCAAAGCAACATCCCGGTATAGTGGATGGTAAAGTTATGGCTCCTCGTAAGCGTTCTGCAGGAATCATTTTCTTCAATAGGGAAGGGGATGAATGTGGCGGGTTAGTCTATGAAGGCACTAAAAAGCGGGCATCCTTGGCTTTATCGATTGATCAATATAAAAATGATCAGCTCATGCAGTTACAGTATGATGAAAAACTTGATGGTAAGCAGCGAGCCCGGTCATATGGGTTGAAATTATGGGATCGACCCGACAATTTCACACTGGGCCAACTTGTAAATCGACTCGACTCGTTAGAAAAACTGAATAACGAAACCTTGTACAAAAAAGGCATAGCTGATCTGGAAGCAAAACGTCTTCTTGGGAAGGAGCGACTTTTCGTCGGGAAAACGTATCGGTCAGAAACAGGTGTATTCATTCGTGATGAAGCGGGTAATGCCCGCATCAAGCTGTACGTCGACAGGAAGGGGGAAGCGAAAATCGAATTCTTGGATGCCGCTGGCAAGCTCCTCCCTCTTCGTTAAAGAGAGATACCAAGCGTAATTAATAGTGGTTTATGAATGACTGTTCAAACCGGAATGCTTTTTGGCCTGATAGCTTAAAGACATAGATCTTTCACAAAAACGGGCGCTTATTGAGTCATTATACTAATTAGTTTCTCATCTACACGAGTTTATCTACAACATCTTTGTATTGGTAAGGGAATGGGTAAATGCGCGGGATAACGGCCATTAACTAATTGGTGAAAATTCACTAAACCGGTTAACTTTAGCAAAGAAACGTCAGTTAGGGGATATGCTGCTGAAAGGTTTTTTGCCCAGCCCGGCTTTACGGGAGTACATCGAAAATATCGGCATTGTCCATCTGGAGTTTCCATCCGATGAACCCATTCCGATGAAAGCCTATGCCCCAAAAACCGGTGACTCCCTGGAATTTTTTCTCCGGGACCCCGAATACGTTCAATATCCGGGAGAAACCACTAAGACCAAACGACCCGTGGCCTTCCTGCATGGCCAACATACCCTTGTGACCAATCGGTATGTGGGACGGGAGTTTTTATACCTTAATATCAAGTTTCAACCCGGTGTTTTATTTCGATTAACGGGCATTCCTGCGTACGAGCTGACCAACACCTATATCGATGCCGAAGCGGTTTTTTCGCGAGACATACGAGTCCTAACCGAACAATTAAGAAATGCCAACTCGTATGCTGAAATGCTGGAGTGGGCGGAGTTGTTTGTCCTCAAATTGATCAGCAGATCCAAAAAGGATGCGCATGGGATTGATCAGGTAGCTCAACTACTATTGCACAACACGCAATCAATTTCGATGGATTGGCCCGGCCTGGATTGGCTGGCCAGCCAATCCTGTTTATGTGCCCGCCAATTCGAGCGAAAATTTAAAGAGCGGATGGGCGTACCCGCGCCCCAACTGGTGCGAATTGCCCGCTTTGATAAAGCCTTCCGGATGAAAAATGCCCAGCCCGAAACCGACTGGTTAAGCATTGCCCTTCAGTGTGGCTACTATGACTATCAGCACTTAGTGAGAGACTATAAAGCCATCACTGGGCTTACGCCCCCCTCATTTTTTCAGCTGGACAATCAGGCTCCCGAACGGCTTTTGGGCCTACACGAGTAAAGCGTCAAGGAGGTGAAGCCTAAAAAGTCGTTTTTGTACCACTAATCACGACAGGAAGACCTTCACTTTTACATAACAAATCATCCTGTTATGGAACGTCGAAATTTCCTGGCGACCGGCCTGCTGGCTGGCCTGACTGCACCAATTACTTCGTTTGCCCAAGTTCAAGCGCCATCACCAACGAGCATAGGTCCTGGCCCGCTTCTCCTTGAAGCTGCCTTTGTTCACCATGGTTTATATTGGCTAAAAGACAAAGACGATAAGGCAACTTATGCCTGTATGCGCCAATCATTTAAAGAGCTTAAAAAAATCAAAGAGGTAAAGTTTCTTCATGTTGGTGCGCCGTCCAGTAGTGACACGGACGCTACCTATACCTTTTCCTATTTGGCCCTTTTTGCTAGTAAACAGGATAAGCATAATTACCTTAAACACCCCTTTCATAGCCAATTTTTTACTGATTTTAAGGATGTTGTGTCCAAGGTCAAACTTTATGATTCGTAAGCTATTACCGATTAGATCGACTACTGAAACTTGTGTACCTGTTCCCCTTCCTCAATGAATCCTGTATGAACCCGTTTCTGCTCTGTCTATTCCTATTTCTTTCGCTTGGAAACACCTCAGCCCAAGAGAGTAAAAAGGGAAAGGTCGTGATTGTTAAATTCCTGGCCCCATCCATTCAGGGCAATCGGGCTGGTGAAAACGCCCTGCGTAGGCTAACCATTTATTTGCCGCCCGGCTATCAGGAAAGCAATCAGCACTATCCAGTTATTTATTTTTTGCATGGGTTTATCAATGACGATAGTTCAATTATGGTGAATTATCGGTTCCAGGAACTGATGGATGCGGCTATTCAGAGCGGCCAGTCGCGCCCGATGATTCTAGTCCTGCCAGACAGTGACACGAAGTTTGGGGGAAGCTTTTATACCAATTCAGCACTGACCGGAAACTGGGCCGATTATATTGGGAAAGATGTTGTCAGCTACATCGACAAGATGTATCGAACGATTCCAAACCGAAATAGCCGGGGATTGAGCGGGCATTCGATGGGGGGCCATGGCGCATTAAAAATTGGCATGCTGTATCCCGATGTGTTTGGGGCAGTGTATGCGCTAAGTCCGGCTTTCTTAAACTGGGCCGCTGACTTTAGCCTGACCAATGCCGCCTTTAAACGAATGGATTCGTTCCGGAATGAATTCAGTGCGGGTCAAATACTAACCGACTTAATTCAGGGGAAACGGGAGAAATTCGACGTTCAACTAATGGCCGATCTGGCTCGAACGTATTCGCCTGATACAGGGAAAAACGTTCTTTCGGCTTCCCTGCCGGTTACGTATATGCGCGACAGTTTAATCATCCATAAAGAAACCTTGGCCAGGTGGGAGGCTAATTTTCCGGTAAATATGCTTGAGCAACATGTATCTGCCCTGAAGCAATTAAACGGCTTAAAAATAGATTGGGGTCGTAACGAGGAATTTGCTCACATTCCCATCACCAGCCTTCAACTCAGTAAGCAGTTAGAGGTCTATGGTGTCAAGCATTTTGCCGAAGAATATCTGGGCGGTCACGTCAATAAACTAGGGGGTTTAACAGGCAGACTTTATACTGAAATGCTTCCCTTCTTTACTACGTATTTACAGACGGAGAGAAAATAATGAATACCTGTAAGGTAGGTATGTCGGGTATTTGGACAAATCGATAACCTGTAAGCGTATCATAATACTACGCTCCCACCTGAGACAAAGAGAAATTTGAGTACACGTATTCGGGCGTTTGATTGGACGGCCTGTTTGATTTCTTGTTTTGTACTAGCCGTAGCCTACGGTTGCGGATAGTACGCAACTCCTTTACAGGCTAAGCCATCAATTTTCCTCGCTGAGGGATTTGCTTTTCTTCACCTTGGCTGCGTTCAGGCTACCAAATTTGTAACTGAAGGTGGCCCGAACGCTGGAATTATAAATGTACTGGCGAAAGTCCTGGTTGAACTGGGCAGAATTTAGAACCGAGGTAAAGCCCATCCCCTGGGTCAGAAAATTCTCCCCCACCAGGCCGATGCTGCCCCGTTTATTGGTGAAGCTTTTTCTGGCCCCCAGCGAATACTGGGCGAAGCCAATTCGGTAGCCCTGCAACGCAATGTCTTTACCCCGATAACCAATATTGGCCTGTAACACCCACCCTTTATCAAATTGCACCTGGGTATCCATACGGCCACCCCAACGCAATCCCTGATTACTGATGGTGGTCGACAGGCCATGAATATTCAAAGCCAGACCTTGAAGAAAGCGGTACATAATATCGAGGTTGGCGTTTACGCTCCAACGGGGAGTCAGATTAATCGTGGCAAACAAATTTGTGCCATAATTGTATTCTTTACCCAGGTTGGTCACCCGCGTCACAACGGCTCCCACTAAGGTATCCGAACGCTGACTAATCGATTGAATATCATCGGTATTCAGTCGGGTATAAAGCGAAACGTTCAGGTATGTTTTCTTAAGCTGGGTGCTGTAACCGATTTCGATCCGATCAACAGTTTCCGGTTTCAAATAGGGGTTCCCTACGCGGATGTTCAGGGGATTAGCCGTGTTGAAGTTGGGATTCAGATCGTCGATAAACGGTCGGCGTATCCGGCGTGTATACCCAACTTTAAGGCTGCTGCTCTCCCCCACTTTTTTGCCCACATTGATGCTGGGCAATAAGCGCCCGTAGTCCGGAATCGAAGTAGATGTTGGTTCACTCCCAGATGACACTCCGGTTTGGGACCCTCCAGTCTGGGCCTGAATACTGGTGTATTCATAGCGTAACCCTGGCTTCAGGACGATCTCACCGGGCAGGGTAAAGGTGGTGGATAAGTAGGCAGCGGCTATGTTCTGATCATAATTAAGCAAACCCGATGGGCGGCTTGGATCAATAACAAAGTCGGTTGCCGGCCCGGCCAGCAGGTAGTTGTAGTCACTGGTTACCCGGCGAAGCGTGTTTTTTGTCCCGAACTCCAACTGGAGCACTTTACTAACCGGGGTTTGGTAATCGGCCTGAAGAATAAACTCCTGGTTGGTGGCATCATTAAGGTTTTGTTGCTGGGTGCGGATGAGCCCCAGGGTATCCAGGTTATTAGCCTCGAAGTTATTGGTCAATTTATTTCGGCTATACTGGGTTGAAAAGCTTAACTCTTTCGAAGATCCCTCATAGGTATGCAGGTAGTCCAAATTCACGTCAATGGAATTGGATAGATTCTGCGTGTTGACATCCCGTTTGGAGGGAGCAGCGATGCGTTCGCTGGAGAGTATATTGGTTCGTTGATGTTGATCCTGGCTTAAATTACGAATGCCTAACCGGACCCCGCCCGTTAGCGATTGATTTTTTACCAGATCATAATCTAAGCCTAAGGCATACTGCGCAAAGGTGCCTTTGTCGAAGGCGTCGATCCGCTGACGAGTCTGAACCGGTGTTGCTCCGGATGCTAGAAAAGTCGTTTGATTCAGGTCGGAGGCTGATGGATTGTAAATAATACGACCATTGCCGTTAAGATTAAGGCCCAGTTTACCTTTTCGGAAACTGCCATTTACCCCCAGTGTTGAATTGCGGTTACCTGTTCCACCGTCCACGTCGAGGTGTAACCCCTGTAATGTGTTCTTTTTGGTGATAATATTAATAATTCCCCCGCTTCCTTCGGCATCGTACTTGGCCGATGGAGAGGTAATCACTTCCACCGTTTTGATTAAATCGGCCGGAATCTGCCGTAGGGCATCGGCTAAATTACCGGCCAGAATGGAAGAAGGTTTATTGTTGATCAGCACCCGCACGCTGCTACTCCCTTGCAAGGAGACGTTACCTGTCGGATCAACCGAAAGCATTGGCACTTTCCTTAGAATGTCAGTGGCATCCCCCCCTTTAGCCGCCACATCATTATCGGCATTATAGATTAGCCGGTCGACCTTATCTTCGACAAGCGCTTTCTTGCCGGCTACGGTAACTTCACCCAGTGTTCGCGTACTGGCACTCAGCCTAATAATTCCCATGTCTTTGGCCTGCCCTTTCGTCAGCACGACGTTGTCGACCGTTCTGGCGGTGTAGCCCAGAAAGGAAATCAGCAATCTATACGTACCGGGAGCTGTTAGCTTAAGGCTAAATTTCCCTTTGTCATCGGCGACGGTCCCGTCAACGAGTTTGTTAGTGAGTGTATTGTAAACCGCGATGTTGGCAAATTCTACGGCTTTAGTTAAGGTTGAATCGACAACGTAGCCCAAAATTTTGGCGTTGCCCTTCGGGGCTATATCGCTAATTCCCTGGGTAGTCGGGACCGTGTGATTGGGTTGGCCCGGAGGGATCGCATTGGGGGAGCTAGCCGGTAGTTGTGCCAGGGTTATACCCGTTGTCAGTAAATAAAGAAAGCCCGTAATTTTTACCCACATACCCTAAGATTAACTAGTTGAACGGTACCTAATTGTATAAACTTGCCATTGGTTGTTGACGAATTGAAAACAATTGTCCCCAATGCCTTTAAATAATGGGTGAATGACCAAAAAGGTAAGTTAACAAATAAAGTCGTGGCCTGCCGTATGTGACTGGTTTAGTTAGACAGGTAGTAAAAACTAGAGTCTCGCAAAAACGCTCCAACCTGAGACGAAGCCACACGCAAGAATCTTCATCCGACCTAAATCGAACAATGGACACTTAAAGTCAATTGTCCTTAATCGACCATTTTATGCGAGCTGGTCCGGGAGGAAACCCTCTAGCCAAATTAGCGATTGAGCAGCGGGGAAAATGTCGTAAATTGCCTTAAAAGGTAGCCAACGTTTAGCTTCATTCCGTTTGATCAACGATTATACCATAGCGCCCCATGCCCGTTTAGCCCCGTATGTAGACCAGTATGTGCTGTCTACTTCACAGGGAGATAAGGTAACAATCCTGGGCAATTGGGCGGCCAGCCCGGAAACATCCCTCGTCTTTTACTTAGCTGACCAACCGCTGCCCCTGACCGGAAAGCCAGATTCGCAGCTTTCCCAAAAGCCCAATTGCCTGATTGGTTTATTAAGCCAATATAATGGCCAGGTTAATTTCCAGGGTAGGTATCACACCTTTATTATTCAGTTTAAAACTAACGGCTTTACGAGCTTATTTTGCCTGCCCGCCTGTGAAGTGACCAATCGAGTAATCCTGGGGGAAGATATTTAGGGGACAGCATCAATGACTTGCAGGAGCAGCTCTGGCGGGCAGGCGATATCCAGCAGATGGCGAGTTTCGCCGATTCATTTTTACTTTCCTTATCCAACCGGCACCCCAACAAGCCGGTAGACTATCCGGCAATTAAGGCACTCACACAGCAACTATGGACGACACGGCACTGGTTAACGGTGAATCGATACGCTGACTACTGCAATATGAGTGTACGTAACTTTAAACGACGATTCAACCAGCAAATGGGTGTTCCCCTAAGTTGTATATGCGATTGATCCGATTCAATGAGGTGGTTAAAGCCAAACTTCAGCGTCCCGCTCGAAGCCTGACCGATCTGGCCTATGCATATGGGTATTATGACCAAATGCATATGATTAAGGAATTCAAACAATTCGCCCAGCTGAGCCCCTCTGATTTTTTCCTTCAGTCAGCTGCCATCACCGAGCAACCCGACCAACGGGCATCCCAATGCTCCTCCACTTCCTACTAAACTTCTCGGCGATAGTTCCTTTTTATGGCTAAGAATCACTTGATGAACTTGGCGGATTTTTACTATCTCTTTGTGTAAGCACCTGCTACTTTTGGACTTATTAAACTTGGATGATTAACACGGCTACGTTCATAAGCCCAGGAATAAGTACGTGTCTACGGGGTTGATTTCTTGTCTTTCCCATGCAGACTGTCAACGGGCAAGCCCAGTCGGGTTCGGTTCAAGTATAGCCTGGCGGTAGTCAGCTCCGTTTTGGACCAAGTCCGTTTCTTTAACATCCCTGATTGAGTATCAATTCCTTTACGTTTATACGATGAGAAACTCGACTCCGACCGATTTACCCCCTACTACTTGAGCGAAACCCTCTTGAATTCTAGGCAGCTTGAGAGCCTGATTAGCAAACTGTTTAAATGCATGGTTTCAGATTTTCTACCCGTTAACCGATACTTAAAAAAATAGGCGTCAGGCAGTCCGGTTTGTAGCTTACAATACTATGCTCATTCTAAATCAACTATCATGAAACTATATTCGGTTCTTAATAGAAGCTTAGTGCTTGCCTTGCTCCTTCAATCAACTATTCTGCTGGCCCAAACTGCGTCGGACTCAGTGGCCATTCGAGCCATCCTTCAACAGGAAGATCAGGCCTGGAATAAGGGCGATGCCCCGGCCTACTCCCAGCCCTTTTCCGCTGATGGCACCTTTACCAATATTGGGGGTATGTTCTTCAAAGGCCACAAAGCGTTTGTGGATCAGCACGATGTGATTTTCAAAAGCTTTTTTAAGAATACCGTTTTAAAACAAAAAATTGTATCGGTAAAATTTGTCCGCTCCGATGTGGCCATTTTAGAGACCTTATGTCAAGTATCAGGCTTTGCCAAAGAAGGTATTCCAGCAAGACTTCAGCTAGACGCCAAGGGGCAACTCAATACTCGTTTATTACAGGTACTGGTCAAAGATGCGGGCGTTTGGAAAATTGTCTCCTATCACAATGTCGATGTAAAACCGGGCATCCCTATTCCCGACTAAAGGGCATAACCTAATGCTGACAACTCATGCGTAAGCAGGCTTTGCCATCATCAGGCAAGGCTATATCAGGAAATCGAATACGACCGTTTATAGTGCCATCAGTTCATCATGCCTGTTCCTGCATTCTTAAATAAAGTGCACGAGAAGCTGCTAAAGCCGCATCGGGACTAGTCAAATTCCAGGTGTTCAACGGAATTATTTCCAGAACACTTAGGATTGTACGATCGGTATTTGGCCAAAACCAGCCATTTTTTAATAAAGATCCAGAAGCACCTCGTTGCTCCACCTCTTCATTAGAAAAAAATAAGCAGCAGAAGCCCGGATGTTCATCCATCAATGAAGAACTTTATCATTCAGGCTTTGATTAGCTTAGGTCCAGTTTTCTAAGCAACTTAGGTAGCTAATCGAGTAAAAAACCGTTAAGCCTATTCGTGCCAGTGGAAGATCTATTTGTCACCTCCGAGTTTCCTCGCTCCACCAAGTACCATCCCGAGTGGATAAAGGCGGGCGTTAGTGGTGGAGCTAACCCCTTGTGGCTAACCGAATGGCTGGCTCAGGCATTGGACTTGCAACCGGGCCTGCGGGTGCTGGATCTGGGCTGCGGACGGGCGATGTCCTCCATCTTTCTCCACCACAAGTTTGGCGTTCAAGTATGGGCCGTCGATTTACTGTGTTCGGCCTCATACACACAAGCTCCGCTTTTACACAGTCCAAACTAAGTAGCCTTATTTCCCGAACAGATTTAAATTACCTGGAGCGCGAAAATCACGACTTTACCTAACAGTTGATGATTTTCTGATCTATGGATACTAATTAATTATTCTTACATAATCGCTCATTAAATATGCAGATGTAAGATATCCATATCAGCTCAATTTGAAGGGGTTGCCTTAGACAATTATCAATAAATAATGGTCTTAGGCAACCCCTCACAGATGGATGAAGCACAACCCGCTATTTTTGACTGGGTAACTCAAAAGGAATAAACAGATTATACTTTACATTAACGGGGTGGCCAGCCTGTTTTCCGGGTATCCAGCTGGGCATGGTCTGTATCAAGCGAATGGCTTCCTCATTGATGCCATACCCATACCCTTTTAACACGGTCACATCTTGAATACGGCCTTCATAGGTCACCATGAACGAAACCATCACTTTCCCCGCAACTTTTGCTTTGAGAGCCGCTTCCGGATAGCGTAAGTGCTGTCGAAGGTAAGTGCCGATTTGATCGTTTCCAGTTGGGAAACGGGGTGGCACCTCTACAACCGTAAAAACTTCTTCTACCCAGGGCGATTGATCGGTGGATAAGGTGGACGATTCACGGATGGCCTGACCTGAATGGGTTGGCACGCTACGTTGGCCGCAGGCCATTATAAATCCAGTAAGGAGTGTGCTGATTAGTGCTAGTAGCCAATCGCTATTAGCCGGACCATTTCTTAGTGACTGAACCATAAACATGGGGTTGGATGAGGTGGAAACTGAAAGCTATTGACTTCGATTAGATGAGTGAGTGAAGGCATAGCCTGAGTCGTTAGTAACGCGCTACTACTGATGCGAACCAATGGACAATGTAGTTTGCGGTTGCCTGAGTGCGTAAATAAATTTAGCCTTCGGTCAACGCCTATGCGACCGATAGTAGCTGACGGATTATAAAAATGGCGGTCTTATAATTCGCTCCCGTATGAGACGACTGAGAGATGACAAATTGCCGCCTGGAAACTGACCTTGACCGCATCAAGGCCGGCTGGACAAGGACCTTCTACTGACCGATCCAATTGATAGCCGCTTGTAAGGTTCGATCAGTGCCCAATAAATAGTCAGCAGCACTGGGGGTTGCGTCTATATCAATGGGGACACCAGGGCCCAGAATCAACTGGCCATCCAGCGTGTAAACACCCCGGCCACTAAAGCGGGTTTGATAATCACCTGGGAAAACCACATAGCTCACATCTCCGTTAGCACCCGCCGATTGGGTACCGATAATCTTGGCCTGCGGGGCCGTTCGTAAGGCCATGCACGTTGATTCCGCTGCACTTTGTGTACGGCCGTCACAGAGAATGGCAACTTTACCCCGGTAGTAATCCGCGTTGTTTCGCCCAACGTATTGTACTTTGCTCCACTCGAACAGTCCTGGAGAAGATAGATCGGGTTTGGTATATAGCGCAAACCCCTTGGGTGCTGGATTTAGATATTCACAAATTCGCTGAAAAGTCCCTTTGGGATAGGACCGCACATCAAAAATGATCCCTTTCCGATTTCGGTATTGCTCCATGACGGACTTGACCTCACCCACCTGGAGCGTACCTAGGTTAACATAGCCGATAGTCGGGGGCATAGCTTTGGCATGGCCGGGCAACGGGGGGCGGTAGCCAAACCGCTCGAATCGGTAGCGATGCACCGTTTTTCGTAATCGCTGCCCACCGCGGATCAGATCAACCTGAACCACGGGTTGTGAATCAGTGAGCAGAACCGGTAAAATCTGCCGAATCAGCGCCGACCGATTTGAGCCCGAAAAATCCGGCGCTCGCTGATCGATGAGTTCAGTTACTGAGCGATTACCAATGCGGATCAGGCGGTCCCCCCGACGAATATCATCGAGTTGGCTGAGCGAGTCATTGAGGTAGCCACTCACCAGCAGCGAGTCATTCAGTAGCCGGTAGTCAAAGGGAGGAAACAGAACCGGTTTGGTCCAGGGAAGCCGATACGCTGGGGGAATGGCCAGTTCGGCATGGCCGTCGTGGATCACGCTAATTAGCTGCTGCAAGACGTGTTGATAGCGTAGGGTATCGGTAGCCTGTTGAAAGCGGGGGACAAACTGGGTCAACACCTGATTCCAAGGTTGAGCCATGGCGTACTTGGTGGGATGGAAATATTCAATGATGTTCCAGTAGCGAAACAGCCCCAACAGCCGGTATGATACGCTAGGCAAGGCCATGGTGGCGTACTCCGCTTCAGAGAAGGCTAATCGGTTGCGAAAGGGGTCCCAGTGGACATATGCATTGGTGTGCTGGTTTCGATTGGCGGCAATAAAGGTTAGTCGCTGGCGCAGGGCATGGCTGAACAGAGCCGTATCGGCCAGCCAGCTTAAGTCCAAGTTTCGGCTAAAGCGAGCTGAGTCGGGCGGTGAACAGCGCGAACAAGGTTTAACCGGGCCAAGTTTGTCAACCCAGCTCAGGATTCGGGCGGACAAGTCAGCTTTAGAGTGGATGGTAGCGGATTCATCGATGAGTTGAATGAGCTGGCCATCCCAATCGACTTTTCCGGTAGCTAGTTGAGGGTGGTAGTATTTGAGAAATCCCCATACTTTCCCGATGGTCACCAAGGTCTGGGTCTGCGTTACAGATTGAGCAAGTGCCGTCGATGACAGGAGAAGCAGGACGAGAAGATACCGCATAGTTTGGGGCTTGTCTATGGGCTCAAACTTATGAACAGTGACTTGTTAACGCTAGGTAAGAGGGGTTAAAGTATGTTAAATGGAATTATGGCTTCACCAAACTGGCCGTTGTTGATCGATGCTCAGCTCTGAGCTAGCTTATTATTGTGAGATACTTGTTCTCAAAAAATGCTCATACCTGAGACAATTGGAGTTTACTCTTCGTAAATCCCTCGAATGTGACCTACCAGTAGAACCGCCAGAGTTACGTCCAGGTAGGCTTTTGAAGAGCGCATACCTTTGTCTATTCCAGTGGAACAAAATCTAATCCAACGCACTTTATGGGGATAAATTTTACTGAAAAGCTATACAAAAATGATTGAGACCAATAAAGCCATTTTAGAAAAAGCAAACGCTGCTATCTCAGAAGGTGACCATGAAGGCTTTTTAGCTTATTGCACGGATGATACCGAATGGGAATTTGTTGGAGAAAGAACATTACAAGGAAAAGAAGCGGTTCGGCAGTGGATGGTAACGGCCTATGTAGAGGCTCCCCAATTTAAAGTCGACCATTTTATAGCGGAGGGCGATTTTGTTACGGCTATGGGTAGAATCGATTTGAAAGACGCCACTGGTGAGACAGCCAGCTATTCTTATTGCGATGTCTGGCGCTTTCGCGAAGGTAAAATGGCTGCACTAAAAGCATTTGTCATCAAAGCATAGTCTCCTAAAACGCTCCAATTTGGGACGATAGAACACTTATGCATCTGCTTTACAATTGGGGCATTTTATATGATGGCTCAGGCCTGACGAGTTGGTGAAACCAGTTATGGGGTTTGAGCTGCCTTTACCAACTAGTTCATACACTACCACATAACCCCATCAGCAAGTCGGATACGATTTCTCCGAACTTGGATACTTTTTTACTATCAACGCCCACCATCTTTGCTTTAGTCATACATAAGGGAATAACAGGATGGAAAGCGAGAAAAAAACAAAAACCTGGTTTATCACTGGCGCGTCGAAGGGGATGGGTTTAGCCCTGGTCAAGTTACTGCTGGCCAAGGGACACACCGTAACCGCCACCTCCCGAAACAAGCAGGCCATGAGTCGCCAGATTCAGGGTTATACGGAAACCTTTTTGCCCCTGGAGATGGATCTGACCTCGGAGGAAAGTGTCCAAAACGCCATCCAGCAGACGGTGGAAACATTTGGCCGGATCGATATAGTGGTCAACAATGCGGGTTTTGCCTACGTGGGTAGCCTGGAAGAGATGACGGATAGCGAGTTTCGCTATGCCTTGGATGTGAACCTGTTTGGTACCGTTAACGTCATTCGGGCAGCCATGCCCTATTTACGTCAGCAACGGAGTGGGCATATTATCAACATTGCTTCGGCAGGCGGCTACGTTGCCGTGGCCAATCTGGGCAGTTATGCTGCGTCCAAGTTTGCCATGGTCGGTCTAACCGAATCGCTGGCCGCTGAAATAAAGCCGCTGGGTGTCTACGCGACCGTGGTCTTACCCGGCTCGTTTCGAACTCAGTTTCTGGAAGACGGCTCCTTAACCTACGTCAAGACGCCTATTGCCGAGTACGGCAGTGAGAAAACCCTGGATGGGATGAGCAAACGGGCGGGTACCCAGCCCGGTGATCCGGATAAGCTGGTCGCCGAACTCGTGAGACTTGCCGATTACCAAACGCCCCCTGTCCACCTGATTCTGGGCCCTGACAGCTACCGCATGATCATGGAAAAACGGGATAAAGATTTGGCGGAGTTTGAGGCCTATAAGGAAACAACGATGTCGACCAACCTCGACTAATCGTTTCCCATCAGCCGAACGCCCCTGGATTAATTCGTTTGCTTTTCTATGAAAGAGACACTGCCTTACGCCATCCGGACTATTGCGGAATACCACCAGCTCTTAGGACTGCCCAAGCCCAGGCATCCCCTTTTCAGTGTGATTGATCATCAGGACGTAACCCAGTTTTCGGACGACCGGTTGCGGACCAAAACCTACGGATTCTATACCATTAGCATGAAAAAAGGCTACGCGGGCACCATGAAATATGGACAAACTTATTACGACTTCGACGAAGGAGCGATGGTCTTTCACGGGCCCCGGCAGGTCATCACCTCCGAGCTGACGGATGAGCTTCAGCTCAGGGGCTGGAGCCTACTGATTCATCCCGATTTCATCCATCCCTATCCGCTGTTCAATCGGTTGAAAGCATACGGCTTTTTCTCCTACGCGCTCAGCGAAGCCCTGCATCCTTCCGAGCAGGAAATACAGCTCATCGAAACACTCATGGGCACCATACGCTACGAATACCAGGCTGGCATTGACAACTTCAGCCAGGATATTCTCATCAGCCAGCTGGAACTGCTGCTTAACTACTGTAACCGGTTTTATCACCGGCAGTTTCTCACCCGCAAAAAAGCCAATCACGACGTACTGTCCCGATTGGAAGCCTGGCTCCAGGATTATTTTGCTACCGACAAAGCCGCCAGATTGGGCGTACCGACGGTGCAGCAGGTAGCCGACCAACTACAGCTGTCGACGGCTTACCTGAGCGATATGCTCCGGGTGCTGACGGGGCAGAGTGCCCAGCAGCACTTAACCGACCACGTTATTGAGCGGGGCAAAGAACTACTGGCGACCACCTCCCTGACGGTGGGCGAAATTGCCTTTCGGCTTGGCTACGAGAATCCGCAAGGCTTTCATAAGCTGTTTAAGGCCAAAACCCAGCAGACACCCCTGGCCTTCCGGGCCGCCATGAATTAAGCCATTCGTTAACCCCTGACACGATGAAGTACTACACGCTAACCATCAACGGCAAATCCTATCCTGTATCAGCCGATCCGGCTATGCCGCTACTGCGGGTTTTGGGCCGGTTTGATCCATCGTTAGCGGCCGTAGTCGTTGATCTGGACAAGGTACGCCAAGGAGACAGCACCAAAGCCAAGCAGTTGCTGGATTGGCAACCCATTGACAGTAGAGAAGCGGTGTTATCCTGTGCAGAAAGTATGTTTCGAGTCGGGCTGATTAGCGAATGAGGAAGATGGGTTAAGTCATTCGCTATGACCTGAGAAAGAGTTCTATCACTATAGATTGTACAAGTTAACCCAGTTAATGTCTCCAACCACTGGTTCTCAAAATACCGCTCCTTGACTTACACTAAATAACTAGTCATTCCAGACTGCGAATCGCATCGTCCGTGACTAGGCTGGGCCGCCAGGCAGTCTGTATCAGATCGTTGACGCAACCGCACCAGCGGCCTGACATAAGTATTGTCCGCCTGGGCTGCCCCGTAGCGCGGCCCCGCCTTTACAAGGGGGAACACAACATCAAGACAGATTTTTGTTACTTTACCCGTGAGTAGTTTTAGGACTACCGACTAAGGCTTGTCCACTAAGAGAAGTTGGTTCGTTCGACTATCTACCAGGATAATGTGCTGGTAAGGGGAGGCCGCCTGGTTTTGAACCGAGTGCACTAAGCCGGTTGATTGGCCCATGTATCGCCCCTTTTCATCCGTGTGAAACTGGTTGATTTCATAATCAGCTGTGTAGGGAGCCTTAGTCGAACGGCTCAAGGCCAGCGTGTACGAACGATTGGGGGGAAGGCCCGAAAAAATCTGTTCCACTAGGTCAGTCAGTCCAATGGGCCGTACAGCCAGCTTGCCCTGGGCCTGGATACCCTGAGCAGTAGCGTTAAGCATAATCAGCTGGGTAGCCGTCGAATCGGATAGAGGCCTTAGGTTGGCCTGGTTTCCCTCATCGCTAACGGCATGTTCAGCGTACACCAAAGCCTGGGGACTTTGCCCGATCTTAACGGGCGGCAGGGGTTGTCGTGTTTCCAAGTTGATACCCTGTACCTGGTCAGCATATTCCAGACCAACGTACATAAGTTTGCCATCCGGAGCCGCCCACAGCCCGTGCGGCAGCGCGCCTACATTGATGGTGTCTGTTTGGGCAAACCCCTGGGACGGGTCAAATACTCGAACTTTATTCTCGCCCCCTACTGTAGCCAGCATCCGCAGCTTGTTGGCGATGTAGGTGAAGGTTACGTGGTTGGTAATAGCCCCCGTGTTGATGACCTTGGCAATACCTTGAGTTTTCGTGTCCAGTACCGTCACCTTACCCACATCTTTGTGGGTAAAGGCTACCCATTCCCCCTGGGGGCTGGTAAAGATGTTTGGCGAAAAGGGGCTAACCACCGGTATTTTTTTTATGATCTGGTAGGTCGAGGTATTGACAATGTCCAGTTCGGGGGTAAAGCTAGAGCATACATAGGCGAGCCGGCCGTCGGGCGAAAACGAGACCATGCCGGGGCCATCTGCTACCGGTACCTGCCGGACTTCTTTCTTGCTGGCGACATCGATGACACTGATGTAGGCTTCACCCCGCACCGAAACCCAGACTTGTTTGCCGTCGGGCGTAAAGGTCGGCTCGTGGGGAGAGCGGCCCACATATACTGTTTTCAGCACCTGATTCGTCTGAGTCGAAATAAAGGTTATGGAGTTGGAGCCAATGGATACCACCGCCAGTAGTTTTTTGGCCGGCAGGTAGCGCAGGCCGTGCACCAGGGCCTGCCCTCGATAGAGGGGTGACAGGACGTTCGGGTACGGTTTACCCAGATCAATTTCGCCCAATAGCCGATTCGTCGAGGGATCGATGACCGATACGGTGTTGGAGACTTGATTGGCCGTGTACACTCGGTCGTGAGCGTACCGGGATTGGGCCAGGGAAGGGACGCTGCCCACTAACAGTAACCCCAAAAGAAAGCTTTTCTGTTTCATCATCGTAAATAATTCATCATTTGGTCAATTTCGATCTGCTGACTGGCCATAAGCCCTTGAGCATAAGCCTGAATAACCGGTTCATCACAGAATTGCAAAATGACTTTTGCCATGGCAAGGGCGGCTTGATGGTGGGGTTTCATGACAGCGGCAAACGCCCGATCCGTATCAGAGAGCGCTTCCGTTGACGGTAGGTCGTTCATCATCCCAGCCATGGTCTGCTGCATAGCGGAATCGAATGCCGCAGACGGGAGCGTGGTTTTGGCCCCGACTTGGTTCAGCCAAAGCTGCATTTGCTCAACCTCGCTTTGTTGTTCAGTCAGAATGCTCTTGGCTAATTGAATCATCTGCTGGTGATGGCCGTTTTCGATTTCGTAGCGTGCCATGGCGATGGCACCCTGATGATGAGCCAGCATTTGGTGCAGAAACGTTGCCGCTGGCGAGTTGCCCGTCGGTGCCTGGTCCATCTGCATCATCATTGTATCCATCATGGCCAGATACACGTTTTTAGTCGCTGGGACAGGCTGGCTATGATGCCTGTGCTGGGCATGGGCCCACGGCTTAATGAGGAGGAGAATAAAAAGTAAGCAGGCGGTTTTCATAAGTATCCGTGTGTTAGGGATCGAATACGCTTCGTAGCTTGTCGGGCAAAGATGGTAGCTCGAACCTAATCCCTGTCGAGAAATGGACGCCAAAGGGAAAAAATGAGCGGTAAAGCCGAATAAAATGCGCTGAAAAGTCTCCCTAAGTCGTCCTTTTTTAGGACGTAGTTTGGTAAATTGGATGAAATGAAAAAAGAAAAGGTCTATCTGTACACCGGGCTGGCGCTCTCGCTGATTGTCCTGCTGATTAGTCTGTTAACCCTGAATTACTTGTTTTCCAGAGTGACCCATCAACTGCTCGAGTCGCAACTGGAATCCAGCCAACGGGAGATTCGGGAAATTCAACGGCTGCTGGAAGGACAGTTACGTAGTGGTATTGGGCAAGAACAGGTAGCCACTAGCTTGCAGAAAAGCATCGAAAATACGGATACCCAAACTGGCTTTGTGTGCATGTATGACACGGTGGGTAAAGAAATCTGCCACCCCGATCCAAGTCGAATCGGTCAGCAGATCGACCAGAATAATTCGGTGGTTCGACCGATTACGGGTAGTGAAAGCCGATCGTTTTACGAATTGCTCAACGAGGGAAAAGCCACTGGAGGCCTGCGAACGTTTAGCGCCCGTGGGCGAGGATCGGAGATTATTTATGTGCAACCGATCGCGAATACGAGTTGGATGCTGGCCTCCCATGCCAACCTGCGCGCCATCCATCGACAGCTGGATGAGTTGCATACCCAGTTTTTGTTAGTCCAGGGACTGGCTGGTACCTTGCTGGTTTTGTTATCCTTTTTAGCCGTTCGATGGATTGGCAATCGGTATCAACAGCAGTTGGAAGGGGAGAAGAACCAGCTCACCGATGAAGTCAAAAGCTTAACGGCCCTGAATGCCAGCCTGGTGAGCTATCAGTCGAGAGTTCAAAACCAGCCGATGGAGTCAACCGTCGATGGGCAGGCCATGCAAGCGGAAGAAGCGGGTAACCGACGCCGGATACTGACCTATTGGAAAGACGAGTTGGTGGTGATTAGCACCGATCAAATCGCTTACTTTCATACCGAACAGTCCCTAACTTACATTTACTGCCAGGATGCCAAAGTATACACCAGTAATACGAGTTTGGATGAACTCCAGAAGGAACTCGATGCCGAGCAATTTTTTCGGGCCAACCGGCAGTTTCTTATTTCTATTCGGGCCATCGAGAAGATATTTATGTACGGCAAGCATCAATTGAAAATTGCGATTAGCCCTCCGCCATCGGAGGATATACTCATCAGCAAAAATAAAGCGGCCGAGTTCAAGCAGTGGCTTAACCGGTAATTGGCCGCTGTTGATAGATAGGCACTCGGTAGTCGCAACTCGATGACCTGTTGTTAGTTGGCGTTGATCCGATGGGCTTGTTGGTTTATTAGGGTTGCCACTTGAGTGCATTCGATAACTAATGACGATCGTATTAGTCTATTCTCAAAATACACTCCCACCTGATACAAAGGAATATTCATGTAGTAGCTTCTTGCGTCGGGACTAGCCTTAAACTGAATACGTTGCTGACGCATCGCAGTTGTCGAAAAGATATCCCCAGTGATACAGACAAGCTTACCAACCTTCTACATTCCCCTCTAGGCTTGTATTTTACCCTGAAACATACTTGCTTGCCCTATGTGGGCTGGCCAGCCCAAAACGCAAATTGAAAAATTACCCCAATGAACGACTATTTAATCCTGGCTATTGGCTTCTTGCTGCTAGCTCTACTCGGGTTTATTGGGGGTAGAATACACCTGCTGAATGACAACGTTTACATTCCATTCGGTTTGAGCAGTTTCGTCTTCGCCGGTTTATATGGCATTCAACTTACCCGTCAATGGGTTGTCTCCTGGCTGGGCTTGGGCGACAAACTAAATCATGTCCTGTTTTATGATTATGGAAACGGGCTTTTGGGCCTCTTCTCCTTGGCTCTTGCCCTCCTTCTTATTGGCAAGTATGGGCTAAAAATGGATTATCGTGATCAATGGAGTGGGACGACAACCTATACTTTACCTTCATTAACGTATGGCCTGATTGCCGGAATGATTCTAGCCGCTATTCCACTTCTGGTCGTTGCCGTAAGGGGCCAACCAATTAATCCTAAAGTCGATATTTATCGGTACGGAATTAATGGGTTTACCAATTTATATGAAGAGATAATCTGTCGAGGGTTGCTGTTAGCCTGTTGCGTTCGCTATTGGACTAGAGGGTGGGCCGTGGTGTGGACATCGGTGGTGTTCGGCCTGGCCCACGGGTTAACCGAAAAGAGTGTAGCCATTGCGTTGGGTGCTGGGTTGATGGCATGGGCCGTACTGAAGGCAAAAAATTTGTGGGCCGGTTGGACCAGCCATCAACTGACGGATATGGTAGTCGATACGTTTTTAACCTAACGGAGTAGCCCTGTCTCATCACCGACTAGTTCATACTGTACAAGAGTACAGTACGTTCCGCTTCTTATTAATCAAGTGAGGAATTGCCTGCTCGGCGTCGCAGTCGGTCCGCCGATGCGGGCGCCCCCCCCCTTCCGTTCCACTCAACTACTAAGTCTTCAGCGATCGGTTCAGGTTGGTACGGGCCTGGTTTACCGTGACAACTAAAAGCAGGCCCAATACAGCCCCCGCCAGCAGAAAGGTTCCTGCTGTACAAGCCAGTCTTATCCAGACTATATACCTGCCTCAAATTATGTATTCTCAAAAAACCCTTCTTTAGTTAAACATAGATAAGAGTTCTTCCAGAAGGGAGCCGTCCCTAGCTTTCCTTAAAAGGGTAATAACATGTTAAAAAGCCCTTATTTTGTCGTGATTACCCCCCTTAGGCCAAGGTCAGTTCGGTTAATTTTGTCGTCAATAGTAACTAAGAGACTTTCCTAGGCTACCAGGCCGACTCTTTTCTGTTTAGGCCTAGCACCGACCCTCCTAAAATAAACCGGCTCTTGATCAGCTAAAGGAGCAACGCCCAACAGCCAACCCCCCATGAACACACACGAACAAATCCAAGCCTATATCACTTCTCAAGCTGAACCAAAACGCAGTGATCTGCAAGCCTTGCACCAGCTCATTAAGCAACTCATGCCCCAGGCGAAGGTCTGGTTCCTGGACGGTAAAAACGAGGAAAATAAACCGGTGACCAATCCAAGTATAGGCTACGGAGTGCGCACCATTGCCTATGCGGATGGAAAGACCAAAGAGTTTTATCAAATTGGTATTAGTGGGAACTCAACTGGGGCCTCCGTCTACATCCTTGGCCTTGACGATAAGACGTACTTAGCGCAAACGTTTGGTGAAACGATTGGCAAGGCAAGTGTGAGCGGCTATTGCATCAAGTTCAAAACGTTAACCGATATCCACCTGGATATCCTTGAGGCAGCCATACGATATGGGATTGAGATGACCAGTGAAGAGTAAGTTTCAACCCTCAATTTTTTTAAACGCTCGCCTAGTTGAGAATTAGCGATCAGGCTACTGATGATCACGGGGTCAATCCAGCAAAATTTTATACCATGTTGAATCGAATGTTCACCCCTTTTCCCATTTTGAAAACGGAAAGGCTTACGCTCAGGCAAGTAGAATGAATGACGAAAAGGAAATGTTCAGTCTACGGTCTAATCGTGAACATAATAAATAGCTAGCTAGACAACCAGGCAATTCCATTGATGAGGCCAGAAATTTTATCAATCAGATCACTGAGAATAGCCTAAAAAATGACTCGATCTATTGGGCAATAATGGTCAGTAACCACGCTGATTTAATTGGGTCAATTGGTCTTTTTGGCTTTTCCGGAGACAAGGGTAACTCTGAAATCGGCTATGCACTATTGCCTGCCTATCAAGGACAGGGGATCATGCAGGAGGCTGTTAGGGCCGTGATTAGTTATGCCTTTGCTACCATTCATGTGCAAGCAATTGAAGCAACCCTTCACCCAGCTAATCAACGATCCATAAAGCTGTTGGAGAAATTCTCGTTTAGGGCTTCCAACCAGACTGGCAGTACAGATCCTGATTTACTCGGTTATCAATTGAAAAAAAGTAATTGACAATCCTAGGGTGAATACGCCAAACAATAACTAACAAAACGTCAGGTTAACAACTTGTGGGATATCTGTATCCTAAAACGTTCCCAAAAGTGAGATAGTTGTGAGCTTAGGCATGTTCCAAAATAAAGTCAGCATCGATCTTTAATTTGGTGCGTAAGGTCTTGGCCATGGCCAGGTTGACCCGGCGCTTACCCCGCAGGATCTCGGATAAACGCGTTTCGGGTACTTCTAACAGTTGAGCCATCTCGCGCTGTTTCATCTTTTTCTCGTACATCTTGAACTCGATCATTTCTGGAATCGACTGCGGCACTTTAATGGGCATCAGGGGAATGCTATCTTCATAAACTTCGGCCCACTCCGAAAGCTGGGCCAACTCCGTGGCTTCATCGGGGGTCAACGCAACGAAGCCCCCTCCTGCTGTCGCTTTTTGAAGCAGGATTTCAATCTGAGCCATCAATTGCTGATAGTCGGCGTAGGTGGCTGGCTGTTGCATGGGTGTAAGGGATTAAATAGTTGAGCAGTCAGGTAGTTTATCATACTGAGCATGGGTGCCCATAAAGCGAATGAATACAGTTCGTTTGTCAAAGAAAATCATCGCTACCAATCGGTAATAATTGCCTTTGATGTTAAAGACATAGTGGTCATTGCCCACATAATCTACGGAGTTGAAAGTTTGCTTGACATCAGCCGGGGATTTCCAGTTAGCGGCCTTCACGATAGTATACCATTCATTAAGAGCCGCAGCCGCGCTGGTGTGTTGAAGGCCAAACTCGTTGAGAATGGTTTTGCTGATAATGACCATTAATATCTGCTTGACAACAAGATAAAGTTACTATATTCTTTTTACATTATGAAGCATTAACTTACATATTATGTAAAAAACCTACTATAATGGATCAGCTTTTTAATAACCTTAGGCGTTTGCGTAATTTTATAGGAACCTATGATTCAGAGAATGCCTCTACGTAAGGCGAATGAACGTTTACGTACTTGCTTCTATAAATGGGCATTTGGCGAGAAGGAAAATGAGGCCAGGCTAGTGTTGATTAACCTCAACACGGCTCTAGTTCGATTTCACACGACTCGTGCGGTATCGCACCGCAACTCCAACACTATTTACATTAAGTATCTGGTTATCAGTCATTTATTCTTGGCACAGTATTCGGTACTAAAGGTTATTATTCGTCTATTGACCCACTACTATTTTTTATCGTGTTACAGACCTTACTTGTTTTGGTTGCCAATTTGGTCCTAATTCTGCCAGTTTTTTGTCAATCTCTTCCTGTCCTACCAGATTCTACCGTTATGGCCTTGAGAAAAGGAATGACCGGCTTTCAAAGTCGATATCATTCACCCAGCCTGGTGCTGGCCATTGTCCATGAGGATCAAATCATCTTCGGCGAATCCGTTGGCTATCTGGATATAGCTCAAAAAGTGCCCGCTAGTCTGGATGCCCAGTACTCCCTGCAATCGCTGACCAAAGTATTTACCGCTACCATGTTTATGCAACTCATCCAACAGGGTAAGTTAAGACTGGATGATCCGGTGAAAAAATATGTGCCTGAATACAAGGCTGATGAACAAGGAGATAAACAGGCAGGCACGACGCTGCTCCAACTGGCGACTCATACTGCGGGCTTGCCTCGCAATTCGCCAGCGGACATCCAATTTACCAAACAAATTGATCGATGGATTTTAGCTCAAAGCCCCGAAATAGCCATTGAGGCTGCTTCTAAAAAGGCGTTTCTACAATCCTTAGCTTCGATCCCTAAAGAATACCCTGACTACCAACTGCTCAGCTATGGCAATCGGCACTATTCCAATTTGGGCTATTCACTGCTGGGCATTGCCTTGGAACGGGCCGCGAAAACAGACTACGCAAACTACGTTATTCAGCTTATTTGTCAGCCACTCAAGATGACCAATAGTGCCTTTTACGCGGAAAGCCCCAATAGTCCTGGGGTTGCCAAAGGGTATTTCTACGATGAGGCTACCAAAGACTTTCGTCAAGTGCCCATCTTTAAACCCAATTCATCAGTTCCTGCTGGGGGGCTTTATGCCAGCGCCCGGGACCTAGCTAACTTTATTCGCTTTCAATTCCAAGGTAACTCTAGAGAAGCGAATCAAGTGCTCTCTGAAAAGAATCGAGCGATGATGCAAGCCTTCAACATTGGCTGGAAACCAGCTTATCCCTACCTAGTCCATGAAGGGGCCATGCTGGGTTATCGCTGTGAACTGGTCATTAATCCTGATTTAAAGCTAGGTTGGGTGATTTTGACGAATACGACCGATTTTGATTTTTCCAGAATTAATGCCTACATCAGTGGGCTAGTACAGCCGGTTTTTAGTCCCAAGTCCGGGAGTGATCTCACCAGATTTACAGGCACGTATCGATTGGCAGGGGGAGAAGATACTCTACGGATTTGGTTAAACGAGGGGAAGTTATACTCAAGTTATCTGGCGGGTGTTTTAGCCGAAGCCCCTTTAGAAGCGACGGGCACTAATCACTTTAGCGGTCCTGGGAAGGGGGGCTACCGTATAAGCTATGAATTCATTCCGAATAAAAGCAACGAAATCACGGTGTTAAATATGGGGCAGCTTATGTGGGTAAAACGCTAACTGTTCGGCTATTGATAGGCGTTTAACTGATGGAAGTTGAGTGAGCAGATCGTTTTGAATATCGCCTTAGTCGTCGTCTTACAAATCGCTCGAATCACGAATCAATACCGCACTAAATACTCAATTTAGATTGTAAATAGCTTATTGTCACTTCTTAACAAGCGGGTGGCTGGCGGGTGGGTCGCTTTCCGCACCGTCAATTTTTGACGCAGTCAGGCTAGGGAGGGTTCAACAATTTTAACGTCTGCTGCCGGTATAATTTACCGATTGGTATCAAGTGACTGCCAATAGCTATCTCTTCGGTGGTAAACGAATCAATCTTGTCCAGTGAGACCAAAAAGGAACGGTGCACCCGCAGAAACGAGGGGCCGGGCAGCATCGCTTCCAGGGCCGTGATGGCGTATTTGGTGATGATGGAGCCTTTTGTTGTGTGAATCCTAACATAGTCTTTGAGGCTCTCTACATAAAGAATATCACGTAGAAAAACCTTAACCATTTTCCGCTCCGCCCGGAAGTAGAGAAAGGCATCCGTAGCCGTTTCGGGTTGGTGCGCTGTGAGCGGTTGACTGATTGGTGAAAGCTTGTGGTCGGGTAAGGCTTTGCTAACCGACTTTAAAAACCTCTCGAAACTTACTGGCTTAACCAGGTAATCGGTAACGTCCAGCTCAAAAGCTTGTACGGCATAATGCTCAAAGGCCGTTGTCAGGACGATTTTAGGCGGTTGGGTTAACGTTTTGATCAACTCGATACCCGTTAGTTGCGGCAGTTGAATATCCAAAAACAGCAGATCGATCGGCTGCTGTTTTAAGGCCGTAAGGGCCTGAATCGCGTTGGTGCATTCGCCCATCAGGGTAAGCATGGGAACCTGATTGATATACCGACGTAGTACTTCCCGGGCAGGGGGCTCATCGTCGACGATCAGGCAGGTGTAGTTATTCCGCGACTCCATTATATACTGATTTGATAGGCTCCGGATAGGCGTGTGTTAACGTAAGCGTCAAGTTTACAATATACATCTCTTCTTCATCATGGATGGCTAGTTCATGTTGGTTGGGATAACTTAAGGCCAGCCGCTTCCGAACGTTGGCTATGCCTATACCGGGTAACGGATGCGCATGGCCCGCTGGCTTGCCATTAATCAGTTTCATCGCAAGCGTATCGTCGTGCAGGGTTACGGTTAAGCTGATCCAGGGGTTTTCAAGCATGCGACTGGCCCCATGCTTGAAGGCGTTTTCGAGAAAGGGCAACAGCAGGAGTGGAGCAATGAGATGAGTGGTTGTTTTAGGCAATTGCACCACCATGTCAAGCCCCTGATCGTACCGCGCCTTTTCTAACTGTAAATAATCACTGATCATAGTTAACTCCTTTTGGAGGGGAACCAATGGCTGATTACACTCATACAGGATATACCGCAGCAAGTGCGAAAGCCCCAGGATCATCCCCGATGCTTTCTGGGATACGTCTTGTGTAAATGAATAAATCGTATTGAGCGTATTGAATAAGAAGTGCGGGTGCAACTGGGCTTTCAACATCTGAAGCTCCGCATTGGCCTTTTCTTTTTCCAGCTGAAGAGCCCTCTGTTGCTTTTCCTGAAAGCACTTCAACAAGTGTATGGCCGCAGCTACCCCGCCTACGGTAATGCTTCCCCGTAACCCGGCCAGCATGGCTACGCCGAACTGAACGGAGAAGGCCGGATGCGGCTCCCTAGCCACAACAGGGGACAACGGATCGGCCAGTTGGTGGCGGAGCTGATCAATAATCGTCATCGACAAGCCAGCCGATAAAGCCGCGGTTAGTACGACTAATACCACAGCACAAAGAGTAGCCAGGACGTACTTACCGGGAATGACTAGCCTGGGAATGACCAGATACATGAGCGAATAAGCCAGAAATAAGCTGGGTATGAGGTAAATCAGTGTTTCCGGTAAGGTAATCAACAGGCGATACCCAAAGGGTTGCCGTTGCAAAGCGGGTGAGGGCGAAAAGGAATACAGCAGCAGTTGGAACAAAAACCAAAGCAGCCAGAACGTCAGATGCCGCCCTAACCGCCAGGCTGTATTTTTTGAATAAATAAACGGGAGTTGCTCCATGATTGGCCGTGGTCTGCTGCTAAGATACAGATCGGTAACCAGATACAACGATGATCAAGTACGTATTCGACCAAGGTCAATGAGTTGTCGATAAAATCAGTTGGTCGACGACCAAATGCGCTTATGGCCAAAAAAGTACTGTCTGTTTTCAGAGCCGAATGGTTAGGCGACTTCTCAAAAAATGCAGTAAAGACTTGTCTACTTTTGAGAAAAACGAAGTCCATGAAAACGCTACTCACCCTGCTTTTATTAAGCCTGACAACCACTGGTGTGTTCGCACAGCTAGACACGGCCAGCTATCCGAAAGAACGACAGGCGATCCGGGAATTACTACGCCACCAGCAACCCGGCACCCTGATCGACTGTGCAGATTTTATTGCGGTTGGTCCTAAAGGCGATATTTCCTTTTCCCATCAGCAATGGCTAGCGGTGCAGAAAAAAGAAAAGCTGGTTTTCAAATCGGTACAACCCGTTGCCGGACACCAATTTATCCGAATTTATGAGGGCACGATGGCCGTGGTTAACTCGCTGATGGCTGTAAAGCTGGTGGTTGACGGGCAAGATTTGACTATCAACGTACGTCGGCTGGAAGTGTACCATAAAGCAGCCACTGGCTGGTGCCGCGTAGCCGGTCAGGGAACGCAGGTGGATGAAAGCCTATTTCCCGTTGCGGGTAAATAACCTGCTTATCCTGGTTACTAAATTGCTGTCTCGCCTAACCAGCACAAATAGGTGCACAAGCTGACACGTACTTGACTGGGTTAAGCCAATAGTAAACGCCGGCTCTAGGTGAGGGTAGCGTTTTTGTCGTTAATCCTGCTGTTCGAACTGGCCTCAATACGTTTCTAGGCGGCTACGCGGGTGAAAATAACACGACGGGCATCCAAAATACGTATGTAGGCTATCAGGCGGGTCAATCGACTACTACGGGCAACACAAATACGATCGTGGGTTACCTGGCGGGCAGCAAGCTGACCACGGGCAATAACAACATCATCATTGGGCCCAAGTCGGGCACAACCGTCAGCGATGGCAGTGACAATGTACTAATGGGCTACAATTGTCAAGCAGAGGAGGGTATTTTTAACGGGATTGCCATCGGTACCAAAAGCCGGGTAGCGGCTAGTAATTCGCTGATTCTGGGTAATAGCGTGAATGTCGGCATCGGTACCTCCGCACCAAAGCAAAAACTGGAAGTCGTGGCTGATAAGGCTGATGAAAGTGGCTTACGGCTTTCTAACCTGACCAGTCAAAGTAAGACCAGCCAGGCTACGGACCAATTCCTGGCGGTCAACGAACAGGGGGATGTAATCAAAGCCCGGTATCAGCTACGAATTAACAATCCGTCAGAGTGGAGTGATAAGGTATTTAGCTCAGCTTATCAGCTTCGCCCTTTATCCGCCGTAGCCGACTATGTTTGTCAACATGGTCATTTACCCGGTGTACCCTCGGCAGAGCAAGTAACCAAAGAAGGGGTTGATCTAGTCAAGATAAACGCTACCCTTCTGGAAAAGGTAAAGGAGTTGACCTTGTATACTATTCAGCAAGACAGGAAAGTAGAGCTCCAGCAGGCCAGAATTGATCGGCTGGAAAAGCAGCATAAGCAGGAAATTGCAGCCCTAAAACAACTCCTCAGCCAGCTTCTAAATAAGCAGTAGACACGACCGATGGGAAGATTTGTTGTCTCAAATAACCCTCCTACCTGAGACTACGGATATTCACCAGTCTGCTAATGGGGCGTTTTATGACTCGGTGAACGGGAAGAATAGGGCAAAATAACTTGTAGCTGTATAACTCGGTCGAACGAACTGCTCCCCAATCCACTCAAATAGGGCGCGTTATCGTTTATCCCGTGGTCTAGATGGATAGGCTTGAGTGGGTCTGCAATTCCGAAGCATTTACACCATACTTTCGTTTGAAGGCGCTCGAAAAATGTGATAGGTTTTCAAAACCAACTTCCAAATACACCTCGGAGGGACGTAAGTTTTTCTTCGATATTAAATAGTGGGCTTGCTCCAACCGCTTCGTCTGTAACCATTTCTCAGGCGTCGTTTCAAAGATCTTATTAAAATCTCGTTTAAAGGTGGACAGGCTGCGTCCCACCAGTTTGGCAAAAGATAGCAGGGGGATGTTATACTGGTAATGATGATTCATGTACGTTTCCAAATCGATCTTGTAAGGCTCCTGGAAGTCAAACAAAAATCGTTGAAACCCATCGCCGGTTTGAAGTAGTAACTCAATGGCTTCACGGGTTTTAAGCTCCGCTACTTTTTCGGTAAGCTTATCGGGATAGTTAATGTAGGGTACTAAGGAATCAAAAAAACCTTTCAAAAACACATTGCCGGTTAGGTTGACCATGGGTGGACCTTTATAGGCATTTTGTTTGACGATCTTGTTTTCGGTAGCATATTGCTGTAACGATTCCTGGTCGAGAAAGAGGCTGATCAACGCAATGGGCTCACCCTGTGGCCCCAGGTTTTTTACCTTTTTGAATAGCTGATGTCGACGCATCAAACAAATGGCCCCCTGGTTCATCACGAAGGTTCCCACGTTGGTAAAATAGTGCGATTCGCCCGATAACATGATGCCCAGTGCGTGCTCCGGAAAGTAATGTTCAGTACTCCTTATGTTTTGGGAGCTATGGGAATACAGGATATTGTGTTGAAGGCTGATGGTGTTTTCCATGATTGGTCAGTGTAGGGGAATCATGATTGATTTAATCAGTAAACTAATCTGAAAAGGGGTCTTTTTGCAAACGGTGAAAACGGCCACGGAATAGCGATCAGAATCACAAGAAGTCCTAGAGTAAACCAAATGGCCATTGTCCTGAATTTCTCCCGGTCATTGCTTTTGTTTTTTACCTTAACCGAACCAATGGAAATAAGTAGGGTGGCAATAATCATCATAAAGGCATGTTCTAGGCCAAAAAAGCGTAGCTCGCCAATGTGGACGGCCACTTGGAAATGGTGCGAAAAGTAAGCCGTGATTGGGCTAATCGCGTATAAAACAAGACCCAGACTAACCTGTATATTGGTAATGGTTACCGTAGTGAGCCTAACCGTTTCATCAAATTTTGTAAAGGATTTACCGGAAGACCAACCCCTAAAAGCCCGGTAGATAGCAAACAGTAAACTCGGCAGAACGAGCCAACGAACTAAGGAATGAATCCCCAAAAGTGTCGTAAACATAGTTGAAGTGAATTTTCATGACCCTTACCAACTTTCTTTCTGCTTCGACAGCCCTTATCAAGAGGATTTCTGCCTAGTAATTAGAGCTTAACGAGGGGTATTGCTTTTATAATTGATCAATTTGTTTGACTCAGGATCAACCGATCCAGCAGTTTATCCGATAAGGTGCTTCGCAAAAACAACAACAAGTTGGCCATCGAACCACCCGCGTATCGTGTTTTGGGCTGGTTGGCTTCAATGGCTTTTTTAATCAATCTGGCTATGACAATCGGGTCGGAGTTATTCGTTTCCGTTCGTTGATAACTTTTTTGGGCTCCTTTCACCAGTTCTTTGTAGGCCGAGCTTCCCGAAACACGAACCAAACTTTCCATGGCAATGCCACCCCATTCTGATTTGATGCCGCCCGGTTCAATCACAATCACATCGATCCCAAATGGCTTTACTTCCATGCGAATGGAGTCACTCAGGGCTTCCAGGGCAAACTTACTGGCGTGATACCAACCCCCTAGTGGCAAGGCGATTTTTCCGCCAACCGAAGAAATGTTGACGATTTTACCCGATCTGTTTTGTCGCATGTTGGGTAACACCAATTGGGTTAGACGCATGGCCCCAAACACGTTTACTTCCATTTGATAACGGGCGTCTTGTATGGGTAAGTCCTCAATTGCTCCTTCCGAACCGAAGCCGGCGTTGTTGACCAGGATGTCGATGCGTCCGGCTTGGTTGAGAATCTGTTCCACACAGGCCGTAATCGTTTCATCTTTGGTCAGGTCCAAAGCGACGGGTTTGATGCCGTACGCGTTGAGATCGTGCATGTTTTCCGTCCTGCGGGCCGCCCCGTATACCTGAAAACCGTTTTGTGCCAAAAATATGGCGGTTGCTTTTCCAATTCCTGCCGAAGCGCCGGTTACTAAGACTATTTTTGCCATGATGATGAATGTTTTATGAGGCAAAATTAGTCTGAGCCCAGCGAACAGGGTTTGGTGAGACGTCCAAGTTTGTTTGCTGAGACGTTCACCCTACGCTGGATTCTACCAACTGTCCCTGCGTCTACACTAGTCAAGCCTGTAGGCTGCCAGTAGGGTCAACCAACAGTATACCCATTCTAGTTGAGTGTTTACCAGATCGGGTATATTGTCAGTTGTCCAATTTTTACTATTGCTCGCTTCTGAGACAACTGAGAGATTTGCCTATCAATAATTCGGGCGTTTCATGATTCACGCTGCCTCATTGGTTTGTTCTGACTGCAAGCTTGTTAGGCGGCTTACTCGACACACTACCAGCCGATTGGCGTTAAACACACAAAGTAGAAACGTGGCTTCATTGAATTATAAGGAGAGGTTCCCGAAACGCCAGCAAAAAATCCAGTAATGAACTACATTTTAATCGCAGTTCTGCTTATAACGGTGGCCGGTACCCCGACAGGCAACTCGAAGCGATCAGAAAACGCAAGCGCGTTTGGTACTATCCATGAGCCGGACATGGTCACGGTGCAGGGTGGCAGGTTTGCAATGGGCGGCCATGAGCATAACAATGAACAGCCAATCCATACGGTCACCCTAAGCAGTTTTAAACTAGCTAAGTATGAAACTACGCTGGCACAATGGCAACAGGTTATGGGCAGTAATCCTTTGGGTCGTACCGATTGTATGGATTGCCCGGTAACCGCTGTCGGCTGGGATGCTATCCAGACATTTATAACAAAGTTGAATACCTTATCGGGTACGACTTATCGCCTGCCTACCGAAGCCGAATGGGAGTATGCGGCTAGAGGGGGTACAAAGAGTAAGGGATTTGACTATGCCGGTAGTAAGGATGTCAATGCGGTAGCCTGGACGTTTGCCAACAGCGGATCCACTATTCACCCTGTTGGACAGAAACAGGCCAATGAGCTGGGCTTATATGATATGTCGGGCAGTGTATTTGAATGGTGCACCGATTGGTATGATGAGACCTATTATGCGAACAGTCCAGAACATGATCCGAAGGGACCTGCCACAGGGCCGCATCGTGTTTTCCGCGGGGGGAGCCGAGCCTTCGAACCTGCTAAAAGCCGTGTAGCCTATCGCAATCCCTTCCGGTTAGGCTACGCCAACCTGGGGTTCCGGCTGGCTTCATCCCTTTAGTATACCGAATCCCTTTGAGCTAACATAAGAGGACTGCCTATCGAGGGCTTCCTGGAAGACAGTTAAGGAAACCTTTGGATTGTCTTGTCTCGATTAAGGCTCCTATGTTTTAAATAGGAGCGTTCATATATCTGCTTTGATAAATGGGCGTTTCCTGAAACGGATAATGAATACTATAGAAGTCGTTTGAATGACTTTCGTACACATGAGGAAACCCATTTTTCCACTAGTTGGGGTTGGGGCAACGTTCCACTCACTCCTTATATACTGTAGACGCCAATGATTAACGAAACCATCCGATTAGAGGAGTACAATCCCGAATGGCCCAAGCGCTACCTTCGAGAGGCTAACCAGCTTGTAGAGGCATGTAAGCCTATGCCCATAGCCGTTGAGCATATTGGCAGCACGGCGATTGAAGGATTACTAGCAAAACCTATTATCGACATTATGCTCGGCTTACCCACTTGGGAGTTCTTCGAGGGCGTGAAAAACGGTCTGATTACTGCGGGTTATGAAGATTTAGGAGAAGCGGGTGTACCCGGTAGAGTTTACTTTAGAAAACGCAGTGGTACCTCTTTCAATGCTCATGTGGTGCTATTGAATGATAGGATTTGGTCCACTAATATTCGATTTAAAGATTACTTCCTCAACCATCCACAGGAGAAGACGACATACGGAAATCTGAAAAAATCCATTGTTGACCGAGGAGCAGTCGATTTGATTACTTACTCAAAAATGAAGGCTGATTACATGGCCTCCATACTAAGCAAAGCTTGAGACGCTAGAGCCTTCAAATCTGCTTCCTAAATGGGACATTTAATGCGACACCACTTTCCTTTCGTATTTCCTAGAATAGTACGACAATAAACCCAGACCAAAACGCCCAACTCCTGAGTTCCAAGGAAACTCGGGAGACTAATCGAATGGCCGATTGATTTCATTAACTTTGCGCTATGAATAACCAAACGGTTGACGCAGTTTTTGAAGCCAATTCGGTGAATTTAAAACTCCGGGGTTTCAATGTTTATCCGGTCGATATTCCGGCCAGCGGAGCACCCACCTATCGGCGAAGAGACTTTTATAAAATCATTCTCTCAACCGCTCACATGGTCATTCACTATGCTAATTGCAGCGTGGAAGTCAATGGCCCGTTTTTGTTCTTCGGTAACCCCCATATCCCGTATTCAGTCGAACTGCTTTCGCCCAGGCAAATTGGCTATTCCTGTCTGTTTAGTGAACAATTTCTCAAAGCCGTTGAGCGTTCGGAAAGTATTCAGACATCGCCTTTATTCAGGATCGGGGGCACACCGATCCTACCCCTTACGGCCGATCAGGTAGTCGTCTTTGACGAATTATTCAACAAGATGCTCAGCGAGCAGGACGGGCAGTATCCCTTTAAGGATGAACTGATTCGCAATTATATTCAGTTGGTGGTTCACGAGGCACTAAAAATCCAGCCCTCCGACACATTGATTCAACACAAAAGTGCTGCCTCACGCATGGCGGCCCTGTTTTTAGATCTTTTGGAGCGACAGTTTCCCATCGACAGCCCAGAGCAACCGCTAACCCTACGCACCGCTCAGGACTATGCCGATCGGCTGTCAGTGCACGTCAACCACTTGAATCGATCGGTGAAAGAAATTACGGGCAAGCCCACCACCAATCATATCGCCGAACGCATTGCCAGTGAAGCCAAAGCGCTTTTGCAGCATACCGATTGGAGTATCGCCCAAATTGCCTACGGCCTGGGCTTTGACTATACCACTCATTTCAACAACTACTTCAAACGAGTGACCGGAAGTATCCCTAAATCCTTCCGAGGCTGATGGCTCACCGCCAATAACTGATCAAAGTGATTATTTGAAATCATTACTTTTTTGTTTGATATGTGTTAACCGGGGCCCGGTTGATCGACCTACCTTTGTGGTGTCATTCGCTCCTGATCAGGGCGGCAGTTACCTATCACGCAAACAGTCATGAAATACGTTAAGCTTGGCAATACTGGATTGGACGTATCCCAACTATGCTTAGGCTGTATGGGATTCGGTCAGGCCGAAAATTGGTCACAAAACCAGTGGGGACTCGATGAAGCCGCCAGCCGCCCGGTTATCCAGAAAGCCCTGGAAGTAGGGATCAACTTTTTTGATACGGCGAATGCCTATGCCTTTGGCAACAGTGAAGAAATAGTAGGACGCGCGTTAAAGGACTTCGCCAGCCGGGATGAGGTGGTCATCGCCACCAAGGTTTTCTTTCCGATGACGGATAAACCCAATGGGAAAGGACTTTCCCGAAAGGCAATCCTGAGTGAGATGGATAAAAGCCTCAAGCGGCTAGGTACCGATTACGTCGATCTCTACATCATTCACCGTTGGGATTATTCGACCCCCATCGAAGAAACCATGGAAGCCTTACACGACCTGGTGAAAGCCGGCAAGACGCGCTACATCGGCGCTTCCTCCATGTATGCCTGGCAGTTCCAAAAGGCCAATCAGATCGCCGATCAACGGGGCTGGACGCGGTTCGTCTCGATGCAGAATCACTTGAACCTGCTTTACCGGGAAGAAGAGCGGGAGATGATTCCTTACTGTAAGTCAGAGAACATTGCTCTAACGCCGTATAGCCCCCTGGCATCGGGTAGGTTGACGCGCGACCTTACTGAAAAGACCGAGCGGAGTGAAACAGATCTGGTGCAGAAAATAAAGTACGATGCGAGCGCGGATGCCGACAAGCTCGTCATCGAGCGGGTGGCTTCCATCGCCCAAAAACGGGGGATAGCGCGTGTAGAAATTGCACTGGCCTGGTTGCTCCAGAAGCAACCGGTAACTATTCCCATCATCGGAGCCACGAAATTTTCCCATCTGGAAAATGCGGTACCGGCCCTGGATATTACGCTGAGTGCGGAGGAAATTGCCTTTTTAGAAGAGCCTTACGTGCCACACAAAATCGTTGGACACCAGTAACGCTACGTCAGCTATGCAGCCAGCAAGTCATGCTCGAATGTCAGCTAGCCTAACCTGGGTTTTTGCTGTTTCGGGAGGCATTGCTTTAGCGAACCTGTACTGAGCACAGCCGCTGTTGCGCTATATCGCTTCGTCGCTCTCCATTGATAAAGCAGCGGCAAGTTTACTTATAACGGCAACCCAATTGGGATATGGCAAAGCAATCACTAGAATAATAGCGCCCAGCAGCGTATCGGATGGTTCTAGCGGCATTGATGCGGTTGTTCGTTGGTCACTAGATCAGCCTGGTTTGTGGCTAGGTGGGTTCGTTTTCACCAATGAAATGAGTGGCTGGGTATGAAGTTGAGGATTTATCCGACAACTACCAGCGAGCTATCGTAAAAAAAGACCAGGCTCAGTCAGAAAGGATGCATCAGGCCGTTGGTTTCCCGTAACTGGCCAAGTCATGGGTGACAAGCTGCTTCATGTTAACTAGCGTAGGCAAGTAACAGTCGTTGCCAGCTAGTTAAAAGCTACTAGCTCATAATTGGCTCCATTTCTTGCTTTTAACATGGTTCATGGGAGGCCCAGTCAAAGACTATTCCTGGAAGGTGGTTGTCACCAGTTCAGTATCCATATACTCAGTGATCGACCGTAGTTTACCGTCTCTGATGCAACAGACCCAGCAATAGCGGTTATTGTAAATCTTACCATCAGGCGTCCTATTATCACCGCTTGCTTCGACCACCACGTACTCCTCATCCGCTAAAATACGCGTAGCCATCGCCTTGTAGGGCGGAAGTAAGGTGGTCCTCACCGCCCCCCATAAATCATTCACTACCGACTGCTTGCCCTGAAAGGTTTTCGCCCATCGCCCACTGCCCATCCACCTCCATTGCATGTCGTCGGCCATCGCGTCCAGGAAGGGCTGATCATTGCCTTTCGCCAAGTGGGCGAAAATAGTTGCCATCAGGTGTTTATTCGCCGTGGCGCTCATGGTTAGTAGTTGATTAAGGCGTGGTATCACTCAAGCATTGTTGGCCGATTGGCACCAGGATAAGCTCGCTAGAGTGATAAATTATCATCCCCTATAAGACGAAGGAGCTTTCAGGTATCTGTTTTAGGATAAGTGAAAAGCCAGGGACTAATCCAGGCATCAATATTAAATGTCCAGAATGGCCCTCAGGCCCTCAGAACGAATGGGAGCGGACGTATGCTGGTGTATTACCTTCCAGCCATAGTCAGATTTTGAAAAGCCAAGGGTTAGTCGATTCTTCATTTTTCGTAAAAGGGTACCCTCATTGGAGATGGCCTGAAACTGAATCAATGCACTGGCAAAACCGATCGTCTCCGACTGATGAATGGCTACCCTCTCAAAGTCGACTTGTAGCTTCTCTTCGCCCAGGGAACCAAGCCAGTCTTCAATACGCTTACTCCAGGCTTTGGCGTTTGATTCGTAGCCTTGATCCCACAGATCAAAGATAATGGCTTGCTCATGGTAAAGATTGATCATGGCCAATGTATCCTTATGCCAGGCAGCGGTTTGATAAATAGTAAAGAACTCGTCAATCTGAGTAAATCCTGATTTACTTTTCATAAGCGACTCTTATGGTGATGATCAACAACTACGGCTGGCTTCCCCTTGTTTACTTGACCACTTCACTGACCAAAATAAGGGGACTACTGTTGGTGTAGTTGGGAAAATCGGCCCGAATGGCGTCTCGGTGGTCCCCGATAGCCGCTTGATAATCGCTTAGGCTTTTTACATAGAAGGTACCAATAGCCATAAACGGCAGGGGTTGATTCGGACTACCACTGGCAATTCCTTTTTCAATGGTGTACTTAACCAGATTAGCCCCTAAATACCCGGCTACCATGGGCATATGCTTGGTTTGATAGTAGTCCATGTTAAAGGTTTTCCCCTCGGTATAGGGATACATGACCACTACTTTAAGTAAGCCTTTTTCGCCAACAGCTGTGGTGGGCTTTTCCTGACCGAACGCAGCTAAACAAGTCGTTAAAAGAACAACCGTTAGGATCAGTTTACCTGTCATAATTGGTTTATTTAAAGGATAAAAGACTCCGCAAGGACAAATAAGACTAACTTTCTGATTTTGAGTACATCACGCATCAAATCTACTAGTGCTTTAAGAAAAGGACACAGGCAGAATGCGACAAATTAAGGGAGCGATTGCGACATCTTTCTGGCCAGGTGAATCAACCGATTGCTCTTGGCTTTACCTGACTGTTTCGTACAACCATCCAGTGTGAGACGAAGAAGTTTCCAGATATAGGGTGCTTCAATATTCGGGCGTTTATTGAACCAGTAATTAGTTTGGGCAACTAGTATTTACCTGGTTTGGTACGACGAGTCAGTGTCTGTTTGCATCGAGAAATCTAAGAGCCCCAGATACAAGATAGCCAACGTTGACCACAGGGTGGAATAAATTAAGCTTTTCACCAACAAGGACACCTCCAGATTACCAATGCCTGAATAAAGCAACAAAGTACCAATCCACAACAAATACGTAAGCAACCGGATCAACAAGGTGGGAAAGCGGACTACACCCACTTTCTTAAGTCGGGGAGCAACCCGTTGGAGTAAAAACCAGCTTAGCATCAGAACCCAAAGACCACTCACCCATTGAGCTGAATTCCATAGTATATGCTCTCCAGATGCTCCTAAAAAATCTGTCATCAAGCCAAAATACAAACTTGCAAACGTAACCAGACCGACTATCAGCAGCGTACGAACTCGTTTGGGCGTAGCGAATTGAGATTTCACCAGTGCCCACCAGTCCCGCAGCAGACTTCTCAAAAACACCTTTCGATAGGTCCATTCCATCTTCTGGATGTGAGTAGGTCCTCCAAAGTCATCAATCGTGTGCTGAAGGGCCTCCTCAAACGAAAGTGAGTCGGCGACCCTGGCTTCCACGGAAACAACAAAGTGATCGGTCATCTCTTGGATAAAGACGGTTTCAATCAACTGACATTTCTGAGTCAGAAAGGTAGTGATGCGAGCCTGTTGGGCCTGTGTCATAGCGGTGAGGTTGATTAGGTAGTAGGAAGCTGATTGAGATCACTGGGGGTAAGTATTCGTTGCAGCTGATGGATAAACAGCTCAATCTGGGCGAGTTTATCCACGGCGTTACCTTGTTGATCCTGGGCAATGGCATAGTATTTACGGGCGCGGCCGTCGACGATTTGGGTTTTGGTGATCAGCATGCCGTCGGCTTCAAGTTTATACAAAGCGGGGTAGAGAGCACCTTCGGTAATCTTGAGTTGGCCATCGGTGAGTTGCTTTACTTTCTGGCAGATCTCATAGCCGTACATCCACTCGGTCTGGGCCAGCAGTTTAAGGATTATGGCACTAAGACTGCCCTTGAGTAGCTGGTGCGAAGTAGTATTCATGCTCAAATATACTAATATTATATATACTACTGAATCTTAGGTATTATATTTTTTTCTAATTCCAAAATAGGCTGAAAAAGTGCTCCTATGTACGTGCTCCTGAAACGTTGGCAATGAATGGTGTCTTTCGTTCGCTTAGGCATGCTCAACAAGTTCCTTAATCAGAAGAAGAGTCGTTCGCCAATAGAATGCTAAGTGTTTTTGAATCGACTCAGTGGGGAAGTTTTCAATGGTGAGCCGCAAGTGGGTGAGTTGATTAACTGGGGTTAGCGTAAACTCAAGAACGGAATAGTTTTCGGCTAAATCAGCTAGTCGAGAAACTGAGCTCAAATGCGAATACGATAATGTTCGCTCTTGATCAAAGCGTAGAACGATGCCTTTATTTTCAAATGTTACGTGATGAAATCCCCGAATGGCAATGGGGGTATTGATTTGCCAATTGGTGACGACCTCTACTTGAGCTTCTGGTTCAGCTAACCATTCTGTCATTCGTGAGGGCTGGGTCAAAGCAGCCCATACCTGAGCTGGTTTAGCTTGGATTGTAACATCGGTAGAGAATTGTACAATCATTACTGACTTGGGATTTACGGGTGAATAAAGAGTAGTATCAGCCACTTATGCTAATCAATCTACCAAAAATTCAGATTCTCACAATAGGCTCATAAGAGAGACGAAAGGGCATTTAAACAAGGGCATCTTGATTGGGGCAGGTTAGTTCAAAGCCCTAACTTGTCCATTAGTGGTTTTTCATACTCGCCGTCCTCAGCAGGGTAGCGCAACACAGACTCAAAGTGGCCTGATTCTTTGGCTAAGGCCCAGATTAAGCTTTCGCCAGCGGGAATCGCAGTGGGCACAGCTGCATAGATCTTGTCTTTATAGGCTTGATCGGCGTCGATAACGTCCCAGCCATTGGCTTTAAAATGGTTGATCAAATCGTCCAGGAAAAGGGCTGCGACCAGGTTATGATGCAGCAGCAGTACGTGGTTTATATGCCGCTTGGTTAGCTGATAGGCCAACGAATCATAGTAAAGAGCCCGCTTCAGTAAGTGATTTTTATAATAGGTTCGATAGCCGCTTAGATCCGCTTCAGGGCTTTCTTTTAGGCGCTCGATTAAGCGGGCATCGATGTACCAATCGGAAGCATCGATGGTAACGTGGCCATTTCTATACCCTTTCTGCTTCAGAAAGGCCCTGAACCCTTCCACTTTTTCTTTGGTGTCGCCTTCCTTAAGGTAGGGAAATCGAAAGTAAGGGGCGTAATGGGCGTACTCCTTAATGAGGCTGTCATTTTTAGTTAGCTCAAGCTTGAAATCCTCCAGACTGACCTGTTTACTATTAAAGTTGACATGCGAGAAGGTATGATTGGCGATTAGATGTCCCGCCTTGCTCCAGGAGCTAAGTACGTATTTTCCTTTAGAGCCAGACTTGTTGGCACCCGCCGAAAATAAGATGGCCTTGAGCTTGTTTTTTTTCAGATGGTCCAGCAGCCGTTGATTCCAGGTTTCCAATTTATACTCACCAAAATCCTGGATTGAGCCGTCATCAAAGGTAAAGGCTATTTTGGGTTTGACGGGTTCTGAAGGTTGAGCCTGGATCTTAAAATCGACCGGACTGATCAGGCCACCAGCCATCGCCAGAAGCAGGAGCATGAAGGGTTTAGTCATAGTGACGACGTTTTGCTATTTCGAAGAAAGGTAGTTGATTGAAGCTGGTTAACTACTCAACCTTCAATATTACTGAAAAGCAGAAATTTGTCAGTTTTTTAAATCAGTTGTGTAACTTCTCAAATAACCTCCCCCATGAGACGAAGGAACCTTCATTCATATCTGCTTCAGGAAATGGGCGTTTCAAGTGATACAATCTATTTTCTCTATCACGTGTCTTGAATGAATTACAAAAAGTATCACTAAAGACGTACGTTTGTTAATTAGCATACGGATTACAAACCTTTAGACTTATACTATCATGGAAACTCTCTCATTACTGGCTCGTGTGCAAGCCAAGCCTGGCCAAGAAGTTGCTGTCGAGAACTTTCTGAAAGAAGCGCTGGCACTGGCTCAACTCGAAGAGGGCACCCTTCGTTGGTATGCCTTCAAGATCAATGAGAATACGTTTGGTATCTTCGACACCTTTGGGAGCGAAGAAGGTCGGCAAGCCCACCTGAGCGGTGAAATAGCGAAGGGGTTGATGGCCAATGCGGCTACTTTACTGAGTGTGCCCCCTGTGATCGAACAGCTTGAGTTACTCGCCGTGAAGTAACAGTTATAACAGGGTAGCGACTTTTCCACTTTGGGAAGTAAAGTAGGAAAGTCACTACCCTGTTCCAGATCAAGCGATATTTATTTTATCCTCAAAATTCCCTCCTGAACGCTGGTGTATGCTTCATTAAAGCTTATTTGTTCACAAGCGTACCAACGTCAATAATATAGATTAAATCTCTTTAAACGCTCCTATTTACAGTACGTTCTCAAGTGTGTAATTGCCTGCTCGCGTCGCAGTCGGTCCGCCGATGCGGGCGCTCCCTCCCGTCCAATTACACTCAACTACTGAGTCTTCAGCGATCGGTTCAGGTTGGTACGGGCCTGGTTTACCGTGACAACTAAAAGCAGGCCCAATACAGCCCCCGCCAGGAGAAAGGTTATCGACATATTCTTCATCCGTTTCTATTGATTAGTTAAGAAGGTAACTCAAAACAGGGTTACTTGTTAGTGGTGCATCGCCTTAAACGATCTCAATGACCGCTTCAAAAAATAACAATACGCTTATGATTAAATGAATAATCATTTAATTTTGTTTTTTTATTTGATATGCGTACAAGAAATGTCAGTAAGGAGCAACTGGTAAAACAAAAGGCCATCGAAATCATAGTTAAGCATGGCCTGGAAGGTTTTACAATCAATAAGTTAGCAAAGGCGTGCGGGATATCCGTAGGGACACCCTATGTGTATTACAAAAATAAGGACGACCTTATTTTAAAGATCGTTCTTGAAGAGGGTACATTGATGGAAGCAGCCATGAATCAGGACTTCGATCCGGATGCTACGCTGGAAGACGGTTTACGGGTGCAATGGCGAAACCGGTTCGCTTATATGATGAAGAACCCCCTGCTGGGACAGTTCTTTGACCTGATCAGCAGTTCAACCTATCATCATCAATTTCTTGACATGTTCACTTCCGGGTCAGATGGCTTTCTTCAACCATTTAAAAGCAATATGGAGCGTTTTATCAGCAATGCGGTAAAGCGGGGCGAAATAGATGACATGACCCTTGACGTTTACTGGTCAATCGCTTTCGGCCCTTTGTATACGCTTATGCGATTCCACCAACAGGGTCGCAGTATAACAGGCGTACCGTTCAAGATTACAGATGAATTGATCTGGTCGGCTTTTGATCGGGTAATAAAAGCGTTAAAAAAATAAGGTTTCACTATACAATCTATACCTTATGACAAGATCCTTTTTAATGATCGGGCAATCAAATATGGCCGGAAGAGGATACCTGAACGATGTAAAACAGATCTACGACGAACAGATCAGGATGTTGGTCAACGGACGCTGGCAGACGATGACTGAACCCATCAATTACGACAGGCCTACTGCGGGTGTAGGGCTTGCCGCATCATTTGCAGGTGCCTGGCGATTAAAAAATGAACCTGAACAGATCGGTCTCATTCCCTGCGCTGACGGGGGCACCAGTCTGGATGACTGGGCTGTCGGCGGAGCACTTTTCGACAATGCGGTATTCCAGGCCAAACTTGCCCAGCGGACAAGCAAACTTGACGGGATCTTGTGGCATCAGGGAGAGAATGATAGTATGGCCGGGCGTTCTGATGCCTATTACGACAAGCTATGCATTATCGTGGATGCGCTTCGGCTGGAGTTGAACACGCCAGAAATTCCTTTTATCGCAGGTGGGCTCGGCGACTTTTTGAGTAGCGGCAGGTATGGCAACTATTTTACGGAATATAACGAGGTCAATCGGGCGCTGCAAACGTATGCGCAGACCAAGCCGAACGCTTATTTTGTAACCTCGAACGGACTCACTGCAAATGCCGACGGACTTCATTTTGATGCCCTGTCACAACGCAAATTCGGGATCCGTTATTTTGACGCTTTTCATAGTAGAAAAAGTGTTTTATCCCCGCTTCCCGACGAATTAGATTTGATCGCCACTATACAAGATAGGGCCTTAACAAAAAATGAGAAAAGTACGTTATTGGAAATCAGTTTTGCACGCGGTGAACTAGCACTTCATGAACTTGAAGAACAATTAGCACAGCTTGAATAATGAAGCGAAGGTGGCCGAAAAAGGTAGGATTACCGCAGGCGTATGCGACTAATCTAAGGCATCCACCACTCCCAACGTGTCCAACTGACGATAAGCGGTATTCTGACACCTATTGTCAGCTGGACACGTTGAGGTTTGATTGCGTTTGTCGTGCTGCACTCACCCTTTGAGCGACAGGGACGAAGAGTTAAGCTAAGGAAAATCAGATAGTATTAGGAAATGAAGTAACCTGGACCTCTGGCAGGGTGCCTACTTTTCACTCTAAGTGAATTACAATTTTGCCGAATAAGTTACGCGGGGCTGGCGCCTGGTAGGCTGCGTTTTCGATACGATACACGTTGTCAATAGGCGGCTTGATAGTGTTGGTTTTTTCTACGGGCAACAGAAATATGATTTTGACGAAGGGGTGATGGCTTTTCTGGCTCCGGAGCAACTATTGCGCAGCGAAGGCAATGGTCTGCCGCATCACTTGAGTGGCTGGATGCAGTTTATCCATCCCGACTTTTTATGGAATACGGCGCTGACAAAAAAATCAAGCCATACACCAGTCTTTCTATCAGTGAGATTGCTTACGAACTAGGCTTTGAACATCCGCAATCGTTCAGCAAGCTATTTAAAAGCAAGACCCATCAGACCCCGTTGGCATTCAGAACTTCGTTTAACTGATTGCTACATACCCAACTGGAAGTATTCCACTGAGATTGCCTGATACAAACCGTGTATGATCCGTCTCATAAAATACTCCTATGTGAGACGCTGGAAGCTTCATGTATCTGCTTCTTAATTCGGGCGTTTGAGGAAACTAAAATCTGTATGAATATTGCCCTAGGGGAAGCTTATTCGCTACGCAATGAGTTGACAGGATTAGCCAGTGCCGCCCGCATGGCCTGAAAGCCCACTGTCAACAGCGCCAGGCCGATAGCCGCCAACCCCGCTCCCACAAACAGCCATACACTTAGCGTTGTTCGGTAAGCAAAGCTCTCGAGCCAGCCATGCATGAAATACCAGGCCAGTGGGCTGGCCAGCAGCAAAGCGATCAGGATTAATCCGACGACCTCCTGACAAAGCATAACGACAATACCCAATACGGTAGCCCCTAACACTTTTCGGATGCCGATTTCCCTGGCCCTTCGTTGGGTAGAAAAAATGGCCAGTCCCAGCAGGCCTAAACAAGAGATAAAAATGGTAATCCCCATCGCCAAATTGGTTAACCGTTCGGTTCGAAGATCGTCCGCGTACATTGTAGCAATACTATCGTCAAGAAAAGAATAAGCAAACGGTTTCTCCGGAAAGACCCTCTTCCATTCTACCTCTAGTTGGCCGATGAGTGGGTGCAGCTCTCCAGCGGTCATACCCTTTGCGGCTAGTTTGACCGCGATGACGTTCTCTTTGGCGGGGTCGTGTCGGATGACGATCGGCCAGCTCGCCTGATGAAACGAGTTCTCATAAAAATCGGCCACCACGCCAGCAATCGGATAAACCTCAACAGGGCTGGCGACGAGCTCCTGGCCGATAGCCTGGCTCACATCGACAAAACCCAAGGCATGCGCACAACGCTCACTGATCAGCACTTCCCGGCCACTGTCGGCTGGAAGCAAATTTCGCCCCGCAACCAGCTTCATGGCATAAAAAGGGACGTAATCCTGATTGCCGAAATGGAAGGATATATCGATGGGTTTTTTCGGGCTGTTTTTCAGACCACCACCGCCAAATCCACTATGCTTTTGGTCCATGGGTGACTTCCACTGTCGGATCACCTGCTCGACACCAACTACTTGTCGGATCTTATCCGCCAGCACGGCCAGCTTACTTATCTCGGCCATAGCCGGTAGCCGCCCCTTATGCTTGTCCGACCCGACCGTTGTGTTATGCATAGGGTTGGCTGGCTGACCACCGAGGGTGATGATGGCATCCGTAGTGAAACCCAGATTTGTATGAAGCACATACCGCAATTGCGAACCTATAACCAGAGACGCAATGATAAACACCAGCGAGATAGTAAACTGGAAGACGATCAGTCCTCGGCGCAGCGTTGCTTTTCCACTGCCCGCTGTCGCCGTGATTCCTTTCAGCGTCACTACGGGCTGATAGCGGCCCAACACCTGGGCCGGATAAAACCCCGCCAGCAGCGTTGTCACCGCCGTTGCCAACAGAAAAAATAAAACAGTCGTACTATCCACCCGAAAAGAAACGCCCGCTGGGACCAAATCGGCCAACACGTTCATCACCGGCCTGACCAGCAGCGCGGCAAGCACCACGGCGGCTACGGTCAATAAGAGGGATTCGGTAAAAAACTGCACAGCGATGCCCGACCGGTTACCGCCCAGCACCTTACGAACGCCGATTTCTTTCGCTCGTTGCGTGGATTGCGCGGTCGACAAATTGACAAAATTGACAATGGCCAGAATAAGTATAAATCCCGCCACCGCCATCAGCGCGTACAAGACCGGTAGACTGGCCTTTCTGCCCCCACCCCCATATTCGGGATGAAAATGGCTACCCGCCAGCGGTTTCAGTTGGGCGGTGAACCCCGGGTTAGGGCCGTAATGCCGTTTAGCAAAGGGGATAAATTGCGCATCAATCTGGGAAGGTTTTACATTCGTTGCCAATTTAATGATCACCTGGCTGGACCGATTTAACTTGTCCCAGCGATCCAACGCAATGTCTCCCTTCAAAAAACTGGCGGGGATGGTCGCATACGAAATCCATTGGCTGAACTTATAATCACTACTGCCCGGCCAATCGGCGACAACCCCGGTTACGGTAACCATCAGCGAATCCTGGTAATAGATGGTCCGACCCATGATCCTGTCCGGATCAAAATCGCCAAAGTATTTTCGGGCCCTTTCGGCGGTAAGCACAACCGAGTTGGGCCTGCTCAGGGCAGTCCTGGCAGTTCCGCTTAACCACTGGTAGCGAAAGATATCGAAGTACTGGGGTTCCACAATAACGATACTACCGTCGTCATCAAAGTGCCTTGATTGCCCCGGCTGATCACCCGGTATGGTCACGCTGGCACCATAGGTCTGATAGGCAGCTACCGTCTGCATACCCGTCATTTCCTGGCGCATAGCAGCCGGCATAGGACCCGGTATGCAATGCCAACGACCACCAAACACGACCGCATCCACACAATAGATGCGGTCAAGGTTCGGATGAAACGTATCAAAACTGTATTCGTAGCGGGCAATCAAATAAATCACTAGACAGGCACAAATGCCTAACGCCAAGCCCACTACGTTGATGAACGAATAGAGCTTGTTTCGAATCAGCTTGCGAGAGGTAATTTTGAGATAGGCAGGTAGCATAGCGGCTTGAACAATAGATGGAGAGGTCCGGCACTCTGGGTTTGTGTACTTGGGATTTTGGCTGCTTTTCGACCTTGTAAACGGTCGAATCAACCGCAGGACTGCCAGTGTATATCGCCAACGAGCTTTCGATACGCCAATGGTTTTCAGCCAGTAGGTATACATCTCCTGTAAATCACCTTGTAACTCATCTTCCAAGCCATGTGGACTGTAATGGTTCAGTAGCCAGACAGCCCAGCGTGGTGGCTCTTTGTCGTTGGTTAAGCGCCCCATAGTTGTAGGATTGGCGTTGGAATCTGGTCCCACAACTGGGTCCGCAGGTATCGACATTCAATGAGTGCCCGCTGCCCGGCTGTGGTTACCGTAAACAGGCGTTTCTGACGCCCTCCCCGTTCGGTAGTTGCCCCGCCCATCTGGGAAGTCACAAAGCCTTTTTCCTCAAGCCGTTGTAAAGTGGTATGGACCGTCGGAAAGCTGATGCTGCGGGCCATTTGCTGGTCAATGGTTTGGGTGATTGCCGCACAGTAGGCCCCTTCTTGCAGGGCGGCTACCGTCAGCAGGACGACCTCTTCCAACTCACCTAAAAAGGGTCGTTTCATGATCAAAAGCGGTTGAACCAATTGTCAGTACGATTAGTATAGCTTTTGCCGAACAAATACCTTACCAACTTAGTACACCCTGGCTGGATGGCCACGAAACGGCTTTTTTATCACATCAGCGAATCCTGTGTTGTCCAAAAATGGACAGTTCCAGTACCGTAACGGACAGCTCATCGATTAACTAGTAAGCCTATGTTGGAAGGATAAGTGCTTAAGTTTAGAAACTCCTTCGTCTCACAAATCCTTCCTGCCTGATATAAAGAAAGATTTATGTACCCGTAATTCGGAGGTTCAAAAAGACGATGAATTAGGCAAAGAACATGTCTGGCGAGGTAGCGTTTCCATGTTTTGCTGTAACCTCCAGACTAGCCCGGAGTTTCCAGCAAAAACATGAAGAAGATGTCTTTTTATCAAACCACAACCATCCTGTTGAGTCTGTTGCTGGGAGTCTCTAGCGCACATGGGCAGCCAGTCAGTGGGCTGCTTAATCTGGATTCGCTGGTGCACCAGCAAGCGACGGCCTTTCTAAAACAAGCGCCCTTTGCGGCCTTGTCCATTGGTGTCAGCCAAAACGGCAACAACCGGTTCTACAATTTCGGTATCGTCCAGCCTAACTCAAAACGACGACCCAGTTCGTCGACCATCTATGAAATTGGCTCGATCACCAAAACATTCACCGGTACTCTGTTAGCCCGAGCCGTCACCGACGGCAAACTAAAACTAGACGACGATATCCGGCGCTATATGTCCGGGAGCTACCCAAACCTGGAATACCAAGGGCAACCAATCCGGCTCGTTCATTTACTCAACCATAGTTCAGGGTTACCGTTTAACTTACCGCTTAAACCGAGCCATTTCGATACGTCAGCAGACTCTAGCTCCTTTGAACAGCATCGCCGGGGCTACACGCCCCAAGCATTCTTTACTGACCTTCACCAGGTCAGACTGGACACGGTGCCGGGTATCAAGTTGCGTTATTCGAATGCAGCTGCTCAACTACTAGGCTACATTTTAGAGGGCGTGTATCACAGGCCCTATGACCAACTAATTCAAACCTATATCTGCCACCCCTTGAAGATGAACCATACCCAGGCTGGACGAATCAAGACCCGGCGGCTGCGAGGACATAATGGAGCCGGTGTACTCATGCCGTATTCTATTCCTCAGGAAATGGCTGCTGCGGTTTATCTTGGATAATGTCGGGCACAAAGGCCTGGGGCAACCCCTGGCGGTCGGTAATTAATTCAGGCTCGGGTAAGGCTTGAGCCTGAACTGGGGGACTCAACAGGCAACCGATGAGCGGCATCAGCCACCTTAGGGTAAGGTGTATACCAGCCCTTTTAGTTATGCCATCCCAAACTATACTGGTCTCTTACTCAACGTGCACCCCCATACCGACAAATATATCAGGGAGAGCCCAATTGTCTTATGTTGAATCAGATGGTATCGTTGGTAACTCAATAAATTATGATGTCTTAGCCTGATACAGCAGTCAACTTCCCCCTTTCGAGCTGCGTTTCTCTCCCGCTGGATTCGCTTTAAAACCGTTAAAGTCCTGCGTTGCAACGACACTTCTTCAGTAAAAGTATAGAAAATTTGCTAACACGACCAAACCCGGAAGAGCAACCCCATGTATCCCTAATGCTATAGACTCATGAATGGTTTAGGGCGTACGGCATAAACTTATTTTGCCGTAACATTATATGCAATAGCTACCTTAATGTGCTATACCTTCTGCCCTATTCTATAGATGGAGGCTGCACTATAAGTTGATTCCTGGACGACTTTTACCTAAAATCGTTCACGTAAAGGTGTCCATTCCTTCACTGTTTTAGCTACTGACATATTGAAAACGAGAAGTTTGCGCTAAACTAAAGGGCAAATAAGAATCATTCACAAAACCTCGGAATAAAATCAGGACAACACACTATGCGATTCCACGAAAAGCTACCGACGATGGCTATCTGGTGCCGCCCCTAGGAGAGATCGTATTTCATATGAAGTCAAAGCCAAAACGCATCCTGCGCCTGACCAACCAGCTTTAATCCTAATCACTGCTGACGGCAATCAGCTGATCTGACCCATCAACTCACAGCAGGCCACCGTGGGCTGAGCCGCAAAATACTTCTCCAGCTGCTGAAACACCGTCTGGCAGGCGTGGTTACTTTGGGCCTCCTGACAACACTCGGCATTCACCCACAGGCTCACTACCAGACACCGATCCTGACCCGGCTCGGCCAAAAATCGGGCGTCGATAAAACCCGGCTGATGAGCCAGCACCGGACAAAGCGAACACTCAAACAAGCAGCTGACCGTCCGAAAGCGCAGGTCTCTATAGGCAGCCATAGCGCAGACACAAACCGGACATACCCGACCTATAAACCTGCCAGCCCAGCCCATCAGCCCGGCTGGCAGGTAGGTTTTATTGCTGAAAGTATTCGATCTTATCGGCATCGGTGTTGTTGTCAAGGGTTCCATCCCCTCCCCCCAACACAATCCCACTCACCGTCACCACCCCCGTCGAAGACCCTCCCAACAGCGTGCCCGTTAACCCCACCGACAAGCTCGTACCGGCCAGCACCCCACTGCTGGTCAACGTGTAATACCCGCCCGAGAGACCCCCAAACGTCCACTGGCTGTTCTGCACCGGCTTGCCCCCCACACTACTCAAGCTCCCATCGAAGCTCAGCGTGACGTTGGCATCTTTGGCGATTTTCAGCGTGATGGGACCACTGGTGGGAATCCCATTGATCTCAAACACATCGACCACTACGGTGATGGGCTGATTGCCCCTGGCCGTCGATGGACGCGCGTAGAGCACCGCTGTCAGGTCGGGCAGTTGCACGGCCGTCACGGTCACGGTGGTCGTCTGGCTACAACTCCCCTGACTGACGGTGACGGTGAAGGTTTGGGGCCCGGCGCTGGTCAGTGTGGCGGAGACGGTAGAAGCGGTGGCGGGTGAGCTTAGGGTAGCGCCCGGGGGAGCTGTCCACTGAAAGCTGTCTCCCCCGTTGGCGCTCAAGATAACCTCCTCACCCACCAGGGCCGTTGAGGAGGAGGCTGTCGCTGTTAAAGGGCTGCCCGGATACTCTATGGCGCCCATATCGACCCGGCCCCCCATGATCCGCGCATTCCCCGCCAGATCAGTAGTGGGTAGGGCCGTTCCGGAGTAAGGGCCTGTTGCGGAGGTGAGGCTGGCAGGATTGCCCACGTTGATGGCTGGTGAGCAGAAATTCAAGCTCACGCTGGTGGTGCTGGCAAAAGGAGAACTGCTTGCCGTGAGGTCCGTAGGATCACTGGTGTAGCCCGTTACGGTGTCGTCAAACAAACTGTAGCTCGCCGTGACGGATGCGACAGTATTATAGAACGTATTGTTCCCACCATTGTTAAATAACACACAATTCGTGAGTTGTACGCTAGTGTTGCCGTTGGCAATTGCTCCGCCCAGGTTAGTGGAGGCTCCCGAAACCGAATTGCTCAGAAAACTACAGTTGATCAGCTGAGGGCTACTGCTGCCGTTATTGATGGCTCCGCCCCGGGTAGTGGTACCGCCCACGGCCGAGTTATTGAGAAAACTACAATTAATCAACTGGGGGTTGCTGCTAACGTTATTGGCCATTGCTCCCCCGAAGTTACTGGCACTTCCCGAAACCGAGTTACCCAGGAAACTGCAGTTGAGAAGAAGCGGGCTACTGTTAGTAAAGTTACTGATCGCACCACCATAGCTAGCGCTCCCGTTCGAACCCGAAATGGAATTGATCTCAAACCGACAGTTGGTCAGCTGTGGGCTGCTGCCGTTGCCATTGTACATAGCCCCGCCCCGGCTGGTGGAACCGCTGGTCACCGACACGGAATTCGAAACAAAGCTACAGTTGCGGACGGTGGGGCTGCTGGCATCGTTGAACATCCCGCCCCCCAAGGTACCACCCGCTCCGCCCGTGATCACAAACCCATCCAGCACCGCTGTGGTGGTCAGGCTCAGACTGGCCGGATTGCTGATGACCCGAAAACTGTTGTCGCTGGTGTTGCCTACCGTACCGATGTCACCACTGAGGGTGGTGCTGGAAGGCTGTCCTGTGACGGGATTGATGGCCGGACGATCGGTCAGGGCGGTTTCGGTGCCCGCAAAACCGCCATAGATGGCCACCCCGTTCCTCATGGCAAAGCTGAGGGTACGGTCACTACTGTTCGTCGGTTTGTATATCCCGGCGGCAACCCATATCTGCCTGTTACCCCCGCAGTCGGCCGCCGTATTGATAGCGATCTGGAGCTGACTGGCGCCTAATGCGTTGCTCCAACTGCTGCCGTCGCGTAGACCCGCCCCCTGCTGGGTTACATATAGGATCGGGTTGCACGTGGGAAGCAGAACGGTAAGGGTCAGGCTGGCACTGGTGGTACAGCCCGCAGCGCTGCGGGCCGTTACCGAGTAGGGCGTACTGGTGGTGGGGCTGACCACGATCGAGTTATTGGTGCTGCCCGTTACCCAGGTGAAGGCCGTTGCTCCGGTGGCTACCGCCGTCAGGGTAACGGAGCTGCCCTGGGTAATGGTGGCCGACGGGCTGGCGCTGATGCTAACAGTAGGTAAGCTATTGACCGTTACACTGGCCGTGGCTGTGTTGGAGCAGCCCCTGCCATCCACCCCCGTCACGGAGTAGATTCCCGCCGTGGTCGCCGTAAGGGTGTTGCCCGTGGTGTTGTCATTCCAGGTGTAGGAGAGCGTCTCCCCGGTGCTGGCCCCGCTGGCGGTTAGTAATGCCGACTGGCCTTCACAGATGCTGACCGAGCTGGGACTGATGTTGACGGTAGGTCTGTACACGGTCACCTGAGCGGAAGCGGTGTTGGAACAGCCATTGCCATCTACCCCCGTCACAGAGTAAGTGCCGGTGGTGGTCGCCGTAAGGGTGTTGCCTGTGGTATTGTTGTTCCAGGTGTAGGAACTGGCCCCACTGGCGGTTAAGGTTACTGACTGACCTTGACAAACCGTTGCTGAACTGGGGCTGATGCTGACCGTCGATTTATTGACCGTCAGGTTGAAGGCTGTAGAGGTGAGTGAGTTGCAGTTGCTGGTCACCACCAGCGAATAACTGCCTGCATCGCCAGGTTGTGGATTGTTCAGAGTGAGCGTGGCCGAGGTTTGGCCCGCCACGGGATTACTAAAGCTACCTTTGTACCATTGGTAGCCCGAGACCGTACCACTCACACTCACGGGTACCGAGACGGCAGTGCCCGCACAGACCACCGAACTACTGGCGGGTTGGGCATTAATGGCAATTGGCAGGAAGGTATACTGAAATTCAAAGGCGCCCATGTCTATCTTGCAACCCACAATGCGGGGATTACCCGCTAAGTCCGTTGCGCCAGCGTCGACACTGCCATCCCCAGCGTTGATGGCGGGCGAGTTGGCCCGTAACTGGGTGGTGTTCGTACCAGCAAAGGGCGAGACTGTTGTCGTCAGGTTATTGCTAGTATTCTGCCAGCCCGTCACCGAGGCCTCGAGCAACGAGTAATAGACTCGCGGATAAACTTGTACATTGTAGAACGTGTTGGCCCCCCCATTACCAAATACCACACAGTTGGTCAGTGTAGGGCTGCATTCGCCAGTCGTCGTGTTGGCCACAGACGTATTGAACATGGCCCCGCCCTGGTAGGAAGCTGTATTGCCTTGAAAGGAGCAGTTGGTCAGCGTGGGGTTGCACACGCCATCACTCCCATCGTTGGATATAGCCCCGCCCTGGTAGGAAGCTGTATTGCCTTGAAAGGAACAGTTAGTCAGCTTGGCGTAGTTCCTGCCCTTGCTCGTCCCAACGTTATACATTGCCCCGCCTATATCATTTGCCGAATTGGCCACAAACGAACAGTTGGTCAGCGTAGGGCTGCTTTCGCCATAACCACCACCACCAAACCCGCTGTTGTACATCGCCCCACCAAATCTGGCCGAATTGGCCACAAACGAACAGTTGATCAGCGCAGGGCTGCTTCTACGACTACAAAACGCATCGTTCGCTGACCCATCATTGGCCATTGCCCCGCCTTGCTTGGCCGAATTTCCCTGAAAGAAGCAGTTAATCAGCGTAGGGTTGCAATCGCTGGCACACCCAACGGCACCGTTATAGACTGCCCCGCCTGAAGACAACGCCGAATTGGCTACAAAAGAACAGTTTCGAATCAGGGGGTTCGTGTGTTCACCCTGAAAGCTGGTAAAGTTGTGCATACCCCCACCACTGTCCGTACTGCGATTTGAACTAGTCAGATTGGCATTACCGCCCGTAATCACAAACCCATCCAGAATAGCGGTGGTCGTTAGAAAATTAAAATTAGCGATGACGTGGTAACTATTATCTGAGTTATCGCCTACCGTACCGATATCCCCGCTGAGGGTGGTGCTGGAGGGGTTACCCGTGATGGGGTTTATTGTTGGTCTGGCGCCGAGGGACGTTTCATTGCCCACAAAACCACCGTAGATGGCCAGGTCAGGTCGCATCGAGAAGTTGATGGTACGGTCGGTTGTGGTAGTGGGTTTGTAGATACCAGCGGCCACCCACACCTGGTCGCCCGAGGCACTGGCATTGATCATGGCCTGCAAATCACCACTGGCACTGGCCCAGGAGCTGCCGCTGCCTGTACCGCCTGCTTTGACGTAGCGGATGGTGCCCGCTTGGGCTAAAACGGAGCTGATACCAACGAGCATCAGCAATAGGGTGTAGTAAAGAGAGTGAGCAGGCCTAAGCGCAAAACCAGCAGGAAGTAATCGTGTTTTCATATACTAAGTCAAAACGTTGATAGACGGCCACCCCAGTTATCGGACGGGTGGACAGCCAAAAAAACCGGCGGATGTACAGAGCGTAGCGAAGCCTAAAAAAAGCCCCATTTATCGCTGGGGCAAGATTAGGCGTTTCGGCAGCAAAGCAGTCGGAGATTTCACCCAAAAACTCGGAGAATTGTCCCAGTCGGGGGTGAAAGCGATTATTTTTTGTTTACATCCCGGTATTGACTGGGCGATAGGCCGAATTCCTCAGCAAAGACCCGGCCGAAGTAACTGGGGTCCTGGAAACCTACTGCATCGGCGACCTGGGTAATGTTCAGGTCAGGTAACAGGAGTAATTCTTTGGCTTTTTGCAGGCGCAGTGTTCGCAGATATCGGTTCATAGACAACCCCGTCAGGGCGGTCATCTTGCGGTGCAGGGAGTTGCGACTCGTCCCCATCATCGTGCAGATCATCTCAATATCCAGCGCCGGGTTATCCAGATGCGGCAGTACGTTGCTGCGTAGCCTGGTCAGAAACTGGTCTTCCCCCATCTCAGGCGCATCGGTCGGAATCGGCCCGGCAACGCCCAGGGCTAGTTGACTATAAAAGCGCTGTAACAGACGCCGGATCTGTAGCTGGTTACTCAACACGACCCTCAACTCTTCGCGGGAGAAAGGCTTCACCAGATAGGCATCTGCCCCCCGGCGTAACCCCATGATCCGGTCACTCACTGCAGCCCTGGCCGTCAGTAACACAATGGGAATGTGGCTGGTCCGTTCGTCATGCTTCAGGGTGTCGCAGAGCGCAAAGCCATCTTTAAGTGGCATCATCAAATCACTCAGAATCAGGTCCGGAATACTCGCCAACGCCTGGTCAATACCGACCTGCCCATTTTCGGCCCGAATCACCTGGTATTCATCCTGTAGACAAATCTGAATATACGTGGCTACGTCCTCATTATCTTCCACCAGTAACACCACGGGCCGCTCACTGGCCACGTCCCGCGTGGGTTCGCCCCACTGGGGTTGGGCTGGATGTATGGATGACGGTGTGGGAGATGGCCCTTCCGCCTGGGATGCCCGACGGGTGAGGGGTAAACTGACAACAAACTCAGCTCCCCGGCTGTAAAGGGCCTGCCCCGAATTGTTCGGCCAGGGTTGGCCGGGTCCCTCCTGCCCGGGCCCATCCAGGCCGGGCCGATTACGAACGGCCAGACCACCCTGCATAAGCCCCACCAATTCCCGCACCAATGAGAGTCCAATTCCGGTATTTCCGCCCGATGCGTTCTGCGGGTTCTCGATTTGATAAAAACGATCAAAGATCCTCGTCAGATGGGCTGGCTCGATGCCGGGTCCGGTATCGCTCACTGTGATCTGAATCCACGGCTGATCGAGGTGTCTAGTCGGGATTAGCTCCTCGTGGTATCCGGCCGCAGTTAGCGAATGCCAACGGTTCTGAACGGCAACGCTATAGATTACCTGACCACCCGTAGGGGTAAATCTCAGGGCATTGACCAGCAGGTTCGCTAAAATATCCTGGAGTTTATCTTTATTGAAGTCAGCTTCGCATTGCGCTTCCTCAGACTCAAACTGCAGGTGTACACCCTTCGCCTGAGCGATGGCATGGAACGACTCCCCGACGTAGCCCACGAAGCTGACCAGATCGGCCCGTTCGAGGTGAATGGCCATCTCCCCGGCTTCGAGTTTCGAGAGGTCCAGTATCTGGTTGATCAGCCGTAGTAAGTTGTTACCATTGCGCTCAATGAGGCCGGCCATCTGACGCAACTCGGGGTCGAACTTTTGGTTCAGGCTGGCCGCCATGCCCAGAATGACGGTGAGGGGCGTCCGAAATTCATGCGAGATGTTCGCAAAAAAACGTGATTTGGTTTCGTCGAGCCGCAGCAGGTCCTGTGCCTGCTGCGCAATGAGCTCAGTGGCCGCTTTGATCTGAATCTGTAACCGGGTTTGTTCCTGCTGGTGCCTCCAGGCTCGCCACCGGCCCCATCCCCAAACCGAGCCGATCAGCAAAAACAGCATAATCATGAGAAACCAGTTGCGCAGATAAAACGGGCGTTGTACGATGACCTGGATGGCCAGGTTCGCCGATGACATCTGGCCATCGGCCGCCTGTCCTTTTATCGATAATTGATACTCGCCATACGGTAAATTACTCAGCCGGATAGAGGGCTCAGTCTGATACGTCCACTCGTTGTCCAGTCCCTTAAACTGGTAAGCGTACACGTTTTTTTGGGCGTCGGCGTAATTGAGCAGCGCAAAGTCCAGCACACTCGTCCGGTCACCGGGCTGTAAACTAATCCGGTTACTTTTTACCACTTCTTCGGTTTTGTCAACCAGTTTATCCAGCGCATTATCAAACTGGCGAAACGAGACGATTTGCAGCGGAAGGGTAATCGGCGGTTTCTCGTGTTCAAAATCGGGTGGATTAAATGCGGTTATGCCGTTCAGCCCCCCGAAGTAAAGCTGGCCGTTCGGGGCCTGAAAATGAGCAATTCGGTTGAATTCATTGTGGGTAATGCCATCCTGAACCGTGTAAGACCGGGTTATCCTTCGGGCCGGATCAAACTGCATAATGCCGTAATCACTGCTCAGCCACAGATGGCCCCGCCGGTCGGCATAGACGGCGTAAATATTGTCGTTCGATAACCCATCGGTACGCCTGAATTGCCGGTAGGTGTTTTGCTGCCGGTTCCAACGAATGAGCCCAGCATTGGCCGTTGCCAGCCAAAACAGGCCTTGGGGATCCTGGTAAAAATGCTGGTAACTGTCGGTAGGCAACCGAAAGCGCCCCTTGCCTCCACTCCAGTAACGAGCCGTGATGCCCCCTGATGGATCAACCGTGTACAAACCCGTAGTCGCACAGATCCAAAGGGTACCCTGTCGATCGGCACCAATATGAAGCACATGCGACTTGGCTAGTTCGGGAAACTGGTTGTAGCGGGTGAAAGGCAAAACCTGTCCCGTTTTCGTCTCGACAAGCCAGAGACCTACTAGCCCACCCGCCAGAGAGTGCTGGTTACTAAATGGGAACATTGTCCAGATCGATCCGCCATTGGGCAATGGAGAGAGCGATTGCGAATCGGTTCGAATGTCATACGTGACTAAATCGATCTGGCCTATATTTAGTTTTCCAGGCTGACTATTGGTTAAGCCATACGAAATGCCACGTACCAATAACTTCCTGGCTGACTCACCCGATAGATCGCAGCTAAACAAGCCTTTTTTTTCCAGGTTGGCGTATAGCTTATTCCCAATAACGGAGATACCCCGAATGGATGCTGCCTTTTCCTGGATATTGGTTGGTTCGTAAAAGAAGCGGTGAAAATAGTTTTCAGTTACCTTGACCTGGTACACGCCAAAACTGGTCCCTAGCCACATCCAGCCGTTTCTGTCGGCGAAGAAACAGCGATTGTCAATCGACTGGCCTGCCAGTTGCTCCTTCAAATCCAATAGGGTTCCTTTGGTGTCACTCCGTAATTGAGTGCCCGTCCAAATCAATCCGCTACGATCAAACGCATAGTATACCGGGGAGAAAAACGCAGTTCTTCCTTGCCGCAATGAAGCCGGTAATTGCCGTCGATTCCCCAGCTGATCTATACTATATTGCACTCCCTGTAGATCGGTGTCTGAACTGTAGACAGTATAGAAAAATTCGATACCCGCATGTGGCTGGCCTAAACAGATATTAATAGTGCCTGGATCATGTCGAAAGGTATGGAGAACACGGCCATCTGCGGTTAATTCGACCAATTGATTGTCATCAGCAATGGCCCAGATGGTGTTACGGGCGGTAGCATGGTGAATGGTCAGATTCTTATAGTGGGCAAGGGGCACGTAGTGAAGGCCGGACCTGGGATGGTAGGATGTCAGGATAGCCGGTTGATAATTAGCGAAGAAGATCGTGCCGTCAGGACTGCCCAACACGTGCTGCCCAGCCATTAAAGAGCTTAGCAGGGAATACTTTTTGAATTTCTCATCTAATGAAATAGCCGTGCCCGTCAACGGATTAAACAGGGTAATCCGCACCTTGCTATCCTTATTAGCGCCCATGAGCCACAAAAGGCCATCGGCGTCCTCGGCAATAGACCCTATCTCATTGAAATCGAGTCCGTTACGCTCTTTGGTATAAGTGGTAAATTTCAGCCCGTCGAATCGGTTCAGACCAAACTTGGTACCAAACCACATGAAGCCCCGCCGGTCCTGTAAAATGGCGTTTATTTCCCGATGCGACAAGCCGTTTTCTGGGCCATAATGTTGTACAGAAGCGGCAAATTGCTGGGCCTTAGCTACCAAACAAAGGCAGAATAGTATACCTACAATAAAGCTTACAGCTTTCAATTTGAGTTATAAAGTGGTTTACCACGAACTAAATTAGCTTGTAAGTTCGCTCATTTGAGCCAATTACTAGCCATTTTCTATATACTAACAACTCAATGGTAGGTAAATAAATGGTCAGATTTCAAACTAAACTCAACTTCACATCGGCTGTCGGCATAGACCCGGCTTAACGGCAGTTGATGATACTGCTAAACGTAAATCATCATAAACCCAAGGGCTTATTCTCTGATCTGACGTGGTGTAGGGTCGGCAACTGAAAATGAGCGGTGAACGAGAAATCATACACCTGACGTGGTGTCTTCAACAGGGGCAAGGACAAGTCTATCTCTTTCACCAGCGTCTTGAAGGCCTCAGGAAGTTTCTGAGCATCGATGAGTTTGCGCCCGCTGACCTCCGCTATCGGCCCGCAACTCACCGCGCCGGGTGTCGTAACTGCCCAGCAGGGTATGAATCGTATCACCCGTATGCCGACTCAGCGTCGAAGCCCAGGCCTGGAGCACCGGCCGGAAGTGTCAGGGAACTGCCTTCTAGCGCCAGCGACTGATACGTGTAGTCGATCTGGTCACGAATCGCAAAGTCGGGATTGGCCGTTGTGTGCGTGCAAAACCGGTCGAGGAGTTGGGACAGGGTTGCACTCAAGGGGATATGGTCGAAATCAGCTAGTCCCAGGTATTTTTCTTTGGGGTGAGACTGTCTTGGGGGTTGTCTCTTGATCAAAGCAAATCCTCTCTTTTTGTTAACGAACGATGGATTACCGCTGAGTTTATAAATGACTTCTTTGTCGAGAATCATAACTCTACAATCATAAGGGAGCTCATGACATTAAACAGTGAGGAGTATTGTTTGGTATCCTATGCTTATCCCTTTAACCCTGCCACCAATTATAAATTATATACTACAACCGATGTAAATTGGCTTAGAAAGCTAATGATAATGAGGCTGACCGATATGCAGACTGGGTCTTTTTATTGATCCGTGAATAAGCTTATAATCGCAGTGAATTCGTCAAGGCCTTGTTGAAAGAAAAAGCGGGGCGAATCCATGTAGAACGCTTACCGGCTTACAGTCCCGAACTGAATCCACCGGGCCGCCGGAGGAGCGGTTGAGTTAGTATGGACTTATCTGAAGCGTACCCTAAAATATCAAGTGTTCACCAACTTAGACGAGCTGACCTCAGCGATTTTTGACCAAATCAAACGTTTGGCCGAAAACCTTAAACTGGTACAAGCGTTCTTCTATAAACAAGAAATTGGCTTTAGTACAAGTTAATTCACAGATCTATAAGCTAAAACTAAACGGGAAATTTATTTCAAGAATCAAGAATCATAGTTTTTCCATTCGTGAATAGGAACCGTATTGTACTAAACTAGCAGAGACATGGTAGACGATTATAAAAAAATTGATTTGTTTGGAAAATCATTCATTCAAAAAGTTAGCCTAAAACCACCATTTACATTTGATTTTCCAATTGCGAATCAAGCATGTTTTTTATATATACTGAAAGGGAACATACATTATCAACTTGATAAGGAACAAAAAGAGATCCCTACAAGCTACTCATTGTTTCTAAATTGCATCAACTCAGGACAGCAAATACTGGGCACAAAAAGTAATTGTGAACTGATTATCGTTACGTTCTATCCGGATATTCTAAAGAAAATATATGACCGGGAAATACCGCTAGTACTTCAGGCGCCACAAAACCTAGTTTCAAATCAATCCAGTGAAAAAATAAATAATGACTTTTTAATTCAAAAGTATATTGAAGGCTTGTTATTTTATTTCGAAAACCCATCTTTAGTAAATGAGGATATTCTCATTCTGAAATTGAAGGAAATTATGCTTTTACTTTCGCAAACACAGAACGTGAAGGCAATACAAGTTATTCTATCGCAACTTTTTTCACCAACCACCTATACGTTCAAACAGATCATTGAAGCCCATTTGTTTTCGCAGCTTACCCTGGATGAATTGGCGCAGCAATCGAATCTAAGTATCTCTTCTTTCAAACGAGAATTTGCCAAAGTATATGGCGATACACCGGCCAAGTACATGAAAACCAAAAAGCTTGAAAAAGCGGCTCAACTCCTTTTGGCTTCGGATCAACGCATTACGGACATTGCTTTCGAGTGTGGCTTCAATGACCTGGCAAATTTCACCAAAAGCTTCAGTACCAGATACAATTGTACACCTACAGACTACCGGTTGAAGCTATCGAATAAATCATAGTAAAGATACTTTCGTTTCAACCGTTGATCATTCTGGCTTTTAAAGGTAGCTTATACAGTGAACTAAATTGCCAAACAATTGAACTAAATCATAAAATCCGTCCCCTTTTTTCCCTGCACCTTTGCAGGGTTCAAAAAAAGAAAAAAATGGGACTATCTAATTTAGGCATATTTCACACCGTGATTGGCCTTGTTGCCCTTATCGCGGCCAGCCTATCGTTTATACGGTACGGCAAAGTAAATTTATCGCGCCGTACTGGTAAAATTTATTTTTTCGGTACGGTCATTACGTCGTTAACGGCCCTGGGCATATCGAAACATGGGGGCTTTAATCCTGGTCATGTTTTTTCTATACTCATCGCCATTTTGGTCGTAGTTGCTTTTTGGCTTTATGCTCGTAGAAAAGGCAATAATACCTCTCGTTTTATTGAGAACTTTTGCCTGTCATTGAGTTTTTTCTTATCATTAATCCCTACCGTAAATGAAACATTTACTCGTGTTCCTATTGGTCATCCTTTGGCAAAGGATATTACAGACCCATTGATTGGTAAAACGCTTCTGACTCTTTTAATTCTGTTTATCGTCGGTAGTGTTTACCAAATCATCAAGCAGAAGCGGATTAATAAAATGATCCATGAATAAGGAAATAGTACCTTTATTCACGAGCCTGGTTTCCTTTTTTATTTGAAGCCGTTTCATATACCGTGCACAAAACCATTCAATCCGATTTGCACTTCTTTCTGAAGATGTAAATCGGATTGAATGGTTTTTGATTAAATTGGAAAGTTACGAAACCAGTGTTCTTGACTTCTGACAAAACAAGAGTAATTCAAAAAGGGACGGTTTATACCGCCTACAAGCTGCCAGGTTGCCAGAGAAAGAAAAATTAAAGGAATAACTGAAAAATATGGGCTTAAGCTGACAATCCTTCTACTAGAAACGTAGTTTGTAACCGATCTCAGTGTCAGGACTAAAACTAACTAAAAAACTCGTTTACGTAAACAAGCTTACGCCTTCTAACCCGTTTTCGGCTAAAGCCATAATCATGCTGTTTTCGTCGGCTACCTGAATCGGCAGCTCAATGGGATACTGACTGAGCCGTTCGTAGCCAAACTTAGGATAGTAGGTGGCATGACCCAAGACTACGGTATACGGGGGTAGCCCAGAGATTTAGCCATTGCGTGACTGGCTCGAATTAATTGGATCCAGGTCATAGGGAGCTAACAGAATGAGAGCTGTGTTGAAGTAGCAAATTTCGCGTGTCATAGGAGCGGCTCAACATTGTCTATTGGTTCAGACACTGACGCCTAGCTGTAGCGATTGTCCCAGGTTTGTTCATAGCGTTGACTGTCGGTAGGATGCTCATCGTGAATCCGGTATGCGTTGGTTGACCATAGCGCTTCGATGGGCCATTGGCCTAACTGAGGCTACATATAACAGCCTATTGCTTTATGACCTCGCCCCGGATTTCACCCCCCGGATAAATTGCCGTGTGCAGATCAACATAGTAAAAGCCTGCCACCAGACTGTCAGCCTGATTCTGACTCAGCAGAAATGGGATTCCACTAACATTACCCGATGTGTTACCCGCCGTTGGGATTATAATATCAACAGGACCCGTGCCGTTTACTGACGTTGCTTTGTGCAGGTGAGCCACTACCGCTGGAGATGACAAACCCGAATAGGTAAGGGAGTACTCTAACACTTTGGTTGTCAAATCAAGTTTACCCGTAAACAAACCAGTCGCCGACGTATTAATCGGAATTGGCTTTACCGATTTACCATCGAGCGTCGCTTTCAGGGCAACGGTAGTTGGTGGATTTGCATGATCCTGACAGGACAACTGGGTTAGCCCTAAGGCGAGAGTAGCAAATAGGATTGTGTAGTTAAGGATCATATAGGATTGAGATTAAGCTTGTGTAGTCATGGAAAATCCTGAGCCTGACAAATTACTCTACTGTCCGTTAAATCCGCAAGTAAAGCGACTTATTTATTTGCGCTTAAAAACAGTGCAAAGCAGTAGGATTCAGACAGTTGAGTTTACGCCAGCTGGCGGCAATACGCTTGAAAGGTTTTACCCCTACTCCCTTGACCTACTACCGGGGTACATTCCTTCCGCACAGCGATTGGCTTTTTAAAGGACAATCCGCCCCCTCTCTGCCACTAACAAGGAGTGGTGATTCCAGCAAAATTCCCTGACTCTAACTGGCGTTTTACAGCCGTCTGAAAAAAGGTAAAGTAGAGCCTGTCAGCTAAGTAGTATTTTAGTTAGGTCGGGGTCCACGGGCCCGAATTTTCCGGATCCGTGCCGGTGCCGTTCTGTACGGCAAATACACCCAATCTCAATAAACACTCTAAACTTAGACGAGGGATTTTCTATAATTCGGGCTTTTCAAGAGACGCTTTTTTTACCAATTCGTACCTTAATTTCACTAGCTCGAACTTTTCTTGGATAGGAGTAGTCATGTAGACATCGTTCACAACTCTACCCGCTTAACGAATTGAGCTTAGCTCCCCTGATTAACCACTTTGAGAGCTATATCCCTTTCAAAGAAAGCGAGAAACAGCTCTTGGAAGGCCGAGCTGTTCAGCGTCAGATCAGACGCCGTCAGGCCATCCTGCAAGAAGGGTTTCCCTGTAAGCACTTCACGTTCATTATACAAGGGTGCTTTCGTATGTTTGGGGTTGACGCCAAAGGTGTCGAACATAATCTACAGTTTGCCGCACAGAATGATTGGATTGCCGACATTGGCAGCTTTCATTCGGGTAAACCCAGCAGCTTGTTCATCGAGGCTATTGAACCATCCACGATCCTGCAAATTGAAAAACAGGATTTATATTTTCTTTATACAAACATCCCCAAGCTCGACCGGATTTTCAAAGTCATCGTTGAAAACAAATATGTTGAGCTACAAAACCGGGTCTTGCAGACGATCAGCTCCACGGCACAGGAGCGCTACTTATCTTTTCTGGAACAATACCCTAAGTTAGCCTTACGGCTTCCCAATACGCAAATTGCTTCTTACTTGGGCATCACCCCTGAATTCCTAAGCAAAATCCGAAAAGATCTGGCTTCCTCAGAGCTCAACCGGAGCGCCGGTCCGAACTTAACCTAGTTTAAGGTTATTTCTTAAGCTAGCTTATAAGTGCCTTCCGGCTATCTGCCGGACCTTTGCCTGGTCAACTAATACAAACAAGACCATGACAAAAACCACTAAATCTAAGCTCGCTATTATTGGCCTGGGTACTATCGGTCGTGTATTGGCCACTAATCTAACCAACGGCAATCGGCCTGTCATTCTGGCTGACCGCAATTTTACTAAAGCGCAGGAAGTTGCCCAGCAGGTAGGTAGCCTGGCTCAACCCCTGGAAATAATAGACGCTCTTCAGCAAGCAGATATCATTATCTTAGCCATTTGGTTTGCTTCTATCAAAGAGTTCCTGCAACAGTATGAAGCCCAACTTGAAGGTAAACTTATTGTTGATCCATCCAATCCAATAGCTCCTGATGATAAGGGAGGTTTTGTTAAAACGATTGGAGAAACCCAGTCCGCTGGTCAGATCAATGCCTCATTCCTACCGAAAGGAGCAACGTTAGCTAAAGCTTTAGGCACATTGGGGGCAGCTTCGCTAGCTAATGCCTCTGGTCAGAAGCCCGAACTAGCCGTTTTATTCTATGCCACTGACGATCAGCGCATCGATTCACAAATTAACGAACTAATTGTAGATGCAGGTTTTGAACCGCTGCGGGTAGGTGGCCTGGATCAGTCTATTCGATTGGAAGTATTTGGCGATTTGCACGAGTTTGGGGCATTGGGCAAAACGGTTTCTTTACTGGAGGCTAAGGAAAAACTATGACCCATGCAAAAGAACGGACTCTGTAATTCAGTAACCAGGCGGTTAACAGGAGCGGCTATTAAATCCGAATCAATATGACTTCAGAAAACAACAAACGCATCATGGACCGTTTTGTTGAATTCATCAACACCGCCAGTGAGCAACTTGCCGCCGAACTGATTAGTCCAGACGCGCTCTTTTATGTTCCAGGGCAGCCCGAACCGAAGCGGGGTCCGGCTGGCTACCTCTCGATTGTTGGGATGATACGAGGTGGGTTCCCTGACATTCAATGGACCCTGGAAGAAATGATTGCCGAAGGAGACACGGTAGCCGCCCGCTTTATCATGCGGGGTACGCACCAGGGTAATTTCCTGGGTTTTGCGCCATCTGGGAAGCCTATTCGGGTACAGGCAATGAACTTCTACCGGTTGTCGGCTGGCCAGTTTATTGAAGAGCATGGACAGCCGGATATGTTAGGGTTACTACAACAAATCGGTGCGGTACCCATTCCGTAGTCAGTCGACAAGCGACAGGTGGCCGACCGTCCGCGGCTGGGGTACTATCACAGATGGTCAGAAAATCGGTATCGGACCGCCGAAGCGAGGTCTTCCGCGAGCAGTTTCTGAACCACTAATTAATCAGGATGAGTGGATCGTTGATCGGGCATGGCTTCCAGGCGGCCAAATAAGCGTTAACCAGCTAAAAAATGGAAGCCGGCTGCGGGGCTACTTCATTTCGGTACCCGTTCGTAACTGCGCCCGGAAATCATTAATTAATGATGGTTGGCAGCAGGCTGATCATGCTTCGGCTTTATCGCTTACGGGCACGCTCGAAACAATCGCAAACTTGGTGGTGGTTACGTCGTTTTCAATAAAAAACGATAGGGGCCATTTGCGAAGGTAACTGACGAACCTGATTTGGAATAGTTAAATCGATGGTCAAACGAAGCTTCCTGCTGCTCACGAATGGCGACAGGAAACTGTTGGGTAGCGGTGATGACCGGTCTAGGGTCGGACTGAAGCGTCTTGGCTACAAAAGCGAAACTAAGTATATAGCCAGCATTAACCCTAAACGAGGGAGCGTTCTGCCGGTGAAATGGTTATTTGAGACTGGACCTCAAAGAGAATGATTTTGCCTATACAACTACTGTACCTATCTCTTTAACTGGGCGTTTAGCGAGATGGATAAAAACAGCAAACACATCCACAATTGATCAATGCATTTGCCGTTTACCAAAGCGTTATTCACTACGCAGGCTCTTCACCGGATTCATCAGAGCGGCTTTCACACTCTGGAAACTGACCGTCAGCAATGCAACCCCAATTGCCAGTAAGCCAGCCAGCCCAAACATCCACCACTCGATGGCGATCTTATAGGTGTACTTCTGAAGCCATTTATCCATGATATACCAGGCTACCGGCGCACTCAGCAGCAAAGCGATCAAAACCAGTCGAACAAAGTCGAGCGAAAACAAACCCAAAATCTGAGCGATTGAAGCACCCAATACTTTACGGACACCCACTTCTTTGGTACGAGTTTCGGCCATGAACGCCACAACTCCATACAGACCCAAGCAACCTATAAACAGGGCGATGCTTGCCAATAACTGGAACAACGAGTAGAGCTGTTCTTCACTCTTATAAAAGTTTGCCAGCGTCTCATCCAAAAATTCATAGCTAAAGACGAAGGCAGGGAAAGTCGCAGTCCAGGCGGTTTGAACCTGTTTTAGGAGTTGACGGATGGCCGCCGGGCCGCCCGACCGGGTCGACAGTTTAAGGGCGAGCGTTCGATAATTACCCCGCTGGGTTGTCAAGACACTTGGCTCGACGCCATCCCGCAAGGAAAACAGGTTAAAATCTTTTACCACACCCACAATGGGCTTTTTTACCGACTCACCAGCCACCCTCATCTGCTTGCCAATCACCTGCTCGGGTTTTTGAAAGCCCAATCGTTTCATAAACGTCTCATTGATGATGAGCTCACGGATGGAATCAGCTGGTTGATACAGGCGTCCGGCCAGTAATTTTAGGCCGTACGTGCGCACATACGCCGTATCGGCGGGGCGCATCACTACGCCGTAGCCGGGGTCTTTGTCGTCCTGTCCGAACCGAAAACCCGTTGTCCAGTTAGAGGTTGATGAGGGGGAAGTCATGCCGAAGCTTATGGACTGGATGGCAGGGAGACTGGTCAGCTTGGCTCGCAAACTGGCTAGCTGTCCCGGTTCATTTTCGGGTAATGGGATCGTTAAGACGGCGTCTTTATCATAGCCTAGATCGGCGGAGCGAAAATAGCTCATCTGATTGTAGGCGATGATGGTGCTAATGAGCAGTAGCTGAGAAATGGCAAACTGCCCCACAATCAGCCCCCGGCGAAGCGCCAACTGACGACCTGCTCCGGCCGACTGAATTTTACCTTTAAGGGCCAAAATAGGTTGATAGCCTGACAGAATTAACGCCGGATAAAATCCCGACAGAAGGGTAGTCAGTACGCCTAGGGTCAGTAAGAACCCAAGCGCCATTGGACTGAGTAAGCTTACGGCTCCCGGCTTGATATTGAGCAGTTCACCAACGTAGGGCAAAGAAAGCTGGGCAACAGCCACGGAAAGGACTACCGCCATCCCGGTTAATACACTGGTTTCACCCAGAAACTGACGAACCAGTTGCCCACGCGTGCTGCCCAGCACTTTGCGAACCCCCACTTCTCGGGACCGGCGTATGGCCTGTGCGGTGGCTAGATTGACAAAGTTGATACAGGCCGTTCCTAAGATAAAGAGCCCAATCAACACCATCGCCCAAATCATTTCGATGCTAATACTTCGTTGGGCGTAGTTGGTGAGGTTGGTGGCAAAATGAATATCAGTCAGCGGTTGTAAAATGTAGGCCAACGTTTTGGCCTCTTCCGGGGCATGGTATTTTTTGACAAAGTCGACTAACTGACGTTCCATCCGGGCGGCTGGTGTCTCCGATCCGCCGGAAGCTGGGGGAAGCATCATATAAATCTGGGCTCCCCCATAAGTCGACCTCCAGTCGTCGGGGGGCGACGTACTGCCATAGGCCAGCACCGACGCATGCGTCAGAAACACCTCGAATGGCAGGCTGCTCGTTGCGAGCGGATCCTCAACAACGCCCGTTACCACAAAGTCCATCCGGTTATCCAGTCGGATGATTTTGCCCATCGGATTCATATCACCAAAGTATTTATGAGCAATTCTTCTTGAGAGCACAACGGTGTTGGGGTTAGCCAGCGCCAATTGTGGGCTGCCTTTCACCCACCTATAGTCAAAGAGATTAAAGTATTCCGGTTCAGCAAATGCGATGACGCCATCCGTTTCCTGAAATCGTTTGGTCTCGGTAGTCGCCCGGCCCGCAATGGCTACCACGGCCGATTTAATCCGGGTGACCAGGGTAAGCTGGTGTTTTAACTCCGGAAAATCATTGCGGAGCGCAGCCAGCGCCGGAAACGGGATTCCCGTATTTGGCTTGCCCTCAGGGGCCGTTTTGTTCACCCCGAGCATCCGGTAAATACGGTCGGCATTGGGGTTGTGCCGGTCAAAGCTGAGCTCATAGCGAACGGTAACGAACAATAATAAACAGCAGGCAAGGCCTAAGGTGAGGCCCAGCACATTAATACTGGCGTAACTCCAGTTGCGCCTAAGGGCGCGCAGAGCGGTAATGAACTGGTTGCGTAGCATTGACTAGTTACTTCATTTATTAGGGCGCCACGGAGTGGTCCAGCTACAGATGGCTCAACTACTATACCACAAGTCAAAATCCCTTCCTGGATGCTATAAGGGGCAATAGGACACCCAATGGCTGTACGATTTCGGACAGTTCGAGCACGACTGTCCGGTATTGTCAGGGCGTGCTGAGCGTTATTAGTCCATCAAAACGAATACCCCTTTGTATTCCCAATTAATGATTGATAGGCCCACTCACCGGCCTGTCCCCGTGAAAATCGCAGCTCAGGTGGTTTCATAGTTGATCAGGTTTAAAACCACTCAAGACCACTGGCATTTTATTCTCAAAATACCCTTCTACTTGAGACGAAGGATCGTTCATGTATCTGCCTTATAATTCGGGCGTTTATAGAGCCACATGTAGACATATGGACTCGTTTATCTTAAGTAAGAGCGATTCCTGTGATCAAAACGATACCAGATCAGATCTTCTTTCGATCAGGACAATAAAAGATGCAGTAAGTCATGCCTAAATTAAATCCGGCATGGCAATGAATGGCGCCCAAGAGCCACTGGGGTGGGTGCAAGACGACTAACAGGCCCTGGGCCTGAACTACGGGGTAAATACCACCTTTAGTTTCTCGAACTTCTCAGCGGGTCTGGCCGTGGGAAAGAAAGAAGTATGATGTGAACCGTATGCTACGAATTGAGCCGCGGTGGCCGGTCTGCCGGTGTAGGACCACTGAACAGATAGCAAAGCACTAGTCAGCAGTAGTAAAACGAAACCTTTCGGGAAATGCTCCCCTCTGTGAGATACAGTTCTTTTGAGAAGATGCTGTGTAAAATTTGTCGCTCCTTAAGCATGTTGACCATTTGTCCAATCGTTACAGGGTTCCCACTGGCGGACATAAAAAGACGCACGCTCATTCGCCTGATGAACCAATGAATATGCTGAGACGAGTCAAAACTACGGTTTCCATAGTAGCTTTATTACTTGGTTCCTAAGTAAAACCCTGTAAGGGCATACGGTATTGGTGGCGCTTATTAAGGTTTGTCTATTTTTGGAATGTTGATCAAAGTACAGACGCTTCCCTGATGAAAAAACAACTCATGCTCCTTGTTCTGGTCGGTTTGTCCGCCAGCGCACAGTCTCAACCCTTCCAGAAAGCCTTTAAAGAAGAGTTCAATAAACCAACTTCCCCTTATTTCAACTACGGCTCGACAGGCCAGAAACTCCCGTTCAAATACGCTCAGGGGGTCGCTTCATCAACCGAACCCAAAACCACCATTCTTTCCTTTAAGATCAATCCGGATGAAGCCGCCGGGGCGGGTAAGGGGCCCGAAATCATTTCCACCAACTTCACGCATTTCGGCACTTATTCGGCTCGTCTGAAGGTGCCTGCCGTTACGACGATACAACCTAACGTTGGGGCCGTGGTAGGGTATTTCACCTATCACGTGGATAGTATTCCCGGCCTGAGCGAGATTGATATCGAGTGGCTCATTGCCGACCCCACCATTATTTATATCGGCACTTGGACAGGACATGCTGGCGCCTTGCAGCGGGTTGGCCGGACAATCAATCTAGCTAAAGGCATTATTTACACCACCGAACAGAAAATTAACTACGATGGTACGCCCACCCCCTTGACGGGCGCGCAGAACCAGCCCGAAACGCTCCCTCCTTTACCCGGCTACGATGCCTCCTCGCAGTTTTACACCTACGGCTTCGACTGGTATCCTGATCGGCTGCGCTGGTGGATGCTTCACCCCATCACGGGGGAAAAACTTGTGCTCTGGGATTACCAGGGTTCATCGTTAGGTATTCCCCAGAACGCATCGCGCTACCGGATGAACTTCTGGCATACCAACAACTGGTCGGTTGAGACCAATCCGCTGTCAACGGAAGCGCCTAAAAACCCCTACCAATTGGAAGTGGACTGGATGGCTTATAAACCACTCAAGCGCCCTTGATGGTGCAAGCCCCTGCATTATTAAACACTACATCGATAGAGCCCATTGGCAGTGCTGTTTGTGAGGTTTTATCAATTTGCTTAGGGTCGGTCACATCCAACACTAGCAGGGTAATACCCTCGATCTGATCCAGCTCTGTCTCGTTTTCGGGCTTGCGCATGGTGGCGATTACGTTCCAGCCCTTTGCTGCGAATAGTTTGGCTGTTGCTTTGCCAATGCCTGCCGAAGCGCCAGTAATGAAAAAGGTTTAAGTAAGAACAAACTAAGGTTGTGGTCTATAGCAGCCATTCAATATGGCAGGCAAATTGGCACTCAAATCGGACATGGTATGGGGTTACGTGAATTCTTACGAAAAAGCTCTCTCTTGAAACGGAGGATCGTCCGTATGCTTATTTCTTAAATGGGGCGTTTGTCTGAAACACAAATTGCCGGAGCGGGATCGTGATTTTTCGGGGCAGCAGTCGGTATGCCGACCCGGGTCGAGCGTCCAGGCCGTACTGTTTTTAAACGCCGAGACTTACCTAGTTGCGTAAAATTAATTCGTTACACTTTGCCACATTTTAACTTGCTTAACCGAAATTGCTGATTAACGTAGTGGTCCTGAGTCGCTAGCTTGTATCTATCCTATCGATGCATCCTGCTCTTCAAACTTTTCTGGCCGGTAAGCTATCGCTATCAGCTGAGCAGGCTTCAGTCGTTAGCAGCTACTTCAAAACCAAATTCACCAAGCGTAACGAAATCCTCGTTGCCAAAGGCAGTGTGGCTCGCTACGTTTATTTCGTCGTTAAAGGGTATCTGCGCGTATTTTTGACCGATGAGCAGGGAAACGAGTCAACTCGTTTTCTGGTCTTTGAAGGCCGTTTTGGTACGGCTTTCCCCAGCTTTATTCTCCGGCAACCTTCGGTCGCTTCGGTCCAGAGTCCAGAGCCATCGGAATTACTCATGATCAGTTATGAGGATCGACAGGCTCTTTATCAGCGTATACCCGGCTGGGAAACCATGGATCGAATTGGGCTTGAACTCGATTACATTGAGTCCATTCAACGCATTGAAAGCTTTATTTCGTTGGACGCCAGAGCTCGGTTTGATACCCTCCAGCAAACCAATCCAGAGATTATTCAACGCTTACCGGCTAAAATTATCGCCGATTATCTGGGCATTTCTCCGGAGACGTTGAGCCGCTTAAAGACAAAAAGATAGTTTATTGATTTTTGTCAATCTTTTTGCCCTACGCTGCTGCTTGTTTTGTACTACCAAGTCAAGACAAACCATGCACAAATTACGGCTCCTTATCCTTTACTGCCTGCTGGTGCCCCACATTACCGGTGCCCAGCATCCACCGACTATGCAGATCGGTCAACAAACTTTTTCGTTCATGGACCAAAGCCGTCATCGTCCGGTCGTGACGGAGATATGGTACCCAACTGATGACACCTTGAAAGCGAAGGATAAGGGTTTCTCGCCCTTCATCCGGCAGTATACCGTGCGAAATGGGCGGTTACCTACTCACAAATTGCCCTTAATTATGCTGTCACACGGTACCGGGGGCGGGCGGTTGACGATGGAGTGGCTAGCGCAGGGGTTGGTTCAAAATGGATTTATGGTGGCCGCAGTTGACCATTGGGGGAATACGTTTGATAACAAAGTGGCCCTCGAATTTCTTAAACCCTGGGAGCGCCCGCTAGACATTAGTTTTGCATTGACGGCTCTGCTGACAACGACCGCTTTTCGCACGGTGATTGATACGCAACGCATTGGCGGAGCGGGTTTTTCCTTTGGAGGCTATACGGTTATTGCTCTGGCTGGGGCGGTGCTGGATTATAACGCCTTGCTTGCTTATTATAAAACGACGGGTCGCCAGGAGATCGATATTCCAGAACTACCCGGCGTAGCCCAGTACCTGGATAATCCCTCACTCAAAGCTGCCATCAAGCAGATTCCTTCGCTGGAGGAACATCGCCTACGTGCATTTCTGGCTATATCACCTGCGCTTGGTCAGGGTTTTCAACGAAAAGATCAGATGAAAGCCATTCACGATCCCGTGTATATTATGGGCGCTCAAAACGATCGTATGGCCCCGGTAAACACGAACGCTCGTCACTTCCATGAACTCATATCCAAGTCTGACTACTATGAATTTGGGGGCAAAACCGGGCACTACGTTATGCTGAACGAAGCGATTGAGGAAGTCAAGAAATCGGACCCGATTTACTTTTCCGATGAGCGTACTGTCAATCGCCACCAAGTTCACAAGGAAGTAATTCGTTTAGCCACTCAGTTTTTCAGAACCAAGCTGTCTGGCTATTAATCAAGGAAGGTGTACTGGTCGCGACTTGAACCGGACTCTTATGCTTTAATTGATCTTGCCGTCACAAGTTTCCTGACCTTACATAAATCAGCCTCCCTGAGACGATTATAGTTTACTCCACTGCTGCTCAGGAGGGTTTATCGTGACTATAGATTGAAGCGTACTCATTTGAAACGACCCATGCTGCATCCAAGTTTATTACCATATAAATCGATCTTTAGCCGTTTAGAAGCCCATTGACAAACAATCCCAAAGGCTGTTTGTCAATGGGCTTCTAAAGAACGAAACGGGTGACTCGTCTTGATCAACTGCTTAGTCCTTATTCAGTGGGCTTATCCATTTATTTTATCATTTATGCTGGCAATAACTGACATTTTAGGAGCCTGCGCTGTTTAACAAAGCGTACATCAAAAACTTTTTCCCTACCTTGCATATCGACTTATTAGCCCATTAAAGTCGCTGGGCCGATAGTAAATTGACGTCTGCTGACTGAATAGTCGGCGGGGTATAAACCAGCTTAGCAAACTTGTCCATAAACGGCTACTGGCTAGTACTCTAGACATCAACTAATCAATTAGAAATGGAATTGTTTGTTCGATACGACCTTGAACGTTTATCCAAATACGCTTCTCTGGCTCACAATTTTGACCGCATACGAACCTACTTTACGACTACTCACACGTGCTTACACTTCGCGGATGTCGACTATTTTAACTACTGTGTCTGTTCAGAGGCTGATCAGATTCCACTGATCGTAGAGGATATCAAGTCGTTTTATCAACACACTCCCCATCGGTTATTGATTGAAGATACGACTCCGTTACTCCCCCATGCGTTGTTGAAACAACAGGGCTATATTTGTAAGGGCAAGCAGGTTCTGCTGCTGGCACCCGATCAGATTCATAAACTGGATGAATACCCAGCCGCAGCCCAACTGGAACCGGTGTCACCTGCAACTCTGTATTCCTTTACCCAGGATTACCTGGCTGGTTTTGAATCTGATCGAGCCGATGCCAAGCCGGTGGCACTCAATTTTGCTCAATTGTTAACTTCATCGGCGATTCAACTCTACCGGGTTGTGGCCCATCAGCAAGCGGTGGGCATTGCCACGCTTTATCAAGAAGGCAATCATTTTCTGCTGGCAGGAGGTGCCATTCTTCCCTCGTATAGAAATCAGGGCTATCATACCAGCGCTTTAGTCAGCCGTCTTCGGTATTGTTTACAAAACCAGCCTGAAAGTATTTCAGCCTGGGCCTACCAAAACAGTATCAGCTATCAGAATATGTGTCGGCTAGGCCTGGCTCCTCTCAAAGGCTACTGGATTTATGAACACAGGATTTAGAGCACGGTGGTATCAATTAACCAGGCAGTTTGCTAATCATGATGCCATTTGCCATACTAGTCGGCGGATCACCTATGGCCAGTTAGCGGAACAAGCTAATGGGTATGCACGTCAGTTAACAGATTTAGGGATTCGCCATTCGTGCGTTCCGGTGTTAATCGATTCTCCTGTTGATCATATTACAGCCCTTTTGGGTATTCTTCTTTCCGGTAATTACTACTATTCGGTCAATCCAGAACGGGCGTTACTGATTAACCCAACCCTAAAAAGTGTGGGTGCGCTGGCACTCATTGGAACGACGAGTTTGGTAAATCCCGCTTTGTTGCCGGATTCCCTAATGCTTATTCAGCCAGACACGATTCAGCCCCATCCACTTGGCCCAAGCAAGGTAGTCATCGAGCCCACAACGCCGTTTTGTTTGTTTACGACTTCAGGTACGACGGGCGAGCCTAAACAGGTTATTCATTCGCACCAGAGCGTGCTGACCGACACGGATCGACAGATTTCAGACAACCAGATTGGCCCTGCCGATCGTATTGATTTATTATTCTCGCTTGAGTTCAGTGCCTCCCTGGCGTGTGTGTTTCCGGCCCTGCTGACAGGGGCTACCCTCGTCATTCACAACCTCAAAAAAGAAGGCGTATTATCCTTGCCTGCCTTTTGGCAGCGGGAGCAGATTAGTTTCAGCACACTTTCTGTCAGTACGTTTCGGCTGCTGTTGAAAAGTGAGTTTGACTTTAAACTCCTCGATCGACTCCGTTTCCTGTCGATTGGTGCTGAGCCCGTTCACCGAAGGGATATCGAGGGATTTCAGGCGCAATTTGGTCAACAAACTACACTCCAGATTGCCTACGCCACGACCGAGACGCGGACCATTACCGAACAGAAAATACGGACGGATACCCTTTGGGATTCAACCCTGGCCTCTGTCGGCAAACCCATTACTGGGCGCACCGTTCGTATTCAGGCCGAAACCGGCAACTGGCTTGAGCCTGGACAAGTAGGAGAAATCGTCGTTCAGGCAACGAGCATTCCTTTTGGGTATGCCAACAATCCAGTGGCCAGCCAGCAAGCTTACCAACGCCAGGTCGATGGGCTGGTTAGCTATGCATCTGGTGACTTGGGCTATCTCGACAAAGCAGGTCACTTATTCTGGTGTGGGCGTACTGATTTTATGATCAAGAAGAACGGCCAGAAAATCAATTTGCTTGAATTGGAAGATGTGCTTGGGCAGGCGCCCGGCGTCTTGGAGGTGGCTGTGGTGAGCGATCCAAATGCAGCCCTGCAGCCCTTTATTCGGGCCTTTCTTCGGTCCGATTCTACGCTTGAGTTAACTACCGTGAAACGTTGGATGGCTGAGCGCTTACCAAACGTAATGCTCCCTGACGTCTATCAGTCCATTCCGGAATTACCTCGTACCCGGACCGGGAAAATTGATCGGACCGGTCTACTTCATCAGCACCCAATTGCCCGTTCAACTAACCTGGCTTCATCCCATTTTCCCACAATCTCTTTAGTCGATCAAATCAAAACCATCTGGGCTCAGACGTTGAATTATCCCGAGCCCATTGCAGATTATGATGATTTTTTTCGGGATCTCGGTGGCGACTCGCTTACGGCCGAGGCTTGTCTGGCCACCCTCGAAGCTCAGGTGGGCATGTCTTTGCCGATGCAACTGGCTTTTTCCTATCCTACACCTCAGGCGTTAGCCGCCTTTATAACGACGCCCCCAGAAACAGGCGTTCAACGAATTTCCCTGAATCAGCCTGTAGTGAATCGACCGAATATCTATTTTATACCTCCTCTTTCGGGTGACAAACGAATTTATCTCTGGCTGGAAAAGGCCCTGGGTGATCACGCTAACCTTTACTGTCTTTACTTTTCTCCCTTCACCGAGAGTGGGCAACTGAGGCCACTCCCTGCTCTGTATGATTCACTAGCTCGTCTCATTGATACGTCTGCCCCCAATCTATTGATTGGCTATTCCTTCGGCGGCATCCTAGCGTATGAAATAGCCTTACGACTGGATCGGCAATCACCCCAGCATCAATTGAATCGGCTGGTGCTAGTTGATACCCCTTTATACAAACGATACCCTTTTACTCAAGTAATCATTAAGGATATAAATCGAGGCTGGCATAAAATACAGCGGGTTTTTACCGCCAGCGAGACCTTCAGATGGTCAACGAATATCCAACAGTTAGTGGTACGCTACTGGAGCCGTCTGCAGGCCATAACTCCCCCATTGCCCCTATCGGATTGGCAGCAGAAAGCCGAATTTGCGGCCCAGACTTATAGCCGACAAGTAGTGGTAAGTACCCCTGTCGAACGGCCTATCGTGCTGTTCAGAGCCACCGACACGTCTTATTATCAGCAGGATATCAAACCGGACTATAAGTGGCATGCTTTCACAAGGGCAGGGCTGGAAGAACATTTACTGACTACGAATCATTACCATGTATTGAATCAAAGCAATAGTGAACAGATCGTTCTTGTTCTTCGGCGTATACTAGTATCCTAGAGGTTGACTAAAAGCTAAGTTGATCCTTGGTTTATCCGACTGGGTACCCATACCAGCCTATTTTATTTGCAGATAGTTCCTGACAAGTCAACGGACTGTAACGCTAGTGACTGGTATAAAAACTAGTGATGGCCTAATCGTATGCTGTTACCTGAGTTTGACAGACAGCCCAAAAACAACAGTCTCCCTAAACGCCCCCATGTGAGCCAAAAAAGCATTCATGTAGGTGCTTCTTTAAGGGAGACGCACAAGACTACAGTAAACCAGTAAGAAGATCTGCCGGGTGAAATGACTTATTTTCAGTTTTTGAAACGGTCGCTTGCTGATAGCTAGTAGGTGCTCCTGGCAATTGTTAAACCAACACGACAACTACACATGGCAAGTACAACGGTACTTTGACTAAAACATTCTGCCTTTTGGCTAAAACGGTTTTGTCCAAGCTGCTGACTTTTGCATCAACAAAAAGCAAAAGAAATGAACATTGTATTAACCGGCTCGCTGGGGAACATTGGCAAACCGCGCGGAAGACATCGTCCAGGACGTCTACGAAAAATGGATGTTGGTTGACAGGGTTATAGAGCCAAAAGCCTATCTGGGACGCATGACGGTCAACAAAAGTATTAACCGGCTCCAGGAGCTAAAGAAGCAGCGGGAAAGCTACAAGGGGTTATGGTTACCCGAACCCTATATCACGCTGGAAGCCGAACAGCCTCCAACTCTGGAATAAGGTCTACTGTTTCTGCTTGAACGACTCAATCCCATAGAACGGGCGGTGTTTATCCTCCGGGAAAGCTTTTCGGAAGATTACCGCAGCATTGCTGAACTCACCGGTGTATCGGTTGACAACTGTCGCCAGCTGTTGCACCGGGCACGTGAAAAACTTGCTTATTGTAAGCCTCAACCGGTAGAGCCTACCACTCAAGGAGCGCTCACGAAGGCGTTTCTTGTCGCTTTACAACAGCAGGATCGCGATGCGCTCAACCAACTGCTTCGAACCGACATCGAATTATTCAGCGATGGAGGAGGCAAACGGGCCGCTGGCCTCAAGCCCCTGTTTGGATTGCAGAAGGTGCTTAAGTTTTTATTGGGTGTCATGCAGTTGCCGGAAAATCAGGGTAATGAATTTATCCACCGACCCGCTTTTGTCAACGGGCAGGCTGGGTCCCTTATCTTTCACCGGGAAACAGGTGAGTTAGATTCGATGACTTACATTGGCTGGGACACTACCCAAATCACACGTCTGTTGTATGTGCGCAATCCAGATAAATTACAGATTCGGACCAGCCAGTCCTAATGCCTAATTGGCTTATTGCAGAAACGGGGCAAATCTATCTCATTCTTACCAATCGCTTCAATTTGAGGTGATAAAGACGTTATTCAATAATGGGAGCGTTTTCGTGGACGAAAAAAAGATATATCCCTTTGTACTATTAAGCGAATAAGCTACTATTATTTTCAAGAACATCTGGCCGTTTGAAATTGTACATTTCCTCTACCATCAAAAACTACTTCTTTGTCAATACTGTCCTGGTTATACCAAGTTAAGACGCCAAGAGCGGTAGAGAAATGGAGACGGCAAAGTTGCTCCCAACCATCAACTCCCCTCATCAACCAGACCCTGAATTCATCCGTGACCAGACGAGTAAACCGTTCGGTTTGGTCATGCCAGAGCCCATAAAGGGCCTTCAATTGACGTGGCTATATCAGCGCTGAAGAAAGTTGATTCGTAGGGCTGCTTGTCTGGTCGCCTATCGCCTGAAATAAACAAATACCTTACGATAAGAAACCTGCTTCTTCTAAACAATTAGTTTAAACACGCGTTACCACAACCGAACGAACAACGGCTTTACGTATCCGTTCCTTTCGTCTGGTTGCCCAGTTGGGAACACTTCCTCCGGACGAACCGCTCCTGCCGGATGTAGAGATCTTGCCTGCACAACCATGATAGCCTCTGCTCATTTCGCGTCGGCTCCGCTAGGCCAACTTGCTTCCTTTCTGGCCACCCGGCGACAAGTGCTGCTGGCCAACTGGCGAACGGCTTGTGAAACCGATCCGGGCCTGAAAAGCGTCAATCGCTTAAGCCCCGACGAGTTTACCAACAAAGTTCCGTTTATGCTCAATGTGTTCCAGCAGCAATTGCAGCATCAGCATGAAGAAGCCCAGGTTGATCGCTTAGCCGCGGAGCATGGCCTGCTTCGTTGGCATAAGGGTTATGTCCTGGCCGAATTGTTGACCGAGATGCATTATTTAGGCCAGAGTATGCTGGCCGAACTGCGGGCTTTCTGGCAACTTCACCCCTCAACGGATTGGCCTATGATCACCCTGGCCTATGAGCACGTCTTTGCGTTCGCCGAACAGATAAACACCGGCAGTGTAAGCCAGTTTATCGACTTACAACGTACGGCAGCGGCCAGCCGGGTCAACGTACTGGAAAAAGCCCTAGCGGAACTCCAGGCGCTCAGCCAGCAACGCACACAGGTCCTGCGCCATTCCTCTCATGATCTACAGGGTAGTTTCGGCATCATTCAGGGAGCCGCTTCTCTCCTGGAACTGGTGATGGACTCCCAACAGGAGTGTAAACAGATGCTGGACATGTTGCACCGTAATCTGACTACTTGCCGCTCGCTGGTTACCCAGTTGATGGATCTGGCCCGGTTGGAAGCCGGACAGGAAGCCCTGCACATTCAGCCCCTGGATGCGGGTCAGTTGTTGACTAATCTGGTGGCGAGCTACCAACCGCTGGCCGCCGAGCGGGGGCTTTCACTCAAAGCGGACGGGCCAGCCAGCTTCCCGGTCGAGTGTGATCCCCTTCAGCTTCAGCGCATTATTCAGAATCTGGTGCTCAACGCCCTCAAGCATACCGCTACGGGCTGGGTGTCGGTTTGCTGGAGTCGGGAGAGTACCTCTCACTGGATGGTGAGCGTGCAGGATTCGGGACCAGGCTTACAGACCTCGACTCAGGTGGGTTCTCGGCCCTACCGGGTAGTTCCTTCCCCCGAAACCACTGCGTCTTATGATTTCGCCTATGCTCAGCCAGCGGCTACCGCCCAGTCATACCGCTCCGGGTTTGCCCACCAGGGGGAAGGCGTAGGCTTATCGATCGTCAAGGGCTTGTGTGAACTACTGCGGGCTAGTTTAGAGATCGACAGCAGGCCAGGCGTAGGCACCTTATTTCGGATACGGCTGTCAATTCAGGGACCGGCTTAAGGGCCACCTCCGCCGTTCCCTTGAGGATAGTTTAGTCCTTTGCTCTGTCTGGAGGTAGCTCCCTGTTTCCACCAGAACTGACGCAGGCTTTAAGGCACCCTTGACCAACGGGTAAAGGTCTGAAACTTACCGATGTATAAGCGAACGTCCGGCTGATCAGCCGGGCACGCAAAGGCTCGGTCCATTTTTTATATTCGTCCGTAACCTCACTTTTTAAGTTCGTCTTTAACTTTCTTATTAAACAAAAGTAGTCTTTGACGAGTCGGCGACCTGACAGGGGTGGATCTCACACTCCATAAATCGCGAAAAGGTGTCGCCAGTACGAGCCAGACGATGCTGATACCGGCCGTTATCAGAGCCACAACGGGTAGCCGACGGAAGAATAACCCGTCGGTTGCGGGGCAAGAAGGCGAAAGTACTTGTCTTACGAGACGGTAGGTATCTGTGAATCAGGTACAGGATGGACAGTTGTTCCTATGTCGGAAGGGATAAACCATACAGATCGTGTTGAGGGGCTTGCCCCATACCGCTAACACGCCCTTCTGATTACCCAGAAGCGTCAATTCGTAAGTGGGGACTTGTGGTGGAAATACTAGTCAAATGATGCTGCTTCTCTTTGACCGACCTCTCTGGTAGGTAGCCAGCATGGCAACTTGGCGGATAGACCTGTTTAAGCACTGTCGATAGTGCTTAAGGTAGCCTCCATGCGGCATGACAACGAATTGGGCTACAGTAGACCAGCTCAATCACCTTTCTAGAGCAAACCAGCTCAATCACCTTTAACGACAGGTAGCTATGTTAGCAATGAATTTTCGCGGCCCCCGTCAAATCAGGCTAGACCGTAACAAACCCGAGCCGGAGATTAAGCATCCCTATGATGCGATTGTCCGGGTCACCCGATCCCTAATTTGCGGCTCAGACCTGCACCTCTATCACGGTCGAGTGCCCGACACACGGGTGGGCATGACCTTTGGCCATGAGTTTACCGGCGTTGTCGAAGCGGTAGGCTCGGGCGTGCAAAAACTGAAAGTAGGTGACCACGTGCTGGTGCCGTTCAATGTTGCCTGTGGCACCTGCCCGCATTGCAAGCAGGAACTCTATGGCAACTGCAATGAGTCCAATCCGGAAGCTACCGCCGTCGGCGGATTTTTTGGCTATGCCCACACCGGCGGTGGCTATGATGGCGGCCAGGCCGAATACGTTCGGGTACCTTACGCCGATGTGAGCCCTACTAAAATCCCCAAAGGAATGGACCTGGAAAACGCCGTTTTGCTGACCGATGTGGTGCCCACGGGCTATCAGGCGGCCGAGCAGGGCGGTATCCAGAAGGGAGACACCGTGGTGGTGTTTGGGGCCGGTCCGGTGGGGCTGATGGCGGCCCGCTTTGCCTGGTTTTTCGGGGCTACCCGGGTCATTGTGATTGATCACGTAGACTACCGCCTGGAATTTGCCCGTAAGTTTGCTTTTGCTGAGGCTTACAATTTCCGGGACATGAAAGACCCGGTGTTGTTCTTGAAAAAGGCCACCGATTACTTTGGGGCCGACGTCTGTATCGATGCGGTAGGCTGCGATGGCACTGGCAGTGCCTTGCAATCCATCACCGGTAAAGGACTACTCCTGCAAGCCGGCGATGCCACGGCCCTGCACTGGGCGATTAACTCGGTAAAAAAAGGCGGCATTGTTTCCATCATCGGGGTATACGGTCCCCCCTGGAACCTGGTACCCATCGGTAGTCTGATGAACAAAGGGATTACCCTGAGGGCCAACCAGGCATCGGTAAAACGGCTGCTGCCCAAACTGATTGATCACATCATGAGCGGCCGCATCAATCCCAAGGAAATAATCACGCACCGGCTGCCGCTGGAAGAAGTGTCGGATGCGTACCGCATGTTTTCCAGTAAGCTCGACCACATCGTTAAACCCCTGTTAATTCCGCCACGTGCCAATGCGGCTTAACCCCTTGTCTTATGCAAATCATACTAGAAGATACAATAGCCGAATTTGAGGACCGCACGATTGCGGACCGAAACCTGAAAAACCGCACCAAAGACATCCCCGGCTGGGGTATGGATGCCGATCCGGAAAATGATCCCACCTACCCCATGAAGCATTGGAACGGTGCGGACCACGAACGGCTCAATTATGTAAAAGCCCCCCAGCAGCCCATCGACATCGAGGTTTTGCATTCGGTGGAGCGACCAGGCGTTACCCGTGTCTTTGGTACGTCATCACCGCCTTCTGGCCTCAGTGGGGCTATCCGTCGCTATGCCTATCAGTATAGTGAAGCGACCGCTACGCACTGGATGACGCTGATATTGGCCGACCGGATCAACGCCATTGAGGGAAAGCTGAGTGACTTAACACATGGCATTCTTCCCAATCCCTGGATTGAGCGGGGCTGGCGAGCGGAATGGAAGCACAACCGCCCTGCTTTTATCCGAAAGACAGCGACGACGGCCTTGCTGATCACGGCCGGCTTCATGCTGCTGAAACGGAAAAACAAGCGTAAGTAGGTCTCAGTAAGCGGTAGGATTGATTATATCAACCCAAAAGAGGCCACAAGCTGCACACTTTTGGGTTGATACTTTTTGATTCCAGTAATGATGTCATGGCAACAGTAGTGTTGAATTTTAAACCGTTCTTATGTACAATCATCGACCAACGGATCGGCTCGAATATTTTAACGACGCTGTTTTAGCAATTGCGGCAACATTGCTTGCTACCGAACTGCCGAAGCCGGAAACCGAGACAGGCTTGCTGCGGGCCATCGCCAACCAATGGCCTTCGTATGCTGCTTTTGCTGCGTCTTTCCTGTTTATATGCATTGCCTGGTCTAACCACCACAACATGTTTATTTACATAAAGCAAACGGATCAATACCTGCTTATCCTAAATATTTTGCTTTTGCTATTTGTTACACTGCAGTCTTTTACCACCGGGTTATTGGCACGGCATGTAGGCAAACCAGATGAGCGTACGGCCGCCTTGATCTATCATGCGACCTTGGTGTTGATGACCTTGTTTTATAATTGTATGTGGTGGTACGCAATTAGAAAGCCCGAACTTTTAGAAGACGGTATAGATAAGCGGCTCATCCGTTCTCTTACAAAGGAATATGCGATTGCCCCTGCGCTGCACCTGGCTGCCTTACTCATTTGTTTGTGGAGCGTACCCTTTAGTATCATCCCTGTTTTGTTGATATACGTCTATTTTGCTTTGCCACGGGCAAGTGAAAAAAGGGGGAATTTAATTAAGAATAGCCAAGCATAGGTATCTAGTTAGGGGTACTCTGTCAATTAAACCGATCCAATCATGAGTACGAGCAGTCATCAACTGGAACAAGTCTTTTCAGACGATACGTACCAATTAACCGGTGTCGCTATAGCGAAAGACGGTCGTTTGTTTAGCTGTTATCCTTTATGGCCCGGACCACACAAATACAGTGTTGTCGAAATTTTACCCAATAACCAGGTGAAACCTTATCCGGACGAACGGTGGAATAGTTGGCAGGAAGGGGACAATGGAAAAAACAAATGGGTTTGTGTGCAGGCCGTTTATGTTGATCAGGAGAACTACCTGTGGGTGGTGGACCCGGCCTGCCCCAACATGGAACACGTTTATGACACTAGTTTTAAGCTGGTCAAGTTCAACCTGGCGACCGACAGTATCGAAGACGTGTACCGGTTTGAGGGCGTACTTACCAACAAAAGCTATATCAACGATGTGCGGGTCGATACCCGTCGACAGGTAGCGTATCTGACGAACTCCAATGAAGGGGGCATTGTGGTGGTTAATCTAAAAACGGGAGCTAGCTGGCAGGTACTGCACAACCATCCATCGGTGCAACATGACCCTTCCTTTACCCTGATCGTGGACGGAAAGGAATTTAGAAAGCAGGGGCAGCCGGTACACCTTCAATCCGATGGCTTGGCCTTAACGCCGGATGGCGAATGGCTGTATTACAAACCACTCACCGACAATAAACTCTACCGCATCCGAACGGAATTCTTGCGAAACGAAGCATTACCAGAAGATCAACGGGAGGCCGCGGTAGAAGATTTAGGACGGTTTGCGGTTACGGACGGGATGATTTTTGAAAAAAACGGCAACCTGTACCTGGGCGATTACCAGAATTATAAACTAGTCCGAATAACGCCTGCGCACAAGCTGGAAGATGTCGTATCCGATGAACGGCTGATATGGCCGGATAGTTATTCGATTTCGACGGATGATTATCTATACCTCAGTTGCTCCCAGATCAATAAGCAACCCGATTACAATGATGGCGAAAACAAACGAACCACCCCGTATGCCATTTACCGAATGAAGTTGCCTGCTTAACAAACCTTATATCTCCCTAAAATTATGGCAAACAAAAAGCAGCCCGTGTCGAGTGTACTGGGCATGGGACAGATTGAGCCAGACGTCAGCGGTTCCAGTCAAATCAATGTGGGCAATACGGAACGCATCTGGTCGGCGGCTGGTGGCGCGCTGCTCGCTACGTACGGCTTACGACGTGGTTCGTTGAGCGGGCTAGTACTGGCCACGTTGGGCGGCTTTATGGTCTACCGGGGGGCATCGGGCTATTGTCTCATGAACCAGGCGCTGGGGCGAAATACGGCCGAGCCACCCCCCGAAAATCAGGTGGTCGATTCGATTGAAATCGCCAAAAGCCTGACGATCAACAAACCCCGCGAGGAGGTATATGCCTACTGGCGGCAACTGGAGAATCTGCCCCAGTTTATGTTTCATCTGAGCGAAGTTCGACAAATCGATAACAAACGGTCGCATTGGGTAGCGAAACTCTCGGATGGTCTCCTCGCTAAAACGCTGGGAACGGTGGAGTGGAATGCGGAGATACTTGAGGAGGTAGAGAACGAGCGATTGGTTTGGAAATCAGTTGCCGATGCCCGGATTGACAACGCCGGTGAAGTTAGGTTTGTCGATGCGCCCAATGGCCAGGGTACAGAAGTTCACGCGGTTATCAAGTATCGTCCACCGGCCGGGCAATTAGGCGGTGCGATCATGAAACTATTCAACCCGGCTTTTGAGGAAATGATCAAACAGGACCTGCGTCGGTTCAAGCAATTGATGGAAACCGGCGAAATAACGACCATCGAAGGGCAGCCCTCCGGTCGGAAACCTGAGCAACAATCCGGCAAGAAACCTGTATCTGAACACGCTAAAGCAGACCAAAAACATGAAAGCGCTATGTTATAACGGTGTTGGCGACCTGCGCACGGAGCGGGTTCCCGACCCTACTATTCTCAACCCCAAAGACGCGATTCTGCGGGTTATTCTCTCATCGGTTTGCGGCTCCGACCTGCACCTGCTCAACGGCTACGTGCCGACCATGCGCGAAGGCGACATCATTGGCCATGAGTTTATGGGCGAAGTGATTGAAACTGGCTCCGAGGTGAAGAAGCTCAAGAAAGGTGACCGGGTCGTGGTGTGTTCAATTCTGGGTTGTGGCGAGTGCCAATATTGCCAGAGTACGCAATGGTCGCTCTGCGACAACTCCAATCCCCACGCCTGGATACCGGAAAAAGCCTACGGTGATTCGCCGGCGGGGATTTTCGGGTACTCCCACGCGTTTGGCGGTTATGCCGGTTCGCATGCCGATTATATTCGCGTACCCTATGCCGACCGGGGGTGCTTTGTCATTCCCGAAGGGTTACCCGACGAAGCGGCCGTTTTTGCTTCCGATGCGATGCCAACGGGCTTTATGGCCGCGGATCTGGTCGACATCCAGCCGGGTAACGTGGTGGCGATCTGGGGCTGTGGCGGAGTGGGTCAAATGGCGATTCAAAGTGCTTTTCTGCTGGGCGCGTCCCGCGTGATTGCCATAGACCGGGAACCCGACCGGCTGCGCATGGCCAAAGACATCAGCGGAGCCGAAGTACTTGATTTCTCGAAAGTCGATATTCAGGAAGCCTTGCGGGAGATGACCGGTGGGCGTGGCCCCGACCGATGTATCGACTGCGTGGGCATGGAAGCGGTTAGCGAGGGGCTGGATTATTATTACGATAAAACCAAGCAATTTGTCCGGCTGGAATCCGATCGGCCAATTGTGCTGCGGGAAGCCATCCTGGCTTGTCGGAAAGGCGGCACGGTTTCGATTATAGGCGTGTATGGCGGCTTAGTCGACAGCATTCCGATGGGGGCAGCCATGAATAAAGCCCTGACCTTCCGAATGGGCCAGCAACACGGGCAGCGCTACATTCCCCGGCTGCTGGAGCATCTGCAGAAAGGAGAGCTTAATTCAAGGTTTATGCTCACCCACAAAATGTCGCTTGATGAGGGCATGAAAGGCTACGATCTGTTCAATAAAAAAGAAACTATGCGGGTTGTTTTTGCGCCACAATAAGGGATTAGACGGCTGGTCAGGCGGGAGGAAGCCCGCGATAGCGCGTCAAAACGGCGGGTTTCCATCCGCCTGACCAGCCGTCGCTTCTAAACTAATGAAGCTGTTTACCGTTTTTAGTGAGACGAAGGAGTGACCATGAATTTGTTAGCTAAATGGTCCTCCCTCCTTCTTGTGTAAGAGAGTCTGTTAACGTTTTGCCCAGCATTCAATACACACTACAATTGAAAAAACGGGGATCCGTTAGAGCTTTTTAAGGCAGGCTGCCAAACCACCAATCACATTCGGTATCCCTTTTAGCATGGCTCGACAAACAAACGCCAACGACCAGGACGACAATGCAGCATCCGGATTTGTCCGCGTGCGGGGGGCTCGTGAGCACAACCTCAAAAATATCGACGTCTCCATACCACGAAATCAGCTGGTGGTTTTCAGCGGTGTCTCCGGCTCGGGCAAATCGTCGCTGGCCTTTGGCACCCTCTATGCTGAAGCACAGCGACGGTATCTAGAATCAGTTTCCCCATATGCCAGACGGCTCATCGATCAGGTCGGCGTGCCGGATGTCGATGCCATTGACGGCCTTCCGCCAGCCGTTGCACTCCAGCAGCAACGCGGCACGCCCAATGCCCGCTCGACAGTGGGGAGTCTGACGACCCTCTCGAGCCTGGTGCGCATGCTCTACTCGCGCGTGGGTACCTACCCCCCCCGCCAGACCATGCTTTATGCCGAGGATTTTTCCTTCAATACCCCCCAAGGGGCTTGTCCACGCTGCCAGGGCATGGGCCGGGTGCATACCATGACGGAAGAGTCGATGGTTCCAGATCCGTCGCTGACCATCCGCCAGCGGGCCATTGCCGCCTGGCCCACGGCCTGGGGCGGTCAGAACCTGCGCGACATTTTAGTCTCGCTGGGCTATGACATCGACATACCCTGGAAAGACCTGCCCAAAAAGGATCGACAGTGGATTCTCTTTACGGACGAGCAGCCGACGGTTCCCGTCTATGCGGGCCTCACCCCAACCGAAACGCGTCAGGCTCAGCGACTGAAGATGGAACCCAGCTATCAGGGAACCTTCAGCAGCGCCAGGCGAAACCTGGAGCACACGCTTGCCAACACGGAAAGTGCAGCGATGCGCAAACGCGTGTTGCAGTTTATGATCAGTAGCCCCTGCCCGGTATGCCAGGGCAAGCGCCTAAAGCCCGAGGCACTTTCGGTTACCTTCGCCGGCTACGACATCGCCGATCTTTCGCATCTCTCCCTGGACCAACTGGCAGACGTGATCAGGCCGGCCGCGAATGGCGAGTTTACCGCCGACAGGAATCCGTCAATGTCGCTGGTAAGTCGCCAGGCGGCAAAAGCCGCGCTGGATAATCGCGTGCAGGCCGGTGGCTCAGCGCACAAGGGCGCCCCTGATGTGCGTCGTACGGATGATCTCTCGCCTGAAAAGCGCATCGCTGCCGAGCGCCTGTGCGGTGATCTGCTGGATCGCCTGACAACGCTCATCGAGCTGGGTCTTGGTTACCTGTCGCTTGACCGCAGCACGCCCACCTGCTCATCCGGGGAGTTGCAGCGGCTGCGGCTAGCCACTCAACTTTCCTCCCAGCTCTTTGGGGTCATCTATGTGCTGGACGAGCCGACAGCCGGACTGCACCCGGCCGATGGCCACGCGCTCTTCGACGCCCTGGACAGACTCAAAGCGTCGGGTAACTCACTCTTCGTGGTCGAACACGACGTTGAGCTGATGCGTCGTGCGGATTGGCTGGTTGATGTTGGCCCTGAAGCGGGCAGCGCGGGCGGGCGCATTCTCTACAGTGGAGAACCACAAGGCCTTAGGGCGGTCAGCGAGTCCCGCACCCGGCCCTACCTGTTTGAAGAAACAGCCCAGCTGGCGTCCCCCAACCGTCCCCCTCAAGGCTGGCTACGTCTGGAAGGAGTCCGACGGAATAATCTCCAGGGGGTGACTGTTTCGTTTCCGCTGGGTTGCTTTACTGCCGTAACCGGTGTCTCGGGGTCGGGTAAATCCAGCCTGGTGAGCCAGTCTCTGCTGGATCTGGTGGCAGCGCACCTGGGCATGAGACGGGAAGAGGCCGAGGAAGATACGCTGGAAAATACCCCAGCCGAAAAAACCATCGGTCGATTGGGGGGCGATATCGAGGCCATCCAGCGACTGATTGAGGTGGATCAAAAACCAATCGGACGAACCCCACGCTCCAACCTGGCCACGTATACCGGGCTTTTTGATCAGGTACGCAAACTCTTTGCCGCCACGCCGGAAGCCCGTAGGAGACACTTCGATGCCGGGCGTTTTTCCTTCAACGTCGCCAAAGGACGGTGCCCTACCTGTGAGGGAGAAGGCCAGGTCAGCATCGAGCTGCTGTTCATGCCGAGCGTGTATGCCCCCTGTCCGACCTGTCATGGCACACGCTATAACGAGAAGACGCTGGAGATCAACTGGAACGGCAAATCCATTGCGGATGTGCTGAACATGACGGTTGATGAAGCCTGCCTGTTTTTTGCTCAGGAAGCGTTGGTGTTGCGCTCCCTCGACACACTGAGGGATATTGGTCTGGGTTATCTCAAACTTGGGCAAAGCGCGACCGAACTTTCCGGCGGGGAGGCCCAGCGCATCAAGCTCTCCACCGAACTGCAACGTACCCAACGCGGCACCACTCTCTACGTGTTGGACGAGCCGACCACAGGCCTGCATCCGCGTGATGTCGACCGGCTTCTTGTTCAGCTTAACCGCCTGGTTGATGCGGGCAACACTGTTATCGTCGTCGAGCATGATATGCGTACGGTCGCCCAGTGTGACTGGATTATTGACGTAGGCCCCGGAGCCGGGAATCAGGGCGGCACGATCGTTGCAGCAGGCACACCCGCCGAGATCGCAGCGAGTCAGGCAAGCCGCACGGCTCCTTTCCTGGCGAACATTCTGAATCCCGAGCTAAGTCCTCCCTAATCAACGTCACTACAAGTCAATGCACTACCTAGTTAGTTTCGGGTAACCTTCCACCTCGTTTCATCTTGGTCCGGCTGCTTTACAGTCTGACTGGATGGCCCCCAAAGCACCGCACCGGCGGCCCGGTGCATTGGTGCCCGAAAGTCGGGCTTTCACATTGTTACTAAACCAGCCAGGAAAAAGACTTCGTCTTACTTAAATCATGAGGTCAATTCAGTAGCCTGTCGCTACGCTGAGCTGCAACTACCCTATAGGAGCAGGCAACCCTATCGTTGAAAATACTCTATTTTTTCTGCATCAACATTGCTAATATGCTGCCCGAAGCGTTCGTGTTAAACGCCACCGAATACGTACCGGAGGATACGCCCGTGAACGAGTACGTCCCGGCGACTGTCACTGGAATGGTCGACAGGGCCGATCCACTACTGACCAGCGTAACGTACAGGGACTGCTTACCCGGCGTTCCCGGATCAATGGGCGTTCCGTTCAGCGGGTCAGGCCCTACTCCTACCTGATTAGAGCCAGCCTTTTCGCTTAAACCAACCATAAATGCCCAGGGCAACGGCAAGCATTGTCACCAGTACAGCCGGATAGCCATAGCGCCAGCTTAATTCGGGCATGTGCGTGAAGTTCATCCCATAAATGCCTACGATAAAGGTCAAGGGCAGAAAGAAGGCCGAAAAGACCGTAAGTACCCGCATGACCTCATTGGTCCGCTGAGAAGCCATCGACAAATAAATGGTGAGCAGATGGCTGGCCGCTTCTTCCAACTGTTCATAAATGGTCCGGGCTTTCAGGAACAAATCCAGGGTGTCCTGTAAGACCGGGGACACCCCTTCGGTTCGTTGCAAACAATGCAGGACATCCTCCGTCAGAGTTAGGATTCGTTTGGCCGAAGAGGCTTTACGCTTTAAATAATAAAGTTGCTGAAGCACCTCTTTAGTGGGATTGCCTAAAAATAAAGCCGCTTCGACGTTGTCTATTTCGGTGGCCAACGCCAAGCCGGGATCGATATAACTGTTGAGCACCCAGCGCACAATGCGAATGGTTAACTCAGCGGTTGATTCACAATGCCCCGGAGCCACAAATCGTTTTTTTATTTCATCCAGTACCGGTTGGGCATTTCGGTGGACCGTAATGATGAACTCCTGACTATAAAAGATGGCTATTTTATTACTTAACTCCTGGATGGTATCGGCGTCGATATCCTTATCGGGGTTATAAATGCGGGTGATAATAAAATTTACCTGCCCGATCGACTCGAATTTAGGTAGATGATCCGGGTCCAGGCAGTCTTTAATGACGGTGTAGTAGAGATCATACTGTTGGGCCACTTTATTGAGCTCATCCGGCGAAGGATCATTCAGATCGAGCCAGGTGAAGGCGTGTTCGGTTTTCGTGGCTAATTCTTGCTGCATGCGGAAGGGTAACTAGTGCAGCTATAAAGTTCGTATTCTATCCGCTTATTGAGTGTTTGGCAGGTCCGGGTTAATTAAGATTTAACCCAATCAACAAACCGAACCAGTTTTTTGCTGTTACAGCCAGCTTTGGCGATTAGGATGGGGCAATTGGCCAGGCCAGCAGTCAACCGGACCGAGGTGTCCTTTGCCCATACCGTTTTATAAATCAGTCACTGAGTCAATTTGGTAACGCTTACCCTGTCCAACCTTTGGACCCTCTGCCCGGCAATGCTCCCAATGCCAACACGCGGGTATACCGGATACCCGATGCGTTTTGACTCATTTGTATGGTGATGCTGCTGGTAGGCATCACCATAGCCCGCGTGGGTAAGCTGTCCCGCCTACCAGGCCTGAAGGCTTCGGATTAAGTTAGACCGATATATAGTTTTATGAAGCCTGGTTAACCGAATGGGATGAAGACTCCATGACAGCCTTACCAACTGGCTGTTTTTTTAAGCCATATCGTTTAACAAGCTGGTAAAGTAGCCAGGCTCCCCCGAAGATGGCTATCACCATAAGCACTAGTGTATCGGAAGGGTGAAGGCGATCATAGAGCTGTTTAAACCCTTGCACTAAGTTGTTACCTAAAAGAGCAATCAGTAGCGCCCAGACCAGCGCCCCCAGGGCGTTGTAGACCATAAACTGCCTCGCAGAAAAGCCAGCCAGCCCTACCGCGGCTGGTATGGCCCCCCGTAAGCCATATAAGGCGCGAAAACCCACCACCAGCCCCGTGCCATAGCGAGTCATCAAGCGCTCAATTCGCTGGTAGCGAAGCTGCCAGCGAGGCCGGGTGCGCATAAAGGCAGCACCGTACCGATAGCCCAGCCAGAAACAGAGTTGGGTGACACAAAACGAAGAGAGGGCGGCCAGCCCAATGACAACCGGTAGCGAAAAATAGCCTTGGTGAGCCAAATAAACCCCCACCAATAAAAAGGCTTCACTTTCCAGTAGCACTCCCAGAAACAGGATGGGGTAGCCGTAGGTAAGCATGAGTTCCTGGAAATCCATCGTTCATCAGCTGAAGTTGTTCCTTTATAAAACTCACTAAGGGTCAAAAGGTTATCGCCCAAGGGGGTTCGCTTTTTGTAGGTGGTTTATTTTAGGCAGGTTATGCAGGGGTTGACTCGACCGGCTAAGCAGCTACCTATAAATTGGACGTTTATTGCGATCCCATCTGTGAGTTATTATCGACGCGGCCGGTATCCCCCTGGCATACATCGGGCGTACAATGGGCCGTTTTTTCTACTAATTGCCATGGGGCCAGGAGCGGCTGACCGTCACCACCGTGTTCCAGTAAGTAGTTTACATAGTGGCTCTCGTTCCCGATAGATGTCAGGATGTACTCTCCTGCTTTCGAAAGGCGACGGGTGAAAGACCATTTTTCTTTTTGAACAGTTTTGAAAAGTAATAAACCGATTCAAAACCGGTCTGATTGGTAATTTCACTGATATTCAGATTCGTATTGATGAGCAAGTCTCTGGCACGGGACAAGCGAAGATTAAGATGATATTGATTAGGCGAGACGCCGGTTATACGCTTGAAGGCTTTTCGGAAAGCAGAATAGCCCATTGGTAATTGACTGGCCAACTCTTCTACGTCTACCTGCGTCTCGTAGGACTCCTGCAAGATAAACTCAGCTTTAGCTATTAGTCTTCCCACGGGGTCATGATCATAATCTTTAAATTTCGACACTGTATTTAATACCCCTAATATCTGCAAAGTGATCCCGGCAATTTGCTGATGATAGCCAACACTAGCAGCCTTCACCTGATCAAATATCCGGTATAAGAGCACCAAAATTTCTTTGTTTGACTTTACGTCCACAAATGGCCTGCCCGGATTAAAGTTTAGGTTATCCATTAATTGCTGGATATAGTATCCGTTGAAACCGACCCAATATTCTTCCCAGCCCGATTTAAGGTCGGGTTTATAGCGGTGCCACACACCCGGAAAAAGAAAAAAACACTGTCCCGCATTGACTTCGGTCGGTTGCAAATCTTTCGCATCGAAGACGCCCTTGCCTCTGGTTATGAAAATGATGTAGTAGTCGTTGAGGATCCTTCCCCGGTTCCAGGTCAGTTTATGACTATCTGGATGAGGCTCGTTGGGGTAATGTTGATTGGGTTCAACTTTCGAGTAACCTACTGTGGTTACATACAAACCCCAATGCTCTTCTGTCTTACCGACAGTCAGATACTTGAAAAAGTTGTTCGACATAGTTTTTAACTGCCTTATCCTTCGTCGCAGGTCTTATCCAAAGCCCCGGTTCAACGACTTCTTATAGGCAGTCCATTACCTATCAAAAAGTACAAACCACATAAAAACTATCGTCCTGTTGCCGATCCGATGAGGGGTTCGATTCATTTGGTTTTACGCGCTCTGGCAACCGGTAAAACAACCCATCCGGAGAACGATGCCATTTTTACTTTATGATTCAACGTATTAGCCCCGTAGCGAAAATCGGGCTTAAATAGACTGCATCGTGAGCCCAAATTTACAGGACTGAACATTTTTTTGTACTTTTTGACATAAAAATAGGCTATTTATAGGCTGTCCATATTGGCAAAATGTAATTTCGGATCAGAAAATTACTGTAACAGATCGCATTTTCTGACCTTAATCCTTAGCCTTATGAGACACCATTACAATCGTGGCTGGACACACTGTTCTATCACCTTAATGATAATTATGCTGCTATTCAGCTATAGCAGCGTAGTAGCACAAACGCAAAAAATCACCGGCACTGTTCGGGATGTGCAGGGGGCTCCGCTTCCAGGTGTTAGTGTGGTTGTTGCCGGTACGTCAACTGGTACGATCACCGACGTTGAAGGAAATTTCTCTATTCCAGCCGTGAAAGGAAATACCCTTACCTTCAGCTTTATTGGCTACCAGCCTGTCAGTGAAAAAATCAATAATGCTGATGTGCTTGACATTCAACTGGTCACTGATGAAACCAACTTGAGTGAGGTGGTCGTGGTTGGCTATGGTACCCAAACCAAACGTGAACTGACTGGAGCTATCAGTAACATTAAAGCTTCTGAGTTAAAAGACATTCCCGCCACGAACATCAGCCAGCGGCTTCAGGGAAAACTGGCGGGGGTACAAATTAATCAGAATACAGGCCAGCCGGGCGCAGAATTGAGCATCAGGATTCGGGGAGCTGCCTCTATTAATGCGGGCAATAATCCTCTGATTGTTGTGGATGGCTTTCCAACAACGAGTGGGTTGAACGTAATAAACCCGGATGCCATTGAGTCAATTACCGTTTTAAAAGATGCGGCTGCGGCTTCGCTCTACGGCTCACGGGCGGCTAATGGCGTGATTCTGGTAACGACCAAGCAGGCGAAGAACGGACAACGAACTGTCCAGTTCAGCAGCTTTGTTGGGGTGCAGTCCGTTTCAGATCGAGGGAAGCCCGATTTAATGAATGCCCCGGAATTTGCGCAGTTTAAAAAGGAATATTACGAAGATGCCGCTCTGTACGAGGGCTACAAGGGTGGCGTTCCACAGCAATACCAGAATCCTTCCCAATACAGTCCGAACGATGGTACAAACTGGTTCGATGTTTTACTGCGAACGGCCGCCATCCAGGATTATAATCTTTCCATTTCTACCGACGCCAAAACCATTCAGTCATCCGTTCATTTAGGCTACAATAAGCAGGATGGCGTTATGCTCAATAATTCCGCCAGTCGCTTTACGGTTCGAGCCAATAATATTTTTTCGGTCTCTCCCAAGCTCAGACTTGGCCTGAATCTGGCAGCTACGCACTACGTTACCAACATAACCCCCGGTTTGGGCGAAGGCCGTAACATCATTCAGGTGGCCTATTTATCGGATCCCACCTTGAAATACAGAAATGATGACGGTACCTATCCAATCGGGTTTGCGCCACCGGGTATGTTTTCAACACCAAATTACTATCAGGTACTGAAGCAAACGGTGAATCCGGCTAAGTACATGGTCCTCATCGGCAATGCGTATGTCGATTATCAGATACTGAAAGGGCTGAATTTTAAGTCAAGCATTAATATCAATACCAGTAATGATATCAACCGGCTGTTCCAACCCTCAACGATTTTAGGCGGACCAACACCGGCAGCGTCAGCCAGTGGTAGCTACAATACTGCCAATTATTTATCCTGGTTATCCGAAAACACGCTGACCTATAACCGGTCCTTTGGCAATCATAACCTGGAAGCCCTTCTTGGCTATACGACCCAGAAGGTCAAGATGGAGAATAGCAGCATCAACGGTAGTCAGTTCCCGGACAACAGTGTTCAGTGGTTGAACGTAGCAGCCAACCGAATTGGAAACGTGGGTGCCAGTGACTATTCATTGATTAGCTACCTGGGCCGGCTGAATTATAACTACAAAGGAAATTATCTGCTTTCACTGGCTTTTCGAAGCGATGGCTCATCAAGGTTTGGGCCTGATAAGCGATTCGGAACATTCCCTTCGGCTTCGTTTGGCTGGGTAGTTTCCGATGAGAAGTTCATGAATCGCTATAAGATCATTGATTTTCTTAAGGTCAGAGCCAGCTACGGTCAGGTAGGCAATAACAACATTGGTAACTACACGTACCTGGCCGGCGTTAACCCATCGAATTACGTATTTAACAATGCATTGGTGTCCGGCCGCGTTCTGGCGGGTATTGGAAATTCCAATTTAACCTGGGAAACGACAACGGGTTTTGATTTCGGGTTAGATCTTTCGATCCTAAACAACCGCGTTAACTTTACCTACGACTATTATAAAAAGAAGACCGATGGCCTGTTGTATGCTATCGACATTCCCGTACAGTCGGGGTACTCAGCCGTTTCATCAAACATTGGCCGGTTTGACTTCTGGGGTCATGAGTTTGCCATTGATACGCGAAACATAGAAGGCAAGTTTACGTGGAGCACCAGTTTCAACATTTCCTTTAACCGTAACCTTGTTCGTAAACTCGGCACCAACGATGCCCCTATTGGGGGGTATCAGGAGTACTGGGATGACAACCGAACCGCGGTGGGACATCCGATCGGCCTGTTTTATGGCTATATCAACACGGGTGTGTATATGACCCAGCAGGAGTTTGATAGCCAGCCACATGGGGCTACGTCGATGGTAGGTACTGCCCGTTTTGCGGACATCAGTGGTCCGGATGGAAAGCCGGATGGAAAAATCGACATTAATGACCGGACGTTTATCGGCAATCCCAACCCCGATTTTGTCTACGGGATGACCAATACGTTGAGCTACAAGAAGCTCGACTTGTCCATTGTGGTTGCCGGAACCGTTGGGAATGACATTGCCGATGATGCTTTTCAATCGACGGAAAACATAGACGGCGTCTTTAACGTGCGGAAGGGAGTGGCCCGTCGGTGGCGTTCGCCCGAGAATCCGGGCGATGGCATTTATCCCAGAACCCGGGCGGGCACGACCGCCGACTTCCGGAATTTTTCAACCCGTCAGGTATTCAGCGGTACCTATCTGGCCGTCAAGAACATCACCCTCGGGTACCTTATTCCGATTAGCAACAATAAGACAATCAAAAGCTTCCGGGCTTATTTCAGCACGCAGAACCCAGTTCTTTTTACCAAGTATCCGGGCATGAACCCCGAAGTTGGCCTGGCGGGTTTAAATGGACTCAATCAGGGTCGTGACTTTACCGCGTTTCCTATTGCCAGAGTGTATACCCTTGGTGTTAACGTTAATTTCTGACCCTGACTTTTCTGACGATCATGAAAAAAATAATGTTTATTGGACTAATAGCCGTCTTACTGTCAGGCTGTAAAGAAAGTTTTCTGGACCTCACACCACCGACCAATTTAAGTTCGGCTACCTTTTTTCAAACGGAGGATCAGTTCAGACAGGCCGTTAACGCAGCTTACACGCCTTTACGGGAACTTACCGATGTTGGGGTGTACGACGATGAGATGCGCTCGGATAATACTTTCTTCACTATTTACCAGGCAAACCGTGGTCTGGAAAAATCAAGGGAAGCGTTTCCACAGTTCACCATTGATGCGACCGTTTCCAGTATTCCAAATGCACCGGGTAGTCGGTGGAACGCCAGTTATCGGGGGATAGCCTACGTCAATACAGTCATCGACCGGCTGGCGGCCAATACCAGTTTATCCAATGACGTTAAGAATTCCATACTCGGGGAAGCGCTGTTTTTACGGGCCTATTATTACTTCAGCCTGGTCACTCACTTTGGCGGAGTTCCACTTCAGCTAAACCAAGTAACCAATCCTGAAGCATCCTTCCAGGCACGGAATACGCCCGCCGAAGTGTATGCCCAGATAAAAACTGACGTAAAGAGTGCCATCGACCTGCTTCCCACGGTGAACAGTTTTCCGCAAAGCGGACGGGCCACGAAGGGAGCGGCTAAAATGCTACTGGCCTACGCCCTGATGTCGGGAGAAACCAGAGATTATGCTGCTGCGGAAAAAGAGCTGGTTGACATTACCAAAATGAATTATACACTCCTGGCCGATTACGCAAAAGTGTTTGACCCCGCCAACAAAAATCACCAGGAGTCTATTTTCGACGTGCAGTACATGGCAGACCGGGTTAGTGGCCAGCAAAGCGCCTTTGCCTGGCAGTTCATGCCTAAAGTGACGAATCCTACGTTTTTGATGGGTTTCGATGGTGGCCGGATGAATATCTTCAGCGGCTGGAACGTACCGACTGACGAAATGGTAGCTTCCTATGAGAAAGGTGACGTAAGACTCCCAGCTTCCATTGCCGTTGTAGAAGGAGTCATTAGTGGCGTGGAAGATTTCACGGCCGACTTTATTGGTTCACCTGTCAATTATACTCCGAAAGCAGGCAAAGCCTACCGGTACATGATTCGTAAATATTTTCACCCGCCTTACGATATCGCCTTCAATACGCCCGATAATTTTCCCGTTTACCGGTATTCAGGAGCGTTATTATTGCTGGCGGAATGTTTAGTGCAGCAAAACAAAGGGGGAGCCGCTTTGCCCTACCTGAATATGGTTCGCCGTAGAGCTGGTTTGGCGGAAGTAACGACCGTTACGCTGGAAACTGTATCGAATGAAATGCGGCATGAACTGGCCTTCGAGAACCATCGCTGGCAGGACCTAATCCGGATTGGCAAAGCCATCGAAACCGCGACAGCCAAAGGGAACCGGCTGAAAGCCCAGTATGGCTGGATTCTTCCATCTGCTTTCAATGCCACTCCGCAAAAGCTGCTGGACCCAATACCTTTCCGGGAAGTGCAGATAAACTCCAGGCTGGTACAGAATCCGGGCTATTAGGCCATTAGCGGCCGAAAAGATGAATGTAACTCCAGGCCAAGGCTCAGACTGGATCAAATCGACAAGGTGGGGTAGTAAATCCGTTCAAATCAGGGAGCGTTGCCATGATCATTGAAAGAATACAGCGCAAAAAAGTAAACCCCATGTTCGCTAACAAGCTACTGATGTTTGCCTTTTGCTTATGGAGTTTGTCAGGGCAGGGGCAGACAAAGGAGCCTTATCTGCCCCTGCATGGTGGCGCATTCAAGGCGATGCGGGTAAAGACTTCTCCCGATCCTATTATCAATTATCATTGGAACAACCCAAAAGCAGACGACAGTTTACAGATTTATCCGTTGTTTCCTCGCCAGCAGATCGCCCGGCCCTCAGGCGCTTTCCGGCTGGAGAAATCCGCTATTACAATACTGGGAACGGGAGAGCTGCAATTCGATTTTGGTCAGGTAAATGCCGGATGGCTGGAATTTGATTCAGGCGATTTGCAGGGTGAGGTCTTGTTAAGCATCAGCGAATACAACGAACCGGCGATCCTTAACGCGGGTGCTCAGCATCCCGTAAAAACGCTTAAACCCGTACGGTATGGTAATACGTACCGACTCGAATTGAATCATCAGTTATACGAGGGAGTTCGTTTTGCGTGGTTACACGTAAAAACGTTCGCCAGACCCTGGAAGCTGACTAATTTCCGATTGATCTGCCAGACAAAGCCCGTTAATTACCTCGGAAGTTTTTCCTGCAACGATACGCTGCTCAATCGAATCTGGTATACGGGAGCCTATACGGTAAAGCTTAATCTGCTGCAGGATTATTTGGGGGCGATTCTGATGGAGCGGAGCGACCGGCATTCCTGGACGGGCGATGCATACCCTTCGCAGGCCGCGTCCATGGTAGCGTTTGGCAATTTTGATTTTATCCGAAAAAACATAGCCTTTACCGCTTCGCAGGATAATGGAATTCCAGCCTATTCGATGTACTGGGTATTGGGACTGCTGGATTACTTCACGTACACCGGCGACACTACCTTTTTCAAAGATTACATCGACAACGCAACTAAACGACTGGATACGGCTTTTGGGCATTTTGATACGTTACCCAACCTGAGCTTTATGGGTTGGGATGAGCGGCTGGGCGCGGGATTCGAACGACCTAACATGGCCGAAAGTCAGCGAACTTATCGCTGGTTATGCATCAACGCCTGGTCAAAATTTTCGCAGTGTATGCTGTCGATTGGCGACACGGCTCTTGCGGCTAAATACAGCCGATACGCCACTGCCAAAAAACAGCAGCTTGTGGCAAATCAATTCGCTGATTATGGCGTGCACGCACTGGCTGAAGTCTTCAATGCCGGATTTGATCAATCATCGCGTGTGCAGGCGCTGGCAAAAAAATGGTTTGAGGATCGGAATAGCCGCCTTTCCTATTCGCCCTTCAATCAGTATTTCATTCTGCAGGGGATGGCCCAGGCTGGCTATAAAACCGAAGCGATCACAACCATTAAGGATCAGTGGGGCGGGCAGATCAGGTATGGAGGCACCACATTCTTTGAAGTGTTTCGGCCCTCCTGGAACAACGTATTAGCCCCTAACAGTGCTCCGATCAATAATCAGTGTGGGTATACCAGTTTAACTCACCCCTGGGGGGCAGGCGTATCAAGATGGTTATCCGATGAAATTCTGGGTATACGGCCTGTTTCTGCCGGCTTTAAAACGTTTAGCATTATTCCCTTTTTGACGGAATCGATTTTCAGCGTGAAAGGCTCGGTGCCCACGCCCCGGGGGATAATAACAGCGTCGTTTAATTCGGTAACCGGTGACTGCGAGGTACTTATTCCTGTTGGCACAACAGCGACCAAACTGGGTCTTCCCAAGAACGGTAAACCCATCAAACAGATAACGGTCAATAATCATCCAATCAGGGCCGTGGCCGAAGATGAAAAGTACGCTTATCTTCAAAACCTTTCTCCAGGCAGCTACGCCATCCGGATAAGTTATGGAAAAGCCTTACCGTCCGTAGACGCTCATTCCGATAAATGGCAATACGCCCTAACCGAATTTGCGGTCGACTCCATCACTGGTGGGAACTGGAAAAACCGTTATGGGAAAGATGGGTATTTTTTTGCGGGAAGTAAAAGTGAAGGCAACCTACTTAAAAAGCCAGCGTACATTGATTCGGTGCGGGTCGTTCGAGCGATCAATCAGTCATGGGAGGCTAAAACGAATGACCTCCGTGCTTTACAGCAGGAAGAAACGCAGGGCAGGTGGGCCAGTGCATTCATCACACAAGACCCTAAAGCCACCCTCCAGACCTTTACACTGGATGTTTTTGGCCATACCCACGAATCGTATTACCTGACGCTGTATTTCCTGGACTGGGATCGCAAAGGCAGGCGCTCGGCCATTGAATTGTTTGACGCTGAAACGCTCGAACTACTGGCCCCCGTACAAGTGATCGACAATTACGGGAATGGTAAATACCTTCGGTTCAAAGTGGATCGTCCCCTTCGCGTGCGAGTGAATCATGTGCGGGGACCGAACGCAGCACTGGCCGGCATCTTTTTTAACTAATTACGGAAGAACAATTATTCTAAACCGGTAGAGTCCATCTACCCAACCAGTATTATCATGAAAACACAAATTACCCCTCAGGACGTTGCCAGCTACCAACAGAATGGCTTCATTGTCATCGAAGACTTCCTGTCTGAGCACGAATTAACCGAGTGGCGCAATGCATTGAACGAAGCCCTAGTGAACAGGAAAGGAAACAAGCTACCGGGCCGGAAAGAGGTGTATGGCAAAGGAGATGATGCCGACAAATCGTATTACGATAACGTATTTGACCAACTGCTTAATCTCTGGCAGGACAATGCGGGAATCAAAAAAATTATGTTCGACGAGCGGATCGGCAAAATGGCAGCCCAACTAGCAGGGGTAGATGGGATACGCATCTGGCATGATCAGGCACTTATCAAAAAGCCCTGGGCCAATCCGACTTCCTGGCACCTGGATACTCCGTATTGGTCGTTCACGGACCGGAGGGCGTTATCGATTTGGGTAGCGCTGGATGATGCCACGCTGGAAAACGGTTGCCTGTTTTTTATTCCGGGCTCGCATCAGCAAACCACTTTTGAGAATCCTGGGATCGGTAAGAATATGGGGGCTATTTTTACAACCTACCCGCAATTTTATAAAACCAGATCGGTGGCTGTTCCCATGAAAGCAGGCAGTTGCTCCTTTCACAATGGGCTAACCATACACGGTGCCCACGCAAACATGACACCCGGCTATCGACGAGCCATGACCTGCGCCTATATGCCTGATGGCAACACGTTCAATGGAACCCAGAATATCCTGAGTGATGACGAAGTGGCTAAATTATCGATCGGTAGTTTACTGAATAATGATGCAGTAACCCCTTTAATTTACTCCCATTCCTGATCCAGGCGTATTTGAACCATTGTAGCGGGCCGTTTCATTCAGAATAGAACGTGTATGTTTTTAAGACCGAGATTTCTTATTTGGCTAAGTTTTTTCCAATCAGCGTGTTGGGTTGTGGAGGCTAAAAATCCAGGTATTGACCATAACCGGACGACCAGCACCATCACAATTACCGTTCCAGATAAAAAACTGTCCTTGGTCGTTGACTACGCTACCGGTTGCACAGTCAACGAGCTACGAATCCATTCTGAAAATACGTTATCGAAAGCGGGAGTTTTTACTGGTATAAGCATTGGCAGCAAACAATACACTTCCCAAAAGCTGCTTGTCCGGCCGCAAATACATGAGGATTCGACGGGTCTTACGCTTCAGGGCATGACCTATGGGGATTCGGCGAATAAGATCACCGAGGACTGGCATTTTCATTTGCATAATGATAAAATCATCTGGTCAATAACCCGCGTATATAGCACCCCGTTAGAGCTCCAGGAAACTGCTTTTCCTCGATGGAATTTTAGGAGTATGGGCCAGTGGAAAGGAGGAATACTGGATAATGGAGGAGTAGTGTGGTGTAAATACTTAAAACAACGCGATGATTCGTACGGTGTTCACACGGGTGGCGTTACGTTCTGGAATGATATAACCGGTCATGCGCTACGTATTCAGGCTCATTCGAAGGATTCACTCGCTGCTAAATTCTCACACAGCCCGCAGAACGAATTTACCTGCACGCATTCAGCAACCCCTTCTGGCTTACTGCCGAGGTATGACCTAAGCCGTTTTGTCGCCGGAAAAGCGGACATCTTTTCGGGGTTCAAGACACAAAATCAGGCAGTAACGGTCGAATATGAATTGCAATATGTAGATTATGCCAAAGACTACTCCCGTGGCAGGCTTCCCGGTATCGATAGTCAGGCCGTTCGCGAACTGCTCAACACGACAGGCCGCTACGGGGTTGTCGACAATAACATTGTCGGCGGTAATGGCTGGCTGACCAACTGGAAGTGCTTACATGAGCCATTTTTTGCCCAGATTGGCCTGGCGTTAAATGATCCCAATTACACCAGGAACCTGTCCGCTACCCTCGATCAGGAACGGGATCAGGCCATGCTGGCCGATGGGCGGGTACTATCGCGATGGCATAACACACCGGGTGACGAAATACCTGGGACATATAATAAAGAAACTGGATATTACGAAGCCCAATGGGGATATACAGTTGATTCGCAGACGGGTTATGTCATCAATACCAGTGAGCAATTTGCCCAGACAGGTAATCTGGCCTGGCTCCGTTCACATCAGAGTAGCTGCGAAAAAGCCCTGGATTGGTTGATTCGGCGGGATGCTAATCAGAATGGCATTTTCGAGATGGTAACTACGGGCATTGCCGAACAGAAGGCCAGTGACTGGGTCGATATTGTCTGGGCCAGTTATGAAAATGCGTTTGTTAACGCTCAGTTGTATGAATCGCTTACCCTCTGGGCCGACTGTGAGAAAGCCCTGGGTAATCGCCAGAAAGCGGCTGACTACCTGCAGATTGCCGCCCGGTTGAAAAAGGCGTTTAATCAACCCCTGGAAAAAGGGGGTTTCTGGTCGGAGGTCAACCAGCAGTACGTCTACTGGCGTGATCAGGATGGCTCGGTGCATGGGGATAACCTGGTCACTCCGGTGAATTTTGCGGCTATTGCCTTTGGCCTCTGTGATGATCCACGGCGGATCAACCAGATTCTCCGGCAGATTGAGCAGCGAATGGATCAGGAAAAGCTGTTTCACTGGCCACTTTGTTTTGACTCCTTTAAGCGGGAAGAAGTTCAGGGAGGAAACTGGCCGTTTCCTAAATATGAGAATGGCGATATTTTTCCGACCTGGGGTTACCTGGGAATCCGGGCGTACGCCACGTACAATAACCAGATTGCCCTGCGCTACGTTAACAATTTGCTTACCCAGTACCGAAAAGACGGGCTTTCGTCCCAGCGTTACAGCCGCAAAACTCAACTGGGTCTGGGCGATGATATTCTGGCGGGAATCAGCACGACGATAACCGCCCTGTATCGGGATATTTACGGAATTCGGCCAAAATGGAACCGCATGGGCCTTGAGCCGCATATGAGCAAAGCACTCGATGGTACCGCCTTTACGTATACCTTACGGGACACAATCTATCAGGTTAGTTTACGGGTTGGTCAGTATCGTCTGCGTACCAAGGAATTTTCCGTTACCAGCCACGAGCGGTTTGGTGTCAGCAAAGCAGTCAACAAGCTAACCTACTTTCACCACAATGAAGACTGTTCGCTGCTCCAGATCACGGCTCCGGCTAATACGTTTGTTCAGGTTGACATTAAAACCTGGAAGCCCGACTCTCGTGCCTGGGTAACCCGATCAATGGCTGAACCGACATTTAGAATCACCGCTCTACGGCCGAATGCGCGTTACCGAATCCACATCAACCACCAGACTAAAATTATTAAAGCAAACCCAGATGGCGAGATAAGTCTGAAACATGATTGCCGGAACGCAACGACATTTCACGTAATTAAGGTGAGCTAATCGTAATCATTTAACCTGTTACGTTGCCATTTGTAACGCTTTATGAAGACTTAAACTTATTGCCGTTCGGAATGGGTATTTTCAAGTATAGATAGGATGGTTTCGTAAATGTCCGACAGATGATCTGTCGGACAATTTCTCCCAGTAAGTACCAAGCTGATTAACAATGCATCGGGCGAAATATGACCAGATAAGTATAAACAATTTGACAATCAACAGGATAGATCAAGTACATACGAAACTTGTTAAGTTTTTTTCCAAGGCTATATCTAAAATGAAAAACCGCCTGTCCCTTTTGTTTTTATTCGTCTGTTTTTTAGGATCACCAGACGCCTTTCCTCAAAATGAACGCTACGTTGATGGACGACCGGCGGCTCGTCATCGAATTGATTGTACCGATCAGGGTATAGTGCTGCATTATGGTGATGGAAAAGACAGCTGTGATGCATATGGAGCGAGAGAAGCTGTACTGAATAAAGTGGGTGATACCTATTACCTATTTTATGACGGAGCCGGAAAAGATGGCTGGAAAGCCTGCCTTGCTACCAGTGCAGACCTTATAACGTGGACAAAAAAAGGGGCCATTCTTGAACTGGGCGATTCGACAAAAAACGACGCTAAAAGCGCGTCATCTCCCTGGGTCATAAAGGATAAAAACACCTGGCATATGTTTTATCTGGGTACTCCAAACGCAACCCCTGCCCCCGATCGGATTCCCTCCTTTCCGTATCTGACCATGAAAGCCAGAGCCTCGTCGATCGAAGGACCCTGGATAAAACAGTACGACTTGCAACCATTTACGACAAAGCCTGGTACGTTTTACGCATTGACGGCTAGCCCTGGATTTATTGTGAGGTATAACCATGAGTTTTTACAATTTTTCAGCGGTTCGGCAAATGAGAACAAAGTGGTGAAACGAACGATTGGGTTGGCAAAAACCCGGGATCTCAATAGCACCTGGAACATCATCGAGGCACCTGTCTTCCCGCTGGAGGAACAGATCGAAAACTCAAGTCTTTATTATGACAAGGACCAGAAAACATGGTATCTGTTCACCAATCACATTGGTATTACCAAACAGGGAGTCGAGTTCACAGACGCTATCTGGGTGTACTGGACGAAGGATATACTTCACTGGCAAAAAGAAAACAAAGCCATCGTTCTGGACAAACAAAACTGCAGTTGGTCCAAAGGAGCTATTGGCATGCCTACGGTCATTCCAATGGGAAACAGGCTTGCGCTGCTCTATGACGCAGCGCCGGGCGAAAGCATAAGCCATATGAGACGAAATATTGGGCTGGCCTGGATTTCATTACCCATCCGAATTCATAATTGACATATGGAAATCAAGATCTTGAGTCCACAGTGGGGCCATGAACACCTGCCAGTGAATGACTTTATCGATAAAATCGTCGAGGCTGGTTATGATGGCGTCGATACCTGGTTTCCAGCGGATCAGAAGACGAAAAGACGTTTTTTGAATAGCCTTGAAAAAAAAGGGCTTGTCTTTGTTGCTCATCAGCATGAAGCGGCAGGTGATACGTTCACCGAATTTCAGGCCAGTTTCAAAAGAAACCTGAAAGCCTGTGCAGACGCATTGCCCGTGCTAATCAATTCACATACCGGCAGAGACTATTTTACGCCGGAACAAAACCTGGCTCTGGTCGACATTGCTGCCGAGATATCAGCCCAAACAAACATTCCGATCGTACACGAAACGCACCGTGGCCGAATGGGTTATTCACCACAGACCATGGAATATCTGTTCCTGGAACGGCCGGAGTTGGAAATAACAGCTGATTTTTCGCACTGGGTGTGTGTTACTGAAAGTATGTTAGCACATTTCAAACCTATTCTTAATGAGGCAATTTCCAGAACCCGGCACGTTCATGCCCGCGTAGGTTTTGAACAAGGTCCGCAGGTAGCCGATCCCAGAGCCCCGGAGTGGGCTTATGCCCTTAACCAGTTTTTAGCCTGGTGGGATGCAATCGTGGAAGTGAATGCACTCAAGCACAGAGATTTGTTAACATTCACGACCGAGTTCGGACCCGTTCCCTATATGCCACAGGTTCCTTTTACCGGTAAGCCAATCGCTAGTCAATTTGACATCAACTGCTTTATGAAGAAATTGCTCACTGACAGATATGTTGCTGCAATGACCCCATAATTTACTAGTGTCATCAATGAGAGCCAGGTTTTTACAACTTAAAATCATTCCTGTAATATCCTGGGCAAATAAAAACTATTTCAGTAAATCGGCTGCTCCGAACTTGACAGTTAGTGAAACCTATTCGTCTCATAAAACGCTCTCTCCTGAGACAAGGGGTTTCTTACGGTCCGTAAATGGGGGGTACGACGACGCAACCGATTTTCGATGCAAAGCCCATTGCCTAGGTCGACACAAAATAAGTTGTAGAATCAATAGACCCATTCATACTCCTGCGGAAGCCCCATGCAGATGATGGTAGAGGTCAGTCGGGAAAAAATAAGATCGGGAAAATCCCAGCCAGATTATGCCGACAGCCAGCCCAAAATGCCAAGATGCATTAGGATACAGCAGAGTCTGTTTTGGTGAAGTAGCGGTGAAGTGGTCTTGGTTAGACTCTTTCAACTCAGTAAATTGTTTTACACGTTGAAAAGTAAAGGAGGAAACCAGTTAACGTATTACTAAGCTGACGGCCTTATGTCAATCTTAGAAAAGGCTCCCGCTTGAGACGAGGGCGCGTCCACAAAAACGGGCTTTTATTGAAACAGTAGTTAGTCTGATTTTTAGTACTTTGGCTATCATATAACAGATTATACAACAGAAAGCTTATCAGTTTTGCCACTAATCTTGTAATAGACATCAACGGATATTCATAGCCAAATTCATATGATTTTACCACGTTGGCTCAAAAGCAAATTTATTCTATTGCTCCTTTCAACAACTTTTAGCCCTCTACTCGGTCAGGCCCAAGCAGCGTATACCAGCAAGATAATTGCAAATGGTAAATTGAAATGGGAGGATTTTAGTGGTCCCGTCGATCCCACTTCGAAATATGCTGCTACGACCCATTACCAGATTGTCTATACCTATAAAGTAATTTCCATAAAAGGAAGTCGGGTCAGTCTTAATCTGCAGGTGTCTACTCGATTGAGAGGGAACTCTTGGGTAAAACCGACTCAGCGAAGCGATGAACTTTTAGTTCATGAACAGGGCCATTTTGATATTGCCCGGATACATGCATTAAAGTTCAAAAAGGCTATCCTATCAACAGTCTTATTGAAAGACACCTACAGGGAGAAAATAAACTTAGTCTTCCAGCTCCATCTAATCAACGCCAAGCTCATGGGTTTACAGTACGATGAAGAAACCAATCATTCGCTCAACAAATCTGACCAGAAAAGATGGAATCAAAAAATTAATGGTTTGCTCTTAGCTCTATGAATGTGTTTACAAGAGTGTTCTAATTCTAGGTTTATTGCTGGGTCTGGTTTAACATAGTGCCAGTGGTCAATTGATTGGCCGCATGGGTTTAGTAACCAATCCAGGCTTTACAAGCGCACAGGGTAGGGGCTGCTGATTAAGCTACTACAGGCGTGCTTTTCCGCTTACTAAAATTCCCGACAAGCCTATTGAGCTCCTTGGTAACTTACTTCAGTAAACCACTAAACCAGATCCGGCTGGTTCAGCTAGACTCCCAATCCCCTGCCATGAAGCGTCGAACATTTCTCCAGGCCACTTTACTCACCCCTCCCTTC